>JAXMDB010000003.1:0-493408 GCA_046348995.1 Hyphomicrobiaceae bacterium
CACCGCGGCAAACGCAGCGCCGGTGGTGGTGGACTTCGCCGAAGGGCTCAGTCCACCCTACGCACGACGCACCAGGTGCGCCGTCCTCCCGCACGGGAAATAAGGGAGGAACCTACGCCTCCTCCTCGTCGCCCTCGATCGGGTTGTCGATGAAGGTGCCGACGTCGCCGTCCTCCTCCTCCTCGAGGAAGGTATCGGCCTCGCCTTCGCCCTCGGCCTCGGCGTCCTCGCCTTCAATCTCGGGCACATCCTCGATGGAGACGATCTCCGGCAGCTCCTCGCCGCTGGCGACCGCTCCGGCACCTGCGCCCGCTGCCGCGGCGACCCGCGCCGCCGGCACCACGACCTCCTCCTCCTCGTCCACCTGAGCGACGGCCCGGCGGCTCTCCCGCGTATCCTTGGCTTGCACCGCACCGCAGGAGGGACAGGTGATCGGGCTGCGGTTGAGGTCGTAGAACCTCGTCTCGCAGGCTTGGCACGTGCGCTTCGTTCCGCGTGCCGCTTTGGTCGACATTCCGCTGATCCTTGCCTCAATAAGCCGAAATTTGGCGACCCGTCTGCCACGACGCCGCGGCCGATGTCAAAGGCCAATCGCAGCGGTCCCCAAACGGACATGATCCGCGCGTTGACAGTGGCGGGAGCCGTCTGCTCAATGCCCGCCAGCAGCCGCCCGGCCGGGCCACGCGGAAAGCCATATGCCCCACGACCAGAAGACCCCTTTGACGTCGCACCGCTCGGGCGCTCTCCAGGGCCGCCTCAAGGTGCCCGGCGACAAGTCGATCTCACACCGGGCCCTGATCTTCGGCGCGCTGGCGACCGGCGAGACGACGATCTTAGGCCTGCTGGAAGCCGGCGATGTGCTCGGCACGGCGCGGGTGCTCGGCGAGATGGGTGTTCCGATCGTCAAGCAAGGCGATGAGTGGCGGGTGCGCGGCCGGGGCACGGGCGGTCTGACGCAGCCGAAGGCCCCGCTCGATTTCGGCAACGCGGGCACCGGCACGCGCCTCATGATGGGCGTGCTGACCGGCCATCATTTCAAGGCGACGCTGACGGGGGATGCCTCCTTGAGCCGCCGCCCGATGGGGCGCGTGCTGAAGCCGCTCCGGCAGATGGGTCTCGCCGTCGTCGAGGGCAAGGACGATCGCCTGCCGATGACCATCGAGGGGCCGCGCCGCGCCATTCCCATCACCTATACGCTCGATGTGCCCTCCGCACAGGTGAAGTCGGCGATCCTGCTCGCGGGGCTCGGCGCGCCGGGCGAGACGACCGTCATCGAGCACGAGGCGACGCGCGATCACACCGAGCGCATGCTCGCGCATTTCGGCGCCCCGCCGGCGGTCGTGCCGGAGGGCAAAGGCCAACGCATCACCGTCAAGGGCGATGCCGAGCTCAAGGGCTGTCACGTCAACGTCCCCGGCGATCCGAGCTCGGCCGCGTTTCTCGTCGCCGCCGCACTCATCGTGCCGGGCTCCGAGGTGACGATCGAGGGCGTTCTCGTCAACCCGAGCCGCGTCGGCTTCTATCTGACGCTCCAGGAGATGGGCGCCGACCTGCAGCTGATGAACGAGCGCATCGAGGGCGGTGAGCCGGTCGCCGATATTCGCGTCAGGCACTCGGCACTCGAGGGCGTCACGGTCCCGCCCGAGCGGGCGCCGAGCATGATCGACGAGTATCCGATGCTGGCAGCCCTTGCTGCCTATGCGCACGGCGAGACGATCATGCAGGGGCTCGCCGAGCTGAAAGTCAAAGAGAGCGACCGGCTGGCGGCAACGGCGGCGGGCCTGGCTGCAAACAGTGTCGCGGCCAAAGTCGAGGGCGATACGCTGACCGTTGCGGGAACCGGCAAGGTGGCCGGCGGCGGCACGGTCGCGACCCACCTCGATCATCGCATCGCCATGGCCTTCCTGACGCTCGGCCTCGGCGCCGACAAGCCCGTGACCGTCGACGACACCGCCATGATCCAGACGAGCTTTCCCGAGTTTCTCGGCCTGATGCGCGGGCTCGGCGCGTCGTTCGAGTCCGCCTGACGCGGGAGACATTCATGCGGATCGCTGTCGACGGGCCGGCTGCGTCCGGCAAGGGCACGCTCGCCAAGCGGATCGCCGCGCATTTCGGCCTCCACCATCTCGACACCGGCCTGCTCTATCGGGCCGTCGCCCGCGACGTCTTGGCTGGCGGCCACAAGCTCGACGACACGAGCGCCGCTCTCGCCGCCGCCCGGGCGCTCGACCACACGACACTCGATGATCCTCGTCTGCGCGAGCGGGAGGCCGGAGAGGCGGCCTCGATCGTCGCCCGCATTCCGGAGGTCCGGCAGGCGCTGCTCGAGTATCAGCGCGCCTTCGCCGCGAAACCGCCCGGCGCCGTGCTCGACGGCCGCGACATCGGCACCGTCGTGATGCCGGACGCCGACGTTAAGATTTTCGTCACCGCGTCCAGCGAGGAGCGCGCGCGGCGCCGCTGGAAGGAGCTCGAGCGCTCCGGCGCGGAGGTTAAATTCAGCCAGATTCACGAGGACATCCGCACCCGCGACCGCCGGGATCGCGACCGCTCGGTCGCCCCGCTCGTCGCGGCAGAAGACGCGATCTTGCTCGATACCACCGATTTGGATATAGAAGGCGCGTTCAGAGCCGCCGTGCATCTGATCGCAGAGAAGACCGGAAAGACGGGGCGCACTCCCTAGCGGGTGGGCCCCATTGCGCTTTCCGGCGAGGCCCCGGGGTTCGCAATCCCGAGACTCGGGCAGGGCGGCATCGCTAACCCACGCCAAGGCTATGGGGTGCGGCGTCATCGAGGCAGCGGCTGACTGGCCGTTGCGGCCTCCTGACGATCGTATTTCAGAAAAGCCGAAGCGTCTCAACGCAACGCGACGTGTCTAGACACCGCGAAGAGGAGACTTGATGAGCGCCAACGTAGCGGCATCTGCTAAAGAGATGAACCCATCCCGCGATGACTTCGCGGCCCTGCTGGACGAAGCCTTCCCGACCGACAACCTCATGGAAGGCATGGTGGTCAAGGGCACCATCGTCGCCATCGAGAAAGATCTGGCGCTGATCGACGTCGGCCTGAAGATGGAAGGCCGCGTTCCCGTCAAAGAATTCAACGGCCCCGGCAAGCCTGACGTCAAGGTCGGCGACACCGTCGAGGTCTATCTGGAGCGCGTCGAGAACGCGCTCGGCGAAGCGGTTCTCTCGCGCGACAAGGCGCGCCGCGAGGAGAGCTGGGTCCGCCTCGAGGAGAAGTTCAACGCCAACGAGAAGGTGACGGGCGTCATCTTCAACAAGGTCAAGGGTGGCTTCACCGTCGATCTCGACGGCGCCGTCGCCTTCCTGCCGGGCAGCCAGGTCGACATCCGTCCGATCCGCGACATCGGCCCGCTGATGCACCAGCAGCAGCCCTTCCAGATCCTCAAGATGGATCGCCGTCGCGGCAACATCGTCGTCTCCCGCCGCTCGGTTCTCGAAGAGACGCGCGCCGAGCAACGCTCGGAGATCGTCGCCAAGCTCGAGGAAGGCCAGATCATCGACGGCGTCGTCAAGAACATCACCGACTACGGTGCGTTCATCGATCTGGGCGGCATCGACGGCCTGCTGCACGTCACCGACATGGCCTGGCGCCGCGTCAGCCACCCTTCAGAGATCGTCAATGTGGGTGACACCGTGAAGGTGCAGATCATCCGCATCAATCCGGAGACCCAGCGCATCAGCCTCGGCATGAAGCAGCTCGAGGCGGATCCGTGGGCGGGCATCGCCGCAAAGTATCCGGTCGGCGCGCGCTTCAAGGGCAAGGTCACGAACATCGCCGACTACGGTGCGTTCGTCGAGCTCGAGCCCGGCGTCGAGGGCCTGATCCACGTGTCCGAAATGAGCTGGACCAAGAAGAACGTCCATCCCGGCAAGATCGTCTCGACGAGCCAGGAGGTCGAGGTCCAGGTGCTCGAGGTCGATCCGCAGAAGCGGCGTATCTCGCTCGGTCTCAAGCAGACCCAGGCCAATCCGTGGGATGCGTTCCTCACCTCGCATCCGAAGGGCTCGGCCATCGAAGGCCAGGTCCGCAACATCACCGAGTTCGGACTGTTCATCGGTCTCGACACCGGCATCGACGGCATGGTCCATCTCTCGGATCTGTCGTGGAACCAGCCGGGCGAAGAAGCCATCAAGGCCTTCAAGAAGGGCGACAACGTCAAGGCCATGGTGCTCGACGTCGACGCCGAGAAGGAGCGTATCAGCCTCGGCGTGAAGCAGCTCGAGGGCGACCCCTTCGAGAACGTCGCCGGCCTGAAGAAGGGCCAGACGGTCACCTGCGAGGTCATTGCGGTGCAGGAGAACGGCCTGGAAGTGAAGATCGCCGACAGCGACATGACGGCGTTCATCAAGCGCGGCGATCTCTCGCGCGAGCGGTCCGAGCAGCGGCCCGAGCGCTTCGTCGTCGGCACGAAGGTCGATGCCGCCGTGACGCAGATCGACAAGACGGCCCGCCGGGTCAATCTGTCGATCAAGGCGCTCGAGATCGCGGAAGAGAAGGAGGCCGTGGCGCAGTACGGCTCGTCCGACTCGGGCGCGTCGCTCGGCGACATCCTCGGCGCCGCGCTCCGCAAGAAGGGCTCCGGCGACGAGACGAGCGCCGACTGAGGCTTAAGACGCAGATCGAGACAAAGGCCCGCGCCGCTTGCGCGGGCCTTTTTCATTAGGCAATGTCGGTCGCGTATTTCAGGTGCTCGACACGAGATCCAACCTCAGCCGGCCTTCTCCCGCGCGGGGAGAAGGCCGGCCTCGGAGGGAGTGAGCGAGATGACGATTTTGAGCCGGCGCGTAGAAGCCGTGCGCTTTGCGAGGTAAGTCATGAGCATGGATCTCGACGGTGCGCTCGAGCGGCGACGGCTGAGGCGGCGGCTTTCGGTCTGGCGGATCGGCGCCGTGCTCCTAGGCCTCGTCGCCATCCTGGCGCTCATCGCGCGCGCTGGCGGCGAGGACGGCTTGGGCGGCTCCGACCAGATCGCCCGCGTCGCAATCGAGGGCCTCATCACCGACGACCGCAAGCAGATCGAGCTCCTCGAAAAGCTCGGCGAGTCCGATCGCGTGAAGGCCGTGATCCTCGCCGTGAACAGTCCCGGCGGTACGACGACAGGTGGCGAGTCCCTCTACGAGGCGATCACCGCGCTCAAGGCCAAGAAGCCCGTGATCGCCGTCTGCGGCACGATGGCGACCTCGGCCGCCTACATGATCTCGCTCGCCACCGACCGGATCGTCGCCCGCGGCAACACGATCACGGGCTCGGTCGGCGTCATTTTCCAGTTCCCGGAGGTCTCGGGGCTGCTCGATAAGCTCGGCGTCAAGATGTACGAGATCAAGAGCGGACCTTTGAAGGCGAACCCCTCACCCTTCCAGCCGCCGGACGCGGCAGGCCTGGCCCTCGCCGAGGAGATGGTGAAAGAAAGCCAGCAGTGGTTCAACGCGCTCGTCGCCGACCGGCGCAAGATCAGCCCCTCTGCCGTGCCCGGTTTGACCGATGGCCGCATCTATTCCGGCCGGCAGGCGCTGACGCTCAAGCTCATCGACGAGATCGGCGGGGAAAAGGAAGCGCTCGCCTGGCTCGCCGCCTCCAAAGGCATCGACGCCGAGCTCAAGGTCGTCGACTGGAAGCCCAAATCGGAGTCGGGCTGGGACTTTTTCGGCAGCCGCGACAGCTTCGCCGATCGGCTGGCCGCACTCGCTGGTCTCGACCTTGCAACCCGTCTCGACAAAAACAGTGTGATACAAGCCCTGCAACTTGACGGTTTATTGTCCCTCTGGCACGGTCCCGAGAATTAGCATGGCATAACAAGCACATCGCTAGGGAGCGGCGGGGATGATAAAGTCGGAGTTGATCCAGAAGCTCGCCTATGACCATCCGCACCTGTTTCATAAGGACGTGGAGCGGATCGTCAACGTCGTGTTCGACGAGATCATCGCCGCGATGGCACGCGGCGACCGGGTGGAGCTCAGAGGCTTCGGCGCGTTCTCGGTCAAGCACCGCGCGCCGCGGACCGCGCGCAACCCCCGTACCGGCAAGCCCGTGACGGTCAAAGAGAAATTCGTCCCCTTCTTCAAAACCGGCAAGGATCTGCGGGAGCGTTTGAACCGGCCGGTGCCGGCGCCGGGCGTGCAGGCGGCCCCCGCCGTCGCCGCGACGCCCAAGCGGGCCGCCGGCCGCCGCCGCACCACCGAAGCGGCCGCTCAGCGCTCGAGATGAGGATCAGGATAGGCCGTGCGTAGATTTTTCTGGCTGCTCCTCGCCATCGTCACCGCTCTCCTCATCGTGCCGTTCGGCTTGGCCAATCGGGCGCCGGTTCTCGTGTCGCTCGATCCCTTCGGCCGCGCGACCTCCGCAATGTCCGTCGAGGCACCGCTGTCTCTCGTCCTGTTCCTTGTTTTCATGGCCGGGCTCCTCGCCGGTGGCGCCGCCATGTGGCTGTCGCAGAGCAAATGGCGCCGCACCGCGCGGGTCCGCACCCGCGAAGCCTTCCGCTGGCGTCACGAGGCGACCCGGCTCACGAGAGAGCGTGACACCGGCGCCGAGAAGGCGCTCGGCGCATCGGGGCGCAAGGCGGCTTAGGAAGCGGCCGGACGCTGGCGCCCTTCCCTTTACTTTGTTTGCGCATCCCGACACGACCGCTCATAGCCGCGAGCGCTCGCCACGATCGCATCGCTGAGCGATAATGAACGAGAAATGTTGACGCGCCCCGAAAGAGCCACCCCCCACCCCAACCCTCCCCACGAGGGGGAGGGGGAACATGCTCCGTGCATCCCTTACGGTAAGCCCGTTACAGACCGGCTGGCTGTCTCACGCCCCGCTGCATCGGCCCGCGACCGCGACTGCGTTCGCCGTCACACGGTTCGACAATCCGAAGACTGTCACTCCAACGTCCCCTCCCCCTTGTGGGGAGGGACAGGGTGGGGGGCGCGGCATCGGGGAGCTATGCCGTTACGATACTTATGCATGCGCCCGGCGAGGCAAGCTCAACTCAGTCATCGGAGCGAGCATGCCCACTGACGTCAAAATCTGCGGCTTGAAGACCGAGGCAACGCTGATTGCGGCGCTGGAAGCGGGGGCGGATTACATCGGGCTCAACTTCTATCCGAACACGCCGCGCCGGGTGGACGTCGCAACCGCTGCCAAGCTTGCGGCGATCATGCGTGGCCGGGCCAAGATCGTGGCACTGGTGGTCGACGCGGACGACGCCCTGATCCGGGAGATCGCCTCGGCCGTCTCGCCAAATCTTTTCCAATTGCACGGCAAGGAGACGCCGGAGCGGGTCGCTGCCATCACAGCCTTGACCGGCATCCCCGTCATGAAGGCGATCTCGGTGCGGACAGCCGAGGATGCCACGCGCGCGCTCGCCTATTCCGAAGCCGCCGATCTCATCCTGTTCGACGCAAAGCCCCCCGAGGGCATGAAAGGCGTCATGCCTGGCGGCAATGGTGTTGCCTTCGACTGGCGCGCCCTGCTTGGCGTCAAGGACAAGGTCCGCTACATGCTCTCGGGCGGTCTCACGCCGGAGAACGTGGCCGAAGCGATCCGGCTGACAGGGGCGACGGCGGTGGACGTCTCCTCGGGCGTCGAAAGCGCGCCGGGCGAGAAGGACGCGGATAAAATCAGACGCTTCATCGCGGCGGCAAAGTCCGCCGGCTGAATCTCAAGAGAAGGCGATACGGACATGGCGACGGCCCAGGCGAAAGCCAACACGATGCGCTCCGGTCCCGATGACCGTGGCTTCTTCGGTTTGTACGGCGGCCGGTTCGTCGCTGAAACGCTGATGCCGCTGATCCTCGAGCTCGAGAAGGCCTACGAGGCGGCGAAGCGCGATCCGGCTTTCGCGAAAGAGCTGGCGCACCTGCAAACGCACTACACCGGCCGGCCCTCGCCGCTCTATTTCGCCGAGCGGCTGACGGAGCACCTCGGTGGCGCAAAGATCTACTTCAAGCGCGACGAGCTCAATCACACGGGCAGCCACAAGATCAACAACTGCCTCGGGCAAATCCTGCTTGCGCGCCGCATGGGCAAGAAGCGCATCATCGCCGAAACGGGCGCAGGACAGCACGGCGTCGCGGTCGCAACGGTGGCGGCAAAGTTCAATCTCCCCTGCGTCGTCTACATGGGCGCCACCGACATCGAGCGGCAATCGCCGAACGTCGTCCGCATGCATCTGCTCGGCGCCGAGGTTCGCCCCGCGACCTCCGGCAACGCGACGCTCAAAGACGCCATGAACGAGGCGCTCCGCGACTGGGTCGCCAACGTCGAGGACACCTACTACATCATCGGCACGGTGGCGGGTCCGCATCCCTATCCGGCGATGGTGCGCGACTTCCAGTCGGTGATCGGCAACGAGGTCCGCGACCAGATGACGGCGGCGGAAGGCCGGCTGCCGGACAGCCTCGTCGCCTGCATCGGCGGCGGCTCGAATGCGATGGGCCTGTTCCATCCCTTCCTCGACGACAAGTCGGTCGCGATCTACGGCGTCGAAGCCGGCGGCCACGGTCTCGAGGTGCCGAATGGCCATGCGGCCTCGATGAACGGCGGCCGCCCCGGCGTGCTGCATGGCAACCGCACCTATTTGTTGCAGGACGACGACGGACAGATCCTCGAAGGCCATTCGATCTCGGCCGGCCTCGACTATCCGGGCGTCGGGCCGGAGCATTCGTGGCTGAAGGATTCCGGCCGCGTGACCTATGTGTCGGCGACGGACAAGGAGGCGCTCGACGCCTTCCAGCTTTGCGCGCGCCTGGAGGGCATCATCCCGGCGCTCGAGCCGGCGCATGCGCTGGCCTATGTGAGGAAGCTCGCGCCCAAGCTCGCCAAGGACAATCTCCTCGTCATGAACATGTGCGGCCGCGGCGACAAGGACGTGTTCAGCGTGGCGAAGCATCTGGGGATGAAGATTTAACGGCACGTGGCAGCGCTGTAGGAGCGACCGGCCGGTCGCCCAAGTTGTCCACGTGCGGATCAAGCGTGGAGAGAGCGCAGCGCGCGATCGTGCATGGCCTGCGTAGGGCGGGTTGAGCGAACGCGAAGCCCGCCGCCGTGTGAACAGTCCGCGATATGGCGGGCTTCCCCCGGATCAAGTCCGGGGTCAACCCGCCCTACGGTTTCTCGCTCGCCGCGCGAGGCTGACGAGGTGGCGGGCGGCAACGATATCCCTTGTGGCTGCCCCTCACCCTGCCCTCTCCCCGCAAGCGGGGAGAGGTGGCGAGAGCGTGCCCTCCCAACGCGTGAGGGACGCACCGCCTATCCTCCTCTCCCCGTAGCGAAGCGTACGGGGAGAGGGCACGGTGAGGGGCAGCGGAACCCACAAGCGCTTCTTTCCCGTTCACCATATCCGAAACAATCGTCTGCAAAGTTATCCCCGCTCGCAAATCCTCGCGGATACTCCACGCAGCCCTGCCGCCAAGGGACCGGAACGCGCGCTGGTGGATCGGTAGCAGGGAGCGTCGTGGGTGCCGGACATAAGCTATCCGGCGCTGACCTGCCGCTTGCGATGGGGAGAACCTGACGCAAGCTACTCTCGCGGCGGATGTCCGCGAGCGGCACTTGGAAACAAGCGCCACGGCGGCAAGCGAAGCCCACGATGACGGCGGAGTGGTTTCGGCCACATCCGAACGAATCTTCCACGGGCCGGCCACTCCGTCTCCTTGGATTTTATCTCATGCTCTCGGGTCCGGCGCGGACCGCGGAGAGGGCGGAGCATTGCCTGCCTTATGCCGACCTACCGGCGAACGCCGGAACGAACGGGAGCCCGCATTAAAATGGAGAACGTGCCGTGCGGCGAAACCTCGGCCTTCACAACCTCCCGTGGATGAGCGCCACCATCACGGTCGGCGAGACAGCGCGGACGATAGCCTCGCCGATCATGCATCCAGGGAAAGCCCGCCCGCTTGACCCCCCAGCCCCCACGCCCTACGACCTTGAGGAAACCTCAGCCATAAAGCGCTCAAGCCCATGCCCACCCGTATCGACACCCGCTTCGCCGAGCTCAAAGCCAAGAAGCGCCCGGCCTTCGTGACCTTCATCACGGCGGGCGACCCGGATTACGAGACCTCCAAAGCGATCCTCGCCGCGTTGCCTGGCGCCGGTGCCGATGTGGTCGAGCTCGGCATGCCGTTTTCCGACCCCATGGCCGACGGTCCGGCGATCCAGATGTCGTCGGAGCGCGCGCTCAAGGGCGGCCAGACGATGCACAAAACGCTCGATCTGGTGCGCGACTTCCGCAAGACGGACAAGACCACGCCGATCGTGCTGATGGGCTACTATAACCCGATTTATCAGTACCCTGTCGCCCGCTTCCTCGACGACGCCGTCGCGGCAGGCGTCGATGGCCTCATCGTCGTCGACGTCCCGCCCGAGGCCGACGACGAGCTGTGCCTGCCGGCCGTCGCCAAGGGTCTGAACTTCATCCGCCTGGCGACCCCAACGACCGACGACAAGCGCTTGCCCACCGTGCTCAGGAACACCTCGGGCTTCGTCTACTACGTCTCGGTAGCCGGCATTACCGGCACCAAGGCGCCCGATGTCGCGTCCGTCGCCGCTCAGGTGGCGCGGATCAAGAAATCGACGGCCCTTCCGGTCGCCGTCGGCTTCGGCGTCAAGTCGCCCGAGCAGGCCAAGGCTTTGGGCAAGCACGCGGACGGTGTCGTCGTCGGTTCAGCGTTGGTTCAGGCGATCAAGGACAGTCTAGATGCATCGGGAAAGGCTAGCCCAAAGACCAAGGAAGCTGTGGTCTCGCTGGTACAAAGTCTTTCCGGAGCATTAAGAGACTGTTAACCTTTAACGACAGGGCCTGTTGAGTCGCAGCCTCCGGCCCCGAATGTGGTCGCGAAGACCACCTATATGACGGTATGGTGCCCGGCCGCTCGAATGTGGCGGCCCCCGATAAGCGAAGCGAGACCCCCCTTGAACTGGATCAATAGCGTCGTCCGACCGAAGATCAGGGGCATGTGGCGCAAGCGCGACATGCCGGAGAACCTCTGGGTGAAGTGCCCGGAGAGCGGCCAGATGGTCTACTACAAGGACCTCGAGGCCAATCAGTTCGTGATGCCGGGCTCTGGCCACCATATGCGCATGGAGGCCGCCCAGCGGCTGGCCTTCTTCTTCGACAACGCCGAATACATCCGCGTCGCCGTCCCCGACGTGCCGCTCGATCCGCTGAAATTCCGCGACGAGCGCCGCTACTCCGATCGCCTGAAGGACGCCCGCGCCGACACCGAGCTCAACGACGCCGTAGTCGTCGCCGAGGGTACGCTCGACGGGCTGCCGGTGGTGGCCGCAGTGCAGGACTTCCGCTTCATGGGCGGCTCGCTCGGCATGGCGGCGGGCGAGGCCGTCGTGACCGGGATGCTCCGCGCGGTCGAGAGGAAATCGCCGTTCGTCATGTTTGCCGCCTCGGGCGGCGCGCGCATGCAGGAGGGCGTGCTGTCGCTCATGCAGATGCCGCGCACGACGGTCGCCGTGCAGCGCCTGCGCGAGGCGAAGCTCCCCTATATCGTCGTGCTGACGCATCCGACGACCGGCGGCGTTACGGCCTCTTACGCCATGCTCGGCGACGTGCATGTGGCCGAGCCCGGCGCGCTGATCGGTTTCGCCGGCCCGCGCGTCATCGAGCAGACGATCCGCGAGCAGCTCCCCGAAGGCTTCCAGCGCTCGGAATATCTGCTCGACCACGGCATGGTCGACGTCGTCGTGCATCGTCACAAGCTGCGCGAGACGCTGTCGCGGCTCTGCCGCGTGCTGATGCGGCTGCCGGTGGCGGCGAATAGCAACGGCGCGACGACCGGCAACGGAAAGCACGCCGCGGTCGGGAACGGCAACGGCGTGCCGGCGATCACCGATCAGAGCCACGCGCCCCGCATGGGCGAAACCCCGCCGGCAAAGGCCAAGGCCGAGACGACGAAGCGGGCGTAGGCAGCTAGGCGATCGTGCTTCGTAGGTTGGGTTAGCGCGGGCAATGACGTGCCAATTGGGCTCAAGTATCGGCCCCGCGCGTAACCCAACAGCCACGGAGACCGTCGCGACGTTGGGTTACGCGCGGATCGACGGTTTCGGCAGCTCCACGATCTCGGGCCGCGCTAACTGTGGAGTTGCAAGAGGTTGTCCTGGGTCAGTCGGATTCGGCTGATGGGTGGTTTTTTGTCGAGGCTGGCATGTGGTCTGTGCCAGTTGTAGCGATGCAGCCATTCCGGCAGTGCGGCCTTGCGCTCGTCTGAGGTTTCGAAAGCGGTAGCGTAGGCCCATTCGCGCAGCGCGGTTTGGATGAAGCGCTCGGCTTTGCCGTTGGTTTGCGGCGTATAGGGCTTTGTCATGATGTGCCGGATGCCGAGTGCGCGGCAGGCATTGGCGAAGGCTCTCGACCGGTAGCACGAGCCGTTGTCGGTCATGACACGTTCGACGCGGATGCCGAGGCGCTCGAAATAGGCGACGGTTCTTTCGAGGCAGAGGACGGCGCTTTCCTTTCGCTCGTCGGGTAGCAGATCGATGCGTGCGATGCGCGAGTGATCGTCGATGGCGACGTGAGCGAACTCGTAGCCGGCGCCGTCGCTGCGCTTGTGACCGGTCTTGCGGCCGGTGATACGGAAGCCGGTTTTCCAGAATTTACCGAGCTTTTTGATATCGATGTGAATGAGCTCGCCGGGCGTTTCGCGCTCGTAGCGAGGTCGGGGTTCAGTCGGCTCGATCGCGGCGAGCCGGCCGAGGCCGCGTGCTGCCATGAGACGAGAGACGGTCGCCAGCGACAGACCGAGCGCGGAGGCGATATGGCATTGCGTGTGGCGCTGCCGACGTAGGGTTTCGGCGGCCTGGCATATGGCGGCCGGGGTCCGGCGCGGCGACGAGTGGGGTCTGCTGGATCGGTCGCGGAGGCCGGTGACGCCCTGCTTGCGATAGCGATCCACCCACGTCCTGACGGTCTTGGCGGTGGTCATGAAGCGGCGCGCGGCCTGGGCTGGGGTCAATCCCTGCTCCACGACGGCGCGCACCATCTCCTCTCGACCTCGCGGCGTCAGGCGGGCATTCTTGTGGACGTCCATTCGGCTCTCCCCGGTGATCGCTGAAGTCTCGCAACCTCAGTCTCTCCGGACCGAACCGAATGGACAACCTCCTGTAACATCACAGCTAACCCAACCTACGAGCGACCGCCGTGCCCGTCTCACTTCGTACCCCCCCTCTCCTCGCCGAACTGCGCCGACGCGCACCCGCGACGATCGATCTGACGCTCGATCGGATGCGGGGACTGCTCGCGTCCCTGGGCTCGCCTGAACAACGCCTGCCGCCCGTCGTCCACATCGCCGGCACGAACGGCAAGGGCTCGGTGCTGACGCTGCTCCGCGCGATGCTCGAAGCCGATGGACGGCGCGTGCACGCCTATGTGTCGCCGCCATTGCGGGCGGTGACGGAGGCGGTACGGCTCGCCGTGTTGCCGGGTGTCAGTCGCGATATCGCTGATGACGCGTTCGCTGGATATCTGGACCGCGTGCTCGCGGCGTCGAATACGCACCCGGTGACCTCGTTCGAAGCTGAGACGACCGCTGCTTTCCTCGCCTTCGCGGAGACACCCGCCGATGTGCTGCTGCTCGAGGTCGGCATGGGTGGGCGGCTCGACGCGACGAACGTCGTAGCGACACCCGCGCTCACGATCCTGACGCCGGTCGGGCTCGATCATCAGGCGTTCCTCGGCGACACGCTGGCGAAGATCGCGTCCGCCAAGGCCGGCATCATCAAGCGCGGCGTTCCGTGTGTCGTGGCGCGGCAGGAGGAAGAGGCGCTCGACGTCATCGAGGCCGAGGCGTCGACGCTGCGTGCGCCGCTGACGATCTTCGGCCGTGATTTCGATGCCTACGCGCAGAACGGCCGGCTCGTCTATCAGGACGAGGACGGGCTGCTCGACCTGCCGCTGCCGGCGCTCGCCGGACCGCATCAGGTGGAGAACGCGGGGACGGCGATCGCGGCGGCGCTCAGGCTCGGCGATTTGCGACCATCGTCAGAAGCAATCGCGCGCGGCTTGCGGGATGTCGTCTGGCCGGGGCGTTTTCAGCCGCTGCCCGCACTACTGGTGCGCAGCGGCCTCGCGCCGGGCAGCGAGCTGTGGGTCGACGGCGGGCACAACCGCGCCGCAGCCCTCGCCATCGCCGAAGCGCTTCGCCGCCGCAACGCCGCGCGGCCACTGCCGCTTCATCTCATCGTCGGCATGCTCGCCTCGCGCGATCCGAGGCCGTATCTGGAGCCACTCGCACCGCTCGCCGAGACGATCATCGCCGTGCCGATCCCGGATACCTCGCGCGCCTACGCGGCGTCACACACGGCTGCGGTGATTGCGGAGGCGGCACGGTCGCTCGGTGCGAGAGCGAGCGAGGCCGACGGATTCGAGGCTGCGCTGGCGACGCTCGCATTGGCTCCCACGCCGATCCGCGTGCTCATCGGAGGCTCTTTGCATTTGGTGGGCGCGGTGTTGGAGGCGGAGAGTTCGGGTCCAAACAATGGCGACTAGCTCAACGGACCAACTCGCCGATGTCGAGCGACCGCCCCTCTACGAGGGCCTGGGCGTTTCTCTGAACGAACCGCGCGATATCAAGGCGGTCTCCAGCTCCGAAGCTCCTGTTGAACCGGCTCTCAAAGATCCGATCGCGAACAGCATTAAACACGAATAGATCTCCGGTAGAGTGCAGGAACCGCAGCTCTGAGAAGTCAGAATTCGGTAACGGCCTCAAATGACCAACATAGCTCGATCCAGCGAAATCGCTCACCAGCCAACGTAGAGTGTCCTTGCCGGCAATCTCTGTCTGAGCATCTGCTTCATTTGCCCGGGCGGTGCGTTCCTTGGATTCTTTCTCTATCTTGGCGATGAGGCTCATGGTTGGCTCCTGGGTTGCTCGATGTCCAAAGATGAACTGAGTCTTTGGATGGCCTCACGCCTGCTTATCGGGTCTCCACAGCTCGTGTGGAAAACCTGTTTACAAACTTGAATTTTTGAGCACCAACGACTGTTCCAGTATTCAATTCCCCCCCTCCAACAGCCTCCGCGCGATCACCTGCGCTTGAATCTCCGCAGCGCCTTCGAAGATGTTGAGAATCCGCGCATCGCAGAGCACACGCGAGATCGGGAACTCAAGGGCGAAGCCGTTGCCGCCGTGGATCTGCAGCGCGTTGTCGGCAGCGGCCCAGGCGACGCGGGCGGCGAGCAGCTTCGCCATGCCGGCTTCCAGATCGCAGCGGCGGCCGAGATCCTTCTGGCGCGCGGCGAAATAGGTGAGCTGGCGCGCCACCGCCACCTCGATCGCCATCGCCGATATCTTGTTGGCGACGCGCGGAAAGTTGTAGATCGCCTTACCGAACTGCTGCCGCTCACGGGCGTATTTGAGCGCCAGATCGAGCGCGGATTGCGCGACACCGACGGCGCGCGCCGCGGTCTGGATGCGCGCCGCCTCGAAGGTCTGCATGAGTTGCTTGAAGCCCTGGCCCTCGACGCCGCCGAGCAGGTTTTCGGCCGGCACCTCGAAACCGTCGAAGGAGATGTCGAACTCCTTCATGCCGCGATAGCCGAGCACGCCGATCTCGGAGCCCGTCATGCCTTTCGCCGGAAACGGATCGGCATCGCTACCGCGGGGCTTCGGCGCGAGCAGCATCGACAGGCCCTTATAACCCGTCTCGTCGGGGTTGGTACGCACCAGCAGCGTCATCAGATCAGCCCGCACCGGATGCGTGATCCAGGTCTTCTGGCCCGTCACGCGATAGACGTTGCCGTCGCGGACGGCGCGCGTCTTCAGCGAAGCGAGATCGGACCCCGTATTGGGCTCGGTGAAGACCGCCGTCGGTAGAATTTCGCCGGATGCGATCTTCGGCAGCCAGTGCGCCTTCTGCGCGTTCGTACCGCCGGCCAGGATCAGCTCGGCTGCGATCTCGCTGCGCGTGCCGAGCGAGCCGACGCCGATATAGGCGCGGGAGAGCTCCTCGGAGACGACGCACATGCTTTCCTTGCCGAGCGCAAGACCACCGTAGCTTTCCGGGATCGTCAGGCCGAAGACGCCGAGTGAGCTCATCGTCTCGATGACCGAGAGCGGAATGTAGGCGTTGTCCAAATGCCAGCGATGGGCGTGCGGCGCGACCTCGGTCTGCGCGAAGCGGCGCATCTCGACGCGGAAGGTCTCGAAGGTCTGATCGAGCGCCGGGTCACCTGCGAGATCGCTCGGGCCCAGCGCGCCGATGAGCTCGGCGAGCCGGCCCCGCTCGGTTTCGCCGAAGCGCTCGTCGACAAAGCGCGCGACCGCACCGGAGGCGAACCGCGCCAGGCTCTCGCGGCCGACGCCGAGCTGGGTGAGCCGCACCGTCTCGCCCTGGCTCATCGGAATGCCGCCGGCGATCTGCGCGAGATACTCCGAGAAGGCACCCGCGATCAGCAGCTGCTCGATCTCGCCGAGCGTGCCCGCCCCATCAAGCCGCTCGCCCCAGGCGTGCATCTGCCGCAGCGCCTCGACGGTCGTTGCCAGCCACGACAGACCGTGCGCCGCGTGCTGAACCGGATCGATGCCACCAGCGGCTTCCACCTTATTAGCAACGGCCCGGCGCGCCTCGAGCACAAGCTGCTCGGCCGCTCCGATCGCCTCCCGCGCTTCGGCGAGCAGGGTGTTGGCAGCAGTTTTCGCCATGGGATCTCGTGTCCTCGATGGAGGGGTTTCAGGCCGAGGACTTGTCACAGGCGGCGGCCGAGATCAATCGGGCGTATCGCCCTTGAGCGCCTTGACGAGGCGTTGAAACAGCCCCCCAGCGCGGGCCGCCATCGGCAGCCCCGCGGACGTCGGCAGATCGCCCGACGGGGGGAGCGGCGCAGGGCGCGCGATTTCGTCGATGACGACGACGCGTCGTGGTGGCGAGCCACTCTCCGCCGGCACGGCAGCGCGCGCTGTTGCGACGAGCGTCTTGGCTGGACCTTCGGGCCGGGACGCTCGAGCGGGAGAGGCGGCGAGGCTCGAGGCTGGTGCACGCACCGTGCTGTCGGGGCGGGCTTGTGCAGGCGCTGGCGAGGCCGGAGCCGCCGCCGCGCGCGGCCGGATCTCGATGCTCGCTTCGGGGTCGGCGCTAGCGCCCCGCATGCGCGGCGGCGGACGATCGGGCTCCGGAGCCACAGCGGGTGGCGCGACCCGCACCGGTTGCACCGGTGCAGCCGCCGCGGCCAGGGGTGCGGGAGCCCGAGTGGGCACGCGGATGACGGGACTCTCGGCCGAGGAAGCGGCCACCACCGGCGAGGGCTTGGCAGGTGCAGGCGGCCGCGGAGTCTCGACCTGGGCCACCTGTGCGGTCGCGGCCGGGGAGATCGCCGGCTTGGCGACGGCAGCTGGCCGCGCGGGCTCGGCTTGCGCTGGCGTGGCAGGTGCACTCGGCGGGGGCGACGCGGGGCGATCGGCCCGATCGCTCCGGCCGCCGACGTTGCGCGCCGTGGCGACCGTTTGCGCGACAAGCGCGGCCACGTCGTCGAACGCCTTGTCGCCGCGATCGCTCGGCTTTCGCAACGGGCGCAGGATGGCAGCCTTCGCCGCGGCGGCGGGCCAGATCGCAGGCGGCACTGGCGGCGCGGGCTCGGCTTCGTCCGGCGACGGTGGCGGCGGATCGTCGTTGGCGGCGACTGGAACGGCGATCGGCTCGGCCGTGACCTTAGGCTCGGGTGTGGCTTCAGCGACGGTCTCCGGCACCGCGACGGCCTCCGGCTCCTCGTCGAGCGGGATATCAACGGGCGGCGGTAGGGCCGCGAGCGGCACGGCCACGGGCTTTGCCGCGAGGTATCGTGTCATCCGCCCGGCAGCCAGCAGCGCCGCCTGCTCGATCCACCCCTGCTGCGCGATGCGCGCGGCCGGGATGCCCAGCGCTGCCGCGACGCTGGCAAGGTCTTTCGAGGTCCAGGCCGCCATTTGCGCGAACGTCGTGCCATCCGCAGCGAGGCCGTCGGCGAGCTTGCGATCGATCCCGGCGATGTGCGTGAGATCGGGCGGCCCGGCGAGACGCGGGTCGGCCGGCGCCGCCTCAGGCGGTTCCGGCGCTGTGACCGGGGCGGGCTTGGCCGGCGCGATGGCGATCGGAACCGACGTAGGCTCCGGCACGGGCGGCGGCAAGATGATCTCGGGCGGAAGCGGTTGCGGCGGCCATTCCGTGCCGGTGCGCAGCGCAATCAGACGCGCGGCGTACCGGGTCTCGCGGCCTTGCGCGAGAAGGGCGGCCTGCTCGATCCAGTTGCCGCGCGAGACGATGCCACGCTGTCCGAGCAACCGCTCGAGCAACGCAACGCCGGCGCTGTCGATCGTGGCAAGCGCCTCGTAGCGGCCAAATCCCGCCGCAGTGACCACGCTGATGCAGGCGACGGGGAGATCGCGGACGAGGCTCAGATCGTCGGACGGCAGCGCCGTACCTTCCGGCACCGCCTCGGGAACAGACGCGATCGTCGGCTGCGGTTGAGCAGGCTCGGGCGCTTCGGCGACGACCGGCGCAGGCTCCTCGCGTTGATGCGGCTGCGCCTCGACCTCGGGCTCGGGGGCCGCCGCTTCCGCCTCGGCCGGCGGCAGCACGACGCCCGCCTTCGCCCAGGCGCCGAGCATGGCGAGCGACTCGTCGATCTTGCGACGCGTCGTAAACGTGCTGTCGCTACCGAGCTCGTCCTCGAGTGCTTTCCGCAACTGATCGGCGGAGACGATGCTCAGCCGCTCGCCCGAGGTTTCGCGCTGCTCGAGCTGCCGCAACGCCCGATAGGCCTCGTTGCGGCCGAGCTGCTCGTCGAGCTTGGCACGCGTCTCCGTCAAGGTCTCGATCAGGATGTCGATCGGGCTCGCCAAGTCAGGTCCACTCCCCGCCGTCGCCTTATCCTAAGGACACGGCGCGTTACCGTCCACGCTCCCCGTCAGGCCTCGCGCGCAGGCTCGGCGGCTGGCGGCGCCGGCGCACCCGTGACCAGGAACACCGCGAGACAAGCAAGCAGCATGCCGAGGAATTGTATCGGCACCAACTCCTCGTCGAAAGCAAAATAGGCCATCAGGGCGGTGGTCGGCGGCACGAGATAGAAGTAGGCGGCGACGCGGGAGATCGCCCCGCGGCGGATCATGATCATGAGGAGGGAGATCGCACCGAGCGACAGCACCAGGACCAGCCAGGCGAGGGCAAAGACGAGCTCGCCCGTCCAGACGATGTGCCCCTGCTCGAAGAGCAGCGCTCCCGCGGCCACCACCAGCGTTCCGCCCAGCAGCTGAAAGGCGCCGGCCGAGCGCAAGTCGCCACCGCCGCCATAGCGCTTCTGATAGAGGCTGCCCGTGGTGATCGAGATGAGGGCGACGACGGAGGCGATGACCGTATCCAAATGCGCATCCGCGGTGCCTTGCGCGAGCTTCGGCCAGAGGACGAGGCCGACGCCGGCGAGCCCGAACAGCAGCCCCGCCCAGTGCCGCGGCTTGATCCGCTCGCCGAGCCAGGCCGCGGCGAGAAAGGCGGTCAAGATCGGTTGCATCGAGACGATGAGCGCCGAGATGCCGGCCGACATGCCGTGCGCGATCGCCCAGAAGACAGGCCCGAGATACCCGGCGTGGATCAGCGCCCCCGAAAACATCGCACGCCGAGCCTGGGGACCCTCGGGCCAGCTCGCCCGTACGAGAAGCGCGATGCCGGCCATCAGCGTCGTCGCAAGCCCGAACCGCACGGTCAGAAACGAGAACGGCTCGGCGTGACGGGCCACCACCTTGGAGAAGATGAATCCGGTCGACCACAGGGCGACGAACAGGAAGGGAATGAGGCGGGTCAGCATGACAGATGCGCAATCTCGGTGCTCGAGGACCGGCTCAGGACTAGCCGGTCTCCAAGGCCGTGGCGAGGGGCCCAGTGCCCGCACGGTCGATGCCGGATCGGAACCTCGGCAGCTTCCGGCAGTTTTCCGCTCAAGCTTCTCGAAAGGCCCGAGCATGCACCCTTCCATGACGTCCGGCCGGCCCCGCAACGCGATCGGGCGCGAGCGTACAAAACTCAAGGTCGCGGCCCGCAAGCGTGCACTACTGCAGCTTCGCGACGATGAGGCGTCGGAATGGCTTGCCCCCGAGACGATCGTCGCTCAAGCCTTTCACGAGGAGGCTCGGATCGGTCGACTGTTCCCTGACCAAAGGCGCAGAAAGCCCTTCATACCCGAGGCGACCGGACTCGCGATGTCGATCGTCGCGGTCGTCTTCACGGCCGCAATCCTGCTGACGCTCGTGGCATAGCACGACACCGTCTGATCAAGGCTCGATGAGGCCGAGCGCCACGGCACGGGCGAGCGCCTGCTCACGCGTCACGGATTTGAGCTTGCGGCGTGCGTTCGCCAAGTGGAGGCGCACGGTGGGCCGCGAGATGCTCAAGGCCTCGGCAATCTGCGAATCCTGCAATCCGCGGGCAAGGGCCTCGAGACATTGCAGCTCGCGTGGCGACAGCGTCACCTCGCCGGTCACGCTGCGCCGCCATCCCTGTCCGCCGCCGGAATTGCCGCCCGGCGCGGCGACGAGCGGCGCAGGAAACAGCCAACGCACGCCACCCGAAAACGGCTCCATAATCGGTTTCGCGGACATGACGGTGCCTCCGGCGAAGTTTCACTTGCCGCCTTATCGTCTCAGGTCAGGTTTCTTGCGGATCGCGGGGCGCGCACCCGCCCGGACTATATGTCGGGAAAGCGCCCCGACCATCCAGGAGCGAGACCGCGCAACACCGCTTCGGTCGCAGCCAATGCCTCGACAGAATCAAAGTGATCGGGATCGATGTGGGAATCGAGCCAAAGCCCGAAGACCAGCGCGTTGACAGCCCGAGCCTTGGCTCGCGCGAGCTCGAGCTTTCCCTTCTGCTCCGGCATCGCGGCGAAGGCCGCGGTGAGCTCGCCGACGTAGACGAGATCAGCCTCGCGCGTGTTGGTCCGGTAAAGTGCCTGCGAGCGCGCCTCGCCCCAGGTCGTGTACCAGAGGCTCAGGATCTCGGGGTGGCGCGTCACGAAGCGGATGTCGTGGGCGACGACCGCCGCCACACGATCTTCGGGCGTATAGAGGGCCCTGCGGATCGCCTTGTCCCAGCTCGCCTCGTAGAGATCGCCGGCCTGATTGAGGGCGGCGGCGATGAGCTGATCCTTGGTCTTGAAGTGGAAGGTGACGAGGCCGCGCGAGAGGCCTGACGCCTGGGCGATGGTGGCGAAGGTGGTGCCTTCGAGGCCGCGCGCCGCCATGACCCGGATCGCCGCATCGATGAGCGCGCGGCGCGTCGCCTCGCCCTTGACCTTGCGCAAGTCCACGATCTCGGCCTCTCCGGCGGCAACGTCGCGGCTCGTGCCGCTCGAGGATCGCATCATGGCACGCTTCCTTAGAGGATACTAGTTGGCCAGACAGCAAAACAATATACTTGGCTGGCTGACTAGTCAAGTGGTTTCGGTGTTCGGTAGGTCTGGGTCCGGACGTCCTGCTTAATCGAACGCTAAGGCAGGCCGGAACGTGCCGGCGTGGGGGCCGGGGCGATCCTCGTTGTCGCTTGATGAGGCCCATTGCAACGCCCGGATAACGAAACCGTCCGACCTATTGCTTTTGATAGCTGTTCAATTCCGTGCCGCGCTTCCACTTTCAGACGATCGCTGAGAGTCGGGAATGGGAGGGGATCGTCATGGCCATCATCAAAGGCACCAAGAAGAACAACGTGCTCTTGGGCACTGTTGCCGCCGATACGATCAGCGGTCTTCAAGGCAACGATACCCTTAGGGGCAATGACGGCAACGATATCCTTAATGGCGGAACCGGAAACGACAAGCTGTTCGGCGAGGACGGCAAGGACACGCTGAACGGTGGCGCGGGGAAAGACACGCTCGACGGCGGCGAGTACAACGATCAATTGTTCGGCGGAGCGGGCAACGATACGCTACGCGGAGGCTACGACAACGACTTCGTCGATGGCGGCGCCGGCAACGATCTCATCATCGCAGGCTACGGCGCCGACAATTTCGTCGGCGGCGCGGGCATCGACACCGTGAGCTATGCAGGCGTCACAGGTGCGGTCGAGGTCGACCTCTCTACGGGCAACGGCGACAACGCGGCGTTCGGCGATACGTACCTCGGCATCGAGAACGCCATCGGCACGGCCTTCAGCGATACGATCTATGGCACCGGAGACGTCAATACGCTGACGGGCGGCGCCGGCTTCGACCATCTGTATGGATCGAGTGGAGATGACATTCTCATCGGCGGCGCCGACGGCGACACGCTGGACGGAGGCCTCGATACCGATACCCTCATCGGGGGTGACGGCAGCGATACGCTGGAGGGCGGCAGCGGAGCCGATGTGCTGAATGGCGGCGACGGGACGGATACGGCGAGCTATCGCTCCTCGTTCAGCGCGGTCACCGTCGACCTCCTCGATCCGACGATCAATACGGGCGATGCCTTCGGCGACACCTATCAATCGATCGAAGCAATCGAGGGGAGCAAGCTCAACGACCAGCTGTTCGGGGACGATGGCGACAATCGGATCAATGGTGGCGATGGCGACGACGTCGTCTATGGCCGCGGCGGCGCAGACACGATTACCAACGGACAGGGCGCGGATTTCATCGACGGCGGTGACGGAGACGACATCCTCGCATATGTCGTCGATACCGGATCCGACATTCTGCACGGCGGCGCCGGCACGGATTGGCTCCTGATCGCGTTCTCGCTCGTACCCGTCACCATCAATCTGACCGCCGGCACCGGGGGCGGCGGTGCGGTGGGAGATACGTTCCACACGATCGAGAACGTGCGCGGCTCCGACTATGGCGATTCCCTCATCGCTGCCGTCGGTGGCACCGTGCATGGAGGCGGCGGAGACGACGTCATCAGCGACTCGTCCGGCACCGAGATTCTCTATGGCGGAAAAGGCAATGACTTGCTGACCGACAATGTCCTCGGCTCCGAAGATGGGCTCCAGGATATCTTCTGGCTCGGACGAGCTGCTGGGATCGACACCATCTTCGGCTTCACCGATGGCCAGGATCTGCTTCGAGTGAGCCAGGTCGACTTCAATCTCTCGGCCCTGTCCGCGGCCCAGGTGATCAACAGCCTGACCTCGACCGCGACGATCGCCCAAAGCCAGTTCATCTACGAAACCGACACCAAAACGATTTGGTACGACTACGACGGAACCGGCGGAATCCTGCCTGAGTCGATCGCGACCCTCAGCGGCTACGCAGGAACGCTCGACGTCGCCAATTTCCAGCTGACGACGGAATCCCTTACGCCCTTCGGGTAAAGAGCCGAGATCTCACCCGAACCGCGCCTTGCTCGCCTCGATGGCGTCGTCGATGGTCCTGAGACCCGTGCGCGGCGTCGACACCAACACGGCCATGTTGCCGGGCTTGTGCTCGTTCTTCAGCATGCGCATGTGGGCCTTCGGGATCTGCTCCCAGGGGAAGACCTCCGACATGCAGGGGTCGATGCGGCGGTCGACGACGAGCTTGTTGGCCTGAGCGGCCTGCAGCAGGTTCGCGAAGTGCGAGCCCTGGACGCGCTTTTGATGCATCCACAGATACCGGGCATCGAGCGTCAGGTTGTAACCTGTCGTGCCGGCGCAGATGACGACCATGCCGCCGCGTTTCACGACGAACAGCGACACAGGGATCGTCGCCTCGCCCGGATGCTCGAAGACGAAGTCGACGTTGTTGCCCTTGCCCGTGATGTCCCAGATCGCCTTGCCGAAGCCGCGGACCTCTTTCGCCCAGGCGTCGTATTCGGGCGTGCCGACCTTCGGCATCTGACCCCAGCATTTGAAGTTCTTGCGGTTGATGACGCCCTTGGCGCCGAGCTGCATGACGAAATCGCGCTTGTCGTCCTCGCCGACGACGCCGATGGCGTTGGCGCCGGCCGTCGCGCAGAGCTGCACGGCGAACGACCCCAAGCCTCCCGAGGCGCCCCAGACGAGCACGTTGTGGCCGGGGCGCAGGATGTGCGGGCGGTGGCCGAACAGCATGCGGTAGGCGGTGGCCAGCGTCAGCGTGTAGCAGGCGCTCTCCTCCCACGTCAGGTGCTTCGGCCGCTCCATGAGCTGGCGATCCTGCACGCGGGCGAACTGCGCGAACGAGCCGTCCGGCGTCTCGTAGCCCCAGATGCGTTGCGAGGGCGAGAACATCGGATCGCCGCCGTTGCACTCCTCGTCGTCGCCGTCGTCCTGGTTACAATGGATGACGACCTCGTCGCCGACCTTCCACCGTTTCACCTTGGAGCCGACCGCGTAGACGATGCCGGAGGCATCCGAGCCCGCGATGTGGAAGGGGTTCTTGTGCACGTCCTTGATGGGCGAGATCGGCGTGCCAAGCGCCGCCCATACGCCGTTGTAGTTGACGCCCGCGGCCATCACCAAAATCAGCACGTCGTGGCTGTCGAGCTCCCAGGTGGGGACGACCTCGACCTGCATCGCGGTATCGGGATTGCCGTGCCGCTCGGCGCGGATGGCCCAGGCGTACATGGTTTTGGGCACGTGCCCCAACGGCGGGATCTCGCCGATCTCGTAGAGGTCCTTGCCGCGCTCAGCTGCTTTCGTGCTCACGGCTGCCAGCTTGGTCATATCGGTCCCTGGTCCCCTGTCGAAAGTTGCTGACGCACGCCGGCGCCCGCGTTTTGCAACGCACAACGCAATTCAAACGACAGAGTGGCCGATTTTGCAAGATCCTTTCGCACCGCACACGCCGCGGACGAGCCTTGGTCCGGAGGTTATCTGCAATTTTACCACCCGAAAGAACGGCTCCTTAGCGAAGCACCGGTACAGTTTGAACCGCGTCGTAGGCAATTCGCCCAGCGACGGCTGGCACGGTCCATGCACCGCTCCAGGCTCTGATCGCTCGTGAGGACCGTGCCGTGAACTCATTCCTGATCAATCTGTTCGAGGTCGACTTCGAGAGCCTGCGGGTGATCATGACGATGGTCGCCGCCGGCGTGTTCCTGCTCCAACAGACGACCGAAAAGACAGCCGCATGCATGATCTTCGCGCCGGTGATGTTGCTGTGCGCCCTCGCTGTCCGCGCCGCCGCTCTGCCGATCGGCATGTATCTGCTCATGGAGGAGGGCGAGTATCTCGTCTTCTCGACGGCCATCGGCATGTGCATCAGCCTCGGCATTTTCGTCGCATATTCGCGCGCGACCAGCACGATGAACTGACGGCCGATCGCCGCTTCGACGTCCGCGTTGTGCAATGCAGCAGGAGGCGTTAGACCTGCTGCCTGAGCGAGCACGGGGATGACGGCATGAGCGACGCGGCGAAGGCGACGAAATCGAGCGGCGGCCCGGAGAAGCCCTGGCTGTTTCGCACTTACGCCGGCCACTCGACGGCCGCTGCATCGAACGCGCTGTTCCGCAAGAACCTCGGCAAGGGCCAGACCGGCCTTTCCATCGCCTTCGATCTGCCGACCCAGACCGGCTACGACGCCGACCATCCGCTCGCGCGCGGCGAGGTCGGCAAGGTCGGCGTGCCGGTCTCGCATTTGGGCGACATGCGCACGCTGCTCGACGGCATCCCGCTGGGCGAGATGAACACGTCCATGACGATCAACGCGACGGCGGCATGGCTGCTCGCGCTCTATGTCGCGCTCGCCGATGAGCAGGGGGTGCCGCGCGCCAAGCTCAACGGCACGACGCAGAACGACATCCTCAAAGAATACCTCTCGCGCGGCACCTTCATCTTCGCGCCGGCGCCCTCGATCCGGCTGATCAAGGACACGATCGTGTTCTCCGGCAAGGAGATGCCGCGCTGGAACCCGACCAACGTCTGTTCGTATCACCTGCAGGAAGCGGGCGCGACGCCCGTACAGGAGCTCGCTTTCGCGCTCGCCACCGCCATCGCCGTGCTCGATGCGGTGAAGGCCTCGGGCGAGGTGAGCGACAAGGAATTCCCAGCCGTCGTCGGGCGCATCTCGTTCTTCGTCAACGCCGGCCTCAAGCTCGTCACCGAGCTCTCCAAGATGCGCGCCTTCGTCGAGCTCTGGGACGAGATCACGAAGGAGCGCTACGGCGTCGATGACCCAAAGCACCGGCTGTTCCGCTACGGCGTGCAGGTGAACTCGCTCGGGCTGACCGAGCAGCAGCCGGAGAACAACGTTTATCGCATCCTGATCGAGATGCTCGCCGTCACGCTGTCGAAGAAAGCGCGCGCCCGCGCCGTGCAGCTGCCGGCCTGGAACGAGGCTTTGGGATTGCCGCGCCCGTGGGACCAGCAATGGTCGCTCCGGATGCAGCAGATTCTCGCCTACGAGACGGATCTCCTCGAGCACGCCGATCTCTTCGACGGCAGCCATGTCATCGAGAGCAAGGTCGCGGAGCTGAAGGCCGCCGCCAAGGCCGAGCTTTCGCGCATCGAAGCCGCGGGTGGTGCGGTCGCCTCGATCGACGACATGAAGCGGCAGCTTGTGGAATCGAATGCGCGGCGGCTTGCGGCCATCGAGAAGGGCGAGAGCATCGTCGTCGGCGTCAACCGCTATCGCGAGACTGAGCCCTCACCGCTCTCGACGGGTGACGGTGCGATCCTGACCGTCGGCCCCGAGGTCGAGGCCGAGCAGGTGGCGCGGCTCGAGGCCTGGCGCAGCGCGCGGGACGAGAAGGCCACCGCCAAAGCGCTCGCCGATCTGGAAGCCGCCGCCCGCGAGGGCCGCAACATCATGGAGCCGTCGATCGCGGCAGCGAAGGCCGGCGTCACGACGGGGGAATGGGGCGCGACGCTGCGTCAGGTCTTCGGGGAGTATCGCGCGCCGACCGGTGTCGCCCGCGCGGCCCGCGTCGAGACGGACGGTATCGTGCAGGTGCGCGGCGAGGTCGAGCGCGTCTCGGCGAAGCTCGGCCGGCGCATCAAGATGCTCGTCGGCAAGCCCGGTCTCGACGGCCACTCGAACGGCGCCGAGCAGATCGCGGTACGTGCCCGCGACGCCGGCATGGAGGTCGTCTACGAGGGCATCCGCCTGACGCCCGCCGAGATCGTCAACGCGGCGCTGGAAGAGGGCGTGCACGTGGTTGGGTTGTCCGTTTTGTCCGGCAGCCATCTGGCGCTCGTCGCCGAGGTGCTGACGGGCTTGCGGGGCGCGGGATTATCCGACGTCCCCGTCATCGTCGGCGGCATCATCCCGCCAGCGGACGCCGCAGCGCTGAAAGCCAAGGGCGTCGCCGCCGTGTTCACGCCGAAGGACTACGATCTGAACGCGATCATGCGGGCGATCGTGGGGGTCGTGGAGCAGGGTGAGCGGGCGGCTTGATGCGCTCTATCCCTCGTCAACTCCGATGCAAATAGCTTAGCCATTTGCGGCGCGTCGGTCCCCTTTACTCTGCACCCCGCCACAATCCCGCCTTGCTGTTGCCGCCCTCTCGGGCGAGGCGGGATGAGAAGCGGGACAGCGGAAGAATTCGGAAATGATGAGAACCACTTGGGGCCGGGCGGCGCGGGCGCCGATTGCTGCCGTCGTGCTGCTCGCAGCCTTCACTGCAGCCAGCCCATCCGTGCACGCCCAGACCTGCTCGGAAGAGGAGATCGGCCGCGTCATCGACGGCACGGGCGAGATGCTGAGGACGGTCAACGACGAGTATTCGCCCAAGCTCACCTCCAAGCTCGAGATCGTCGCCGCGACCCGCGAGCTCAGCGAGGCTGAGCTCGCCGACTACGCGCGCAAGCTCATGCGCGAGCCGGAGATCATGGCGGCGGAGGCCAAGGCCAGCGAGCTGCTCGGCCGGATCGAGGCCGTCGGCGACGAGGCGACGGGCGAATCCGCCACCTGCGACAAGCTCAAGATCATCGAAGCGAACGCCACCGAGCTCAAGACGACGATCGTCGGCAAGTACGAGAAGCTGTTCGCCAACATCGACGCCGACTTGGCCGGCAAGCCCAAGAAGGCCGAGGAAAAGATCGCCAAGGCCGAGCCGAAGCCGGCGCCGAAGGCCGAGCCCGCCCCCAAGCTGCCGGCCCCCGAGGACACCGAGCCGGCGATCGCCGCGCCCGTCGATCCGCAAGCCGAGCCGGCTGTCCCTGACGCGCCTTCGGATTGGTCCGCCGAGGCGCAGCAGGGCTCCTCCGGCATCGTCGAATACGAGCCCGTCGCGCCCAACCTCGGACCGCGCATCTCGGCGCTCGACGAGGAGCTGACGACCTACTCGTCGGACGAGATCCTCTCGGCCGGCAAGGGCTTCTTCGGCTCGGTGACGACCGGCCTTGCCGGCGTCATCACCTACGCGTTCCAGCAGGCGGGACGGCCGTCGGGCTACATTTTCGGCAGCGAGGGCAGCGTCGCCTTCATCGCGGGCTTGCGCTACGGCAAGGGCCGCCTGCACACGAAGCTCGGCGGCGGCCGCACGGTCTATTGGCAGGGCCCATCGATCGGAACCGACGCCGGAGCGGAAGGCGCGCGTACGCTGATCCTCGTCTACAATCTCAAAGAGCCGGCCGACATTTTCGCGCATTTCGGCGGCGTCGACGGCTCGGCCTATGTGGTCGGCGGCGTCGGCATCACCTTCCTGACCGACGGCGACCTCGTGCTCGCGCCCATCCGCTCCGGTTTGGGCCTGAGGCTCGGAGCCAACATCGGCTATCTCAAGTTCACGCCCGAGCGCTCGATAATTCCGTTCTGAGAGCTAAGAATTGCCGCGCTGGCCCTGCTCAAACCATCGATCACCCATGTATTGCATTTGCTGTTGTCGGCGGCAGGGCTATGCTCGACTCTTCCGGAGCCGGGTTAGAGGCGAGGAGAACGTCTTCAGATGACCACGGAGACCTACACCGGCGGATGCCTCTGTAGCGCGATCCGCTACGAGGTCACCGGCCGGCCCATCGAGGTCGGATATTGCCACTGCCGGATGTGCCAGAAGGCCCTCGGCAGCGTCTTCGGCGTGTTCGCCATCTTCGCGCACCACGGGTTCAGGTTCACGAAAGGGAAGCCCAACTTCTATCGCTCCTCGCCACCCAAGGAGCGCAGCTTCTGCCCAGCCTGCGGATCGCCGCTGACGATGTGGAATGCCGACACGGGCATCCGGCGCCACGTCGCGATCATGCTCGGCACGCTCGATCAACCCGAGCTGTTCCCCCCAGCCGAGCATGCGGGCAGTCACTCCGGTATCGAGAGCGCCGTTTCCTGGTTCCACGTCGACGATGGACTGCCGCGGTGGCGAACCGAGGAGGACCCGCTCTATATCGCACCAGGCGGTACCGTTTAGGCCGATCGAACGGCTGGATTGCGGGACGGCGTCGACGCAGATAAGAGCGCTATCGAGAAACCGCCTCGAGCCCAGCCCGCATGTCCGCCATCGTTTCGACCGTCGCGCCGGTCTTCGCGCTCATCCTGATCGGCTATTTGACCACCCGGTGGGGCGCGATCTCGCAGGAGGCCGCGAAAGGCCTGGGCGAGTTCGCCTTCGTCATCGCCATGCCGTCGCTGCTGTTCCGCACCATGGTCGTCTCGCCGCCGACGACGGGCTCGCCGACCGACATCCTGCTCGCCTTCTTCCTCTCGGCCGCTGTCGCGTGGGTCACGACGACCGTCCTCGCGAAAGCCTGGCTCAAGCGCACGGGCCTTGAGGCAACGGCACTTGCCATGGGCGCGAGCTTCGGCAACTCGGTCATGCTCGGCTTCCCGCTCGGGCTCGCGCATTACGGCGAGGCGGCGGCACCCGCGATGGCCATCATCATCGCCGCGCACTCGCCGATCTTATGGATGGTCGCCTCGCTCCAGGCCGAATGGATGAGCGGCAAGGGCACGGTGGACCTCGGAGGCCGCGTCCGCGACGTCATCAAGGATCTCGCCGTCAATCCGGTGGTCTTCGGCGTCGTGCTCGGGAGCCTTTGGCGGTTCACGGGATTGGGGCTCAACTCGGTGCCCGACAGCATCCTGAACCTGCTCGGCAGCGCGGGCGTGCCGGCCTCGCTGTTCGCGTTGGGCGCGAGCCTCAGCCGCTACAAGCTGCGCGGCGATCTCGATGTGTTGTGGCTGGTGGTGGCGGTGAAGCTCTTGCTGTTTCCGCTCGTGGCCTACGTGCTGAGCATCCACGTTTTCGCGTTGCCCGAGAGCGCCGCCAACGCGACGATCCTCATCGCCGCATGCCCGACGGGCGCCAACGCATTCCTGTTCGCCCAGCGCTACGACAGTGCCGTCGGTCCGGTCTCGCAGGCCGTCGCCCTCGGTACGGCGATCGCGGCGGTGACGATCTCGCTGCTGTTCGCGGTGAGAGGCTGATCAGGCCGCGAGCGGTGCGGCGGGCCGCTGCGGCACGGCCTCGACGGGGCCAGCGACCGGCCGCGTGCGGTGCGCGGCATAGGTGCTCACGCCGGCGATGTCGGACAGGAGATCGGCGACCTCCAGGTCGAGCGCATCGACGAGAATGCTCGCGCGGCCGTGCGCGGCTGTCGCCGCATCGGCTTTGCCAACCGCACCAGCCATCGTGCCGTCGAGACGCTGCCACTGCTCGGCGAGGGTCCGCGCGGGTGCAGGCGGCGCAACGGCCGTAGCCTTGACCGTCGAGCGCGGCTTGCGAGCCTTCGGCTTCGGCAACGCGGCGAGCTTGCGCTTCGCATGCCCGACCCCGTGCCCGATCTTCCACGCCGCATAGCTGATCGCGAGCGCCGCCACGCCGACCGCGAGCGCGCTCGTCACGCTCGAATCAGCCAGCATGTCGTGCCAGAGGCCGGCAAGCCCGTGGCCTTTGATCTCGATCTGCACGCACACGCTCCGGACAGAAATGGGGGCGACCGCGCCCTATTCGGCGGCTTTTCCCTCCAAGGGTCCGCTGAAAGGGTTAAGCAATATTTACTTCCGAAATATGCAGACGTCAGACAATTACTCGAAGCGTCGTTAATGGCTCAATCGAGTGGCCCGATCAGCGCGAGGACATCGTCGCGAGACAGACCTTCCTCACGCAAGGCGCGGAGGCTTCTGTCGCGGAGGCTTTTGGAGAGCTTGCGGCCCTCGACGGTGAGCAAGCGATGGTGATGGTAGCGCGGCTCCGGCAGATCGAGCAGCGTTTGCAGGAGCCGATGCAGGCTCGTCGCCGCCTCGAGGTCCTGTCCGCGCACCACGTGCGTGACGCCCTCGATGGCATCATCGACGACGACCGAGAGATGATAGCTCGTCGGGGTCTCCTTGCGGACGAGAACGGCGTCGCCCCAGCGCGCGGGGTCGAGGGGGTGGCGTGTCTCGCGGCCGTCGGAGGAGACCGCGCGCGACGCCAGCGGCTCGCCTCGCCTTGCCGCCAAGCGCGCCAGCGCCGCCGGCATATCGATCCGCCACGCCATCGGCTCACCGGCTGAGCGGCGACGCGCGACCTCGCTGTCGCTCCTGCCGCGCCAAAGCCCTGGATAGAGCGGCTGCCCATCCGGATCGCGCGGCCAGTCCGGGCCCTTCGCCGCCACCGCCGCCGCGATTTCGGTGCGGCTCGCGAAACATGGGTAGAGCAGCCCCAGCGCCCGCAGTCGGTCGGCAGCGGCGCGGTAGTCGTCCATGTGCTCCGATTGCCGCCGCACCGGCGTCTCGTAGCGAAAGCCGATCCAATCGAGATCGGTGAAGATCTGATCGACGTAAGCCTGACGGCTCCGGGCAGGATCGATGTCCTCGATGCGGAGCCTGACGCGCCCCTCCATACGCTCGGCCAGATGCTGGTTGAGCAGCGCCGAATAGGCGTGCCCGAGATGCAGCTCGCCATTCGGACTCGGCGCAAAGCGGAAGACGGGTTGGGCCATAGGGGTTGAGACCGCGTGGTCGGGAGAGCGCGTTTCGGCTATCACAGGCTTATGAGGCCGAAGCGCTCCAAGGCAAGCGTCGCCCCGCCGATGCCGCTCATCGCCCGACGCGAGGACATCCTCGAAGGCGTCGCGCGCTTGCGTGGACTTTGCGCCGACATGGCGCGCGCCCACGCGCTGTCCGGCGAGCCGCCGCTCAGGCGGGATCCGGGTGGCTTCCAAGGTCTTTGCCACATCGTGGTCGGACAGATGGTGTCGCTCGCCTCGGCGGACGCCATCTGGCGGCGGCTGGTCGCTCGCCTCGATCCGTTCGAGGCGGACGCCCTGCTCGCGCTGACCGAGGCCGACCTGCGCGCCGTCGGGCTATCGGGCCCGAAGATCAGGACGCTCCGGGCGCTGGCCACGGCCGTTGCCGATGGCACCCTCGATCTCGAAGCGCTCGAAAGCCACGACGACGCCACGGCACGCGCCCATCTCATGTCCATCTCCGGCATCGGCCCGTGGACCGCCGACATCTACCTGCTCTTCTGCCTCGGCCGCCGGGATGCCTTCGCGCCAGGCGATCTCGCCCTGCAGGTCGCGGCCGCCCATTTGCTCGCCCTCGAGGCCCGCCCCTCGGCCAAGACACTGGAAGCCATCGCCGAGCGCTGGCGACCCTGGCGCGGCGTCGCGGCTCGTCAACTTTGGGCGTACTACCACATCATCAAGGGCCGCTCTGGCCAACCGCTGTGAATTGCTCGCTTGGAGCCTGCTCTTGCGGTGAACCGGCGCCGCCGCGCCTCGACGGGCTCTGACGACGCACAGCCTTCCTCGTTCCGGCGCAATGACTTGCGAGAAGCGCCGGAGCGCGCGATGCTGGCGCGGCTGCGTCCCGCTAGGAATGCGACTTTGAGCGAAACTCTGGAGATACCCCTCACCGTGCTCGACGGCCCCCGGCTCATGCCCGAGAGCGGCCGGCCGCCGCGTCAGCTCGTGCTCCTCCTGCACGGATTTGGCGCCAGCGGTGACGACCTGATCGGGCTTGCCGAAGCCTGGCGCGATCCGCTGCCCGAGGCGGCCTTCATCGCCCCGCACGCGCCGGAGGGCATGCCGTTCGCCGACTTGGCCGGCCGGCAGTGGTTCGGCCTGCAGACTTTCACCCCGGACGAGCTTTGGCGGGGCGTCCGGCGCGCCGGACCGTTGCTCGATGCGTTCATCGACCAGGAGCTCGCGCGCTTGAGTCTCGGGTCTGGAGACTTGGCCCTCGTCGGCTTCAGCCAAGGGACCATGATGGCGCTGCATGTGGGCCTCCGGCGCCGCATCGCACCGGCAGCCATCGTCGGCTATTCGGGGATCATCGCCGGGGCGGAGCATCTCGGCGACGACATCCAGTCGGCGCCGCCTGTGCTCCTCGTCCATGGTGACCAGGACGAGGTGATCCCCGCAAAAGCGCTGGAGCTGACCCGGGACTCGCTCGCCGCAGCCCAGGTCGTCGTCGAATGGCACCTGCGCCCGGGCCTCGGCCATGGTATAGACCCCATCGGCCTCGCCATGGGAGGAGGCTTCCTCCGCCAGGCGTTCGGCGGGGGTAAAGGAAAAACGACAATGGTGATGTCCGACCGTTGAGGCGCTGCCTTGTTTGCTTCCCCCCTTGAGGGGGAAGGCCAAGCGCCTTGGACTTGAGAAGCGAAGCGCTCAAGTCCTTAGGCGCTTGGGATGGGGGGAAAGACGCGGGCTCAGAGCTCGAGGCCCACCCCCCACCCCGACCCTCCCCCTCAAGGGGGGAGGGGCAAAGCGCCCACGTTCTCGCGGTGTCGCCATCGACAGCGAAGCGGAGAAAGCACGCATGAGCGCGGACTCGACACGGCCCTTGCCCACCGGCGCGGAGCTTCTGGAGAAGGGCAGGGCGCTGGCCAAGACGTGGAAGGTCGAGCCTGGACCGTTCTTGAAGCACCGCAATGTCGCCTCGGAGGCCGAGTTCAAGCGCCAGCGGGCGGCCGAGCGGGCGATCACGCAGCACGCGCAGATCGGTTTCCGCGACCATGCCCGCTCCTGCGAGGCCTACCGCGAGATCTACGAGCGCTGCCTCGCCAAAGACGTGACGGTCGACCGCTACGGCATCACGCTGGACTGGTCGATGGGCTACACGAAGGCCACCCGCACGACCGATCTTCAGGGCACCGGCTTGATGCTCGAGGGTCCCGAGGATTTCGTGAAGCTGACTCACAGCGCGCCGGTCGCCCCGCATTTCGGCGATTTCATCATGGGATTCCCGGCGGCGGTCGAGAACACCCAGGCCGCACTCGCCGCGGGCTCGACGTCGATGGGCAATTTGGGCCAGCTCTACACCTTCCGCCTCCCCGGCGACCCCGACGGCATCGCCGCGGTCGAAGCGAGCGTCATCGCGCTCGGCCTCGTCGCCGCGCAACCGGTCGAGGTGCTCGTTCACTCGAACCTCGACGACGGTTTCGCCGGCCTGTTCACCGACATGTCCTCGACCATGGGCATGGTGTTCCTCGAAAAGTACATCGTCGAGGAGCTGATCGGTGCGCACCTGTCCTACTGCTACGGCCACCATTTCTCCGATCCGCTGCGCCGCCATGCGTTCCTGAAGGCGCTCGGACGGGTGTCGAAATCTCCCGGTACGATGGTCTACGGCAACACCACCAGCTATCGCGGCAACGACGCGCAGAACTATGCCTCGCTCGCCTCCTACCTTACCGTCGATATTTTCGGTCAGCGCATCTGCCCGACGGGCCATGCCATCAATCCCGTGCCGGTGACCGAGAACTCGCGCATCCCCGACATCGACGAGATCGTCGACGCGCAGCTGTTCGCCGGCCGTCTCGCCGAGCGGAGCCTGGGTCTCGAGACGATGATCGATCCGGAAGAGTCCGATCGCATCGCTGACCTCATCATCGAGGGCGGCAAGCGCTTCAAAGAGAATGCGCTGAAGGGCCTCGCCGAGGACGGCGTCGATACGACCGATCCCTTCCGCATGTTCCTTGCCATCAAGCGGCTCGGCGCAAAGAAGGTCGAGGAGCGGTTCGGCGCCGGCGCGATCGAGCCCGAGATGCCGCGCGGCCGCCGCCCGGTCGTCGCCGGCTCGCTGATGGAGGAGATCCATCACATGAGCGTCAAGCACATGGCGAAGGTGACGCCTGCCTCCAAGACGAAGCTAGCCCAGGCGGGCGTGCGCGTGCTGACCGCCACGACGGACGTGCACGAGCATGCCAAGCTCTTGATCGACAACATGTTCAAGGATCTGGGCGTGACCGTCGTCGACGGCGGCGTGTCGGTCGATCCGATCGACATCGCCAAGCAGCTCAAATCCGTCGAGGTCGATGCGATCGCGCTCACGACCTACAATGGCGTCGCGCTCAGCTACTATCAATCGCTGAAGCAGACGCTGGCCGACCACGGCTTCAACATTCCGGTCCTCATTGGTGGACGCTTGAACCAGGTGCCGCAGGGCTCGAACACGAGCTTGCCGGTCGACGTGACGAAGGAGCTCGCCGCCGCCGGTGCGGTCGTGTGCCTCGAAGTCGAGGACGCCGTGCCCGCGCTCATCGCAGCGAAGGCCCAGAAACCGAAGGATGCGGCACTTCAATAGCCCCTGGTGCGTTCCCATATGAGGAATGCGGCATGCGGGCCACGGTCCGCAGGCTGCGGCATGCTTCACAGACCTGACATCGGGGGCTAGTATCCCGGCGTCATCGGCCCCCGAGCGGTGCGAATCGGGTGGCCCTCGCAAGAGGACACCGCATTGACGGCCGCGCACACCGTTTCACCGCCCGACAACTTCCCGGCTTTGGTGCTCAACGCCGATTACCGGCCATTGAGCTATTATCCGCTCTCGCTCTGGGGCTGGCAGGAGACGGTGAAGGCCGTTTTCCTCGACCGCGTGACCGTCGTCTCCGAATACGAGCGGACGGTGCGCAGCCCCAATTTCGAGATGCAGCTGCCGAGCGTCGTGTCGCTCAAGAGCTACGTGAAGCCGGCGCTCTATCCCGCCTTCACGCGGTTCAACGTGTTCCTGCGCGACCGCTTCTCCTGCCAATACTGCGGCGACAAGAGCGATCTGACCTTCGATCACGTGGTGCCGCGCTCAAAGGGCGGCATGACTCGGTGGGACAACGTGCTGACGGCCTGCGCGCCGTGCAATCTCGCCAAAGGAAGCCTCACGCCCGAGCAGGCCAAGATGCGACCCTATCAGGCACCGTACCGGCCGACGGTGTTCGAGCTGCACCGCAACGGCCGCCTGTTCCCACCCAACTACCTGCACGATAGTTGGATGGACTATCTCTACTGGGATACGGAGCTGGAGCCGTAGGGTCGAGGATTGGGTGCGCACTGATGGCCGGCCCCGAATAACAGGCGATAAACAATCCGTCGCGTGGCGAATGCCGGATGCCTCAGAAGCACCCGTGAATGCTGGCCCAGCATGACGGGAGCGGGTCTTGCTCGACCCGATCCTTAACCGCGTCCGGCACGAACCGTCCCCTCGGCCGTCATGGTCGCGGACGCGACCATCCACGGGAACTCGTGAGCAACGACGGCGTCGCCAGGATCACTACCGCCGCGCGCCCGCCACGCGCAGCGTTCGCACATTGTCGTAGCCGAAGGCGTTCGCGGCCACGGCGGGCTGGCGCTTGGGCTGGTGGGATGAGGGGGTCACCACGACGCCGCAGACGCGCTCGGCCATGGCCTCGATGGCGCGATCCCAAGTGAGCTCGGTTTCGGACGTGACGCGCACGCCGAGGCTCTCGGCCGCCTCGCGCGCCGAACCGCCGTTGCGATAGACCCGCGCCGCCGCCTGGCGGGCGAGACCGACGGCCTGAGACCACTGGACGGGATTGATGTTGGCGGGGCATTGCATTGTTGTTGGGTCCTTCCTGTTGACGCCGTCACGCGAAGTCAGTCGCAGATGTTGGTGGCAAGCGCGTCCAGAGGAGGGTCGCTCCACGACGCAATACCGGTCACGTAGAGCCCATCGAAGGGTTGTGCTCGACTACACGCGCTTGCCATACCGTTCACGGTTCCGGCGGTGCTTTTGCCACCTGCCGGAGACACGAAAATCTCTCGCCGCTCCCTGGGCCGTTTCCTCGCGATGTGAATTCTGTTCGGCACTGTGTTTGACGTCTCTTTGGATCAGAAGTGGGGGCACTACGAGAGGACGCACGAGCTACGCAACAACGCGACAGACGCTACGGAACTCAACCAACGCTACGGGACGCAACACACGCGACACGACGCAACAAACGCCACTGAACGCAACGCGCACAGACGACAAACGCAACAAAACTTAGGGTAAGGATCCCAGGCCCGGACGAGGTACCAAACGGGCGCTACGCGGGATGACGCAACAAGACGCAACGGACGGCGACGCAACTAATGCAACGCAGACTCTTCACCGGTGTTCCTCGAGGTCGCTGAGAGGCCAGTGGACAACGCGGCCTCGCTCCGACCAAGACGCTGGAGCACCCTCTGCCCTCGCTCGAAACGCCGGCTCCCGATGAGACGCTTCAACCTGGCTCCCAACACGGAACGCGGAGCCTGAACTACGGGGCCTTCGAACGAGGACGACGCCAACGCAACTCGACTGACGAATACGGACGCCGATACGCCACGCGGCGCCTGAGATGAGAGGCGGGTCCTGGTCACCGGCGTCGAGCGATACGCAGCCCGCTCCGGATTTACGCAACCGACTGACACCCGCTTTTTCTCCCAACCCGCCGCGGCACTAACTTTCCATCCGCGGACAAGGGAGCATTATGCGTGGCATTCCGGCGACAATGTGAATTGTTCTCGTCTTGTACTAGGCATTTAGCTTGACAAATGTTCATAAGACCGGCGCGAGGCCAGCCAATAGGGGTTTTTGGATTCGTTGAGCTATCGAGCCAGGACTCAGCTAGCCTGCGGCGCGATCACGAAATTTCGCGATTTTTTTCAATATCTTGCGGCGCATCTGGCCAGGCGCGGCGAGCCCCCTGACGAGACGGATCGTGCGCTTAGGATCGAGCACGAGGCGCCGCGCCTCATGGCCGGCCATGTCCAGCGCGCCTGTGAGTTGCCTGTGGAACACCCGGTGCATAAGTCGCCGGCGTGCCCTGTCCGCCCACTGCCTTTGTGACGAAGCGAAGATTATTCCCGGCATCGCGACGCCGAAATTTTCGGCCGCCGCGAGTAAGGCTCCGGCCCGCGGTCGGGAGACCTCGGGGACAAGGGCGAGAGCTGCCGCGAGGTCGAGGCGATGCCGCTTGGTCAGCATGCCGATCTCGAGCTGATCGCGCAGCAGCAGCCGGCGCTGCGCGTGGTAGGCGTGATGCTCTTGGCTGTGCAGCAGGAGATAGGCCAGGCGGGCCTCGGGCGATGGGCGGCGCAAAACGACGCCGTCGCGTTCGAGCCCGTGCGGATGCTCCGCGAGCGCGGCTTCTAATGCGGGGCAGGCGAGATCGGCGAAGGCGCGATTGTGCAGCTCGACGATCGTCTCGCCATCAGGGGCGAGCATCGCCGGCGCATGGGCGTCGCGGCTCGGGTCGTAGTCGTCGCCCGAGGGCGTAAAGCCCGCCGAGGTGAGCGCGCTCACCGCGTCCGCCAGCTGGCCTTCGCCGACGATCAGATCGAGATCGCCCATGAATCGCCAGGGCGCGGCATCGTCCGCCTCGATGAGCCAGGCGCCGCCCTTGACGACGATCGGATCAAGACCGGCCCACTGCAGCTTCCCGACGATTTCCACAAGCGCCCCCTTAAGACGCCCATTGCGCGCGGCATTGCCGGCGCGGATGGTGTCGAGATAGGCGCGCGCCTCGTCGCCGATCGGCCATCCCGGCCCGGCGAGGTCGAGCGCCGCGGCAAGGGCCGGCAGAACCAGATGCGCACTCGCGAGACGGATCGTTTCCAACCAGACCTCTTCGTCGAGTGCGACGGGCGCCACCTCCGGCAGACGGCCCTCCACCACACCGCGCAGAAGCGTTTCCGTCACGAGTAGCGGCGCATCGGATCTCATGGCGTGCCGCCTGAGAGCGAGCGGACCCAGGCCGACGCATCGGCGACATCGCCGTAGGCCAGATGCCAGGCCGGGACCTCGTTGCACAGGCGGGCGAGCGGATGGATCGAGCGGGGGCTACCGTCCGGCACCGATCCGCTCTCGATGGCCAGATGCAGTGCCGTCTCTGGCGCGAGCCGCTCGGCCTCGAGTGTCGTTGTGCCCGGATCGTAGATCGGAAAGACCAGCGCCGTGAGCGGCACCGGGGAGCCAGGCGACACCGCATGGCTCTCGAGGTCGAGATAGCGGACGCGAATGCGACGGGTGACGAGCTCCGGCTGCTCAAGCAATCGCGGGAAGCGATGAGCGACGACGGCTTCGCTACCAGATTTCACAGAGAGGCCGAGCGGAAACGGGTGGATGGCGTTCGTATCGCGATCGAGCGCGCTCAGATCGTCGGCGACATAGGCGAGACCGTCAGCAACCAACGTAGCGGCGAGCGTCGATTTCCCCGAGCCGCTCTGACCGAGCAGCGCCACGCCACCGCGTGGGCCTGCGACGGTCGAGGCATGGAGTAGCGCGCCGACGCGATTCCAGCCGACGAGCGCCATCAAAATTTGCCGCAAGGCCTCGCTGCGCGCCGAAGCACTGTCGCCCTCGAAACAGAGCACGCCATCGACGCTCACAGCCGCGCCGTTTGCAGACTCTGTGACCGCGATGACCGTTTGCGCTTCGCTGGAACACTCGGCCGCCAAAGGCCGCAGCACCGCCCCGAGCAATCCGGCCAACGGCTCTGCATCCACCGTCAAGCGACAGACCCGATTCCCCCCGAGGGCATAGCCTTGGTCGAGACGCGATTTTGCCTGGCTGCGGATCGACGGGGCCGCCACGTTCGCAGGAAAACCGGCTGACGCACCGACGAAGCCCTGCTCGCGCCACGCTGCGGCGAGCTCCATGTTGGCGGCGTCCCTTGTCGCACACAACTTCAGCCACTCAGCCCGAGCCGCCGGCGTCAGGATCGACAGCGCGCCGGTATCGGCACGATAGAGGCAGGCGAGCGCGCCCACATCCGCGAGCTCGACGCGAGGCTCTGGCGCCGTCATGCGCACATCTCCAGGCGATGACCGACGTGCGTCAGACGACCGAGTTCTTGCCGTTGACGGTCCATCCCACTTTGTTGCCCGTTGTGGGGCAAGCCGCACCGGCCGCTCCCGCATCCAGCAGAACCAACATAGCGGGCGCCGTCACGGCCGCGAACTTGCCGATCGTCTTCAGCGATTGGCGGCGCGACTGCAAGGCTTCTGTCGCGGACGGAACGGTCGCGCGATCGTCGTCGATAGCGGTGTTGCTCATGGCGGCACCCTCAGCGGTGCGAAATTCGGCTCATGGGCTTAAGGGTCGTTCAAATTCGTCAACAAAACGCTAAACGGCCGTGCGTCGTGACGGCGCCATCGCGCCGGCAAATCCGGCGCCGGCGAGGCCGAGCGAGAGCAGCACGCTCCAGCCCGCGAAGGACAGTCCCAAGAACCGCCACGCCGCCTCGTCGCAGCGCACGCGCTTCTCGCTCGCGATGTTCTCGAGCAGGCTGCCACCCGAGACGAGATCCCCGGTGCTGCCGCACTCCGTCGGCCCCAGCCACCACTTCCATTCGACGCCCGAGTGATAGACTCCGAGACCCGCGTTCCAAATGAGCCCTGCCGCCGCGAGCACCAGGAGAATCCGTGCCAGCGAGCTGCGTCCGGTCATGAGCATGAGCGCTGCGATCAGGCCGGCGGGAATCGCGGCGATGTAGGCGATGCGCTCTTTCAGGCACAGCGGACACGGCCGGTAGCCGCCGACATATTGGAAGAGGAGGGCCGTCGTGATGGCGAGCGCCGCCCCCACCGCCAGGACGAGGGCCAGCTCGAATGCCGAGAGACCGCGGAGCCTAGAAACCACAGCCGACATGACCGCTTCCCTCGAAGGCATATTTGAACAGCACGAAGCCGCCGATGATGGAGGCGAGAATGATGAAGAGAACAAGGCCGAAGCGCCGCTCCAGCACCGCCTTGAGCGGTCCGCCGAACCGGTTCAACAGGCCCGCCACGATGAAAAACCGCGCGCCCCGCGTGATCACCGACAAGATGACGAACCAGAACAGACTATAGCCCGCGATGCCGCTGGCGATGGTCACGATTTTGTAAGGGATGGGCGTCAGGCCCTTGATCAGGATGACCCATTGGCCGCACTGCTGATAGAGCGAGCGGAACTGCTCGATGCGGTCGCCGTAGCCGTACATCGAGATGAGCCAATGCCCGAGCGTCTCGTAGAGCGCGGCGCCGATCCAATAGCCGAGCAGCCCGCCGAGCACGGACGTCACCGTGCAGATCGTCGCGTAGAGCCAGGCCTTCTTGGGCTGCGCCAGCACCATGGGCACGAGCATCACATCCGGCGGCACCGGGAAGAACGAGCTTTCCGCAAACGACACGAGCCCCAGCACGTAGGGCGCGTTGGGGCTCGCGGAATAGGTGATCGTCTTGTCGTAGAGGCTGCGCAACATGATGGCCACGTGCTTACAGAGAGGGTGGCGCTTTGTCCACGTCACACGCCCCCGGTTGACGCCGGGATTTCGGGCGATATCATCCGCGCCCACTTAGCCCCTGTGGCGGAATCGGTAGACGCGGCAGACTCAAAATCTGTTGTTGGCAACAACGTGCCCGTTCAAGTCGGGCCAGGGGCACCACGATCCCGGCCCGCCAGCGCTTTTGCGCTGAGCGTCCGGCGCGGTGCATAGACCGGGATCGGCGGACCGGTCAGGCAAGAGGGTTCGTACCATGTGGTCGCGGCTGCTGCCGGCATTCCTCCTGTTCGTCGCTTCGATCGAAACCGCCTCGGCGGGGCCCGCTCTGCTGCTCGACGCCAAGACCGGCGCCGTTCTCTACGCCGAGGAGCAGGATCAGAGCTGGCATCCGGCCTCGCTGACGAAGCTGATGACGGCCTACCTCACCTTCGAGGCGCTCAAGAGCGGCGACGTCAAGCCGGACGACAAGCTCGTCTGCACCGACAAGGCCTTCAAGATCTCGCCGAGCAAGGTGGGGCTCAAGGTCGGCGGCGAGATCGCGCTCGACTTGGGCCTCCGCGCCCTCATCATCAAGTCCGCCAACGACATGGCGCTGATGCTCGCCGAGAAGATCGGCGGCAGCGAGCAAGCCTTCGTCGATCGCATGAACGCCAAGGCGAAGACGCTCGGCATGACGGGCACGCACTTCACGAACCCGCACGGCCTGCCCGATCCCGGCCAGACGACGACGGCACGGGATTTGGCCAAGCTCACCTTCGCCATCATCCGCGACTTCCCCGAATACGCGCCCTTGTTCGCGACACCCGACATGACGCTCGGCAAGAAGAAGCTGCGGTCGCACAACAAGCTGCTCGGTCATCTTGAAGGCGCCGACGGCATGAAGACCGGCTTCATCTGTGACTCGGGCTACAACATCGTCGCCTCGGCGACGCGCGGCGACACGCGCATGATCGCGGTCGTGCTCGGCTCGCCCAGCGCGGAGGCGCGCAATGTTCGCGCCGCCATGCTCATCGAGCACGGCTTCGAGACGCACCTGTGGAAGACGATGTTCGGCGCGGACACGCTCGACAACTTGCCGCGCTCCGAAGGGGCGACGGATCTTCCGGCCAATGTCCGGACCTCGGTCGAGGCCTGGGCCTGTGGCTGGCGCCCGCCCAAGAAGAGCAAGGACGTCGTCGCCAAAGCCGGCAAATCAGAAGAAGCGGCCGAAGGCGATGACGGCGCCGCCAGCGCTGCCGTCGCCGACGAAACCGCGACGATCCCGGTGCCCGAGCAAAAGCCGACGAAGAAATAGGCGGCGAGGGACGCGCCCCTTCGCTCGGGACGCGGTCTCGCAACAACCGCTGGCGCACGCGCCGCGCAAGTCCGGCTGAAATCGTCCTGAAGGCCGCTTGAGCCTAGCCCTCGGGGCGAGCCGCCCTCACACCGACGGCATCTCGACCTTGCGGCCGTGGTGACAGCCGCCGCCGGGGCCTTCGCTCGGCATCGGCGAGTAGGCCGGCTCCTCCACCGTGCCGGTGGCGGAGTCGGGGGCGACCTTGGTCTGGGTCTCGTCGGTCGCGGCCGGCGGCGCGGCCGCCGGATCGACGGGCTCGGTCGCCGTGGCGGCGCCGGGCGCTGGCACCGTCTCGTCCGCGGAGGCCGCGACAAGAGCCCCGCTCGCGACAGCCAGAAGCGTAGCTGCAGCCAGTGAGAGGACAGGCTTGGCAAACAGGCGCATCGAGACCTCCTCTGAATGATCGGGACGTGTGGCCACCGGCGGCGGCGTCATTCGTTAATGTCTCACAATCGGACAGTGGCGCAAACCACAATTCGGCGTCTCCGCCGCACTTCCGTCGAAAGGGCACGCCGCGCCGAAGCTGGCGCTGTTCTTGCTTGCTTGAGCCTCGACAGGCAACAGGCAGTGCAAGATGAAACAGATCGAACCCGCGACGGCCACATCGTCCCAACCGCAGGCGTCGCGCCGCGAGGTCGAGGTCATGGCGAGCGTTCTCGAAGGCCGGCATGGCGTGCTGGCCATCGAGATCGCCGAGTTCCTCGGCGCCGTGCATGAGCAGGGTGGCGACAACGGCCGGGCCGGCTCCTGGTACGAGGTCTCCCTCGCCATCCGCCGCCGCGAGGCCGACCGCCTCGCCGGTGGCAGCAATTAATCCGCCGTGAAGACCGAGTTGCTAGGGTTCGCGGTGCAGTCCGGCGAAGCGTCCCACCCATGACAATCGAGCCCCAGGCCAGTGCCGATCTCCTGCCGGGCAGGCGTTCGCTGCTGCCTCGCGACATGATCGCCGAGCTCAAAGAGCGTCTGCTGCCGGGGGGCGAGCGTGGACTTGCCCAGCGCGCCGCCATGGTCGCGTTCGCGATCCGCGTGCTCAGCGCCGGCATCGCTTATCTCACCCAGGTGGTGCTCGCGCGCTGGATGGGCAGCTACGAGTACGGCATTTTCGTCTTCGTCTGGGTTTGGGTGCTGATCCTCGGCGGCCTCTCCTCGCTCGGTCTCAACATTGCCGTCATCCGGTTCGTGCCCGAATACAAGGAACGCAATGAAGCGGCCTTGCTCCGGGGTGTGCTGCTGGGCAGCCGCCTCCTGACGGTCGCCGTCTCCACCTCGGTCGCGCTCGCAGGCCTGCTCGGCTTGCGCGTGCTCGGCCACGTCATCGACAGTCACTACGTGCTGCCGCTCTATCTCGCCCTCTTCTGTCTGCCGCTCTACACGCTGACCGACATGCAGGATGGCATCGGGCGCGCGCATTCCTTCTTCAATCTCGCGCTGCTGCCGCCGTATGTCGTGAGGCCTCTGCTGATCCTCGTCGCGATGGTGGCCGCGCACGCGCTCGAGCTGCCCATGGTGGCCTCGACGGCGGCGGGTTGCGCCATCATCGCCACCTGGGCGACGGGTCTCGTGCAGCTCGCGATGATGCAGCGCCGCCTCAAGCGCGAGACGGGCGACGGCCCCTATGCCTTCGAGCCTGGGCTGTGGCTGTCGACCGCGCTGCCGATCTTCATGATCTCGGGCTTCGAGCTCCTGATCCAGAACACCGATGTGCTCGTGCTGACCTATTTCGAGGCCGCCGACAGCGTCGGCGTCTACTATGCGGCGCTGAAGACGATCGGCTTCATCTCCTTCGTGCACTATGCGGTGGGGAGCGCGGTCGCGAGCCGGCTTTCGATGCTCAATGCGCGCGGCGACCGCGACGGGCTCGAATCCTTCGTGCGCGATGCCGCCAACTGGACCTTCTGGCCCTCGCTCGGCGCGGCGGCGATGCTGCTCGTCGCCGGACCGACGCTCCTCTCCTTGTTCGGTCACGGCTTCGAAAGCGGCTATCCGGTGATGTTCGCGATGGTTGTCGGCTATCTGATCCGAGCTTCCGTCGGGCCGGCCGAGTTCGTGCTCCGCATGCTCGGCGAGCAGACGAGCTGCGCCATCGTGTTCGGCGTCAGCGCCCTCTTCAACGTCATGGCGAACCTGCTGCTCGTGCCCCATTTCGGCCTGATGGGTGCGGCGATTTCCTCATCGGCGACGCTGAGCGGCGCAGCGTTGGCCTTCCACGCGATCGCGCGGCGGCGGCTCGGGCTGAAGCTCGGCGTTTGGAACGGGCTGTTCCGGCGGGCGTAGCGGATCGCCCCGGTCACCCTTCATCGATAGTCCCGGCGCTGCGGGCGGGCGACCTGCCGGTCGCCCCTACGTTTCATTCAACCCTACAGCGGCGCGCCGACGACCAGCGTCCAGAAGGTCTTGAACTCGGTCTTGGGGTCCTGCACGAGGGCGATGCCCATGTGCTCGGCGTCGGCGAGCAGCAGGTTCTTGTTGTGGCCTTCGCTCGCTTCCCAGCCCTTGATCACCTCGGCGAGCGACGCTTGGCCCGTGCCGACGTTTTCGGCGGCGACGCGCGCCTTGTAGCCGGCGGCGGCGACGCGGTCCCACGGGCTCGAGCCGTTCGAGCCGTAGTGCGAGATGCGGTCGTGCTTGGCGAGATCCCGTGAGTGGGACTTCGCGGCGGCCGTCAGGAGCGGATCGAGCTTCAGCGACTTCAATCCCTTCTCGTGCCGGTAATCGTTGATGAGCTTCAGCGCCTCGCTCGGGTCGAGCCGGGCGGTCGAATAGTCGCGATCGTCGAGCGCCCCCTTCGGCGCGGTCGCCGCGCTGTCGACGGCGACGGTCTCCTCCGTCGAGGCCGTCTCGGTGTTGCGCTCCTTGCGCTCGCGGGCGCGGCGCTTGAGGGTATCTTGGGAGATGATGTCGCCCGTGGCGCCGGCGTCGGCGAGCGACATGCCGGAGATGCCGTCGACACCGTACTCGGTCTCGTCGGAAGCAAAGCCCGTCGGCATCGGCAGGCTGCCGATGCTGCATCCCGACATCGTCAGAGCGATGATCACTGCGAGGACTACGCGACGCATGACACTCTCCGGATGAACTGGCGCGCACCAACACGGTACACGCAGCCCGAAGCCGTTTACTATTCCCCGCAAGGGTAAATTTGGCGTTTACGCCCGCCCGGCCCGGGGCGAAAAGCGCATCTTCCCTGTCCCCTACGCTAGGGACGATCCCTGTCGGAAAGTGGGAGCCAATGCGGCAAATGCGGGGCACGGCGTAGCCGTGGAAAAGTTGCATCGGCCACGCGGCGGTGACTTCGCGTCACAATGGGGAGCCTCGCGCCAGCCCGGAGCACGGTTGGGCCTTGCCACGGCCCGCCGATGCGGCAAGCTCGCAGCGTTCACACCTGATTCGTCGGTAGCCCAGTTGCCGGCCGGTAGGAGTTTGGCCGACCGGAGGGAGCCGGATTCCGTGAACGTCGGGGGGCTAGGCATGACAGTAGGCGCCGAGCTTCGGCCATCGATTGCCGAGGTGGTGCTGCTCAGGTTGTTCGCGGCCGGTGACGCCGGCGCGACGCCTGTTGCCGTGTCCAAAGATCTCTACGCCCTCGTCGCGCACCGCATGTCGCACACCGAATGGCGGGCCGAGCTCGACGAGATCGTCGCCGAGGCGGTTGCCTCCGGCGATATCGAGGCCGACGGCCGGCGGTTGGTCCTCACGGAAGTGGGCAACATCGCCTGCGAGCGGTTCTACGGCGGACGGCTGCCCAAGGTCTCGGGCTGGGCCGATCTCAAGAACACCGTGCTCATCGCCAAGGCGCTCGGCGTCGAGAAGAAGCCACAGCGCCAGCTCAAGCGCTTGAACAGCGCCCCGGGGCTGCGGCTGTCGATCCTCGAGCGGACCTTTGCCTTGCGCTTCAAGGGCCAGCCAAGCCTCGCCAAGGCGCGCACCGAGCTCGCACGCGAAGCGACGCGCCGGCGGCCGAGCCTCGGCAAGACCGGAATGGCCGACGGAAACTCCAAAGACGAAAGCGAGCGCGCGCTCGCGGCGGGCCTGCTCTCGCGCAGCCGGCCGGCCGAGACGGACGGCGAGCTCGTCAGCCTGCTCGCCGCCGAGCAGGTGGGCGCGATGCAGACCGATGTGTCGGCGCTGCGTCTGGCGCTCTTGCGCCGCTTCGTCGGCCAGGGCCGCAGCCGCGCCGTCAAGGCGCCCTCGGCCGAGGAGGTGCTTGCTCTCGACGTCGCGAGATTCGCCGCCGAGATCCTGAAGATCGCCCGCTCCGAATCCCGCGGCGTCCCCGGCGCCCGTAAAGCCTACATCGCCGACGTCTGGAAGCGGCTCGCCCCCGCCGGCACGCCCTCCCCCGACGCCGAGGCGCGCTTCAAGACCATGCTGATCGAGGCCCATCGCATGGGGCTTCTATCGCTCACCAATGCCGATTTGCGTGACAAGGCCAACATGAGCCACGTGCAAGCCTCCGCCGTCTCTTACCAAAACACGGTCTGGCACCTGATCAGAGTCGAGGACGTCTAATGCTGCCAGAGCCGCTGCAAGCCGTTGCCCATGAGCGCCTCCTCGGCGTGTTCGAGCATTCGATCACGTGGGAGGACGACGTCTGGAAGGCCGATCCGCTGGACGTGCCGGAAGTGCATGCGCAGGCCCGCAAGAAGTTCGAGGACCTGCTCGCCGCCGTGACGCAGGGCCGCTCGCCCGCGCACAACCGCATCCTGCTGTTTCACGGCCATTCCGGCGCCGGCAAGACTCACTTGATCCGCGCGCTCAGGAGCGGCGCACACACCGCCCATCGCGGCTATTTCGGCTATGCGCAGATGACGCCGGACGTCGGCAACTACGCCGAGTATTTCCTGCGCCGCCTCATCAACTCGCTCGAAAAGCCCTATGACCCGCGCATGCCCGTAGAGACGGGATTGATGCGGCTGTCCAATCATCTCGTCAGCCGCGCCGGCGTTCTGGCACCGGGCGCGCGTGAGCTCCTCAAAGAGTCGGCCGTCGAGGGGGACAAGCTCTCCCAACTCGTCGCGCGGCTCGCCGACGAGATCGTCGCGGCGCCGAAATTCGCCGGCCAGGATCTCGACATCAACATCGTGCGCGCGCTGCTCTACCTCCAGCGCAACGACCCGCGCATCGACCAGCGCGTGCGCCAGTATCTCTACGGCCGCCCCGTCAACGACGTCGGCCGTCCTCTCGTCGGCGCGCTCGAGAACCTCGAAGGCCAGGATCGCCCGTTCGAGATCATCGAGTGTCTCGGCCGCCTCATGAAGGCGGTCGATGGCGCAGCGCTCGTCTTCTGCATCGACCAGGTCGAGGATCTGCGCTTCTTCGACAATCCGGAAGAGCGCTTCCAGAAGGCGATCCGCGATCTCATCCAGATCGCCAACCGCGTCACCACCTCGATCGTCATCATCTCCTGCCTCGACGATTTCTACGCCGCGACCCGCGAGTACCTGCCGCAATCCTTCCTCGACCGCATCGAGAAAGCCGGCCCCGTTCTGCTCAGCGAGGTGCGCAATGAGGACGAGGCGCGCGAGATCGTGCTGAAACGCATGCAGGCCGCCTTCGACGAGCAAGGCCTGAGCGATCAGCTGCCGGCCTTCGTCGAGATGGTCGAGACGGGCTTCATGCGCGAGCTTGCAGGCCTCTCGACCCGCCGGCTGCTCGAGCATGCGCAGAAGCGCTGGCATCAGCTGCTCGGCGAGGATGTCGAGGTCGAGGCGCCGGTGATCGCCAAACCCATGGTGGCCGAGCCCGAGACGTTCGACGCAGCGTTCGCCATCAAGACGCAGTGGGATCGCCACATCCACGATTCGACGGTCGAGATTCCGTCAGAAGAGAACGAGCTTATCGACATCCTAACCTCGGCGCTCAGGATCGCCGCCGAGGAGCTGCGCGACGCGGTCGCGATCGACATCGCACCCGTCAACGGCATCGAGGAGGTTGCGGCCGCCGACCTGACCGTACGCCAGACCGGCACCGAGCCCTATGTCACGCGCATGTTCCTGTGCAACCGCTCCAACCAGGGCGGCGGCTTGAAGCGTCAGCTCGAGCGCGTGCTGTCGGCGTCGACCGGGCGCGCGCCGGTGCTGATCCGCGCGACCGACTTTCCGCCGAACGCGCACAAGAGCGCGACGGCCCAGCTCGTGCGGCGCTTCACCAACAGCGGCGGCCGGCGCTCCGTCATCCCGACCTACGAGTGGGAGCGGATGCTCAACGTCATCGGCTTCTACGGCCGCCACCGCAACGAGCCGGGCTTCGAGGGCTGGCTGACGCAGGCGCAGCCCTTGTCGACGCTGCCGTCGCTGCGCGAGCTGCTGCGTTTGAAGACCTCGATCGCGCCCGACAACGACGTCGACGAGATGGCGGACGAGGACGTGCCGGACGACGGTTGGCCGTCGAACGACAATGCCCCCGTTTCCCACGCCGCCGAGCTCGCCTACGCCACGGTCGATCCCGGCGATGATGGCGACGAGATCGTCATTCCGCTCGGACCGCCGCTGGAAGAGCTCACGCGCGAGATCGATCTCACGGCCCTGCAGGATTTGCCCGACCCGACGGCAACTCCGGCGATCGACATCGATGCCGAGGCCGACTGGAACAAGTTCTCGATCGGCGCGGGTCTCGATCAGGACCCGTCCGCGATCGTGCTGTCGAAGCAGATCCTGCGCCGCCACGCGGCCGTGCTCGGCGGCTCGGGCTCGGGCAAGACGACACTGGCCTTGACCGTCATCGAGCAATTGCTGCTGCGCGGCACGCCGGTCGTGCTGATCGATCGCAAGGGCGATCTCGCCTCCTACGCCAACCCGGACGTCTGGGCGCCGGTTCCGGGCGAGAGCGCCGAGCGCACCGCGATGCGCGAGCAGCTCGCCCAGAACACGGATGTCGCCGTCTATACGCCGGGCCGCACCTCGGGCCGGCCGATCAACATCACGCTGCTGCCGAACGGCATGAGCGAGCTGCCGAGCCACGAGCAGCAGCTGCTCGCCAACGTCTCGGCGGCGGCCATCGGCGAAATGCTGCACCTGAAGCACTCGGCGACGCATCAGCGCCAAAGCGGCATTCTCTCGGTGGCTCTCAAAGTGCTCGGCTCAAAGAGCCGCAGCGAGGTGCGCCTCTCCGATCTGATCCGCCTGCTCGAGGACGACGACGAGGAGCTCGTCGAGCTGACGAGCCGCATGGACCCGTCCGGCAAGTCGCGCCGCGACCTGATGGCCCAGCTCGACAGCTTGCGGCATCGCAACGCCGCGCTGTTCGACGGTCATGGCGAGAGCCTCAGGATGGAAAGCCTGCTGGGCTTGGGCCAGTTCGCCAAGCCCAATCGCACGCGGCTGTCGATCGTCTACACGGGCTTCCTCGGCGACAACGAGAACGTGCTGTTCTGGGTCGCGCAGTTCCTTTCGGAAGCCTTGCGCTTCTGCCAGCGCAATCCGAGCGAGAAGCTGCAAGCCGTCATCATGTTCGACGAGGCCGATCTCTACATTCCGGCGCAGTCGAAGCCGGCGACGAAGGAGCCGCTCGAGAGCTTGCTCAAGCGCGCCCGCTCGGCGGGTGTCGGCCTGATGCTTGCGACGCAGAGCCCCGGCGATCTCGACTATCGCTCACGCGACCAGATCACCTCGTGGTTCATCGGCCGCGTGCGCGAGGATACCGCGTTGAAGAAGCTCCGCGCGGCGTTCGCGTCCGAGAGCGGTCTCGATCCGGCGCGCGTGCTGCCCAACCAGACCGTCGGCGAGTTCCACCTGATCCAGGAAGGCAACGTGCGCGCCATGCGCTCGAAGCGCTCCATGATCATCGCCAACCAGGTCCCCTTCGACCGCATCGAGAAGCTCGCCCGCGAGACGAAGCGGGTGGAGGCACAGCAGCTCAGGCTGGATTTGGGGGATCGGGGGTAGGGTGCCGGAGGCAGTTGCCGAATTCGTAGGGGCGACCGGCAGGTCGCCCGTCTCCGCTGACCCCGGTACCGGCAGGGCGACCTGCCGGTCGCCCCAGTTTCCGCACCCGATCGCCCACCCGCACCTCGCCATCCTTCACCACACGCGCGTAAACCCCGCGCATGTTGAGCTTGCGGCCTTCGCCCGTGTTGACGAAGACGCAGGCGTCGCGGCCGTACCAGGCGATGAAGCTTTTGCAGCCGGTCATGCGCTGGCTCGTCACCTCGAGCAGCGCGCCACCGACCGCGAGCCGCGTGCCGGCCGGCATATTCTCCTCGGATAGATCGAGATCGACGAACAGGTTGTTGCCCGAGAGCGGCCAATATTCCGGCTCGCCCGCGACGGCGCGGATGCTGCGCGTCGTCATGATGGCAATCTGCACGTCCGGGTGCGGCTTGCCATCCTCGGTCGACATCCAGCACCCGGCGGCCCAGCTGTCGCCCTCGACGCCGCCGGCAAGGCTCAGGCGCGCCGACGCAAGCGTGCGCCGCTCGCCGGAGACTGGCCGCACGACGATCATCTCTAGGACGCTCGACGCCTTCGGTGCGGCCCGGATATCGGGAACGTCCTGCTCGAGTTCGGTTCGACTGCGGTGGGGTGCGGTCATGGCGGCGAAGTTAGAGCGTTCCTCTCACCCTCGCAATCAAGAGGCGGACGCGAACCTCGGCGCCATCTTGAACCCGATCGCGAGCCGGTTCCAGCCGTTGATCGCGAGGATGGCTGCCGTCAGCCCCGCAATCTCGGCTTCGGAGAAGCTCGCCGCCACCGCCTCGTAGGCGGCATCGTGCGCCTCGTGGCGGGCGATCTCGGTCAACGCCTCGGTCCAGAGGATCGCTGCCTGCTCGCGCGGCGAAAAGCACCCGGCTTCCCGCCAGGCGCCGAGGACGTCGAGCCGCTCCTGCGTCTCGCCGAGCTTGCGGGCGTCGGCCGCGTGCATATGCAGGCAGAAGGCGCAGCCGTTAATCTGCGACGCCCTGAGCTTCACGAGCTCGATCAGCAACGGTTCGAGACCTGCGTCCTCGGCCGCCTTGCCGAGCGCCGTCAGCGATTGACGGAACACAGGCTGCAACTGGTAGAGCGTCTCCTTGGGCATGCGCTTGGACATCTGAGCCTCCATCGCTGTCGATGCAGTATGCTGCCCTCACAACGCGCTGTCCCCTCCAATCGTGCCCCGCCTGATTGCAACGCAGCTGGGACAGCGTGGCGGTTGCTTTCGTGGGTATCCCACCCGCATAACCTCAGCGCACGTCGAGGGGACCCCATGCGCCAGCCGAGTTTCGTGGAATCCGTCGCGCTGCTGGCGCTTCTGATCTCGCTCGTTGCGCTCTCCATCGACGCCATGCTGCCGGCGCTGCCGCAGATCGGGGCGGATCTCGGAGCGGCCCATCCTGGCGATACGCCGCTCGTCATCGTCGCGCTGTTCTTAGGACTCTCGGCCGGGCAGCTCGTGACGGGGCCTGCCTCCGACAGTCTCGGCCGCCGTCCGGTCCTCCTTTTGGGCCTCGCCTTCTATCTCGCTGGCGCCGCGATCTGCGCGCTGGCTGGCAGCTTCACGATGCTGCTCTTGGGTCGCGTCGTGCAGGGGTTCGGCGCCGCGGGGCCACGCATCGTTGCGACCGCCATCGTCCGTGATCGCCTCTCGGGCGACGCCATGGCGCGCATGATGTCCTTCATCTTCACGGTTTTCATCCTCGTGCCGATCCTGGCGCCGATCGCCGGACAGGCGTTGTCGGACGCCGCCGGGTGGCGCGCGAACTTCGTCGGCTTCCTGGTGCTCGGCGTCATCGGCGGCGTGTGGTTCCTGATGCGGCAGCCGGAGACGCTGCCTCGCGAGCGGCGCATCCCTTTCAGCTTTGCGCGCATCTGGGCTGGCGTGCGCGAGACCTGCAGCAATCGAACCGTGCTCGGCTACATCGTCGCCGCGGGTCTCATCTATGGCGCACTGATCGGCTACCTCGGCACGGCGCAGCCGATGTTAGCCGTCCAGTATGCGCGCGGGTCTCAGTTTCCGTTCTATTTCGCGGCCGTGGCGCTCTCGATCGGCGTCGCGACGACGATCAACGCACGGCTCGTCATGCGGCTCGGCATGTACCGGCTGATGCGGAGCGCACTGATCTTCCTGTCGAGCTTATCCGTGGTGTCGGTCGCCGTCGCCATTGCCTTCGCCGGGCATCCGCCGCTGTGGCTGCTCATGATCTACCTGTTCGCGAGCTTTTTCGCCTACGGCATCCTGTTCGGCAATTTCAGCTCGGCCGCCATGGAGCCGCTCGGCCATATCGCGGGCTTGGCCTCCGCCGTGACGGCCTCGCTGACGACGTTCATCTCGCTCGGCATCGGCACCGTCATCGGCCGTGCCTACGACGGCACGGTGACGCCGCTCGTCGGATCGTTCGCGGGCTTGAGCGTGCTGGCCTTGGGGATCGTGCTCGCGATCGGCAGGCGGCGTAGGGCCTAAGCTCGCAGGCCAGAGCTGCGCGCACGGACTTGCACGACCGGCACCGGCGCTGTCAGCTGCTGTAAGCGATCCCAAACCCGATCGCAGGGAGGGCCCATGCGAAGCTTCTGGCTCGAGCAGGCGCTGGCCGAGGAAGGCAATCCGCAGCCGTTACCGCCGCTCGACGGCGATCGCCGCGTCGACATCGCCATCGTCGGCGGAGGCTATACGGGCTTGTGGACGGCGCTCGAGCTCAAATCCCGCGATCCTTCGCTCGACATCGTCGTCGTCGAGAAGGACATCTGCGGTGCCGGCGGCAGCGGCGCCAACGCCGGCATGCTCGTCTCGATGTGGGTGAGCTTCGGCATGCTCGAGCATCTGGCCGGCACCGAGGAGGCGCTGCGCACCTGCAAAGCCTCCGTCACGGCGATCGACGAGATCCGCGCCTTCGCCCACGCGCACCAGATCGATCTCGGATGGCTCGACGGCGGCTGTATCTGGGGCGCGACCTGCGAGGCCCAGTCGGGGCACTGGCATTCGGCTATCGACGGGCTGCAGAAATACGGCATCGACCTCTACGACCCGCTCACAGGCGCCGACATCGAGCGTCTGACGGGCAGCCCGAATTTCGTGGCCGGCGTGCTCGATCGCTCGAACGCGATGATCCAGCCGGCACGGCTCGTGCGCGGCATGCGGCGGGTGGCGCTGGAGAAGGGCATCGTCGTCCATGAGGGCACGCGGATGACGCGGCTCGGCCGCGGCAAGCCACCGTCCGTCGTGACCCCGACCGGAACGATCACCGCCCGCAAGATCATCCTCGGCACCTATGCCTGGTCGCTCGCAATTCCCGAACTCAGGCCCGGCGTCATGGTGATGTGCACGGACGGACTCGTGACGGAGCCGGTGCCTCACTCCGCCGCCTCGCCTGACTTCGCGAGCGTGCCCGGCATGGTCGACAGCCGCGTGTTCATCTCGAGCTATCGCCTGACGACGGACCGGCGCATCGGCATCACGAAGTCTGGCGGCAAGCTGCCCTACGGCGCCGAGATCGATGCCGCCCGCCGCAATGGGCCGCGACGCCCTCTCGCGGAGCTACGCGAGGTGCTCGGCATGTACCAGCCCAAGCTCGCGAACCTGCCGATCGCCGGCACCTGGGCCGGGCCGATCGACCGCTCGAAGGATGGGCTGCCGCTGTTCGGCCGGCTGCCCGGACATCGCGACATTCTCTACGGCTACGGCTATTCGGGATCGGGCGTCGTGCCGTCCAAGCTCGGGGCCAAGATGCTCGCCTCGCTGGCACTCGACGCGAAGGACGAATGGGCGACGGCGGCGCTTGTGCGCCCGCCGCTCAGGGGATTCCCGCCCGAGCCCTTCCGCTACATCGGCGCCCACGCCGTCCGCGCCGCCATCGAGCGCAAGGATCGCCTGGACCACGAAGGCCGTGCGGCGGGTCCGATCACCCGCGCGCTCTATGCGCTCAAACCCGCGAGCTACAAACCGGCGTGAGGCCCGCAAAAAGCAGTTCCGGCAGGGGTGGAGCTGAAACCCCTGCCGGAGATCGTGCGCGCCGTGGTGCGGGCAAGCTGACGGCCTCAGCCCGCCGCGACCGGCAGCGGCACGAACCGCTGCTCCTCGCCGTGCCGGACTAGGGCGAGCGCCCGGCTCTTGCCGGCCTTCTTCGACTTGCTCAACGCCGCGTCGATGTCGTTGGCGCTGGCGACATCCTGCCCGGCGATCGAGACGATGACGTCGCCCTGCGCGAGACCGGCCGAGGCCGCCGCGCCGCTGCCGTCGATCTCGGTGATGACGACACCGTGGTCGCCCGCGCCGTCGACCGAGGCCGCGGGCGCGACCGCGATGCCGAGATTGTCGAGCGTGCTGCTGTTGTCGGTCTGGGGCGCGGCGGGCTCGGCGCTCGCTGTCTTGTCCTTGAGCTCGCCGAGCGAGAGCGCAATCTGACGCTCCTTGCCGTCACGCACATAGTCGATCTCGACCTTGCTGCCGGGATGCAGCGAGCCGATGCGGCGGGCGAGATCGCGGGCGTCCTCGACCTCCTTGCCATCGACCTTGACGATGACGTCGCCGGCCTTGAGGCCGACCTTGCTCGCCGGGCTGTCGTCCTCGAGCCGGGCAACCAGCGCGCCCTTGGCGTTCGAGAGGCCGAGGCTATCGGCGATGTCGGCCGTCACCGGCTGGATCTCGACGCCGAGCCAGGCGCGATCGACACGGCCGCTCTTCTGCAGCTCGGCGACGACGCTCGAGACCGTCGGCGAGGGAATGTCGAAGGCGATGCCGACGGAGCCGCCGGACGGCGAGAAGATTGCCGTGTTGACGCCGATGACCTCGCCATCGAGGTTGAACGTCGGGCCGCCGGAGTTGCCCTTGTTGACCGGCGCATCGATCTGGATGAAGTCGTCGTAGGGGCCCGAGCCGATATCGCGGCCTTCCGCCGAGACGATGCCGGCCGTCACCGTGCCGCCCAGACCGAACGGATTGCCCATGGCCACGACCCAGTCACCGATCCGCGGCTTGCTCGCAGCGAGACGGACATAGGGCAGGCCGCTGGCATCGACCTTGATGAGCGCAAGATCGGTCTTGGAATCGGTACCAATGACCTTGGCATCGAGCGTCCGTCCGTCGTCCGTCACGACCTTCACCTCGACCGCGCCGTCGACGACGTGGTTGTTCGTCACCGCATAGCCGTCGGCCGAGATGAGGAAGCCGGAGCCCAGCGCCTGCGCGAAGGGTGCGCTCCCCTCGTTGCCCTTCTTGCCGCCACGATGCTCGAACTTGAAGTTCGGGCCGCCGAACTTCTTGAAGAACTCACCGAAGGGCGAGCCCTCGAAGGGGTTCTGGCCGTTGAACGGATCGGTGCCGTTCTCGGACATCGCGACGTTGCCGCCACCCTTCATCTTGACCTGCACCGAGACGACGGCCGGCTTCACGCGGGCGACGAGATCGGCAAAACCTGGGGCGCCGGTTTGAGCCGTCGCCACCGTGTCGGCATGGGCGAGACGGGGGGCGTCCGAATGCAGCTGGCCGGCGCCAGCAAGCAGCGCCAGCGCGCTCGCGCCGATCAGAAGCTTGCGGACGAGCGGAGACCGCGTCCGGACCGCAAAGCTCGGCGGGGCTTGAATGTTTCTCTCTGACATCGGGTGATCTCCTTATGTTGGGACGGCGCTGCGCCGTCACCTCAAATCCTGATGCTTCCGATATGGGGCACGCCGCATTGCCGGAACGTGGCCGCCGCTTTGCAAGTTCGTAAGGTGCGCGACGGTCAAGCCTCGTGCGTGCTGTTGGGAAACCGGAGCACGACCGACAGCCCGGGCCCGGCGTCACCCAAGACCAGCTTTGCCCCGTGCAACTCGGCGATGGCGGCGACGAGACTGAGGCCGAGCCCCGCCCCGAGCGTCGTCCGGCTCTCGTCGAGACGCGCAAACGGCTCCAGCACCCGTTGCCGCTCGTGCTCGGGAATGCCCGCTCCATTGTCCTCGACGCGCGCCTCCAGTCCCTCGGCGGTCGCTTCGAGCGACAGCTCGATGTGCGTGCCGGAGGGGCAGTGGCGCACGGCGTTCTCGATCAGATTGGCGAACATCTGCGTCAGCAGCTGCGGATCGCCGAAGATGAGCGCATCGGCCATCGGCGGCAGACACGCGATCGTCTGCCCCGCCTCCTCGGCGACCGGCTCGTAGACCTCGGCGACATCGGCAATCAGATGCGCGAGCTCGACGGGCGTGAACCGCTTACGCCGCGCGCCGGATTGAATTTGTCCGATGCGCAGGATCGCCTCGATGATCTCGACGATGCGATCGATATCGCCGATCGCCTCATGCAGCGGCTTTTCCGGCAGCACCGCTTCATCGAGCATCCGCTCGAGCTTCTGGCGCACGCGGCCGATCGGCGAGCGCAGCTCGTGCGCAATGGCCGAGGTCGACTGGTTCTTACGCTCGATCAGCAGGGCGAGCCGATCGAGTGCTTCGTTCAGCTGCTGCCCGACCTGGTCGAGATCGTCGCCGCGCCCGGTCAAAGGCACGCGGCGATCGAGCTTGCCACGCGAGATCGCCTTGAGCGTGAGGGCGAAATCGTCGATGCGCGATTGCGCCCGCCGCGCCAACCACAATCCTGAGAGCGCCGCGAGAGTCAGCATGCTCACGAGTCCGGTGCCGAGACCGGTGAGGATGGCATCGCGCGTGTCCTCGGCGCCGCGGTCGCTCACGCCGACGAGCAGCTTGCCGCCCTCGAAATCGCTCCACTCGGCGATGAAGCGGTCGTCGTAGGCCGAGCGTGCCGCCATCTCCGGAATCTGCGACCGCGGGACCTGCCGGCGCCCCTCGAACACGCGGACGCTCGCCGCATTCCCGGCGAGGAAACGACCGGAGCGATCGACCATGGCGAGGATCGTATCGGAATCGCGAACGGTCGACGCCTCGCTCTGGACGACATTGCGAAGGCTGTCGAAACCGTCACGCGTGGCGACGACGATGAGCGCGTCGCGCGTCTCGGCGAGCCGGTCGGAGAGATGTTGATCGAGAAATTGCCCGGCCTGCCAATAGACGGCGAGGAAGGCCAGGATCATCGCGCCCGAGAACAAGGCGACGAACATCGCCGATAGGCGGAACGCCGCATTGCGGGAGAGCTCAGCGAGCGTCATCGACCCGGTAGCCCGTGCCACGAACGGTATGGATCAGCTCGACGTCGTAGGGCCGGTCGACCTTCGCCCGCAAACGGGAGATGTGCGTTTCGACCACCGTCGTCTTCGGATCGAAGTGAAAATCCCACACGCGCTCGAGCAGCATCGTGCGCGTGACGACCCGGCCGCGATTGCGCATCAGCACCTCGAGCAGCCGGAACTCGCGCGGCTGCAAGTCGATGGTGTCACCGCGACGCCTCACGGTGCGGGCGATGAGATCCATCTCGAGATCGCCGACCTTGAGAACCGTCTCCTTCTCGCGCAAAGGCGGCCGCCTCGCGATGGCGTTGACGCGGGCGAGCAGCTCGGAAAAGGCGAAGGGCTTCGAGATATAGTCGTCACCGCCGGCCTCGAGGCCCTCGACGCGATCATCGACGCCGCCGAGCGCGGTCAGGAAAAGCACCGGGGATCGCACGCCGCCGCTGCGGATGCATTTGACGAGCGACAGCCCGTCGAGACCAGGGAGCATGCGATCGACGACGATGACATCGTAGCTCTTGGCGGAGGCCTGTACGACGCCGTCCCGGCCATCGCACAGAGCATCGACCGTATGCCCTTCACGGCGCAGACCATCCGATACGAAAGTGGCCGTGTCCCGATCGTCCTCGATCACGAGTATGTTCACGGCACCACCTCATCACGGGCCGAAGGGGTGCCCGGACGATCTGGCTCGAGATCGCCCGGGCCGGCAGGGCAGGGGCTTGCTTGGGGGTTCGGCCGCCCTACCTTTGGATGCGCGGCGGGGATCAACGAGGGTCGGGTCATCCGCGCAATCGCAATGTAGCCGACCGAGATTGCCGACGGATTGCCAGAGCCTTACGGTTTCGTAAGCTCGGCCGAATTCGCGAAATCTTGGCATTTTACGAAACTGTAAGCTGGCCGCGATATCCGCGAAAACATCCTGCGCCATCTTGGTTGGCACGGGCGGTGAGCAACCGCTCCAGTCCAAAGATGGAGATCAAGATGTCCTTCAAACGTATCATTCCGGCCGCCGTCGCCCTCTCGATGCTCGCCGGCACCACCGCTTTCGCCGCCGCCCAGACCGCCACGGGCGTGATCAAGTCGATCGACGCCAAGCAGGCCACGATCACGCTGGCCGACGGCCAGATCTATCAGCTGCCGAAGAACTTCGACGCCAAGTCGCTGAAGAAGGGCGAGAAGGTCTCCGTCACCTTTGACAAGACCGACGGCAAGATGGTCGCCTCGCAAGTGAAGCCCATGTAGCTCGCATCGAGATCGCAGGCCCTGGACAGCCGGGGCCGCGATCCAATGCGGGCCGTGTGATACGGCCCGCGCCGCGCGCCAAGCCCCCTCAACCAGGACCTCCCCCCATGTCACATCTGAAAACGACGTTCCTCACGCTCGCCACCGTCTGCGCGCTCGCGACGACGGCGGCGTCGGCTGCAACCGTGTCCGGCCATGTGCGCCGGGTGAGCGCGACGGCGTCGACACTCTGGATCGGCCACCACCGCTATCACGTGGCGAAGAGCCTGCCGCTCAACAAGCTGCACCAGGGCGAGCGCGTGCAGCTGACCTATCACATCCGGCACGGCCAGCGTTGGGCCACGGCGTTCAAGCCGATCGCCGGCAAGGTCGCGACCATGCACACGATGCACGCCAAGAAGAAGAGCACCTGAACCCTCTCGGGTGCCTTCGGCGAGGAGCGTCGTCCCGTCAGGGGCGGCGCTCTTCTGCTTTGGAGCACGCTCAGGCGTAGTGGACACCGGTTCGCCTCAAGAACGTGCTCAAAACCAATAGCCTAGATCGGGTTCTCGATTCCATTTGAACTGAACCCGATCTAAGGCCGCGGCTTGGGAGTGGGCCTCGGCATCTGCGCGACCTGGGGCGTCTGCGGCGGCGCGGGCGTCGCGCGGCGCACCGCCGGCTGGACGGCAACCGGCTGCCCTGCGGCGGGGGCCGGTGGGGCGGGCGCCGCCGCGACGGGCCGCATCGGTGCAGGTGCGGGCGCCTGCGCCGCGGGTCTGACCGCCTGAGGGGCGCGCTCGGGCCGGGCGGCCGATGGCGCCTCCTGCGGTTTCAGCAGCGGCGCACCGGCCAGTCTGTCCAGCACCTCCTGCGCCAGCGACCGCATGCATTGCCCGGCGTCGCCGGGATACTTCGCCATGTAGGTCCGCGTGCCGGCATCGTAATCGGCCGCGCGCTGGATGTAGGCGCGCCGCGGTATGGCGGTCGCAAAGCAACGGTTCTCCGCGTCCTCGGCGATCCGCCGGTGCCACACTTCCTCGCTGGCGATGCGGCCGTCCTTCAGGTTGATAACCACGCCGATCATGTCGGCGAATCCCTGATCGGCCTGTGTCTGGCGGAACCGTTTCAGCACCGAGAAGCCGCGCACGGCCAGATAGTCGGGCTTCAACGGCGGCATCAGATAGTCGACCTCCCGCAACCAGCTCTCCGTCAGCACCGAAAGCCCCGGCGGACAGTCGATCAGCACGATGTCGTAGAGACGCTTCGCCTCCGAGAGCAGCGCGCGCACCGACGCCCTGAGCTCTCGCTCGCGCTTTTCCGAGGAGACCATGCGCTCGAACAGCGTCAGCTCCATGTGGCAGGGGATGAGATGCACCGAGCGCGCCTCCTCGACGTCGGAGACGCCGGTGACGACGTACTCGTGCCAGCTCGCCTTGGCGGGTCCATGCTCGGGCAGAACGGTGGCGATCAGATAGTCGACGAGCGTGCGCCCCTGCCGCTCGGTCTCCTCCCAGCGGTCGGTTGCCATCAGCATGGTGGAGATCGAGGTCTGTGAATCGGAATCGATGACGAGCACGTTCTTTCGGTGGAAGGCGGAAAGCGTCTCCGCCAGCGCCATGACGACGGTCGACTTGCCGACGCCGCCCTTGGTGTTCATCACCGCGATCGAATGACCCATGACTGTCCCCGCATGCTCCCCGTCGCCCGGCTGCTGGGCGCCGGGGACCTTCTGCAGTTTCTAGCACGGCCGTGGTGACAGTGTGACCAGGTTGCCGCCGACCCTCATTAGGTGACGAGGTGGATTTCAAGTCGCTGATATCATTTGCTAATTTCTCACGCGGACTGCAGCCGAACCAGCATCGTCACGACAGTGTCGCCGATGTTAACTTATATTAACAAGACCCGCGATAATTTGTGTTTGCTGTAGTCGTTTATTGCGCGTATTGTTCTGAGGTCAGTCTTGGAATTGTCGAGCTTACCAATGACGACCAGTTTTGTATTGGCTGCGGCTGCGTCGCTGATCGCCCCTTGCATCGGGGTCGGAGCATTTCTGCTCTACCACCTGTATTGAGCCCGACGGCAGCGACCGCACGAGGAACATGTCGAGCCTGATGGCGCGGCCGCTTGCGGCGGCTCCCGAACGCGCGCCCGATCTCGTCCCCAATCCCGCGATCAATTCGCCATAAACGCCACTTAGTGAGGACGCCTGCAAGTGGGGGCCCTCTCGAGACGGCCCGTGATCCCGTGTCTCGTCTCACCTCGAGTGGCGCATGCTGTTCCTGTTCCGGCTCGTGTCGATGATCGCCGAGACCGTGCTCGCCGTACCGGTGCGAGCGGTGCACGCGATCGCGAGCTTGCTGTTTTTCAATCCGAGCCTCGGCCGCTTCCGTTATGTCGTCGCCGCGGCGACGGGCTACCTCGTCTTCGCCGTGCTGCTCGTCTACGTCTTCGCGCCTCTGCGCGGATTGACGGGGCAGTATTGGCTCGCCGACAAGCTCAGCTACGACAGCGAGCGCTGGCTCGCCACCGCCATCTACGATACCGACGGCAGCTTCGTCGGCACCTTCGACCCGCTTCTCGATTCCAAGCGCGACCTCAACACGAGCGACCAGCCGATCGAGCTCGCCGATTCGGGCTACGTCGCCAACCCGGACCACAAATCGATCCCGGTCGAGGAGGCGCCCGACTTCTACTGGCGCTGCCTCGTCTATCACGAGGATCGCAACATCGGCAGCTGGCTCAATCCGTTCGGCATCGATCTCGTCGGCGTGCTCAAGATTCCCTACTCGACGGTGACGCGGTCGCTGTCGGGCGGCGGCTTCCACATCGGCGTCGGCGGCTCGACGCTGCCGATGCAGCTCGCCCGCGTGATCTACAAGACCCCGCCGTCGAACGCGGAAGGCGTCGCAACCAAGCTCGGGCGTAAATTCTCGGAATGGTGGGATGCCCCCGTCATCTATTGGGCGCTCACCAAGGGCGGCGACAACGAGCCCTTGAAGCAGTGGGCGTCGAACCACCTCTGGCTGGCACAGCGCACCGGCGGCTCGCCGCTGCACGGCGTCGAGATGACGAGCCGCATCGTCTTCGGCAAGCCCGCAAAGGATCTGTCCGTCGCCGAGCAATTCGTGCTCGCGTCCGCCGTCAACAAGCCGATTATCCTGATGCCGGGCACGGAAAAGCTCAACGAGGTCAGGCTCGATCGCTGGCGCTACATCGTCGACGTCCGCGCCCGCAAATGCGCGAGCGAGCTGCTGCCTGCCGACGAGCAGAAGGCGGTATGGTTCGAGCTGACGCAGATCGCCAACGGCCCGCCCGATCCGCAGGTAAAGCCGAAGCTGCAGGAGGCGCTCGACGAGCTGGCGCCCGAGAAATCCAAGGCCGCCCAGGCCAATCCGGTGCTCCGCGCCAATCTACTGCTGCCAGCCGGCCTGATCGGTGCACGCGAGCAGATGAAGAACGAGTTCGGCTTCGGCTGGCGGGAATATGTGCGCGGCGTCACGCTGACCTTCGACGTGCTCGAGAACCGCCGCTTCCGCGAGAGTGTCAGGACGGAGCTCGCCGCCCTGCAAACGCAATACCAGGCGCAGATCGATCCCGCTTACACGCTCGACATCGCGACGGCCGGTGCGACGGACGGCAAGACCGTGCCCAACGTGATCATCGCCGCGGCCAACGCCAAAGGCGAGATCGTGCGCTATTTCGAGGCGCAGGACACCGCCGCCTATTTCGGCTCGGCCGGCGCGCACGATCCGGCGAACGGCCATTACGATCCGGCGAAGGAGAGCCGCGCCATCGCCTCCGTCGGCAAGATGATCGCCGCCGTCGCTATCGCCAATCACGGCCGCGACACGCCGGAGAGCTTGTACGCCGATCCGGAGGCGCCCTCGGCCGGTCTCGAAACCTGCCGTCACGACGGCCACGTCACGCGCGGCCGCAAGGCGCTCGTCGCTTTCGCCTGCTCGTTGAACAAACCCATCGAGTGGCGTGCCGCGCAGATCGGACAAGAGCGGTTTAAGCATCTGATCGACGGTTTCGGCTTCGTCATGCCGCCGGCCGACGCGAACGGCGAGGGCACCCCGCCGTCGACCGCCGCCGTCCGCGGTCTCGTCGCCGGCAGCCCGCGGCGCGCGCATCTGATGGCCTCCGTCGTGCTCGCCGCGCTGACGGGACGCGGCGGCCTGCCGGTCAAGCAGCCGACGCTCGTCAAGAAATTCGCCTTCGACCGGGCGCTGCTGTCCTCGCCGATCGTCAACGACGAGGGCTCGACAGACGACATCGTGCCCAACACGCTGATCGATCCGAAGGCGCACGCGCTCATCCGCACGCTGCTGTCGGCGCCGCTCTGCTACGAGGCGGGCAAGCAGCGGATCGGCACCTTGAAGAGCATCTCGGACTGGTGTGCGGGCCGCCGGAGCGACGTGAAGCTGCACTTCGCCAAGACCGGCACACAGGTGACGCTCGACCCGGATGCGACGGTCGACACTTGGACGGCCGGCGGCATCCAGTTCACGAACGGTGCGGCCTATTCCTACGTCGTCGTCGTCGGCACCGGCAACGCCAACAAGCCCTGGGCCCGCGCGCTCCACGCCGCCCAAATCGCCGCGCCGCTCGTCAAGATCCTACTCGAGGACCTGGAGAAGGACGCGAAGAAGGGGCCGGTGGTGGCGGCGAAGGAGTAGGGCTGTCCGGAGTCGTCGCTGGCCGCGTGAGCGACGTTCGCGATCTGCGACTGAGGCAACGATATCCTCTGTGGCTTCCCTTCACCCTGCCCTCTCCCCGCACGCTTCGCTACGGAGAGAGGCGGATAGGTCGGCGCTCTCATCACTTGTCAGGATAGCACGCTATCTCCGCCCCTCCTCATGGGCACGATGTGCCTATGGGGAGCGGGAAGGGTGAGGGGCACCGAAAGGCGAAAATGCCCAAGCGATGCACTCCTCCTTCACCATATCCGACACAATCGCCGCGAAAGTTATCCCCGCCCGTCCGCACGGCCCCATACTCTTCCCAACCCCGTCGCCAGGGGATCGACAGGCGCGCTGGTCGGTCGGTGGCGGGGAGCGTCGGTGGAGGGGTGCATAAGCGACACCCCGTCCAGTCTGCCGCTGCGGACGGGGAGAACCTGACCGCAGCTCCTCTTGCGCCGGATGCGCGCAAGGATTCGCTGGTGCGTGAGCAATCGCGCCCGGCGGTTACGGTGGCGGACAATTCATCGGCGACGGCGGAGCGGCTTGCCGCATCCGACTGAAACTTCGACAGGGCCGGCCGCTCCGTCCCCCTGGATTGCCGCATGCTCACGAGTCCAATGAGGACTGCGGAGACGGGAGACTATGGCTTCGCCCTCACCTCATCCCATCCGCTTTGATGACGAAGGCCGCGATCTTCGCCCAGCGCTTCTGCGAGGTGGTGAGCCCCGACCCACCCGCATGCCCGGCGTCGAGCTCCGTCTCGAACAGCAGCATGTTCGGGCCCGTGTCAGCGACACGGAGCTTGGCGACCCATTTCGCCGGCTCCCAGTAGGTGACGCGCGTATCCGACAAGCTCCCCAGCACCAGCATGTGCGGATAGGTGCCGATGAAGACGTTCTCGTAGGGCGCGTAGGAGCGGATGAGCTTGAAATCGGCCTCGCTCGTTTGAGGATTGCCCCACTCCGGATACTCGACCGGGGTCAACGGCAGCGAGCCGTCGAGCATGGTGTTCAACACATCGACGAACGGCACGTCGGCGATGAGGGTGTGGAACAGGCCCGGCGGCGCCATGTTGGCGACGGCGCCGATGAGCATGCCGCCCGCCGAGCCGCCGTAGCCCGCGATGCGGCCGGGCGCGGCGATGTGCTCGGCCTCCAGCATCTTGGCGACGGCAATGAAATCCTTGAACGTGTTCGTCTTGTAGGGGCCACGCCCCAAGCGATACCAGCGGTCGCCCTTCTCCAGACCACCACGGATATGCGCGATCGCATAGACGAAGCCGCGGTCGACGAGGCTCAAGCGGAAGGTGTCGAAGGAGGGCTCGTTAGGCAAGCCGTAAGCCCCGTACCCGTCGAGCAGGACCGGCGCCGTGCCGTCGAGCTTCGTTCCCTTCTTGTAGAGCAGCGAGACCGGGATTTTCTCCCCGTCCTCGGCCGTCGCGAAGATGCGCCTCGTGACATACGCCGCCGGATCGTGACCGCTCGGAATTTCCTGCCGGTGCCTGAGCACGCGCGTCCGGCTCACCATGTCGTAGTCGTAATCCTCGCCCGGCGTGGTCATCGAGGAATAGCTGATGCGCAGCTTCGTCGTATTGAACTCGTAGCCGGTGGAGAAGCCCAAGGCATAGGCTTCCTCGGGGAACGTCACGACGTGCTCCTCGCCGGTGGCGAGGAAGCGCACGACGATGCGGTCGAGCCCCTCGACACTTTCCTGCCGGACGAGAAAAGCGCCGAGCGCTTCCAGATCGGTGATCGGCCGGCCTTCGACATGCGGTACGATCTCGCGCCAGTGCTTGGGATCGGCATCGACGACGTCCGCCTCGAGCACGCGGAAGTCGGGCGCATTGCCGGCGTTCGTCAGGATGTAGAGCTTCTCGCCGCTATGCGTGACGCTCAACCGCACGCCCGCCTGGCGCGGCCAGAAGAGGTGCAGCTTGGGCTCGGCCGCTTGCGTATCGAGAAGCCAAATCTCATTCGTCTGATTGTCGCCGCTGCCGACCTCGAGAAAGCGCCCGCTCGACGTGAAGCCGGCCGACACGAGAAAGCCTGGGTCCTTCTCCTCGAACAGCAGCTCGTCGGCGGATTGCGGCGTACCGAGCGTGTGCTTGAACACTTTTTGCGCACGCACGTTCTCGTTGACGGCGACGTAGTAGAGAGCTTGGCCGTCCGGCGTCCAAAGGGCCGTGCCGTCGGTCGAGACGATCTCGTCGGGAAGGTCCTTGGCGGAGGCGAGATCCCTGATGTGGATCGTATACTTCTCCGAGCCCTCGTAATCGACGCCGTAGGCGATGAGCTTATGGTCGGGGCTGTGGGAGGCCGACGCGAGCGAAAAGAAGCTGTGACCTGCCGCCATCGCGTTGCCGTCGAGCAGCACCTCCTCTGCGCCACCCCCGCGCGGCTGACGGCACTGAAGGTCGTAGTCTTTGCCGAGCACACCGCGCTCATAATACTGCCAGGGTCCGTCGTCGAACGGCGTCGTCGCCTCGTCCTCCTTCGTGCGGCCTTTGAGCTCCTGGTAGACTTGCTCCTGCAGCGGCCCGACATCGGCCAACACCGCCGTCGTGTAGGCGTTCTCCGCCTCGAGATAGGTGCGAATGTCGGGCGGCAGCAGCGTCACGTCGTTGACGGCATCCTGCCAGTTGTCGGCGCGAAGCCACGCGAAGGGATCGGAGATGGTGACGCCGTGCACGGTGCGGCTGACCGGCTTGCCCTTGGCGTGAGGTGGCGTCAGCCCTGCGAGCGCCGGCTTGATCGCGGTCGCTTCGGCCATCCGCACGATCGCCGGTCGCGGATTGACGAGCTCCCGATGGATGAGCGCTTGGAGGTCTGTGGCGAGCTCGGCCATATCGAAATTCTCCCGACGTATCCCCCGGGGGCGAAGGCTAGCGTTGCCGCGCATCGCGGGCAACATGCGTTCGGTAACGAAGAATGTCACCGACCTCGACAATCGGGCGACGATCGCCTAACCGAAGGCATGATTCTCTTTCCCGCCATCGACCTCAAAGACGGCCAGTGCGTCCGCCTCCGGCAAGGCGACATGGGCGCGGCGACCGTGTTCAACGCGGACCCGGCAGCGCAAGCGCGGCACTTCGAGGCGCAGGGGTTCACGTATCTGCACGTCGTCGATTTGAACGGCGCATTCGCGGGCCGGCCGGTGAACGGCGCGGCCGTCGAAGGCATCCTGCGGTCGGTCAAAATGCCGGTGCAGCTCGGCGGCGGCATCCGCGACATGGCCGGGATCGAGGCGTGGCTTCAGCGTGGGATCGCGCGCGTCATCCTCGGCACGGTGGCGGTGCGCGAGCCGAAGCTGGTGCGCGAGGCAGCCGCCAAATTCCCCGGCCGCGTCGCTGTCGGCATCGATGCGCGCGACGGCATGGTCGCGGTCGAAGGCTGGGCCGAAACGAGCACACTTCGGGCGGCCGAGCTCGCCCAGCGCTTCGAGGATGCGGGCGTCGCCGCGATCATTTTCACCGACATCGGCCGCGATGGGCTGCTGAAGGGGCTCAATCTGCCGGCCACCCGCGCGCTCGCTGAGGCGACGTCCATTCCCGTGATCGCCTCCGGAGGCCTCGCCTCGATGGCCGACATCGACGCGCTGCTCGCCCCCGAGAACGCCAAGCTCGCTGGAGCGATCGCCGGGCGGGCGCTGTACGATGGTGCGCTCGATCCGGCAGAGGCGTTGCGGCGGCTGAGGAGAGCGGCCTGATGCTCACCATCCGTGTCATCCCCTGTCTCGACGTAAAAGACGGCCGCGTCGTCAAGGGCGTGAACTTCGTCGACCTGCGCGATGCGGGCGACCCCGTCGAGATCGCCACCGCCTATGATGCCGCGGGCGCCGACGAGCTCTGCTTCCTCGACATCACCGCGAGCCGCGAGAACCGTGGCATCATCATCGACGTCGTCCGCCGGACCGCCGAGCGCTGCTTCATGCCGCTCACCGTCGGCGGTGGCGTGCGCACGCTGGACGACATCCGGCGACTTCTGCAGGCCGGCGCCGACAAGGTCTCCATCAACACCGCCGCCATCACCGACCGATCGCTCGTCGCGCGTGCCGCCGACAAGTTCGGCAGCCAGTGCGTGGTCGTCGCCGTCGATGCCAAGCGCGTCGGCGACGGCGAGGCGCCGCACCGCTACGAAATTTTCACGCACGGCGGCCGTAAGCCAACCGGGCTCGAGGCGATCGCCTATGCGGAGGAGGTGGCACGGCTCGGCGCGGGCGAGATCCTGCTCACCTCGATGGATCGCGACGGCACCCGCCAGGGCTTCGACCTGGAGATCACGCGGCGGGTCGCCGATGCGGTGCCCATTCCCGTCATCGCCTCGGGCGGCGTCGGCACGCTCGACCATCTGGTGGATGGGATCAAGCAAGGTCATGCCAGCGCCGTGCTCGCCGCCTCCATCTTCCATTTCGGCGAGCACACCATCCTGGAAGCCAAGGAACGCCTGGCCGCAGCGGGCATCGCCGTCCGGCTCGATCAGCCCATCGCGCAAGCGCAAGGCTGATCTGCCACATGGCGTTTCTTGTTGCATTGCAACATAAAGCTGCCGCACGGTTAGGTGGGGCCGATCGCCTGGGCATTAGGGTCCGTCATGGCTGACGACATCATCTCCCGCCTCGCCGGCATCATCCGTGAGCGACGCCAGTCGGCTCCCGACGCCTCCTACACGCGCCAGCTGATCGACGCCGGTCCGGCCAAAGCCGCCAAGAAGCTCGGCGAGGAGGCGACGGAAACGGTAATCGCCGCGTTGGCCGAGACGGACGAGCGGCTGCGCAACGAAGCGGCTGACCTCATTTACCATCTTCTCGTTCTGCTCGAGTGCCGGCAGGTGCCCGTCGCCGATGTGCTCTCGGAGCTCGAGCGCCGGTTCTCGATGTCGGGCATCGCCGAAAAGGCCCAACGCAAGCCGTCGGAGCCCTCGGTCTAATCATGCGGTCATCAGCCATGCAGAAGGCCAAAGCGCCCCGGACGCCGCGTTCCAAGCTCGAATTCTCTCCCTATCGGACATTCAGCCGGGAGGAGTGGTCGCGGCTACGCGCGGATACGCCGATGACGCTGTCGGAAGCGGACCTCGAGGCGCTGTCCGGCATCATGGAGCGCGTCTCGGGCAGCGAGGTGCGCGAGATCTATCTCCCGCTGTCGCGTCTCATCAACCTGCACGTTCAGGCGTCGCAAGGGCTCCACGCCGTGACGACGAAGTTCCTCGGCCGCAACGACAGCAAGATGCCCTTCATCATCGGCGTCGCGGGGTCGGTAGCCGTCGGCAAGAGCACGATGGCGCGCGTGCTCCAAGCTCTTCTTGCCCGCTGGACCGCGCACACGAAAGTCGACCTCGTGCCGACCGACGGCTTCCTGCTGCCCAATCGCGCGCTCGAGGAGCGGGGCCTCATGCAGCGCAAGGGCTTCCCCGAAAGCTACGACACGAATCGCATCCTCAACTTCCTGGCGAGCGTCAAAGCCGGCCAGCGGAACGTCACAGCGCCGGTCTACTCGCACTTCTCCTACGACATCATCGAAGGCGAGGGCATCGTGGTCGACCAGCCGGACATCCTGATCGTCGAGGGGTTGAACGTGCTGCAGCCGGCGCGCTTGCCCAAGGACGGCGAGGCCATTCCGTTCGTCTCCGATTTCTTCGATTTCTCGATCTACATCGATGCCCCGGCCAAGGTGATCGAGGCGTGGTATGTGGAGCGCTTTCTGCGGCTGCGCGAAACCGCCTTCCGCGATCCCGCCGCCTACTTCCACCGCTATGCGAGCCTCGACGATACGGCCGCGCGCGAGCGGGCGCTCTCGATCTGGACGTCGATCAACGAGAAGAATCTCATCGAGAATATTCTGCCGACCCGCCGCCGCGCCGACCTCATCCTGACGAAGGGGGCCAATCACATGATTGAGCGCGTGGATCTGCGGAAGTCTTAGGTGGTGAGCGGCGCAATACGCTGCGCTATTGCGCCCTACGACCCAATTTGGCACCCCCGTAGGGCGCAATAGCGTAGCGTATTGCGCCGCCTCCGACCGGTTTAAGCCACCGCCACCTGATCCACGAGCCGCTCGAGGAAGCCTAAGCACCGGTCGAGCTCGGAGATCGCGACGAACTCGTCGGGGCGGTGGGCCTGAGCGATGTCGCCGGGGCCGATGATGACGGAAGGCGAGCCGGCGCCCTGGAAGAGGCCCGCCTCGGTGCCGTACGAGACGGCATAGGTTTCGTTCTGCTCCGCCAGTCTGAGCGCCAGCGACACCGCCTCCGAGCCCTCGCCCGAATAGAACGACGGCACCGTGTTGGCGTGCACGGTCTCGATCGCGGCGTCGACAGCGACGCGGCGCATGGCCGGCAAATGCACCTCCTCGACGGAGGCCCTGAACCGATCGAGCACGGACTCGGGCGAGAACCCCGGCAGCACCCGCATCTCCCAAGAGAAGCTGCAATGGCGGGGCACGATATTCTGCGCGCGGCCACCCTCGATGAGCCCGACCTGCAGCGTCGAATAGGGCGGCGTGAAGCGTGGGTCCTGCCGGCCGTCGCGCAGCTCGGCTTCCAACCGCCCGAGCTCGGCGATCAGCAGCCCCGCGATATGAATCGCGTTGACGCCGATATGCGCCATGCTCGAATGCGCCTCGCGGCCGGTAACGATCGTGCGATAGCGGCTGGCGCCCTTGTGCGCATCGACGACCGTCATGGTCGTCGGCTCGCCGACGATGACGAGCCGCGGCTTCACCAGCCGTTGTCCGAGCTCGGCAATCATCGGCCGGACGCCGGTGCAGCCGACCTCCTCATCGTAGGAGAAGAGAATGTGGATCGGCTGCGCGAGCTTGCGCTTCGCGAGATCGGGCACCATCGCCATGACGCAGGCGAGAAAGCCCTTCATGTCGCAGCTGCCACGGCCATAGAGCTTGCCGTCGCGCTCGGTCAACTTGAAGGGATCGGTCGTCCACTCTTGCCCGGTCACCGGGACCACGTCGGTGTGACCGGAGAGGCCGATGCCCGGCATCGAGGCGTCACCGATGGTGGCGTAGAGGCTCGCCTTCTGCCCATCGGCCGTCGGCACGAGCGCACTCTCGATACCGTACCCGGCGAGATAGCCCTTCACATACTCGATGCAGGGAATGTTGGTCTTGACGCTCGTCGTATCGAACGCGACCAGGCGCTCGAGGATGGCGATCGTCTCGGCACGGCGGTGATGCAAGGGGTTGCTCCGTCGTCGGGCGGTGTTCAGTTCAATTGCCGGCGCGTATCGGGGCTGTCGAGCGAGAAGGCCGGAATGGCGACGTCCAGCATGCGGCCATCCTCGAGTTGCATCTGATAGCTGCCGACCATGATGCCCGAAGACGTCGAGAGCGGGCAACCGCTCGTATAGGTGAAGGCGTTGCCCGGCATGATGACCGGCTCCTCGCCGACGACGCCGGGGCCCCGCACCTCTTCCGTCCGGCCGGTGGCATCCGTTATGCGCCAGTAGCGCGACCGCAACTGCATCGGCCGCTCGCCTTCGTTGGCGATCTCGACCGTATAGGCCCAGAAATAGCGCCGGGCCTCGGGCTCGGAGCGCTCCGGCAGGTAGCGCGGCTCGACGGTGACGCGAATGTTGTGTGTGACAGAGCGATACATGCGAGACAGGCCCGTGGGATTGCCGCTTTCTGGCATGATAAGCCATTGCTTCGCGAGGACGTCAAAGGGCCAGCTCGCCGGGCGGGCAAGGGCCAGCGCCGCACGCGCGCCCGAAGGAGATACCACATGCTCGACGCGCGCCTGAGGCCGCTGATCGACCCGCCACTGTCGGCGGCAGGGCGCGCACTCGCCCGCATCGGCATCGGCGCCATCGAGATGACGCTGGCAGGCTTCGTCGCCGGGTTGTCGGCGGCCGCCGCCATTGCCATCGGCCAGCCGGGGTGGGCGATCGTGCTCATTCTGTTGAGCCGGCTGGCCGACGGCCTCGACGGCGCCATTGCCCGCGCGACCCATCAGACAGATCGCGGCGGCTTCCTCGACATCACGCTCGATTTCATCTTCTACGGCGCGGTTCCGCTTGCCTTCGCTATCGCCGATCCCTTCCGCAATGCGCTGCCGGCCGCCGTCGTGCTCATGAGCTTCTATGCGAGCGGCGCGGCGTTCTTGGCCTACGCCATCATGGCCGAGAAGCGCGGGCTCTCGACGATGGCCCAGGGACACAAGTCGCTCTACTACCTCTCGGGGCTCGCCGAGGGCACGGAGACGATCGTCTTCTTCCTGCTCTGCTGCCTGTTCCCCGATGCGTTCCGCTGGCTCGCACTCGTCTTCGCCGGCATCTGCTTCGTGTCGACCGCCGCCCGCATCGTCGCGGGCTGGCGGGCGTTCACGTGAAACAAACACGTCAGAGGGCCTTCAGCGCGTCCTCGAGATCGGTGACCAAATCCTCCACCGCCTCGATGCCGACGGAGAGCCGGATGCAGCTCTCGCCGATGCCAAGCTCGGCGCGCGCCTGAGGCGTCAACCGCTGGTGCGTGGTCGTCGCCGGATGCGTGACGAGACTCTTGGTATCGCCGAGATTGTTGGAGATTTTGACGATTTTCAGCGCATTCAGAACACGGAAGGCCGCTGCCTTGTCGCCGTCGACGTCGAAAGCGACGAGCGTGCCGCCGCCCTTCATCTGGCGTTTCGCGAGCGCGTGTTGAGGATGATCGGCGCGGCCGGGATAGAGCACGCGCCGGATCTTGGGATGAGCTGCAAGCCGGTCGGCAATGATTGCCGCTGACGCCGCCGCCGCTGCCACACGCAGCGGTAGGGTCTCGAGACCCTTGAGCATCACCCAGGCATTGAACGGGCTGAGCGACGGGCCGGTCTGGCGGATGAAAACCTGCAGATGCTTGTCGACAAATTCCTGCGACGACAGCACCACGCCACCAAGGCAGCGTCCCTGGCCGTCGATGTGCTTCGTCGCCGAATAGACGACGATGTCGGCGCCGAGCTGCAGCGGCTTCTGCAGCATGGGCGTTGCGAACACGTTGTCGATCACGACGAGCGCGCCATGCTTGTGCGCAATCTCCGAGACGGCTGCGATATCGACGAGCTCAAGCGTCGGGTTGGTCGGCGTCTCGAAGAAGATCATCCGCGTGTTCGGCCGCATGGCGGCGGCGAACGCTTCAGGTGTGCGGCCATCGACGAGCGTGGACGCAATGCCGAAACGCGGACAGAGGTCCTCGACGATGTAGCGACAGGACCCGAACAATGCGCGGGCGCCCACGATATGATCGCCGGCCTTGAGATAGCCCAGGATCGCCGCCGTCACGGCCGCCATGCCAGTAGCGGTTGCGCGCGCCGCTTCCGCGCCTTCGAGCAGGCGCACGCGCTCCTCGAACATGGAGACGGTCGGATTGCCGAACCGGCTGTATTGATAGCCCGGATCCTCGTTCTTGAACCGGGCCTCCGCCTGCTCGGCCGAGCGGTAGACGAAGCCCTGGGTGAGGAATAGCGCCTCGGAGGTCTCGCCGAAGGACGAGCGGAGCACGCCGCCATGCACGAGCTCGGTTTCGGGTCGGAGCCTGCGGGCGGTATCGTCCTTGGATGAGCTCACGGTTTTGTCTCCTTCGCACATAAAAATACCCCGGCCGGGCGAAGGGGTCGCGCCGAAACCGAGGCGGGTGCGACGGCCCTTTAGCGATTTATTTTACGTGGCTGCAAGCCGGCCGGCCCAAATCACCACGGTGCGCGAAACCCAAACCGCCGCGCACCGGGGGATTAAGCGGTGTCGCCGCCTTGGCGTCAAGGGGGGATTGGGGTAGGAGCGTCTGCAATACTGAAGCGCGACGCCAATTGTCGAGGACGGGCAACCCGCTATGGGGAATTCACAGACCACAGCAACCGTCTCCACGCAGGGCCTCCTTCCCGCGTCGCAGATCCGCAAGCGGATCGATGCGGGTGAGATCAAGCTCGCGCTGCCTCCCGCCGAGGGCCAGATCCAGCCGGCGAGCCTCGACCTGCGGCTCGGGCGCGAGGCCATCCGTATCCGGGCGAGCTTCCTCCCCGGCCCTGGGCGCAAAGTCGAGGAAAAGCTCGCCGATCTGGCTTTGCACCGCATCGACCTGTCGAGCAGCGCCGTGCTCGAAACCGGCTGCGTCTATCTCGTGCCGCTGCTCGAAAGCCTCGCGCTCGGACCGGAAGTTTCCGCGGCCACCAATCCCAAAAGCTCGACCGGCCGGCTCGACGTTTTCACCCGTGTCATCGCCGACGGTGTGGGCGCCTTCGACCAGGTTCCGGCTGGCTACCACGGTCCGCTCTATGCCGAGGTCTGCCCGCAGACCTTCCCGATCGTCGTGCGGACAGGCTCGCGATTGTCGCAAATTCGGTTTCGCATGGGAGAAGCCCCGACGAGCGATGCCGAGGTGCTCGAGCTGCACAAGACGATCGGTCTCGTCTCCGGCGGCACCGCCGACATCGATGGCGGCGTCGGCCTGACCGTGGACCTCTCGGGTGATGCGGACGGACTCGTCGGCTATCGCGGCAAGCGCCACACGGGCCTCGTCGACGTCGACAAGGTCGGCACCTGCCGCATCGACGACTATTGGGATCGCATCCACCGCAACGACAGCGGCCGGCTGATCCTCGACCCGGACCAGTTCTATATCCTGGCCTCCAAGGAAGCCGTGACTGTTCCACCGACGCACGCCGCCGAGATGGTGCCGTTCAACCCGCTCGTCGGCGAGTTCCGGGTGCATTATGCGGGCTTCTTCGATCCGGGCTTCGGCTATGCCGGGGCCGGCGGCAAAGGCTCGCGCGCGGTTCTGGAAGTCCGCTCGCACAAGGTGCCGTTCATTCTCGAGCACGGGCAGATGATCGGCCGCCTGGTCTACGAGCGCCTGACCGAAGTTCCCGATCAGCTCTACGGCCAGGGCATCAAGTCGAACTACCAGGGCCAGGGGCTGAAGCTGTCGAAGCATTTCCGGGCGGATTGACTTAGAGGCGCGCCTTGCTACGTTCCAGGCCAGCGCGGGCGTAGTTCAATGGCAGAACGGCAGCTTCCCAAGCTGCATACGAGGGTTCGATTCCCTTCGCCCGCTCCAGCCCCATCGACGCTAGACTGCGACCTTTTCGGTTTCTGAACGGCCGCCGAGCGCCGACAACCGCATCCGCGCCCGCCGTGCCGCCTCGAAGCCCGTGCCGGCGGCCGTCTCCATGTTGCCGGCTTGCGCGAAGTAGTCGCCGGCCAAATGGATGTCGACATCGTCGCGCTCGCAATATCTGGTCACGGCGTCGAAGCTGAAACCCGGCACGCGGTAGGTGTTGCCGATGCCCCATTTCTGCACCTTGGTTGCGACGATGAGCGGCTCGATCTCCGGGTAGACCCGGAAGATATCAGCCAGATAACGGTCGCGAATCTCGTCCTCGCCGAGCGCTATCATCGCCTCTGCTGGCTTGCCGCCGGCATAGACCATGAAGCTGCTGCCGGTCTTGGGTCGTCCCTTCACCCGCAGCGGGTTCGAGTGGTTGAACATCATGGTGATCGTCGCGCCGGGGACGGTAATCGCGTAGATCCCGTCCCATGGCATCGGCCGCGTCTCGTTGGTGATGACGCCCATGCTCGGAAACGGACCATAGCGAACTTGGCTGAGCGTGGCGGCGACGTCGCCAGGCAGTCCCTCGACGATGCCGGGAGCGAGCATGCCCGGGATGGCGACGATCACCTGCGAGGCCGACACGGACTGCTCTCGACCGTTCGTCTCGAAGGTCACGCGCGTGCGATCGCGCTCCGATACGACCCGCGACACCGCCGCGTTGAGCAGCGCACGCTTGCCGAGCAGCGCGGTCATGGTATCGCCGAGACGGCCGGATCCGCCGAGCATATTGAAGCCCATGGCGTCGTCCTTACCGGCCCAGACCATCCCGAACATCATCATGCCCATACCGGCACTGAACTCTTCCGCTTCCGCTGCACCCCTACGGCTCGCCGTGCGAAACAAGGCGTCGACGCGCCCCGGCAGCGGCCCCAGAAACTCGCGAAACGAGATGTCCGACATGAAGCGGCCTGCCCGCGCGCGGCGTGCTTCGCTGCTCTCCCCGGGCAGCGGCTTGGCCACCTCTTGCCAACGTTTGACGGCCGCCCGGATTTTTATCCCCACACGGGCCAGAGCGACACGCTCCTTCGCGCTCAAGGAGAGGGTCAGCGGCAATGCGGAGACAGAAGCCGGGGCGACGACCTTGCCATCGTGCCACAGCGCGAACTTGTTGCCGGGAATAGCGATGACATCGAGCCCGACCGACAACATGAGGTTTCGCATGGTCGAGCCGGCCGACGGAAACAGATGCCCGCCGAGGTTCATCCAAAGGTCGCCGTAGGGAATCGAGTAAAGGCGGCCTCCAAGGCGAAAAGATTTCTCGAGGAGCAGGATGTGGCGATCCCTGAGCTCCCAGGCCGCCGTCAAACCCGCGGGGCCGCCACCGATGATGACGACGTCGTAATGGCTCTCGGTCATGACACCTTGTGGAGTTACGCCTCTTCGCTCCGGCGAGCGTACTCACCCGCGTTCTAGCCGCCAAGGCACCGGTGGGGAGCGCTAAGAAAGCGGCTTGCAAGGCTGCCGCAATTCAGTTTAGTGGACGCCAAGATAGTCGTGGCAGAGCGTCGCAGCTCGTCCGTGTGCGCCTCACGAACAGGTGACGCTGCTGCGGTTGGCAAACGTGGTAGGAGCCCCCATGTCAGTCATGGCGCGGGCTTCCGGCGGTCGGGCTCGGCTTCATCCCTGAGCCCCCAAACGCGCGAGACGCTCGATGACCAACGGTAGCAACGTTCCCGTTCTGGACCGCGCCAAGCGCGAGGCGGCAAAGCTGCTGCCGCTGTCGTATTTCGCCAAGATGCCGACGATCATCGTCATCGACGTGACGAACGTCTGCAATCTGCGCTGTCCGGTCTGTCCCGTGACCATCGCGATGACGCGCCGCCGCGGCCTGATGAAGATGGACGTTTTCAAGCTCATCATCGACGACTTCAAGACGGACGCCGATAAACCCGCGATCTACTTCAATTTCTCCGGCGAGCCGACGATGAATCCGGTGCTGCCGGACATGGTCGCCTACGCCACCGAGAACGGCCACGAGACCTTCATCTCGACCAACGCCACCAAGCTCGAGGAGGACATGTGCGAGCGGCTGATCAAGGCCGGCCTCTCCCGCATCAACCTCTGCATGGACGGGTTCTCGAAGGAGGCGCAGGAGTCCTACCGCGTCAACTCGGACTTCGACGAGGTGAAGGCCAATATCGAGCGCTTCCTCAAGGTCCGCTCGCGACTCAGCGCCAAGAACCCGATCACGGTGCTGCAGACGCTCCTCACCGCTTATTCCGAGCACCAGATCGACGAGATGACCGCCTGGGCGCGCGAGGCCGGTTTCGACCGCATCCGCTACAAGACCTTCTCGATCGGCTCCTATACGACGGAGGAGGAGAAGGACGTCGCGACCCGTTTCCTGCCGCAGCGCGACGAGTTCAAGCGGCACCCGACCGACCTCGGGCGTGCCACTTGCACGACGCCGCTCTATCAGACGGTGGTGTTCTGGAATGGCGACCTGGGATTGTGCTGCATCGACTACGACCAGATGGTGCAGCTGCCCAACATCGCCGAGGTGGGTTTCAAGAAGGCCTATCTCGCCAAGCCCGCCCTGGAAGCGCGCCGTAAAGGATTCCTCAAGCAATTCGACATCTGCAAGGGGTGCTCCTACTCCAATGCGGAGAATTTGGGCCTCAAGGTCGACTTCAAGAAAAACAAGGGTCTAGACCAGAACGGTAAACTGGTATTGAGCTAGGATGCTGCCGGGGGGCGGCATAGTGCGGCCGGAAACGATCGCGAGGGCCACATGAGCCAGGCGGGGGACACCAGCCTCAGGCTACTCATCTATAGCCACGATTCCTTCGGCCTCGGCCATTTGAGCCGCTGCCGGGCGATCGCCCATTCGCTCGTCGATCACCGGCAGGACATCTCCGTCCTGATCCTCTCGGGGCTGCCGATCATCGGCTCCTACGCTTTCAAATCCCGCGTGGACTTCATCCGCTTTCCCGGCGTCGTGAAGCTCAAGAACGGCAGCTACACGGCCCGTGGCCTCGACATCTCCATCGAGGACGCCATCGCCATGCGCGAGAGCGTCATCCGCTGCGCCGCCGAGACCTTCAAGCCGCACATGTTCCTGGTCGACAAGGAGCCGCTCGGCTTGCGCGGCGAGGTCGAGAACACCTTGAAGAGCCTCAAGGCGCGCGGCACACGGCTCGTGCTCGGCCTGCGCGATGTCATGGACGACCCGGACTATCTGAAGGTCGAGTGGGATCGCAAGGACGTCGTGCCGGCGCTGAAAGACCTCTACGACGATATTTGGATCTACGGCCGCGAGCAGATCTACGACCCGCTCGCCGGCATCGAGGTGGCGGATTCGGTGCGCGCCAAGATCACCTACACGGGCTATTTGCGTCGTGGCGGGCATTCCGGCGACGAGCCTCCGCCGCACGTCCGCGAGGAACCGTTCATCCTCGTGACGACCGGCGGCGGTGGCGACGGCGCCGAGCTGATCGACTGGGTGTTGAGCGCCTACGAGCACGATCGCTCGCTGCCCCATCGCGCCTATGTGGTGCTCGGACCGTTCATGCCGGCCGATCTGCAGGCCCGCTTCAAGGTCCGCGCGGAGCGGTTGCCCAAGGTACAGGTTTCGACCTTCGTGCCCAATCTCGGCAAGCACATGCGCCGCTCGCTCGGTGTCGTCGCCATGGGCGGCTACAATACGTTCTGCGAGATCCTCTCCTACGATAAGCCGGCGCTGATCGTGCCGCGCTCGCGCCCGCGTCTCGAGCAGAAGATCCGCGCCGAGCGCATGCAGCAGCTCGGCCTCGTGCGCATGCTCGACGACGACGGCAATCGCCATCCGGCGCGCATGGCGCAGGCGATCCGCGCGCTTCCGGGCCAGCCGCGCCCATCGAGCGTCAGCGTGCCCGGGCTGCTCTCCGGCTTCGAGAATATCAATCAGATGGTCGACACCCTGCTTGGGCGCGAGCACCGCAGCACCCCCAAGCGCACTGTGGCCCTGAATGACGTCTAGCTCCGCACCGGCGCTCGCCATCGTCCTCAAGGGCTATCCGCGACTCTCCGAAACGTTCATCGCGCAAGAGCTTTTGAGTCTAGAGCGCCGGGGCATCGACTTCGCGATCTGGTCGCTCCGGCGCCCGACGGATGCGAAGCGGCACCCGGTGCATGACGAGATCCGGGCGCCGCTGCACTATCTGCCGGAGTATCTGAAGGACGATCCCATGCGGGTCGTCCGCGCCTGGCGAAAGGCGCGCCGGATGCCGGGATACCAGACAGCATTTGCGGCCTTCCGTGCCGACCTCCGCCGGGACAGGACAGCCAACCGGCTGCGCCGCTTCGGCCAGGCCCTCGTTCTAGCGGCCGAGCTCCCGCCCGAAACGCGGTGGCTGCACGTGCATTTCCTGCATACACCGGCCTCCGTGACGCGCTACGCCGCGCTGATGCGCGGTTTGTCGTGGAGCGCGTCCGCGCACGCCAAGGATATCTACACGACGCCCGGCTGGGAGCTTGCCGAGAAGCTTGAAGGCCTCGCCTGGATGGTGACGTGCACGTCGGCCAACGTCGCGCATCTCGCGGCGATCGCACCGGCGTCCAAGGATAAGATCAGCCTGCTTTATCACGGACTCGATCTGACGCGATTTGCGGCACCTCCAACGCCTGTGGCAGGGACTGGCGCCGTGCAGATCCTGTCGGTCGGCCGGGCGGTGCCGAAGAAGGGGTTCGACACGCTCATCCGCGCGCTCGCGCAACTCCCGCCCGAGCTCGATTGGCAATTTGAGCATGCGGGCGGCGGGGCCGAGCTCGATACGCTCAAAGCGCTCGCGAATGAGCTCGGCGTCGCGAACCGCATGACGTGGCTCGGCTCGCGATCGCAAGACGAGCTGCTGACGCTCTATCGGGCCGCCGACATCTTCGCGCTGGCGAGCCGCGTCGCCGAGGACGGCGATCGCGACGGCCTGCCGAACGTCCTGATGGAGGCTCAGAGTCAGGAGGTTGCTGTTGTCGCCACGCGCGTCTCGGCGATTCCGGAGCTGATCCAGGACGGCGTCACCGGCTTGCTTGTTGCACCCGAGGATCCCAAGGCGCTCGCCCAAGCCCTCGAGCGGCTGATCCGCGACACGGACCTCCGCCGCCGCGTCGCCACGGCTGGCGCCGAGCGCGTCCGCACCCAATTCGATCACGAGCGCTCGGTCGGCTGGCTCGCCGAGCAGCTCTCACACGCTCTCAATCAGGAGCCCACGACCAATGCGCGTCGCCTTCCACGCGCCGCTCAATCCGCCTGACGGGCCGACGCCCTCCGGCGACCGGTTGATCGCGCGCATGCTGATGCGGGCGCTGCAGGAGGCTGGCCATGAGGTCGCCGTAGCGAGCCGCTTGCGCACGTTCGATCGGGACGGGGATGCCGCACGCCAGCAGCGCATTGCAGAGGTCGCCAATCGGCTGGCCGCTCGCCTCGTTCGCCGGCTCGCATCACGACCACCGGAACTGTGGCTGACCTACCATCTCTATCACAAGGCGCCCGACCATCTCGGCCCGGTCGTGGCGCGCGCCTTCGGCATTCCCTATGGGATCGTCGAGGCCTCGGTGACGCCGGCGGCCGCAAGCGGCTCCTGGGCTTTTGGTCATCGCGCGGTGGTCGCGGCACTGGGAGAAGCCGATCTCGTCATCGGCATCAACCCGAAGGACCGTGAGGGCGTGCAGCCCTGGCTCAAGCCCGGCGCCCGCTACGCCGAAACGCCTGTCTTCATCGACGGCACGGCCTTCCGGACAGCGGCGAAAGACCGGCCGGCACACCGCCGGTCCCTGATCGCGGCGACCGGCGCTCGGCCGGACACGACCTTGCTGCTCGCCGTTGGCATGATGCGCTCGGCAGACAAGCTCAGCTCCTATCGTCTGCTCGCCGATGCGCTCTCCCACATCACCGATCGCGATTGGCATCTGGCGATCGCGGGCGATGGGCTGCTCATGTCCGAGGCGCAAGCTCTGTTTGCATCGCTCGAGGGGCGCGTGACGTTTCTCGGTCGCATCGCCCCCGATCGCCTGCCGGCGCTCTATGCCGGCGCGGATCTGCTCGTCTGGCCGGCCATTCGTGAGGCGCTCGGCATGTGCTTTCTCGAGGCCCAGGCCGCGGGCACGCCCGTCGTCGGCAGCGACCGGCCGGGCGTGACGAGCCTCATCCGCGACGGCGAGACCGGCGCCACCCCAACTTATGGAGACCCAGGCGCGTTTGCCGATGCCGTCACGCAGCTCATCGACAATCCTTCGCATTTGGAGGCCATGCGAGTTGCCGCTGCCCGCTATGCCACCACCGATCACGATCTCACCACGGCTGGGCCGCGGTTCACCGCGCTCATCGCATCGGCGGTGAAAGCACCATGACGAAGCCTCGTGTTCTCCTTTATGTGCAGCATCTCCTCGGCGTCGGCCATGTTGCGCGTGCGGCCGCGCTGGCTCGTGGCATGACCGCGGCGGGGATCGACGTCACAGTTGTGACCGGGGGCGAGCCGGTACCCGCCATCGGCTTCGGCGCGGCCGAGGTCGTGCAGCTGCCCTGGCTTCGGGCCGCCGACACGAGCTTCAAGACGTTGCTCGACGCCGAGGGCCGGCCGGCGACCGACGCACTGTTCGCCGGGCGTCGCCACATCCTGCTCAGCCTAGCCGAACGCGTCGCACCCGATGCGATTCTGATCGAGCACTATCCCTTCGGCCGCCGCAAATTCCGCGTCGAGATCGATCCCTTGCTGGATGCCTGGCAGGGTCGCGCCTGCATCGCCTGCTCGGTGCGCGACGTGCTCGTCGAGAAGGGTGATACGAAGAAGGCAGCTGCGGCGGTCGCGCTGATCAACGCCCGCTTCGACCGGGTCTTCGTCCACGGCGATGGCGCTGTCCTTCCGCTCGATCGCACATTCCCCTTGGCCCGCGAGATCGCCGACAAGATCGTGTACACAGGCTACGTCGTCGATCGGCGAACTGATCCCCCTCATTGGGTGAAAACCACCGATGGCCACGACGAGGTGATCGTGTCGGTCGGCGGCGGGGCGGTTGGCCTCGACCTGCTCAAGGCCGCGATCGGTGCCAAACGGCTCGGCGCCGCCCCTAACCATGTTTGGCGGCTGCTCGCAGGTGCCAATCTCGCCGAAGCCGATGTCGCGGAGCTGAAGCGGTTGGCGCCGCCCGGCCTCATCGTCGAGCCCGCACGACCGGATTTCCGGACCCTGCTCACACGGGCCGCCCTCTCGATCTCGCAAGCCGGCTACAACACCGTCATGGATGTTCTGGAGGCGGGCTGCCGCAACGTGGTCGTTCCCTTCGCGGCGGGAAGCGAAAGCGAGCAGCTCTTCCGTGCCCGCGAGCTCGAGGCTCGAGGGCTTCTCACTGTGCTGGACGAAGCCAAGCTCTCGCCCCAGTCGCTCGCAAACGCCGTTGACACTGCCCTCGCTGCCCCCAAGCCCGCCGCGGCCAGGATCGACCTCACCGGGATCGAGACGACGGCGCGGCTCATTCTCGCTATGCTGGAGGGAAAGCGAGGATGACGATGGACGCTTGGCACGATCTGGACATCGAGCTCGATGCTTGGGAGGCCAACGGTCTCACCGCAACCTTCTGGTGGCGTGACGACGATGCGGTTGCCCCGACGCCCGCCCTCGAGCGGCTGATTGGCATCGCCGAGCGTCATTCCGCGCCGCTGCTTCTCGCCGTCATCCCGGAGCCCTCGACCGACGCGCTGCGTCGCCGCGTCGAGGCATCGAAATGGGTTTCCGTCGCCCAGCACGGCCTCAGGCACCGCAACAATGCCCCCGAGGGCGACCGCGCCAGCGAGTTTCCGCACGCACGGACGCTTTCGGAGAACGTCACGGACATGACCGAGGGTCTGCGGCTGCTGAAAGGCTTCCCGCATCTGGTGCCCGTCTTCGTGCCGCCTTGGAACAGGATCGACGCGCGGCTCTTCCCCGGCATCGCTTCGCTCGGCCACAAGGGTGTCTCGACATTCGGCGGGCGCGCCATGGCGCAGCCGCTACCGGGCTTCACACAGACGAACTGCCATGCTGATATCATCGCCTGGAAGAGCGGAAGAGGGTTTGCTGGCGTGGGTCGCGTTCTGGACGATGTCATCGGCCATTTGAAGGCCCGCCGCGCCCGTTCGGCCGATGCGGACGAGCCGACGGGGCTCCTCACGCATCATCTCGTGCACGACCCGGCAAGCTGGCAATTCCTCGACGCCTTTTTCGACCATCTGAGCCGCCGGTCCGGGGTGCACTGGCTCACACCTCAAGCCGCATTCCGTTTTCCTTCGGCCGCTCGGATGTCCGGATAGCGGCATGCCGAACCTTATCGACGTCCAGAACCTGTCGATCCAGTTCGCAACGCCGGCTGGGCCCATCCACGCCCTGCGCAATCTGTCGTTTCGCGTGCGGTCGAAATCCTCGGTCGCGCTGGTCGGCGAATCGGGCTCCGGCAAATCTGTCTCCGCGCAGGCGATCACGGGGCTGCTGCCCCGGTCGGCGCAGATCACCAGCGGCAAGATCCTGTTCCGCGATCCCAAGAAGGACAGCGAAATCGATCTCGCCAAGCTCGACGTGCGCGGCACCGAGTTCCGGCGCATTCGCGGCGGCCGGATCTCGATGATCTTTCAGGAGCCGATGACGTCGCTGTCGCCACTGCACACCATCGGCGACCAAGTCGGCGAGGTGGCGCGCATCCACGAGAAGCTCACGGCCGCGCAAGCCGATGCCCGCACGCTCGAGATGCTGAAGCTGGTTCGCTTCCCCAATCCGGAGCGCGCGCTGAAGAGCTATCCGTTCGAGCTTTCCGGGGGGTTGCGGCAGCGCGCGATGATCGCCATGGCGCTGATCTGTGGCCCCGCCCTCCTCATCGCCGACGAGCCGACGACCGCTCTCGACGTCACCGTGCAGGCCCAGATCCTCGCGCTCATCCGCGACATCCAGCACGAGCTCGACATGTCGGTGCTGATGATCACCCACGACATGGGCGTCGTCGCCAACGTCGCCGAGGAGGTCGTCGTGATGTTCCGCGGCGAGGTGATGGAGAGCGGAACGGCGCAGGACATCTTCGCCGATCCGCGGCATCCCTATCTGCACGCCTTGCTCGACGCCGTGCCGCGTATCGATAGCGATCCGGCCGAGCGACTGAAGCCACTGGTCGAGGACAAGTCGGCCAAGAGCGCGCCCCTCGTACCGCTCAGGCCGCGGGAGTCTCGCAAGCGCGGCGAGCCGCTTCTGACGGTCGACCGCGTCGTCAAGCGATACAGCATCCGTAGCGACGAATTCAGCTTTTCACGCAAGCCGCCGGTCACCGTCACCGCCGTCGACCATGTGAGCTTCGAGGTCAAGCGCGGCGAGTGCCTGGGACTCGTCGGCGAGTCCGGCTGCGGCAAGACCACGATCGCCAAGATGATCATGTCGGCGATCACGGCCGACGAGGGCCGGATCTTGTTCGACGAGGGCGGCAATACCGTCGATCTCGCCCGCCTGGACGAGAGCGACCTCAAACCTTTCCGGCGTCGCATCCAATACATCTTCCAGGACCCGTTCGGCTCGCTCAACCCGCGCATGACGGTCGGCGATCTCTTGACCGAGCCGCTCGCCGTGCACGGCATCGGCGACGCAGCCTCGCGGCGCGAGCGTGCGGCCGAGCTGATGCGCCGCGTCGGCATCGATCCGCGCTTTCTCAATCGCTATCCGCACAGCTTCTCAGGCGGCCAGCGCCAGCGCATCGGCATCGGCCGCGCGCTCATACTCGAGCCGGAGCTCGTGCTCTGCGACGAGCCCGTGTCGGCGCTCGACGTCTCGACGCGCGCGCAGGTTTTAAACCTGCTCAAGGACTTGCAGGCGGAGCTCGGGCTGACCCTGCTCTTCATCTCACACGATCTGGCCGTCGTGAACTACATCGCCGATCGCGTCGCCGTCATGTGCCGCGGCAAGCTCGTCGAGCTGGCACCGCGCGAGCAGCTGTTCCGGTCGCCGCAACATCCCTATACGCGTGCGCTACTTTCCTCCGTGCCGCATCCGGATCTGCATCATCCGCTGGATTTCGCTGCCATTGGCCGTGGTCTCATGACCGAGCCTGCGCATTGGCCGGCCCCCTTCGCAGCAGACAGCGGCAACGAGCCCAAGCTTATCGATTTAGGGAGCGGACATCTCGTCCGCGCCCTCGAGCGTCCCACTCCAGCTCTGGTGTCATGACATGCTGACCACACACTTTGCACGAGCAACGAAGGCGACCGTCATCGCATTCGCCACCCTCCTAGGCCTTGCCATATCCGCGCAGGCGGCGCCGCTCGTCGAGACCCCATCGCTCGCCGATGCGGTGAAGAGCGGTACGGTGCCGGCGATCGAGCAGCGCGTGCCGGAGAATCCGCTCATCGTGCCTTTGGACAAGGACGGCCTCGCCGTCGGCAAGCCGGGTGGCGCCATCGACATGCTGTTCGGGCGCGCCAAGGACATCCGCATGATGGTCGTCTACGGCTATGCGCGCCTCGTCGGCTACGACAAGAAATTCAACATCGTTCCCGACATCGTCGAGACGTTCGGCGTGAAAGAAGGCCGCGAGTTCACGTTCAAGCTCCGCAAGGGACACAAATGGTCCGACGGCCAGCCCTTCACCACCGAGGATTTCCGCTACTTCTGGGAGGATATGGTTCTCGACCCGACGATTTCGGAGGATGGCCCGCCGGACGAGCTGCTCGTCAACGGCAAGCTGCCGAAGTTCGAGGTCATCGACGCTGAGACGGTTCGCTATACGTGGGAGGATCCCAACCCCAACTTCCTCATTCAGCTTGCCGGCGCCCAACCGCTCTATCTTTATCGCCCGGCCCATTTCCTGAAGCAGTACCACGCCAAATATGCCGACAAGGCGAAGCTCGAGGAGCTTGCCGAGAAGGCGGAGGCCCGCAACTGGCGGGCGCTGCACTTCAAGATGGACCGGCAATACGCGAACGACCTGCCTGCCATGCCGACGCTCGATCCGTGGGTGAACACGACCGAGAGCCCGTCGGAGCGCTATGTGTTCAAGCGTAATCCGTTCTTCCATCGCGTCGATGCGGCCGGCCATCAGCTCCCGTACGCGGACGAGGTGGTCGCCAACATCGCCAACGGCGATCTGATTCCGGCCAAGGTCGGCGCGGGAGAATCGATGCTGCAGGCACGCAACCTCGAGCTCAAGAACTTCCCTGTTCTCAAGGCGGCCGAGGAGCGCAACGGGTATGCGGTCAATCTTTGGAAATCCGGCCGCGGCTCGCAGCTGGTGCTTTTCCCGAATCTGAACGTGAAGGATCCCGTCTGGCGCGCAACCGTTCGCGACGCCCGCTTCCGCCGCGCCCTGTCGCTCGGCATCGACCGCAACGAGATCAATCAGGTCGTGTTCTTCGGCCTGGGCGTGCCCGGCAACAACACGGTGCTGCCTGAGAGCCCGCTCTTCAAGCCCGACTACCAGACGCTGTGGGCCGATTTCAACATCGACCAGGCAAACGCACTCCTCGACGAGATGGGGCTGACGACCAAGGATAGCGAAGGCTATCGCAAGCTCTCCGACGGACGATTGGCTGAGATCGTCGTCGAGACGGCGGGCGAGGACACGAACGAGACGGACGTGCTCGTTCTCATCCGCGACAGTTGGAAGAAGATCGGCATCAAGCTGCTGACGAACGTGTCGACCCGCGAGGTGCTGCGGAGCCGGGCGACATCGGGCGATCTGCTCATGTCGACCTGGACGGGCTACGAGAACGGCGTGCCGACCGCCGACTACCCGCCCTTCGAGCTGGCGCCGACGCGCGACGATCAGCAGAACTGGCCGCTCTGGGGTTTGAATACGATGACGGGGGGCAAGGGCGGCGAGCCGATCGACGATCCGATTGCCAAGAGCCTCGCCGACGACTATGCGGCCTGGCTCAAGACCTCCGACAAGGCCGAGCGCGAGGCGATCTGGCACAAGATGTTGAAGACGCAGGCCGACAATGTGTTCTCGATCGGCGTCGTGTCAGCAGTTCCACAGCCGGTCGTCGTCTCCAACAAGCTCAAGAACGTGCCGAAGGAAGGCCTCTATAACTGGGACCCCGGCGCTTTCTTCGGCATCTATCGGCCCGACACGTTTTGGATCGAGCCGTAGGTCGAGATGATCGACTTCATTGAGACAACAAGCAACGCGGCGCAGCGTCAGCCCGCCTCTCCCTGCAAGCGCAGCGCAGCGGGGAGAGGGGAGGGTGAGGGGCAACTGCGAGCTCGGAGGCTTGCCAAGCACAATCTGCTACACGCCTGCAATTCGCTTGTCGCGGAGCTTGATGGAACGTCAAGGCCGACACCTTTTCTGACGTTGCCCCTCACCCTCCCCTCTCCCCATGGACACCTTGTGTCCATGGGGAGAGGCGGAGAAGCCACGCCAATTCGCGAGAGTCGCCGCTGATGCTCCCCTATTTCCTCCGGCGCCTCGCAACCATGGTGGTGACGTTGCTCGTCATCAGCATGCTCGTGTTCGTCATCATCCAGCTGCCGGAGGGGGATTATCTCACGACCTACATCGCCGACCTACAGGCGCAGGGGGAAAACGTCGATCCGAAGAAGATCGAGTTCCTGCGCAAGCAATACGGCCTCGATCAGCCGGTGGTGCTGCAGTACGTCTACTGGGTCGCCGGTCTCGTCCAAGGCGACCTCGGCTACTCCTTCGAGTTCGACAAGCCCGTGGCCACCGTCGTCGGCGACCGATTGTGGCTGTCCATGATCCTCAACTTCGCTACCGTACTCTTTATATATCTCGTCGCCTTCCCGATCGGCGTCTACTCGGCGACCAACAAGTACAGCGTCGGCGACTACGGCATCACCTTCCTGGGATTTCTCGGGATCGCCACGCCGAACTTCCTGCTCGCACTCATCCTGCTCTATCTCGCCAACGTCTGGTTCGGCACCTCGATCGGCGGCCTGATGGCGCCCAAGTACATCGATCAACCCTGGAGCCTGGGCAAGGTCCTCTCGGTGCTCGAGCATCTCTGGGTGCCGGTGCTCGTCATCGGATTGTCTGGCACGGCGGGCATGATCCGGCGGTTGCGCGCCAACCTCTTGGATGAGTTGCAGAAGCAGTATGTGACGACGGCTCGGGCGAAGGGTCTGACGGAAGGACGCCTGCTCATCAAGTATCCGCTGCGCATGTCGCTCAACCCCTTCATCTCGGACATCGGCAGCCTCTTGCCGCAGATCGTCTCGGGCTCGGTCATCGTTTCCGCCGTCATGTCGCTGCCGACGACGGGGCCGATGCTGCTCGACTCGCTCAGGAGCCAGGACATGTACCTGGCCGGCTCGTTCCTGATGTTCCTCGCCCTCTTGACCGTCGTCGGCATGTTCGTCTCCGACGTGGCGCTGGCATTGCTCGATCCGCGCATCCGTCTCGAAGGCGGGATCAAGCGATGAGCGAGCCGTTACCGCATTTCGTCTCGACGAAGCCGTTCGATCCGGCGGCGACGGAAGTCTTCACCGACGCTCAGGAACGGTACTACCTCGCCTCGCAGTGGCAGCTCATGTGGTGGAAGTTCCGCCGCCACAAGCTCGCGGTGCTCTCTGCCATCATTCTGCTGGTCAGCTACGTCTCGGTATTTTTTGTCGAGATGATCGCGCCCTATGAGCTGTCGACCCGGCACACCTCGCACCTCTTCGCGCCACCACAGGCCGTCCATCTCTTTCACGAGGGCAGCTTCGTCGGCCCGTTCGTCTATCCCTTCACGCAGAAGCGGAACATGACGACGCTGCAGCTCGACTACGCACCCGACACATCGAAGCCGCAGCCGCTACGCTTCTTCTGCATGGGCGAGAAATACGAGTTCTGGGGCCTGACAGAGGGTCGCTTTCACTTCGTCTGCCCGCCCGAGGGTGGAACATTCTTCCTGTTCGGCACGGATCGCCTCGGCCGCGACATGCTTTCCCGCCTGATCTACGGCTCGCGCATCTCTCTGACCGTAGGCCTCATCGGCATCGCCATCAGCTTCATCCTCGGCATCACGATCGGCGGATTCGCCGGCTACTACGGCGGCTGGTTCGACAATCTGACCCAGCGCTCGATCGAGATCCTGAAATCGCTACCGGAGCTGCCGCTGTGGATGGCGCTGTCGGCGGCGCTGCCCGTGAACTGGAGCCCGATCGTCGTCTACTTCGGCATCACGATCATCCTGGGCTTCCTCGATTGGCCGGGCCTTGCGCGCGCCGTGCGCTCGAAGCTGCTGTCGCTGCGCGAGGAAGACTATGCGCTCGCCGCGCGTTTGATGGGCGCCTCGCCGAGCCACATCATCGGCCGTCATTTGCTGCCGAACTTCATGAGCCATCTGATCGCCTCGGCGACGCTGTCGATCCCGGGCATGATCCTCGGCGAGACAGCGCTGTCGTTTCTCGGCCTCGGCCTTCGCCCGCCGATCACGAGCTGGGGCGTCATGCTGGCGGAAGCCCAGAACATCGAGGCCGTGGTGCTCTATCCCTGGCTGCTCTGGCCGATGGTGCCCGTGATCGTCATCGTGCTCGCCTTCAACTTCTTCGGCGACGGTTTGCGCGACGCAGCCGACCCCTATCACTGAACCTGAAGTCTCCGAGGTAACCCGATGTCCCGCCTCGATTCCATGATTCGCCGGCTAACCGCTCAGCGCCAATGCCTCGACCTCGCCTGCGAGATGATCCGCGACGTCGATGGCGTGGTCTTCGAGGTCGGCCTCGGCAATGGACGCACCTTCGATCACCTGCGCGAGAAGCTCCCCGGCCGCGACATCTACGTGTTCGATCGCGAGATCAAATCGCATCCCGAGAGCCGGCCGAAGGAGGGTCACGCCTTCCTCGGCGCCATCGAGGAGACGTTGCCCGAGGCGGCCGCGCAATTCGCCGGACGCGTCGCGCTCCTCCATAGCGATATCGGCAACGGCATCCCCGAATACGGACGTCGGATGGCGGCGGCGATCGGCGCGACGCTCCCGACCGCGCTCGCTCCCGGCGCCGTCGTGCTGAGCGACGAGGAGCTCGACGTGCCGGGTCTCGAGGCCGTGACCCCACCACTCAGCGATCTGAGGCGATACTTTATGTATCGGCGGATGCGCTGATCACTTCCCGCCGAACGCTGGCGACTTCCGGCGCCGCGACAGACCGTGCTCGGTCTTCTCCCACTTGTGCGGGTCGGTCATGAGCTGGAACAACGCCCGATAGGCGGCGACCGAGATCAGCAGCCAGTAGAGCGGAACCAGCAGCGTCCATGGCAGCAACCGCCAGGCCCGCCGGCGAACGGCCGACACGACGATCATCAGCAGCGCTCCGCCATAGCCGAGCATCAGGTTGCCCGCCGACACGGCGACGAGCGCATCGCCGGCGAGTGTACCCGGCAGCCGCATGAGCCCACCCTGCACCGCCTGCCAAGCGACGACGCCAAGCGAGATCGGGTGCACGAGTGCGGAGAGGATCGTGCCGCCGAGCAGCGTGAGGAAAGCAATCGTACCGATGAGCCCCATCTCGCGTACGAGACGGACCGGCTGGCGCGTGTGCACGAGCAGCGTCTGCATCCAACCCTTGATCCAGCGGGTCCGCTGCCTCACCCACATGCCGATCCGGAACGGCGCCTCCTCGTAGGTGCGCGACGGAATGGTCCGGCAGATGTAGCCCATACGGGCGAGGCGCATGCCGAGGTCCGCATCCTCCGTGACGTTGTGCGGATCCCATCCGCCGGCGCGCTGAACGACCTCGGTCGGGAAATGTGTCGAGGTGCCGCCGAGCGGGATCGGCAGGCGCAACCAATCGAGCGCCGGCAAGAGGCCGTCGAACAGCGCCATGTATTCGAGCGTGAACTGCCCGGCGAGCACGCCATCGCCGGCATTGTCGATCGCCAGACGCGCTTGCACCGCACCGATGCGGTCGTCGCCGCTTCGGAACACGGCGAGGGCTCGCAAGAGCTGATCGGGCTCCGGAATATCCTCGGCATCGAAGATCGTGAGGTAGTCGCCCCGCACGAAGTTCATGGCGTAGTTCAGCGCCTTGGGCTTCGTGCGCGGCATCGCATCCGGCACGACGATCGTTTCGAACTCGGGCCCCAAGCTCAGGCTCTCGACTGCCGCCCGCGTTTCGATATCGACAGCCTCGAGGATGAGCTTCACGTCGAGGCGAGAGCGGGGATAGTTCAATCGCTTCAGCGCACGCACGAGATCCGGCACGATCCGCGCCTCTCGAAACAGGGGCACGAGCACGCTGTACACCGGCAGCGTCGACACAGGCGTGCGCACGGGTGTCACCGCCTGGAGCGGAACCGCGAGGCAGATGCCGAGCGCGGCGAGCCGCAAGATCACGACGAGGAAGAAGATCGCAGCGAGCACGATCGAGACCGCGTCGACGGCAATGACCGGCGACATGACGACTGCACCAGCCGCCAGTCCGACTGCGGTAGCGAGCCCCACGAGCTGCCAGAGCCACATCCGCCGCGCCGCGGAGAACGCCGGATCGATGCGGGTGACTTGCTCGATCGCACCGGTGCTGAGCGCATCCGCCGCGCTCGCCAGGAGGGCGACGCGAAGCGCGGAAGGCGCGACGAGCGCGACCTCCACCGCCGGGCCCAGCGTATCGATGTGCCGCCTGATCTCGCCCGGCGAACGCGACAGACCATCCAATATATAGAGAGTGGATCCGTCTCGTCTCGCCGCGACCGCCATATGAGGCCGTGCGAGGCCGCTGCCCTCGGCCAGACGCACCGCCGGCACATGCGCCGGCTCGATGACAGCGACGCGCAACGTACGGCCGAGCGCTCGGACATATGCCATATCGTCGAGGCGGCCGTCATAGCGCAATGCATCGTGGAGCGAGATATTCTGCCGCTCCGCCGTCAGCCGCCATTCAGCGATGGCCTGCTCGTCGAAGCCGAGCTCGTAGAGAAACGCGTAGTCGCGCAGGCTCTCGCCAACCGCATATGCCACGACGCGCAGCCTTTTCCCCTCGAGGCCGCCGACACACTGTCGCCGAGATGACGGCCTCTACCCGATGGTCAATGTTGACCCGAGCGGGTAAGGATCGTCCAGAGGCTTTGCGGGATGAGCATCGGAATGCAACGGCGACGCACGATCTCTGGTCTGGTCCATAGTCTGGTAGCAGCGATCGCTCTCCTCTTTGGGGCGACGCAGGTCCGGGCGGCTGGTGAGGCGCAGACGGCGCCCGAAGGAGGCCAACCTGCCCTCGCGGAGCCCGCACCCGCCGCGCGCACCGTCGTTCGGTTCCTGACCGACAGCGACTACCCGCCTTTCAACTATCTCGACGAGGAAGGCACGCTGACCGGCTTCAATGTCGACGTCGCCCGCAGCCTCTGTCTCGAGCTCGAGGTGACCTGCGATATCCAGGTCGGCGAATGGGCCGGCCTGCTGACCCAACTCGGCCGCGGCGAGACGGACGCAGTCATCGCCTCGCTGGCAGCGACGTCCACATCGCTCTCCGAAGCTGATTTCACCCAGAGCTACTACGCAACGCCTGCACGCTTTGCCGTGCGTAAGACCTGGGGCGAGACGGACGTCACCCCCGAAACGCTCGAGTCCCAGCGCATCGCCGTCGTCGCCGGCACCGCGCACGAGGCCTATCTGCAGCTCTATTTCCGCGACAGCGTCATCGTCCCCTTCGAGACGCCCGAGGCGGCACGCGAGGCGCTCGTCAAAGGCGAGGCCGACGCGCTGTTCGGCGATGCCTTCAGCCTGATGTTCTGGCTTTCGGGCACGTCCTCGAACGGCTGCTGCGAATTTCGCGGCGGCCCCTTCGCGGACGAGCGCTACTTCGGCGGCGGCATCGGCATCGCGGTCCGCAAGGGCGATCAGGAGCTGCGTCAGCAGCTCGACAAGGCGCTCGACAAGCTCCGCAAGAGCGGCCGGCTCGAGGAGCTCTACCTCCGCTACTTCCCGCTCAAGGCCTATTGATAGCGCGGCTCGCGGCAGCACCGAGACGCGTTCGCCGCTACGATCCGACATTGTGCGATGCCGCATGTTGGGGCGGATTGCGCTTCGCTCGGGCCCGAGCAGCCGGCCCGCTCGCCCGAGCACGCCCGCCTCAAAGGTTAAGATGCGCTAACTCTTGTGGCGCCCCTCGACCTCGAAGCTGTCAGCCTCCGACTGTGGAGCGCTCGGCACGCGCAAGCTGTCGACGACGATCTGCGACGCCTCAAACCGAGCGCGAGCTCATCGCGTTGTGATCCACGTCGTTCACGATCGAGGATCGGACACGCGCCATCGCTGCACGCGTTCGGCACGACGACTCGTCGAGCCTGGCGCTGCTTGCGCTCGCCGTCGAGGTGAGCTCAATGGTGTCTGCTCGACTCGCGCGAGTGCGTGCGCAAGCGCGAATCACGTCGACTGATTCGCCGTCACGAGCACCCGTAAGCACTTCGCGCGACGTCTTGATTGGCGTTTGGAGAGTCGATGCACGACTCCACATCGGCGAAATTGGTCGAAACTGTTGATGTCGTGCAACGGATCGAGGTGCGAAACGGAAAAATCGCTTGCAATTGACCAACTTCCAGTCGAAATGATCGCACCTTGCGTTTAGTCTGAACTTGTTTCGACTGATTCGGGCACTACGGAGAATCAAAACTATGGCAAAGGCTATGAAGAAGAAAACGACGACGAAGGCGAAGGCTGTGAAGAAGCCGGTTGCGAAGAAGAAGACCGTGAAGCGCGCTGCTGCGGCGAAGGCCGCCTCGGCTGCCAAGAAGAGCGCGCCGAAGAAGGCCGCTGCGAAGAAGCCGGCCGCGAAGAAGAAGGCCGCGAAGAAGAAGTAAGGCGGATCCATCCGCCTCCCCAGTCGAGATCGCACAGGCTATCCCGACTGGTGAGTATCAAGGGCATACGAAGCCGAAACCGGCACTCTCGTATGCCCTTTTTCTTTTGTGCCGCCGCATGTTCCGGCGATGACCTCACAGATTGCATCAGCACCGCTCGCCATCGGAAATTCGCTGCACTGCCGCAATTGCGGCCGCGTCCCGGCGATTCGCGATCACCGCGCCCGCGCCACCGTCGCCTTCTTCAGCTCGGCGATTGCCTTCGCCGGATTGAGCCCCTTGGGGCATGTCTTCGTGCAGTTGAGGATCGTGTGGCAGCGATAGAGCGCGAAGGTGTCGTCGAGATCCTCCAGCCGCTGGTCACGCGCCTCGTCGCGGCTGTCGTTGACCCAGCGATAGGCCTGCAGCAGGCTCGCCGGTCCGAGATAGCGATCGCCGTTCCACCAGTAGCTCGGGCACGCTGTCGAGCAGCAGGCGCACAGGATGCACTCGTAGAGTCCGTCGAGCTTCTCGCGATCGGCCCGGCTCTGCGTCCACTCGCCCTTGGGCTCGGCCGTCGTCGTCTGCAGCCACGGCTCGACGGCCTTGTGCTGGGCATAGAAGCGGGAGAGATCCGGCACGAGATCCTTCACCACGGGCATGTGCGGCAGCGGATAGATCTTCACCGCGCCGTCGACGTCATCGATCGACTTCAGACAGGCGAGCGTATTCTTGCCGTCGATGTTCATCGAGCAGGAGCCGCAGATGCCTTCGCGGCAGGAGCGGCGGAAGGTCAGCGTCGAATCGACCTCGTTCTTGATCTTGATGAGCGCATCGAGAACCATCGGCCCGCACTCGTCGAGATCGACCTCGTAGCTGTCGATGCGCGGGTTCTCGGTCCCATCCGGCGACCAGCGATAGATCCGGAACTCCTTGTAGCGTCCGTTCGACTTGCGCTCCGGCAGGCGCCAGGTCTTGCCCGGCCCAATGGTCGAGTTTTTCGGCAGCGATAGTTGCACCATGATCGTCTCTTCGGCTGAAGACTTCACAGGCCGGATCGGCCTTTGATCCACCTATAGTCAATGCCGCCGCCGGAGCCTAGGGCATGCGCCTCCGCGCCGCGCCGTCCCGCGTCAGGCGCGGGCGAAGCTCTTGAGATGGGCGACATGCCGCGTCAGCGCTTCCGCGACCGCAACGCCGCCGTCGATCACCGCCGACAAGCCGCGCCGCTCGGCGAGTAGGCCGTTGAGCCGCTCCTGGCATTCGCCGAAGCCGTAGAAGGCCTCCTCGGGCGCGTCGATCTGGCCGGTGTGAACGGCCACGAGGATATCGAGCACATTGGCGTGGGCCGAGACGCCGACGCGGCCGACATCGCTCATGAGCGTGCGGTAGAGCGCCTGGGCGTCACGGGCCACCGGCGAGCCGAGCAGGCCGAATTTGAAGGGCGTCGCGGCGAGTGTCTTGGCGCCGCCGTTCTCGCGCAGGAAGCGATTGAGCTTGCGCAACGCCTCGAGCACGACGAGGCAATCTGTTTCCATATCTCGGATGAGGCGGCTGGGTTTGCGGCCCACGAGCACTCCGGGCTCGGCTGTCGCCACCGACCAGGTGATGGAGGCGAGCGAGGCGATCGTCCCGAGCGCACCCAGCGCCGGTAACGCGACCGACAACGGGTCGGCGCCCACATGCTGTTGGTGGACCGGCCGGGCCTCGGCCAGAGGCTCGCTCTTACGGGCGAAAAATCCCATGCGCCGATTATGCCTCCGGCCATCACTGTCGCGGCTCTTAGTGCGATTCGCGGATGAGAGCCATGACGCGGCGGTGCCAGCCTCGAGGCGAACGCCGCGACCATCTGTGGCTCTGATTGCTTATCCACAACAGCCGCGATCGCGTTGCGTTCACGAGTTGCGTTCGCAAGAGACAAACGGAAGACTGGCACAAGTGATTCTTCCTGTTCCGTTTGCGTTGCGAGTTCGTCGCCGGCCCGTCGGCGACCGATCTGACGTCATATTCGGGCGATAAGCTGAAATTCGTGCCGGTAGCGCCGGCGACACGCGAGGGGGCGTAAATGGACAGAAACGAGGCACTGAGCACGCTCAGGCGTGAGTATCAGGCCGACTACCAGAAGGAGATCCGCGCGGCGCGAGATATGGTCGCGGCCGGCGTTCGCCTTCTGCAAGGCAGCGAAGGCGCGGTCAACTTCTCGGACAAGGTCACGTTCGTGAGCCTCGGCCAGGCGCGCAAGCGCTTCGTCGATGCGTTGGGCCCGGCCATCAAGCCCGTGCTCGAAACCTATGCGCGCGAGCTCGAGCGGGAGGCGGCGAGCCTCGGCCTCGACGGCCAGGTGACGAGCGATGCCCCGCTCATGGAAAGCCTGCACGACGTGCTTCGTCACCTGCAGCGCGCCGAGGCGCATCCGGCGGCACCACGGGCTGCAAGCGGCGGTGGCGGCGGACAGTACCAGCGCGATCACGGTTGATCGACGGGATACGAGCCGGGGCGAAAGCGCGAGTCTAGCGCACGCTGACGTTACCGGCCAATGAGGATCAATCCCCCGCGTGGCGGCGCATCCGATGAGGGTGCGCCGTATTTCTTTACGGCCCGTGCAGCGATAGATTTTCGGGACACGTCCCCCATTGCCGCCGCTCTGAGCTTTGCATTGCCCGACGCATCGACACTCACAACCTTCATCGCGGCCCTCCTGGTGCTCGAGATCACGCCGGGTCCCGACATGATGCTTGTGATGGCGCGCGGCATCGGGCAAGGCCGCCGGACAGCACTGCTGACAGTCGCGGGGATGGTCTTCGTAGCCGGCCCCATTCAGGTCGGCCTACTCGTGCTCGGCCTCGCCACGCTGCTCACGTCGAGCCCAACCGCCCTGCTCGCCCTGCAGTGGGCCGGCGCGGTCTACATGCTCTATCTCGGCGTCAAGATGATCCGGTCAAGCCGGGAGCAATCGAGCACTGCGCCGATCGCGCCGCTTCAGACGAGCGCAGCCGCACTACGGGAAGGGGCTCTCAACAGCCTGACGAACCCGAAATCGCTGCTGTTCATGTTCGCGTTTCTGCCGCAGTTCGTCGACCCGGCGGCGGGACCGATCTGGAGCCAGCTCCTCGTGCTCGGCACGATCCAGAAGCTCGCCGGCGTGTTGTCGCTGGGCGCCGTCGCGCTGGCGGCGGGCAGCATCGGCCAATGGCTCACGCGCTGGCCGCGCCTTCTCATCTGGCAGCAGCGATTTACCGGCGCGGTACTCATCGCCTTGGGCGCGCGGTTGCTGACCGCCGGCCACTCCGGATCGATGACCGTGGTCGGCCGGGCCTGACGAGCGCTCTGACGGCGTCTCAGTAGACGCGAGCTTTCGGCGCGATATAGCTGACCTCGTTCGTCATCGTGCGCGTGACGACCGGACGCACGCCGAGCGTCACATCGCACTTGGCGCCGTCGGCCCAGGCGAGCGTATGCACCATCCAGGTCTTGTCGTCGCGATCGGGATAATCCTCCCGCGCATGCGCGCCGCGGCTCTCCTTGCGATTGAGCGCGCCCGCGACCGTCACGGCCGCCTGGCCGATCAAGTTGTCGTATTCGAGCGTCTCGATGAGGTCGGAGTTCCAGATCAGCGAGCGATCGGTGACGGAGATGTCGCCACTGCCTTTCCAGATCTCGCGAATCTTCGCATCGCCTTCGGCGAGCACCGGGCCGTCGCGGAACACGGCGCAGTTGGTCTGCATCGTCTTCTGCATCTTGAGTCTGAGCTCAGCCGTGCGCGTGCCACCCTTGGCGTAACGGAAGTGATCCAGCCGCGCGAGCGCCAGCTCTGCCGCCGCATCTGGCAGATCGGGCATGGCCTTCGACTTGTCGACGACCTCCGCGGCTCGCTGCGCCGCGGCGCGCCCGAAGACGACGAGATCGATGAGCGAGTTCGACCCCAAGCGATTGGCGCCGTGCACCGACACGCAGGCCGCCTCGCCGACCGCCATCAAGCCCGGCACGACATCGTCTGGGTTTCCCGACGTGCCGCGGATGACCTCGCCCCAGTAGTTCGTCGGGATGCCACCCATGTTGTAGTGGACGGTCGGCAGCACCGGGATCGGCTGCCGGCGCAGGTCGACGCCGGCGAAGATCTTCGCCGACTCGGTGATGCCCGGGAGCCGCTCCGCCAGCACCTTCGGATCCAAATGATCGAGATGCAGGAAGATGTGATCGTTCTCCTTGCCGACGCCGCGCCCCTCGCGGATCTCGATGGTCATCGAGCGCGAGACGACGTCGCGGGAGGCCAGATCCTTGGCGTGCGGTGCATAGCGCTCCATGAAGCGCTCGCCGGCCGAGTTCGTGAGGTAGCCGCCCTCGCCGCGCGCGCCCTCGGTGATGAGAACGCCGGCCCCGTAGACGCCGGTCGGATGGAACTGCACGAACTCCATGTCCTGGAGCGGGAAGCCGGCGCGCAGCACCATGGCATTGCCGTCGCCGGTGCAGGTGTGCGCCGAGGTGCACGTGAAGTAGGCGCGGCCGTAGCCGCCGGTGGCGAGGATCGTCGTCTTGGCTTGGAAGAGATGGAGGCTGCCATCCTCCTGGCAGAGCGCCACGACGCCCCGGCACGCCCCCTCGCGATCCATGACGAGATCGAGCGCGAAATACTCGATGAAGAAGCTCGTGTCGTAACGCAGCGACTGCCCGTAGAGCGTATGCAGCATCGCGTGCCCGGTACGATCGGCGGCGGCGCAGGTGCGTTGCGCCGGTGGCCCCTCGCCGAACTTCGTCGTCATGCCGCCGAACGGCCGCTGATAGATGCGGCCGTCGTCGGTGCGGCTGAACGGCAGGCCGAAATGCTCGAGCTCGTAGACGGCTGCCGGCGCGTTGCGGCAGAGATACTCGATAGCATCCTGGTCGCCGAGCCAGTCCGAGCCCTTGACGGTGTCGTACATGTGCCAGCGCCAATCGTCCGGCCCCATGTTGCCGAGCGCGGCCGCGATGCCGCCTTGCGCGGCGACGGTGTGCGAGCGCGTCGGAAAAACCTTCGAGATGCACGCGGTTCTGAGACCGGCTTGGCTCGCGCCGAGCGTCGCGCGCAATCCAGCGCCCCCGGCGCCGACAACGAGCACGTCATAGGTGTGACGGGTGATGGGATAGGCGCGACCATTGACGGCAGGCGCCGCAGCGGTGGGCTTCGCAGCCATGATTCTCTTACGCTCCAAAGCTCAGTTGGTAGATGGCGTAGACGGCGATCGCAGCGACGAGCAGGGAAAAAACCAGCGACAGCCCGTGCAGAGCGCTCGCGGCGCCGCCTTTGACGTAGTCGTCGATGATCACCTGCATGCCGAGGCGCATATGCCAAATCGAGAGCAGGATGAGCGCAAGCAACGGCAGCCAGACGAGCGGCGAGCTCAACCATGCCGTCGTGGTCGCGTAATCCGCGCCCACAAGCGCGACGATGACGGCGACGCTGTAGACCATGAGCGGCAGCATCGCGATCGACGTCAGGCGCTGCCACTTGAAATGACCGGATCCCTCGTGCTTGGCCATCACATCGCTCCCCTGAGCCAATAGCCGATCTCCCATACGGCGATCGTGAGCACCACCGACAGAATGAGCGTCGTCCAGCAGAGCCGGTTGACGGACGCGATGTCGAGCGCGCGCCCCGTGTCCCAGATCAGATGCCGAACGCCACCGGCCGCATGCAGCATCAACGCCCAGGTGAAGCCGAGCAGCACGACGCGGCCGAGCCAGCTCGACCACGCAGCGTTGGCGGCCGTCAAATAGTCGGGCCCAATGGCCGCGGCTAGCAGCCAAAGCGCCAGTAGGATCGTTCCGAAATAAAGCGCCGCGCCCGAGATGCGGTGCAAGATCGACATCATCATGTTGATCTCGAACCGGTAGATTTGAAGATGAGGCGACAGAGGGCGAGCCGGGGGCTGGTTCGAGCCAACCATGATTTTGCTCCGTGGCGAGGGCGGCGCGGCCATGCCGCGAACAAAACGCCGAATTGGTGCGACCGGTTTGCATGCCGATCGGCTCCTCATAGCGATTGAGGCTGAGCCTATCAACCGAGCGCCGTGCGACCTAGACGACTGGAACGTGCATATCGACAGGTATAGGCTCTCCCGCATGGAATTTTCGAAGCTCGAGATCGAGCGCTACAAGCGGCATCTTGTCCTGCATGACGTCGGCGGACAGGGCCAGCAAAAGCTCAAGGCCGCGCGCGTGCTGATCGTCGGCGCCGGTGGGCTCGGATCGCCGGTCGCCCTCTACCTCGCGGCGGCCGGCGTCGGCACGCTCGGCATCATCGACGACGACACGGTCTCGCTCGACAACCTGCAGCGCCAGGTGCTGCACCGCACGGCCGATGTCGGCCGGCCGAAGGTCGAGAGCGCCAAGGATGCCGTCGCGCGCCTCAACCCGCATGTCGCGGTCGTCACCTATCCGACGCGGCTGGTCGCCGCCAATGCGATGGACATCATCGGCGGCTATGACCTCGTCGCCGACGGGTCGGACAACTTCAGGACGCGCTACCTCGTCAACGATGCCTGCTATTTCGCCAAGAAGCCGCTCGTCTTCGGCGCGCTCGGGCCGTTCGACGGCCATCTGACGACTTTTCGCGCCTACGAGACGGACGAGACCGGCACGCCGCGCCCGAGCTATCGCTGCCTGTTTCCGGAGCCGCCTCCGGCCGGCCTGATCCCCAACTGCTCGGAGGTCGGGATTCTCGGCGCAGTCGCCGGCGTCATCGGCACACTGATGGCGCAAGAGGTGCTGAAGGAGCTCATCGGTATAGGCCGCTCGATGGTGGGCCGATTGATGCTCTACGATGCCCGTGACACGCGGTTCGACGAGCTTTCCGTCCGCTGGGATCCAGATAATCCGCTCAATGGACGCGAGCCGCGCATTGCCGATTTATCTGTGCACGATCACAATTGAGTAGTTTGCGACACAGTTTCCTCAAAAAGTGTTGCAAGTGCACTTGGTCTGCGACATATTGCCTACACGGGCGGCCCATCGGACCCGGCGGAGACTGATCATCCGCAATGGCAGGCATAACGTAACGGCTCAGAGCTTTGATTGCACATCCGCATTCGCGATTGCTTTCCGCTCTGCGGGATATGTCCTGTCAGCGGCGCAATTCGATTTCCCCGACCTTTGACCTGACTGCCTACGGCCTCCTCGGTGCGTCGAGCGCCGGGGATTCTCTCACTTGACTAGGGGAAGGAGCTCATTCCCATGCGCCAGAACGGCACCGTGAAGTTCTTCAACACCACAAAAGGCTACGGGTTCATCAGCCCGGACGGGGGCGGAAAGGATGTGTTCGTGCACATCACGGCCGTCGAGCGTTCGGGCCTCAAGGGTTTGAACGAGGGACAGCGGGTCAGCTTCGAGACCCAGCCCGATCCCCGCGGCAAAGGCGATAAAGCCGTCAACCTTCAGCCGAGCTGAATACGAGATCCCGAGTGGCGCCGCCCCCCGGCGCCCTCCCTTCGCAACGACCTCGAGCCCGGCGCCCCCCGCCGGGCTTTTTGCTTGCTTACACGGTAATCAGAACATCGCCGGGTGCACGCGATCGGGCGGTGCATGACCGTCCATGAACGTCTTGATGTTGACGATGACCTTCTCGCCCATATCGATGCGGCCCTCGAGCGTCGCCGAGCCTAGATGCGGCAGCACGATGACATGCTGGCTCGCCAGCAGCTTCGGATTGATCGCCGGCTCGTTCTCGAACACGTCGAGCCCTGCGCCTGCGATCTCGCCCGCCTCGATCATACGCGCGAGCGCATTTTCGTCGATGACCTCGCCTCGGGCGGTATTCACGAGGTAGGCGGATGGTTTGAGCAGCTTCAATCGGCGCGCGCTGAGCAAATGAAACGTTGCTGGCGTATGCGGGCAGTTGACTGAGACGATGTCCATGCGCGCCAGCATCTGGTCGAGGCTATCCCAATACGTCGCCTCGAGCTCACGCTCGACATCTTCCGCGACCCGCCTGCGGTTGTGATAGTGGATCTGCAAACCGAAGGCCTTCGCACGCCGCGCAACCGCCTGGCCGATACGGCCCATGCCGATGATCCCGAGGCGCTTGCCCCAAATCCGATGTCCGAGCATCCAGGTGGGCGACCAGCCCTGCCACTGCGACTTCGGGTTCTTGAGGAAGGCCGCACCCTCAGCTAAGCGGCGAGGCACCGCGAGCAGCAGGGCCATCGTCATGTCGGCCGTATCCTCGGTGAGAACGCCCGGCGTGTTGGTGACAATGATGCCGCGGTTTCGGGCCGTATCGAGATCGATGTTGTCGACGCCGGTGCCGAAATTCGAGACGAGCTTCAGTTGCGGACCCGCTTGCGACAGCACAGCGCGGTCGATCCTGTCCGTGACGGTCGGCACGAGAACCTGCGCCTGTTTCACCGCCTCGACGAGCTGAGCCTGCGTCATCGGCCGGTCGTCGATGTTGAGGCGCGTATCGAAGAGCTCGCGCATCCGCGTCTCTACCGCATCAGGCAGCTTGCGCGTGACGATGACGAGGGGCTTTTTGGCGGTCATGACATACCCGAGGCAGAACGCCCACCGGACTTCTTGCCGGCGTGGCTGGGGACTTTCGATGGCGCGAACGCGGATCGCACCCTCTACCTAACAAGTTTGCGGGCGGCTGACAAAGCGGGACACAGGGCTTTCGCGGACTTTCGCCGAGTCTTGATCGTGCGCGGCAAATCATGGTTTGAGAAGGGTATGGCCCAGATGCGCCCGAAGTCGCTGCGGGAGGCCGCGCTCGCCGCCTGCCTCGGCCTTGCGATTGCCGGGAGCGGATCGGCTATGGCTGCCGACGCCGCGGGGACGAGCGGCCTGCCCTTGCCTCGCTTCGTCAGCCTCAAGGCCGATCGCGTGAATGTCCGCAAAGGGCCAGGGACCGACTATCCGATCGCCTGGGTATTCGAGAGGGCCGGGCTGCCGGTGGAAGTGGTTCGCGAGTACGGCATTTGGCGGCAGATCCGCGACAGTGACGGCTCACAGGGCTGGGTGCTGCAGAACCTCCTCTCAGGCCGGCGCACGGCCATCGTGGCGCCTTGGGATCGGAAGCCGAAGGACAAGAGCGCGCCGAAAGGCAAGCCCATACCGGTCCATTCCGACGCATCCGACGGCAGCAGCGTGACCGCCTACGCCGAGGCCGGCACGCTGGCCGGCCTCATCGGCTGCGATACGAGCTGGTGCGAGGTCTCCATCGCCGATCGGCGCGGCTATGTCGAGCAGAGCAAGCTGTGGGGCGTCTACAAGGACGAGAAAGTCGAATAGCGCCGGTAGTGCCGCGAGTGCGCTCTATCGCTTAGGCGCGAGGCGGACGACGATGTCGACCCGCACAATTTCGGTGCCCGGCGGCGGACAAGGCAGGCCGTCGACCGCGAGCTCAGCTCCAGGCACGTCGAAAACCTGGCCGTTCCATTCGCAGAAATAGTGATGGTGATCCGACGTCTTGGTATCGAAGTACGTCTTCTGCCCGTCGACCGCGAACGACCGCAGCAGCTGGCATTGCGTGAACTGGTGCAACGTATTGTAGACCGTCGCCAAGGATACCGGGATGCCGTCGGCGATGGCCTCCTCGTGAAGGTGCTCTGCCGTCACGTGCCGGTCGCCGGACGCGAACAGGAGTCTCGCGAGGGCGACACGTTGGCGGGTCGGACGCAATCCGACGGCCGTCAAGCGGGAGCGCACATCTGGGCTCGTGCTGTCCAAATCCGTATCCTTGCTGCATGGCGGCGAGAGACCGCCGGAGTGTAGTGGGCCGTCTCCCTCGCTGCAACCGGGCAAACTGCGTCAACGTTGCGCTTTCCCGGTCAGCCTCCGCAAGTTCAAGCTCGGATCGGGGAAGAAGCCTTTTTGCGGCTCTCTGAGTGTGTTAGGAAGCCGCAAGGTTGATGGCGGGCCGAGGGCACGCATCGGATTTCTTGGGGACTGAGCGCCACCAATGGCGGACCGCCGTTCAAGCTACGACTATGAGGATTTGCTGGCCTGCGGCCGGGCCGAGCTGTTCGGCGCCGGCAATGCGCAGCTGCCGCTGCCCCCCATGCTGATGTTCGATCGCATCTCCGCGATCAGCGACACCGGCGGGGCACACGGCAAAGGCCAGATCGTCGCCGAGATGGCGATCCGTCCCGATCTCTGGTTCTTCGATTGCCACTTCAAGGGCGATCCCGTGATGCCGGGCTGTCTTGGTCTCGACGCGCTCTGGCAGCTGACGGGCTTCTTCCTCGGCTGGCTGGGAGCTCCCGGGCGCGGCCGCGCGCTCGGCGTCGGCGAGGTGAAATTCTCCGGCATGGTCGTACCGACCGTCAAAAAGGTCGAGTACGTCATCGATATGAAGCGGGTCATCTTGAGAAAGCTCAAGCTCGGGATCGGCGATGGGGTCATGAAGGCCGATGGCCAAGTGATCTACGAGGCCAAGGATCTGCGGGTCGGCCTGTTCGAGAGCGGCACGGTTGCGGGGGCTGCGGAAGGGGCGTAGCGCCGATGAGGTGGCGCCCCGGATCGCAGCGGTGAGAGAGGTTTTTTCGAAGATGAGACGCGTCGTCGTCACGGGGATGGGCATCATCTCCTCGATCGGCAACAACACCCAAGAGGTGACCGCGTCGTTGCGCGAGGCCCGCTCGGGTCTGCGCAAGGCCGAGAAATACGCGGAGCTCGGCTTTCGCTGCCAGGTGCACGGTGCGCCGCAGATCGATTGGGAGCCGATGATCGATCGCAAGGTCCGTCGGTTCATGGCGCCCGGCTCGGCCTGGAACTACCTCGCCATGGAGCAGGCGATCCGCGACTCGGGGCTCGAGGAGAAAGACATCTCCAACGAGCGGACCGGCATCATCATGGGCTCGGGCGGCCCGTCCACGTCGACGATCGTCGCCGCCGCCGATACGACGCGAACGCGTGGCCCTAAGAAAGTCGGTCCGTTCGAGGTGCCGAAAGCCATGTCGTCGACTGCTTCGGCGACTTTAGCCACGCCCTTCCACATCCACGGCGTCAACTACTCGATCTCGTCCGCCTGCGCGACATCGACACACTGCATCGGCAATTCAGCCGAGCTCATTCAATGGGGCAAGCAGGACGTCATGTTCTGCGGCGGCTCGGAAGAGCTCGACTGGACGATGTCGGTGCTATTCGATTCCATGCAGGCGATGTCGTCGGGCTTCAATGATCGGCCCGAGGCCGCGAGTCGCGCTTACGACAAGGATCGCGATGGCTTTGTCATCGCCGGCGGCGCGGGCGTTTTCGTGGTGGAGGCACTCGAGCATGCCAAGGCTCGCGGCGCCAAAATCTACGCCGAGATCACCGGCTACGGCGCGACATCGGACGGCCATGACATGGTCGCCCCATCCGGCGAGGGCGCGGCACGCTGCATGAAGAAGGCGTTGGAGGGTCTCGCCGGCAAGGGAATTCCGGGCAAGATCGACTACATTAACCCTCACGCGACCTCGACACCCGTAGGTGATCTCAAAGAAATCGAGGCTATCCGCTCAGTATTCGGCAAGGATTGCCCCCCTATATCGGCGACGAAATCTTTGACGGGTCACTCGCTGGGGGCCGCCGGAGTCCAAGAAGCCATTTACTCTCTCCTCATGATGAACAACGGTTTCATCGCCAAATCGGCCAATATCGACGAACTCGATCCGGCGTTCGCCGACATGCCGATCCTGCGGGAGCGCCAAGACAACGCTGCTCTTGGCTCGGTCATGTCGAACAGTTTCGGGTTCGGCGGGACCAATGCGACGCTGGTGCTTTCCCGCTATGATGGCTGATATGAGGTACGAGTGTGGTTGCGTTGAAGAGCGAAATAGGTCCGCGGCGGCGCGGCCGGCAGGGCTGGGTGCAGCGCCCCGATGAAAAGGTGATTTACATGAGTGAACGTGACATCGCGGTGCCCGCACCCTTGATGGCCGGCAAGCGCGGCCTCGTCATGGGCGTCGCCAACGACCGATCGATCGCGTGGGGTATTGCGCGGGTGCTCGCAGGACAAGGTGCCAAGCTCGCCTTCACCTATCAGGGCGAGGCCTTCGGCCGACGCGCGATCCCGCTCGCCCAGTCCGTCAACTCCGAGATCATCGTGCCCTGCGATGTTATGGATCTCAATTCCGTCGACGGCGTGTTCGACGAGATCCGCAAGACCTGGGGCTCGCTCGACTTCATCGTGCATGCGCTGGCGTTTTCCGATCGCAACGAGCTGCGCGGCCGCTACGCCGACACGACACGGGCGAACTTCCAGCAGACGATGGTGATCTCCTGCTTCTCCTTCACCGAGATCGCCCGCCGCGCCGCTGATCTGATGCCGAACGGCGGATCGATGATCACACTGACCTACGGCGGCTCGATGCGGGTCGTCCCGAGCTACAACGTCATGGGCGTCGCCAAGGCGGCCCTCGAGAGCAGCGTTCGCTACCTCGCCTCCGACTTCGGTCCGCAGGGCGTACGCGTCAACGCGCTGTCGGCAGGCCCGATGCGCACGCTCGCCGGCGCCGGCATTTCGGATGCGCGCACGATCTTCAACTACCAGAAGGATCACGCGCCGCTCAAGCGGACGCCGACGCTGGACGAGGTGGGCGGTGCCGCGCTCTATCTGCTCTCCGATCTGTCGGGCGCAGTGACGGGCGAGGTGCACTACGTCGACTGCGGCTACTCGGTGACCGCGATGCCGACGCTGGATGCCCTCAAAGACGCCGAGGCCGACGCAGAGGCGATGGGACGCACGCGCGCCGACGCCGCCGAATAGAGCCGTTGCCTTGATCTGCCCACACGACTCGGCGACTGTTCCCTGTCCGCAGCGGCTTAGCCTCGACTGAGGCCAAGTGAACACCTGCGGGCGACGGGGCGGCAATGATCGGCTTGTTCGACTCGGGCCACGGCGGCCTGACAGTGCTGAAAGCGCTCGCCAGGCGATTTCCTCCTGGTAAGTTCGTCTATCTTGGCGATCATGCCCGCGCGCCTTACGGCAACAAGTCCTCCGAGGACATCGTCGAGCTGACGCGCGACGGCGTCGAGACGCTGTTCGAGCTCGGCTGCCCGCTCGTGATGTTGGCTTGCAATACCGCGACAGCGGTCGCAGCGCGCCGTCTTCAGCGCGAATGGCTTCCTGCTTCACGCTGGGCCGGCACCCACAATGTCATCGGCATCATCGCTCCGACGGTCGAGGCGGCAACGCAGACGCCGTGGGCCGTGACGGCGCCTCAATATCCTCAAAAGTACAACTCCGACACCATCGCCGTCTTCGCGACGCGCCGGACGGTCGCCTCCGATGTCTACCCCGAGGAGATCCGCAAGCGTTGCCCGAAGGTGACCGTCGTGCAGCAGGCCTGTCCGGATCTTGCCGGCATGATCGAGAAGGGCGCGCCCGAGCCGGCACTCGACCTCCAGATCGGGAGCTATGTGCGCGAGCTTCTCGCGGCTTGCAATGGCGTGCCGCCGCACCGGGCGATCCTGGGCTGCACGCACTATGTGCTCGTCGAGCCTCTCTTCCGCCGGCATCTGCCGCCCTTCACCCGCCTGCTGTCGCAGCCCGAGATCGTCGCCGACAGCCTCGAGGACTACCTGACGCGGCATCCGCGCTACCTCGAAGGGTCAACCTCCGCCGTTGCGCCGGCACTCCTGACGACGGGCGAGGCGAGCGAGATCAGTGCGGCGCTCTCGACCTTCTGGCCGGAGCACGGGGCCTTCGAGCAGCTGGTGATGCGCCGGTCCGCATGACGTTCAGCATGTAACTGTCACGCAACAATAATACTCTTCCCTTTCATCTTCAGTTCATGTCTCCTCGGCCAGCATCGGATGGCTTGGGCTCGGCGCCTGATCGGGAGCAGCGCCTACTCGGGGCAACCGGGCCTTCGGCCGGGCAACTGGAAGTCGCGGTCGCAGGCTCACGCACAATGAGGAGAGACGACATGCGAGCATTGATCTTAGCGTGGACGCTGTTCGGCGCCCTGCTCATCGGACTGCAACCCACGACGGCGTCGGCGGCATCGGCCGTTTCGACGGTCCCCGGCATCTCGAGCGAGCTGACCCTCGGTCAAAGCCTCGCCGAGCCCGTCAGCCATCGCGGCTACTGCCACTGGCACAAGAAGTGCGGCTGGAAGCGCGTATGCTGGTGGAAGCACGGCTACAAGCACTGCGCGTTGAAGTGGCGCTGCTGGCGCTGGTGCCACAAGCACCACAAGAAGCGGTACGGGATCTACCTCAACGTCTATTGAGGTCCAACGCCCGGCATAACGTTCAGGGGGCCCGGCCGACGCCGGGCCCTTTTTTTCAGCCTGCCTTCGCCAGATTTTCGCAGGCCCGATAGGCGGTGCTGGTCTTCCAGACCTCGCGGACCGGCTTGCCCTCGATGCGCGCGAGCAAAGACCTCGTTTTCCCAACATCGCCGGCCAGACAGGAAAAATAGGCGAAGTTGTTGATGTTCCACTGGTCGGGATAGCGCTTCAGGATGTCGTCGATGGCCGCGCTCATTCTCGGCCAATTGACGTTCGAACGACGAAACAAGTCCTTGCCGAAATAGGAGCTGTGCGCGGTCCAATAGACGCGTGCATACAGTGAAAGGCCATCGACCGTCCGGGTTTGCTCGACGGCCATGTTGGCGAGCGCCTCCAGCGCCTTCGCGTCGCCCCGGGCGGGCGGAGCGACATAGTCCATCGCCGCGAAATAGATCGGATAGTATTCGGGGAACGCCTGCATGCCCTCGATCATGATGTCGAAGAACGTGGCGTCATCGGCGCCGAGGCGTCCGAGCGCAAAAGCGAGATTGGCCCAGATCACGTAGTAGTGCGGATCGCGACTGGCGACCGCTCTGTGCTTCTCGAGATGCGCCTTGGCGGCCAGAAGCGTCGTCACGAACGCGACGTCCTCGTCGGAGGCGGCCGTCGAGGCGCGCTGGACGAGCACCGGCGACCGCAACGTCGGCGCATAGCGCTTCATGACGATGGCGTTGGCGATGATGGGGGTCGGGCTATCGGGAAACTGGCTCTGCCAGACAGCGAGCTTGCGGGCGATGCTCCGCCAGACCGGGTCGTCCTTGCCGGCCTTCTTCACCTTGGTATGAAAGGCGCTATAGAAAACGTTGAGCTTCCAGATGCCGCTCGACGTCCGCGCTTGCGTCTTCCGGTAAGTGTCCGCCAGCTGGTCGAGGCCCGCGAAGTCGTCGGCGTCCAGCAGACGAGCGACCTTGGCGCGGATCGCGGCACGCTCCTTGAGCTCGGCCGCCTGCCCATTCTGGGCGTTGGCGGACATGTGAAGGTAGCCCGCCAGCAGCGCCAGCACGGCAGCCAGCCCTACCACCCAGCGGCGCGGCTTGTTGCGTCCCCACCAGCGCCTAAGCTTGGCCTTGAACGAGAAATCCATGAGCTGGATTCCGAGACTCGTCAGGTCCGTCACGCTTCACTCCCGGCCCGGATTGACCCAATCGGTAACTCCACTTCAAGTATTGAGCCGGTCGGCGAACGCAGCGCCACGGTAAGGACTGCTTAAGGTAAATGAATGGTAACCGGCCGTCCTCAATCGGGACGCAACCGGCGGGGAAACAAAAAAAGCCGCCCGGCGAAACGCGCGGGCGGCTCGATTGTCGTCAGATCACGAGTGAACGACGTCAGTCGCGGCGGCGCTCACGGCGTCCGCCGCCTTCGCGACGGCCACCGCCGCCGCCACCACCGCCCGTGTCCTCGTCACCGGGCTGCGGCGGCAGCTCCTGACCGGTCGCCTGGTCGACGACCTTCATGGAGAGCCTGACCTTGCCGCGATCGTCGAAGCCGAGCAGCTTGACCCAGACTTCTTGGCCCTCGCTCACGACCTCGTTCACCGTCGCCGGTCGGCCACGGATCAGCTGCGAGATATGCACCAGACCGTCGCGCGCACCGAAGAAGTTCACGAAGGCGCCGAACTCGACGACCTTCACCACCTTGCCGCGATAGATCACGCCGACCTCGGGCTCGGACGCGATCTCCTTGATCCGCTTCAGCGCCGCCTCGATGGAGGCGAGCTTGGCGGCGGCGACCTTCACCGTGCCGTCGTCCTCGATGTCGATCTTGGCGCCGGTCTCCTCGACCAGAGCGCGGATAACCGAGCCGCCAGAGCCGATGACCTCACGGATTTTGTCGGTCGGGATCTTGATCGTCTCGATGCGCGGCGCGTGCTCGCCGAGCTCGGAGCGCGCCGAGCCGATGGCCTTCGCCATCTCGCCCAGGATATGGATGCGCCCATCCTTCGCCTGGTCGAGCGCGACCCGCATGATCTCCTCGGTGATGCCGGTGATCTTGATGTCCATCTGCAGCGACGTGACACCGTCCTTCGTGCCGGCGACCTTGAAGTCCATATCGCCGAGATGATCCTCGTCGCCGAGAATGTCGGAGAGGACGGCGAACTCGTCGCCCTCCTTGATGAGGCCCATGGCGATGCCGGCCACCGGCGACTTCAGCGGCACGCCCGCATCCATCAACGCCAGTGACGAGCCGCAGACAGTCGCCATCGACGAGGAGCCGTTGCTCTCGGTGATCTCCGACACGACGCGGATCGTGTAGGGGAACTCCTCGGCCTTCGGCAGCATCGGACGGATCGCGCGCCAAGCGAGCTTGCCATGGCCGATCTCGCGGCGGCCGGGCGAGCCCATGCGGCCGACTTCGCCGACCGAATAGGGCGGGAAGTTGTAGTGCAGCAGGAAGGTTTCCTTGTAGGTGCCCTCGAGCGCGTCGATGTACTGCTCGTCCTCGCCCGTGCCGAGCGTGGCGACCACGATCGCCTGCGTCTCGCCACGCGTGAACACGGCCGAGCCGTGCGTGCGGGGCAGGACGTGAACCTCGGAAAGGATCGGGCGAACCGTCTTCAGGTCGCGGCCGTCGATGCGGCGGCCGGTCTTGAGGATCGAGCCCCGCACGATGTCCTTCTCGAGATCCTTGAAGGTATCGGCGATCTTGACCTTCTGCGTGCCGTCGTCGACGGCCGGCTGCAGCGCAGCCATGACCGCGTCTTTGGCTTGGCTCACCTTGCCCTGACGGACCTGCTTCTCGCGGATCGTGTAGGCCTCTCGCAGCGTCGCACCGGCGATCTCCTCGACGCGCGCCTCATAGGCCGAGTTGTCGACCGCCTTGACGTCCCACGGCTCCTTGGCCGCGCGCTCGGCGAGCTGGATGATCGCGTCGATGACGGGCTGGAAGCCGCGATGGCCGACCATGACGGCGGCGAGCATCTGTTCCTCGGTCAGCTCCTTCGCCTCCGACTCGACCATCAGCACCGCGTCCTGGGTGCCGGCGACGACGAGATCGAGACGGCTCTCGCGCATCTCGTCGATCATCGGATTGAGCACCGGCTGGCCGTTGATGAAGCCGACGCGGGCCGCGCCGATCGGTCCCAGGAACGGCAAGCCCGACAGCGTCAGCGCGGCGGAGGCCGCGACCATGGCCACGATATCGGGATCGTTCTCGAGGTCATGCGACATGACCGTCGCGACGACCTGTGTCTCGTTCTTGAAACCGTGCGCGAACAGCGGGCGGATCGGACGATCGATCAGGCGGGAGACCAGCGTCTCCTTCTCGGTCGGACGGCCCTCGCGCTTGAAATAGCCGCCGGGGATCTTGCCCGCAGCGTAGGTCCGCTCCTGGTAGTTGCAGGTCAGCGGAAAGAAATCGATGCCGGGCTTCACGTTGCGCGCGGCGACGACGGTCGCGAGCACGGTCGTCTCGCCGTATTGCGCGAGCACCGCCGCATCGGCCTGCCGGGCAATGCGCCCGGTCTCGAGCTTCAGCGGCCGACCGGCCCACTCGATCTCGATCGTGTGTTTATCAAACATGTGTTTTCCTAGTCTCGGATGGCCCGGGAGCGGATTCTCCTACGGGCACGTATGCAGGGGTTCGGATGAGCCCCTGCGGGCCGCGCGGTACCAACCGGACGGCCGAATGGCACACGGCCCCTCTGGCGGGGCTGCGTGGCCGTCGTCGAGCTTAACGGCGGATGCCGAGGCGCTCGATGATGGACTGGTAGCGAGCCTCGTCGCGCGACTTCACATAGTCGAGCAGGCGGCGGCGCTGGCTCACCATCTTCAGCAGCCCACGACGCGAGTGGTTGTCCTTATTGTGCGTCTTGAAGTGCTCGGTGAGATTGGTGATGCGCTCGGAGAGAACGGCGATCTGGACTTCCGGGGAGCCGGTGTCGCCCTCTTTCGTCGCATACTTCTTGATGATCTCAGTCTTACGTTCGGCCGTGACCGACATCGGTTGGTCCTTCTCTGTGATGGGAATGAAAGCAGGCGCCGTCCCGTAGGATGCCTGCGTGGCGTCCGGGCAGCCGGGATGTCGTCCAGCATGCCGAAGCGCGCCGGCACCATACACGAATGGCCGCGGAATGCGAGGGCAAACTCGGTAACCGCAGTCAACCGAGCATGAAGATGCGCTTGGGCACGAGTTGCCCCTGCTCCGCTGAGACGAGTGCGACCGGCGCCCCCATGCACGTCACATAGGCGAGGCCCTCGAAAATCGGGGCATCGCGGCCGCGAAGCAACACACTGTTGCCCCGGCGCAACTTCATGGCGTCGTCCCGGGAGACGGGTAGCCCGAGGAGATCGGCGAGCGCCGTCTCCAGCGGGGCGAGTAGGGAGGTGAGCTGGCTCGCGGCGTCCGGAGCGGCAGCTGCCGCCTCGATCTCGGCGAGCGGCACCGCGTCCTCCTCCTCGAACGGGCCGACGCGCAACCGCCTGAGGCTCGTGACGTGGCCATAGGTGCCGAGACGCAGGCCGATGTCGCGCGCGAGGGAGCGGACGTAGGTGCCCTTGCCGCAATCGGCTTCGAGCACGGTTTCATCGCCGCGCGTTGCGGTGACGGTCAACCGGTCGATGAAGACGGGTCGCGCCTCGAGCTTTACCTCGGCGCCTTCGCGGGCCAGGTCGTAGGCGCGCTCGCCGTCGATCTTGATGGCGGAGTAGCGCGGCGGGGTCTGCAGGATATCCCCGGTGAACTCGGGGAGTATGTCCGCGATCTCGTCCGCCGACGGCACACGGCCGCCGCTTTGCGTGACTTGGCCTTCGCTGTCGTCGGTGTCGGTCGCAACGCCCCAGCGCACCGAGAAGCGGTAGCTCTTGGCGCCGTCGACAATGTAGGGAACGGTCTTCGTCGCCTCGCCGAGCGCGTCGGCAGAATGCCTGTCGCCAGCGGGTCGAGGGTCGCCAAGCGTGTCCGGCCTTCTGCGCATTGTAGAGCCGCTTGACGATGCCGACGGCCGCCGTCGAGGTCAGCCCTTGCGGCTTGTCGAGCACGAGCCAGCCGTGCACCGGGTTGCCGCGCTTCTTGCGTGCCATGAAACGATCCTGCGTCGTGAGCTATTTGCGCTCGAGATCGCGCTTCACCTCGGGCGAGGCGAGCAGGCGATCGATGCGGTCCGCCTCGTCGAACGTCTCGTCGATCGAGAAGCGGATGTCGGGCGCGAATTTGAGATTGATCTTGTGGGCGATCTCGCCACGGATGTAGCGCCTGTGGCGATTGAAGGCTTCGAGCACCGGCTGCCGGTCGCCGCCGCCGAGCGGCATCAGATAGACCGTTGCGAGCCGCAGATCCGGGCTCATGCGCACTTCCGGTATGGTCACGACGTGCTCGGCGATCACATCGTCATGGATGTCGCCCCGCGCCAGCATCTCGGCGAGCGAATGCCGGATCAGCTCGGCGACGCGGAGCTGGCGTTGGGAAGGCGTGGCGGGAGTCGCACGGTTAGATCGCTTCGGCATGGGGTCAGTTGCCTAGATATGCAGAGGCGTGTGGCGGTAGGCCTCGCCGAGAGCACCAATCACCCCGATCCTCGGCACGGCGATTTCGTCCTTCGGATTGCTCAAGACCACCTCGCGCCAGCTGTCACTCTCTCTTGTGTTCAGCGTCGCATGGACTCGATCCTGCGCGACGAACAGCACGCCACGGCACTGCTCGTGCCGGCGATACCAGGCAAGCTTGAGATCGAGCATACGAGGTTTGTCGGCATCCGACAGCACCTCAACCACGAAGTAGAACCGCTCGGCGTAGAGCTGGCCCGCCTCGATCTTCGTATCCATGACGGTGACATCTGGCACAGGATTGTATCGGTCGTCGTCCGGGAGTAGCAGGCCTATCTCTCGATCTGCCTGCCATTCTGGCTTCACCTGAGCCAGCCGCGCGTTGAGCATCGTCTCAAGGTTTCGCGCGATCCGCTGATGCACGAGGGTCGGCGGCGGCATCATGTTCGGAACTCCCGCGATCAGCTCCCACTTTTCCTCGGACGGCCGATCATCCCGGAAAGCGTGGAACGCCTCCAGAGAGACTTGCGGCTCCATTCGGATGAAATCACCGGGCATAGGACAAACCCTCGACATCGTAGGTTGGGTTAGCGCGGGTATGATGCCCCTTCGGACACATGAACTCGATCCGCGCGTAACCCAACATGGGATCGCACCTCGCCTCGTTGGGTTACGCGCGGGCGAACCTAATCCGCCCGCGCCAACCCAACCTACAGGCCAATCCGCACGGATGAGCCTACAGCGTCCGCACCACCGTCTCGACGCGGAAGCACTCGATCGTGTCGCCCTGGCGGATGTCCTGGTAGTTCTCGAAGGCCATGCCGCACTCCTGGCCGACCGGCACCTCGCGGACCTCGTCCTTGAAGCGCTTCAGCGTCGACAGCTTGCCACGATGAATGACGACGTTGTCGCGGATGAGCCGTACCTCGGCGCCACGCTCGACCTTGCCGTCCGTCACGCGGCAGCCGGCGACCTTGCCGACCTTCGTGATGTTGAACACCTCAAGGATCTCGGCATTGCCCAGGAACACCTCGCGCATGGTCGGCGCGAGCAGCCCCGACATCGCCTTTTTCACCTCGTCGACGAGGTCGTAGATGATCGCGTAGTAGCGAATCTCGACGCCCTCGCGCTCGGCGGCTTGGCGGGCCTGCGCATTGGCACGCACGTTGAAGCCGACCACGACGGCCTTGGAGGCCGCCGCAAGCGAGATATCGCTCTCCGTGATGCCGCCCACGCCCGCATGCACGACGCGCGCCGACACCTCTTCCGTGCCGAGCTTGTCGAGCGCTGCCGTAATCGCCTCGACCGAGCCCTGGACGTCGCCTTTGACGAGCAGCGGGAACTCCCGCATGCCTTCGCCTTTGAGGCTCGCCATCATCTGCTCGAGCGTCCGCGTGCTGCCGGCGCCCACCGACGTGCGCTCGCGGCGCTTGCGGACGCGATAGTCGGTGATCTCGCGGGCACGGCCCTCGTTCTCGACGACGGCGAGTTGATCGCCCGCCTCGGGCGCCGACGAGAAGCCGAGCACCTCGACGGGAACTGAGGGGCCCGCCTCCTTGACCGGCGCACCGTGCGCGTCGAGCAGGGCACGGACGCGGCCCCACGCCGCTCCCGCGACGATGATATCGCCGACACGCAACGTACCACGTTGGATGAGCACGGTGCCGACCGGACCGCGGCCGGCCTCGAGCTTCGCCTCGACGACGACGCCTTCGGCCGAGCGATTTGGATTGGCCCGAAGCTCGAGCAGCTCCGCCTGCAGCGCGATGGCGTCGAGCAGCTTGTCGAGATTTGTGCCCTTGAGCGCCGACACCTCGACCTCGAGCACCTCGCCCGACATGCTTTCGACGACAACCTCGTAGCGCAACAGCTCGTTGCGGACACGGTTTGGATCGGCCGAGGGCTTATCCATCTTGTTGATGGCGACGATCAGCGGAACGCCGGCCGCCTTGGCGTGATTGATCGCCTCGATCGTCTGCGGCATGACGCCGTCGTCGGCGGCAACCACGAGCACGACGATATCCGTCACCTTGGCGCCGCGGGCTCGCATGGCCGTAAAGGCCTCGTGACCGGGCGTATCGATGAAGGTGATCTTGTTGCCCTTCTCGGTCGTCACCTGATAGGCGCCGATGTGCTGCGTGATGCCACCCGCCTCGCCGGCGACGACATTCGTCTTGCGCAGCGCGTCGAGGAGCGACGTCTTGCCGTGATCGACGTGGCCCATGATGGTGACGATGGGCGCGCGCGGCTCCTTGTCGTCATCGACGTCGGAGCCACCGATGAGGCCCTCCTCGACGTCCGACTCGGCGACGCGCTTGGGTGTGTGCCCGAACTCTTGCACGATCAGCTCGGCGGTATCGGCATCGATCACATCGTTGATCTGATGCATCGCGCCTTCTTTCATCAGATACTTGATGATGTCGACGGCACGCTCCGCCATGCGGTTCGACAATTCCTGGATGGTGATGGCTTCCGGAATGACGACGTCGCGCTGGATCTTCTCGCGGTTCTGATTGAGACCGATCAGCTTGATCTTCTCACGCTCGCGCTTGCGGCGCAGCGACGCGAGCGAGCGCTCGCGCTGCTCGTCGTCGAACGCATTCGTGATGGTGAGGCGGCCGCGCCGCTCCTCGGTCCGCTTGACCGGGGTGCTGCGCTCGGGCTTCGCCTTCTTGGCGCCGATCGGGCCGCGCTTGCTCGCAGCCTCCTCGCTCTCCTCCTCGACTCGCTCGGGCACCCGCTTGGGCGGCGAGCGGCGCTCCTCGTCACCGCGCTTGGGCTCGGGCGCGGGCTCGACGGGCTGCGGACGGCCGGTGCGCGCGGGCGTTGAGCCCGGCGCACGCGACACCCGGGCCGGCGCCTCGGCGCTCGGCTGCGGTGCGGCCTTGGCCTCGCGAGCCGGCGCGGCAGCTTCCTCCGCGGCCTTCTTGCGAGCCTCGATCTCGGCAACGCGCTTGGCCTCGGCGTCGAGACGCTGCTGCTCGGCCTCGCGCTCGGCGCGGGCTTTTGCCTCTTCCTCGGCCCGGCGGCGCTCGACCTGCTCACGCTCGCGGGCGGCATTCAGCGCACGAATGCGCGCGTCGCGCTCATTGTCGGAGAGTTTCAGGCCTTGCGCATCGGCAGGTGCGGGCGCGCGGCGCGTCGTGGACGACTGCGGCGGTGCGCGCCTGGGCGCCTCGGCCTGCGGCTTCGGCTGCGGCGCCTGCTGCTGCACGGGCGGGGCCTCGGGTGCAGGCTGCGGCGGCTCGGCGACAGCCGGCTTTGCCGGCATCGACAGCTTGCGCGGCGTCTTCTTCTCGACGACGACGGACTTGACGCGACCATGGCTGAAGCTCTGCTTCACATGGCCCGCTGATTCCGTCTTCTGCATGCGCAGCGTACCGGGCTTGCTCGCACGGCCGGCCGCCCCGGTCTTATCCGCTGGCTCTTTCGTTTCCGTCATTCGCTTTCCGTGCCGTCCTCAACCATGAAATGCGTAGGCGTCAACGCTTCGAGCCCCGTATAGAGCCCCAAGCGCCGCACCTCGCCCAACAGCTTGCGGCTCGCGCCGCCGCCTTTCAGGCCAGCATGTACCACATTTGCCCGGCCCAATGCCAAACTCAATTCCTCGACGCTGAACAGTCCAATCGGCGCAGGGCCGTCCGGACGAGCTACCTTCAGCTTGCGATCGAGCTTCTCGCGGCCGTCGGCGGCCGCTTCTCGCGCATGCAGCAAGGCCGATAGCTCGCCTTTGCCGAGCGCCATTTCCAGCTTGAAGAACCCGGTAACCACCTCGCCGGCTTTGTTGGCCATCGACAGATAAGCCAGTGCCCGCTTGCGAAGTTGCGCTTCGACCTGTTGCGGTAGCTCGCTCGAAGCCGTGACTTTCGACTTCAGCGCACGGGAGAATATGCCCTTACGGACCGCCTCCTCGACACTTTCGCGCGTTCCGGTTACCCAAGCGCCGCGACCCGGCAGGCGGGCCGCAAGGTCTGCGACGACCGTGCCGTCAGGCGCACCAACGAACCGGATGAGCTCCCCCTCGGGGCGCACCATCCGGCTCACCGCGCAACTGCGCTGGCGCTCGCCCAATTCGACCTCGACGCTCTGCGTCACCAATACCTCTCGTTACGCTCCGGCGAGCCGGCAGCCCGCTCACGACGGCGTGCCGCCGCTGCGGTCGGCAAACAGCGCCTCGGCCTCGCTCTGCGGGGTCACCGCCTCGGCGGCCGGCTCCTCGGCGACCGGGCGCACGATGTCCTCGACCGCGACCCAGCCGGCGACAACGCGCGCCGACATGATGAGATCCTCGATCTCCTGCCGCGACAGATCGAACTTCTCGAGCACGCCCGTGTGATGCTTGGTCTCGGTGGCGGTCTTCTCGTACCAGCCTTCGAGATCGTCGCGCGCACAATCGGCCAAATCCTCGACCGTCTTGATGCTGTTCTCGCCGAAGGCGACGAGCATGGCCGTGGTCACACCCGGAACGCTCAACAGCTCGTCCTCGACGCCGAGCTCGCGCCGGCGCTCGTCGAGCTCGGCCTCCTTGCGCTCCAGATACTCCTTGGCGCGGGACTGAATCTCGGTCGCCATGTTCTCGTCGAAGCCTTCGATCGAAGCGACCTCGCCCTCCTCGACGAACGCAATCTCCTCGACGGTGGCGAAGCCTTCGGTGACCAGGAGCTGTGCAATGAAGTCGTCGATGTCGAGCGCTTCCATGAACAGCTGAGTCCGCTCGGCCGACTCCTTCTGACGGCGCTCCTGCTCGGTCTGCTCGGTCAGGATGTCGATGTCCCAGCCCGTCAGCTGCGAGGCGAGCCGGACGTTCTGACCGCGGCGGCCGATGGCGAGCGACAACTGCTCGTCGGGCACCACGACCTCGATGCGGCGGTTCTCGTCGTCGAGGACGACCTTGGTGACCTCGGCAGGGGCCAGCGCGTTGACGATGAAGGTGGGCGCATCGTCGTTCCACTGGATGATGTCGATCTTCTCGCCCTGCAGCTCGCCGACGACCGCCTGCACGCGAGCGCCCCGCATGCCGACGCAGGCGCCGACCGGATCGATGGAGCTGTCGCGCGACTTGACGGCTATCTTGGCGCGGCTGCCCGGATCGCGGGCGACCGACTTGATCTCGACGATGCCGTCGTAGATTTCCGGCACCTCTTGCGCGAACAGCTTCGCCATGAACTCCGAGCGCGTGCGCGACAGGAAGATCTGCGGCCCGCGGGCCTCGCGGCGGACGTCGTAGATGTAGGCCCGGATGCGATCGCCATATTTGAAGCTTTCGCGCGGCAGCTTCTCCTCGCGGCGCACGATGCCCTCGGCCCGGCCGAGGTCGACGATAACGTGTCCGTGCTCCTCGCGCTTGACGGCGCCGTTGACGATCGTGCCGACGCGATCCTTGAACTCGCCGAACTGGCGCTCGCGCTCGGCCTCACGCACCTTCTGGACGATGACCTGCTTGGCGTTCTGTGCGGCGACGCGGCCGAACTCGATCGGCGGCAGGCTTTCGGAGATGAAATCGCCGACCTTGGCATCGGGGTTGCGGCGCTTGGCATCGCCGAGCGTGATCTGGGTCGAGTCGTTCTCGACCTGCTCGACGACCTCGAGAAGACGCGCCAAGCGCATCTCACCGGTCTTTGCGTCGATCTGAGCGCGGATCTCGTTCTCGGCGCCGTAGCGGGACTTAGCCGCCTTTTGGATGGCGTCCTCCATGGCGGCGATCACGATCTGCCGGTCGATCGACTTCTCGCGCGCCACCGCGTCCGCGATCTGGAGCAGCTCCAGCCGGTTTGCGCTCACGCCTGTCTGCGCCATCTTCTTTCTCCAACTCGATATCCATCTCTTGGCCCTCGCCGGCGGCGGGACCTTTCTTGGCGGACCACCGCTCGGCGGCCGCGCGCATGAGCTCGTCCGTCATGACCAGCCGCGCCGAAGCGATCAGCTCCGGCTTGATGCCGATCACACGCGGACCATCGAGGTCCGGCAAATCGATGACGAGGCGAACCTCGCCGTCGCTGAACCCCTCGATCGTGCCACGCAGGCGCTTGCGCCCGTCGATGGCTTCGGCGAGCTCGACCTTGGCCTCCTGGCCGGCCCACCGCTCGATGTCGACCGGACGGACCAGCGGGCGATCGATCCCAGGCGAGGAGACCTCCAGACGGTAGGCTCCCTCGATGATGTCGTAGGCATCGAACACCGGCGAAAGCTCGCGCGAGATCGTCTCGCATTCGTCGATCGTGAGGTAGCCGTCCTCGCGCTCGGCCATGATCTGGACCGTGTGCCCATCCCGTCCGGAAACCTGGACGCGAACGAGCCGGAAGCCGAGCTCCGACAGCACCGGCTCGGCCAAATCCGCAATCCGGCCGGCAGCGCCCGACTCGCGAGCGAAACGGCCTGCTGGCATTGAGCTGTCACCGACCACTTCAGAGACCTTGACGTCCGGCATGGGGGCACCGCCGGCCACCGGAAACCAGTGGCCCAAAACAAAAAGAGCGGACCCGGAGGCTCGCTCTCGAAGTTGAGATGATCATGAGCAGGCGGAACTATAGGCGGCAGAAACACCACATTCAAGCGGAAAAACGCAGTCGCCTTAGTCTTGCCTGCATTTACCTTCCCGAGAGGCGCCGAAACGTCAGGTAAATCGGGGTCCGGCCAGCGTCTTTTGCTTTCGCCTCGTAGCGTGTGCCCGGCCAATCGGGATAGGGCCGCCGCCAATCCTCGGGTCCTTCGGCCAACCATTCAAGCTCCGGCGTGGCCTGGACGGCCGCAAGGCTCGTCGCGGCATACTGGGGAATGTCGGTCGCCAACCAAAGCAACGCCCCCGGGCGCATCGCGTTCACGAGCATCGACAGCGTCTTCGGCGAGATCAGCCGGCGCTTGCGATGGCGGCGCTTGGGCCAGGGATCCGGGTACAATACGATAACGCGTGCGAGAGACTCCTCCGGAAGCCAGGAGAGCAGCGGTCCGGCCTCCCGGTCCAGAACCCGGACGTTGCGAAGTCCGGCCTCCTCGACCTTTTCAAGCAGCGCCGCATGACCGTTGACGAAGGGCTCGACGCCAATGAAGCCGACGCCGGGATGCGCCCGGGCCCGATGCGCCAGATGCTCGCCGCTGCCGAAGCCGATCTCGAGCCACACCTCATCGACCGGCACGGGGAAGAGATCGGCAAGCGAGGGTGGCGCCGGGACACTCAAATCGAGCTTGAGCTCAGGCAACAACCGCGCCAGCCGCTCGGCCTGGACTGGACGGAGCGGGCGCCCTTTCAGGCGCCCGTAGAACCCGCGATCCGGCCGCGCGCCTTCGGGAAGCACGCGGCGAGGCGCCTCTTCAGCGGCAGGCACTGCGGATGGCGTCGGCGAGATCCGTGCGCTCCCAGGAGAAACCGCCGTCGGCGTCAGGCTTGCGGCCGAAATGGCCGTAGGCCGAGGTGCGGGCATAGATCGGCTTGTTGAGGTCGAGATGCTTGCGGATGCCGCGGGGCGTCAGATCCATGACCTCGGCGAGCGCCGTCTCGAGCTTCGCCTCGTCGACCTCGCCGGTACCGTGCAGGTCGACATAGAGCGAGAGCGGCCGGGCGACGCCGATCGCATAGGAGATCTGGATCGTGCAGCGCTCGGCAAGGCGCGCGGCCACGACGTTCTTTGCGAGGTAGCGGCAGGCATAGGCGGCCGAGCGATCGACCTTCGTCGGGTCCTTGCCCGAGAAAGCGCCACCGCCGTGCGGGGCCGCCCCGCCATAGGTATCGACGATGATCTTGCGGCCCGTGAGCCCGCAATCGCCGTCCGGACCGCCGATGAAGAACTTGCCGGTCGGGTTGATGTGCCAGACAGTATTCTTGTCGATCCAGCCGTCCGGGATCGCCTTGCGAACGTAGGGCTCGATGATGTCGCGGACCTGCCGCGAGGACAGGTCCTCGACGATGTGCTGATGCGAGACGACGATGGCCGAGACGCCGACGGGCTTGCCGTTCTCGTAGCGGATCGTCACCTGGCTCTTGGAATCTGGGCCGAGCTTGGCGGCGTCGCCGGTCTTGGCTTTGCGGGCCTTGGCGAGATCCTCGAGAATCCGGTGGCTGTAGTGGATCGGCGCTGGCATCAACTCCGGCGTCTCGCGGCAGGCATAGCCGAACATGATGCCCTGATCGCCGGCCCCTTCCTCGGCGTTCGTCGGCTGCTTGGCGTCCACGCCCTGGGCGATATCCGACGACTGACCGTGCAGCAGAACCTCGATGTTGGTGTTGGCCCAGTGGAAGCCCGGCTGCTCGTAGCCGATGTCGCGGATGGCTTTGCGGGCGAGGTCCTGGATCATGGCGACGGTCACGCCCCGCGGGCCACGATACTCCCCGGCGATGATGACGCGATTGGTCGTCGCCATCGTCTCGCAGGCGGCGCGCAGGCCCCAGGGATCGAGGCCTTCCTTGGACCCTTCGCGATAGAATGCGTCGACGACCTCGTCGGAAATCCGGTCGCAAACCTTGTCGGGGTGCCCTTCCGAAACCGATTCACTGGTGAACAGATAAGACCGGCGGGCCACGCGCCCCTCCATGTTTGAAATCAGCCGCGGCGGCAGTCCTTGCAGGGTTTCACAAGGGGGTCAAGAACGTCCGGCGCCGCTGCCGAGAGAGTTAACCTTCACCATCCGCCATGGAATTGACGAGGCGAATGACGGCCTTGCGCTGATCGCGCGATTTCAGCCGGCCGAAGGCAGCGAGCAGCTTGCGCTCATCGGGGCTGCGAGCCCCACCCAGCGGCGGCTGAGCGTTGTCCTCGAGCCCTGCCGCCCCATACCGGCTGCCGATTTCGAAAAAGTACTCCGGCGATATCTCGAGCACCCGGCAGATTTCGTCGAGCCGCGAGACCGTCAGCCGGTTCTTGCCGTCCTCGTACTTCTGCACCTGCTGGTGCGTGATGCCGAGACGCTCGGCAAGGACGCGCTGGCTGATGTCGCGGGATTCCCGGACTTGGCGGAGCCGCAGGCCGATCTCGGCGTCGAGCTCGGTTGCTGAGCGGGGGTCGATAGCAGTGCTCATTGCGGTCTCTAAGTCCGATTAACTGTTTCTCCTGGCAATTGAAGATAGCCTCGCCTTTTATCTCCATCAATCGAAAAATCAGTTTGCCGCATTTTCGGTCGCGTCATTGAACGCGCGTCCAACTGGGCTCACCGGCTGCCGCGAAAGCTCCGCCTGCGGGAGGCCGCGACGACGAGGGCGCACAGCGCGATCATGAGGGCTGCGATCGCATCACCCAAACGCGCATAGAGGGGGCGGTGTGTCATGGCGCCAGGCAGCGCCGTCTCGATCACACCGCGGGTCTCGAGCGGGAGACTAGCGAGGATCTCGCCGCGTGCGCCGATGACGGCCGAGATGCCCGTGTTGGCGACCCTTATCATCGGCAGTCCTTGCTCGACGGCGCGCATGCGCGCCTGCATGAGGTGCTGGTAGGGCCCCGCACTCACACCGAACCAGGCGTCGTTCGTGACGTTGAGAAGCCAAGTCTGATCAGGGCCCGCAGAGGCCTCCTCAGGGAAAACGGCCTCGTAACAGATCATCGGCAGCGCCGGCGGTAGGCCCGGGATCGCAATGCGTCGCGGCCCTGTGCCCGCTGCAAATCCCCCCTTGAGGCGCGTCAGTTGCTCTAGCCCGATCGCCTCGAGCGTCGCCTGCAGCGGCAGGAACTCCCCGAAGGGCACGAGGTGCACCTTGTCGTATGTCGAGAGCACACGACCCATCCCATCGATGACGGCCAGATCGTTGAAGACCGTGTAAAGGCCGTTCGTCCTGATGAGGGTGCCGTCGGGCGCCGTCGCCGCGCGCAGCGAGCCCGTGACGAGCGTGACGTCATCGGGCAGCAATGCGCCGATGGCCGTCAACGCCTCGGGCGATTGCAGCATCAGGAACGGTAGCGAGGACTCCGGCCACACCACATGTGTGATTCCGTCGAAGCCCGCCGCCGCGCCTGCTGCATTCCGGCCCGTCAGATCGATGAAGATATCGAAGATCCGCTGACGATTCTCGCCCGCCCATTTCTCGGCTTGTGGAATGTTGGGCTGAACGAGACGCAGACGCGTTTGGCTCTGAGGAAGTGGCGCAGGTTCGGCCAAACGCCAAACGCCGTGGGCGAAAAGTGCGCCAAACACCAGCAAAGCGCTGCCCGCGGACAACAGCGAAGAGTGTACGCCCACTCGAGCTGCATGAATTCGGACATTTCCGGCCGGCAACCCAAAGGCGACAACCGCCAAAACGCTCAAGCCCGTCACGCCTACAACGCTTGCTGCCTGGAGGAGGAGATCGTTGCCTGCGAGCGCGTAGCCGAGGGCATTCCAGGGCAAGCCCGTCAGGACGTTGCCGCGCAGCCATTCGGTTGCCCCGAGTGCACCCGCCAGTGCGAAGACTCGCGCTAAACCGGGTGTCCAAACCAGCATGGCCCCGCACGTTGCAAGGCCAAAAAACAACGCGAGGCCCGCGGGCAGGGCCGTCACGGCGATCGGCAGCAGCCAGGCGAACTTGTCGGCTTCGACCAGAAAGGCAAAGCCGAGCCAATAGAGGCCGGCGAGGAAGTAGCCGAACCCGAACCACCAGCCGAGGCCAGCTGCCGCGCGCAATCGGCGGCCCCGGCAGCCGTCGCCCGGGTGAGCCTCGGCGACGGCATCGAGCAAAAGCACGAGACCGGACAGCGTGAGAAAAAACACCGGCCACAGCGAGAGCGGAGGCAAGCCGAGCACGCTGAGGAGGCCGAGCCCGAACGCCACCCCTGACCGCACCAGGCTGCCGCGACGAGTTGGCGATGTCAGCGTCTGCAGGAACGGCGCCCGGCTACCCATGCTCGATCGATCCGGCGGCCGCTGGAGCCGCAGGCTCGCTGCGCCGGTCGAGCACGCGCACTTTGCGCAGACGCCTCGGATCGGCCTCGAGCACTTGGAACTCGAGACCGGACGGATGCGGGATCAGCTCGCCGCGCACCGGAACGCGTCCGGCGAGCGTCGCGACGAGTCCGCCCAGAGTGTCGACCTCGCCCACCATGTCCGGCTCGACGAGCTTTACGCTGTAGCGGGCCTCGAGATCGGCGATCGGCGCCCGCGCCGACGCGATGACGCCACCTGCGGGATCGACGACGATAAGCCCCTCGTCGCCCTCGTCGTGCTCATCCTCGATGTCGCCGACGATTTGCTCGACCAGATCCTCGATCGATACCAATCCATCCGTTCCGCCGTACTCGTCCACGACCATGGCGAGATGCACGCGCGTCGATTGCATCCGCAGGAGCAGGTTCAACGCCGGCATCGAGGGCGGCACGAAGAGCACGCTACGTCGGACCTTGATCGATTTGACCGGTAGCGTGAGATCGAGCTTGGCGAGATGCTCGCCTGTCAGGCCAGCCAGCACGTCTTCCGGATCGCCGCTCCCGTTTGCGCCGTCTGCCGGAGCCGATCCACGCGCCGTGTCGATGATCCACGCCACCACGTCCTTGATGTGGACCATGCCACGCAGGTCGTCGAGCGTCTCGTGATAGACCGGTAACCGCGAATGCTCGGCCTTGCGAAACTCGCCCAACAGCTCCGCGACGGTCGCCGACTCGTCGATGGCGATGATGTCGGCGCGCGGCACCATGACGTCGTCGACGCGCAGCTCGCCGAAGCGCATCGTCCGGAGCAGCATGTCGCGCTGCGGCGGCGCGAGCGTCATGCCGCCGTGGCTCGCCTCGTCGAGCGCCTTCTCGAGCACGCCGCGCATGGTCGGCGCCTCCTGGAAGCCGAGGCGGGTCATCAGGCGATTGAGCCAACCGCTCGGCGAGACGCCCGGGGAGGTGGCGTCGCCGGTCGGCACATCGGTCTTGGAGAGATTGTCGTCAACCATCGTTTCGCTCCGCTGCCGCGTCGAGCCGCACATACGGGTCGGCGATGCCGGCAGCTTTCAAAATGCGCCGCTCCTCACGCTCCATCGCGTCGGCCTCGGCGTCCGTCTCGTGGTCGTGGCCGACGAGATGCAGGACGCCGTGCACGACGAGGTGGGCGGCGTGATCGGCAAGAGAGATACCGAGCTCTTGGGCTTCGCGGCGCGCCGTCTCGAGTGCCAAAATGATGTCACCCAAAGGCGCGTCAGCCACCGTCGCGCCCGATGGAAACGACAGCACGTTAGTGGGCTTGTCGAGGCCGCGATATTGGCGGTTGAGACTGCGGATCTCGGCGTCGCCGGACAGCCGGATGCTGATCTCGCCGGTCCGCAGGCCTGCGGCAGCGGCCGCGAGCTCCCCAAGACGATCGATGCCGGCGTCCCGCCAATCCTCGATCGCGACGTCGATCTCGACGTTGGCAAACGGTTCCGGTTCACGTCTCGCCATCGGCCGATTACCGCGAGGCCTTCTCGTAGGCGGCGACGATCTTCGCTACCAGCTCGCGACGCACGACGTCCTGCTGCGTGAAGCGGATGGTGGCGATGTCCTCGATGCCTTCGAGCAGTCCGAGCGCTTCCGCAAGTCCCGATTTCTGCCCTGGCGGCAGGTCGACCTGGGTCGGATCGCCCGTCACGACCATGTGCGAGCCCTCGCCAAGCCGGGTGAGGAACATCTTCATCTGCATCGAGGTCGTGTTCTGCGCCTCGTCCAGAATGACGAAGGCGTGCGAGAGCGTTCGGCCGCGCATGAATGCCAGCGGTGCGATCTCGATCTCGCCGGTTTCGAGGCCACGCTCGACCTTTTCCGGCGGCAGCACGTCGTCGAGCGCGTCGTAGAGCGGCCGCAGATACGGATCGACTTTCTCGCGCATGTCGCCTGGCAGGAAGCCCAACCGCTCGCCGGCTTCGACAGCCGGACGCGAGAGGATGATGCGCTCGATCGTGCCGCGCTCGAGCAGTGCTGCCGCATAGGCGACGGCGATGTAGGTCTTGCCGGTGCCCGCCGGGCCACTGGCGATGACGAGATCTTTCTGCTCGAGCGCCTGGATGTAGGCCGACTGCATGTGCGTGCGCGCCGTGATCAGCCGCTTGCGGGTCTTGACCTGCGCTTTGCCGCCGCGATCGGGCGGTGGCGCCTGACTGGCGCCGCCCTTGGGGGCGGCCGAGGCACTGCGCGCAAGTCTCAAGGCGCCATCGACGTCGGCCGGACGAATGCTCTCGCCACGGCCGGCGCGCGCATAGAGATCCTCGAGCACCTCGCGGGCCATATCGACGCTATCGGCCGGTCCCGTCAGGGTGACGACATTGCCATGGGCTACGGCACCGATGCCGAGCCGATCCTCGATGACGGCCAAGTTGGCATCGTACTCGCCGAACAAGGTCGCCACGACGCGGTTGTCCTCGAAGGGAATGCTCAACCGCCGCTCCGACTTTTGTGCCTTGCTGCCCTTGGCGGGGCCGGCGGGGGCTGGATCGCGAAATCCTGCCAAACAGCGTCTCCTTTCGAGCGGGACGATCTATCCCACGGGTGCCCTATCCACCCACGATGACACCACCGAGACTGTAGGAGCCGAGGGATGTTATCTCAACCGGCAAGACGTTGCCAATTGCAGTCGACGGCGCCGTCACGTGCACGGGTTGCAGGTACGGCGAGCGGCCGACGATCTGCCCCGCCTTCCGGCCGGCCTTCTCGAAGAGAACGGGGAGGGTCCGGCCGACGCAGGCAGAGTTGAATGCGGCCTGGCCGGCGTCGATGACCGCCTGGATGTGGAGAAGGCGCTCGGTCTTGATGGCCTCCTCGACCTGATCCGGCATTTCGGCCGCCGGCGTACCGGGCCGCGGGCTGTATTTGAACGAATAAGCCTGGGCGAAGCCGATCTCCTTCAGTAGGTCGACCGTCGCCTGATGCTCGGCCTCGGTCTCCCCGGGGAAGCCGACGATCACGTCCGTCGAGAGGGCGAGATCGGGTCGCGCCTTGCGAAGTTGGGCAACGAGCTGGCGGTAGTCCTCGGCCGTGTGCTTGCGATTCATAGCGGCGAGAATGCGGTCGGCACCTGACTGGAACGGCAGATGCAGGAACGGCATCAGCTTCTCGTTCTCAGCGTGGGCGCGGATGAGATCGCCGGTCATGTCGCGCGGATGGCTCGTCATGTATCGGAGCCGCTCGATACCCTCGATTTGCGACAGCTGCTCGACGAGCCCAGCGAGACCGACGGCGCGGCCTTGGGCATCGAGACCATGATAGGCGTTGACGTTCTGCCCGAGCAGCGTCAGCTCGCGAACGCCGCCTTGGGCGAGGCGCCGGGCTTCCAAGAGCAATGCCGCGACAGGCCGCGACACCTCGGTGCCCCGCGTATAGGGCACGACGCAGAACGTGCAGAACTTGTCGCAACCTTCCTGCACCGTGAGGAAAGCCGCCGGGCTTCGAGGCAGGGCGCGCGGTGGCAGCCGATCGAACTTGTCCTCCTCGGGGAACTCGGTGTCGAGCTGGGGCCGGCCGGTCTCACGCAGGGCCGAGAGCATGCGCGGCAAACGATGGTAGCTCTGAGGACCAACGACCACACCGACCGCAGGCGCGCGGGCGAGGATCTCGGCCCCTTCGGCCTGAGCGACACATCCCGCCACCGCGATCTCGAAGGTGCCGCCCTCCAGCTCGCGGGCCTGTTTCAGCTTCCTCAGCCGGCCGATCTCTGAGTAAACCTTCTCGGCCGCCTTCTCGCGGATGTGGCAGGTGTTGAGCACGACCACGTCGGCGCTCTCGGCTTCGGCGACGGCGACGTACCCATGCGGCGCCAGCGCCTCGGTGATCCGGTCGCTGTCGTAGACGTTCATCTGACAGCCGTAGGTCTTGACGTGGACGCGGCGCGGTTCGGCCGGCACGCGCTCGTCGCGAGCGGCACTCGGCACATGAACGGGATCGGTCGTGCTCATGGACCGTCCCTTAGCGGCTTGCCGCAATGCCGTCCAGCGCGGGCGATTTCCCCTCAAGGCGCGCCGGCCGGAGCGCCTGACGCACGGCGGCCTTCACCTCGGCCTCGGCATGACGGGCAACGGCCTTCCGATTGCCGATCTCGTCGTGGGGGAGCGGCGGGCCGATCGCCACCGTCACATCGACCGGACCCGCCTTGAGGACACCCCAGGCATGGCCGGGGACGTCCATGTCGCCGTACCAGGCGATGAGGGGCATGGTATCTCGCCCGATCGGGAGCCCGCAGAGCCGCGGGTAGCAAATGGCGAGACTTTGGACGGCAATATCCGTCCGATGCTGCCTGAGACGCGACGGCAGGGCCGCGCCCAACAGCGAGCTCTTGAAAGGCAGCACTCGCAGACCGTCACCCGTCGTACCCTCGGCGAACAGGACGATCGTCTCGCCTTTCTCCAATCGCTCGGCGATCTCGATCGCTTGATCAGCAACGGTCGCCCGGCTGTTGCGATTGACGAACACCGAGCGCTGCAGCTTGGCGAGCCAGCCGACGAAGGGCCAGCCAGCCACCTCTTGCTTCGCGATGAAGGACAGTGGGGCAACGGCGCTCAGCACCGGGATGTCGAGCCAAGAAACATGGTTGGCGATGAGAAGGACAGGCTGCCCCGGCGCGAGGCTGCCGCTCAACTTGATGCGAATGCCGAGCAGGCGACAGACCTGCTTGTGATACCAGTGCGGAAAGGTGCGGGCGTAGCGCGATCCCGTTCTCACGAGCAGCAGCTGAACCGGCATCAAGGGCACCGTCAGCGCGAAGAAGACTGCCAGGACCGTTCCTGCTCGAAGGCCAATCATCCGCTCGTGTCCCGCTCGCCCTGACGTTTCAATCGCTTTTACCATGGCGCGGCGTCCACGAGTTCTCAACCAATTCATTTAGCGGAATGTTGTTCTCCCCTCGCCACGATGCCGGAGGCAAGACAGCCTCCGAATCGAGCGGTGGAGCTCCCGGCATGGAACCGTCTGGTCGTGACGTATCGGGCGGCGCGGTCGTCGTCTTCGCGGCGTGCCTGACCGTGCTCGTGGCATTGGCCATCGACTGGGATCGCATGCTGACGGGTGAGCATATCGACCTATCGACAGTGCTACCCTGCGACGGGCAAGTCGGATCCCGCTGGGAAAATGCGGACGGAACGACCAGCTGGGATGTCCAGGTTCCGGTGGCGTGCACCGGCACGGGGCCTCTCGGGCTTGCCCTGAAGAATTAACGCACCGCCGAACGCCCCCGTCACGCCGACGGCCGCGAGATCTCCTTGATGAGCTTGCGCAGGATCGCCTTGCCGTAATCGGCGTAGGTGTCGGCCTTCTCGACGAAGTGATCCGGCCCGCCTGCGACGCGGTTCTTGAAGTAAAGATCGAGATAGAAAACCTCGCTCATGATGACGAGGCCGTTGACGGTGATGCCGGCAAGCACGGCGCGATCGCGAGCCGGCTCGACGGGCCCGCCGTTGTTGTTCGTGCCATCCGAGGAGACGTCGATGACGGCACGCTCGCCGTGATAGGGTGCTGCGAGTGTCGCCTGCACGGAAAGGTCGATCGCCGAGCTGATCGAGGTGGAGCCCGGACCGACCACCCGAGGCGTCGTGCTCAAGAGCAGAGCGAACTTCTCGGCCGAGCCATCGTTGGCGACGAGGGTCCACGGTACCACGACACGCTGCTCGCCGACGCCCGCCCACTCGACGAGCGCGACGGCAATCCGGCCTCGAGGGCCGCTCTCGATGGCCGCTGCCACCTCGTGGCTGACGAAGGCGCGCGCCAAGCCCTGCATTTGGAGCGCGAACTCGCCGTCGTCGACGCTGTAGGAGCAGTCGACCGCAAGCACGAGCGTCAGATCGACATCGGTGGTGGCCTGCCCCGTCACGATGGTCGACGCGCCGAGCGAAAGGCTGGCAAGGCCTATCGTTGTACAGCGGGTGAGCCAGCGCTTCGGCATGACGGCACCGCATCTCCTCGCCGTTGGGGTACGTTCAGACTAACAGCCCAGGACGAGGCGTCTCAATCGCCTTGTTTCGCCATCCGCTTGGACATGACGATCGCATCGGCGGCGGGCGCATGGGCGCGCGCATAGTAGCCGCGGCGGCGGGCAGTCTCGACGAAGCCGAACCGCCGGTACAGCCCGAGCCCAGCCGCATTGTCCTCGGCGACCTCGAGGAAGAGCACGGCGACCTTGCGCTCACGAAGAGAGTTGAGCAGCTGCGAGAGCAGAGCGGTGCCTACGCCGCGACGGCGGCCATTAGGCCGTACGGCCAGGGTCAGAATCTCGGCCTCGTCCGCCACCGCGCGTGCAAGCACGAAGCCGGCGATCTCGTTCCCCTCGCTCGCAACCAACCCCAGCCCTGGGGCATCCAGCATCCAGGCGATCTCGGTCGCGCTCCACGCGGGGGTGAACGAGAGGCTGTGCAATGCCGCGAGAGCATCGGTATCAGCCGCGACGGCTGGCCGGATCATCATCTCGCGGGGCGTCATCTGAGGCCAGCAGGCGGCGCCTGCACGATGGCATCCGCCGGACGAAAGTACAGGGGGGCGACATGACCCGCTGCTGCCGGTAAATGGAGCGCCGCAACGGCAAATCGCGCCGCATCCGGCTCGATCGGCGTTGGCTCGATCGATGCTCCGATCAGCGATGAGCCGGAGCCGAAAGCCACGGCGTTGTTCCGCTCGGTCCGGCCCTTCGCATCGTCGATCGACAAGAGCTCGGGACCGCTACCAGCCGGGTACCCATCCGGCGTCAGCAGCTCGAAATAGACTTGGCCCCGTCCGGCATCGACCGCGATGGCGAGAGGAGCGCTCCGTGAACTGCTCTCGGAGAGAACGCGTTGACCGATCGCCCACAGGCTCGAGACCGGGATGATCGTAGCCCCGGTCGACAGCTTCAACCCCTCGGCTGCGGCCAAGCCGATGCGCATACCGGCGAAAGTACCGGGTCCACGCGTGACGGCAATGGTGTGCAGAGCCGGCGTGGCTATGCCTGCTTCATCGAGCACCTCGGCAATCATCGGCACGATCGCCTCGGCGTGGCCGGTGCGCCGCGCCTCATACCGGCTCGCGACCACACGACCGCCCATCGCGACCGCGACCGAGCAGGCTCCCAAGCAGGTATCGATCGTGAGCAGCACCATGAGTTTCGGCCAATCGTCAGACCGGCCGGACTTCCTGCACTTCTGGCACGAAATGCTTGAGCAAATTCTCGATGCCGTGGCGCAGCGTCGCCGTCGAGCTCGGGCAGCCAGAGCAGGCGCCGCGCATGTGCAGGCTGACGATGCCGTCGCGGAAGCCGTGGAAGACGATGTCGCCACCGTCCTGAGCGACGGCGGGACGAACCCGCGTCTCGAGCAGCTCCTTGATCGTGTCGACGATCTCCTGATCCTCGGCCGCGAAATCCTCCTCCGAGGCCTCGGCCGCCACGGCGCCGTCGCTGACGACCGGAGCGCCGGAGAGATAGTGCTCCATGATGACACCGAGCACCGCCGGCTTGATGTGCTGCCACTCGGCGTCGCCCTTCGTCACCGAGATGAAGTCGGGGCCGAGGAACACGCCGCTGACCCCTTCGATGCCGAACAGGCGGTAGGCGAGCGGCGACCGGATCGCCTCATCGGCCGAACGGAAATCGACCGTGCCAGAGCCGAGGACGGCTTTGCCCGGAATAAACTTGAGGGTCGCCGGATTGGGCGTCGCCTCGGTCTGAATGAACATGCGGATCTCCTCGAGGAGCGGCCTCGCCCATCGGGCGCAGGCCAGAAAATTAGAACGATTCTATAGTGACGTCCGGGCTCCGGGTCAAAGCGGCGAGTCGCAACGGCACGCCCTGACGGAGATCAACCCGTCCGCCCCGCTTCGGGTTTAGCCACACGCTGTAGCAACCGGAGACATTGTGATGGATCGTGACGCCACCGCCAAGACCGTTCGGGTCTGGGATCCCTTCGTACGCATCGCCCATTGGTCGCTCGTCATCCTCTTCGCCGTCTCCTACCTGTCCGAGGGGGAGCCGGAATGGCTGCACACGTGGTCCGGCTACATCATCGCGGGGTTGGTCGTCCTGCGCATCCTATGGGGCTTTGTCGGGTCGCAGCACGCCCGGTTCTCGGACTTCGTGACCGGACCGTTCAACGCCTTGCGCTACCTGGTCGACATGCTCCGCCGGACGAGTCCGCGCTACCTCGGCCACAGCCCGGCTGGCGGCGCGATGACCATCGCCCTGATTTTGGCGCTGCTGGTCACGACCGGCACCGGCATGGCCCTACTGGCCGCAGACAAGGGACGCGGCCCACTCGCTGGTGTCGTCTCACGCTCCGTCGAGCAGCCGGCTGCCGGGACGACGGCGACCGCGACCGATCTCGCCGTGCCGGAGGAGGATGAAGACGACGAGCGGGGCGAGACCGAGGGCGGCGAGGGAGTCTGGGGCGAGATTCACGAGCTCGCCGCGAACCTCACTCTGGCACTCGTGATCCTGCACATCCTGGGCGTCGCCGCAGCAAGCTACGCACACAAGGAGAACTTGCCGCGCAGCATGGTGACGGGTGAAAAGCGAGCCTGATCGGCTCGAGCAGGGGCTGGTGCGCGTGAGCTAAGCCAGCCCCTCGATCTCCTCGGCCGAGAGCGTGCCTGGCACGATGGTGATCGGGATCGGGAAGTTGCCGGCGAGCTTGCCCGTCGCGAGTGTGGAAACAAGCGGCCCCGGTCCTGCGGGATCGACGGACGCGCCGAGCACCAGCACGCCGATGTCCTGATCCTCCTCGATAAGCTTCAGGATCTGCTCGCTCTTGTTGCCTTGCCGGACGTCGTCCTCGATCGCACCCTCTTCGAGGCCATGCGACTTGAGCTTGCGCCCGGCCAAGCGAAACACGGCTTTCGCCTTGGTCTGCTGCTCCTCGAGATAGACCTCCTGGACACCCAGCCATTCGCCGCCCATTTCGCTCGGGGCGATGACGTAGAGGAGCTTGACCGAGCCGCCGGTGCGCTTGGCGCGATGAGCGGCGTAGGTCAACGCGCTCTCCACCTCGGGCGTCTCGTCGACGACGACGAGAAACTTGCGGCGATGCCCGGCGTCGAACAGCGAGCGGCGGCGGCGCGTGGCCATGGGCAGTTCACCTCAACCTATCGATGACCAGCATATCGCAAGCGCGCGACCTTGGGAAACAGAACGCGCTCGGCCGCAACCGTTGCGGCCAAGCAACGCGAAGCCGCCGCACGCTTTCATTAGCGTAGGAAACCAACAATCTCTTTGGTCTCGTCGACGATCGGCTGAGCGATTGCACGCGCCCGCGCCGCGCCCTCCGAAAGCACGGCGTCGATCGCGCCGGGATCGGCAAGCAGACGGCGCATCTCACCGCTGACGGGCGCAAGCTTCGCGACAGCGACCTCGGTCAGCGCCTTCTTGAAGCCCGAGAATTGTGCGCCACCGAACTCGGACAGCACCTTCTCCGGCGTTGTTCCGGCCAGAGCCGCATAGATACCGACGAGGTTGTCGGCCTCGGGCCGGCCCTTCAGCCCAGCCGTCTCGCTCGGTAGCGGCTCTGGGTCTGTCTTCGCCTTCTGGAACTTCTTGGCGATGGTATCGGCATCGTCGGTCAAATTGATACGCGACATCTCGGACGGGTCCGACTTCGACATCTTCTTCGTGCCGTCGCGCAGCGACATGACACGCGTCGCCGGCCCTTCGATGACAGGCTCCGGCAGCGGAAAGAACGCCTCGCCATGGCCACGCTCGGCGATCGAGGCGCCATAGTCGTTGTTGAACTTCTGCGCGATGTCGCGGCAGAGCTCGAGATGCTGCTTCTGGTCCTCGCCGACCGGCACGTGTGTGGCGTGATAGGCCAGGATGTCGGCGGCCATCAGGTTCGGATAGGCATAGAGGCCGACAGAGGCCTTCTCGGCGTCCTTGCCGGTCTTCTCCTTGAACTGGGTCATGCGGTTCAGCCAGCCGAGCCGGGCGACGCAATTGAAGATCCAGGCGAGCTCCGCGTGGGCGGCGACCTGGCTCTGGTTGAAGATGATCGAGCGCTTGGGGTCGAGGCCGGAGGCGATGTAGGCGGCCGTCACCGAGCGGATGGCTTGGCGAAGCTCCTTGGGGTCCTGCCAAACCGTGATCGCGTGCATGTCGACGACACAGTAGATGCACTCGTGACTCTTCTGCATCTCGATCCACTTGACGGTGGCGCCGAGATAGTTGCCGAGGTGCAGCGAGCCGGTCGGCTGCATGCCGGAGAAGACACGGGGCTTGAAGGACATCTGGAGGGCCTTTCGAGGTTCGGCGGGGTTATCGCCGCAGTGATGCCCTCAAGGCAAGCCCAGGACGTGGGTCTAGGACCGATCGCAGCCCTTGAGCTTCACCCAATGCACCCGGCCGGGACGCACGAGCACGCGCTCGCGCACGGTGCGGTAGACGGCCGGATGGGCGATGACCTCTGTCGAACCCTCCCGGACGAGCACCCGGTGGTACCTCGTGCCGTACACGGCGGGCAGCTCCCGTTTGACGCGCTTGCCGGCATCGACCCGGACGCTCACGGGCACGCGGCGCACCTCGGCCGGCAGCGCGACCTTGCAGACGACCTCCTCGCGATCGAGCAGGTGGCGGCGCTTGCGCACCCACTGGACGGAGGCCGGACGCACGACGACGTCCTTGATCACCGTGCGATAAACGGGCTCGGCCGTGAGCCAGACCGTGCGCGCGGGCTCGACCACGACCCGCTCCTCGCGCAGCTCGTAGACTGGACGCGTGTGCCGGACTTCCGACCAGGCGGGTTGGACCATGACTTTGCGGGTGACGACATCGTAGCGCGGCTCTTCGCTGCGCTTGGCATAGCAGGCGAGGGTCTTGCCGTGAGGGCGATCGAGATCACCGAAGGCCGAGGCCTCCCGAGCGCCCATTGTCAGGGCAGGAACGATGGCCGCGAGCAGCAAGCCCCGCACGAAACGCATGATGACGACTCCCTCAGACGATGCGAACGATCATCTTACATCGGAGGACGTGCACGGCTGAATGGAGCCATCGAAGAAAGGTAAAGCGTTCATGATGTTGCGACCGAAGCCGGCTCACGAGATGAGGCCGAGCCGCTCCACGGCCTGCCGCACGTCGACGCCGGGTTGGACATGCACGGTATGAAAGCCAAGCCGCGCGGCCGCATCGACGTTGCGGGCGCTGTCGTCGATGAAGATGCCCTCCTGAGGCTCGAGACCATAGCGGTCGAGCAGCAGGTGGAAGATCGCCGGGTCCGGCTTCACGAGCTTTTCGTGCGCCGAGACGACCAAGCCGTCGAACGTATCGAGGAAGCGAAAACGCACCCGGGTCGCGGCAAATTTCTCGCGCGAGAAATTCGTGATGGCATAGCGCGGCACGCCAAGCGCTCGAAGCTCGTCGAGGAGCGCGACGTTGGCGGTGATCGCACGCGGCGCGGTTTCGTCCCAGCGCGTGTCGTAGGCGCGAATTTCGGCCTCCCACATGGGGTGGCGCGCGACGAGCCGGGCGATGCCATCGGCAAAGGGCAAGCCGCGATCGAGCTCGAGGTTGAGGTCCCCGTCCCAGACATTCGCCATGAACCAGTCGAGGCGCTCTCGATCGGCGATGAGCTTCTCGAACAGGAACCTCGGATTCCACTCGATCAGCACATTGCCGACATCGAAGACAGCGTAGCGCGGCTTGCGAGATGCCGCGCTCACCCCGTGATGTCGTAAGCCGCCAGCGCCGCCATGTTCACGATATCGGTATCCTTGGCGCCGAGGCCGACGATCTGCACGGGGCGTGACAGGCCGACGAGCAGCGGGCCGATGACGGTCGCGCCACCGATCTCCTGCAGCATCTTCGTCGAGATCGAGGCAGAGTGGAACGCCGGCATGACGAGCACGTTGGCGGTGTCCTTCAGGCGGCAGAAGGGATAGAGCCGCATCGCCTCCTTGCTCAGCGCTACGTCCGCCGCCATCTCGCCGTCGTACTCGAAGTCGACGCCGCGCTGGTCGAGGAGCTGCACGGCTTCGCGCACGCGCTCCGAGCGCTCGCCCTTTGGATGACCGAAGGTCGAGTAGGCGAGCATGGCGACGCGCGGCTCGTTGCCGAGGCGGCGCCAGACGTTCGCGGTTTCCACCGCGATATCGGCGAGCTCCTCGGCCGTCGGCATGTCGTGCACGCTCGTGTCGGCGACAAGCACGGTGCGCCCGGCAGACAAAACCAGCGAGACACCGACGACCGTGTGCCCCTCTTTCTCGTCGAGCACACGGCGGACGTCCTCATAGGCCGTCGACCAGTTGCGCGTAACGCCCGTCACCATGGCGTCGGCGTGGCCGAGCGCCACCATGCAGGCGCCGAAGATATTGCGGTCGGTGTTCACCATGCGGCGGCAATCACGGAACAGGTAACCCTTGCGCTGCAGCCGGCGATAGAGGAACTCGGCGTATTCCTCGGCGCGATCGGAAAGCGCCGCGTTGATCAGCGTGAACTCTTTGCGCTGCTCGACGCCCGCGTCCGTGAAGGCCTGCTTGATGCGCTCCTCGCGGCCGATCAGCACCGGCTCGCCGAGACCATTGGCGAGGAACGTGTTGGCGGCACGCACCACCTGCTCCTCCTCGCCCTCGGCGAAGACGACGCGCTTGGGCGAGCGGCGCACTTTCTCGAAGATGCCCTGCAGCCAGCCGGCGATCGGATTGAGACGGGCGGACAGGCGCGCCGCATAGGCCTCCATATCGACGATCGTGCGACGCGCGACGCCCGTATCCATTGCCGCTTTCGCGACGGCGGTCGGGATGGCCGAGATCAGCCGCGGATCGAAGGGCGCCGGGATGATGTAGTCGCGGCCATAGCGCGGGCGATGGCCACCGTAGGCGGCGGCGACCTCGTCGGGCACCTCGCTCCGCGCGAGCCGGGCGAGCGCTTCGGCGGCGGCGATCTTCATCTGATCGTTGATCGTCGAGGCCTGCACGTCGAGCGCGCCCCGGAAGATGTAGGGGAAGCCCAGGACGTTGTTCACTTGGTTGGGGTAATCGGACCGGCCCGTCGCGATGATCGCGTCGTCGCGTACGCCGGCGACCTCCTCGGGCGTGATCTCGGGGTCGGGATTGGCCATGGCGAAGATGATCGGGCTCTTCGCCATGCTCTTGACCATCTGGGCCGTGAGCGCGCCGGCGACCGACAATCCGAAGAACACGTCGGCGCCTTCCATGGCGTCCTCGAGGCTCCGCGCCTTGGTCTCGACCGCATGGGCCGACTTCCACTGGTTCATGCCATCCTTGCGGCCCTTGTAGACGACGCCCTTGGTGTCGCAGAGGATCGCATTGGCGTGCGGCAGACCCATGCTCTTCACGAGCTCGAGGCAGGCGATGCCCGCAGCGCCAGCCCCGTTCACGACCATCTTCGTCGTCTTGAGCGTGCGGTTCGTCAGGTGCAGCGCGTTGATGAGGCCAGCGGTCGCGATGATGGCGGTGCCGTGCTGATCGTCGTGGAAGATCGGGATGTCCATCAGCTCGCGCAGACGCTGCTCGATGATGAAGCAGTCGGGCGCCTTGATGTCCTCGAGGTTGACGCCGCCGAAGGCGGGACCGAGATAGCGCACGCAATTGACGAAGGCATCGATGTCGGTCGTGTCGACCTCGAGGTCGATCGAATCGACGTCGGCGAACCGCTTGAAGAGGACGGACTTGCCCTCCATCACGGGCTTCGAGGCCAGTGGCCCGAGGTTCCCCATACCAAGGATCGCCGTGCCGTTCGAGATGACGGCCACCATGTTGCCCTTGGCGGTGTAGTCGTAAACCGTCCGCGGATCATCGGCGATGGCCTGCACGGGGATGGCGACGCCCGGCGAATAGGCGAGCGAGAGATCCCGCTGCGTCGCCATCGGCTTCGTCGGATTGACCTCGAGCTTGCCAGGCTTACCCTGCGCGTGAAATTGCAGGGCTTCCTGTTTCGTGATGTTGGCGCGGACGTACTTTGGGGGCATTCTTGGAATCTCTGAGGGATGGCAGTGGCTAATGCGTTGGGGTATGTCTCGTCCGGCACCATAGACGCCCGAACGGCACAGAACAATCGCACCCTATGATGGCCCGAAAGACGCGCTGACGATGGCGAGGCCAAAGCTCCAAGATCAGCCGCCCGACCTAGACGACGCCAGCGACGACGCGGCGCCGGAAATTCTGCGCGCGCCCGAGCCACCTGCCGCCCCCGACACGCCGATGATGCTCCAGTATACGGAGATCAAGGCCGCCAACCCGGATTGCCTGCTTTTCTACCGCATGGGCGACTTCTACGAGCTGTTCTTCGAGGACGCGGTGGTCGCCGCCGAGGCGCTCGGCATTGCGCTGACGAAGCGGGGCAAGCACCGCGGCGAGGACATCCCGATGTGCGGCGTGCCGATTCACGCGGCCGACGAGTACCTCCAGCGCCTCATCAAGCGGGGCTTCCGCGTCGCCGTCTGCGAGCAGATGGAGGATCCGGCGGAGGCGAAGAAGCGCGGCTCGAAGGCCGTCGTGCGCCGCGATGTCATCCGGCTCGTGACGCCGGGCACGCTCACCGAGGACACGCTGCTCGACGCCAAACGCAACAACTATCTTTCGGCCCTGTTCGAGGCGCCGCCCGGCCGGGAGGAGGACGGCGCCGAGATCGCCATCGCCTCGATCGACATCTCGACGGGTGAGTTCCTGGTTTCCGAGCTTGCGCGCACCGACCTCGTCGGCGAGGTCGCGCGCCTCGTGCCGAGCGAGCTGTTGGTGCCGGATGGCACCGACCTCGCGCAGCGCCTAAAGGACGTGACGGGCATCACCGGCACCGTCGTCATGCCGGTCGCCAAGGCGACTTTCGATGCTCGCGCCGGCGAGCGCGATCTGAAGGCCCGGCTCGGCGTCCAGGATCTGGGCGGCTTTGGTGGCTTCTCGCGGCTCGAGCTTTCAGCCATCGGCGCCGTGCTCAAATACATCGAGCTGACGCAGATTGGCCGCCAGCCGGTATTGCGGCGCCCGCTGCGGACGGGCCCGCGCTCGATCATGGTCATCGACCAGGCGACGCGCACCAATCTCGAGCTGTTGCGCTCGACCTCGGGCGAGCGCGCCGGCAGCCTCATCGCGGCCATGGACCGGACCGTGACAGGCCCTGGCGCCCGCGAGCTCGCCGCACGGCTCGCAAGCCCGCTCAAGGACGTGCACCGGATCGCGGCGCGGCTTGATGCGGTCGCGGCGTTCGCGGAGAATGAACTTTTGCGCGGCGATCTCAGGCGAGAGCTGCGTCAGGTGCCCGACATGGCCCGCGCGCTCTCCCGATTGGCATTCGGACGGGGCGGCCCGCGCGACCTCGGCGCACTGCGCAATGGTCTCGCCTCCGCGCGCGCCTGCCGCGATCTCCTTAACCGCGCGGCAGGCAATCTTGGCCTGCCTGAGGATTTGAAAGACATCGTCGAGCGTCTCGGGGATGCCGTGCTGGCGCTGGCCGACGACCTCGCTGCGGCGCTCGTCGAGGAGCTGCCCCAGCTGCGCCGCGACGGCGGCTTCGTCCGCGAGGGATATCGCGCCGAGCTCGACGAGAACCGGCGCTTGCGCGACGAAAGCCGCAAGGTCATCGCCGAGCTGCAAACGAAGTATCAGACCGAGACGCAGATCAAATCGCTCAAGGTCCGCCACAACAACGTGCTCGGCTACTTCATCGAGGTGACGGCCGCGAACGCAAAGGCGCTGCAAGCGCCGCCCCTCTCCGAGCGCTTCCACCATCGCCAGACGATGGCCTCCGCGATGCGCTTCACGACGCCAGAGCTGTCCGAGGCCGAAGGGCGCATCAGCGCGGCAGCCACGCGCGCGCTCGCCATTGAGGACGAGATCTTCGCCGAGCTGGCTGCCAAGGTGCTGCGGGAGGACAGCGGCGTATCGGCGGTGGCCGCCGCCCTGGCCGAGCTCGATCACACGCAAGGCCTCGCCGAGCTCGCCGTTGCCGAGCGCTACGTCCGCCCAGTCCTCGATACGAGCCCTGCCTTCGAGATATCGGGCGGGCGTCACCCCGTCGTCGAGCAGGCGCTGAAGCGCGACAAGCAGGCGGCCTTCATCGAGAACGATTGTGTGCTCGGTGTGAGCCGGGCCGCTCTCGCCGCTACCAAATCCGGTCACGGTACGTATCGGCAGGACCAGGACTCCACCGGCGGTTTCGAGGAACGCAGCGACGCGCGCATCTGGCTCGTGACGGGCCCCAATATGGCCGGCAAATCGACCTATCTGAGGCAGAACGCCATGATCGCGATCATGGCGCAGATGGGCTCGTTCGTGCCGGCGCGGTCGGCTCATATCGGCATCGTCGACCGCCTGTTCAGCCGTGTCGGCGCCGCCGACGATCTCGCCCGCGGGCGCTCGACGTTCATGGTCGAGATGGTCGAGACGGCGGGCATCCTCAACCAGGCGGGCGAGCGCTCGCTCGTCATCCTGGACGAGATCGGCCGCGGCACCGCGACGTTCGACGGATTGTCCATTGCCTGGGCGACCGTCGAATACCTGCACGATGTCTGCAAATGCCGCGCCCTGTTCGCCACGCACTATCACGAGCTGACGGCGCTGGCGCAGCGGCTGATGGGCGTCGCCAACCGCACCATGCAGGTGAAGGAGTGGAAGGACGACATCGTCTTTCTGCACAAGGTCGTACCCGGTGCCGCCGACCGCTCCTATGGCATTCAGGTCGCCAAGCTCGCGGGCCTGCCCTCCGCCGTGATCGGGCGGGCGAGCGAGGTCTTGAAGCTGCTCGAGGATGCCGACCAGAAGACGACGCCCGAAAAGCTGATCGAGGAGCTGCCGCTGTTTGCAGCGGCGCGCCCCAAGAGCCACGTCGCCAAAGCCGGTCCATCGCCCATCGAGCAGGCTTTGACGGGACTCAATCCCGACGCCATGAGCCCGCGCGAGGCGCTGGACGCGCTCTACAAGCTCAAAACATTGGCAGGGAGCGCCGATGACCGCGGCTGAGCTGACCCGTAGCGCGCGACGCTCGGCCCGGCACAACGCCGTGCCGGCCTACTGCGATCTCAGTGCCGTCAAAGCCGAGATCGAACGGTTGAGGGACGAGGCGTCCGGCGATGCGCGCCCCGCCATCGTCGTCCGCCTGAAGAAGCTGCTCAAAGAGGTCCGCGCAGCCGCCGAGGCCGAGCTTCTCGATGGGGCCGAGGGCCGAGATTGCGCACACGGCATCTCGATGTTCACGGATGCCCTGGTCCGGCTGGTCTACGACGATGTCGTGGGCTACGTCGTGGAAAGCGGCATCCCGTCCGAGGGCGAGCGCATGGCAGTGGTCGCCACCGGCGGCTACGGCCGCGGCCTCCTCGCGCCGCGCTCCGATATCGATCTCCTATTCTTGCTTCCCTACAAGCAGACCCCCTGGGGCGAGAGCGTCGTCGAGGCGATGCTCTACATGCTCTGGGATCTGGGGCTCAAAGTCGGGCATGCCACGCGCAACGTCGAGCAATGCGTCAAGCTCGCCGAAGGCGACATGACGATCCGCACGTCGCTGTTGGATGCGCGGCTCGTCTTCGGCAACGAAAGACTCTTTGCCGAGCTGGAAACCCAGTTCAATGCCGCTATCGCCAGTTGGCCCGCACGTGATTTCGTCGACGCCAAATTTGCCGAGCGCAACGAGCGTCATCGCCGAGCCGGCGAAAGCCGCTACCGCGTCGAGCCCAACGTCAAGGACGGCAAGGGCGGCTTGCGCGATCTCCACACGCTGCACTGGCTGATGCGCTATCTGCACGGCGCGACGCCGAGCGAGGAGGCCGTGGGCGAGGGCTTGTTCTCCTCCGCCGAGCTCCAAACCTACAGAACCTGCGAGAGCTTCCTCTGGTCGGTTCGCTGTCACCTGCATTTCCTGACCAACCGCGCCGAGGAGCGGCTCTCCTTCGACCTGCAGCCGACGATGGCGGAGCGGCTGGGCTACAAATCGCGGGGCGGTGCCCGGCCCGTCGAGCGCTTCATGAAGCACTATTTCCTCGTCGCCAAAGAGGTCGGCGAGCTGACGATGGTGATCTCGGCGGCGCTCGAGATGAAGCAGCTGAAGGCGCAGCCGGCGGCGGGAGGCGCTGCTCTGCTTCAGACGTGGCGGGATCGCGCGCTGCTCCGCCGCCGCACCGATTTCCGCATCGACAACGGCCGCATCAGCGTCGCCAACCGCGACGTCTTCAAGCACAACCCGGTGAACCTGCTTCGGCTCTTCCAGCTCGCGCAGGAGTACAGCGCCGAGCACCATCCCGAGACCATGCGGCTGGTGCGCCAATCGCTCAGACTCATCGACGATAAGCTTCGCCGCGATGTCGAGGCGAACCGGATCTTCCTCGATATCCTGACGGCGCGGACGGGGGTCGAGGCAGCTTTGCGCGTCATGAACGAGGCGGGCGTGCTCGGCCGGTTCATTCCCGAGTTCGGGCGGACCGTCGCGATGATGCAGTTCAACATGTATCATCACTATACGGTCGACGAGCATTTGATCCGCTCGGTCGGCATTCTCTCCGACATCGAAAGCGGCAAGCTCGTCGAGGATCATCCGCTGGCCTCCCAGATCATCCCCGACGTCCAGAACCGGCGCGCGCTTTACGTGGCGCAACTCCTGCACGATGCCGGCAAGGGCTTTCCCGAGGATCATTCGATCGTCGGCGCCCGCATGGCGCGCGAGCTAGGACCGCGGCTCGGTCTCGGCCGGTCGGAGACCGAGACGGTCGCCTGGCTCATCGAGCACCACCTCGACATGAGCACGTTCGCGCAGTCGCGCGACATCAATGACCCCAAGACGATCCAGGACTTCGCCGCGATCGTGCAAAGCCCGGAGCGGTTGCGCCTCCTCCTCATCCTGACCGTCGCCGACATTCGCGCCGTCGGCCCGGGCGTGTGGAACGGCTGGAAGGGACAGCTTCTACGCTCGCTCTACTACGAGACCGAGCCGGTGCTGGCGGGTGGTCACTCCAAGATCGCCAATCGGGCACGGCTTGCGGTCGCCGAGCAAGGCTTGCGCGATGCTCTCTCGGATTGGACCGAGGACGAGATCGACCGCTTCGCGGCCCGGCTGCACCCCTCCTACTGGCTGCGCACGGAAACCGCCAAGCAGGCCGAGCATGCCCGCCTCATCCGCCGTGCCGAGCAGGACGGCAAACGGGTCGCCTTCGCGGTCAAGACCGACGCCTTCACCGCCGTGACCGAGCTCACCGTGCTCGCACCGAACGTGGGCGGCTTGCTCGCCCTGTTCGCCGGAGCTTGCGCGGCGGCGGGCGCCAACATCATGGGCGCGCACATCTCGACGACCCGCGACGGCCTGGCCCTCGACACTTTCCTCCTGCAGCGCGAGCACGGCGAGGACGACGAGCGGCGGCGCGCGGAGCGGATCGGCCAGACGATCGAGAAGCTGCTTTCGGGCAAGCTCAAGATGGACCATCTGCTACGCGGGCGATCGCTGAAGCTGAGCAAGCGCATCGACGCCTTCACGATCGTGCCCGAGGTCAACATCTCCAACAAGATCTCCGAGACGCTGACCGTGCTCGAGGTCGCGGGCCTCGACCGCCCCGGCCTGCTCTATGCGTTGACGAGCGCGCTCGCCGATCTCGAGCTCGACATCAACTCGGCCCATATCGCCACCTACGGCGAGCGGGTGGTCGACGTCTTCTACGTCACCGACGTGGACGGCAAGAAGATCACCGACGAAGGCTGGAGCCGCGAGATCAGAGATCGCTTGATGACGGTGCTTGCGGGCGAGGTTTGAGCCTCAACCGAGCCGCGTCATGAACGGCGCATGCTCCGGCAGCAGCGCCACGCTTTCGATGACGATGTCGGCTTCCTCGGCAAGATCCGCGTGACCGCTCGTGCCGGTGAGCACGCCGATCTTCAAGCCCGCGCCCGCAGAGATGCCCATCCGCAAATCATGCGTGTTGTCGCCGACCACTGCGACCTCGCTCGGATCGAGACGGGTCGCGCGGCAGAAGGCCTGCACCATGCCGGGGCCTGGTTTCACGCCATGGCCCGAGTCGTAGCCTGCCAGGAAGTCGAACAGGTCGAGCACGTCGTGGTGGCCGAGCGAGCTGTGGATGCCGACGACCGAGTCGCTCGTGGCGATGCCGAGAAAGCTCGCTTCGTTTCGCAACCGTCCGAGCGCCGCACGGATACCCGGCAGCAGCACCGAGTTGCCGGAGCCCTCGTCGAACATGTGATGGATATCGTGCTCGAGACCGGACGGCGTGCGAGCCCCCAGCACCTCGGCCCAACTCGCTGCGATCTGCGGCGGCGTCCCGGCCGCGAGCGGCGTACCGGCACGAAACTTCTGCGTCTTGGTGTCGAAGCCGCCATGCTCGAGCAACGTCTCGGCGAGGATACGATCGCCGCCCGCTGCGTGCTCTGCGATGGCAATGGTGATCGGCACCCAGGTCGCCTCGTGGTCGAGGAGCGTGCCGTCCTTGTCGAACAGAATGCCGCGGATGCGTGTCATGGGCGTCCCCGTGTGCCGTGGATCAGGCCAGATGCCGGTCCCATGACAGCCCGAGCCTGTCAAGCGACTGGCAGGCGGCTTGCGCTCGGTGCGAGAGCGGCGGATGCTCCGACATTGGCCATTCTCGACATGCGGGCCCCCAATGACCGATCTGATCCTCACCCTCAATGCCGGCTCCTCATCGATCAAGTTCGCCGTGTTTTCGGCGGCGGCAGACGGATCGGCCACCGCGACCGGGCAAGTCGACGGTATTGGCGTCAAACCCCGGCTGACGCTCGGCGACGACAAGCGTGATCTCGCCCAAGTCCACGATCATGCGAGTGCGCTCGCCGCGATCACCGCCGCCATCGAGCCCGCTCTGGCACAGGGACGGATCCGCGCCGTCGGCCACCGCATCGTACATGGCGGCCAGCACTATGCCGAACCTGTCGTGCTGAAACAGAGGACCATCGACGAGCTGACCGGACTGTCGCCGCTCGCGCCTTTGCATCAGCCGCACAATCTGTCCGGCATCCGCGTCGCGCAGCGGCTGTTTCCGGATGCCATGCAGGTCGGTTGCTTCGATACGGCCTTCCACCGCGCCCAGCCCTGGGTCAACGACACCTTCGCTTTGCCGCGCCACTTCTACGACGAGGGCGTCCGGCGCTATGGCTTTCATGGGCTGTCCTACGAGTACGTGACGAGCGAGCTTCAACGCATCGCCCCGCACCACGCGTCTGGACGGCTCGTCATCGCGCACCTGGGTAACGGTGCCTCCATGTGCGCCATCCGCGGCGGCCAAAGCGTCGCCTCGACGATGGGATTTTCCGCACTCGATGGTCTGCCGATGGGCACGCGTTGCGGCCAGCTCGATCCCGGCGTGCTGATCTATCTCCAGCGCGAGCGCGGCATGAGCGCGGATGCGATCGAAGATTTGCTCTATCGCAAGTCCGGGCTGCTCGGACTCTCGGGTCTCTCCTCCGATATGCGCGCGCTCGAAGCTGCAGGAACGCCCGAGGCCCAGCAGGCGATCGACTATTTCGTCTTCCGCATCCGCCGCGAGCTCGGCGCCATGACGGCGATCCTTTCCGGCCTCGACGCCTTGGCCTTCGCCGGAGGCATCGGCGAGAACGCATGGCGCGTCCGCGAGCGGATCTGCCAGGGCTTCGAATGGCTCGGCATCGAGCTCGACGAGACGCGGAACCGGCTGGGTGAGGGCGTCATCTCCTCGGACCGCTCGCGGGTCCGCGTCTTCATCGTCAAGACGAGCGAGGAGACGATGATCGCGCGCCATGTCAGGCGATTGATGGCGGCTCAAACGGCCGGGAAGCCGTAGACCTCAGCCGGATTGGCGACGAGGATGCGTGTTCGCACGGTTTCGCTCCCGCACCACCCGGCGAAGAGATCGGCAAGATGCGAGTCGTCAGGCAGATCGCTCGGCTTCGAGGGGTGCGGCCAGTTCGTCGCCCACAGGCAACGCTCGGGGTAGTGCTTGATAAAGGTGCGCGCGAGCACGGCGACATCCTCGTAGCGCGGCGGCCCCTCCGCTGAGGTTTCGTAGACGCCCGACGTTTTCACATACGTGCGGCCGGCGTCGATCAACCGTCGAAGCGCCGACACGCCCGGATGGTTTACCTCGACGGGCTCCAGGAACTTGCCGTTATGATCGATAACGAGATCGCCTGGCAGTTTCGCCAACACGCTCATGCGGTCGGCAAGCGCGCGTCCGTCCATTTGCAGTTGAATATGCCAACCGTGCTCGGCGACGCGGCCGGCGAGACGCGGCAGACTCTCCCAGGAAAGGACGCCGCCGGAGAGCATGAAGTAGCGCAAACCGCGGATGCCGAGACCCGAGAGCCTCTGCAGCTCCTCGTCCGTCACGCTTTCATCGACGACAGCGACACCGCGCGCCTCCGCGCCGATTTCAGCCATCGCGTCGAGCGTGCAGCTGTTGTCGGTGCCGTAAGCCGACGGCTGCACGATCACGGCGCGGGTCTGCCCCAACACGTCCATGAGCTTCCGGTAGTTCTCGACGGTGCCTTCGGCGACCGGCTTGAACGGGCTCGCGGCGTTGACCGGATAGCGCTCGGAGTCGCCGTAGATGTGCATATGGCAATCGGTGGCGCCCTTGGGCAGCGGCGATCTCGGCGGCGCATCGGGAAGCAATGGCATCGGCTCAGCTACCCGCGTTGACGAGACGGCGGCGCGTCCAGCCTTCCGGATTGATCGAAAGCGCGGGCGCTTTGCCGGCAAGGATCTCCTTGATCTGCCGCACCGTCTCGAAGGCCTGGTAATCGGAGGCCTCGCGCGTCAAGCCCGCAACATGCGGCACCGCAAAGACGTTCGGCAGCTCGGCGATACGCTGGCTCGGCTGCTCGTCGATGCCTTGCCCGACATCGAGCCCTGCCCCCGCGATGACACCTGTCGTCAAGGCCTCGTAGAGCGCATCCTCGTCGACCGTAATACCCCGAGAAATGTTCACGAAATAGGCGTCCTTGCGCATCTTGCCGAAGCGCTCGCGGTTCATCATGCGCGTCGTCTCGCCCGTGGCATACGCGGCGAAGACGACGAACGCCGGATGCGACAGCGCGTGGTCGAGATCGACCTGGCGCACGTTGCCGTTGGTGATGCGGACGTAAGGATCGTAGACCGATACCTCCATGCCGAGCGCGATGCAGAGATCGACGATCCGCCGGCCGATGGCGCCGTAGCCGATGACGCCGACAGGCGCCCCAGCGAGCTGGCGCGTGATCACCATCGGTTGCCGCGTCTGACCAGCCTTGTAGAGCCGGTCGCCGATGTGCATGCGGCGGGCGAGGACAAGCATCATCCCGATCGCTGTCTCCGCCACGGCCTCGGCGTAGCCCTGACTGCACCGCACCGCGAGCACGCCGTGCTTGGAGGCCGCGGCCGCATCGATGTTGCGGGCATCGACCGCGCATCTGAGATAGGCCACGAGCCTCGGCAGCTGGGAGAACACCTCCTCCGTTCCCGGTGCCAGCCGGTCGGAAACGATGATGTCGCAATCTTTCGCGGCCTCGACGAGACGCGCTCCGTGCAGCGGCTCGTCCGTGCCGTTGAGCTTCACCTCGGCAAACTGTTTCAGCTGCTCGACGGCTTCGAGGCTGTAGAAGTTCACGAGCAGGTCGTTGTTATGGGTAACGAGGATGCGGGGCATGAGGGGCTCGGACGTTGCGGATACCGAAAGCGGGCACGCTAGCGCGGGACAGCCTCACCGGACAATCGCCGGCGCCACGCAGCAGCTCAGCGGAAATCGCTTTCGGGCAGCGTATCCCCCGGCTCGGCATGCCAGAGATTGCGGGCGACGGGGGAAGAGAGCGCGCCATAGATTGCACGGAAGATGAAGGGCTTCACCGCGCTGCGGCCGAGCGTCATCAGCGTGTGGACGCCCTCCATGGCGGTAGCCCGAACGGCTTCGAAGGTCTTGTGCTGCCGGCCCGTATAGCGCAGCTCGAACTCCCACTCGTGGACGAGCAGAGGTGGCAGGAAATCCTGGCTCGACAGGCCGAGCTTCGTCCAGAGCTTGCGCGGCAGGATGCTGCCCGACGTGTAGATGTGGCCGGGCGTGATGACCTCGCCGCCCGAGCGCACGAAGCAGAAGCGCTGATCGGCTTCCGGATGCGGGAGGTATTCGAGCCAGCTCTCGTTGACCCAACGCAGGAACACGTGCTCGAGATTGTAGAACCGTCCGACCGGAAAGAGGTCGATGCTGCCCTCGGCCGGATCGCCCTTCCAGGCCAGCCGATGCTCGGGCGTCAGTCCCACCTCGTCGGTGGCGTCCAGCATCATGCGCGTTTTGATGGCGAGCGACATCGGCAGTCCCGGCGCGAGCACAATCGATTCGTGGACGCCGGAACTGTAGCCACGCAGGCGTGCAAAAATGAGGGCGGAGTGCCGCATCTGACTGCGGCACAACACAATTTTCTCAGGAGCTGGTGATGATGGACGGCGCTCCCCCATCCATAACGGATGGGGGCTGAATTCATTCCTCAAGCGTGGCCGCGACGGGTCAGCCGGTTCTTGACGAGATCCTCGACGACGCCGGGATCGGCCAAAGTCGAGATATCGCCGAGGTTGCCCGGGTCGTCCTCGGCGATCTTGCGCAGGATGCGGCGCATGATCTTACCCGAGCGCGTCTTGGGCAGCCCTGGCGCGAACTGGATGAGGTCGGGATGTGCGAACGGACCGATCTCCTTGCGCACCCAGCCCGTCAGCTCCTTCTTGAGCTCATCCGAGCCGGTCTCGCCCGACATCAGCGTCACGTAGCAGTATATGCCCTGACCTTTGATATCGTGCGGGTAGCCGACAACGGCGGCCTCCGACACCTTGGGATGAGCGACGAGCGCGCTCTCGACCTCGGCTGTGCCGATCCGATGCCCGGAAACGTTGATCACGTCGTCGACGCGACCCGTGATCCAGTAGTAGCCATCCTCGTCGCGCTTGCAGCCGTCGCCGGTGAAATACATCCCCTTGTAGGCGGAGAAGTATGTCTGCATGAAGCGCTCGTGGTCGCCGTAGACGGTCCGCATCTGACCTGGCCAGGAATCGAGCAGCACGAGATTGCCGGCCCCCGGTCCCTCGAGCAGTGTGCCCTTTTCATCCACGAGCGCGGGACGGATGCCGAAGAACGGCCGCGTCGCCGAGCCGGGCTTGAGCTTCGTCGCCCCGGGCAGCGGCGTGATCAGGATGCCGCCTGTCTCCGTCTGCCACCACGTGTCGACGATCGGGCAGCGATGATCGCCGACGACGCGGTGATACCACTCCCACGCTTCGGGATTGATCGGCTCGCCGACCGAGCCGAGGAGTCTGAGCGACGAGCGGTCGGTGCGTTTGACGAAGTCCTCGCCGGCGCCCATGAGCGCCCGGATCGCCGTCGGCGCCGTGTAGAAGATATTGACCTTCCATTTGTCGATGACGTGCCAGAAGCGCGACGGCGTCGGGTAGTTCGGCACGCCCTCGAACATGAGCGTGGTCGCGCCGTTGGCGAGCGGCCCATAGACGATGTAGCTGTGGCCCGTCACCCAGCCGACATCGGCCGTGCACCAGTAGATGTCGCCATCGTGATAGTCGAAGACGTATTGGTGGGTCATCGAGGCGAAGGTGAGATAGCCGCCGGAGGTGTGCAGCACGCCCTTGGGCTTCCCGGTCGAACCGGACGTATAGAGGATGAACAACGGGTCCTCGGCGCCGACTTCCGTCGGTGGGCAGTCGGCCGAAACCTTCGTCAGCTCCTCGTGCAGCCACAAATCGCGGCCCGGCACCCAGTTGATCTTGCCGCCTGTCCGCCGGACGACGAGGACTTTCTCGCCACCTGGGCACTTCTTCAGCGCCTCGTCCGTGTTGGCCTTGAGCGGGATCGGCTTGCCGCCGCGCACGCCTTCGTCCGACGTGATGACGAACTTGGAATCGGCGTCGGCGATGCGGCCGGCGAGACTGTCTGGCGAGAAGCCGCCGAACACGACCGAATGCACGGCGCCGATGCGCGCGCAGGCGAGCATGGCATAGGCTGCCTCGGGGATCATCGGCAGGTAGATGGTGACGCAATCACCCTTCTTGACGCCGTTCGCCTTCAGCACATTGGCGAGCTTGCAGACGCGCTCGTGGAGCTGGCGGTAGGTGATCTTCTCGTCGTGGGTCGGATCGTCGCCTTCCCAGATGATGGCGATCTGATCGCCACGGCTGTCCAGATGCCGGTCGATGCAGTTGGCCGAGACGTTGAGCGCTCCGTCCTCGTACCATTTGATCGAGACATTGCCTGGCGCGTAGGAGGTGTCCTTCACCTTGGTGTAGGGCCGCATCCAGTCCAAGCGCTTACCGTGCTCGCCCCAGAACCCTTCGGGATCCTCGACGCTGCGCTTGTACATGGCGAGGTAGGTGGCGTTGTCGACCCAGGCGCGATTGGCCCAGCTCGAGTCCACGTCATAGACCTTCACCTCAGACATCGGCACGCTCCTCCCGGCACAAACAGTTCTTATTGTCTCGAATACTACGTGGGCGTCGGCCCGTCCCGCAACCCGAACGTGACGGCAGAGTTGCCGATCGGCCCTGGCACAGCAGCGCCGGGTCGGCTAACCATGCGAGCGGTCCAAGCCACAGCGGTCTTTGATGCAGCCTCGCGGCCTTCCTCCCCTAGCCCAAGTCCTGGCCATCGTCGGTCTCGGTGCCTTCTGGGGCATTTCGCCGACCTTCTACAAATTGATGGCGAACGAGCACATTCCGGTCAGCCACATCATCGTCTTCTCGGGGATCGGCGTCGGCACGGGGCTCGGCTTCCTGCGCTGGCTGACGACGGGACGCAAGGGCTTCACGCGCGCGGAGATTTTGTACGGGCTCGGCTGCGGCCTGTTGCAGAACGTGCCCTTCGCCATGGGTCTTTGGTTGGCGAAGTACCTGCCCGTGACGGTGTTCGCCGTCATCTCGTCGATGGCGCCGTTCTGCAGCTACGCGCTGGCTCTCGCATTGCGGCGCGAAGGGGCGAGCCAGTTGCGCATCCTCGCTCTCTTCGTCGGCTTCGCCTCGAGCGCGACGCTCATCCTGACGCGTCAAACGGCAACCGATCTCTCGCTGTCGAGCTGGACGTTGCTCGCACTCCTGCCGACCGCCCTCTACGCCGTATACGGCATGTTCGCGTCGATGGCCTGGCCCAAGGGGATGGATACGCTGACCGCGGGATCGATCGAATCCTGGGCCTCGGCAACGATCGCGCTGCCGTTCCTGCTGGTGCTGCAGCCGGTCCACGGGATCGGCGATTTCCATTGGGGCTATTGGACGCTCGGCGTCATCACGCTGATTTGGACGATCGAGCGCATCGCCTATTTCACGATGATCCAGCGCTCGGGGCCGGTCACGACGTCCCAAGCGGTTTATGTCTCGTCACCGGCGAGCGTCTTGTTCGGGGCGACATTGTTCGGCGAGCGCATCGACGTCTGGCTCATCGCGTGCTTGGGTCTGCTGCTCGTCGCGCTCTATCTCAACAACCGCGCGCTCTCTGCGGCCAAGCGGGTGAGTGCGGCGGCCACGTAGCCGCCGCCGGCCCAAACCCTTACCTCACCCGCCGCGGGTTCAGGTACATGTCCGTCTCCTGGGTCTCGAGCTTGGGCACGAGCTTGCCCTTGTGCAGCTCGCCCATGAGATCCTGGATGTGGTACTGGCAGTCGTCGTTGAACTTGAGCATGGCGCAGAACAGCTGGATCACCATGTCGAGGCGCGCATCGGCCTCGCCGGCCTCGATCTGCACCTTCCACTTGCCGCCGAGATTGAGAATGCGGCCGTTGAGCTTACCGATCTGACGGTCGTGCTCGTCGTAGAGGATGTAGTCGTCGCCGATCGAGATCCAGTTGCGGCGCAGCCGATAGAAGCTCGGGCGATTGTCCTTCAGGTTCTTCATCACCATGAAGGAGAAGTTCTCCGGGATGCCCGGCCATTTCATCGCCGAGCGCTCGAGCTGGATGATCTGGTCGTGGTCCGTGAGATTGACGCTGAAGGCGGTCACCGGCGTGCCTTTGGCGCCGTGGGTGAGCTGCAGCGATCGGCCGACCATCAAATCCATGGTCGCCTTCCAGTTCATCGTCGGGCTGAACAGCTTGATGACGAGCCGCTTGTCCATGCCCTCCTTGTTTTCCCAGAGGTCGGCGCGATAGCCGAGCAGGCCGACGCGCTCGCCGCCCTCCTTCACCTCCGCAAAGATGTCCATGTCGCTGGTGAATTGGCGGGACTTGGCGCGATTGCGGCTCCGCTTGAAGAAGCCGACCTCCGTCGTGTTGAGGTCGGTGATCCACAAATCGACCTCGAACGTGCGCCAGGCGGACTTCTTTTCCTTGGCCTTCGCCTCGGACTTCGGTTTGGCCTTGGCCGTCTTTGCTTCCGTCGCCGCCATCTGTCGCTTGCCCCCTGTCTCGATCAGCGCTCCGGGAGCGCGAATCACTCGAGTGGAGTCTAGCAGGCCGACGGCTAAGGGGAGGGGGTCGACTGTGGCTCCTTCGCCACCCTGACGAAGGGCATGAGGATAAGCCCGTGATAGAGGAACGCGAGCACGACCACGACGCCCATGCGGGTGTCGCCGGTCACCGTCGTGAGCACGACGATCAGTATGGGCGCAAGGAACGACGTCGCCTTGCCGGAGAAGGCGTAAAAGCCGAAGAACTGCGCGAGCTTATCGGGTGGCGAGAGCTGAGCCATGAGGCTCCGACTCGACGAGTTGAGCGGCCCCGCGACAATTCCGACGAGCACCGCGCTGACGAGAAACACCCATTCGCCCGCCGACGACATGAACGCCGATCCTAGGAGTTTCGGAGCCACCGCGATCGAGAACAACACGTGATCCGCCCCGATCGAGGCGACGCCTGTGGCGCCGATGATCGCAACCAGCAGACAGATCATGATCAGACGCTTCGCGCCGATGCGGCTCTCGATGATGCTGGCAAGCGCAGCGCCGACCATGGCGCATAAGATCAGGATGATGCCGAACAGGCCGGAATCGACCGTCCGCCAGCCGAACAGCTGGATGCCGTAGATGCCCGCCAGCGCGAACAGGCCGCCGAGGCCATCCTGATAGAGCATGCGGGCGATGAGGAAGGTCGCTGCCGACTCGTAGCGCCCGATCTCGCGCGCGGTCTGCCGCAAGGCCCGCAGGCCGTCTTTGACCGGTGTCGAGGACGCCGTGCCGCTTTTCGGGTCTGGCGTGAAGATGAAGAAGGGCAGCGAGAAGACGAGAAACCAGACCGCGACCATCGGGCCGGCGATCCGGTCGCTTTCGAAGCGCGCCACGTCGAGCTTGATGAGCGGATCGAGGCCGAGAAGGGTCTTGCCGCTTGTCGCATCGACCGCGACGAAGGCCGTCATGAGGATGAGCGCCGTCAGGCCGCCGAGATAGGCCACGGAGGCCGAAATCCCCGAAAGCCGGCCGAAATAGGCGGGCGCGACCAGCTTCGGCATGATGGCATTGACGAACGCGCCGTTGAGCTCGGCCGATACGCCGGCAACGACATAGGCGGCGGCGATCAGCCAGAGATATTCGATATGTCCCGGCTCGGCGAGCCAGAGCGTCGACATGCCGGCCATCAGAAAGAGCGAGGCGACCAGAACCCAGGGCTTCCGGCGCCCGCTCGCGTCCGCCATGGCCCCGAGCGTCGGGCTGAGCACCGCGACCAGCAAGCCCATGACGGCCGCCATGACGAGCCAGACATTCTGCCCGCGCACGGGATCGCCGATGAAATAGTTGGCGAAGAAAGGACCGAACAGGAACGTCGTGATGACCGAGTAGAAGGGCTGCTGTGCCAGCTCGAACAGCACCCAGCCGACGATGCCGAGCTTGCTCACGGCGGCCGGCGCTGGTGTCGGCGGAGACGCAGAAACGGCGGCTTCGACCCCAGGGGCCGCACTCACATCAGTCATTGCTCCCCCCGAGGCCGTCAGCTTTGCGCGAGATCGCGAAGCTGGGCGGCCGCCACTGTCAGTCGTGCGAGCGTCGGTGCGCCGCTGTCGATGATCTCGTCCAACCCCATTTTCGCGCGTTCGGCGGCCTTTCCATGACGCTCGAGCCATCCCGTGAAGCTCGGATCGGCCCCGTTCGTCTTGATCAGGTTCTCGAGCACGGCCCGCTGCGCGTCCCCAAGGATAGAGACTGTCGAGTTCACGGCCAAGCGATCGTAGTAGTCGGTGAGCTGGAGCTGCTCGGCCGCCTGCCGCAGCGTATCGAGCCGGAAGTAGGCGCCGATCTGGTCGTAAAGCCGTGCGAGCTCGGCGACTGGCCGCTTCGTAGATTGCGCGACCGAGGTGATATCGGCGCCGCTCCCGAGACGGTCCAACGCGGTGACGCGGCGGGCCAGATCCTCCGGCACCCCGGCCGCAACGTAGCGGGCCACCTCCGAGGAGCCGGCCAGGCCCTCGACGGCGAGCGGGCGGTAGGCTTCGATGCCCTGCCTATAGGCCTCGACCAAGCCAGACAGCCCCTCCGACAGGCGCGTCTTGCGCAGGAACCAGCCACTCTGCCGCCGCAACGCGTCCTGCGTCTCTCGATAGAGCTCGAGTTGGATGTCGCCAGGGACCTTGCCGTCGAGCCGGTCGATCTCGCGCCACAAACTCTCGAGGCCGAGCACGCTGACCGCCGCCGCATAAGCGGTGACCACGGTTGCCGGCGTGTGTCCCGATTCTTCCTCGAGCCGCACGACGAAGCTCGCCCCGCCGCGATTGATGACGTCGTTCGTCAATCGCGTCGCGATGATCTCGCGGCGCAGACGATGCGCCTCGATCTCCGGCCGAAAATCCTTCTGCATCGTCTTGGGGAAGTAGGCGACGAGCAGATCGCCCAAGTGCGGATCATCGGGCAGCGTGCTTTCGAGGAGATGGCGCGACAGAGAGATCTTGGCGTAGCTCAGGAGCACGGCGAGCTCGGGCCGCTTCAGTGCCTCTCCCACCTTGATGCGCTCGGCGAGCTGCAGGTCGGTCGGCAACGATTCGAGCGCGCGATCGAGAAGGCCTTCCTCCTCGAGATCGCGCATGAGGCGCTGCTGGAAGCCCATGTCCGAGAGCCCGCGACTTTCGGCCAAGCTGATGGCGAGGCTCTGCTGATGGTTGTTCTCGAGACACGCCCTCGCGACCTCGTCCGTCATGCCGACGAGGATGTCGTTGCGGCGCTTGATATCGAGCTTGCCCGCCCGCAGTGCCGGTCCGAAGGCGATCTTGATATTCACCTCTTGGTCGGACGAATTGACTCCGGCCGAGTTGTCGATGAAGTCGGTGTTGAGTTTGCCGCCTTTGCGCGCGACCTCGACCCGGCCGCGTTGGGTCAGACCGAGATTGGCGCCCTCGCCGACGACTTTGACGGAGAGCTCCGAGCCCGTGATGCGGATCGCATCGTTGGCACGATCGCCGACTTGCTCGTCGGACTCCGTCGAGGCGCGGACGTAGGTGCCGATGCCGCCGAGCCACAGCAAATCGGCCGGCGTCTTGAGCACCGCCTTCATCAGCTCCTGAGGCGTCATCGCAGTCGCTGCCGTCCCGAGCACGCGCTGGATTTCGGCGCTGAGCGGGATCGACTTGGCGTTCCGCGAGAAAACTCCGCCACCCTTCGAGATCACCGTCTTGTCGTAGTCCTGCCAGCTCGAGCGCGGCAGCGCGAACATCCGTTCCCGCTCGGCGAAGCTCTTGGCCGGGTCTGGATCGGGGTCGAGGAAGATGTCGCGATGATCGAAGGCGGCGACGAGCTTGATGGCCTTCGACAGCATCATACCATTGCCGAACACGTCACCCGACATGTCGCCGACGCCGATGACGCGGAACGGCGTCCTCTGAATGTCGTGTCCGAGCTCGTGGAAATGCCGCGTCACGCATTCCCAGGCGCCACGCGCCGTGATGCCCATTTTCTTATGATCGTAGCCCGCCGACCCGCCCGAGGCGAAAGCGTCGCCGAGCCAGAACTTCCGGCGCTCGGCGATGCCGTTGGCGATGTCGGAGAACGTCGCCGTGCCTTTGTCGGCGGCGACGACGAGATAGGGATCGTCGCCGTCATAACGGACGACATCGGCGGGCGGCACGATTTTGTCGTCGACGATGTTGTCGGTAAGGTCGAGCAGCGCCGAGACGAAGATCTCGTAGGACGCGATGCCCTCCTTCATCACCGCTTCGCGGTCGCCCTTGACCGGCATGCGCTTGGGCAGGAACCCACCCTTGGCGCCCTGGGGCACGATGACGGTGTTCTTGACCTGCTGCGCCTTGACGAGGCCGAGCACCTCGGTGCGGAAATCCTGCGCGCGATCCGACCAGCGGATGCCGCCGCGGGCAATCGGCGCAAACCTCAAATGCACACCCTCGACGCGAGGGGCATAGACCCAGATCTCGGCGAACGGCCGCGGCTCGGGCAGGCTGTCGACCTCGTGGCTCCTGAGCTTGAAGGCCAAGGCCGGGAGGCGGTTGCCGCTCGCGTCGCGGCGGTAGAAGCTCGTTCGCAACGTCGCCTGGATGAGATTGAGGACGTGGCGGAGGATGCGATCCTCATCAAGGCTCGGAATGGAGCCGAGCGCCTCCTCGATGCGGGCCTTGATGCCGGCGGCGTCCTTGGCCCGGTCCTCGGCCGAGCCTTGCCGCTTGGGATCGAAGCGGCAGGCGAACAGCTCTATGAGCAGCTTCGTGACGCCCGCGTGCGTCGTCAGCGTTTGCGCGACGTAGCCGAGCCCGAATGGCACCCGGATCTGCCGAAGATAAGCGCCGAAGGCACGCATGATCTCCGCGTGCTGCCAGTCGAGCCCCGAAGCCAGGATCAGGCGGTTGTAGCCGTCGTTGTCGGCCTCCCCGTTCCAGACGGCGATAAACGCCGACTCGAGCCGTAGATCGTCGTCACCGAGCGTGATCGGGCCGCCATCGCGGGTTTCCAGCACCATGTCGTGCAGACGCACGTCGCGCGGCGCCCCGCCAATCGTGGGGTTGAGCGCATAGGATCGCTCGTCGATGACCCGGAAGCCCAGATTCTCCAGCACCGGAACGCGATCGCTCAACGGGATCGACTCGCCCAGCCGATACAGCGCGACGCGCAGCCGGCCGGGCTTCCCACTATCGTCAGCGTAGAAATCTATGGCGACCGGATTGGCATCCGATAGACTTTCGATGCGGCCGATGTCCTGCAGAGCGCGCTCGGGCCCGAAGGCTTCACGATAGGCGGCCGAAAACGCATTGCCGTATTTCGCGACCAAGGCGGCTGCACCACCCGCCGGGCCGGAACGGACCATCTGCGCGAAGCGATCCTGCCAGCTCTGGACGATGGCGCGCACCTTGTCCTCGAGCATCGCGCGGTCGGGACGCGGCGTCGGGCCCTCGTTGCGCGAGATGACGAGATGGATGCGAACGAGCGTGCCTTCCATGAAGTGCGGCGTGAAGGATGCGAGCGTGCCTTGATAGGCTTCCGCCAACAGTTGAGCGATGCGAACACGCACGTCGGTCGAGAACCGATCGCGCGGCACGTAGACGAGCGCGGTGACGAAACGGTCGAACTCGTCGATGCGCGGAAACACGCGAACACGCGGGCGCAGATCCAAGTCGAGGATTTCGAGGGCCCAGGTCTCGAGCTGATCGACCGGGATCTGAAACAGCTCGTCGCGCGGGAACGTCTCGATCACGTTGAGCAGCGACTTGCCGTTGTGGCTGTCGGGCGGAAAGCCCGAGGCGGCGATCACCCGGTCGGCCTTGCGGCGCAAGAACGGAATGGCCCGGACCGACCGCGTATACGCACCCGACGTGAAGAGTCCGACAATGCGGACCTCGCCGGCGACGCGGCCATCGGCATCGAAGGTCTTTGCGCCGACATAGTCGAGATAGGTCCGGCGGTGCACCTTGGCGAGCGTATTGGCCTTGGCGACGGTGAGCACGGTCGGCTGCTGGTAGAAGCGCTTGACCTCGGGTGTCAGGTGCACCTGGTCGGAGCCCCGGCGCAGCACGCGGACCGCGGGGTCGCGGAGGATGCCGAGCCCGCGCCCGGCGTCGACATCGAGCACGCCGGTCTCGACGCCGCCGGTGAGGTTGAACTCGCGAATGCCGAGGAACGTGAAATTTCCCGCTTCGAGCCACTCGAGGAAGGCGATACTCTCCTGCCGCTCGGCCTCGCTCACGGGCAACGCCGCGCTACGGTACGTCTCGATGACCTCGCGCACGCGGGCGAGCATCTGACGCCAATCGGCGACCGCCGCGCGCACCTGCACAAGCACCTGGTCGATGCCCGCAATGAGCGCCTTGGCCGCGCCATCGTCGATCGCCTCGGTCACGACCTGGATGAAGCTTTCCTGGCCCTGCTGCCATTGCTTGTCGCCGGGACCGGTCACCGCCTGCAGAACACCCGCCACGGATCGCTTCGTCTTGAAGATCGGATGCAGAACGAGCTTCACCGCACAATCGTGCGCCTGGACCTCCCCCATCACGGAATCGACCAGGAACGGCATGTCGTCGTTGACGATCTCGATGACGCTCGCACCCCCGACGCGGCGATGCCTGAGCTTGTGGCCACCCGCCGGTTTCTCGCGGATATAGTCCAGCGCACCATTCGCAAGGTCCGCCAAGGCCGCCTCGCCGAGCTCGCCCGCTACTCCAGAATCCACCTCCTGAAGCAGCAACCGTGCGAACGTTGGCGCTCCCTCGACGGCACTCCGGGTGTTTCCGAGCTTGGCGACCACAGCATCCAGCATGCACGCATCCTTTTGGCGCGCCGTCTCGACGCGCGTTCGGCGCAGATTGGCTCCCAATTGCGACAATGACAATGCGGAAGACCAGTTGGAGGCTCGCGCCTTGCCAGATTGCCGTCGAGGGGAAAGAGTGATGCCCCCATTGGAACGGAGGGTCGGTTGCCTGGAGAGGTCACACATCGGGAGGCGTTGGCGGCGCTATCTGATGCCGAGCTCCTGGCGATGAAGGACCTGTCGGACGCGCCAGGATTGCGTCATCTGGCGTCGCACCTGCTGGCGCTCGCGGTGACGGGGGCGGCCATTGTTTGGACGGCGAGCCCGCTTCTCCTTGCTCCCCTGCTTGTCGTGCATGGAATCCTGCTCGTCTTCGTCTTCACGCCCTTGCACGAGAGCATCCACGGCACGGCATTCCGGACACCACGGCTGAACGAGGCCGTCGCGCACGCCTTCGGCTTCCTGATGCTGCTGCCGCCACGCTGGTTTCGCTACTTCCACCTAGCCCATCACCGGCACACCCAGGACTTGGAGAACGATCCGGAGCTGGCCTCGCCAAGGCCTCGCACTCTGCTGGGCTACGCTTGGCGCCTTACCGGATATGACTACTGGAAGAGCTTGGCGAAGCTCATTCTTTTCGCATCGTTCGGGCACCTGACCGACAACTACGTGCCGGCCAAGGGGCGGTCCAAAGTCATCGCCGAGTGCCGCGCGTTTCTCACGGGCTACCTCGTGCTCATCGCCCTCTCGGTCTGGCTCCAGTCGTCCCTGCTGCTGTGGGTCTGGGTGTTGCCTGCAATCCTCGGCCAGCCCTTTCTCAGAGCCTATGTGATGGCCGAGCACACAGGTCTTCCCCTGGTTTCCAACATGCTGGCCAACAGCCGGACCATCTATGCCTCCGGGCCTGTCCGGTGGCTCGCCTGGAACATGCCGTATCACGCGGCCCATCATGCCCTGCCGGTCGTCCCCTTCCACAAGCTGCCGCAATTGTCCGGCCGGCTTCGCGACCATCTCACGGCCACCGCCGAGGGCTATCCCGACGCTCACCGGCAGATTCGGGCCTCCTTTGGACCCAAGAGCATCGCCGGCAGCTGAGGCGGCTTCCGGGCCACGCCACGTCAAGCAAATGATTTATCCCCAATTTCGCCCCGATCTCGACCGACTCGGTACGTAACGCCATTGGCATCGCCCTGAACCTTAGTGCAAACTGAGAGGGAGAGCGGGTACTTGGGCATGTCCATCGAGCAGTCACTGGTCGAGCTATTCGGCACGGGCGCGTTGTCGTTGACAGCGTCGCTTGGCGGCCGTGGCCGTTCCGGCATTTCGCCGGAGGACGGTGACGCTTTCGTGCGCTTTCTCATCGCGGCAGGTGCTGCGACCAACCCGGCGGAAGCGCTGGCGCATTTCGCTCGCGAGGTGAAGGGCGAGGCCGCCAGAGGGCATCTGGATCTCGACGACACCGACCGGGTCGCCCGCAGGCTCGCGAAGCTCATCGGCGAATATCCGATCGCGCCCGTGCTCGCCCGCGAGGCCTTGCAGCACCAGCGCCTGCACGGCGGACGCCGCAATGGTGTCGAGCCGCCCGCGACGCGCCTTGCCGAGCATATCGTCACCCGGGCCGAGGCTGAGGGTACGCTCGACACGCTTGGGATTGATGCGTTTCCGGCCTCGAGCGTGCTCGAAGGGCTATTCCGCGCGCTTCTTTCGGCGGAAAGCCTCCTCGAAGCCGCCGTCGCGATCAGCGCGCCCTATCGGGAGCCTGCCGTCCCGGACAACATCTCGCCGCCCGAGACCTTCGGCGAAGTCGCCAGCGACGACGAGGAGGACATCCTTTCGGCCGATGACGCGCCGGACACCGGCGAGAGCTCCGCTGTCTCGCAGCTTCCGCGAGCACCGGCCGACGGCCTGCCGGACGAGCTTCGCCACATCATCGACCGAGTCGGTGATCAGACCGGCGTGCCGGTTGCCTTTCTCACCGGGCTCCTTGAGCATTTTGCCGCCCGAGACTTCCCGCGCGAGCGGCTCGAGCTCGGGCTGACGCAGAAGGCCGAGGCCTATCGCGAGTTGCGAGCGGAGCAAGACCGGCCGATCGAGGCCGACCTAACTGTGCAGCGCCTCCGCGCCGAGGCGCTGGCCTGCCTGTCCGAAGGCCGGATCGAGGAAGCCGAGTATGCCCTGACCGGCGCCCTCAGCAAGGCGATGATGGATGGCATCGGCCGACCCGGTGCGACGTCTGCCCAGATCCAATCGCTGCAAGCCCGCATCGCTGAGCTCAGGCTCGGCTATCGCGAGGCCGCAGACCGTTACAAGGCTGCTGCCGGGGATCCTGCGGCCGCCGCCGATCCAGTCTGGCGCTGGTCGCTCATGTTGCGCCAGGCCGCGGCGCTTCAATCGGAGGCAAACGAGCTCGGCGATCATCAGGCCCTCGAGCAGGCTGTGCTCGTGCTCGCCTCGGCTCTCGAGGCCGTGCCGCAGTCGACCCACCCTCGCAACTGGGCGACGACGCAGAAAGTCCTTGGCGACGCTCTCCTCGCCTTGGGATCAGCCGAGCGCAATATCGTCCAGCTCAACGCGGCCGCCGACTGCTACGCGAACGCCCGCACCCCCTTCGGGCGCGACGAGTCGCCTACCGAATGGGCGAGGCTGGAAGCCGCTCAAGGCCTCGTCTACCTACGTAAGTGCGATGTCGAGCAGGCCCCCGCGAATGCGGAGAAGGCGATCGAGCTCCTCAAGAGTGCGCTGACCGTTCTGCGCAGAGAGACCGCGCCAGGCGATTGGGCGATGGCCGAGGTCAATCTCGCGCAAGCCTACAGCCGCTTGAGCGCTCACGAGGACTCGACCCGGGCGCTGACGAGTGCGGTCGATGCCTATCGCCGGGTGCTCATCGACTATCCGCGTGGGGCGCAGCCGGCCGAATATGCGCGTCTGCAAAGTAACCTCGGCAATGTGCTCGCCGAACTCGGCGAGCGCACCAAGGATGCCCGCTGGCTCGATCTCGCCATTACAGCCTACCGCGAGGCCTTGAGCGTGTGGACCCGCGAGAGCGAGCCGCTCAAATGGGCGCTCGGCAACGCCAATCTGGGCAATGCCCTCTGGGCGATGGGCGAGATGGGTGGCGACGCCGGGCTTCTCCAGGACGCGGCCACCAGCATTGTCCAGTCGCTCGACATCTTCCGGGATCTGGGCGAGCGCCAGTACGAGCAGACGGCGCTCGACAATCTGCGCTCGCTGCACGAGGATCTGAAGCGCATGGCCGGCAAGGCCGCGGCGTACGGCTGAGCCCGCCGCCTACTGCAGCACGATCAAATGGTTCGGCAGCTCGTTGGGGTCGGCGGAGCCCGGTGGAAAGTGCTCGGCCAAGAGCTTGCCGGCGCTCTCGATGGCGTGCACGAACCCGTCGGCCGGCCGGCTTTGGCGCATGGCCTCGATCAGCTGGTCGACGATCGCCTGCCAGCGCTCCTTCGCAACCTTCTCGTAGATTTCGAGATCGGCGATCACCTCGGCATAGCGCTCGGCGGCCGAGACGAAGATGAGGACGCCGGTCCGTCCCTTCGTCGTGTGCAGGTTCTGCGCCAGGAACTGCTCGACGGCGCGACGGTGGGCCTGCGCCTGTTTCACGGCTTTCGGGACGAGCGCGTAGCGCAGTGGCCGCGTCCGGGTCGCCAGCACGACGGCGAGGAAGACCGCGAGCTGGGCGAGATAGATGATCTGCACCGGTAGCCAGGTGAGGAAAATCAGCGGCCAGGGGACGACCATGGCGATCACGCCTGCCCACAGCAGCGGCACGTAGGCGTAGGTATTGCTCTCGAGCGCCACGACCGCGACGATCTCGCCGCTGGTCTGCCGTTCCGCGGCGGCGATCGCGGCGGATACGCGATCCTGCTCCTCGGCCGTCAGCATGCTTCGCTCTCCTGTCTCACCAGCTGCCCGAGGAGCCGCCGCCCCCGAAGCCACCGCCACCGCCGCCGGACCATCCCCCGCCGCCGGAGCCGCCGCCCCAGTTTCCCGACCCGCCCCAGCCGCCCGGAACGATGACCCAATCGGTACCGCGGCGACGGCGGCGCCCATCGGCCGTCGTCGCAGGTTGCGGCCCGCGCATGGCCGAGCGGTGCGCGCGCCAGACGATGTAGAAGAAGATCGCGAACCAGATCAGGAGGAAGATCACGGCGACCGTATCGAGGCCATCCTCCTGCAAGCCGCCGCCAGCGCGCTGCTTGACCTCCTCGGCATCGCCGAGCAGCGCGTCGGTGATGTCCTTGGCGCCAGCTATGATGCCCTGGCCGAAGCCGCCACGCCGGAACCGCGGCAGGATCGTGTTCTCGATAATGATCTTCGTCAGGCCGTCGGTGAGGATCGGCTCCAACCGGCGGCCGACCTCGATGCGGACCTTTCGCTCGTTGGGCGCGACGATGAGAAGGACGCCGTTGTCCTTGCCCTTCTGCCCGATGCCCCAGTGGCGTCCGAGCTGATAGCCGTACTCCTCGATCTCGTAGCCCTGCAGCGTCGGCAGCGTGACGACGACGAGCTGGTCCGTCGATGTCTTCTCGAGCGTTTCGAGCGCCTGCGTAAGCTGCGCTTCCTCGGCCCCCGTGAGCAGGTCGGCGTTATCGACGACACGGCCGGTGAGCGTTGGGAAGCTCGGTCCGGCCGCTTCTGCCATCGTCACGAGCAGCATCAGCACGACGGCTGCCATGCCTGCCAGGAGCGGCGGCCGCCATGCCGACGGCGACGGCTTGAAGCCTGTCGTCACCTGGACGCTCTCCCTCGCGCCAAACTCAAGGGGTCGTGGTCGTGCCACCGGACGACGTGCCTGTGCCGAAATCGACCTTGGGCGCCGCCTGATCGCCTTCCGGGATCGTGAACGTCGCCATCTCCTTGGAGTCCGGATACATGAACGAGCGCCACCAGCGGCCCGGGATGGTCTTGATCTCGGTGTTGTAGACCCGAACCGTCTCGATGTAGTCGCGCCGGGCGATCGCCACGCGGTTCTCCACGCCCTCGAGCTGGCTCTGCAGCTGCAGGAAGTTCTGGTTGGACTTGAGCTCGGGATAGTTCTCCGTGATCACGAGCAGCCGCGACAGAGCGCCCCCGAGCTGGTTCTGATTGTCGATGAATTTCTGCATCGCCTCGGGATTGTTGACGATGTCGGCCGGCACCTGCATCTGGGTCGCCTTGGCGCGCGCCTCGACGACCTCGCGCAGCACCTTCTCCTCCTGCTGGGCGTAGCCCTTCACGGTCTCGACCAGGTTGGGCACGAGATCGGTGCGCCGCTTGTACTGGTTCAGCACCTCCGACCAAGCCGCCTTCGCAGCCTCCTCGTAGGTCGGGATGTTGTTGACGCCACAGCCGGCGAGCCCGGACACGACGAGCGCCAGCAATCCGAGTGTGACCCAGCGCAGTGATTTGGTCGAAGCGGCGAGCATGGATTGATCTCCTCGTAGCCCGGTGCACTTGAGAAGGGGTGTATGGTGCCTGTCTGTAAGACGCAAGCCTGCAACAGTCGGCGACAAATCACCGTCGGTGCGCGTTGCTGCCGGGTCCACAAGGATTTATTGTCGATTCGTCCTTTAACTGGTGCATCTTGCCACCGGGAGACGCTCCATGCTGCGCGGTCTGGCTCTTCTCATTGCAGGATTCCTGGCGTTGCAAACAACGCTGCCGGCTCGTGCAGGCTTCCTCGAGCTCGCCAACGACGAGGTGAGCCGGGACCGTCACTGCGACCACAGCCCCTGCAGGCGCAACAACCTCGTGTTTGTCGAGCGCTTCGTGAAGGGGCGGTATCTGCGCTACAAGATCGAGACCGACCCCGTCGTCTACGACTACAGCGAGACGAAGGTCATGGTCGCTCCGCCGCGGGTCGGCTTGAAGCAGCGGCCGGGTGAGTACGACTACCGCAATGGCATGTGGCTGCTGGTCGCGACGCCGAAACCGACGACGCGCTACGATGATCCGGTCTACATCCCGGTTCTGAAGCAAACGCTCGTGCGTCCGGAGAAGCACCGCGTTTATCGCAAGAAGCCCTACACGGCCTATTATCCTGATAAGGCCGTCGTCATGCAGCGCTGCAGCATGCGTGATCTGTTCGGCTACTGCCTGGACTGACCGGCCGGGCTCGATCCGTCAGTATTTCGACCAGATCGACTCTTTGAGGGTCGCAACGAAGGCTGCGTGCGCGGCCTCCTCTTCCGCCGTGACTCGCGGGGGAAGCGCCACGGGCCGCGGCGACACTCGCACGCGTTTCGGGCCGGCAATTGCGCCGGCGATCGTTTCGGCCGCGAGGTCGAGCTTGGCCTGCTGGCCCCCGATCATCTCGATGTAGACTGCGGCAAGCAGCTCCGAATCGAGCAGGGCGCCGTGTTTGTTGCGGCTCGAGTTGTCGATCCCATAGCGCTTGCAGAGGGCATCCAGGCTGTTGGGGCCGCCCGGATGCTTGCGCCGCGCGAGCATCAGCGTATCGACGACGCGATCGAATTGGATCGGCGGCTTGCCGGCCCGCCCGAGCTCCGCATTGAGAAAGCCGACGTCGAAGCTCGCATTATGGATGACGAGCGTCGCATCGGAGATGAAGGCCATGAAGTCGTCGGCGATCGCCGAGAAGAGCGGCTTACCCTTCACCATCGCTGTTGAGATGCCGTGCACGCGCTCGGCGTCGGCCGGCACGTCGCGCTCCGGATCGATGTAGTGATGAAAGACCTGTCCAGTCGGGAAGTGATTGACGAGCTCGATGCAGCCGAGCTCGATCAGCCGATGACCGGAGTTCGGATCGAGCCCGGTCGTCTCCGTATCGAGCACGATTTCCCTGACCATGCGCCCCCGCCCCCCATTCGCCGTCAGCGCCAGTGCAGGTCGAAAGCCTCGCCCTTCTGCCCGCGCAAGCGCGCGACAATAGACTCGATTTGCGCGCGCGTTTCATCCAGCACCGTGCCCGTATCCACGACGAAATCGGCGCGGGCGCGTTTCTCCGCGTCGGGGGTTTGGCGGCTCAGGATGACGTCGAGCTTTTCCGGCGTCATGCCGGGCCGCGCCAGAACTCGAGCCCGCTGCATCTCGGCAGGCGCGCTGACGACGATGGTCACATCGACGAGGCGCTCGGCACTCGTTTCGAACAGTAGCGGAACCTCGAGCACGGCGAGCGCCTCGCCGCGATCCCGCGCCTGCGTCAGGAACCGCCTCTGACCCTGACGAACCAGCGGATGGATGATCGTCTCGATCCGCTTGAACCCCTCGGGTGCGGCAATGACCGCGGCCGACAACCGTTGCCGATCGACCTTGCCGTCGACCGTGGTGCCGGGAAATGCCGACTCGATCAGGGGCACCGCTTCGGCCGCATACAGGCGGTGCACCTCGGCGTCCGAGTCGAACACGGGCACGCCGAGCTCCCGCAAACGAGCTGCGACCGTGCTCTTGCCCATGCCGATGGAACCGGTCAGGCCGATGATCAGCATCAATGACCCTCGATATCGCGCACGATGATGGCGCGGAGCGCGTCCGTCACCTGTGGCCTTACTCCAAACCAGCGCTCGAAGCCGGGAACAGCCTGATGCAACAGCATGCCGAGACCATCGACGGCCGTATGGCCGAGGCGCCGCGCCTCCGCGAGCAGCGGCGTCTCCAGCGGTACATAGACGATATCGGCGACGGTGCTGCCGACTTTGAGCTTCGACAGATCGATGTCGAGCGGCGGTTGCCCCTTCATGCCGAGCGAGGTCGTGTTGACGAGCACGGCCGCATCGGCGAGTGCCGTGTTGCGCTCTTCCCACGCCGTCGTCGTGACCTTGCGGCCGAAGTGCTTCGCGAGCTGTTCGGCCCTGTCCGGCGATCGGTTGAGGAGAAACAATTTCTCGACGCCACGATCCAGAAACGCGTGGATGATTGCGCGCGCTGCGCCTCCGGCACCGAGCAGAACGACCGCGCCATCTCGCTTCGGCCACTGGGGTGCCGAGTGGTCGAGATGCGTGATGAACCCGTAGGCATCCGTGTTGTCGGCGACGAGGCGGCCCGCCTCGAAATAGAGCGTGTTGGCCGCGCCGATGCGCCGTGCCGTGCCGGTCGCATGCGCCGCGAGCTCGAGCACCTGCTCTTTGTGCGGGAGCGTGACATTGCCGCCTGCATAGCCGATTTCAGCAAGCGATCCGATGAACGACGCCAACTCCTCCGGCTTTACAGGAATGCGCTCGTAGGTGCCCGCGATGCCGTGAGTCTTCAGCCAATGCCCGTGGATCAGCGGCGAGCGCGAATGACTGATCGGCCAACCGATGACGAAGGCCTTGGGAGATGCGCTCATGCCATCAGCATCCCGACCATGCGCAATCGGTTGAGCAGCGCGATCATCGGCAGCCCGAGCACGGCGAAGTAGTCGCCCTTGGTCTCGTCGAAGAGCTGCACGCCGAGCTCCTCCAGCCGGTAGGCGCCGACGGATTTCGTCAATGCATCGCCCGCGGTCCTCAGATAGTGCTCGAGCCACTCATCGGAGAACTCGCGCACGTGCAGCTCGGCATACTCGACGTGGCGCCAGGTGATCTCGCCGTTCTTTGCGGTCGCGAGTGCGGAAATGAGCGTATGCCAGCGGCCGCGCAGCGACTGCAACTTGGCCCGCGCCTCGGTCATGTCGCCGGCCTTGATCATGATCTCGTCGCCCAAGGCCAGAACCTGATCGGCGCCGATCACGAGTGCCCCCGGATGGTGCCGGCTGACCTCACGCGCCTTCGCCTCAGCCAGCGCCTGGGCGATGTCGGCCGGCTCCGTCATGCCCGCCTGCTCGAGCTCGGCGCGCAACGCGACCTCGTCGACGTCGGGCGCGGCCACGGTGAAATCGAGACCCGCATCGCCGAGCAGCTTGCGCCGGATACCACTCGTCGAGGCGAGAACGAGGGTCGAGACAACAGGGCTAGCCATTCTCCTCCTCCGCCGTGGCCGCCGTCCCGCCTTCGATGTGATGATCGTAAAGTTGGATGATGGCGGCGGCCGTCTCCTCGATGGAGCGCCGCGAGACATCGATCATCGGCCAGCCGTGATCGGTGCACAGCTTGCGCGAGCTCGCGAGCTCCTCCGCGATCCGCTCGCGATCGACGTAGTCGCCGAGCTCGGCTCCCCCCATGCTGAGAATGCGGTTGCGCCGGATCTGCGCGATGCGCTCGGGGCTGGCCGTCAGGCCGATGATGAAGGCTTTGGTCGGGCGGTAGAATTGTTCCGGCAGCGCGATACCCGGCACCAAGGGCAAGTTCGTCGTCTTATAGCCGCGGTTTGCGAGATAGATGCTCGTCGGCGTTTTCGAGGTGCGCGACACCCCCAGCAGCACGATGTCGGCGTCGTCCAGATTGGCTGGCAACGCGCCATCGTCGTGCATGAGGGTGAAGTTCAGGGCATCGATGCGCCGGAAGTAGGCCGCATCGAGCACGTGCTGCCCGCCGACGGTCGGCGTTTGCGGGGCGCCGAGATAGGATTGGAACACCGTCAGGATCGGGTCCAGCACCGGCACGCAGGGGATCTTGAGCGTCTGGCAATGCTGCTCGAGCAGCTTGCCGAGCTCGCGGTTGACCAGCGTATAGAGGACGATCCCCGGCATCGCCTCGATCTCGGCAACGACGCGGGTAAGCTGGCGCTCATTGCGCACGAGCGGGTGCACATGCTCGGTCGCGCGGACTTGCGGATATTGGACGACGACCGCCTTCGAGATGGCCCGCAGCGTCTCGCCGGTCGAGTCCGAGACCAAGTGCATATGGAAGGTGCCGGGCGCGGATTTCATGACATGTGGATCAGTGTTGATAACTCGGCCCCGATCGGCCCCCCGGCCAAAACCCGGCCCAGCCATCGACAGGCTATCCGAAACGCTCTCCACAGCGATGCCTGCTGGGGAGAAATCGACCGGGCGGAACTGCTTTCTTGTGAGATCGGCGATGCTCGACTCGTCATCATGGGCCCACCCACAGCTTATCCCATCTACGGCGCGCCGTCGGCGTCCTATCTATCATACGGGCCAGAAAAAGGAATCTGCCGAGTCGGCTCGCCGCAAGCAAAGCCTCGCCCACGCTGCGACCGTTTCGCCGTCGGGTCGGAGATGCTGTGGAAGGACTGGTGACAAAGGGTAATTCTCGCTATCCACCTCGGTAATAAAAATAACTTCAAGAGTCTTCATATCTAAAAGAGTCTAAGAGCCCCATGGTGGAGAAACCGAGCGCAGCGCCGTCGACCTCTTCGACACCTCCCGAGCGGAGGCTCCTTAAGGTGTTTTCAGGGGCGTCTCTCGATCCTCCGCCCGTATGGCTCATGCGTCAGGCCGGACGGTATCTCCCGGAGTATCGGGAGGTCAGGGCCAAGGCAGGCTCCTTCCTCGATCTCTGCTTCAACCCGGAGTTCGCGACCGAGGTCACGCTCCAACCCATTCGCCGCTACGGCTTCGATGCGGCGATCATCTTCTCCGACATCCTCGTCGTGCCGTGGGCGCTGGGGCAAGGCGTGCGCTTCGTCGAGGGTGAGGGACCGCGACTCGATCCAGTGACGGCGGTTGCCGATCTCGCCAAGCTCCGGCTCGACGGGCTCACGGACCGCCTCGCGCCGGTCTACGAGGCCGTGGCGCGGACACGGGCGGCGCTGCCGAAGGAAACTCCCCTCATCGGCTTCTGCGGCGCCCCCTGGACGGTCGCGACCTACATGGTGGCTGGCGAGGGCACGAGCGATCAGGCGCCGGCACGGCTTTGGGCCTATCGGGACCGGGCGGGCTTCCAGAAGCTGATCGATCTGCTTGTCGATGCTTCGGTCGACCACCTTTCGGCGCAGGTGCATGCCGGCGCGGACCTCCTGCAGATCTTCGATACCTGGGCTGGGACGCTTCCCGACGGCGAGCTCGACCGCTGGGTGACGTCGGCGACGGCGCAGCTCATCCAGAAGCTTAGGGCCCGCGGTATTGGCGTGCCGATCATTGGATTCCCCCGGGGTGCTGGCGATCGCGCCTTCGCCTATGTCGAGCAGACGAAGGTCTCGGCCGTCGGCTGTGATACGGCGATGCCGCTCGCGACCATGCGGCGTCTCGCCGATGTGACCGCCGTTCAAGGTAAGCTCGATCCGCTGCTGCTGGTCGCCGGCGGCGCCGACATGGACCGTGAGGTCGATCGGACGCTCGAGGCGATGGCTGGGCAGCGCCTGATCTTCAACCTAGGCCACGGCATCGTCCCGCAGACCCCGCCCGACCACGTCCAGCAGCTCGTCGATCGTGTGCGCGGCAAGAAGGGCCGCCATGTTTGAGACCCCGGCAATCCGCGCCGCGATCGCCCTCGGCATCACCGTTGCGCTGGTTATCGCGGTCATCTGGCTGCTCGGCGACCAGGCCTACCTTTGGGTGAAGGCCGTGCACGTCATGGCGATCATCGCCTGGATGGCGGCGATGCTCTATTTGCCCCGCCTGTTCATTTACCATTCCGAGGCCCCCGTCGGGTCGCCGCAGTCCGAGACCTTCAAGGTGATGGAGCGGCGGCTGCTCCGGATCATCGCCAATCCGGCAATGGTTCTCGCCTGGGTGCTCGGTGTTTGGCTGGCCTGGCAGGCCGGGTTCTTCGTCTCGGCCTGGTTCCACGCCAAGCTCGCCCTGGCGCTCGTGCTGTCTGGCTTCCACGGCTACTTCTCGGCCGCCGTCCGCCACTTTGCCGAGGATCGGAACACCCGGTCGACCCGGCACTGGCGCATCATGAATGAGATGCCGGCGCTGCTGATGGCCGGAATCGTCATCCTGGTCATCGTGAAGCCATTTTGATGCGTCATTCTTCCCTTGAACGTTGATCTTTCCGTAGCGCGACGCTTCTGCTATAGTTCAGCCTCAAGTTCTTTCCTCAGATCGCGTTAAGGCGAGTTCGCCTGACCCAAGGGCCGTCGCGTGCTGCGCATTCGCAGCGCCGGAACGGACCTCGATAGCCTCCCCACCCCACTTTCCTCCGGCTGCCCGCTTTGTCCTGGCGGCCGCGATCCCCCCTCCCGGAGTACCCTATGCAGGAAATGAAGCTCGAAGACCTCAAGCAGAAGAACCCCGTGGAGCTCCTGAGCTTCGCCGAGGAGGTTGGGGTCGAGAATGCGAGCGCGCTGCGCAAGCAAGAGCTGATGTTCGCCATCCTGAAGCAGCTGGCGGCCAAAGAGATCAACATTATCGGTACCGGCGTCGTCGAGGTGCTGCAGGACGGCTTCGGCTTCCTGCGCTCGCCCGATGCGAACTATCTCCCCGGCCCCGACGACATCTACGTGAGCCCGAGCCAGATCCGCCGCTTCGCGCTCCGTACAGGCGATACGGTCGACGGCGAGATCCGCGGACCTAAGGACGGCGAGCGCTACTTCGCGCTCCTCAAGGTCAACCAAATCAACTTCGAGGACCCGGACGCCGCCCGCCACAAGATCCACTTCGACAATCTGACGCCGCTCTATCCGACGAAGCGGCTGAAGATGGAGATCGAGAACCCGACCATCAAGGATCTGACGCCGCGCGTCATCGACATCGTCGCGCCGATCGGCAAGGGCCAGCGCTCGCTCATCGTCGCCCAGCCGCGGACCGGCAAGACGGTGATCCTGCAGAACATCGCCCACTCGATCACGGCAAATCATCCCGAGTGCTACCTCATCGTCTTGCTCATCGACGAGCGGCCGGAAGAGGTCACCGACATGCAGCGCTCGGTGAAGGGCGAGGTCGTCTCCTCGACCTTCGACGAGCCAGCCGCACGCCATGTCGCGGTCGCCGAGATGGTGATCGAGAAGGCCAAGCGCCTCGTCGAGCACAAGCGCGACGTCGTGATCCTGCTCGATTCGATCACGCGCCTCGGCCGAGCCTACAACACCGTCGTCCCCTCCTCCGGCAAGGTGCTGACCGGCGGTGTCGACTCGAATGCCTTGCAGCGGCCGAAGCGGTTCTTCGGCGCCGCGCGCAATATCGAGGAAGGTGGGTCGTTGACCATCATCGCGACGGCCCTCATCGATACCGGCAGCCGCATGGACGAGGTCATCTTCGAGGAGTTCAAGGGCACCGGTAACTCGGAAATCGTGCTCGACCGCAAGGTCGCCGACAAGCGCGTGTTCCCGGCGATCGACATCGCCAAGTCCGGCACCCGCAAGGAGGACTTGCTGACGACACCCGAGCAGCTCAAGAAGGTGTTCGTGCTCCGCCGCATCTTGAACCCGATGGGCTCGATGGAGAGCATCGACTTCCTGCTCGACAAGCTCCGCGCGACGAAGTCGAACAACGACTTCTTCACGAGCATGAACGCATAAGGCGAGGGAGCGGGTTCACGACCCGCTGCCGCCCGTGGTAGGGTCGTCCGGCTTGCTTACGGGACGAGGCCGAATGTCCGTATCGGAGACTGCTGCCGCGCCACGCCTCACCGTCCGGGAATTCCTGGAGGCTCCGCAGACTGCGCCTGGGCGTCATGAACTCGTCAACGGCGTCGTACGAGCGATGTCTCCGGCGTCCAGCACGCACGCGATCATTCAGGCCAATCTTGCTGGACTGATCTGGCAGCACCTGCGGACTTCGGGCAGGCCCTGCCGTGTCGGCACCGAGGCGCCTGTCGTTCCTCATCTGCACGCGAATGACAATGTCCGCGCGCCAGATCTCGCGGTGACATGCTCGCCATCGGTAACCGGGCGGATCTTTCCCGAGCCCGTGCTGATCATCGAGGTGTTGTCGCCGAGCAACCAAAGAGAGACTTGGGAGTCGATCTGGGCCTGCGCGACTATTCCGAGCTTGGTCGAAATCGCTGTCGTTGACTCGGATCGTCAGCGTGTCGAGGTGTTCCGCCGCGACGAGCGCGGAAATTGGCCGAAGACCAGTCTGCCCATCAGTACTGGCGGTGCGATTGAGCTTAAAAGCATTGGCGCTACATTTGTTCTGGCCGACGTCTACGCAGGCACGCCGCTCTGACCGACACTCAGCTTGCCGTCGGCTTCCGAGCTAGGATCACATAGTCCGTTCCGGCGCTGCGTGCGTCGACCGTCTCTAGACCCGCGAAGGCCGCGCACTGGCGGAGCAGCGCCAGATCGAACACGTGATGGTGCATGTAGCGGATGGTGGCGTTGTTCTCGATCATTTCGAGGAACGCCTCGCGGCTCGGGATGAAGTGGGCGAGCGAGATGTCGAAGTTCTCGACGAACTCGGCCTTGTGGGTCGTATCGTCCTCGCCGACGCCCTTCGCGTAGTCCTCGAGCAGATGACCGAACGGCGTCACGCTCCGGCGGTGATCGAAATTCGTCTCCTTGCGCGGCAATACCGCGATCAGCGATCCGCCCGGCTTGAGGAGTGCCGCCATGGCGCGGATTGCCTTCAGCGGATTGGCGATGTGCTCGATGCAGTTTGACGAGATGACGAAGTCGTAGGGAGGCGTGGGTGCTGTTTCGTCGATCGTCGTCGCCTCGGCGATGAACTGGCGTCCGAGCTTGCGACCCTCGACCTCGAACTCGGTCGCGGTGATGAGGCCTTCCCACATCGAGGTCGGCGAGAAGTTGCAGTTGTCCATGCTGCCGGCGCGGCCATAGACCGGCAGCTGGCCTTCGGCGCGGAAGAAGCCGCTCGGGCCGCCGATCTCCAGGCCGTGCTTGCCGCTGATGGCGGTGTCGTAGGGCGTGAAATCGGGGAGCGGCGTGTTCAGCTTGCGGTGATAGGGGCGCACGACGTAGCGGATCTTCGCATAGCGGGCGAAGGGAACCACTCCGAAGCGCTTGAGATGCCGCTGGGCGTTCTGGAGCTTCTGGCGCATGTGTCCCCCGATCTGGTCGAGCAGACCTTGCGGGAGGGAAATTGAGACTTGGTTAAGCCTATGAGCGCGGTTGGTCAGCCGGTGCGTGTCACTCTCTGCTCTCGAAGGGACTGGCGAAGCTCGTCAGGCTGGACGATCGGCAAGGAGCACTGCGGGCCGACGCAGATGTAGGCCTGGGCCTTGCCATCTGGAGCAGCGCTCTTGCCGGCTAGGGGGGATCCAGCCGGAAAGTTGGCGCCAGTTGCGACACATTGCACGACCGCGCCTGGCAGGGAGGTCTCGCGCAGAACCTCCAAGAGGTCGTCCGCCCCGTCCTGACCCACGACGGCGACCTGCTGCGGCGCAATCGCGTCTATAGATCCCGCGAGCAGGCCCGTGTGGCCGTGCGGTGCCGTGACGATGTCAGTCAAGAATGCATCGACGATGGCGTCGGCGCGGGCGCGATAGCCCTCATCTCCCGTCAGCAGGAAAAGCTGCATCAGGTTCGTGACCATCGTGCCGTTGGCGTTGGGCGTCGCGTCGTCGTGCCCGGCACGGGTGCGGACGATGACATCGGCCGTATCGTCGGCCGTGAACGTGTAGCCGCCGGACGTTGACCAGTAGTGCCGGTCGAGGATCGCGGCCCAGGCCTTCGCGGTGTCGAGATAGGATCGAGTGCTCGTTACCTTGTGCAGCGCCAGGGCGGCCCAAATCATGTTCGCGTAGTCGGCCGAGGTTGCGGGCGCCTTCGATTGACCGGCACGATAGGCGTGCCACAGGCGACCATCCTCGCGTCCGAGAAGACCGCGAACCTCGTCGTAACGCGTCTCGGCAAGCTCGAGCATCTTCGCATCGTCGAAGGCGAACCCGGCCTCGGCGAGAGCGGCGATCATCAGACCGTTCCAATCGGCGAGCACCTTGTCGTCGAAACCTGGCTTCACGCGCTTTTCGCGCTCGGCAAAGAGCTTGGCGCGCATGCCGGCGAGCCGCTCCTCGGTCTCGAAGTCCTCGAGGTCGAGCTTCGCCAGCCGGTTTGGGATGCTGTGGCCCTCGAAGTTGCCTTGGGGTGTGATCTCGTAGAGGCGGCAGAACAGAGCGGCATCCTCAGGCCCGAGCACCTGCGCGATCTCGTCCGGTCGCCAAACGTAGAACTTGCCCTCCTCACCCTCCGAGTCGGCGTCCCAGGACGCGGCAAAGCCGCCGTCGGGTGCGCGCATCTCGATGGCGACGAACGATACTGTCTCCTCGATGCGCTGCCGGAACAGCTCGGACTTGGTCTCCTTCCAGGTCTCGACGAGAAGTTGTAGCAGCAGGGCGTTGTCGTAGAGCATCTTCTCGAAGTGCGGCACGAGCCAGCGCTCGTCGACCGAGTAGCGCGCAAAGCCGCCGCCCAGGTGGTCGTAGATCCCGCCCTGGCAGATATTCGTCAGAGTACGGATCACAGCCTTGCGGGTGGTCACGAGATCATAGCGGATGCCGGCGCGCCAGAGAAACCAGAAGACCGAGAACTGTGGGAACTTCGGTGCACCTTGGAGGCCGCCATGGACAGGGTCTACGGCCGTCTCGAGACGGATGGCGAGATCCTTCAACCCCTCCTCGCTCACCCTGCCGCGATGCTCTTGCGGGCGCTCGGCTTTCAGCCGGGTCATCAGCTGCTCCGCGTTGCCTTCGGCCTTCTCCGGCTCCTCGCGAAAGATGCGGGCGATCTCCGTGAGCACACGTTTGAACGATGGCCGGCCATAGCGATCCTCGGGCGGGAAATAGGTCCCGCCCCAGAACGGCCGTGCGTCCGGCGTCAAGAACATGGTCAGCGGCCAGCCGCCTTGCTGACCGGTCGCGTGCAAGGCGGTCATGTAGATTGTGTCGATGTCGGGCCGCTCCTCGCGGTCGACCTTGATGCACACGAAGTGCTGGTTCATCAGCACCGCGGTGGCGTCGTCCTCGAAACTCTCGTGGACCATAACGTGGCACCAGTGGCAGGCGGCATAGCCGACCGAGAGCAGGATCGGCTTGCCCGTCGCCTTCGCCTCTGCGAGCGCTTCCGGTCCCCAGGCCCACCAGTGCACGGGGTTGTCTTTGTGCTGGAGGAGATAGGGGCTCGTTTCCTTCCCGAGCCGGTTGTGCGACATGAGCCTCTCCGGAGTTGGCATCCGCCAGTAAGGTCAGAGTTCGATGGCCATTGCGAGCACCATCTACGCCCTGTCGAGTGGGGTTGGACCGTCGGGCGTTGCGGTGATCCGCATCTCAGGACCCGACGCACCCAAGGCACTCGAGACACTCGCTGGATCTCTACCCAAGCCGCGCATGGCGTCACTCCGGCGCCTGCGCCGGCCGGCCGACGGAGCGCTGCTCGACGATGCGCTCGTCCTCTACTTTGCCGCCCCTCGGACGGAAACCGGCGAGGAGATGGTCGAGTTGCACGCACATGGCGGGCGGGCAGTCGTGGCGGCGCTGCTCGCTGAGCTCGGAAAGATGCCGGGGCTTCGATTGGCCGAGCCTGGCGAGTTCACCCGCCGCTCCTTCGAGAATGGCAAGCTCGACCTGGTGGGGCTGGAGGGCCTGGCAGACCTCGTCGCGGCCGAGACCGAGCAGCAGCGTGCCCAGGCGATCGTCGCCGCCTCCGGCACCCGCAGTGCGCTCTACGAAGGCTGGCGCGAGACGTTGCTCAGGGCATTGGCGTTCGCGGAGGCGAGCCTCGACTTCGCGGACGAGGCTGATGTCGCCGCAGACAGCTACAGTCGTGCCATCACCGAGGCGAGCGCCCTCGCCGGGCTTATCGATCGCCACCTCGACGATGGTCATCGCGGCGAAATCCTGCGCGAGGGCTTTCGGGTTGTACTGGCAGGTCCACCCAACGCGGGCAAATCGAGCCTCCTCAACGCTCTTGCCCGGCGGGATGTGGCGATCGTCTCGCCGGAGGCCGGGACGACGCGGGACGCGCTTGAGGTTCGACTGGATCTCGGCGGCTACCCGGTCATCGTCACCGACACGGCGGGCCTGAGAGCGCCGGAGGGTGCAATCGAGGCCGAGGGGATCCGTCGAAGCTTAGGGCATATCCGCTCAGCCGAGCTCGTGCTGTGGCTCGTCGAGGCGACTGGCGGGCCGTCTCAGCCGCCGCAGGAGACGCCAGCTGAGACAGTGCCGGTCATCACGAAGGCCGATCTCGTTTGCCGTCCGGTCCCGGGGCTCGCGCCGACGACACTTCGGGTGTCGGCGCGGACAGGCCAAGGGTTGAGCGATCTCATCCGCCTGATCGGCGAGATGGCTGCGGCTCGGCTCAGCACCACCCGCGACACTGGTGTTGTCCTCCGCGAGCGCCATCGCCTGGCGCTCGGCGAGGCGAGCACAGCCCTGCACGCGTTCATCGCGGCCGACCTGACCCATCCGGAGCTTGGCGTCGAGGAGCTTCGTCGTGCCGCTCATGCCTTCGGCCGTCTGACGGGCCGCATCGATGTCGAGGACGTGTTGGCTGAGATCTTCGGACGCTTCTGCATCGGCAAGTGACGGTGGTCGCCCGAATGTTTCACGTGAAACATTTTCGAGGGATCGACCTGCCGGGGATCATCACCGCCCGTCCCCGCGCGGACGATTTTGTCTCCCCATCCCCTTCACCGGACGCTCGGGGAGGCTTATCCCCCGTTTGGGGAGGGTTGGAGGCTCCGAATCCGGCCTAAGGGAGGGTTCTGGGATCGCGTCCGATGCCCCGTTTGACCCGGAATCGCCCTTCGACTACGGTCCCGGACGCCCCCCCAGACCCGAGAATGCCCATGGCCAGTTTCGACGTCATTGTCGTCGGCGGCGGTCACGCCGGATGCGAGGCCGCGGCTGCCGCGGCACGCGCCGGCGCGAAAACCGCGCTCGTCACCCATCGATCCGACACCATCGGCGAGATGTCGTGCAATCCGGCGTTCGGTGGGCTGGGCAAGGGACATCTCGTCCGGGAGATCGATGCGCTCGACGGACTGATGGGGCGAGCGGCCGACGCGGCAGGAATTCACTACCGGCTTCTCAACCGGTCGAAGGGGCCGGCGGTCCAAGGTCCGCGCTGCCAGGCTGACCGCAAGCTCTATCGCCGAGCGATGCAGGGCCTCATCCGCAAGACGGGCGGTCTCGACGTGATCGAAGGGGCTGTCGAAGGCTTGGTGATTGACGATGCGCGGGTGACCGGCGTGCGGCTGTCCGATGGCCGGAGCTTGACGGCGGGCGCCGTCGTCTTGACTGCGGGCACCTTTCTCAACGGCCTGATCCATATCGGCCCCGAGAAGTGGCCAGCAGGCCGGGTTGGCGATCCACCAGCACTGAAGCTGTCGGAGGCTTTGCTGGCTGCCGGTGCCAGGCTCGGGCGCCTCAAGACGGGCACGCCCCCAAGACTTGATGGTACAACCATAGATTGGTCGCGGCTTGCCCCACAGCCCGGCGATGACGATCCGGTGCCGCTGTCGCTGATGACGGACCGGCTGCCGAACCGCCAAATTCCCTGCCACATCACCGAGACGACGCCCGAGACCCACCGCATCATCCGCGAGAACCTGGCGCTATCGGCCATGTACTCGGGCGAGATCGCGGGTGTTGGGCCCCGGTACTGCCCGTCCGTCGAGGACAAAGTGGTCCGCTTTGCCGATCGCGAGCGCCATCAGGTCTTCCTGGAGCCGGAAGGCCTCGATGACACGACAGTTTACCCGAATGGGCTCTCAACCTCGCTGCCCGAAGCCGTTCAAAGGGCCTACATTGCCAGTATTCCCGGCCTCGAGACCGCGCGGATCACGCGTCCAGGCTATGCCATCGAGTACGATTACCTCGACCCGCGCGATCTTTGGCCGACGCTGGAGGCCCGCTACCTCAAAGGTCTGTTCCTAGCCGGCCAGATCAACGGGACGACGGGCTATGAGGAGGCGGGCGCTCAAGGGCTTCTCGCAGGCCTCAATGCCGCACGCCTCGCTGGCGGCGGCCAGGCGGACATCGTTATCGGCCGCGCCGATGCCTATCTCGGCGTCATGATCGACGATCTCGTGACCCGCGGCGTCACCGAGCCCTATCGCATGTTCACCTCACGCTCCGAGTATCGTCTCCACCTGAGGGCCGATAACGCCGACAGACGGCTCACGCCGCTCGCGATTTCGCTCGGAATCGTGGGGAAGGAGCGGTCGGGACAGTTCGGCCGGAAGCTCAAAGCCCTGGAGGGGGCCAGGGACAGTCTCGAGGCCGTGTCTCTGACACCGGATGAGGCTGCAAAGCATGGTCTCGACATTCGCCGGGATGGCCGGAGGCGCACAGCTTATGAGCTGCTCGCTCTGCCCGGCCTCACCATCGAGCGGCTCAAAGCGATCTGGCCAGAGCTCGCTGCGATCCCCACCGCGACCGCTGCCGAGATCGAGACGGATGCCCGTTATTCTGTCTACCTCGACCGGCAGAGCGAGGAGATCGCTATGCTCCGCCGTGACGATGCCATCGCCATTCCGGCAGACCTCGATATCGAGGCGATCGCAGGCTTTTCGAACGAGATCCGGCAGAAGCTGATGCGGCACCGGCCGCATTCGATCGGCCAGGCGGCCCGGATCGATGGCATGACGCCGTCCGCGCTGCTGCTGTTGCTCGCGTCAGTCAAACGGCATGATCGCCGGAAGAGCGCCTGATCCGATGGCCCAGCTCCGCAAGATCGACGGTCCGGAGGCCTTCGCCACGGTCTTCGATGTTTCACGTGAAACAATTTCGAAGCTGGAGACCTATGCGTCGCTGCTACAACGCTGGTCGCATGTGAAGGATCTGGTGGCGCCGGGCACGCTCGAGACGATCTGGAGCCGTCACTTTGCCGATAGCGCGCAACTCCTCGAGCGGGCACCTGCCGCCCGCACCTGGCTCGATCTCGGTTCGGGCGCGGGTTTTCCGGGGATGGTCATAGCCATCTTGCTCAATGGCGCCGAGGATGTTCGCGTCCATCTCGTCGAAAGCAACGCTCGCAAGTGCGCCTTCCTCAAAGACGTGGCCCGTCAGACCGGGGTGCCTGTGGATATTTATCCCCAACGCATCCAGAACCTGGCGACTCACGATAGACTGGCGCGAATCGATGTGGTGACGGCGCGTGCCTTGGCTCCTTTGGGAGATCTCCTCGAGCTTGCCGCACCCTTCTTCCGGTCAGAGACAGTCGGTTTGTTTCTCAAAGGCCGAACCGCCGCGGACGAGGTCCGTGATGCCGGCGCGCGCTGGCATTTCGAGGCCGAGCTGCACGAGAGTTTGACCGATTCCGAGGCTCGGATCGTCGCCATCCGAAATCTCACGCCTCGGGGAAGGAGCTGACGAGGTGACTGCCATTCCCCACGGCATTCGCGTCATCGCCATTGCCAATCAGAAGGGCGGTGTCGGCAAGACGACGACGGCCATCAACCTCGGCACCGCGCTTGCGGCCGTCGGCGAGAAGACGCTGGTCGTCGACATGGATCCGCAAGGCAACGCGTCGACGGGTCTCGGCATCGATCCGGGCCAGCGGCACATCACGACCTACGATATTCTGGCGAGCCGGGCGAGCTTGGCCCAGGCCGCGCTGCCGACGATCGTGCCGAAGCTGTTCATCGTCCCTGCCAACAACGATCTGGTCGGCCTCGAGGCCGAGCTGTTCGGCGAGGCGAACCGCAACTATCGCCTTCGGGACGCGGTCTCGGCGCTGCACGCCAACCAGGTGAGCAAGGGCGTCGAGGATCCGTTCTCCTATATCCTCATCGACTGTCCGCCGTCGCTCAGCCTCCTGACGCTCAACGCCATGGTCGCCGCGAGCTCAGTGCTCGTTCCGGTGCAGTGCGAGTTCTTCGCGCTGGAAGGCATCGCGCAGCTGCGTGAAACGATCGAAGGCATCCGCGCGACGCTCAATCCGAAGCTCGAGATCCACGGCGTCGTGCTGACCATGCACGATCCGCGCGCCAATCTTTCCGAGAGCGTGGCCAATGAGGTGCGCTCGCACTTTGGTGAGAAGGTCTACGGCACGGTCATCCCGCGCAACGTGCGGATCGCCGAGGCGCCGTCTCACGGCAAGCCGATCCTCCTCTACGATTACAAATGTTCTGGCAGCCAGGCCTACATCAAGCTCGCCACCGAGATCATCGAGCGCGAGCGGCGCATGAAAGCCGCTTGAGCCGTAAAAGAACCGACGAAGAGGAAAGATCACGATGTCGATGTCAGGACCGATGCAGCGCGGACGGCTCGGGCGGGGTCTCGCCTCGCTCATCGGCGATCCGACTGGCGGCCATCCGGAGAGACTGCCGGCGGAAGGCGAGCAGCGGCTCGTCTCGATAGAGCAGATCCGGTCCTCGTCCCTCAATCCGCGCCAGACTTTCGACGATGCCGAGCTCGACGAGCTGGCGGCGTCCATTCGCGAGCGTGGCCTGGTGCAGCCGATCATCGCCCGCCCGGTGTCGGGTGGCGGTTTCGAGATCGTCGCCGGCGAGCGACGCTGGCGCGCATCACAGCGGGCAGGCCTGCAGTCGGTGCCGGTGATCGTCCGTGAGCTGAACGATAAAGAGGTTCTCGAGCTTGCGATCATCGAGAACGTCCAGCGCGCCGACCTGAATGCGATCGACGAGGCGCGCGGCTATCGCGAGCTGATCGATCGTTTTGGATACAACCAGGACGAGCTGGCGCAGATCATCGGCAAAAGCCGCAGTCATCTCGCCAATACGGTGCGTCTGTTGAAGCTGCCGGAGCGCGTGCAGCAGCTCATGCAGGAGGGTCGGTTGTCGGCGGGCCATGGCCGGGCGCTCGTCGGCCGCGACGATGCCGAGAAGCTCGCCGAGACGGTGGTGGCGAAGGGCTTGAGCGTTCGCGAGGTCGAGGCGCTCGTGCAGCTGCCGCTGGTGCCCGAGGCACCGCGCCAGAAGCGCGAGAAAGACCCGGACACGCAAGCCTTCGAACGCGAGCTCACCGAGGCATTGGGCTTAAAGGTCGAGGTGAAGCGCGGCTCCAACGAGAGCGGCGTGCTCACCGTCCGCTTCCGCAACTACGACCAGCTCGACTATGTGAAGATGCGGCTGTTGGGCTCGGGGCAGTAGATCGATGGAACGGGCGACCTCAGGTCGCCCGTGATTACGCCTGCCATTTCCGATCCGGCACAACGACCAGCTTGCCGACGAATCCCTTCGCCATGAACGCGGTCTGGGCCTCGCGGATCTTCGACAGTGGGAAGGTCTCGGCGAGCAGCGGCTTGACCTTGCCCTCCTCGATGTAGCGCACCAGCCGCTCGAACGCGGCGCGCGTGCCTTGCGAGGAGCCATGCAGCGTCAGGTGTTTCAGGTAGAGCGTGCGGAGGTCGAGTGAGACCACGGGTCCGGCGATGGCGCCGGCCGTCGTATAGCGGCCCTCCGGACGAATGAGATTGATGAGGTCGCCGAAGATCGGTCCGGCGACGAGATCCGCCACGACATCGATCGGTTGCCCGCCGGTTGCGCGATAGACCGCCTCGCCGAGATCACCTTCGTCGCGTGTGATGACGGCTTCAGCCCCGATCGCCTTGACCGCCGCCTCCTTGCCCTTGCCCACCAGCGCATAGGGGATGGCGCCGCGAGCCCGGCAAAGCTGGATGAGCCCTGAGCCGACACCGCCGGAGGCGCCGGTCACCAGCACGCGCTCTCCCGCTTTCACGGCTGCGCGGTCCAGCATGTGCTCGCCCGTCAGATACGCGCAGCAAAAGGTGGCGAGCTCGGCATCCGTGATCGCCCGCTTAACCTCATAGACGTTGGCGGCCGGCGCCACCATGTACTCCGCATAGCCACCGTCGGCGCCGTGGCCGATGTAATCGATATCGGCGAGCGAGACGCCGTCGCCGTTGTAGATCGAGAAGTCCACGATGACGCGTTCGCCGATGCGCTTGGCATCCACACCCGGCCCGACGGCCGCGATATGGCCGGCGGTGTCCGCGCCTTGGATGCGTGGAAACTTCAGCGTGTTCTCGAGCGTGCCGCGCCGCCAGCTCGAAACCGCGTTCGGGTCGTCGTCGGTGCCGTAGGCGCCCTGGCGCACCCAGATGTCTGTGTTGTTCAAGCCGCAGGCGGAGACCTCGACGAGCACCTCGCCGGGACCGGGCTGCGGCACGGGAACGTCGGTGCGCACCTCGAGCTTGTCGAGCCCGCCATGTCCGGTCAGCAGCACGGCTTGCATCGTCTTGGGGAGGGTCATGTGACTGCCAGCCTCGTAGGTTTTGCTACTTGTCGATAGTGGTCCCCTCCCCCCTTGAGGGGGAGGGTAGGGTGGGGGGTACGGAACGAACCTGAGATCTTGTCTCTCCCCCCATCCCAAGCGCCTAAGGGCTTAGCTTGCGCTAAACCCAAGGCGCTTGGCCTTCCCCCTCACGGGGGGAAGTGGCTACTGCGAGTCTTCACGTTTCGTGCATGGATGCCGTGGCCTCGGTCATGGGGGCGAACGCTGCGCGGATGAGCGCCTGAGTATATGGCTCTTTCGGCCGCTCGAAGATGTCGTCGGGCGTACCCTCCTCGACCAGCTGCCCGTTGCGCATGACGAGGATGTGGTCGGCCATCGCGCGGACGACGGCGAGATCGTGGCTGATGAAGAGGTAGGAGAGATTGTGCCGCGCTTGCAGGTCGCGCAGCAGCTCGACGATCTGCTTCTGGACTTGCCGGTCGAGCGCGGAGGTCGGCTCGTCGAGCACGACCACCTTGGGCTTCAGGATGATCGCCCGCGCGATGGCGATGCGTTGGCGCTGTCCGCCCGAGAACTCGTGCGGATAGCGATTGCGCATCGAAGGCTCGAGGCCGACCTCGGCCAATGCCTCCCCGGCGCGGCGGTCCCGGTCGGCGCGGGTGGAGGTGGGATCGTGGACCAGCAGCCCTTCGGTGACGATCTGGCCGACGGTCAAGCGCGGTGAAAGCGAGCCGAACGGGTCCTGCAGGACGATTTGCAGATCGGAGCGCAGCGGTCGCATCGCCTTGGTATCGAGGCCATCGATATCGCGTCCGAGAAAGTGAATACGCCCGTCGCTCTGCACGAGCCTCAGCAGCGCCCGCGCGAGCGTCGACTTGCCCGAGCCCGACTCGCCGACAATGCCGATGGTCTGGCCCGCATGGAGGCGGACGGTGACGCGATCGACTGCGGTGATCGCGCGGCGCCGCCGCTCGAAGAGGCCGCCGCGCAATGTGAAGGTCACGACGACGTCCTCCCCTTCGAGCATGACGGGAGCCGTCGCCGGAACGGGTGCCTTCCGGCCCGTCGGCTCGGCGGCGAGCAGCGCCTTCGTGTAAGGGTGATGGGGGCTGCGAAAGACATCGGCGGCGGCGCCCTCCTCGACGATCTCGCCCTGCCGCATGACGACGACGCGATCGGCGATGCGGCGCACGATGTTCAGGTCATGCGTGATGAAGATCAGCGCCATGCCGAGCCGTCGCTTGAGGTCGGCCAAGAGTGCAAGGATCTCGGCCTGGATCGTGACGTCGAGCGCGGTTGTCGGCTCGTCGGCGATGAGCACTTGCGGGTTGTTGGCGATCGCCATGGCGATCATGACGCGCTGGCGCTGCCCACCCGAGAGCTCGTGCGGATAGGAGCGCAGCCGCGTCTCGGGATCTGGGATCCTGACGAGAGTGAGCAGCGCGGTCGCGCGGGCCCGCGCCTCGTGTGCGGACAGTCCCTGGTGGCGGCGGATCGGTTCGATGAGCTGGTTGCCGATCGTGTAGAGCGGATCGAGCGAGGTCATCGGCTCCTGGAAGATCATGGAGATCTTCCGCCCGCGAATGCGGTTCAAGTCGCGAGCGGCCAGTCCGAGAATCTCCTCGCCCTCGAATTCGACCGAGCCCTCGACCTCGCCGTTCTTGGCGAGCAGCCCCATCGCGGCCATGACGAGCTGGCTCTTGCCGGAACCGGATTCGCCGACGACGGCGAGCGTCTCACCCTTGGCGACGGCGAGGCTCGCACCTTTCACGGCCTCGATGACGCCGTCGGCGGTGCGGAAGCGGACGTGCAGATTGTCGATGGCGAGGACTGGCACGGTCATCCCTCACCGGTCCTTCGGATCGAGCGCGTCGCGTAAGCCGTCGCCGATGAAGTTGAGCGCGAACAGTGTGGTGGTGAGGAACAGCGAAGGAAACAGCAGCAACCACGTCGCACCTTCGATGTTGCGCGCACCCTGGCTGATCTGTACGCCCCAGCTCGACATCGGCTCCTGCACACCGAGCCCCAAGAACGACAGGAAGCTCTCCAGGATGATCACCTGCGGCACGAGGAGCGTCACGTAGACGATGATCGGTCCGAGCGCGTTCGGGATGATGTGCCGCCAGAGTATGCCGCGGCGGCCGACGCCGAGCGCCTCCGCCGCCTGCACATACTCCTGCCTGCGGATCGATAACGTCTGTCCACGGACGATACGCGCCATGTCGAGCCACAGAACAGCGCCGACCGCGATGAACATCAGCACGAAGTCGCGGCCGAAGAACACGACCAGCATGATGACGAAGAACGTGAAGGGGAGCGCATACAAAATGTCGACGACGCGCATCATGATCTCGTCGGTCTTGCCACCGATCAGGCCCGCGGTGGCGCCGTAGATCACGCCGATGACCAACGCGACGAAGCCAGCGAGCACGCCGATCGCGAGCGAGACACGTCCGGCGACGAGCGTTCGCGTCAGCAAATCCCGGCCGCTTGGATCGGTGCCGAAGTAGAAGTGCTTCCTGTCCGTCGCCGTGCTCATCGTGAGCGTGAGACCGTCCGTCGACTTGGTTTCTACCTTCGTGCCGTCGAAGGAATCTGAGCGATCGAGATAGCGAATGACGCGCTCATCGACCGGCTTGTCGTCGGTCACGGTGACGAAAACCCGGCCCTCTCTCTCCTCCCAAGAAGCCACCTCGACGCCGGCGCGCTTCAGCGCCTCGGTGATGCCGGCCTCGATGGCATCTGCCTGAGGGTAGGCCTCGAGTGACGGCGGCACGCGCACGTAGCTCTGATAGATCGTCCGGAAATCGTGCCCAGTGAAATTGGGGCCGATGAGACACGCGAGCACGACGAGGGCAAGATAGATCGCGCTCGCCATCGCGGCCTTGTTGGCCTGGAGCCGTAGCCAGGCATCGCCCCAGAGCGAGCGGCCATGCACGGCGGGTGCAAGGAGCGCCGCGTCAGTCATAGCGCACCCGGGGATCGACGACGGCGTAGAGAATGTCGACGATCAGATTGAACAGGATGGTGAACACCGCGATCATAACGACCGTCCCCATGACGAGCGTGTAGTCGCGGTTGATGGCGGCGTCGATGAAGTAGCGGCCGACGCCGGGAACCTGGAAAATCGTCTCGACGATGATGGAGCCGGTGACGAGCCCGGCGGCAGCGGGTCCGGCATAGGAGATGATCGGCAGGAGCGCGCCGCGCATGGCGTGTTTCACGACGACCGACCATTGCGACAGACCCATCGCGCGAGCGGTGCGGATGTGATTGGAGCGCAGCGCCTCGATCATCGAGCCGCGCATCAATCGCGCGACAACGGCGAGCTGCGGCAAGGCAAGGGTCAGGATCGGTCCGATCTTGTTGAGGACAGCGCCGTCGTTCCAGCCGCCGATCGGCAGCCAATGCAGCGTCAACCCGAAGAACAGCTGGATGAGCGGCGCGATGACGAAGGTGGGGATCGTCGATCCAGCGGTCGCCGTGGCGATGACGGCGTAGTCGGCGGTGCGATTCTGGTAGAGCGCGGCGATGACGCCGAGCAAGCCACCCGCCACGAGCGACAGCACCAGAGCAGCGGCGCCGAGCTGGATGGACACCGGCAGTCCCGTGCGGAAGAGATCGGCCACCGTGAACTGCGGCAGCACGTAGCTCGGCCCGAGATCGCCTTGCAGCAGATTGCCCAAGTATTGGAGGTACTGCTCGACGAGCGGTTTATCGAGGCCGAAGGCCCTGTTGAGGTTCGCCTTGATCTCGGGCGGCAGTCCCTTCTCCAGATTGAACGGCCCACCGGGCGCGATCCGGCAGAGAAAGAACGAGATCGTGACGATGAGGAACAGCGTCGGGATGGCGATGAGGAGGCGACGCAGGACGTAGCTCAGCATGGGGAGCCAACTTATGAGCGGCGTGCGGAGGCGCGTTTGCGCCGGCCTCCCGGGTCATCGTCACGTTCGTTTCGCAACGTCGCGATGACCCGAGGGGAGCAGCGGGGCGAGCTATTCCTTCGACATGAACCGCGTCGGATGCGCGTCCATCACATTGTCGTGGAAGCCCTTGAGCTTCGAGGAGACGATGTTGTGGTTGGAATAGAAGAGGAGCGGCATGATGCCGAGATCCTGCATCAGGATTCCCTCGGCGTCCGCCAGCTCGCCCATGCGCTTCGCAGGATCCGCCTCGACGGCCGCTTTGGCGAGCAGCTCGTCGTAGGCCGGGTTCGAATACTCGCCGTAGTTGTTGCCGGCGCCCGTCTTGCCCAGATCGAGGAAGGTGCCGGGATCCTTGTAGTCGGCGACCCAACCGGCGCGCGCCACATCGAAGTCGCCCTTCTGCTCGAGATAGCTGTAGTGGCTCTTGAGGTCGGTGTTGACCAGCGTCACCTCGATGTTGAAGGGCTTCAACATATCCTGGATGGCGACGGCCGTGTTCTTGTGGTTTTCGGAGGTGTTGTAGCGCAGCTCCATCTTGAGCGGCTTCTCCGCCGATATGCCGAGCTCGGCAAAGAGCTTCTTGGCCTCGTCCTCGCGATCGAGTTGTGACATGCCGGCATAGCTCGTCTTCTTGGGCGTATAGCCGGCTATCCCGGGCGGGACCATGCCGTAGGCCGGGATCATGGCATTCTGCCAGACTTTCTCGGCAAGGTAGTCACGGTCAATCACCATCGAGATGGCGTGGCGGAGCTTCGGGTTGGACCACGGCTCCTTCTTGTTCTTGAGCACATAGTAGTAGGTGCCGAGCTGCGGCCCCGTCTGGATCTGATCGCCGAACTTCGCACGAAGCTCGGGGAGCTGCTCGGTCGGAATGTCGTTGTGCGAGTCGATCTCACCAGCCTCGAACCGCTTCATCGCGGCGGCCTTGTCGTCGTTGGGAATGAAGTTGACGACATCGATCTTGACGTTGGCCGCGTCGAAGAACTTCGGGTTCTTCACGAGCTTGACATGGTCGTTGGGAATGAACTCGGCGAGCGTATAGGCGCCGTTCGAGACGAGGTTGCCCGGCTTGACGAAATCGTTGCCGAACTTCTCGACGTTGGCTTTCGAGACGCCGTAGGTCGCCTGATGCGTCAGCATCTCGAGGAAATAGGGAGTCGGGCCGTTCAAGGTGATTTCGAGAGTTTTCGGATCGATGACTTTGACGCCGAGCTCCTCCGGCTTTGCTTTGCCGGCGGTGATGTCTTCGGCCTTCACGATCGGCCCCAGCATGTAGGCGTATTCGGATGCCGTGGCCGGATCGACGACGCGACGGAGCGAGAACAAGAAGTCGTCCGCGGTGACGGGCGTGCCGTCGGACCAGGTCTCGTCGCGAAGCTTGAATGTATAGACGAGACCGTTGTCGGAAACGGTCCAACTCTCCGCCGCGCCGGGAATGAGGTTGGCGTCGGCGTCCTGCGCGACAAGGCCGGTGAACAGATCGCGGAGGATGTTGGCTTCCTCGACCGTCGATGTCTTGTGCGGATCAAGTGACTGTGGATCGCCGCTGGCACCGCGATTGTAGACGACCTCGGCGGAGGCGGGTGCCAGGGTTGCGATCGACAGAAGGGCCACCGCAACGGCACGTTTCAAGAGATTGAGCATTGTGTTTCCTCCATCTCACAGGATGTCGCCCGCTGAGCGATGCCTCGATGAGAGGGGGAGAGACACGCACACGGACGCTTCTGAGGGAAGCTTCCTCCGGGCGTCAGGTGAGGTCAAGCGCCGGTCGCTCCTCGATGTTACTTGAGGTCCCACACGGTGCCGCCGGTGACGGCGACGGGCGTCAACCCGCGCTGATCCGGAAGCACGCCCTTGATGACCGACACCATGTCGTCGAGCACGCGCTTCTTCGTGGCGTAGTAGGAGTGCGTCTCGGGGAGGCTCCAGGGCGTCACCTCGAGACCCGAGGCGTCGATGATCTGGAAGCCTTCGGCGAAGGTGACGGGCTGTCCGAGCCGGGGCGCGGCGTTGATCTCCTCCGACGCGCTCAAGGCGATATCCTTGTCGGAGGTGTAGACGACCCACTGGCGGGCGAGCGGGCGGACCTCGGCGGCGATCTGGTCGCGGAACAGCTCGGCGTCGAAGTCCGGGGCGCACAGGATGACGCTCTCGAACAGGGGCTTGGAGGCATCCCGGTACGCTATCAGGCGGAGCGCGCCGAGGAGGCCTCGGCTTCCCATGCTGTGGGCGACCAGATGGATCTTGCGGCCCGGGAACTGCTGCGTCATGCGCGTGAGCAGCTCCTCGATGTGCTTGGCGCTCCAAGCCACATCCTCGGCGTCCGACGGATACGAGGTGATGCCGCCGTCGGAAGGCCAGGAATAGGCGATGGGAGCGCCTTCGAAGCCGAAGTCGAAGGCGATTTGCGCCGCCCGCATGAGCGCGTTCGGGAAAGCGACGTTGTACCCGTGGACATAGAGGAGGATGTCGCCCTTGCCGCCGCCGACGCTGTCGATCTCCTTCCACAGGCCCGCCTCGCCGATGTCGGTCAGCGTCAGCACGTAGATGTGCTTGCCCGGATCGCGCAGGCTTTCGAGGCCGAGCCACGGGCTCTCGATCTGGCCGCGCTTGTGGGTCACGGGAATGTTGACCTCGGCCTTGCCGTAGCTGAGCTTTCCGCCTTCGGCGCGGTTGCCGTCGAAGGCCATGTCGGGCTCGGTCGCGCCGGTCGCACGGCGGTCGGTGACATAGTAGACGGTTTGCACGTAGGCGTTGGCGTCCGCGCCGCTGCCCTTCTTGGCCGCGAAGGTGCGCGTCGAAGCGGAGGCGAGCGTCGCGATCTCGCCGACGCGGGTGGGACTTTTCTTAGGCGGCAGCTGAACGCCATAGCTCTCGAGGATCTCGACGGCCGCGTAGTAGACGTCCGCGCTGTCGAGGCCGAGATCGCGTACGAGATCGGTATCCTCGGTGAACGACTCGGCCGGCATGCCGAAATGCGCCGCGAGCTTCAGCGCGACCTCGTCGAGGATTTTCTGCGGTGCCTTCTGGAGGACCTGCGCTTGCGCGGCCGGCGAAAGCATGGCGATCGGGGCGAGTGCGGCCAGGGCGATCGCCAGAGCAAGACCGAGGAAGCGCATCGTCGAACCTCTCTCAAATGGGCCTCGAGGCCCTCGCCTACTCGAACCGGATCCGGCCCTCGACCGCGGGCATGACTTTGCCCTGGGCTCGTATGGCATCCATGACGACGGTGGCGACAAGTGGGCCTTCGTTGGCGCCGAGCACGACCTTGGCCGATCCCAGCACGGTGTAGCCGTCCTTGCCCGAGGCGACGAAATCGTTGACGGCGATCGTGTAGAGGCGTGCGGGATCGAGTGGAGCACCGCCGATCTCGATCGATGCGATGCGGCTACCCGGCACGCCATCGCGTTTCGCGACGATCTTTGCGCCGGACACCTGGCCAAAGCGGCCCTCCGCCTTCTCGCCGAACCAGACTCCGTTCTCGAGCGCTGCCTTGAGGTTGGCGCCGGTGACCTCGAGGACCATCAGCTTGTTGCCGAAGGGCAGCTCGCTCAGCACGTCGCGCTTCGTCAGGGATTGCCCCGCGGCATACTGCTTGTCGCCGCGAATGCCGCCGCCGTTCATGAGCGCGACGTCAGTCTTGGCGAATGCGCGCATGGCGTCCGTGATGAGATTGCCGATCGCGGCCTCGCCGCTGCGGACGGCGGCTTTCCGGCTGTCGAGCGACGTGCCCGTCTCGCCGATCTTCTGGTCGAGGTCCGCACCGAGCTCGGCCTCGAAGGCAGCGACCTTGGCGGCGACGGCGGGATCGGGCTCGACGTCCGCGGTATCGATGATGCGAAAGCGTGGGTGCCAGCTCACCTTGCGAGCCTCGCCCTCGGACACCTTGATATCGAGGTCGACGGCGACGAGCGTCTCCCCTTCCTCTTTCGCCTCGGCCAGCACGCTGCGGCCATCGTAGAACAGCATGAGATCGTGGTCATGGCCGGAGAGGATGACGTCGTAGAGGCCGGAGCTCTGCAGCCTCAAATCGTCCTGCCAGGGTGCGTGTACGACGACGATCACGAGGTCGGCGCCTGCGGCCCGAAGGTCCTTGGCCTTGTTCTCGGCCATCGGCAATGACGGCGAGAAGCGCAATGTGCCCGGGCTCGAGCGCATCGCCGAGCTGTCGTCGGTCAGCCCAATGACGCCGAGCTTCACGCCGTCGATCTCGACGAGCTTCGTGTCGCCGATGCCAGGCAGCGCCTTGCCGCCGGCGTCGCTCAGGTTGGCGGCGAGCACCGGGCCTTTGAGCTCGGCGATGCGTGCGCGAAACACCGCCTCGCCGAAGTCGAACTCGTGATTGCCCGGCACGAAGACGTCCGGTCCGATCATGTTGATGAGCTCGACGACCGCCTTGCCCTGGTCGAACGAGGAGCGCAGCGAGGGTGAGAACGTGTCACCTGCATGCGCGACGATCGTGTTGGGGTTGCGGGCGCGCTCGGCGGCGACGGCCGTGGCGATCCGCGCAAAACCGCCCCGGCCATCCTTCTCGCCGATCTCGTAGATATCGCTGAACAGGGCGAGGGAGATGTGGACCGTGCGATCGGCGGCGATGGCCGGCCACGTCAGCACAACGCCGACCATAAAGAAAGACGCCCACAGCCGACGCATACGACGCCCCGCTCCAACCCCACTCAGCTCAGTGGATGCTATCTCAATGCCGGGTCGCCGGCCACTCCGGGTGGCTCAGAGCGCCTCGCCGCGCAACAGGCGTGGCAGCTCGCCGGTGACGCCCGCCGCCTCCGCGACCAGCATTCGCTTGAGCGCCGGACTCCGGTCGACAAGGCCAAGGCCCAAATCGCGCACCGCCCGGAGCGCCGCGTTGTTGTTGGAGAACAGGCGATTGAGCGTGTCCATGCCGAGCGCGGATGCGACCGAGTCGAACCGGCGCCAGCGCTGATACCGGGCCAGCGGCTCGGCGCTGCCGATGTCGAGACCGAGCCTTGCCGTCTCGACGATGATCTCGGCCAACGCCGCCACATCGCGCAAACCGATGTTCAGTCCCTGACCCGCCAAGGGATGCACGCCGCGCGCGCTGTCGCCGACGAGCACGACACGGCCCGAGTAGAAGCTGCGGGCCAAGTGCAGATCGAGCGGGAACGACTGCCGTGGCCCTTCGAGCGTCAACTCGCCGAGCCGGCCCGAGAAACGCCGCCGCACCTCCTCGAGGAAGGCGCCATCGTCGAGAGCCAGCATCTGCTTGGCGATCTCGGCCTTTTCCGACCAGACGAGCGAGGAGCGAGTGCCGCCCTTGAGCGGTAGAATTGCGAATGGGCCGGAGGGCAAGAAATGTTGGATCGCCCGGCCACCGTGCGGCAGCTCGTGCCCAATGGTCGTGACGATGCCGTGCTGGCCGTAGCTCCAGCCGATAGTCTTGATGCCGGCGAGGTTGCGCAGCGGCGACGGGCGCCCGCCGGCGGCGACTGCGAGCCGGGCGCGCACGCTCCGGCCGTCGGAGATCCCCAAGGTTGCGAGCCCGGTCCCGTTGTCGAGCGTTGCTAGGCCCGCCCCATCGAAGCGGTCCGCGGCCCCAGTCCTCTCCATTTCTGCATCGAGTGCGGCTTTGAGCACCGTGCTCGGCACGGTCGTCGAGGCAGCCGCCTCGTTCGTCCGGTTGTCGTAGTGGAGCAGCACGGGCCGGATCTGGGCTGACGGCGTCGAATCCGTGATGTCGATCGCGGTGAGCGGCTCCGCCTCGGCAGCAACACCTTGCCAGACGCCGATCGCCTCCAGGAACCGCTTCGAAGCCAGTGAGAGCGCATAAGCGCGGGCATCGAGTGGGGGCGCGGCGTCTCGGGCCTGGCGCTCGATGAGCGCGATCCGGAACCCGTCGGGGAAGGCCTGGCGGAGCGCCAGCACGAGTGCCTGGCCGTTCAGGCTGCCGCCGACCACGGCGACGTCGTAGGGCTGGTCTGCGTTTGTCATCTCGAGCCGCGCCTTGCTTGACAGGGGGTGCCGGCTTGGTCAGTTCTGCCCGGTCTCGATGCCGCGAGCAAGCCCAGGAGCCCCATGACCGAGAAGAACGACAAGGCTGCCGCCGAGCTGCTCCGCGTCCTCGATCTGGAGACGCTCGGACCCGACCGCTACCGCGGCGACAGCGTGAACAAGCATTGGAAGCGGGTCTACGGCGGCCAGGTGGTGGCGCAGGCGATGGTTGCGGCCTATCGCACCATCGAAGGGCGGACCGCGCATTCCCTGCACGCGTATTTCGTGCGCATGGGCAACCCAGCCGTGCCGATCGACTACACGGTCACCCGCGTCCGCGACGGCCGAGGCTTTACGACGAGAAGCGTCGTTGCGACGCAGGGTGAGGACGCCATCTTCACGATGGCGATCTCCTTCCACAGTGGCGAGGAAGGCCTCGAGCATCAGGCGCCGTTGCCGGCCGTTCCCATGCCCGAGGATCTGCCGAGCCCGGCCGAGCTCGAGCACCAGCTCACGCTCAAATATGGCGACGAGGCCAAGAAGCTCATCGGCCGTCTCGCGCCGATCGAGTTCCGCCCGATCGAGATCGAGCGCTTCATGCAGAAGGGCATCCGTCCCGTCGCGCAGGATGTGTGGATGCGCATCGATGCGGCGCTTCCCGACGATCCGATGCTGCATCAGGTGCTGATCGCCTACGTCTCGGACTACTCGCTCATCGACACGGCCCTCGTCGGTCATGGGCGCGCGATCAACGATCCCTCGTTGCAGGTCGCGAGCCTCGATCACGCGCTGTGGTTCCACCGGCAGGGCCGCGCCGATCAGTGGATGCTGTACTCGCAGGACAGCCCCTCGGCGATGTCCGGCCGTGCGCTCTGCCGTGGCGGCATCTTCTCGCGCGACGGCGTGCTGCTGGCGTCGGCCGCACAGGAAGGATTGCTTCGCGAGAGACGCCCGACAGCAAAGCCGTTCTGGTGATGCGTGAGCAGGCAGCGCTGCTCACGGCTTAGGCAGATGTCGCGCCCCGAGCTGCCCCCGCCCTTGGCATGAGATCGGATACTTTCGAAATACCATAGCTTTAGAGCGCCTCTCCGATTTGGCACGCGGCTTGAGTTGTGCGCCGCAGCGACCTTGGCCATCGGGGGGACGACATGACCACGCGACTTCGGAAGGGTGTGATCGGGCTTGCCGGCGCGCTGACGGCTCTCGCCGCGACGAGCGTTTCCGCGCTCGCTCAAACAGAGGCGGCCGCACCGGTCGCCGACAAGGGCGACACGGCCTGGATGCTGACGGCGACCGCCCTCGTCGTTCTGATGACGATCCCCGGACTCGCGTTGTTCTACGGCGGCCTTGTGCGGGCCAAGAACATGCTCTCCGTTCTCATGCAGGTCTTCTACGCCTTCTCGGTCGTCTCGGTGCTCTGGGTGCTTTACGGCTATAGCCTCACCTTCACGGGCGGCTCTGCGGCCGGCGTCATCGGCGGGTTCTCGAAGGCGATGCTCGCGGGAGTTGGTCCAGGGTCGCTGGTGGAGACGTTCAGCAAGGGCGTCTACATCCCCGAGCTCGCCTTCGTGGCTTTCCAAATGACCTTCGCGGCGATCACGCCGGGGCTGATCGTGGGCTCGATCGCCGAGCGTGTGCGCTTCCCGGCGATGGCGTTGCTCGTGCCCCTGTGGTCGACGCTCGTCTACATGCCGATCGCCCACATGGTCTGGTTCTGGGGCGGCCCGAGCGCCGCGAGCGATCCGGCAGGCTACCTCTATGGTCTCGGCGCGCTCGACTTCGCCGGCGGCACGGTCGTGCACATCAACGCCGGTATTGCCGGCCTCGTCGGCGCCCTGTTGGTCGGCAAGCGCGTCGGCTATCGCTCCGAGGCCATGGCGCCGCACTCTCTGACGATGACGCTGATCGGCGCGGCGCTGCTGTGGGTCGGCTGGTTCGGGTTCAACGCGGGCTCCGCACTGGAGGCCAACGGCGTTGCTGCCCTGGCGGTCGTGAATACCTTCGTCGCGACGGCGGCTGCGGCCTTGAGCTGGCTGCTGGTGGAGGTCTTCGTCACCAAGCGGGGCAGCCTGCTGGGCATCGTCACTGGTGCAGTGGCGGGGCTCGTGGCGATCACTCCGGCGGCTGGGCTTGCCGGTCCTGGCGGCGCGCTCGTGCTTGGTCTCGCAGCCGGCGCCGTGTGCTTCTACTTCTGCTCGACCATCAAGAACCGCTTCGGCTACGACGACGCACTCGACGTGTTCGGCGTGCACTGTGTCGGCGGCATTCTGGGGGCGATCGGAACCGGCATCGTCGCCGATCCGGCGCTTGGTGGGGCCGGCATCTGGGACTACGCGGCGAACGCGGCAGGGACGTACAGCATGGCGTCTCAGGTCGGCATCCAGGTCCAGGCCGTGGCCATCACGTTGCTTTGGTCAGGCCTCGGCTCCGCGGTCCTCTTCAAGCTCGTCGACATCCTCGTCGGACTTCGCGTCGAGACGGACGAGGAGCGCGAAGGCCTCGATCTCGTCGATCACGGCGAGCGGGCGTACAACTATTGAGGTGGACGCTGGCGCGACCGCAGCGCATTCGCTAGTGATCCTCCACCGCAGGCAAGTGAGTGGTGGAGGATCGGACTGTGAGTGCCAACCAAGCGCAAGACAAGCTCGCCCGCGCCATCCAATCTCCCTTCCCCCGTCTGCGTACGCTGCTCGACGGCATGGAGCCGGGCGCGCCGGCCATCGACATGACGATCGGCGAGCCGCGGCATGCGCCGCCCGATTTCGTCGTCAAGCTGCTGGACGAGCATAAGGCGGGCTTCGGCAAGTATCCACCGATCAACGGTATCCCGGAGCTTCGCCAATCGATCGCGTCCTTCCTCGATCGCCGCTACGGCATCGGCCGGCACATCGACATCGAGAAGAACGTCCACATCCTCTGCGGATCGCGCGAGGGATTGTTCTCGGCCGTGCCCCCGGCGATCGATCGGCGCGCTGCCCATCCCCGCCCGGCGGTGCTCATCCCCAACCCGTTCTATCAAGTCTACATCGCGGCGACGCTGACGGCTGGGGCCGAGCCGATTTTCCTCCCCGCCACCGCCGAGACCGGTTTTCTTCCCGATCTCGATGCGCTCGAGCGCGACACCGCGCTACTCTCACGCACACGGGCCTTCTACCTCTGCTCACCGTCCAATCCGCAAGGCGCCGTCGCCAGCCGGGACTATCTCGCGCGCGCCATCGCGCTTGCCCGCACTTACGACGTCATGCTCCTCGCCGACGAATGCTACTCGGAGGTCTATGCAAGCCGGGCACCGACGGGCGTGCTCGAGGTCGCGGCTGAGACAGGCAGCCTCGCCAATGTCGTGGCCTTCAACTCCCTCTCGAAGCGGTCGAACCTGCCGGGCCTCAGGTCCGGCTTCGTGGCCGGCGATGGGGCGTTCCTGACGCGATTGAGCCAGTACCGCAATGTCATGGCGCCGCAAATGCCGCTGCCGATCCAGCACGCGAGTGCGGCCGTCTGGGCCGATGAGGCTCATGTGGGGCCGAGCCGAGCGCTCTACCAAGAGAAATTCCGGATCGCCGCCGAGGTGCTCGGCAACCAATTCGGTAATCCGACACCGGGCGGCGGGTTCTTTCTTTGGCTCGATATGAGCCATTTCGGCGGTGGCGAGGCCGCTTCGGTAAGACTCTGGAAACGTTGCGGTGTCAAAGTGTTACCGGGCGCTTATCTGTCGCAAAAGGATGCTCGTGGCGGTGACCCCGGTGCCGCCTACGTGAGGGTCGCGCTGGTTCACGACCTCGAAACGACACGAGAGGCGCTCGACAGGTTACGGAAGGCCTTGTCTGAGTAAGGACGCCAGTGTCGTACGAAGTAGAGCATGTCAGGGAGTCCGACCTCCTGCCCCCCGCGCTGTCGCGGGCGCTGCGGGCCTCGCTCTATCGCGTGCTGGGGTTGGGTCTCATTGCGCTTTCCGCCGTCGGTTGGCTCTCGCTGCTGACCTGGGCCGGCAACGACGGCAGCCAGGCGCTCGGGCCGACCTTCCTGCCGCAGAATGTGCTCGGGGCACCGGGCGCTCTCCTCGCCGACTTCGGCTTACAGGCGATCGGACTCTCGGCCGCGCTTCTATTGTTTCCACCGACCTTCTGGGGGCTCGATCTCATCGCAGGCCGCGCCTTGCCGGGCTTGCGCGGCCGCCTCGCGGTCTGGCCGATCGCAACGCTGCTCGCGGCCGGTGCTCTCGCCTCGCTACCGAGGCCGGCCTTCTGGCCCCTCGAGCACGGCTTCGGCGGGCTTGTCGGCGACTTGGTTTTCGAGGCGTTGCGCGTGCCGTTCTTCTCGCTCGGCAGCACATTGGCGACGCTTGCCTCGTTCGCCGTGCTCGCGGCCGGCGCCGCGCTCGGCTTTGCCTTCACTCTCGGCATCGGGCGGCCGAAACAGCGTTTCGTACCGCGGTCGCGCTCCGTGTCGCCGGCTTCTCGGGAGCGGATATCGCAGTCTGCTGGGCCTTCGATTGCCGGGGGCGTGGCAAGCTTGCTGCGTGCTGGCGTCGACCGGCTTGTGGCGCGCGAGGAGCCTTCACCAGTATTGCGCGACACGGAACCACCGGCTCTGCGCTCCGACGACCCGCCTGAGCTCCCGCTCGGCTGGGATCGGATGCGCTCGGGCGATCATGAGCCGATCCGGCCGGCAACCACGCCCGTGGCGCCTCCGAAGGCCCGGTCGAACGGCCCGGCCTTCTCGCCGTATTCGGCCATCGCCGACGAGGACGACGACGGCGAGGCCGATCCGAGCCTGCTCGGCGGCGTTGCCGGCTCCACCTTCACGCCCGTGATGGAGGATCAGCCCGAGGACGAGATGAGTGCGGCGATCGCTCGCCGGTTCGCGCCCGCCGGGGCGAAACCCGCGGCGGCTCCGGCCGATCTCGCACCCATGCCCGATCCCGACGAGCCCGCACCCGTACTCGCCAAGCCGCGGGCCCGCAGCTTCGGACCGGTTGCCCCCGAGCGCCCGCCGGGCACGTTCCGCCTGCCGTCCGTGCGGCTGCTCAAGAAGCCGGTGGCGGCCAAGCCCTCGCCCGAGTTCACGCAGTCGGTCATGCGCGGCAACGCTCGCCTGCTCGAGGATGTGCTCAACGATTTCGGCATCAAGGGTCAGATCGTCGATATCCGGCCGGGCCCGGTGATCACCGTCTACGAGCTCGAGCCGGCGCGGGGTATCAAGGCGTCCCGCGTCATCGCGCTCGCCGACGATATCGCCCGCTCGATGAGCGCGGCCTCGGCGCGCATTGCCGTCATCCCGGGGCGCAATGCCATCGGCATCGAGTTGCCAAACCCGCGCCGCGAGGCTGTCGGCTTGCGCGATCTCATCGAGAGCGAGGGCTATCGCGCGACCGGTGCTCAGCTTCCCCTCGTGCTCGGCAAGGCGACGGACGGCGCGCCCGTCATCACCGATTTGGCCCGCATGCCGCACCTCCTCGTCGCCGGCACGACCGGGTCGGGCAAGTCGGTCGGCATCAATGCGATGATCCTGTCGCTCTTGTTCCGGATGACGCCGGAGCAGGTGAAGCTCATCCTCATCGATCCCAAAATGCTGGAGCTGTCCGTCTACAACGGCATCCCGCATCTGCTCGCGCCGGTCGTCACCGAGCCGCGTAAGGCGGTGGTGGCGCTCAACTGGGTCGTCCGCGAGATGGAGGAGCGCTACAAGCGCATGTCGCTTCTGAACGTGCGCAACATCGAGACCTACAACAACGCGATCGCCAACGCCGCGCGGCAGGGCCGCCAGCCGACGCGCACGGTCCAGACCGGTTTCGATCGCCGCAGCGGCCAGCCGATCTACGTCGAGGAGAAGCTCGAGCTGTCGCCCATGCCCTTCATCGTCGTCGTCATCGACGAGATGGCCGACCTCATGATGACGGCGGGCAAGGACATCGAAGCCGCCGTACAGCGGCTGGCGCAGATGGCGCGTGCGGCCGGCATTCACCTCATCACGGCAACCCAGCGGCCGAGCGTCGACGTCATCACCGGCACGATCAAGGCGAACCTGCCCTCGCGGATCTCCTTCAAGGTCGCCTCCAAGATCGATAGCCGCACCATCCTCGGCGACGGCGGCGCGGAGCAGCTGCTCGGCGCGGGCGACATGCTGTACTCGGCCGGCGGCACCCAGGTCAGCCGCGTGCACGGCGCTTTCGTCTCGGACGAGGAGGTCGAGCAGGTCGTGAAGGATTTGCGGTCGCAAGGGCGCCCGGCCTACATCGAGGCGATCACCGCCGAGCCCGAGGAGGAGATGGACGAGGGCGAAATGGGCGGCGAGGGCGGCTCCGGCGACGATCTCTACGACCGCGCCGTCTCGATCGTGCTCAAGGACCGCAAAGTCTCGACGAGCTACATCCAGCGCCGGCTCCAGATCGGCTACAACCGGGCCGCCGACCTGATCGAGCGCATGGAGCAGGACGGCATCATCAGCCCGCCAAACGGTGCGGGAAAGCGTCACATCCTGGCTGGTGACGGACCCGCCGCCAAAATTGCCTCATAATCCCGTGGGAAAGGCCGCGACTGGTCTATCTGGACGTCCTTTGGACGCCTAGGTATCTGCTGCCTGGGCGGATGACGGCCGTCCAAGAAATCTCCGGGGTGGAAGATGATCGTCGCGAACCGGTTGAGGTGCCTTGCGCTGGTGATGGGCGGCTTGTGGTTGGCACCGGCGCCTCTCAGCGCGGAGGAGGCGACTGCGACCCAGCCTCCGGCTTCTGCTGTCGGCGCGACGGCCACGTGGTCGGCCGAGGTCGATTCGACTGTCAGCGGCATAACCCTGGACGAAAAGCAGCTCGCCATCGTCGCCGAGGTCAACGCCTACTTCAACGACATCACCGATCTCAAGGGCAAGTTTCTCCAGACCGATGCCGAGAAGGGGCAGACCAAAGGCGCTTTTCTCATTCAGCGTCCCGGCCGGTTCCGGTTCGACTACGCGTCGCCCTCGACCCTCGTGGTCCTCTCCGACGGCGAATATCTCTCCTTCGAGGAGCAGGGCAATCCTCCCGATCGCTATCCGCTCGACTCGACGCCGTTCGGTGTTCTGTTCAAGGACAAGGTCGATCTCGCCCAATCGGCCAAGATCGTCGAGCTCTATGCCGACAATGATCTGGTGACGATCACCCTCGAGGACAAAAGCGATTCCTCGAACGGCCGCATCAAGCTGTTCTTCGCGCGCGTCGACGGCAAGCTCGAGCTTGCCGAGTGGGTGGTGACGAGCCCGGATGGCGGCGACACACGGGTCGAGCTCGCCGAGCTCGTCCGCGGCGAGAAGGCGGAAGCCAAGCTGTTCGAGCTCCGCAAGATTTCCGACGAGGCCGGAAAGCCTCAGAAGTAGCGTCTTGAACGGGCGGCCAACAGAGCCGGTAACAATTCCGTTAATTTTCGTCCATGTGGATTGAAATCCGTCCTGGTGGGCCTATCTTACCTGTACAGCGAGCGTATCACCCATTCGGTAGTGCCCCCCCGTCTAACCGAAGATGCGCTCGTAGACACCGGCTTCCCTCCCGGTGTCATGCGCGTAATGCGCTGTGGCGCCTCGTCGAAAGACGGGGCGCCCTTTTCGTTTCGGGCACTCTCGATTATCTGAGATGCCCATGACGATCCGCATCGCCACCTGGAACATCAATTCCGTCCGCATCCGGACTCATCTCGTTCGCCGGCTGGTCAAGCTGGCGAGCCCGGACGTCCTCTGTCTGCAAGAGATCAAATGCGAGGCAGGTGAGTTTCCGCGCAAAGTTTTCGAGCGAATGGGCTACCCCTACATCGAGATCGCCGGCCAGCGCGGCTACCACGGCGTCGCCGTGCTCTCGCGCTTTCCCCTCGCCCGCCTCGGCGCCGAGGACCTGCACGGCACCGGGGAAGCGCGTCACCTCGGTGTTTCGCTCGGCATCGGCCGCGCTCGTGAGCCTCTCGAGGTCCACAATTTCTACGTTTCGGCCGGAGGCGACATCCCCGATCCCGACGAGAACCGCCGCTTTCGGGAAAAGCTCGCCTATCTGGACGCGCTCGAGGCCTGGTCCGGCCGGCTCGCCGGAAAGCGCCGCCGCGTCGTCGTCGGCGACCTCAACGTGGCGCCCTTCGAGCACGACGTCTGGTCGCACAAGCAGATGCTGAAGGTGGTCTCGCATACGCCCACCGAGGTGGAGCGATTCGGACGGGCGGTGGCGGCCGGCAACTGGACCGACGTCATGCGCCGCTTCGTGCCGGAGAGCGAGAAGCTCTACTCGTGGTGGAGCTATCGATCCGCGGACTGGCGAGTCTCCAATCGCGGCCGCCGGCTCGATCACGTCTGGGCGTCGCCCGCCGCGAGTGGCGACCTCGCCGCCATGACGGTGCACGACGCGGCTCGTGGCTGGACACGGCCGTCCGACCACGTGCCCGTCGTCGTCGACCTCGATCTCGAGCCGAGCGCTTGAGGCGTAGGGCTACTTCGCGATGCGCAGGTTCTGCAACCGCTTGGCGATGTCCTGGAACGCCATCCTGAGCTCGGTGCTGTTGTCGGCGCTGAAGTAGTGGCTGGGGCTCGTAGCGCAGGCTTGTAGCGTGGCTTCGGCGGCGGGTGGCGACTGGAATGCGACCGAGTAGATGACGACATTGCCACCGGTGACGGCCGGGTCCTTGATCGAGTCGCAGATCGCGATCGCCTGGTCCGAAGAGGTGGCGTTCTCGGGGCCGTTGAAATAGCTCGTGTTGAACTCGCCATCGGTCATCAGGATGATGGCCTTGATGGTATTCGGGTCGGCGTAGGGTTTGGGGGCGGCGCTCGCGGGCCAGACCGGCGTCCAGCTCGGCGAGATCGTATACCAACCCCAGCCGAGGCCGATGTGTCCCGCCGTCCAGCCATCGGCGTTCAACGCGTCGATCTCGGCTCGAACGAGAGCGCGGTCCGAGCTGAGCGGCAGGATCTCCGAAACAGGACACATGTACTGGACGTTCGAGGGCGGATCGCTCTCGGTCCCGAAGTAACGGCCGGAGTCGGGCGGCTCGTCGGTGTAGGCATGCGCGCCGTGCCGCTCGACAACGCAATTGTCGAGGCTCTGGTTGTCAGAGGCGAGCGCCGCGTAGCCGCCGGCATTGACCGAGGCCGAATAGGGCACCAGCGCAATCCGATTGTTCGCCGGTTTGCCCGCGGGCTGGAGAATATCCACGATGTCGTTCGCGGCGAGCTTCAGGTCGGCGATCTTCTGGCCACTCATCGATCCCGTGATGTCGAGCACCATGGCGAGCTCGATGTTGCGCATCTTGAAGATCGAGGTCGACGACTTCGTGAAGTTGACGGCGTTCACGTTCAGGATGCGCGAGAAGCTGGTCGGCACCTGCACGTCGGCATTGATCGTCACCGAGCCGGTGGCGGGATCGATGTCGATGTCGAAGTCGCTCCACGTGAAGGCGGCGGCATCGGTCGAGCCCATCTGCGCCTTGAAGACGTTCTCGGCCAGCACTCTGACCTCGGCCTCGGTCTTGCCGCCTTCGGCGAGCGCCCGGGCGGCGGCGAGCGAGGCCGCATCGAGGGAGTTGGCGATCTTGCTGGACGTACGGACGGCTTGGGCGCCGTCGAGCGCGAAGCCGACCGCGAACACGATGAGGAAGATGCTCAACGCGAAAATGATCGCAATCGAGCCGTTTTGATCGCCCCGTAAGCGCCAAGACCCATCGGAAATGGACGACATTGTTCGGTGCCCCGCATGCGTAACTCCGGCGAGGAGGCTACGGGCAGGGACGCAAAACCTTGGTAAAGGCTCAGGGGTTTGATAACCGAAAGACGCGGAGAGAATTGGTCTGGGTTAGCAAAACCTCACCAGCAGACCCGCCCCGGACCACGATCCAGGTGGAAGTGGTTCTCGTGCGGTTTGTTGTAGTCGGGCCCCAGCGTCACCCGGAAGTAATTGCAAGCCCCACTGTGCACGCGGCGCAAAAAATCCCCCTTCGCGCCCTTGTCTTTCCAGTCGCGGAGGACGCTGATGGTCGTGCCGTTCGCGAGTGTGAAGCCGCCGATATCGACGGCGTTGGCCGTCGCATGCTGGCTGCGGGCGAGCGAGGGATCGATCTCGCGGAGGATCTTGTTCAAGCGATTTCTGTACGTGCCGCCGATCTTGTCTCGGCAGGCATAGGTGCCCATGTCGGACATCGAGACGACCCGGCTGCCGAACAGGCGCTCGGCCTCCGGCTGCACGACGAACTCGGTCCAGAGCGAGAGCGCGGCGGTAGCCGGGCACGTCAGCGGCGACAGCCCGACGCTGGCCCCGCCGACCTGGCTGACGCTGAACGCGTTGACATAGCCGCAATCGTCGGCGCCGATCGGATGGTCCTGGACCGGAGACGCGACCGCGTGCGGACCTTTGAACATTTCTTGGCACAAGTCTCGGCTATTGGTCAGCGCGGCAAGCCGCCAGTCGATGAACCAGCCCGATCCCGATGCCAGATCGATCGCCGGGAGTGGCGACATGCCTGCGGACAAATGGCCGAAGCGCAGGCCGTAAAGATAAACGCCGCCCAGCACGACGAGCAGCATGATGAGTGTGTTCGGAATGAATGGAACGCGCACGGTGCCCCCTGGCGCGAAACCTAAAGACAATGCCGCTGCCTGAAACGGCTCGGGCGGACGTCACCCCCCGGCGACGCCCGCCCGATTGCCTAGCTGCGAAGGGACTACTTGTCCAGACGCAGGTTGGTAAGGCGGATGGCGATATCCTTGAAGGCGCTGACGAGATCGTCGCCGTTCTTGGCGTCCCAGTAGAGCAGGTTGCCGGAGCTGTCCTTCGAGGCGCAGTACTGCATCGTCGGATGCTTGGGGCTCTTGAAGGACACGGCGTAGACGATCACGTCCTTGTCCTTCATGGCGTCGCAGACTTGCTTGGCCTGCGCCGCGGAAGCAGAGTTGTTCCAGGCCGTGTTGAACACGCCGTCCGTCATCAGCACGACGGCCTTGATCAGGTTCTTGGTGCCGTAGGGCTTGGGCGCGCTGTCGCCACCGAAGACGTCGCCCCACTCGTCGGAGATCATGTACCAGCCCCAGGCGGCGCCGATGTGGCCGGCCGTCGGACCCGTCGGGGCGAAATCCTCGATCGAGGCGACGAGCGTCGGCTTGTCGGTGGTCAGGGGAATGATCTGGGCGTCGGGGCAGACATAGCCCGCCTTGCCTTCGAACAAGTCGATGTCCTTCAGCGCTGCCGGCTTGGATGCCCGGAAATAGAGCGAGTCGCCGGCGACGAGGTCGTCGTCGGTGACATCGGTGTAGTCGACCGGGGGCGGCACCTCGCTCAGAGCGTTGGCGCCTTTGCGCTCGACCACGCAGCCATCGACACTGCGGCCGGCCGTCGCGCGGGCTGCGTAGGGACCGGCATTCACGGCGTCGGAGAAGGGTGCGAGCGCGATCTTGACGTTGCCGCCGGCGCCGTTGTCCGGCATCAGCGTGTTGATCAGCTCCTTGGAGGCATCCTTGAGAGCATCGATCTTGGAGCAGGGCGAGCACATGGAGCCCGTGACGTCGAGCACCATGCTGAGCTCGATATCCTGGACGTTGAAGGTCGCGCGGGCCGAGACGTTGTAGGTCATGTGGGTGATGCCGAAGATCCGGCCGAAGGTCGTCGGCACGTCGACCTTGGTATTGACCTTCACCGTCTTGGTCTCGGTATCCACATTGGCGGTGAAGTCGCTGTAGTCGGCGCCGATATCGCCGATGCTCGTGAGATTGCTCTGGAAGAACTGCTCCGCCAGATCCTCGACCTCGCCGACCGTCTTGTCGCCGTTGAACATGGCGCGGGTCGCGGCGAGCGCGGCCGAGTCGAGGGCGGATGTCGCCTTGGAATAGGCATCCATGGACCGGCCGAGGTCGATCGAGAGCCCGACCACGCCCACCATGGCGATGATGGCCGCGCCGAACATGATCGAGATGGTCCCGCGCTCGTTGGAGAGGAAGGTCGAGCTGCGGAGGGCCTGAAGTCTCATTTTGATCTCCCTGGGCGCGGTGGCCGTCGTTGGGCCAGGGAAATGCAAGGGCTGTGCAAAGCCGGCTTTCCCGTGCACGGAGGACCCGCGCGGGGCGATATCGCGGTTAAGGTTGGGTAAATCCTGCCCGCCGAAACCCTAACGCCGGACCAATCCGGGGCGCGACACGCACAATTTGGAGCCGATGAGCTCCGGGTATGGCGGCTTTTGTTCCAAGCCGAGACAATTCGGGCGGCGACGACCGGCTCAGAAATCGGACGCGATGCCGTTCCGCTCCCAGTCGCCATAGCGGGTCGGCTCCGGGCCTTCGGGCCCGCCGACCTCGGTGCGAGGGAGGCCGGGCGCGGCCTGCTCGCGTCTGAGCCTTGCTTCCTCGAGTGCTCTGACCGCGGCGGGCGGCAGAGGTTTCACCGGTTCCTCTGAGGACGGCGTGGAGGGTTGGGAGGCTTTCTCTGTCACGGGTCGCATTCCCCGGCTGAACTCGGGCTCACAATCCCCTATATCATAGATGGCCGCCGCTACGATCGGTGCAGCGACGGCGTGAGAGGTTGATATGCATCTCGTCCGTACCGGCTTCCTGATCCTCGCGCTCACTATTCTGTTCGTGCTCGTCGGCTATCTTGTCGGGGGCCAGAGCGGCATGACGATCGCCTTCCTCGTCGCCGCGGCGATGAACCTCTTCGCCTACTACAACTCGGACAAGATGGTGCTCCGCATGCACCGCGCGGTCCAGGTCGACCGGGCGTCGGCCCCTGAGCTTTACAGCATCGTCGAGCAGCTCGCCGCGAACGCCGAGCTGCCGATGCCGAAGGTCTACGTCATCGATAGCCCGCAGCCGAACGCCTTCGCGACGGGCCGCAATCCGAGCAACTCCGCCGTCGCGGCAACGACCGGCCTGCTCGACATCCTGACGAAGGAAGAGGTCGCCGGCGTCATCGCGCACGAGCTCGCGCATGTGAAGCACCGTGACACGCTCACCATGGCGATGACGGCGACGCTCGCCGGCGCCATCTCCATGCTCGCCCAGTTCAGCCTGTTCTTCGGCGGCAACCGGCGTAGCAACAGCCCGCTTGGACCGCTGGTCACGTTGCTCGCCGTCATCGCCGCGCCCCTCGCTGCGACGCTCGTACAGATGGGCATCAGCCGCAGCCGCGAATACGCCGCCGACGAGCTCGGCTCGCATATCAGCCAGCGGCCGCTGTGGCTTGCCTCCGCGCTCGCAAAGCTCGCGCAGGCGCGGGGCCGTTTCCGCATGCCGACCGCCGAGGCCAATCCCGCGTCCGCTCATCTCTTCATCGTCAACCCGTTGACGGGGAGCGGCATGCGCAGCCTGTTCATGACCCATCCGGCCACCGAGGATCGCATCGCGCGCCTGGAGGAAATCGCCGCTGAAATGGGCCAGGCCGCGCTTCCTGACGGGCGGCCCGGCGGGTTGCCGCCGTCGACCGGTGCGGCGAGTGGGCGCCAAGGTGGACCTTGGGGGTGAGCGAGGCGCCGGGTCTTGCCGCACGTGCGATCGCGGTCGCCACGATTTCGAGCGTGCTCGATCGGCGGCAGCGGCTCGACGATGCGTTCGATAAAGTGCTGGGTGTGCGCGGCGAAATACCGTCACGCGACCGCGCCTTCGCCCGGTTGATGGCGACGACCGCCCTGCGCCGGCTCGGCGAGATCGATGCGATACTTGCCCATTTGATCGAGCGGCCGTTGCCGGAGGCCGCGCGGTCGGTGCGAAACATTTTGCGTGTGATGGCGACCCAGCTGCTTTTCCTCGAGACGCCGGCTCACGCCGCCGTCGATAGCGCCGTGCGCCAGGTGCGTCAGGACGAGCGGCTCGCCCGCTTTGCGGGGCTCGTCAACGCCGTCGGCCGAAGGTTGGGGAACGCGCCGCGCCTGTCCGAGCCGGAGGCCGCGCGGGCGAACACGCCGGATTGGCTTTGGCAGCGTTGGGTCCGCCACTATGGAGCAGACACAGCCGAGGCGATCGCTCGGGCTCATCTCGTCGAGCCCGCTCTCGATCTGTCCGTGACGTCCGATCCCGCAGGCTGGGCCGAGCGCCTCGGCGGCGACGTTCTTTCGACCGGAAGCGTGCGACTGACCTCGCCGGGCCGGGTCGAGGAGCTTCCCGGCTACGAGGACGGCGGCTGGTGGGTGCAGGACGCGGCGGCGGCGCTCCCCGTTCGCCTCCTCGGCGATGTCGCCGGCCGCGAGGTCGCCGATCTGTGTGCGGCGCCTGGCGGCAAGACGGCGGAGCTCTTGGCGCTCGGCGCCCGCGTCACCGCGGTCGACAGCTCGGAGCGGCGCCTGCGGCAAGCCGGCCGCAATCTGGCGCGCCTGAAGCTTGCCGCCGATCTCGTGGCCGCCGATGTCCGCACGTGGGATCCGGGCCGCTGGTTCGAGCGCATCCTGCTCGATGCGCCATGCCTCGCCACGGGAACGATACGGCGGCATCCCGATCTGCCCTATCTCAAGTCCGCCGCCGAGCTCGAGGATCTCACGAAGCGCCAGCAGGAGTTGCTCCGCCACGCGGCCGGCCTCCTCGCCCCGGGCGGCACACTCGTCTATGCCGTCTGCTCGCTTGAGCCCGAGGAAGGCGAATCCCAAATCGAGGACCTCCTGTCGGAGCACCCGGACTTGGCGATCGACGCCGTCCGGCCTGGTGAGGGCGGCATCGCGGCCGAATGGATCACGCCGCAGGGATATCTCAGAACTCTGCCCTTCCATTCGCCAGGTCGAAGCCCCAATGTCGCCGGTATGGACGGGTTCTTTGCGGCTCGTCTGATCAAGTCGGCGAATGCATCCGAGGCGTGAATGATTCGGCCCCTGGCCCAGGCGGAGTATCACCTGCGCAACAGCGCCGAGCGGTTGCGCCAGGCCGCAGGCGAGGCCGTCGGCCGGCTGCCGTGGCTGAAGCCGCCGGTCGAGATCGAGCAGGGACATCTGCTCATCGTGCCGCAGGATTTGCGCACGCCAGATCCGAGCTTTGCGACCGAGCTGGCGTCCGGCAAGATGGGTCTGGCGGGCGCCGTCGCCGATATCGACGGCATTTCGCCGTTCGATGCGAAGGCGCCGAGCGAAGCCTGGTCCGAGGCCCTCGCCGGCTTCGACTGGCTGCGGGATCTGCGCGCCGCCAATACGCCGGAGGCGAGAGAGACCGGCGTCCGCCTCGTCCTCGACTGGATCGAGCGGCAACGGGACGCCCGAGGCCGTGAGCTGCCCAATCATCCGCGGGTGGCCGCGCTCCGGATCATGTCCTGGCTGATCAACGCGGGCTTCTTGCTCGAAGGTGCTCCGCCCCAGGTCTACGACCGGATCGTCGACAGCCTGCTCCGGCAGGTGCGCGCGCTGGTTTCCACCGCCCCCGATGTCGTCGACAGCCGCTCGCGGCTCGCTGTCGAGCTGGCGCTCACCTATGCGAGCCTCTGTGTCTCCGAGCAGGAGGCGCTGATCGAGAGCCAGCAGGCACGGCTGTCCGACATCCTGCTGCATCACATCCTGAAGGACGGCGGCCACGCCTCGCGCAACACCTCTATTCTGATCGATCTCTTGCTCGATCTGTTGCCGCTGAAGCAGTGCTACATCTCGCGCAACCAGGAGCCGCCCGCGATCGTGCTCGAGGCGGCACGCCGCGTCACCGACATGCTCCGCCACATGCGCATGGGCGACGGCAGCCTCGCCCGCTTCAACGGCGTCGGCGCGACGCGCACCGATCTCCTCGCCGCCGTGCTCGCCTATGACGAGAACACGCAGCGGCCGGGCGAGACGCTCACCATTTCCCGCTACGCGCGGATGCAGCGCCGGCAGACCATCCTCATCGCCGACGTCGGACCGCCGCCCTTGCCGGAGCTCGCCAACGAGGCGCATGCCGGTTGCCTCTCCTTCGAGATGAGTTCCGGCCCCTACCTCGTCATCGTCAACTGCGGCGCGCCGGGTCCGGCCGATCGCGATTGGCGACTCAACGCTCGCTCGACCGTGTCGCATTCGACGGTGGCTGTGAACAATTCCTCCTCCTCGCGGCTCATGAAGCGGGGCGATCTCGAGAAGAAGCTCGGCGCGCCGCCTATCGCCGAGCCGTCGGTGGTCGAGGCGCGGCTGACGCCGATCGAGGACGGCGAGCTCGAGCTGACGGCGAGCCACAACGGCTATCTCGAGCGCTTCGGCATCCTGCATGCCCGCCGCATCCGTCTCTCCGCGCAGGGGGATCGCATCGAAGGGTCGGACCGGTTGTTCGACCCCGCGCGTCAGGCCTCCTGGAGCGGCCGGCGCGGCCTCACCTTCTCGGTGCATTTCCATACGCATCCGGCGAATCGTGTGCTGAGGGGAGCGGAAGCCGGTCAGGCGCTCATCGAGCTGCCGAACGGCGAGGTCTGGGGTCTGTCGGCGCAGGGCGCGGATTTGGGCTTCGACGAGAGCCTCTATCTCGCCGGACTTTCCGGACCCCGGCGCGCAGCGCAAATCGTCTTCCGCGGCCGGGCGAGCGAGGCTGCTGACGTGCGCTGGCGGCTCGTGCGGCTCAAAGCGGCGCAGAAGTCGCGCTGACGGCGGCTTGCTCGGCGTGCTAAGCGCCGCTGCAACATTCTCTCGAGCGAGATCAGGCCCATGACCACCGTCCCCATCCGCCGCGCCCTCATCTCCGTCTCCGACAAGACCGGCATCGGCGAACTCAGCCGCACGCTGGCTGCACACGGAGTGACGCTCGTCTCGACCGGCGGCACGAGCACGCATCTGAAGGGCCTCGGTCTGACCGTGCTCGATGTGGCGGACGTCACGGGGTTCCCCGAGATGATGGACGGTCGCCTCAAGACGCTGCACCCGAAAGTCCACGGCGGTCTGCTCGCCGTGCGCGACAATCCCGAGCACATCGCCGCCATGCAGGCGTACGGCATCGAGGGCATCGACCTCCTGATCGTCAACCTCTACCCCTTCGAGGCGACGGTCGCCGCCGGCAAGCCGGAAGCCGATTGCATCGAGAACATCGACATCGGCGGCCCGGCGATGCTGCGCGCCGCCGCTAAGAACCATGCGAGCGTCGCCGTGATCACCGACCCGGCCGACTATGCGGAGTTGCTCGCCGAGCTCCAAGCCAATGCCGGCGCAACCACGCTCGCCTTCCGCAAGCGCCTCGCCGCCAAGACCTATGCCACCACGGCGCGGTACGATGCGATGATCTCGTCCTGGATGTTCGATCGCCAGGGCGAGACGATGCCGCCGATCGCGACAGTTGCCGGAACGCGCGTCATGACGTTGCGCTACGGCGAGAACCCGCATCAGCTGGCGGCGCTCTATCGCACGGCCGGTACGGGGCCGAGCCTGGCGTCGGCTCGGCAAGTGCAAGGCAAAGAACTCTCCTACAACAACATCGCCGATGCGGATGCGGCCTTCGAGCTCGTCTCCGACCTCGACCGGGACCGGCCGGCGCTCGCCATCATCAAGCATGCGAACCCGTGTGGCGTGGCGACCGGTGCGACGCTCATCGAGGCCTACCGGCGCGCCCTCAAGACCGATCCGGTCTCGGCCTTCGGCGGCATCATCGCCGTCAATGGCACGCTCGATGCCGAGACCGCCACCGAGATCGCCCGCGTCTTCACCGAGGTGATCGTCGCGCCGGAGGCGGATGAGGCGGCTCTCGAAATTCTGGCGGGCAAGCCCAACGTGCGATTGTTGCTGACGGGCGGTCTGCTCGATCCCAAGGCCGTTCGCTCGATTGTGAAGCCTGTCTCCGGTGGCTTCCTCTTGCAGTCGCGCGATGCGGGGCTCATCGGTGCGGCCAATTTGAAAGTCGTGACGAAGCGGGCGCCCACACCGCGCGAGCTGGCCGATCTCCTGTTTGCTTTCCGTGTTGCCAAGCACGTCAAGTCGAATGCCATCATCTACGTGAAGGATGGTGCCACCGTCGGTATCGGCGCCGGGCAGATGAGCCGGGTCGATTCCGCCCGCATCGCGGCAGCCAAGGCGCAGGCGGCGGCCACCGCGGCCGGTGAGGTCGAGCCGCTGACGAAGGGCTCTGTCGTCGCCTCCGATGCCTTCTTTCCCTTCGCTGACGGCCTCGTCACCGCCGCCGAGGCGGGTGTCACGGCCGTCATCCAGCCCGGCGGCTCCGTCCGCGACGACGAGGTGATCGCGGCGGCCGACGAGCGCGGCCTTGCGATGGTGTACACAGGGATGAGGCACTTCCGGCATTGATCGGTTTCTTCGCGAAACCCATTAAGCTGGAATGGCATGAGAGCATCGATAGAACAGTATTGCGAATCGTGTGATAAACTCCGCAGTTGAAGGCGGAGCGAAAACCATGCCAACTCAGCGTGAATTGATCCGGATTCTGGCTGAGCCGAATGAGTCTCTGTCTCTTGAGTATAAGGGCTGGTTGGACATAACGCAAAATGACGGAAGGGGTACACTGGCAAAAGCCTGTATCGCTTTAGCCAACCATGGTGGCGGCATAGTTATTCTGGGGATGCGTCAGGAAGCCGTTGGCGAGGCTGCCCTTCGATCTGTCGCTAGGCCCGCCGAGATTGCAGCTTACACGCAGGACGCGGTCAATGCTGCGGTAAATCGGTTTGCTGAACCTAGCATCCACTGCGAACTTTTGTTCGCACGCCATCCGGACACGCAGCATGATCATGCGTTTGTTGTCGTTCCGGGCGGGACAAGGGTGCCGGTTATGAGTCTGAGAAGCGTCGAGGGAGTGATTCAACAGCAGCGATGCTACGTTAGGAAGCCTGGCCCTCGCAGTGAGGAGCCTCATGAGGCTAGCGAATGGAGAGCGCTTTTGGATCGCTGTGTTCGTGCAGGTCGAGATGACCTGCTCGACGCAATTCGATCAATAGTGCAAGGCAATGTTGGCCAAGCTATCGAGGCTCCCGTGGAAGCACACATGGGGCAATTCGCGCGGGAGTCCCTCGCCCGATGGCAGACGTTGATTGATCCGCTTCCGCCAAACGAAGTTGCGCGTTTGCGTTTCGGCTACCGAGAGATTGCGTTCGAAGTTCGGGGAATAGCTAGGGCCCAAAATCTTGCGGAAGTTCGACGCCGTCTAGATGCTGCAGGCCAGATCCGTCACACCGGATGGCCGCCGTTTTCTTACTTGAACCGCGAGCCAGAGATACCTCGAGTTGTCAATGGCGTAGTTGAGACTTGGTTAGGCGGCAGGCCGAATGAGATGCGAGACATACCATCACGCTATGACTTCTGGCGCGCGTCAGTGGGTGGATTGCTCTATCTGTTGAGGGGTTATGAGGAAGATGGGCAAGAGAATTTTGTTCCTGGAACAGTCTTCGACGTCGAATTGCCCGTGTGGCGGGTAGGGGAGGCGGTGCTATTCGCTGGAAGGTATGCGCGCGAGTTTGGCGCTAACCCGACGATTGCAATTAGTTGTCGCTTTACTGGTCTAAGAAATCGGACTTTGGTGAGTTTGGACAACCGCAGGCTGATCCTACCGGGCGGCACCTGCTTTGAGCCAGAGGTGACGGTCTCCGCGGAGGCGAGGCCGAGTGACATAGAAGACAACCTAACTGAAGTTCTGCATACACTGCTGGCTCCCGTGTACGAAAGATTCGATTTCTTTCAATTGCCGTTGGCACTTGTCCAGGCGGAGGTTGCTAGGCTTAGGGGAGGTCGAATTTGAGGTGTTGATATCATTCGCAGGCGGATTTCACCCCCGCACTCCAAAAATCGCACTCCCGACCCGCACATGCGTCGCACCCAGCAGAATTGCCGTCGGGTAGTCGCCGCTCATGCCCATGCTGAGCTTGGATAGTTTGCACTCTTTCGCGAGCTTCGCCAGCAGCGCGAAATGCAGCGCCGCCTCGTCGTCGACGGGGGGGATGCACATCAGGCCCACGACATCGAGGCCATCCTTGCGGCAGGTTTCGACAAACGCCGCCGTCTCCTTCGGCAGCACGCCGGCCTTCTGCGGCTCGGCGCCGGTGTTGACCTGCACGTAGCACGGCAGCCGCCGGCCGGCCTTCGCCATCTCGGCTGCGAGCGCCACCGCGAGCTTCGGCCGGTCGACCGACTCGATGACGTCGAACAGCGCGACCGCTTCCTTGACCTTGTTGGTCTGCAACGGGCCAATCAGATGCAGCTCGAGGTCAGGGAAACGCTCTTTGAGCGACGGCCATTTCCCCTTCGCCTCTTGCACGCGGTTCTCGCCGAACACGCGCTGACCCGCCTCGATCACCGGCAGGATGTCCTCGGCCTCGAAGGTCTTAGAGACGGCGACGAGCGTCACAGCCGCGGGATCGCGCTCGGCGTCCATGGCAGCTGCCGCGATTTTCGATTTCACGTCTGCCAGGCGCTGCTCGATGCCGATCACGACTGCTCACTCTCGATTTTCTGGCTGTCACCAACCCCGAGTTAGCGCGACGGCCTCGCGCCTGGCAACAGCGCACGGCTATCGGCTGGCCCCTCCACTCCGTCATGCCGACGGACACACCGGCATCCACGGGAGGGTGTGGTGGGGTGATGGCCATGCCGGGTGGCGTGGTCTCGGATCACTCTTCCTTCCGTGGATGGTCGCGTCCGCGACCATGACGGAGGAGGGAGTCGTGAGAGACAAGCGACCGCTCAGGAAGGCGGCTACTCGCACCAATCCCACCCCACGTCGTACTGGCGAAAAAAACGAAAAGGGCGACCTGCTGGCCGCCCCCGCGATCGTCGTACGATCAACCGATCGAGACACTCAGCCCGAGCTGTCCGTCGCCGAGGCCTCCGGAGTCGCCGCCGGGGCCGGCGCAACGGCGGCCGCACCCTCGACTTTCGTGACCTTCTTCTTTTTCTTCTTCGGCGCGTCGGCGGGCTTCTCGGCCTGCATCATTGTCGCGCAGCGCGTCTTCATCGACTGGTTGACCTCGACGTAGCGCTGGAAGCGCGGCAGCTCGTCGGGCGTCGGCGTGTATTTCGACTGGCCGAACTGCTCGAGCTTCTGCGGGATCTTGGCCTCCGTGAAGCTCGTCATCTCGACCTTGAGCTCCTCGCAGCTCTTCTTTTCAACCTGCGGCAGTACGGCCGCAGCCGACGCATCCGTCGCCGTGCCGGCGGCGGGAGCAGCGGTCTGGCCGGGGGCGACGACGCCCGTCGTGCCGGTTGCTTGAGTATCCTGCGCGCAACCTGCGAGCAGTAGCGAGATGCCGACGACGGCGCCGCCGATAAGGTGTCTCATGTCAGGCCTCCCCCCAGAGGTAACGTCATGGGCGCAAAGTGATTCGCTTGCCCACAGCATAAACGACGGCAAGAGCGCGGTTGCGCCCTTGGCCGGGATATCCCCCGCTCAGTCGTTCGTTGCCCTCTCGAGGGTAAGGGGCGCCCTGCTTGACCCACGCGGCCTTTTGGGGCTCTTACCCACACTGAATAATCCCATTTTTTCTCAGACGAGCCATGCCCATGACCCTTGAACGCTACAATGCGCCCGAGCGAGAGGCTTACTGGCAACAGGTTTGGGACGAGAAGGCCACCTTCAAGACGTCGAACGACGATCCGCGACCGAAGTATTACGTGCTCGAGATGTTCCCCTATCCCTCCGGGCGCATCCACATGGGGCACGTGCGCAACTACACGATGGGCGACGTCGTTGCGCGCTACCGGCGCTCCAAGGGCTTCAACGTGCTGCATCCGATGGGCTGGGACGCCTTCGGCATGCCGGCCGAGAACGCCGCGATGCAGAACAAGTCGCATCCGGCGGAATGGACCTACGCCAACATCGACACGATGCGGCGGCAGCTCAAGACCATGGGCCTGTCGATCGATTGGGGCAGAGAGTTCGCGACCTGCGACGTCGGCTACTACCGGCATCAGCAGAAGCTGTTCGTCGACATGCTGGCGAAGGGTTTGGCCTACCGCAAATCGTCCAAGGTCAACTGGGATCCGGTCGACCACACCGTGCTCGCCAACGAGCAGGTGATCGACGGTCGCGGCTGGCGCTCGGGCGCGCTCGTCGAGCAGAAGGAGCTCACCCAGTGGTTCTTCAAGATCACCGAGTATTCGGATGATCTGCTGGCAGCCTTGGAGACGCTCGACAAGTGGCCGGAGAAGGTCCGGCTCATGCAGACGAACTGGATCGGCCGCTCGGAGGGCATGCAGATCCGCTGGGCGCTCGCCAACGCGCCGGTGGGCCTGACGGAGCTCGAAATCTTCACGACGCGGCCCGACACGCTGTTCGGCGCCTCCTTCATGGCGATCGCGCCCGATCATCCGTTGGCCAAGGCGGCGGCGGAGAAGAACGAGACGCTCGCGGCCTTCTGCGACGAGTGCCGGCGCATGGGCACCTCGCTCGCCGATTTGGAGACCGCCGAGAAGCGCGGCTTCGACACGGGCGTGCGCGCGGTGCATCCGCTCGATCCCACCTGGACCGTGCCGGTCTACGTCGCGAACTTTGTGCTCATGGAGTACGGCACGGGCGCGATCTTCGGTTGCCCGTCGGGCGATCAGCGCGACCTCGAGTTCGCGCACAAATACAATCTCCCGGTCGTCCCCGTCGTCATGCCGAAGGGCGGTGACGCCAAGAGTTTCACGGTCGGCGACAAGGCCTACGTCGACGACGGCGTGATGATCAACTCGCGCTTCCTCGATGACATGGATACCGAGACGGCCTTCCGCGAGGTCGCCAAGCGCCTCGAGGCGGCGAAGCTCGGCAACCGGCCGGCCGGCGAGGTGAAGGTCCAGTACCGCCTCCGCGACTGGGGCATCTCGCGCCAGCGCTATTGGGGCTGCCCGATCCCGGTGATCCACTGCAAGAGCTGTGGCGTCGTGCCGGTGCCGGACAAGGATCTGCCGGTGACGCTGCCCAAGGATGCGACGTTCGACAAGCCCGGCAATCCGCTCGACCGGCATCCGGCCTGGAAGCATGTCGACTGTCCCAAATGCGGTGCCAAGGCGCAGCGCGAGACGGACACGATGGATACGTTCGTCGACTCGTCCTGGTACTTCGTGCGCTTCACGGCGCCGGAGGCGGCGACCCCGGTCGACAAGAAGGCCGCTCAGTATTGGCTCCCCGTCGATCAGTATATCGGCGGCATCGAGCACGCGATTTTGCACCTACTCTACTCGCGCTTCTTCTGCCGGGCGATGTCGGCGACGGGGCATCTCGGTCTGAAAGAGCCGTTCGGCGCGCTGTTCACGCAAGGCATGGTCAACCACGAGACCTACCGGACGAAGGACGGTCAGTGGGTGACGCCGGCCGAGATCAAGATCGAGACCGAGGGCACGGCCCGCCGCGCCACATTGCTGTCGACCGGCGAGCCCGTCGAGATCGGCTCGGTCGAGAAGATGTCGAAGTCGAAGCGCAACACGGTCGATCCCGACGACATCATCCGCCAATACGGCGCCGATTGCGCGCGCTGGTTCATGCTGTCCGATAGCCCGCCCGAGCGGGATGTCGAGTGGACCGAAGCGGGCGTCGAGGGCGCGCGGCGGTTCATCCAGCGCGTCTGGCGGGTCGTCGACGAGGTGATGGCGAAGGGCGCGCCCAAGGGGGCGGCCCGTCCGGCGGCCTTCGGGCCGGAGGCCGAGGCGCTCAGGCGCGCGGCCCACAAGACGCTCGATGCGTTCTCCAAGAACGTCGAGGGCTTGCGCTTCAACGTGGCGGTCGCCCAGCTCTACGAGCTGACCTCCGCCGTCTCGGGGGCTTTGGCCAAGACGGAGGATAATCTTCCCTGGGCCGTGCGCGAGGCAGCCGAGCTGCTCATACAATTGCTTGGACCGATGATGCCGCATCTGGCGGAGGAGTGCTGGGCGCGGCTCGGATACAACACTCTCTTGGCAGATCAGGCCTGGCCCGTCGCCGAGGCGGCCTTGCTCGTTGACGATGCGATCACCATTGCCGTACAGGTCAATGGTAAGCGCCGGGGCGAGCTCAACATTCGCCGCGACGCGACGACGGGGGAGATCGAGGCGGAAGTTCTCAGGCTGGAAGCAGTCGTGAGAGCGCTCGACGGCAAATCTCCCAAGAAGATCATCGTCGTGCCGCAAAGGATCGTCAATGTCGTCGTGTAGGGACGAGGCCAGGGAGGAGAGAATGATCTCCCGCCGCCAGGCGACGGTCGCACTATCTATGGCGCTGCTCGGACCGGTGCTCGCGGGCTGCGGATTCCAGCCGCTCTACGGCTCGGCCGCGGTCACGGGCGGCACCGGAGTCGGTGATCAGCTCGCCGCCATCGACATCAACGAGATTCCGGGCCGCGTCGGCCAAGTCGTCCGCAACGAGCTCGTCTTCAAGACGACCGGCGGCGGCGAGACGCCGGAGGCGCTCTACAAGCTCGACATCGCACTCCGCGAATCGGCCCAATCGACGCTGGTCGAGATCGACGGCGACGCCAAGGGCCTCGTGTTCGCGCTCAACGCCAATTTCACGCTGAGGCGTCGCTCTGACAACGCGGTGATCCTGTCGGGCAAGGCCCAATCCCGAGCAGCCTACCAGAAGGTCGAGAGCATCTTCGCGAACATCCGCGCCCGCCGCGATGCCGAGGACCGTGCCGCCAAGATGATCGCCGACAGCATCCGCACCCGCGTCGCGGCGAAGCTGAGCGAGACGGCGTAATCGAGCCGCCGCCGAAGAGCTGAGCGTTGGCAAACAATCTCTGCATCCGCACCTACACGCCCAACGACGAGACCGCCCTCATCGGGCTCGTGCGCGGGCTCATTGCCTTCGAGGGGCAGTGGTACGATCGCGTGCGGCCGCCGGCCGAGATCGGGCCATGGTATGTGGCCGATCTCCTCGACAATTGTGCGAAGGACCAGGGCACCATCCTGCTGGCCGAGCGCGACGGCGAGGTCGTCGGCTATGCGGTGATCTATGTGGGCCTCTCGACGGCGGGCGAGCGTGACGAGATCGAGCATCGCTACGGGCGGATCGGCGATCTCTTCGTCGAGGAGCGCCATCGCGGCGCGGGCATCGGCCGCGCCCTCATCGCCGAGTGCGAGGCGCGGACGCGCGCGGCGGGCGTGCCGTATCTCACCATCCGCCACGTGCCTCAGAACGAGCGCTCGGCCGCCCTTTACGCGCGGCTCGGCTACGAGCCCGTGCAGACGGTCCGCGAGAAGCGGCTGGATTGAGCAGGGGGCGGTGCCAAGCTCGGCCCCACCATGCAGAACGATACCGATTCGTGGCCGCCCGGTCACAACTCTGCTGTCTGACAGTGAGTATGAAGTGCAACTCTATTAATTCCGTTATGGCACTATCCCGAATCAGTTCCATGCGTTCGCCACCGAAACGTCGGTTTGCTTGCGTCCCGGAGCCTCGCTTCAGCGCGACAGCCCGGCTCCAGCAGTGCAATTGCGGCTCGAACGCGGGGATCTCATGGCCACCTATACCGTCACCACTCTCGACGACATCGTCGACGACCTCGATGGGTTGACCTCGCTGCGCGAGGCGGTCGCGCTCGCCAATGCCGATGTCTTCATCGACACCATCACATTCGCCGCCGCGGGCACCATCACCCTGTCGAGCACGCTCGACGTCACGGAAATGGTCACCATCAATGGCGACATCGGCGACGACCACACGGCCGACATCACGATCGACGGCGGCGGCACGGTCCAGCTCTTCGACGCAACCGCGGCCATCGCCCTGCAAGGCCTTGTGCTGACGCACGGGCACTCCGATCTCGACGGCGGTGCGATCACGTCCACCGGTGCAGTCGTCATCGTCGACTCGAGCCTTATCGACAACACGGCCCTTGCCAGCGGTGGCGGCGTCTCTGCCAGCGGCGATGTCGCGATCGTCAACTCGACGCTGAGCGGCAATTCCGCCGACAGTGGCGGCGGCGGCGCGGTCGCGGCCGGCGGCACTTTGACCCTCACGGACTCGAGCCTCGTCAACAATTCGGCCCTCGCTGATGGTGGCGGCGCATATGTCAACGGCTCCGTCACGATCACCGGCTCGACGGTCGCCAACAACGCGGGCGGGCACGGCGGCGGCATCAACACGGTCGGGGCTCTGACAGCTACCGACTCGACCTTCAGCGGCAACACGTCGACGGGCCTCGGCGGCGCCGTCAACGCGTCGCTGGACGTGACGCTGACGAACACGACGGTCGCCGACAATGCGGCGCTGATCGGTGGTGGCGTCAGCACGTTTGGGGCTTTTTCGGCCACGAACGCGACCTTCAGCGGCAATGCGGCCGATATCAGTGCGGGCGCCGTCAAAGCCTTCGACACTATCACGGCCACGAACTCGATCTTCTTAGGCGACACGGCGGTGTCCGCCGAGTCCGAGCTGGACGGTGCCTCGCTCATCTACCAGGGGCTCAACATCGTCGGCACCGGCTCGGACACGGACGCGAGCGATCACGTCATCAATGCCGCCACGATCGGGACGGTGCTCGTCACTGACCTCGCGGCGAAGGCGGTTTTGGCCGACAATGGCGGGCCGGTCAAAACCATCGCCCTCGTCGATGCGGCGGGCAATCCGGCGCTCGATGCCTCTAACGCGTCCGGCACGGCGACCGACGCGCGCGGCGCGGCGGCGTTCGACAGGGCGGACGTCGCCAACACGCAGGGCAGCGCCCGCGATCTCGGCGCCTACGAGGGCACCGATCCGCCGGCCACCTACACCGTCACCAACTTGAACGACAGCGGCGCCGGCTCGCTGCGGGACGCGATCGCGCTGGCCAATGCCCATTTCGGCGCCGATACGATCTCCTTCGCGGCCGGCCTCGCCGGCGGCACGATCACACTGGCAAGCACGCTCGAGGTGACGGATGCGGTGACGATCAACGGCGATATCGACGGCAATCATGTCGCCGACCTGACACTCGATGGAGACAATGCAGTGCAGATACTAAGATCCACAGACAGCCTCGAGCTGCGTGGACTTATTCTGACGCATGGCAACAATTTGATTGATCATGGCGGCGCAGTTGCAATGACGAATAGTATTTTTGAAGTTCTGACGATTGTCGACTGCCAGATCGTCGGGAACACGGCGATTGGCGCGGGTGGAGGTGTCTTCTCATTTTGGGACCTCGATGTAACGAGCACGACCTTCAGCAACAACCAATCAACTGGCAATGGCGGTGGCGGCGCGGGTGCTTCGCACACAATCACCATCACACGCTCGACATTCGACAGCAATTCGGGAAACAATGGTGGCGGTGTATGGGGCGCCGATGTCACCATCGTAGATTCGACTTTCAGCGGCAATACAGCGAACGGTGGCGGTAATAGCGGCGATGGTGGCGGGGCTCTCGCCAGCCATTTCGTAAATGTCACGAACTCGACGTTCAGCGGCAATACAGCGACTGATGAAGGCGGTGGTGCATTCGGTAATGGTGCTATTGCGACGAACTCGATTTTTCTCGGAAATTCCGCGTTGGGCGGATATGATGATGTGGAGGGGTCGGAGTCGTTCTACGGACTCACCTACGTTGGCCTCAATATCGTCGGCATCGGCGCCGATACGGACAAGAGCGACAACGTCATCAACGCCGCCTCGCTCGGCGCGGTGCTCGTCCTCGGTAGCAATGGCAAGGCGCTGCTCGCCGACAACGGCGGGCTGGTCAAGACGATCGCGCTCGTCAACAGCATCACCAATCCAGCGCTCGATGCCTCGGACACGTCGGCGCCTGCAACCGACGCGCGCGGGAGATCGACCTTCGACATCGCCGCCATCGCCAACGCCCAGGGCAGTGCCCGCGATCTCGGGGCTTACGAGTTTGCGTCGGCCAATGTTCTCCCGACGCTGACCCTCACCAAAACGGCCGGCGATTTCAGCAACACGACCAATACGACGGCCGCCATCAAGGTCGCGAAGATCGCCCTCACCGACCCCGACAGCACACCAGTCCTCTCGCTTTCGGGGGCGGACGCGAACCTGTTCCAGATCAAGGGCAACGCGCTCTATCTCAAGGCCGGCACCACGCTCAATGCCTTGGCCAATCCCAGTCTCGACGTCACCGTCCGGGCCGACGATCCGGCGAACGGTGCCGGCGTCGACGTCAGCAAGAGCCTCTCGTTCAAAGTCTTGCCGGTCATCAAGGCCACGCCCGGCAATGACCGGCTCGTCGGCACCGACAAGGCGGATGTCATCAACGGGCTCGCCGGCAATGACCTCCTGACCGGCGGCGGCGGTCGCGATCTGCTGACAGGCGGCAAAGGCGCCGATACGTTCATCTTCAAAACGTTGAGCGACTCGAAGGCCGGCGGCTTGCGCGACGTGATCACCGACTTCACCGACGGCCAGGACCACATCGACTTGCGCGGCATCGACGCCAACACGGCGAAGGCCGGCAATCAGGCCTTCACGTTCATCGCCTCACAAGGCTTCCACAAGACCGCCGGCGAGCTGCGGGCCGTGGTGACCGATCATGCGGGAACGTTCGACGACAGGACTGTACTGTCGGGTGACGTCAACGGCGACGGCAAGGCCGATTTCCAAATCGAGCTCACCGGCGCGATCCGGCTCGATGTCGGCGACTTCTATCTCTAGGGGTTAGGTCTTGGGGTCAGACCCTGCGGGTCTGACCCCTTCCGAGGTCTGTGTATCGGGTCTGACCCGCAGGGTCTGACCCCAGGCCGGCGGGCTTTACACCCGGCCCGTGGACGAGAGAAGGTGCGGCCGAGATCGCTCCAAGGCTCACGCACATCCCATGGACATCAAGACCCGCCAGGCCGACGCCTTCATCAAAGCCGTGCCGGCCAACGTCACGGCGGTGCTGTGTTATGGCGGCGATGCCGGGCTCGTGTCGGAGCGGGGCGAGGCGCTGGCCAAGGCCTGGGCGGCGGATCCCAAGCGCCCTGGTGAAATCCTCCGCTTGACCGAGGTCGATCTGCAGGAGGCGCCGGATCGGCTCGCCGTCGAGCTCCGCAACCTCTCGATGTTCGGCGACCGCAAGATCGTCCGCCTATCGCTTGCCTCCGCCGCGCGCCCCGAGCTCGTCACCGAGCTCGTCGAGGGGCCGCCGCTCGAGGGTCTGCTCGTCGTCGAGGCGGGGAACATCAAGGCCGACTCGAAGCTTCGGAAGGTGTTCGCGGGCTCGTCTCACGCTGCCGCCGTCGCCTGCTTTCCCGACGACACGGGGGCGCTCGAGCAGCTCGTCCGCGACGTTCTGCGCGACAACGGGCTGAAGATCAGCCGCGAGGCGACCACCTATCTCGTTAGCCGGCTCGGCGCCGACCGGGCGCTGTCGCGCGCCGAGGTCGAGAAGCTCGCGCTCTATTGCCTGGGCAAGCCCGAGGTGACGATCGAGGACATCGATGCGATCGCGGGCGATGCGAGCGAGCTCGCCATGGACCGCGTCATTTCGGCGGCCTTCGCGGGTCAGGCCGGCACGGCGTTGCGCGAGCTCGAGCGGGCCGTGTCGAGTGGCGAAAGCCCACAGACGGCGCTGATCTTCATCGAGAAGCACATCCTGAGGCTGATCCAGCTCCGCAACGCCATCGACGGTGGGCGGCCGGTCGAGGAGGCGGTGAAGATGCTGCGTCCGCCGCTACATTTCTCGCAGGTCGGCCCGATGACCCAGCAGGGCCGCGCCTGGACGGCTGAGAAGCTGCAAGCCGCGCTCCGGCAGTCGTCGGAAGCGGTCAAAACCGCGCGCCTGACGCCGCGCCTCGAGACCGAGCTGACGGATGCGCTGATCGTGCGGCTGGCGCGGTCGGTTGCCGCGCGCTGAAGTTACAAAGCTCGATCCGTTGCACCACGCTCACCACCCCCACAAATGTCATCCCGGGCCATTTGTGCCCGGGACCCATTGAGCGGCTTGGGAAGAGCGGCGTATTGATCGAGACGCGACCCAAGCCGGGGCGCCAGGATCGCCCTCACCGAATAGAGCCTTGATCGCTGGTGATCGCGGCCCGATGGGCCCCGGGCACAAGGCCCGGGGTGACAATTGGGGCTTGGCGGGCGCTTGCTCGTATGACCCAGTCGCGTGGCAAGAGTGATACTGCCGGCCGCGGCGACGCTGACAGGCGCGTTGATACGAACCTCCCGCAGGATGTGCTTACCGATCTCACCACTCCACAGGTGTCATCCCGGGCCATTTGTGCCCGGGACCCATTGAGCGGCTTGGGAAGAGCGGCGTATCCATCGGGACGTGACCCAAGCCCGGTCGCCAGGATCGCCCTTGCCGAATAGAACCTCGATCGCCGGTGACTGCGGCCCGATGGGTCCCGGGCCTTGTGCCACGGCTGTCCGGTTCAGTTTTTGTGGACTGTGCGCATGACGCTGATTCAACTGTGATTCGAGAGCTTCCCGGCTTCATCGAACACGGATTGGGATCAACGCCATGCGGCATCACAATAGCCTGTTTCATCAACTGTTGCAGGTCGTGCCTTGGGATCGGTTCGGCGAGATCGTCGCGTATCACGGAGCTGATCGGCGCGTGCGCCGTTTGACGACCAAAAGCCAGCTCGTCGCGCTGATGTACGGTCAGCTTTCAGGGGCTCAGAGCCTGCGTGAGATCGAACAGGGGTTGGGCAGCCATGCGCCGAGGCTCTATCATCTCGGCGTGACGCAGCCGGCGCGGTCCACGCTTGCCGATGCCAACGCCAAGCGGCCGGCGAAGGTGTTCGCCGACCTCTTCGCGGTGATGACCATGTCTGCGGGGCGAGGCCTCAGGCGCCACATGCGCGAGGCCGTCCATCTCGTCGATGCGACCAGCATCCGCCTGACCGACGTGTCTCTCGCCTGGGCCGACTACGAGGCGCACGGCGCGCTCGTGAAAGTCCATGTCGACTTCGACGCCGGCTGCGCGATACCAGCCAACATCGCGATCACGCCCGCACGCATCAACGACATCGTCATGGCTCACACACTGCCGGTAGAGCCTGGTGCAACATACGTCTTCGACCTTGGATATTATGACTTTTCCTGGTGGTCTCGGCTCGACGAGGCAGGCTGCCGGATCGTCACGCGGCTCAAGACCAATACGCGTCCGCGCGTCGTCGAGAAGCGTTGCGTTCCAGCCGATGCTCCGATTACGTCCGACCAGATCGTTACCATCGACCAGCGATTGAAAGGCAACCGGCGCAACCCACTCGCCGACGTCAGCCTGCGCGAGATTACCGTCACGATCGACAAGGGGCGGACCTTGCGCCTGCTGACCAACGATCTCGACGCGACGGCCGAGAGCATTGCGGCGCTCTACAAAGCGCGCTGGCAGGTCGAGCTATTCTTCCGCTGGGTCAAGCAGCATCTCAAGATCAAGCACTTCCTCGGAACGTCCGAGAACGCCATTCGTGCTCAGATCGCGGTCGCTTTGATCGTGTTCGTGATGCTACGCCTTGCAGCCGAGGCGTCACGTGCCACCTCGAGCCTCCTCAGCTTCGTCAGGCTCGTAAGGGCTAACCTCATGCACTTGAGGCCCCTCCAAGATCTCGACCAGCCACCCCCTCGACGGATCAGTGACATCCGCCAGCAGGAGCTCGACCTATGCTGAACCGGACAGCCGTGGCACAAGGCCCGGGGTGACAATGGGTGACTTGGCTGGCGCATTGACTGGCTCTCCCGGCCGCGTAGCCAAGGTGCCCTTGACCATCCCTCCGCCCCCGGCTTGACCTGCCGCCTCGGCCGGACCCATCGTCCGTGACACGTGCCCTTGCGAAACGGACACCCCTCATGTCGAGCTACAGCTGGCCGATCTGGTTTGCGATTTTCAACGCCCTTCTCTTCACGGGCGCGGGCCTGTTCTTCTTCTTCTTCCATTACAAGAAGGCCGAGGACCTCGAGCGCTGGGTCGACTACTCGTTCTCGCATTCCGTGCTGCAGACGATCCTCGTTTACTACCGCTCGCTCGCGATCCCGATGATCGTGTTCTTTTTCCTGTTCGTGGCCAGCGTCTGGTTCATCCAGCAGGGCACCGAGGCGCCGCTGTTCGCCGAGACCCGCGCCACGCTGCCGGCGATCCTCACCTTCGCCTTCGACCTTGTCATGCGCGGCGCCTTCTTCGATTTCATGGAGCATTTCGATCTCTGGCTCACCCCCCACCGGATGAACTACGACCTGTTCTGGTTCGTGCTCTACGCCTTCACTTTCCGCATGTTCTATTCGCTGACGCTGCTCCGCCTGGTGCTCTCCTTCGCCTGGATCTGGGGCAAGATCCGCCTGACGCGCGAGCAGATCCTGGACCGCGGGCCTCCGGGCCGGTAGAGAGACGTCCATGACCATCGAGCCCACGACCATTACGGTTAAGCCGACCCTGATCGGCCTGACGCGCGCCCGCCTGCGCGACGCCCTCATTGCGGCCGGCGTGCCGGAGAAGCAGGCGAAAATGCGCGTCCAGCAGCTCTGGGGCTGGCTCTACGTGCAGGGCGTCAGCGACTTCGCCGCCATGACGGACGTTTCCAAGACGCTCCGGGCCGAACTCGAGCGGCAGTTCAGCCTCGTCCGACCCGAGATCGTCACCGAGCAAGTCTCCTCCGACGGCACGCGCAAATGGCTGATGCGGCTGCCGGTGCTCGGCCGCGAGGCGCGTCCGCCCGAGGTCGAATGCGTCTATATCCCGGAAGCCGATCGGGGCACGCTCTGCATCTCGAGCCAGGTCGGCTGCACGCTCAACTGCACCTTCTGCCATACCGGCACGCAGAAGCTCGTTCGCAACCTGACACCTCAGGAGATCGTGGGCCAGGTGATGCTGGCGCGCGATCGGCTCGGCGATTGGCCGGGCCGCGAGAAGCCGGCGGATGGGCTGATCCCGACCGGCGATCGCGCGATCACCAACGTCGTGCTCATGGGCATGGGCGAGCCGCTCTACAATTTCGACAACGTTCGCGATGCGATGGAGATCGCGGCCGACGGCGAGGGTTTGTCCCTCTCCAAGCGCCGCATCACGCTGTCGACCTCGGGCGTCGTGCCGGAGATCCCGCGCTGGGGCGAGGAAGCGGGCACCATGCTCGCGATCTCGCTGCATGCCGTTCGCGACGAGCTGCGCGATTCCCTCGTGCCGCTCAACAAGAAGTACCCGATCGCGGAGCTGCTGGACGCCTGCCGCAACTATCCGGGCCTGTCGAACGCGCGCCGCATCACCTTCGAGTACGTGATGCTCGACGGCGTCAACGACAGCCTCGACGACGCCCGCCAACTCGTCCGCCTGCTCGCCGGCATCCCGGCAAAGATCAACCTCATCCCGTTCAATCCCTGGCCGGGCGCGCCGTACAAATGCTCGAGCTGGACGCAGATCGAGCGCTTCGCCGAGGTGGTGAACAAGGCCGGCTACGCGTCGCCCGTGCGCACCCCGCGCGGACGGGACATCATGGCCGCCTGCGGGCAGTTGAAGAGCGCGAGCGAGAGGCTGCGGGCGAGCGCGGGGGCGGCAGCGACGTCATAGGCGCGCAGAGTCTACTCCCGGCACGAGCACCCTTCGCCACTGCCTATAGGTAGAGGCAGTTGATCGAGCGGAGGGATGACCCATGCCGGTTCTGATTGATCTTGAAGACGACGTGGTGCAGGCGAAGCTGGAAAAGGCACGCGCCACTGGCTTCATGACCTATGAGCAATTGAACGAGCTCCTGCCTGCAGGTGACATCGACTCTGCCGATGTCGCGGACACCCTGGAGATGCTGTCGGCCATGGGCATCGAGGTGACGGATGGCAGAACCGAGGAGGAGCGCGATCAAGCCGTCGCTGATGCGATCAATGCTTGGATCGCCGCTGGCAACATGATGCCCCAGTTGACGGGAGACGGCTGGGCAGCCCTCAGCCGCGTAAGTGAGCGAGAGAAAGCTGGATGGCGGGCCAAGCTCGGCGTGCCGGACGGCATCGAGATCCCGGAGCGTCCGATCCCCGAGGACGACGAGGAGCTACTCGACGAGTTCACCCTCTATGGCGAGGAGATGCAGTCGCTGTTCGATATGTGCATGTCGCCGGAGTGTCCCGGTGGGCAAGAAGGCGCCGCTCTGGATAGCCGTTGCATCTACGTCATGAACCGCAGGTTCAAGCTGCAATGCGAGCTGCGGGACAGGATTCGAGACGGGCGCTTCCGCAAGTCGCGATGATTGCGGCTTGCGAGGAGACGCGTTACGGGTCGATCCGTAGCTGGCGAAAATGGGGTCTTATGGCCGCTATGCGGATTGATTGACGGTCGTAGGCCAGCTGCACATTGCCTGCTCGGAGCCGCTGACGTAGGTAGTCGCGCCGCCAGATTGGATCGGAGCTCCCGTGACCACCTCTGCCCCCATCCCCCTCCACCGCACCGCCACCGCGATCATCCTCGCTGGGTGCCTGATCGCGCTGCTCGGTTTCGGCGCGCGCTCGACGATGGGGCTGTTCCTCGAGCCGATGACGGTCGCAAAGGGCTGGAGCCGCGAGACGTTCAGCCTCGCCATGGCGATCCAGAACCTGCTGTGGGGCGCGGCCGTGCCGATCGCCGGCGCCCTGTCCGACCGGTTCGGGCCGGCTCGCGTGCTCGCCTTCGGCGCCGTGCTCTACGCGCTCGGCCTCTACGGCCTCGCCGTTTCGGACTCGAGCCTCGCCCTGCATATGACAGGCGGCGTGCTGCTCGGTGCCGGTATCGCCTTTTCCTCCTTTTCCATCGCGCTCGCCTCGATCGCCAAGGTCGTGGGCCCCGATAAGCGGTCGCTGGCGCTTGGTCTCGGCACGGCGGCGGGCTCGGCGGGACAGATCGTGTTCTCGCCGCTGACCCAGGCGATGATCTCCGACTTCGGTTGGTATCAGGCGATGCTGGCGCTCGCGGCCTCCACTCTCCTCATCATCCCGCTTGCTTTCCTGCTGCCCACCGATCGCGGCGGATCGGGACGTATCGCCGCCGAGCAGACGATGGCGGAGGCGCTGAAAGAGGCCATCGGGCATCCGAGCTATCTGCTGCTGGTCGCCGGCTTCTTCGTCTGCGGCTTCCAGATCGCCTTCGTCACTGTGCACTTCCCGGCCTATGTGAAAGACCTGGGCTTTGCCCCCTCGGTCGGCGCCGCGGCGATGGCGCTCGTCGGCCTGTTCAATATCGTCGGCTCGCTCTCGGCCGGCTACGCTGGCCAGAAGTGGCGCAAGGCGTGGGGCTTGAGCCTCATCTATTTCCTGCGCTCGGTGCTGACCGTGGTGCTGCTGCTGGCGCCCAAGAGCGAAATGCTCGTGCTCGGCTTCGCCGGTGCGCTCGGCCTGCTGTGGCTCTCGACGGTGCCGCTGACCTCGGGGCTCGTCGCGCAGATGTTCGGCGTCCGCTACATGGCGACGCTGTTCGGCATCGTGTTCTTCTCCCACCAGATCGGGAGCTTCTTGGGTGTCTGGCTCGGCGGCCGGATCTACGACGCGACGGGCAGCTACGACATGGTCTGGTGGCTGAGCGTCGGGCTCGGGCTATTCGCCGCGATCGTTCACCTGCCGATCCGCGAGCGGCCGGTCCAGCGGCTGATGACGAAGGCGGCGTGAGCTGCAAAGGTCACTTGCGTACCGCCTGATGGGGGTCAAACCCTGCGGGTCTGACCCGATACACAGACCTCGGAAGGGGTCAGACCCGCAGGGTCTGACCCCAGGCAAGTCCTTAGGCGCTGGGATGAGGGTCGACATGAACGCTGAGGCGTGTTGGTTTTTGACCTACCGCCCCGCCGTTCCCCTCAAGGTGGGAGCCGGCTCGGGTCTAGTCCAACTTCCGTGCCTCGTCCGGCAGCATGATCGGGATGCCGTCGCGGATCGGATAGGCAAGGCCGGCGGCGCGGCTGACGAGCTCCTGGGCGGCGGCATCGTATTCGAGCCGCGTCTTCGTCAGCGGGCACACCAGAATCTCGAGCAAGCGCGGATCGACGGCGTGGGTGGTTTCAGTCTCAGCCATGACACGTCCTATTGAAGCGCTGAGCCCGAGCCGTCGTCGCGGGCGGCGAGCTGCATCTCGGCCAGCGCCACCAGCACCTCGGCGCGCGACTTCAGGCTTTGTGCCTCGAGCAGCGCCTGCTTCTCCTCGGGCCCGTAGGGGCTGATCATCGAGAGCGTGTTGACCAGGAACTCGTTCGACGACTTGTGGATCGCCTGCCAATCGGCTTTGAGGTCGTTGGCGTCGAGGTAGGTCTTGAGCACCTTGAGCAGGTGCGAGCGATCGACCTCGTCCTCGCCGGTGCCCTCGGTGAGGTCCGCCTCGAAGGGGGCGAAGTCGACGGCGCAGCAGCGATAGAGGCGATCCGTCGAGATTTCCTCCCGGACCGCGAACCGGCAGATGCCCGTCAGCGTGATAAGATAGCGGCCGTCGTCGGTCTCGGTGTAGCTCGTGATGCGGCCGGCCGCGCCGGTCTGGCGCAAGGGTGCGCCCTTGCCCGCCGGGCTCTCGGTATCGTCGACGGCCTGCAACGGCTGGATCATGCCGATGAGGCGATTGCCCCGCATGACATCGTCGATCATCTCCAGATAGCGCGGCTCGAAGATGTTCAAAGGCAGCGCGATGCGCGGCAGCAGGATCGCGCCACGGAGCGGAAACACGGCGATCTCCTGAGGCAGATCGCTCGGGTGCCGGTATCGGTCGGCGATGGCGATGGGACGCTCCGATCGGTTCAAGAGAAGAGCAGAATGGAGAGTTGCTTGCGGCCTTGCAAGGTCATCTCGTCCTTGGGGCCCCAGGCGTCGAAGAACTGCACAAGCTGCTTGCGCGCGCCGTCGTCGTTCCAGGTGCGGCTGCGGCGCATGATCGTCAGAAGATGCTCCACCGCCGCCTCCTTGTTGCCCTGCGCGTTCAGCGCGAGCGCCAGATCGAAACGGGCCTGATGGTTGTTCGGATCAGCGGCGATGTCCGCTTCGAGCTTGGCGGTCGCGCCGGCCGCCGGTGCCTTGCGGGCGAGATCGAGCATCGCTTTGACGCCCGCGATCGCCGCGTGGCTCTGCTTGGCGGGCGGGCAGATCGCCAGGGTGTTCTCGGCCCGCTCGATGTCGCCGGTCTTCAGATAGCACTTGGCAAGCCCGGCGAGCGCATCCGGGTTCTCCTTGTCGTCGGCGAGGATCGCGGCATAGATCTCGGCGGCGCCCTGTAGATCGTTCTGCTCCAGCGCCTCGCCCGCGACCTTGAGCATCTCGGCCAGATCCGCACCCGGCCCCTCGCCGCCGAGCAGGCGATCGATGAAGGCCTTCACCTGGCCCTCGGGCAGTGCGCCCATGAAGCCGTCGACCGGCCGGCCGTTGCGGAAGGCGAACACGGCCGGGATCGATTGCACACCGAGCTGGCCCGCGACGGCCGGATGCTCGTCGATGTTCATCTTCACCAGCCGCACCTTGCCCTTGGCGGCCCGGACGGCCTTTTCGAGGATCGGCGTCAGCTGCTTGCAGGGGCCGCACCAGGGCGCCCAGAAGTCGACGAGCACCGCCACCTCGCGCGAGGCTTCGAGCACATCCTTCGTGAAGGCCTGGGTCGTCGTGTCCTTGATGAGATCGGCATCGGCCTTGGGGGCGCCGGCGATGTTCATGGTCATGTGTCTATCCTGGCTCTTGGTCTCAGCGCCCGTCGACGGGCCGCCTCCTTAGGGTGTCGCTTGAGCGGCGGCGAGGCCGCTCACCTGCATGATCTTCGGCGTATGTCCGGTCGCCTCGATGAACCGCACGAGATCGGCCTTGGCGATCGCCGTCGTCGCGGTGTTCTCGAGCGGGTGGTAGTTGAGCAGATCGTGGTCCATCATCGGCGCGTCGAGGATCACGGTGACGCGCCCGTCGCGGTCGTTGATGAGGGAGAACGGGGTCACCGACCCGGGTTTCACCCCGAGCAGCGCCTCGAGCAGCTCGGGCTTGCCGAAGCTCAGCCGGTCCGACCCGATCACCCGATGCAGGGATTTGAGGTCGATCGCGGCGTCGTGCAAGGCCACGACCAGGAACACCCGGTCCTTTTTGTCCTTGAGGAACAGGTTCTTGGTATGCCCGCCGGGCATCGCTTTCTCGATTTCGAGGCTTTCGGCGACCGTGAACACCGCCTGATGCTCGTGCGTCCGCGTCTCAATACCGAGCTGATCGAGAAAGGAGAGCAATTCGCTCCGGGTCGCTGCCATGCCGAGCCTAACTGACTTGAAACCTGTGTGTGTTTAGCCTCAGTGGGCGCGAAGGGCAATCCGGCCGCACCCGGCCTGCTGGGTGTTGCAAAGCCTGCGCGTTTGGGCAATAAGAGCGGCGCGCCGCGCGATCGGCGATCTGGAATGCGGGTGTAGCTCAGGGGTAGAGCATCACGTTGCCAACGTGAGGGTCGAGGGTTCAAATCCCTTCGCCCGCTCCAGTTTCTCTCTCAAGCGAGAGAATTTGCCGTTCCCCCACGGCTCCGCTACGCCTCGCAAACGCCATCAACTCTTCGCAACCTGATGCACGTGCCGTTTGCCTCGACAACCCGAGTTGAGGCAGTGTGAACGCATTGCGTTTCGCGTCTCAGCGGGCGCAATCGAGACGTCCGTCCCGGCGGGGGTTTATGCCGGCGCCGGGGCCATGAGCATACGGGATGACATGAACGTCAAGCGCGCGCCTTCGAGCCGTTTTCGGCGAGCTGCTCTCCTCGGAGCCGTTGTTTCCGGGGTGATCGGGCTGTCCGCCTTGCCTGCCGCCGCCGACCGTACGGAGGGCTGGTTCTTCGACGACATCTTCGGATCCCAACAGCAGCAGGAGGCCGAGCAGCCCAAGCGCTCGAAGGAGGAAACGGCGCGCGAGGAGCAGAAGCTTCTCGACGAGCTGATGGCGCGCACCGTGTTCTCGAGCGGCGAGACCGAGCGCGGCCTTTCCGTCGCCATGGAGCGCTATCAGCAGCTCGCCCAGTCTGGCGGTTGGCCGCAGGTGCCAAGCGGCAAGACGCTGCGGGTCGGCGATACGGACGAGGCCGTCGCCGCCGTACGGGCTCGCCTCGAGGTGACCGACGGCTTGAAGCCCAACGAGAGCAGCGCCTGGGATTTCGACGAGTATCTCGAGGCGGCCGTGAAGCGCTTCCAGCGCCGCCACGGCATTCCGCCCAACGGCGTGGTCGACCGGCGCACCGTCGTGCAGATGAACGTGCCCGTGCGGGCCCGGCTCGAGCAGCTGCGCATCAATCTCGTGCGAATCCGTGAGCTTTTGGCGAGCGGACTGCCGGCGCGCTATGTGCTCGTGAACGTCCCGGCCATGGAGCTGCAAGCGGTGCAGGACGGGCAGATCCAGCTCGCCAGCCGCGTCATCGTCGGCCGGCCAGAGCGCAAGACGCCGACGGTGCACGCCAAGATCAAGGGCCTCAACTTCTTCCCCTATTGGAACGTGCCAGACAGCGTCGCCTTCGGTGATTTGATCCCCAAGCTCCTCAAGGATCCGGGCTATCTCGCGCGCGAGCGCATTCGCGTGCAGACCGACTATGGCGAGGCCGGTCAGGTCGTCGATCCCTCCTTCATCAACTGGAGCTCGCCGGAAGCGCAGACCTTCAAGTTCCGCCAGGAGCCCGGACCGCAGAATGCGTTGGGCCTCGTGCGCATCAACATGCCCAACGAGCACAACGTCTACATGCACGACACGCCGATGAAGAACCTGTTCGGCCGCTCGACGCGGGCCTACAGCGCCGGCTGCGTGCGCGTGCAGCGCGTCTTCGATCTCGTAGCGTGGCTCGCCTCGGCCAACGGCGATTGGGACCGCGCGCGGGTGGACAGCGTGCTCATGACCGGCCAGCAGCTCGACGTGCCGCTCAACGCCGAGGTCGATGTCTTCTTCACGTATCTGACGGCTTACGCGACGCCGGACGGCGACGTCAGCTTCCGCGAGGACATCTATGGCTGGGACGGCTCGGCGGACGTGCTCGCCCAGCAGCAGGAAGCGCCGACGGCTGAGACGCTTCAGCTCGCGCCTTGATCGGGTTCAGGCGAAGTAGCCGCCGGCTCGCCATGAAGACGATGCGCTAGCTCTTTGGCTTGTCGCGGCGTTTCGCGCAAAACCGCGGCACACTTTTGCGCACGCCGCTCTAGTGCATCGCCTGGCGCTCGGCCGGCTGCGACTCGCCGCCGAGATCGTCGCCCAGGTCCAGCATCTCGTCGATCTCGCGCAGCGCTTCGGCCATCTGCTCGAGCCGCTGGCGGATCTTCGCGGTGAAATGCTCCGCCATGCCGGGATAGCGCTGCATCAGCTCGTGCATCATCTGACGCGAGAACCGGAGCGCGTTGACCGAGCCCGTCGCCTTGACGGTCGAGCCATGCTCGGTTTCGATCAGCATCGCGAGCTCGCCGACCAGCGTCCCGGCCGGAAGCACGGCCCGCTCGCCAACCATGTCGTCGGCCAGATCGACCGCGACCTCGCCACTGACGATCAGGAAAGCGGCGTCGCCCTCCTCGCCGCTGCGGATGACCGCCTCGCCGTCGCGAAAGCTCACGCGCTCGGCGGTGAGGGCCAGCACCTTGAGCTGCAACGGCGCAAGTCCCGTGAACAGCGGCGCACCCAAGAGCGACAGCATCAAAAGATCCGGCGACATACGGCCCCTCGCGACTGACGTTCGACGGCCTGAGCAGACTACAGAATGCTCGAAGCCAACACCTGAGACCGGCTTCTCGATCCATGAGGACCGGCAGACGGCTCAGCGACGCATCACTCGACAAGGCCGATGGGTACGCCCGGCCAACAACGGTCCAGAAGCTATGGGATTCGCGGCCCCCGGCAAAGGGGCGGAATGGGTGTGTGGATGACGTGTTGAGAGCCCGTCAGGGCATCAGCTTGTAGCCGCCGCTCTCGGTGACGAGCAGCTCGGCGCTGGAGGGGTCTTTCTCGATTTTTTGTCTCAGCCTGTAGATATGGGTCTCGAGCGTGTGGGTGGTGACCCCGGCGTTGTAGCCCCACACCTCGTGCAGCAGCACCTCGCGGCTGACCACCTTCTCGCCCGCCCGATAGAGATATTTGAGGATCGAGGTCTCCTTTTCGGTGAGCCTGATTTTCGATCCCTTCTCGTCGAGCAGCAGCTTGGACGCCGGCTTGAACGTGTAGCGTCCGATCGCGAAGACCGCGTCCTCACTCTGCTCATGCTGCCTCAGTTGCGCGCGGATGCGGGCGAGCAGCACGGCGAAGCGAAAGGGCTTCGCGACGTAGTCGTTGGCGCCCGAGTTCAAGCCGAGGATGGTGTCGGCATCGGACGTTTGCCCCGTCAGCATCACGACCGGGCCCTTGTAGCCGTTCTTGCGCAGGATCTGGCAGGCCTCGCGCCCGTCCATGTCCGGCAGGCCGACATCCAATAGGATCAGGTCGACGTGGCCGTGCTTGGCCGCCTCAATGGCCTGGCCGGCCGATGCCGCGATCTCGGTCGAGAAATCGTCGTGGAGCGCCAGCTGCTCGGTGAGAGACTCCCGAAGGTCAGCGTCGTCGTCGACGATCAGGATCTTACGTGCAGCGCTCATGGGTCGCTCCGAGGAGTAGGGTCCCCAAGGACTCCGGGAACCGGGGCAGGCTATACTAGGCGAGCCCGCGCCCCGCCACCTACCCCCTAGCGAACAGGATACCGCGTGTCAAAACGCTCTGCCAAACGAACGCTACAGGTTTTCTGCTCAAATCCGCGCTCGACGCGCGGCGTGCTCCGCATCGGCGAGCGTGTCTTTCCGTGCGCGATCGGCCGGAGCGGCATGCGGGCCTCCAAGCGCGAGGGCGATGGCGCGAGCCCGATCGGCCGTCACGCCCTGCTCGATGTGCTGTATCGCGCCGATCAGGTGCCGCGGCCGCGCACCGGACTGCCGGTCAAGCCGCTGCGGCGGTCGGACGGCTGGTGCGACGGCGCGCTCGACCGCAACTACAACCGGCCGGTGCGTTTACCTTATGAGGCGAGCCACGAGGAGCTCTGGCGCGCCGATCGCCTCTACGACATCGTCGTCGTCGTCGACTACAATGTCAGGCGCCGGAGCCGCAATCTCGGCAGCGCGATCTTCATGCATGTCGCCGATCCGGACTACGGCCCGACGGCCGGCTGCGTGGCGCTGAAGCTTACGCACCTGCAGCAGGTGCTCGCGATGTTGCCGCGCCGCACCTCGCTCGCCATCGGACGGCAGGACCGGGTCAGTTCACGGTCGCGTTGATCTTGCCGCGGTTCTGGGCATAGAGGCCGGCGAAGTCGATCGGGTCGAGCAGGAGCGGCGGATAGCCACCGTCGCGCGTCACATCGGCGACCAGGCGGCGCACGAAGGGATAAAGCAGCGTCGGCGCGTTGATGAAGAGCGCCGGCTGGATCGCCGCCTCGGGAATGCCCTCGAGCCGGAACACGCCGCCATAGCTCACCTCGACGTTATAGAGGATGCCCTTCGAGGTCTTCGCCGCGGTGTTGATCTCGAGCACGCTCTCGAAGACGCTGTCGGCGAGCTTGTTGACGGCCACGTTGACGTCGACCTTGACCTGGGCCCGCTCGTCGTTTCCTTGCGGCATTTGCTGCGCGAGACCGGGGTTCTCGAACGACAGGTCCTTGAGAAACTGCGCGAGCACCCGGAATGTCGGTTGCGCGCTGCCGGCTGTGCTCGCCGCCCCGCCATCGGTCTCTGCCATATCGTGCCCTCCAACTCTCGCCCCTGCACCGGCGCTAGCACGATCGTGCGCGCGGGGCAAACCGGCAGGAGCTCAATGCTCGTCGAGGCGCGTGTAATCGCCGTCGATCACCGGGCCGCCGCTGGGCGAGGCGTCACGTTTTGGACGCTGCGGACCGGAGCGGAACGTGCGGACCTTGACCGTGCCGCGGGTGATGAAGCGCGAGACGAGCCAAGCGCCCAGATGTCGCCTGACCCAGGGGATAAGAAGCAGGATGCCGGCGATATCGGTGAGGAAGCCCGGAGCCATCATCAGTATAGCGGCGACGACCAGGCCGAGGCCGTCGAGCGCCGAGCCGACCGGAACCTGACCATGGGCTAACGAGTCTTGGCTCTTGCGGAGCACGGCCAAGCCTTGCTGGCGCAACAGGAAGGCGCCGAGACAAGCCATGCCGACGAGAAGCAGGAGGGTGGGCACGACGCCGATCACGCCGCCGACCTTGATGATGACGGCGAGCTCGGCGATCGGCACGAGAATGAGCAATGCGAGGATGACGAACGGCACGAGCGACCCTATCTGTCCAAGAAGTCCGTACTGGAGGCCATTGGCAGTTGGCTTCGCGGAAACGATGTCTTAAGTTGAAACGGAAGACGATGACGCGACGATGTTTTCTTGCCGAGTTCACCTTGTGTGCGTCTGCGGCCAAGCGCGCCGGCTCACTGACGAGCGGCCGGGCCCGATCGACCAGGACATAACGTAATGAACGGAACGTTCGATATCTATACCCTGCTGCTTTTGGTCGTGGCGGTGGTCATTCTCCTGCGCTTGAGGAGAGTGCTCGGCCGCAAGACCGGCAACGAGCGTCGCTACGATCCACTTCCGCGTGAGTCCGGCGGCACGGCCGTCGCCAAGGATAAGGTCGTGCCGCTGCCGACCCGCGAAACGGTCCGCCCCACCCCGCCGGCCGGCGACCAGGAGGTCGAGGATCGCATTCGCGGCTTCATGCCGGACACCAACCCCGCGCATGCCGGCCTCCTCGATATCGCGCGGCAGGATTCGAGCTTCGATCCGGCGCATTTCGTGCGCGGCGCCAAGTCGGCCTACGAGATGATCGTGACGGCCTTCGCCGAGGGCAACAAGCGGCTGCTGAAGCAATTCTTGAGCCGCGAGGTCTACGACGGGTTCGCCGAGGTCATCAGCGAGCGCGAAACCCGGGGCGAGGCGGTCGACACGAGCTTCGTCGGCATCAACAAGGCCGACATCATCGATGCCGAGGCAAAAGCCAAGACGGCGCGCGTGACGGTCAAGTTCGTGAGCCAGCTCATCACGGCGGTGAAGAATCGCAACGGCGAGATCATCGACGGCGATCCCAAGCAGATCCGGGAGGTCACCGACATCTGGACGTTCGCCCGCGAGCTCACCTCGCGCGATCCGAACTGGAAGCTGGTGGCGACGCAGGCGGCGAACTAGAGCGTTTCGGATTGCGCCGTCATGCTCGACAATCGCGCCGTGCCTGCCCCGAATGCCCCGGTTCACGCCGAGCGCATCGGCTTCGCTGACATCGCGGGCTGGACCGAAGACGATCCCGGCCCGGCGCTCGCGGCGTTCCTCGTCTCTTGCGCGGTGCTGAAGGACAAGGGCCGGACGAGCCGCAAGGGTCGCATCCGGGACGCGTTGGCGCGGCTTGCTCCCGAAGCGATGCGGGCACGGGATGTCGACGGCGGCGCGCGCGCATTCTTCGAGGCCCATTTCATCCCGCATCTCCTCTCGGCCAGCGGCAACGGGTTTCTCACCGGCTACTACGAGCCAGAGCTCGAGGGTGCACTCGAGCGCGGACAAGGGTTCGAGGTGCCGATCCTCGCCAAGCCCGGCGATCTCGTCGATCTCGTCGACCGCACGCTGCATGCGCAAGCCAACGCCGAGATCGCCGCCGGCCGTCGCGATGGCGATCGCGTCGTCCCCTATTTCACGCGCGGCGAGATCGAGGATGGCGCGCTCGCCGGACGTGGTCTCGAGATCGCGTATCTGAAGGATCCGATCGACGCGTTCCTCCTGCACGTGCAGGGCTCGGGACGCATTCGGCTTGCCGATGGACGTGTCGTCCGTGTCGGCTATGCAGGCAAGAACGGCTACCCCTACACATCGATCGGGGGCGTGCTGGTCAGCCGGGGCGTGGCGCCGGCCGCGGAGATGACGCTCGATCGTCTCAGGGCGTGGCTTGCGGAGGATCTTGGCCGGGCCCGCGCCTTGATGCGGGAGAATCGGTCGTACATTTTCTTCCGCAGACTGCCGGAGGGGGCCGATAATGCGGGCCCGATCGGCGCGCAGGGCGTGTCGCTGACGGAAGGGCGCAGCCTTGCCGTCGATGCGAGCTATCACCCGCTCGGCCTGCCGATCTTCGTCGCATCGGACGCCATCAGGCATCACGGCGAGGACGGGTTCCGCCGGCTCATGATCGCGCAAGATGTCGGCTCGGCCATTCGCGGACCCGAGCGTGGCGACATTTTCTGGGGAACCGGCAAGAGCGCCGAGCGGCTCGCTGGCCTCACCCGTCATGCCGGTGCATTCGTCGTGCTGCTGCCCAAGGGCACCGAGCCGTGAAAGGCAAGCGGCCCAAGCCGCCGGTGCTCGATGCGCCCGTCGCCCCGAAGCGGCGATCGCCGCTATCGTCCGAGGACGAGGCACTCTGGCGCGCCGTGACGGAGACGATCACCCCGATCGAACGCCGCGTGGCACCCGCACCGGCAAAGGCGAAGCCGGCATCCGAGCCCGCCGCTGCGAGCTCGCCTCATCTTGCCAAGCCGAAGACGCCGGCACCCAAACCCGCGCCCGCGCCGCCGCCGAAGATCGCACCGGCAAAGCCGCCTGCTGCACCCTTCGAGGCGAAGCGCGCCAAGCGCCTGCGCCGCGGACATTTGGACATCGAGGCCCGGCTCGACCTGCATGGCATGCGACAGGCCGAAGCGCATCGCGCGCTGAGAGGGTTCATCCTATCGGCCCAGGCGCGTGGCCTCAGGCACGTCAAAGTCATCACCGGCAAAGGCCGCAGCAGCGATCCTGACGACCGGCCGTTCGATCTGCATGGTCCCGACCGGCCGGGCATCCTGAAGCGCCTTGTTCCCGCCTGGCTCGGCGAGCCCGATCTCGCGGCCGTCGTCGTGAGCTTCACCGGTGCCGGCCGTCAGCACGGCGGCGAAGGCGCGATCTATGTCCACCTCCGCCGACGGAAATGAGGAGCGCGTTGCGCTCCAAGTTTCTCCTGGATCCCCGTGCGTCGCTCGCGTTGCTCACGCGCACGAGGATGACGGAGGAGTAGGTTTTTGGGCGGGAACGGCAGTTTCGTCATCGTCGCGCAGCGAGCGCAACGCGCGCAGCGAGCGCGGGGATCCAGGGGAGAGTCTTCGCCGCAGGCTCGCTACTCCATCATCATGCCGCGGCCCATGCCCATGCCACGACCCATCATCATGCCCATGCCCATCATCGGCAGGGCGATCTGGTCGGCGACCTTCTTCTGATCGTCGGCGAGCGTGCCGTACAGCTCCTCGAACGCCGCCTTGACGCTGCGGATTTCCTCGAGGCGGGCCGACATCATCGTCTCCATGAAGGCGAGGCGATCCGGCAGCGGCTTCTTGAGGAAGCTGCCGTCGTGCATCTCCTGCATGTGCGACTGCATCATCTTGCCATGCGTCTCGGCGGTGTTGCGCAACGTGTCGGCGAGCTTGACCCACGCCGCCGTCTGCGCCTCCGTGATCTTGAGCTCGGCTTTCAGGAAGGCGAGCCGGCCCTCGATGTGCTTGGACATATCCTCCATGTCCATGCCCATCATGCGGCCCATCATCATGCCCATCCCCATGCCGCCGTTGCCGTCGTCATCGGCGAAGGCCGGGGCGACGGTGGCGAGCCCGAGAAGGGCCGCAAGGGCGATCGGTCGAAATGGCTTGTCGAGCATTGTCGTCACTCCTCTCGAGGTTCGCGGCGAAGCGCGCTCCGCGTCAGATGGGGAGTGAGGGCAAGGATGCGATTGCGCTGGATCAATCCGGCGCTGTTTTCACAGAATGAATCGCGACAGATCGGCATTCTTGGCGAGGTCGCCGACATGGCGGCGCACGTAGTCGCCGTCGATCGTCACCGATGTGCCGGGCGCATCGGCCGCCTCGAACGAGACCTTGTCGAGCACACGCTCGAGCACGGTCGAAAGCCGCCGCGCGCCGATGTTCTCGACCGTCGCATTCACCTCGACCGCGATGTCGGCGATCGCATCGATGCCGTCGTCGGTGAAGGCGAGCTTCACCTCTTCCGTCGCGAGCAAGGCGACGTATTGCTTGATGAGGCTCGCCTCGGGCTCGGTCAGGATCCGCCGCATGTCCTCGCGGGTCAGCGCCGCGAGCTCGACGCGGATCGGCAGGCGCCCCTGCAGCTCGGGGAGTAGATCCGAGGGTTTGGCCACGTGAAAGGCACCCGAGGCGATGAAGAGGATGTGATCGGTCTTCACAGGTCCGTATTTCGTGCTGACGGTCGTGCCCTCGATGATCGGCAGAAGATCGCGCTGCACACCCTCGCGGCTGACGTCGGCGCCCTGGCGCTCCGAGCGCGCGCAGATCTTGTCGATCTCGTCGATGAAGACGATGCCGTCGTTCTCGACGCTGCGGATCGCATCCTGGACGATGCTCTCCTGCTCGATGAGCTTGTCGCTCTCCTCCTGGATGAGCAGCTCGTAGCTGTCCTTGACCTTCATCCGCCGCGTCTTCGTGCGCTGGCCGAAAGCCTTGCCGAGCATCTCGTTCAAATTGATCATGCCGATCTGGCTTCCGGGCATGCCGGGAATATCGAAGCTCGGCATCTGCGCACCGGCGTCGGCCACCTCGATCTCGATCTCCTTGTCGTCGAGCTCGTTGGCGCGGAGCTTCTTGCGGAACACCTCTTTCGTCTGCTCGGACGAGCGATCGCCGACGAGGGCATTGACGACTCGCTCCTCGGCATTGAGATGCGCGCGCGCACGAACCTCGCGGCGCTTGGCCTCTTTGACGAGCCCGATGCCGACCTCGGTCAGGTCGCGCACGATCTGATCGACGTCCCGGCCGACATAGCCGACCTCGGTGAACTTCGTCGCCTCGACCTTGAGGAAGGGCGCATTGGCGAGCCGCGCGAGGCGGCGCGAAATCTCGGTCTTGCCGACGCCGGTCGGACCGATCATGAGGATGTTCTTGGGCAGCACCTCCTCTTTCAGCGCCGGCTCGAGCTGCTGGCGGCGCCAGCGATTGCGCAAGGCGATGGCGACGGCGCGCTTGGCGTCGTGCTGGCCGACGATGAAGCGGTCGAGCTCGGAAACGATCTCGCGAGGGGAGAAGGAGGTCATGTGGGGGAGGGTCTCTGGCGGCGGCGCGAGGGCCGCTCGGCCGGGCGCTCGACGGGTTGGGGAATGAGATCGCGCGACATCAACAGACGGCGTGCGGACGAGGGGCCGATGAGGCTCACCGGCGAGAAGCCGGCGCGGCCGAGGCAGCCGACGGAGGAGATGTTGCGGCCGTCGGGATCGGCGATGAGGCGGGCGACGCCCCGGGCGAGGCAGTCGTCGGCGAGTTGCTTCAAGATGGCAGGGCCATGGCCCTTGCCGAGCATGCCCGTCTCGCCGATGAGGAAATCGACACCGAGCGTGCTCGGAGGCTGGGGCGGAATGTCGGCGTCGGCTTCCGCCGGATACGTCTGCAGGTAGCCGATCGGCTGGCCGTCGAGGCTGACGATATAGGGCTCCGCATCGCTGCCGCGAATGTGGCCCGCGATCTCCTGAAGCTCGGCCGGCGCCTTGCCCCACCATTTGGCGACGTGCCGCTCGCCGAGCCAGCGGGCGATGAGCGGCAGATCGTCCTCGGTCGCGCGACGCAGCTCGTACAACATGTCCGCCATCGCGCTCAACTCTCCGTCGCCAGGCTTTCGACGACGAGATTGCGGTTGGTGTAAACGCAAATGTCGGCGGCAATGTCCATGGCCTTGCGCGCGATCTCCTCGGCGGAGAGCGGCTGATCGATCAGCGCGCGGGCGGCGGCGAGCGCATAGTTGCCGCCCGAGCCGATGCCCATGACGTGACCATCGGGCTCGAGCACGTCGCCGGTTCCGGTCAGCACCAGCGTGTGACGCTTGTCGGCGACGATCATCATGGCTTCGAGGCGGCGCAGGAATCTGTCGGTGCGCCAGTCCTTGGCGAGATCGACGGCGGCGCGCTGGAGCTGCTCGGGATATTGCTCGAGCTTGGCTTCCAGACGCTCGAACAAGGTAAACGCATCAGCGGTCGCGCCGGCGAAGCCGCCGATGACGTTGCCGCGTCCGAGCGAGCGAACCTTGCGCGCATTCGCCTTGATGACGGTCTGGCCGAGACTGACTTGTCCATCGCCCGCAACGACGACCTTGCCACCCTTGCGAACGGTGAGGATGGTCGTGCCGTGCCAGATCTGCGGGATGCTGGTGGAGGTTGAGGACATGGTTACTCTTTCGAGACTATATCGGGCGGGCGCCGGTGCGTTTCAAGGCGGGCTGGCTGCCTTTGTCGAGAGCTGATAGACCCGATCGGGCAATGCGCACAAGGAGTTGAGATGGCACGCAGCGCCACGATCGAGCGCCGGACCAACGAGACGCACGTCAACGTGAGCCTCGATCTCGACGGTACGGGCGCCTTCGACATCAAGACCGGCGTCGGCTTCTTCGATCACATGCTCGAGCAGCTCGCGCGCCACAGCTTGATCGACATGAGGATCGCGACCAAGGGCGACCTGCACATCGATCAGCACCACACGGTCGAGGATACCGGCATCGCGATCGGCCAGGCGCTGGCGAAGGCGCTGGGCGATCGCAAGGGCATCACGCGCTATGCGCATTGTTTTCTCCCCATGGACGAAGCGCTGACGCGCGCCGCAATCGATGTGTCGGGGCGGCCGTATCTGATCTGGAAGGTCGAATTCTCGCGGCCGAAGATCGGCGAGATGGATACCGAGCTGTTCCGCGAGTGGTTCCAGGCCTTCGCGCAGCATGCCGGCGTGACGCTGCACGTGGAAACGCTCTACGGCGAAAACAACCATCACATCGCCGAGAGTTGCTTCAAGGCACTGGCGCGATCGCTCAAGGATGCGGTCGCCATCGATCCGAGGCAGCGCGATCGCGTGCCGTCGACCAAGGGAACGCTGATCGCCTGAGGAGACGCGCGCATGAGTGCCTATGCGGTCTATGAGCTGAAAGAGGCGCGGCGGATGCCGAGCGAGGCCCGCGCGGAGGCGCTGGTCCTCGTGCGCGACGGTTTCAACTGGGTCGCCTTCCTGCTCTCCGGGCTGTGGCTCGCCATGGGCCGGCATTGGCGGGCGTTGCTCGTTTGGGCCGCGGTCATCGCCGGCGGCGGACTGGTGATGTACGCCGTGGGCTTGGGCGTGGACGCATTCGTGGGTTTGTGGCTCGCGGCGGCGGTTGTCGTCGGCTACGAAGCGGCCGATCTCGAAGGCGAGCGCTTGCTCGCCGGTGAAGGTCACGAGATCGGCTACGTCACGGGGGACTCGCGCGGCGATTGCGAGGTTGGCGCCGTCCGGCGCTTGGCGACCATGATCGCGGCCGAGCAGCAGGCCAACGAGAGCGCCGATGCCTGAAGCTGTCATCGTCGACTATGGCTCGGGCAACTTGCATTCGGCGGCGAAGGCGGTCGAGCGCGCCGCCCGCGAGGGCGGCACGGGCATGAGCGTTCGGGTGACGGCCGATCCGTCCGATATCGCGACGGCGGATCGGATCATCCTCCCCGGCGTCGGCGCTTTCGCCGACTGCATGGCGGGCCTCCAGGCGATCGACGGCATGGTCGCGGCGCTCGAGGCCGCCGTCCTCCGGGGCGGCAAGCCGTTTCTCGGCATCTGCGTCGGCATGCAGCTGCTCGCGAGCCGCGGCCTCGAGCACCGCGTGAGCGAGGGCTTGGGCTGGATCGGCGGCGAGGTCCGCCGCATCGCGCCGGATGATCCCGCGCTCAAGGTCCCACACATGGGCTGGAACACGCTCGACGACGCGCGCCAGCATCCGCTGCTCGCGGGCATCCCGACAGGGCCCCGAGGCTGGCACGCCTATTTCGTGCACAGCTATCATCTGGTGGGCGTTGACGAGGCGACCGTCGTCGCCCGTACGCGCTACGGTGGGCCGGTGACCGCGATGGTCGCCCGGGACAACATCGCCGGCACCCAGTTTCATCCCGAGAAGAGCCAGCAGCTCGGATTGAGGCTGCTCGCAAATTTTCTGGCGTGGCGGGTATGAGCGTCGATCGTTCTCATCTCACCGTCCTCTCTCATGCCGCCTGCTTCTGCCGCATCGTCTCGCCGCGATAGCTCAGCGCCTCGGCGATGTGGGCGCGGGTGACGGTATCGGCGCCATCGAGGTCGGCGAGCGTGCGGGCGACGCGCAGCGTGCGGTGATAGCCGCGCGCGGTGAGGCCGATGGCGGCGGCAGCCTCTTTCAGCAACGCGGCACCGGCGGCATCCGGCTTGGCGATCTCCTCGAGCATGGCGCCCTGGCACTCGGCGTTGGATTTGAGGTGTTTGATGCCTCGCGTCTCGAAGCGCAGCCGCTGACGCTCGCGCGCCGCGACCACCCGCTCGCGCACGATTGCGCTGTCCTCGACGGGTGCGGGAAGCGCCAAGTCCGCGGCCGTCACGGCCGGAACCTCGATCTGAATGTCGATGCGATCGAGGAACGGACCCGACAGCCGCGCCTGATACTGTTCCGCGCACGCCTTGCCGCGCGCACAAGTGTAGCCGGGATCGAGCGCCTTGCCGCAGCGGCACGGGTTCATCGCGGCGACGAGCTGGATGCGCGAGGGGTACGTGATGCGGTGATTGGCGCGGGCGATCACCGTCTCGCCCGCCTCGAGCGGCTGACGCAGCGAATCGAGCACTTGCGGCGTGAACTCCGGCAGCTCGTCCAAGAACAGCACGCCGCGGTGAGCGAGTGACACCTCGCCTGGCCGGGGCCGCGAGCCGCCGCCGACGAGCGCCGCCATGCTCGCCGAGTGATGCGGCGCGCGGAACGGCCGGCGGCGCGAGAGCTTACCGCCCATGAGCTCGCCGGCGAGGCTCTGAATTTGGCTCACCTCCAGCATCTCGGTGGGTGTCATCGGCGGCAGGATCGACGGAAGCCGCGCAGCGAGCATCGTCTTGCCCGCGCCCGGCGGTCCGATCATCAGCATGTTATGACCGCCGGCCGCCGCAATCTCGAGCGCGCGCTTGGCCGTCTCCTGGCCTTTGACGTCCTTGAGATCGGGGAGCGGGTCGGCATCCTCCGAGAACGTCGCCTCGGGCCGCCTGAGCGTCTGCAGGCCCTTGAAGTGATTGACCAGCGAGAGCAGGTGGGGCGCCGCGAGAATCTCCATATCGGGCGACGCCCAAGCGGCTTCGTTCCCGACCTCGGCCGGACAGATGAGACCCTTGCCCAGCGCGTTGGCACCGATGGCGGCAGGTAGTGCGCCGACGATCGGCGCGATCGCGCCATCCAGCGCCAGCTCGCCGATCGCGCAATAGCCGCCGACCTGATCCTGCGTCAGCACGCGTAGCGCCACCATCAATGCGAGCGCGATCGGCACGTCGAAATGGCTGCCCTCTTTCGGCAAGTCGGCCGGGGCGAGATTGATCGTAATGTGCTTGCCGCCGGGCAGTCCGAGGCCGACCGCATGCAGCGCGGAATAAACCCGCTCCCGGCTTTCAGCCACCGCCTTGTCCGGCAGCCCGACGATCGAGAATTTCTGCATGCCGGACGAGATTTTCGCCTGCACGCTGACCGGCCGCGCCTCGACGCCGACGAAAGCCACCGTGCTGATCTGACCGAACATGCTTGACCCCCGGGGAGCACGCTCGGAAAGGTACTCCGCATGCCGACCACCGTCAAGAACAATTCATGAACAAATCAGAGATCGTCATGGTACGCCGTGCCACATGGCACTCTACCGCCGGGCCTCAACCGCGTCCCAGATCATCGCCGCGATATCGTTGCCGCCGAAGCGCTTCACCTCGCGGATGCCGGTCGGCGAGGTGACATTGATCTCGGTGAGGTAGTCGCCGATGACGTCGATGCCGACGAAGATGAGGCCGCGCTTCTTGAGCTCCGGACCCAGACGCTCGCAGATCTCCTGCTCGCGTTTCGTGAGCTCGGTTGCGGTCGGGACCCCACCCACATGCATATTCGAGCGCGTCTCGTTCTCGGCCGGCACGCGGTTGACGGCGCCGGCGAATTGGCCGTCGACGAGAATGATGCGCTTGTCGCCCTTGCGCACCTCGGGGCGGTACTGCTGCACCATGAACGGCTCGCGGAACACCGTCTGGAACAACTCGACGAGCGAACCGAGATTCGTATCCTCTGGACGCAAGCGAAACACCGCCGCGCCGCCGTTACCGTAGAGCGGCTTGATGACGATGTCGCCGAAATCGCGCCGGAACGCTTCCACGTCCTCGCGGTTGCGCGTCACCATCGTCGGCGGCATCAAGTCCTGGAACTCGAGCACATAGACCTTCTCGGGCGCATTGCGCACGCTCGCCGGATCGTTGACGACAAGCGTCTTGGGATGGATGCGCTCGAGCAGATGCGTCGTCGTGATGTAGCCCATGTCGAACGGCGGATCCTGGCGGAGCCAGACCACATCGTAATCGCTCAGATCGACGGTCGCCGATGCACCGAGCGTATAGTGCGCGCCGTGCTTGTCCTCGACCTTGATCGGCGCGCCGCGCGCCTTGAGCTTGCCGCGATCGAGCGTCAGGTGCTCGGGCACGTAATAGAACAGCTCGTGCCCGCGCCGCTGTGCTTCGAGTAGCAGCGCAAAAGACGAGTTGCCCTTGATATCGACGCGCTCGATGGGCTCCATCTGAAAGGCGACTTTGAGGCTCATGGCGGCTCCATCCGTTAAGACATTTTGGCTATCCAGAGCGCGGCGGGGCGGGACTGTCAAACCCGGTCAAGTTGGACGGCAGAGAGTGAAATGACTGAGGCGCTACCGAAATCGCCCCGTATGATCGACACCTTCGTGGCGCCGAAGCCGTCTGCGCTCCTCATCAAGGCGCTCAATCCGGTCAACCGCGTGCTCTGCCTCGGCGGTGTGCCGGGGTTGCGCGCCCTGCCGCTGATCGGCCGCGTGCCGGGCATCCGCGGGCTCGCCGACATCCACGCGATCGACGTTCCCGAAGCCGACGAGGCCCGGCTGCGCGCGGCGCTAACGCCTCGCAACGCGACTTTCGTCACGCCGAACCATCCCGAGTTTTTCACCGATTGGATGCTGGACAAGGAGATCCTCTCTCGCACGGCGCCACTTGCCGCCTGCTGGGCGACGAGCTCGATCGTCAACGGCATGGGGCGGACGGTACAGCGGTTCTGGCTGAAGAATAACCTGATCGCGCAAATTCCCGGCGCGGGGGGCGGCGCGGCGAAGGCGCATTCGGTGCGCTGGGCAGCGGCGGGGCATGGCGTGCTCTTGCATCCGGAAGGCACCGTCGGCTGGCACGGCGATACGATCGGGCGACTGTATCCGGGCGCCGTCGAGATGGCGGCGGCGGCTTTCAGGGACTTGCGAGCACGATCGGCCAACGGCCGCGCGCTCGTGCAGCCGGTCGTCTGGAAGCTCGTGTTCATCGAGGACGCGACGGACGGGCTGACGCGAGAGATGGCGCATGTCGAGCGGCAGCTCGGGCTTGCCACCGTCGACGCGCCGCTCGCCGAGCACATTCTCGCGGCGTATCGCCAACTCTTGCTGCGCGATGCCGAGCGTTTCGGCATCGCCAAGCCCCCCGAGGCGAGCTTCGAGGCCCAGCAACGGCAGGTTCTGGCCGGGATGTCGGATCGGTTGCGTGAGATGCTGGCTCTGGGGATCGACCCCGACCTCGAAAGGCCCGGCGATCCCGAGCCACGACTGCGGCCGCTGCTGCGGGCGGCGGATCGCAGCTTGCGTGAGACGAGCGAGAGGCCCGAGGCGGCGCGTGCGGAGTCCAAGCGGCTCGTCGAGACGATGCGGAAAATCCTGCGATTCCGACCGTCCCTCTACCCCGGCCCTGAGCTGACGCAGGAGCATCTCGCGGAGAACATCAAACGGCTGCGCGGCGACACTTGCAGTGCGACGCTCGCCGACCGGATCGACAAGATGGTGCCGCGCCCCGTGGCACCGCGCATCGCTTACATCCGCGTACCGGAAGCGATCGATGTGGGCGCGGCATTGGGCGCGGCTGAAGCGCTTTCGGAGGATCAGGTGGACGCGTTGGTGGCCGAGCTGCGGACGAGGATGCAATCGACGCTCGGCACTATCCTGGCCGCGATTGCGCGCAGCCCCCGGACGGCCCCCTCCCGCAATGCCTTTCACGGCTGAGTCTTACGGCGTCCACATGTCATCCGGCACGCCGAAGGCATCTTGAAGGTGTTTCGGCCAGTGGCGTGGCGCGAGCAGCACGACGTCGAAGCAAGGATCGTGGCGTTCGTATTTCGGCCAGCGTCCGAGCCAATATTGCGCGGCGCGGATCATCCGGCGTTGCGCCTGAGGCGTGACCGAGTTCGCCGCCTCGTCGAGCGTCGTGCGCCGCTTCACCTCGACGAAGGCGAGGCGGCGGCCGCGGGCGGCCACGATGTCGATCTCGCCGACCGGGGTCTTGAACCGGCGCGCGAGCACGCGATAACCCTTGGCGTTGAGATAGAGCGCGGCGAGCGTCTCGCTTCTGAGGCCGAGCTTGAAGCGCCGTTGCCGCTCTTGGCGGCGGGCCGCATCGCCCGTCATGAGCCGCCCTCGGTAGGCTTCGTGCGGCCGATAGCGAGCGCATAGACGCGTTTTTTCGGCACGCCGAGCTGACGGGCGACGATCTCGGCGGCATCGCGCGCCGACATCGTGCGCAGCGCGTCGGTGAGCAGGGTGGCGATCGTCTCGTCGGTCGCGGCCACGGCCTCGGCCGCGCCGATGAGAAGCACGCACTCCCCTTTAGGCTCGGCTTGGCGATAGCGCAGCGCCAACTCGCCGAGCCGTCCGCGCACGATCTCCTCGTGCAGCTTCGTCAGCTCGCGGGCGAGCGCCGCCGGCCGGTCGCCCAACAGCTCGAAGAGGTCCTCGAGGGTTGCCCCGAGCCGCTGTGGCGCCTCGAACAGCACGAGCGTCGCCGGGATCGTCGCGAGCGTCTGGATGCGCTCGCGGCGTTGGCCCTGCTTGGCGGGCAGGAAGCCGCCGAAGTGGAAGCTGTCGGTCGGCAGCCCGGCGACCGTCAGGCCGGCGAGCACGGCAGACGCGCCGGGCACGGCTGTGACCGGATATCCGGCGGCGGCCGCCTCGCGCACGAGCTTGAACCCTGGATCGGAGACCAGCGGCGTGCCCGCATCCGAAACGAGCGCGATGCTCTGACCCTGCTCGAGCGCCGCCATGATGCGCGGCCGCTCGGTCTCCGCATTGTGCTCGTGATAGAGGCGCAGCGCGCGCTTGATGCCATAGCGCTCGAGCAGCTTGTGGGTTTGGCGCGTGTCCTCGCAGTAAAGATGGTCGGCGCCGGCAAGCACGGTCAGAGCCCGCAGCGTGATGTCGCCCAGGTGGCCGATGGGGGTCGCCACGAGATGCAGCCCGGGCGCCGGAGGCTGCGCCAGCAACCGTGCGAGCTGCTGCTGCACGGCCTCGCTCAGGGCCGCACCGGTTGTGTTGCCGTCTTGCTCCATACCGTGCGCTCGACCTCGTCTTGCGGCGCCAGCGCCGTGGATGGCGCATGTTACATGCTTGCACGATTGTTGCGAATCCGCATCTATGGACACCAGTCGTCGGAAGTGCTCCTTCGACGGAGTATTTGGCGGGGCAAGGGATATGGCTGTCGGACCGGCATGGACGAGGCGCGCGCTGCTCGGCGGAGCCTCGACCTTATTGCTCGCCGGCTGCAGCGGCCAGTCGAGCACGCTGTCATCGTTCACCGCCGGCAATCAGCCCCTGACCACGGGGACGGCCACTCCCGCCGCGACGGGCGAGACGATCAAGGCGGCGATGCTGCTGCCGCTGTCGGCCGGTGGCAATGCGGCCCGGCTGGCGACTGACCTCAAGCAGGCGGGCGAGCTCGCGCTGTTCGAGATGAACCGCCCGGACATCCAGCTCATCGCCAAGGATAGCCTCGGCACGGCCGAGGGTGCGAGGACCGCCGCGGCCGCCGCCATTTCCGAAGGCGCCGAGATCATCATCGGCCCGCTGTTCTCGGCCGAGGTCACGGGGGTTTCTGCCGTCACGGCGCAATCGCGCGTACCGGTCATCGCCTTCTCGAGCGACCGTGCGGTCGCCGGCAACGGCGTCTATCTCTTGAGCTTCCTGCCGGGCAACGACGCCGCGCGCGCCGTCGCCTTCGCGGCCGGGCAGGGCCATAAGTTCATGGCGGCGCTGATCCCCTCGACGGCGTTCGGCGACGTCGTCGAGACGGCGGTGCGCGATGCCGCGACGGCGGCCGGCGTCAAGATAGCGGTCGTCGAGCGGTATGGCTCGGAGCCCGGTGCGATGGTCGGTCCATTGCAGCGGCTGAAAGCCGAGATCGTCAGCTCGGCCAACGGCAACAAGCCGATCCGCGCCGTGCTCGTGCCGGGCGGCCAAGATGTAATGCCGGCGATCGCGCCGATGCTCGGACAGTTGGGTATTGGTGCAGCAAACGGCGTGCAGCTCATCGGCACGAGCGGCTGGGACTATGCGACCGTCACGCAAGAGACCGCGCTCGAGGGGAGCTGGTTCGCGGCGCCCGATCCGCGTGGCTGGTCGTCGTTCTCGGAGCGCTACGCGCAGACCTACAAGGTCTCGCCCTCTCGGATCGCGAGCTTGGGCTACGATGCGGTGAGCCTCGCTATCGCCGCGTCCACTGGCGCACGCGGGCAGCGCTTCTCGGCCGAGCTCTTGACACGCCCGAGCGGCTTTGCCGGCATCGATGGCCTGTTCCGCCTCCGCCCCGACGGCACCAGCGAGCGCGCGCTCGCGATGCTGGGAATTTCCCAAGGCCGCGTCGCGGTGGTCGATCCCGCGCCGAGCGGGTTTGCGGGCGTAAGCGCCTGAACGCTGCCGCGGCCTCGACTATCTAGCGGAGTGCTCGCTTGCTTCTGTCAGGAATGCTGTGAGAAGCGTCAGATAGTTGCGGTACTCGTTGAGGGGATGAATGTCCTCAGGCTCCAGGCGTAGATTAGCAGCCAGTTGCGGCGTCTCGGCGCGAAAGCGTTGAAACTCCCGCTGCATGGTCGCTGCTCCCGGCAGCGCGGTGCCGTCCGGTCGCTCATGCAGATAGCGTCTGACGACCCTGATCACCTGTGCGGGGTCGTCATGGTGCGCAGAGGGATCGTTGCCGGCCGCATCTGATAGATAGCGCGGGAGAACAAAAGGCTCGCGGACTAAAATTAGCGCCGTCTTCTGCTTTTGCTTACGTCCACCGAAGTGTCAGGCTCCCTGGAAGAGGCCGAGCTCGAATGGCATGTTGAAGCGAGGTAGATTGTTGGTACCGAGCTCAACCCGAGAGAGGTCGTGGATCGAGTATGGGCTCTCGCGGATGAGTTCACAAAGTTTATTGTAGCGGATGTTTGCGGCATCGTTGTCCTCGAGAGCACAACGCACACGGTATCCGCAGGCCATGACGGCGAACAGCAATGCTTCGAAACAGGGCCGATACTCTTCATCGAACGGACAGTTGATGAAGACGTTCACTTGTCCGCGCGCTCTTCACGGAACAGCTTGCGGACCGCGGCGCGGGCGTCAGAGAGCGAAAAGCGCTTCGAGGTGACTGCAGGCTTCGCCACGCGGAACGGCTTTGTGACGGGCCGATCTGTGTACTTGCCTGACTCAGCGTCTCGCTTCATCCAGCGACCACTGGTCTTTGCTTTCTCATGCCTGATCCGGCCCGTGTCTTTAGCCGTCGATCTTGAGGTGCCACTGCTCATTTTTGCGTCTCTTGCCATGCCTCTAATGTAGCAATTGCCAAGGCCGGTGCAATGGCCTCTAGGCGCGGGGCGTGTACTTGTAGCCTCACGGCAAATCAAAAAATTCCTTCCCCGACCCGACGATCTTAGGATCGGGCTTGCCAACCGCCTTCGCGTCCTTTTCCTCGTAGTCGAGTTCCGACAGGATCAGCCGGTGCATCTCGAGGCGGGCGCGGAGCTTGTCGTTGGCGCGGATGACAGTCCATGGCGCCGTCTCGGTGTGGGTCGCTTTGAACATCTCCTCCTGCGCTTCAGAATACTCGTTCCAGAGCTGCAGGCCCTTGAGGTCGATGTCCGTGATCTTCCACTGCTTCAGAGGATCGTGACGGCGCGAATGCATCCGCTTCAGCTGCATCTCGCGGCCGATCGAGAGATAGAGCTTGAAGAGCTTGATGCCGTCGCGCACGAGCATAGCCTCGAACTCGGGTGCGGCCTTCAGGAACTCCTGCACCTGCGCCTGCGTGCAGAAGCCCATGACGCGCTCGACGCCGGCGCGGTTGTACCAGGAGCGATCGAACATCACGAGGTCGCCCGCCGTCGGCAGATGCGGGATGTAGCGCTGGAAGTACCACTGGCCGCGCTCGGCCTCCGTCGGCTTGCTCAGGGCGATGGCGCGGGCATGCCGCGGATTGAGATGCTGCATGAAGAGCCCGATGACGCCGCCCTTGCCGGCCGCATCCCGTCCCTCGACGACGATCACGACACGCTCGCCGGTCTTCTGCATCGAGCGCTGCAGCTTCATCATCTCGATCTGCAGTGGCCGCAGCTCCTTCAGGAACGCCTTCTCCTTGAGGCGCTTGTCATAGGGGAAGCCGCCGGAAGCGAGCGCACCCTCGTCCACCCATTCGGGAAGCTCCGAGTTTTCGAGATCGAACGGCGTCTCGGGCGCGGGAGATTTGCCGGACTTGCCCGCGTCGGACTTGGATTTCTTCATGTGCGTGCGCTCCCGAGGCCGCCGGTCTGGTCCAGGCCTGCCGGCAAATTCGTCTGCCCTCACAGTTCCATAGGCCCCGCATCGCGGCAAGCTGCTCGACGTGAGACCGCTCGCCGGTGTAGTGCCGTCGGCAGGCATTCGGCATCGGAGGTCGTGTGGCTCTCCTCGACGACAGGGTCCCTTGGCGCACGGTGGCCGCGCTCGGTGCGGTGTTTGCGCTGCTCGCGATCGCGGGGACGATCGGCGTCGGACCGGCGATCCTCGGCTGGATCGGGGGAAGCATCGCGGTCGTCGTGCTCGGCCGGCGCGCGACGCCTGGAGCATCTCGAGGCCCGGCGCTCGGCGAGCCGACGGCGGGCCTGCCCTCCATTGCCCTGCTCGTGCAATCACTCCCGGGACCGTCGCTGCTGGTCGGGGCCAACGATACGATCGTTGCGTTCAATTCGGGCGCGCACGAGCTGCTGCCTGGATTGGTGACCGGCTTGCCGGTATCCTCGGCGACGCGCCAACCTGACCTCCTCGCGGCCATCCGAACAGCTCGGGCCGATGGGGCACAGCAGCGTGTGCGCTACGAGGACCGCGTGCCGATCGAGCGGAGCATCGAGGCCGTCGTTGCGCCGGTGAGAGCAGAGAGCGGCGGCCCCCGGCATCTCGTCGTGGTGTTGCGTGATCTGACGGAGGCCGCGCGCGCCGAACAGATGCGCGCCGACTTCGTCGCCAACGCGAGCCACGAGCTGCGGACTCCGCTCGCGTCCTTGCGCGGCTACATCGAGACGCTGCAGGGGCCTGCCCGGAACGATCCCGCGGCGCGCGATCGTTTTCTCACCATCATGGGAAGCCAAGCGATGCGCATGACGCGGCTCATCGACGACCTCATGTCTTTGTCGAAGATCGAGATGCGCGAGCACGTGGCGCCGAGTGGCACGGTGGATGTCACGCACGTGGTTCGGGCGGTTGCGCAGATGCTCGAGCCACTGGCTATAGAGGCCAAGATCAAGCTCGAGGTGGCGCCTACGGACGGTCCGCTGTTCGTCCGCGGCGACGCGCAGGAGCTTGAGCAAGTCGTGCAGAACCTGGCGCAGAACGCCATCAAGTACGGCCGCGCCGGTGGGCATGTCGTGATCTCTGCTGCCGTCGCCGAGGGCGGTGGACGCGTCCATGTCAGCGTCGCCGACGATGGTCCCGGCATCGCCGCCGAGCACCTGCCGCGGCTAACCGAGCGCTTCTATCGCGTCGATGCGCCCGAGAGCCGGAACCGTGGCGGTACCGGGCTCGGCCTCGCCATCGTCAAGCACATCCTCAACCGCCATCGCGGCGAGCTTTTGATCCGCTCCGAGGCCGGCATAGGCTCGACCTTCATCGCGTCAATTCCAAAAGAGTGAATAAATTCAGCCGCATGGCCTGTCATAATAGTTTTGCGGGCCGTCTCTAGAACGTGGGTCACCGAGGGTGCATGCCGTCGGCTCATGCGAGGGAGAGGCTGATGAAGCGTTCGCTACTATTTTTCACCGCGATCGTGGCGCTGTTGGGCGCGGCGAGCGGGGCAGAGGCCCGCGATCAGATCAAGATCGTCGGCTCCTCGACCGTCTATCCGTTCACGACCGCCGTCGCCGAGTCCTTCGGCAAGGTGGGCACCTTCCCGACCCCGGTCGTCGAGTCGACCGGCACCGGCGGTGGCTTCAAGGCCTTCTGCGCTGGCGTCGGTCCCGACTTCCCCGACTTCACCAACGCCTCCCGCGCCATCAAGGCGTCGGAGTTCCAGGACTGCCAGAAAAACGGCGTCACCGGCATCGTCGAGCTGAAGATCGGCTTCGACGGCATCGTGCTCGCCAACGCCAAGGCCGGTCCCGACCTCACGCTCACGAAGGACCAGATCTTCCGCGCGCTCGCCAAGGAGATCGTCGTCGACGGCAAGCTCACGGCGAACCCGAACAAGACGTGGAAGGACGTCGATGCCTCGCTTCCCGACGAGAAGATCGAGGTGCTCGGTCCCCCGCCGACCTCGGGCACGCGCGACGCCTTCCTCGAGCTCGTGATGGAGAAGGGCGGCGAGGCCAACGAGATGCTCGCCAAGATGAAGACAGACGACGCCAAGGCCTTCGAGAAGGTCTGGAAGTCGATCCGCGAGGACGGCGCCTACATCGACGCCGGCGAGAACGACAACCTGATCGTGCAGAAGCTCGAGGCCAATCCCGAAGCCGTCGGTATCTTCGGCTTCTCCTTCCTCGAGGAGAACACCGCCAAGATCAAAGGCGCCAAGGTCGAGGGTGTCGCGCCGGAGTTCGAGGCGATCGCGGCGGGGGACTACAAGGTGTCGCGCCCGCTGTTCGTCTACGTGAAGAAGCAGCATATCGGCGTCATCCCCGGCATCGCCGAGTTCATCGCCGAGTACACGTCGGAGAAGGCCATGGGTGAGGAGGGCTACCTCGCCAACAAGGGCCTCATCCCGCTTCCCGCGGACATGGCTCAACAGACAATGGCGGCCGGCAAGGACCTCACCGTCCTGACCGAGGTGAAATAAGGTGCTCGCGCGGCTGGCCGATATGGTTGGCCGCGCGTCCGTCGTCCGGCCTGCGGGATGAGACAAGACATGGCGTCGATCTACCTCCTCGCGCTCGCAGCCCTGGCGATCGGCGCCTACGTTGCCGGATCGCGGCGCGGCGCGGCCCTGCGCGCGGACGGCGCGCTCGTCCACTCGCTCCCCGCCTATCACGGCTGGTTTCTCGCATCCGCCGCCGCCGTGCCGATGGCGCTGGTGTTCGTGGTCTGGAGCGCGGCCGCCCCGAAGTTCATCGAGGCGCGAGCGCTCGCGACACTGCCCGCGGCCATGCAACCGGCTGATGCCTTGCAACGCGCTACCGTCCTGCGCGAGATCGCCAACGTGCTCGAGGGCAACACCGCGGCGGCACCGAAACCCGAGATCAAGATGGCCGCCGGCACTCTTCAGTCGCTGCAGGCGACGAGCGATTGGTCGAAGCTCGCCATCGGGCTCGCCCTTGCCGCGCTCGGCTTCCTCTGGGGCCGAGGCCAGCAGTCTGCGAGCCTCCGAGCGCGCAATCACGTCGAGCGTCTCGTGCTTTTGGCGTTGGCCGCTTCCTCCGCCGTTGCCGTCCTGACAACCGTCGGCATCGTCCTGTCGGTGTTGTTCGAGTCTTTGCGGTTCTTCGGCAAGTATCCCATTCAAGACTTCCTCTTCGGCTTGCAGTGGTCGCCGCAGATCGCGCTGCGCGAGGATCAGGTCGGACAATCCGGCGCCTTCGGAGCCGTGCCGTTGTTCGCCGGCACCACGCTCATCATGTTGATCGCGATGTCGGTCGCCGGGCCGATCGGGCTGCTCGCCGCGATCTACATGTCGGAATACGCGTCCAAGCGCTTCCGCGCCTGGGCCAAGCCCATGCTCGAGATCCTCGCCGGTGTGCCGACGGTCGTGTTCGGCTTTTTCGCCGCGCTGACGGTTGCGCCGCTGATCCGGCAGCTCGGCGAATCCATCGGCCTCGATGTGGCGTCGGAGTCGGCGCTCGCCGCCGGCCTCGTCATGGGCGTCATGATCATTCCGTTCGTGTCGTCGCTCTCGGACGACGTCATCAATGCCGTGCCGCAGTCGTTGCGCGACGGCTCGCTCGCCATGGGAGCGACGAAATCGGAGACGATCACGCGCGTCGTGCTGCCGGCGGCGCTTCCCGGCATCGTCTCGGCGTTCATGCTGGCGATCAGCCGGGCGGTCGGCGAGACGATGATCGTCGTCATGGCGGCGGGGCTCGCCGGCAATCTGACCTTCAATCCGCTCGAGGCGGTGACGACCATCACCGTGCAGATCAAGACGCTGCTCGTCGGCGACCAGGAGTTCGACAGTGTGAAAACGCTCTCTGCCTTCGCGCTGGGTCTCGTCTTGTTCTTCTTCACGCTGATCCTTAACGTCATCGCGCTCAAGATCGTGCGCAAGTATCGAGAGCAATATGACTGACGCGTCCGTCTCAACCTCACCGGTCCGCTCGATCGACGTGACGTCGGACGAGGCTGCGCGGCGCCTCAGGCGCCGCTACGCGCGCGAGGCCCGGTTCAAGGCGTACGGGCTCGGCGCCATCCTCTTTTCCGCGCTCTTCGTGGTCGTGCTCGTCGCCGACATCGTCATCAAGGCGCTGCCGGCGGCGACGTTGGCACATTTGAACATCGATGTGCCGCTCAAGGCCGACCTCGTCGATCCGTCGGGGTCGAAAGATCCGTCCGTGATTGCGACGGGCGATTTCGACAAGGCGGCCCGCGAGGCGCTGTTCGCCGTTTTTCCGGAGGCCGCCAAGGATCGCAAGGCGCGCAAGGTCATCCAAAGCTTGCTGTCGACAGGTGCAACGGACGATCTTCGGGCCAAGGTGATGGCCGATCCCTCGCTGATCGGTACGACGGTGCCGGCTGCGCTACAGCTCTCCGGTGACGCCGACCTCTATGTGCGAGGCGTCTCGGCCGGCACCCGCACACTGCCTGGCACGGCCAAGGCAACGCCAGCGGCGGTGAGTGGGACGGTTAGGGTCGACTTCGATGCCGACGTGCTCGGCTCCGAGCTGACGAGACTTCGGGCGACGCTGCGGCGCGATGGCGAGACCGCGCAGCGCGAGGCGGATGCCGCGAAGGCTCGGCTGGCCGAGTCCAGGGATCAGCTTGCCAAAACCGGGGCAGGCGCTGCAGCCGACAAGCTCGAGGCGGATGTCGCCGCGCTCGACGGCCAGGTCGCCTCACTGACGGCCAAGGCCAAGGAGAAGCTCGATCGGGCGCGTGCAATCGGGGGAGCCGAGAGGCTCGACGGGACGACACCGTCGCTGTTCGTCGCCCTCAACGGCGGTCTGATCAAGGCGAGCACCGTCGGTGACAACTTCGTCGAAGGCGAGATGGTGCTGCCGCTCAAGGCGTCATCTGCTGCAGCGTCCGGGCAGTGGTCGATCCTGATCGTCGACACCCCGGAGGAAAGCCGGAAGCTCACCGACACCCAGATCGCCTATGTCGAGACGTTGCGTCAGGCCGGCGCTATCGAGACGAGTTTCAATTGGAGCTTCTTCACTTCCGGCGACAGCCGCGAGGCTGAGCTCGCCGGCATTCTTTCCTCGCTCGCGGGTTCCGCTCTGACGATGCTGGTGACGCTGGCGATCTGCTTGCCTCTCGGCGTCATGGCGGCCATCTATCTCGAGGAGTTCGCGCCGAAGAACCGGCTGACGGATCTCGTCGAGGTCAACATCAATAACCTCGCGGCTGTGCCCTCGATCGTATTCGGCCTCCTTGGCCTGGCGGTCTTCATCGGCTTCTTCGGCATTCCGCCCTCCTCCCCGCTGGTCGGCGGGCTCGTCCTGTCGCTGCTCGTGCTGCCGACGATCATCATCGCGAGCCGCGCCGCGCTGAAGGCCGTGCCGCCCTCGATCCGCGAGGCCGCGCTCGGCATCGGCGCCTCCAGGCAACAGGCCGTCTTTCATCATGTGCTGCCGTTGGCGATGCCGGGCATCATGACGGGAACGATCATCGGCATGGCGCACGCTCTCGGCGAAACCGCCCCGCTCCTGATGATCGGCATGATTGCCTTCATCGTCGACGTGCCGACCGCGGTGACGAGCCCGTCGACAGTTCTGCCGGTCCAGATCTTCCTGTGGTCGGACCTGCCCGAGCTCGGCTTTCAGGCCAAGACCGCGGCGGCTATCCTGGTTCTCCTGGCCTTTCTCTTCCTGATGAACGGCTTGGCGATCCTGCTCAGGAAACGCTTCGAGCGTCGCTGGTGAGGAAAGATGCCACCATGGATATGAAAGTCATGACATCCGAGGCCGACGCTCACACCACCAAGGTCCAGGCGCGCAACGTCAATGTGCACTACGGCGCCAAGCATGCGCTGAAGGATGTTTCCGTCGATGTGCCGGCGAAGTCCGTGATGGCGTTCATCGGGCCGTCGGGCTGCGGAAAGTCGACCTTCCTGCGCTGCATCAACCGGATGAACGACACCATTCCGACCTGCCGCGTCGAGGGTGCGATCACCATCGACGGCAACGACATCTACGATCCGGGCCTCGACGTCGTGCAGTTGCGCGCCCGCGTCGGCATGGTGTTCCAGAAGCCCAACCCGTTTCCCAAATCGATCTACGAGAACGTCGCCTATGGACCGCGCATCCACGGCACGGCCCAGTCCAAGGCCGACCTCGACGAAATCGTCACCTCGAGCTTGAAGCGCGCCGGTTTGCTCGAGGAGGTGAAGGATCGCCTCGGCGATCCGGGCACGAGCCTGTCGGGCGGCCAGCAGCAGCGGCTGTGCATCGCACGCGCCATTGCCGTCGGTCCCGAGGTCATTCTGATGGACGAGCCCTGCTCGGCGCTCGATCCGATCGCGACAGCCCGCATCGAGGAGCTGATCGACGAGCTCAGGCAGAATTTCACGATCATCATCGTGACGCACTCGATGCAGCAGGCCGCCCGCGTCTCGCAGCGCACGGCGTTCTTCCACCTGGGCAATCTCGTCGAGGAAGGCGAAACGGAGCAGATCTTCACCAATCCGCACGACCGGCGCACGCAGGACTATATCACCGGCCGGTTCGGCTAGCTCGAGGCTCACGCATGGCACCCACAACCCACATCGTTTCCTCCTACGAGTCCGAGCTGCGCGACTTGGACAGCAAGATCGCGCACATGGGCGGCATGACCGAGCAACTGCTCGCCAACGGCTTCGATGCGCTCGTGAAGCGCGACCCGGCGCTGGCCGAGCGTGTGATCGCGAGCGACCAGATGGTCGATACCTACAATCGCGAGATCGAGGAGCGGGCGATCACGACGATCGCCAAACGCCAGCCGATGGCGATCGATCTGAGACAGATCATGGCGGCGATGCGCGTCTCGAACGATCTTGAGCGGATCGGCGATCTCGGCAAGAACCTCGCCAAGCGGGCGCTCGCTGTCGCCAGCGAGCAGCATCCGCGCTCGCTGATGGTCGGGCTCGGCCACATGGTGGAGCTCGCCATGCGGCAGCTCAAGGACGTGCTCGATGCGTTCACGCAGCGCGATGCCGAGAAGGCGCTCGCGGTCTGGCGGTCGGATGCGCAGATCGACGCCATGTACAATTCCGTCTTCCGTGAGCTGCTGACCTACATGATGGAAGATCCGCGCAACATCGGGCTCTGCACGCATCTGCTGTTCGCGGCCAAGAACATCGAGCGGATCGGCGATCACACGACCAACATCGCCGAGACCGTTCATTACCTGGTGAAGGGCACGGCCCTCGCCGATGACCGGCCGAAGGGCGATGTGACGAGCTCGACCGTCTTCGAGCCTAAGCCGTCCTGAGGACAGCGGAGGAACCGCGCATGACCGCGAAGGTGCTGGTGGTCGAGGACGAGGAGGCGCTCGTCGAGCTGCTGACCTACAATCTCAAGTCCGAAGGCTTCGAGGTCGCCGTGGCGAGCGCTGGCGACGAGGCCGAGGTGGCGGCCGCCGAGGAGAAGCCCGATCTCATCGTCCTCGACTGGATGTTGCCCGGCGTCTCGGGCATCGAGCTGTGCCGCCGGTTCCGCGCGGCCGCGCCGACGCGGGGTATTCCCATTTTGATGCTGACGGCACGGGCCGAGGAAGCCGATCGGGTGCGCGGCCTTGCGACCGGCGCCGACGACTACGTCGTGAAGCCGTTCTCGGTGCCCGAGCTGATGGCGCGGGTGAAAGCCCTGATCCGCCGGGCGCATCCGGAGCGGATCGCCGACGCGATCGAGGTCGGCGACATTCGCCTCGATCGCACCGCGCACCGCGTGACGCGCGGCGGGCGCGACGTCCGGCTCGGCCCGACGGAGTACCGCCTGCTCGAGTATTTCATGGAGCGCTCCGGGCGGGTGCTGTCGCGCGAGCAGCTGCTCGACGGCGTGTGGGGACGCGACACCGCCATCGACGAGCGGACCGTCGACGTCCATATCGGCCGTCTCCGCAAAGCGCTCATCCGAGGCCGGGAGGCCGATCCGGTGCGCACCGTGCGCAGCGCGGGCTACGTCTTCGGCGGCGAGCCCCACGCTAAGGATTGAGCCCGGCGGCGCTCGCCCAAAAAAGTAAGGGCAGGAAACCGGCCCCGCCCGGCTTCCTGCCCTTCCCCCCACTCAGCGATCAAAGCCCCCTTTGATCCCTGTCGTCCCCCTCAACCTGTCGCCGACCGGATCTGCGGCAGCGGACGCTGATCGCGCCGGCGCGGCTGGGCCGGCTGGAACGCGCGGCGCGCATGAAATTCGCAGTACGGCAGGCCCGTCATGCGATCATGGCCGCAGAAATGGAAATCCTCTTGCTGCGGATCGCCGATCGGCCAGCGGCAGCTGGATTCAACCAAAGATTGAATTGTCTTGCGCTCGGCAACCGGGATGACGAGCTCCTCGACCTCGCGGAAGACGCTGAGATCGGGCTCGGGCATATTGGCGAACAGCTCGCGGCCCGGAGACTGCGGCGCAAATCTCAACAGGCGCTGGCGCTTCGTGCGCGCAACCGCCCGGCGCGGGCGGACGGACTTGACCCGCGACGTCGTCGTGCGGCCGGAGAGGCCGAGACGGTGTACCTTGCCGATGACGGCGTTGCGCGTCACCTCTCCAAGCCGGCTCGCGATCTGGCTCGCGCTCAAACCTTCGGCCCAGAGCTTCTTCAGCGCTTCGACCCTCTCGTCGGTCCAGGACATTTTAAGTAGCCTCCCAAGTGAAATCCACTGCAGACCTGGCCGCGCAAACGAACGCCCACGGGCATCCGAGCAGCAAGCGCGCAAGGCGACAGGCCTCGACGCTGCGGAACGGCCGCAATACTCAACTTTGAACTTTGGGGAACACGCCGGACCGTAATAATACTTGGGGCAATACGTAGACAACGCGCCCGATCGGTCTCGACAGGCAGGACATTACTCCACCGGCGCCGGGCGCAGCAAGCAATGCCGTCGAGCGATTCGGCCTTGCGGCGACGTGCGTGGCAATTGAGCAACGCAAATGTGGCGAACCCACAGGCTGGCCACAGCCGTTAACGCGATCGAAACAGGCTGAGAAACACCCGCTGGTACTGAGGCTTGTGGGTGCGCAGTCGGCGACCCTACAAACAGCTCGTCCCCGGCAACCTTTGGCGCAAGCGGGGGCGTGCTCTCAGAGCCACTTGACAGGCGCCGCCAGCGTTGACAGGCGGGGGCGCCAGACCTAATCAATTTCCTCAGCTTGGCCGCCGTCCGTATTTGGCGGCCATTTCTCATTTCAGGGAGCCTCGTGAAGCCCATGTCGGCAGTTCTCGGCACCTATGCCCGGCAAAATCTCGTCTTCGAGCGCGGAGAGGGGTCGTACCTCGTCACCGACAAGGGCGAGCGATTCCTCGATTTCGGGGCCGGCATCGCCGTCAATGCGCTGGGTCACGCCCATCCCCACCTGGTCGCCGCTCTGACCGAGCAGGCGCAGAAGGTTTGGCATACATCCAATCTCTACCGGGTCTCAGGCCAGGAGCGGCTGGCGGACCGGCTCGCCGCCGCCACGTTCGCCGACAAGGTCTTCTTCGCCAACTCCGGCGCCGAAGCGATCGAGTGCTCGATCAAGATGGCGCGCCGCTACCATTACGCAGCCGGCCATCCCGAGCGCTATCGGGTCATCACCTTCGAGGGCTCGTTCCACGGCCGGACGCTCGCCACCATCGCCGCCGCCAACCAGAAGAAGCACCTCGAGGGCTTCGGCCCCCGAGTCGAGGGCTTCGATACGTTGCCGGAGCTCGATCTCGACCTCGTGCGCAAGGCGGTCACGCGCGAAACCGCTGCCATCATGATCGAGCCGATCCAGGGCGAGGGCGGCATCCGGGTGGTCACGCCGGCATTCCTTAAGGGCCTGCGCCAGATCGCCGACGAAAACGGCCTCCTGCTGATCCTGGACGAGATCCAGTGCGGCGTCGGGCGGACCGGCAAGCTGTTCGCCCACGAGAAGGCGGGCATCACGCCCGACATCATGGCGATCGCGAAAGGTATCGGCGGCGGCTTCCCGGTCGGCGCCTGCCTCGCGACCGAGGCGGCGTCGAAGGCGATGACGGCCGGCACCCACGGCTCGACCTTCGGCGGCAATCCGCTCGCCATGGCGGTCGGCAACGCCGTGCTCGATGTCGTGCTCGCGAAAGGCTTCCTCGACGACGTCGCCGAGAAGGGCCTGTACGCCAAGCAGCAGCTCGCAGGGCTGCGCGATGCCTATCCCGACATCATCGAGGACGTGCGCGGCGACGGTCTGATGCTCGGCCTCAAATGCCGGGTGCCCAACACCGAGTTGCTCTCGGCCATGATCGGCGAGCATCTTCTCGCCGTGCCCGGCGGCGACAACGTCATCCGTCTGCTGCCGCCTTTGACCGTCAGCCAGGACGAGATCCGCGAGGCGGTCGCCAAGATCGGCAAGGCAGCGCAGGCCGTGCGGGCGAAGGCCGCCACTGCCAAGGCAGGTTGAGCATGGTGAAGCGCAAGGCCGCCTCGGGCCCGAGGCATTTCCTCGATCTCGACCAGCTGTCGAGGCCGACGCTCAAGGGCATGCTCGACAACGCGCACCGGATCAAGAAGGCCGGACGGCGTCCGCCCGGCTCCTACCGGCCGAAGGCGCTCGCCGGCGCCGTGCTCGCGCTCATCTTCGAGAAGCCGTCGATGCGCACGCGCGTATCGTTCGATCTCGCCATCCGTGAGCTCGGCGGCGAGGCGATCTTCCTGTCGAGCGAGGAGATCCAGGTCGGCCGCCGCGAGACGGTGGCGGATACCGCGCGCGTGCTCTCCCGCTATGCCGACGCCGTGCTGCTCCGGACGGTCGCGCACACGACGTTGGCCGAGCTGGCCCAACACGCCACCGTGCCGGTCATCAACGGGCTGACGAATCTCAGCCACCCCTGTCAGATCATGGCCGACCTCGTGACGGTCGAGGAGCATCTGGGCCCGATCGAGAAGTGCAAGGTCGCCTGGATCGGCGATAGCAACAACGTCTCGAACTCCTGGATGCATGCCGCCGTCCGCTTGGGCTTCGAGCTCAGGATCGGCTGTCCGCGCGAGCTGTCGCCTTCGCCCGAGCTGATGGCCTGGGTCGCCAAGGAAAAGGGCAAGGTCGCGGTCATCCACGATCCGGCCGAAGCCGCCCGTGGCGCCGACTGCATCGTCACCGATACCTGGGTCTCGATCGGCGAGAGCGACCGCGAGCGCAAGGTGAAGCTGCTCGAGCCCTTCCGCGTCGATCAGGCCTTGATGCAGAAGGCCGCCAAGCACGCGATCTTCATGCACTGCCTGCCGGCTTACCGCGGCAACGAGGTCACCGCCGAGGTGATCGACGGGCCGCAATCGGTCGTGTTCGACGAGGCCGAGAACCGCCTGCACGCGCAGAAGGCGGTCCTCGCCTGGTGTCTCGGGGCCGAGGAATGAGCGATCCCGTCGAGGGGCCGCTCACCGACGATCTGGTGCTGCCGTTCCGCGCCGAGGCCTCGGGGGTGATGGGGCGCGTCGTGCGGCTCGGCACCGCCGCCGACCGCATCCTCAAGGCGCACGACTATCCGGAGCCCGTGAACGCGTTGCTCGGCGAGGCGCTCTGCCTGACGGCGCTGCTCGGGGCCGCGCTCAAGGCCGGCGCCAAGCTGATCCTGCAGACGAAGACCGACGGTCCCGTCTCGACGCTGGTCGTCCAGAACGACGGGCCGGGGGCGCTACGCGGTTATGCGGCCTTCGACGCCGAGCGCGTTGGGGTAGGCAGCGGCCAGAGCCTGCTCGGCACGGGTCACCTCGCCATGACCATCGATCCCGGCGGCGATCGCGATCGCTATCAGGGTATCGTCGCACTCGCTGGCCAAACTCTTGCCGATGCGGCGCTCGACTACTTCCGACAGTCCGAGCAGCTGCCGACATTTCTTAGGCTCGCCGTCGGCAAGCACTTCGCGCCGGGCCCGGACGGGCGGCGCGACTGGCAGTGGCGCGCGGGCGGGCTCATGCTCCAGCACCTGTCGCCCGAGGGCGGCGCGGGGCTTCCGGCGCAGGATCGGCTCAAGGGCGACGGCACCGGCTTCGAGGACGACGACGATTGGGAGCGCACGCGCATCCTCGCCGCGACGGTGGAAGACCACGAGCTGATCGATCCGGACTTGTCCGCCGAGCGGCTGCTGATCCGGCTGTTTCACGAGGAAGGCGTCCGCGCCTACGGTGCCAAGGCGGTGGAGGCGCGGTGCGGCTGCTCGCGCGATCGGCTCGGCAAGATCATGGCGCAGTTCGGCGCGGCCGAGCTCGACGACATGATCGTCGACGGCGCCATCATCCTCACCTGCGAATTCTGCAGCACGAAATACCGCTTCGATCGCGGCGAGCTCGGCGCCTGAAAACCAAAAGAGGCCTCACCCTGCCCGGTGAAGCCTCTTTGAGCTCTTCAGGCCCGGTCGCTGATCAGGCGACGGTGGCCTTCTTCATCTGCCGCTCGGCCGACTGAAGCTGCTGCTTCAGGATCGGCAGAATGGCATCGATCATCTTCGCCTGCTCTTTGATGAGCGCGATGATCGGGGACGACGTCAACGCCGGACCCTTCACACCGAGCGCCTCGCCGATCATGCCGATCACGAGGGCCTCGATGTTGTTGGGCAGCCCGAGCGCGGGACGCGACTGCGGCGCTGGCGCGCCGGTCGGACGGCGCGCAGCGTTCGTCGTTTGCGCGCGGGGCTGGCTCGGTTGCAGCGCCGGGCCCGACAGCGTGCTCGCGAGCGAGGCGATGCGCTGGCTGACCTTGGTCGCCGGGTTGACGGTCGCGTTGATGCGCGGACGCACGGCCGGATGGACGGGTGCCGCCGCCGGTATGGCCGTCGATGTCGTCTGGCGGCTCCGCGCCTCGGCGATCAGCTGGTCGCCCTGCTCGGCGAACTTGTCGCGGAGCCGGCGGATCGTCGACGGGTTGGTGACGCCGGCCTGCTTGATGGCCGTGGTGGGCTTCAACGCGGGGTTGGCGACGACGATCTCAGCAATGCGCATGAGCGTGTCGCGGTCATTGATGCCGGTGCCCTTGGGCCGGCCTCTCTGCCTCTTTGCCGTTTGCATGGTGACCTCCGAAATACGGGTGATTCGACCCGGTATGGATAATGCTACCGTTCATCTTAGTTCACCAGTGGAGAGGAAGGTTTTTTGCTTCGGAAACGGGGTCTTACTGGGCGTTTTCGTAGTTTTCGTGAGAACAAACCGGGTTTTCTCGCAAGGTGTGTCTAAATCGCAATATCTCTCACTGCCTTAGATCACGATTCGCATAAACAACATGAAGTAAGTCGCGGAGGCTATTGATACTGCAACAGGCATCTGCAACTCATTCAGATCGCGATAGTTTTCTTTCTAGAGAGCGCCGCGAGAGGCTGCTCGGGCCGGGCGCCCAGATGCTGGATCACCTCCGCCGCCGCGATGCTTCCGAGCTGACCGCAGAGCGGTAGTGGCAACCCACGGGCGATGCCGGTGAGGAAGCCTGCGGCGTAGAGGTCGCCGGCGCCGGTCGTATCCACCAGGCGCGCGATCGGCTCGGCGGCGACGGCAATCCGCTCCGCGCCCGACAGGATGACGGAGCCGTGCTCGCTGCGGGTGACCGCCGCAAGCGGGGCATCGGCCGCCATCAGGGAGCAGGCCTCCTCGAACGGGGCCTGGTAGAGCGTCTCGAGCTCCTGCGTGTTGGCGAGCACGATGTCGATGCTCGAGCGGATGAGTTCCAGGAAATCAGCCCGGTGCCGCTCGACACAAAAGCCGTCCGACAGCGATATCGCGACCTTGCGCTGGGCCTTGCGGGCGATCGCAGCGGCTTTCTTGAAGGCCGCCTTGGCCTCGGGCCGGTCGAACAGGTAGCCCTCGAGATAGGTGATGGCGGCGGCCTCGATCGGCCCTGCGGCGACGTCGTCGGGCCCGAGCTCGGCCGCGGCGCCGAGGAACGTGCTCATCGTCCGCTGACCGTCCGGGGTCACGAGCACGAGGCAACGCGCGGTCGCCGAGCCGCTGCCTGCCGGTGCCGTATCGAAAGCGACGCCGATTGAGCGGATGTCGTGGCGGAACACCTTGCCGAAATCGTCGTCAGCCACCCGTCCGATGAAAGCCCCCCGGCCTCCGAACGAGGCGACGCCGGCGATCGTGTTGGCCGCCGACCCGCCCGAGATTTCGACGGCCGGCCCCATGGCCGCGTAGATGCGCCCGACCTCCGCCTCGTCGATGAGACGCATGTGCCCCTTGGCGAGATCGAGCTTCTGGAGCACGGCGTCATCGGCATGCGCGAGAATGTCGACGATGGCATTGCCGATGCCGATGACGTCGGTCTGGGCGGCGGTCATGTCCGGTCCTTGGATGTGCGAGGTTGATCGGGGGGCGTCTTGTCGGAGAAGCGGCAGAGATCACGGATGACGCAATCGGGGCATTTCGGCTTGCGGGCGAGGCAGACGTAGCGCCCGTGCAGAATGAGCCAGTGGTGCGCGTTGCGCAGATAGGCGGACGGCACAATCTTGAGCAAGCCCAGCTCGACCTCGAGCGGATTCTTGCCGGCCGCCAAACCCGTACGGTTGGCGACGCGGAAGATGTGCGTGTCGACGGCGAGCGTCTCGGCCCCGAACGCGACGTTCATGACGACATTCGCGGTCTTGCGCCCGACGCCGGGCAGCTTCTCCAAGGCGTCGCGATCGGCGGGCACCTCACCGCCGTGCTCCTCGACGAGTTGGCGGGAGAGCGCGATGACGTTCTTCGCCTTCATGCGAAAGAGGCCGATGGTCTTGATGTGCTCTTGGACTTTCTGCTCGCCGAGCTCGAGCATGGCCTCCGGCGTATCGGCAGCGGCAAACAGCGCCTTCGTCGCCTTGTTGACGCCGGCGTCTGTTGCCTGCGCCGACAGCACCACGGCGACGAGCAGTGTATAGGGATTGCTGTGCTCGAGCTCGCTGCGCGGATCGGGGCGCTCCCGGGCGAGGCGAGAGAAGATCTCCTCGATCTCTGCCGGTGAGAGCGGCTTTGCCTTCCCCTTGCCGGATCGAGCCGGTTTTGCAACCGTTCCGCGTGCGGCGGCTTTCTCTGGCGGCGTGCGTGATCCCTTCGTCATTCCCCCTTATCCCTCCGTCCGCGGCCTGCTAGATGTTGGAGCGCATGCTGGACCCGACCCCGCAAACGACGCAACCCCCGCACTTCGCCGCCGTGCTGAGACCGCATCGGTCGCTCGGGCCGACGGCATTCCTGGTGCTGATGGGGCTGGTTTCGGCCTTCAGCTTCGCCGCCGGGCTCATGTTCTGGATGCAAGGGGCTTGGCCGATCAGCGGCTTTTTCGGGCTCGACGTTCTGGCGCTCTACATCGGCTTCCGCCTGAACTATCGTGATGCGAGCCTCTACGAGACCGTGACGATCGCCGATCATCGGCTGGATGTTGCCCGTGTCGAGCCGTCGGGCCGCCGGAGCCAGTGGACGTTCAACCCGGCTTGGGTCCGGCTCGAGGTCGAGGAGCACGTGTCGGGAACCGCTGATCTATGGCTCAGGTCCGGGGGCGAGGCGGTGCGGATCGGTCACTTCCTCTCCGATCCGGAGCGGCGCGACTTCGCCATCGCGTTGGGCAGGGCGATCGGCTCGTACCGGGCCGCATAAGATTTTCCGGCAGCGCAAGTTTCGGGTCGAAGCGCATGCGAGGCGCCGCTATCTTCCTTTGCGAACACTCATGCACAAGGATGCCGGAAATGCTCGACCTCGGAACCCCCGCACCGGCGGCACCATCTGAGAGGATTGCCGTGGATCACAGCGACGACTATGCGCACATCCGCCGCGCCATCGCCTTTCTGACCGAGAGCGCGGAGGAACAGCCGGACCTCGATCGTCTGGCGGCGCATCTGGAGCTGAGCCCCGCCTATTGCCAGCGCCTCTTCAAGCGCTGGTGCGGTCTGTCGCCGAAGGAGTTCGTGCAGGCCGTCACTTTCGATCGCGCACGCAAGCTTCTCGATGGCGACGAGAGCGTGCTCGGCGCCGCCCTGGGCTCTGGCCTTTCGGGACCAGGCCGGCTCCACGATCTCTTCGTCGATCACGAATCGATGACACCCGGCGACTACAAGCGCCGGGGGGCGGGCCTCTCGATTCACTACGGCTTCCACGCTTCGCCGTTCGGGCTGGCCCTATTGATGGCGACCGAGCGCGGTCTCTGCGGTCTCGCCTTCGCGGATGGCATCGAGGACAAAGCCGCGACGCTCGCCGACATGACGCGACGCTGGCCCGCGGCGGACTATCGCGAGGCGCCGAAAGAAACCGCCAAGCTCGCGCGGCAGCTCTTTGCGCCGTCCGAATGGTCGAGCGAGCGGCCGGTGCGTTTGGTCATGATCGGCTCGGACTTCGAGGTGCGGGTCTGGGAAAGCCTGCTCGACATCCCGATGGGCGGCGAGGCGAGCTATGCCGAGATCGCCGCCAAGGTGGGAAAACCTAAAGCCGCGCGCGCGGTCGGCGCCGCCGTCGGGCGCAACCCGATTTCGTTCGTCGTGCCCTGCCACCGCGTGCTCGGTAAGGGCGGAAGCCTCACCGGCTATCACTGGGGCATTACGCGCAAGCGCGCGATCATCGGCTGGGAGAAGGGGCAGCTGGCGGCGGCAACGCCGTAGGGGCGATCGGCAGGTCGCCGGTCAAAGCACCCGATAGAAGAACGTCGTGTCGTCGAGCGCGCCGTAGGGCGACAGAGCGAAGCCCGGCACGCGGCCGACCTCGATCCAGCCCATCGACCTATAGAGCGCCTCGGCCGCGCCGCCCGACACCGTATCGAGCAACAGCAACGTCCGCCCACGCGTCCGCGCCTCGTTCTCGAGCCGTGCCATGAGCTGTCGCGCAATTCCCTGCCGCCGCGCCCGGCTGTGCACGAGGAGCTTGGCGACTTCCGCCCGGTGCGGCTGGTTCGGCTGCCAGAGGAGCTGCAGAATGACGGTTCCGGCGGCGCGGCCCTCGTGCTCGGCGACGAGCAGAACCTTGCTGCCGGCGTCCACATCGTCGGCAACGCCCCGCCAGAATGCCTCGGCGTTTGCGCGGGCGAGCGGCGCCATGAAGCTCACGCCGCCCCCGCCATCGACCACGTCGACGAGGATGTCGGTCAAGTCCGGCAACATGGCGCGGATCGCCGCCGCATCCGGCAGGTGGATCGGCGCCGGAGCCGTCACGCGGCGAGATCCTGCTTCTCGGCGATCGAGCCATCTGCGTTGAGGCGGTAGATCACCGGCGCGCCCGTGCCAAGCTCCCGCTTGACGATCTGCTCTCCGGATAGCCCCTCGAGCTTCATGATGAGCGCCCGGAGCGAGTTGCCGTGCGCGGCGATGATCACGCGCTCGCCTTTCAGGACGCGCGGCAGGATCTGCGTGTCGAAATAGGGCAGCACGCGCTCGGCGGTCATCTTCAGGCTCTCGCCGCCGGGCGGTGGGATATCGTACGAGCGCCGCCAGATGTGCACTTGGTCCTCGCCGAAGCGCTTGCGCGCCTCGTCCTTGTCGAGGCCGGTCAAGTCGCCGTAGTCGCGCTCGTTGAGGGCCTGATCGCGGATCGTCTCGAGCCCGGGCTGGCCGATCTCCTCGAGGATCAGACGCAGCGTGTGCTGCGCCCGCGTCAGCACGGACGTAAAGGCGATGTCGTAGCGATGGCCGAGCGCCTTGAGCTTGGCCCCGGCGGCCTTCGCTTCGGCGATGCCCTTCTCCGTGAGATCGGGGTCCTTCCAGCCGGTGAAGAGGTTCTTGAGATTCCAGTCGCTCTGTCCGTGGCGGACGAGCACGAGCAGTCGATCCATGCGTTCCTCAGGTTTCTGAAAAGAATCCGGCGATCACCCAGCCGAGCGCGCGGATGATGAGCATGCCGCCGATGCCGATGCCGACGGCGAAGAGGGCGAGCTGCCAGGGCTCGTTCGTCATGACGCCCTGGTAGGCGCCGAGCGCGATCAACAGCAGCCCGAAAAGCACGAGCACGATAAGCCAGAGCCAGCCCAGGCGATTAAAGCCTCGGCGAATACGATCGGTGCGGGTAACGACCTCGCCCATCTAGCTCCCCCTCACAACCCCAACACGTCGGTCATCGAGTACAGACCCGGCGGCTTGCCGACGCCCCAGAGCGCCGCCTTGACCGCGCCGCGCGCGAACAAAGCGCGGTCGGTCGCCTTATGTGTGATCTCGATGCGCTCGTGCTCGCCGGCGAAAATCACCGTGTGCTCGCCGACGACATTGCCGCCGCGCAGCGCCGAGAAGCCGATCGCTCCGCGCTCGCGGGCGCCCGTCAGACCGTCGCGTCCGCGCTCGGAATGCTGGTCGAGATCGATGCCCCGCCCCTCGGCCGCCGCCTGGCCGAGCATCAGTGCCGTCCCCGAGGGCGCATCGACCTTCATGCGGTGATGCATCTCGACGATCTCGATGTCGAAGTCCTCGTCGAGCGCGGCGGCGACCTTGCGGGTCAGCGCCAGCAGCAGGTTGACGCCGAGACTCATGTTGCCGGCTTTGACGATGGTCGCCGTCTTGGCCGAGGCCGCAATCGCCTTGTCGTGCTCGGCGGTGCAACCGGTCGTTCCGATGATGTGCACCTTGCGGTGCTTGGCGGCGAGCTTGGCGAACGCGACGGAGGCGTTCGGCGCCGTGAAGTCGAGCAACGCGTCGCAGCCGGAGATGACCGCATCGGCATCACCGGAGATCTTGACGCTGCGCTTGCCGACGCCGGCGAGCTGACCCGGATCCTCGCCGAGCGCGATCGAGCCCGGTTGCTCGGTGGCGCCAGACAGCACGACGCCCGGGCTCGCCGCGATCGCCCGCACCAACGTTTGCCCCATTCGCCCGGCGGCACCCATCACGGCGATACGCACGTCAGCCATATCTGTCGACCCTTCTGGCAGGAGGTGAAGCCGGTATATCAGGCCCGATCAGACCCGCAAAGGCGGCCGTTTTGACGCTGTTTCCGAGAGTTACTTGCCGCTTTGGGGGCAGCCTACGCATAATCTGGCCATCGGAGGAGGAAGGAGCGTCCGGCATGCGTCTTTCAGGTGTCATCCTCGGCCTTGCGGCGTTGACGGCAGCGACGGACTCGGTGGCCGCCGGCCCCGTCAAGAGCGACTACACGATTGTCGAGCTCAAGCGCTGCAAGCAGCTGCCCGAGCCCAAGGGCGAGGAGGTGGGCGACGCCGGCACCGCCTGGTGGTGTCCGGGCCCCAAAGGCTACAAGCTGTTCCTGTCCGAGGACGATCTCCGGTTCATGGTCTCGTACGGCAAGCACGCCGCGGACCAACGCGCGGCGACGCAGACGCTCGGCCACTTCAACTCGATCTTCCCCGGCGACAAGACCGAGCGGGCGACCATCGAATGGCGGATGCGCTATGCCAAGGGCAAGTGGACGCCGTTCGCCACCGTGCTGCGCTATTTCACCTATGACGGCGAGGCGACGCCGCCGGTTCATGGTCAGGTTCTGGTCGTGGCCAAGGTCGGTCCGAAGGCTGGAACAGACGCCTGCCACGTTGCCCACATCGACGCGCTCGCCAATCCGGATGCGAATGCGCTGGCGCAGAAAACCGCTGACGAGAAAGCGGAAGGCTTCGATTGCAAAAAGGAGCCCGAGGTCGTCGGGCTGACCGGCAAGAGCCCCATGTAGCAACGAGCCGGCTCCTCAAAAGAAGAAGGCCGCATCTTGCGACGCGGCCTTCCTGTCGGCTCAAGACCGCCAGATCACTTGTCGTGCAGCTCGTGGCCCTTGGTGTCGTGCAGGAACAGCGTGCCGATCACGAGCGTCGCGGCGGCGACGATGATCGGATACCAGAGACCATTGTAGATCGAGCCCGAGCTCGCGACGATCGCGGTCGCGAGCAATGGCAGCATGCCGCCGAACCAGCCGTTGCCGATGTGATAGGGCAGCGACATCGAGGTGTAGCGGATGTTGGTCGGGAACAGCTCGACGAGGAAGGCAGCGATCGGGCCGTACACCATCGTCACGTAGACGAGCATGATGGTGATGATGCCGACGGCTTTCCAGAAGTCGACGCGCGCGGGGTCGGCCGCGACCTTGTAGTCGGGCACCTTTACCTTGACCGCGTTGCCTGCGGCGTCCTTCTCGACGTTGCCGGCCGCATCCTTCTTGTCGACCTCTTTCTCGCCCTTCGTGATCGCGCTGTAGCCCGCGGTCATGAGCGCGTCGGTCACGACGTCGGCGAGCTTGTTGGTCTTGAAGTCTTTGATCGGGATGACCTTGTCGCCGATCGTGATGCTCTCGGCCTCCCCGGCCGTCGCATCGACCGCGTCATAGGAGATGCCTAAGCTCGCCAGATGGTTCTTGGCGAGATCGCAGTCCGAGTAGACCGACCACGGTCCAGGGAACACCCGGAAGTGGCAGGTCGCCGGATCGGTCTTGACCGCAATCTTGACCTTATCCTGGAACTCGACGAGCCCCGGGTTGACCGCGTTCGTCAGCATCTTGAACAGCGGGAAGTAGGTCAGGATGGCAAGCAGGCAGCCGACCATGATGATGGCCTTGCGCCCGATCCGGTCCGACAGCCAGCCGAAGAACACGAACAGAGGCGTGCCGATCAGCAGCGTGACGCCGATGATGTAATAGGCCGTCTTGTAGTCGAGCTTCAGCGGCCCCGTCAGGAAGAACAGCGCATAGAACTGGCCCGTGTACCAGACGACGCCCTGGCCGGCCGTGGCGCCGAGAAGCGCCAGCAGAACATACTTGTTGTTGGGATAGCGGAAGAAGGAGTCGCGTAGCGGATGCGGCGACGTCTTGCCCTCCTCCTTCATCTTCTGGAACAGGGGCGACTCGTTGAGCTTCATTCGGATGTAGAGCGAGATCAACAGGAGCAGCAGCGAGACGACGAAGGGAATGCGCCAACCCCATTCCGAGAAAGCGGCGGAGTCCAAGCTGCTGCGGCAGATGAGGATCACCGCTAGCGACAAGAAGAACCCGAGCGTCGCCGTGGTCTGGATCCAGCTCGTCGCGAAGCCGCGTTTGGCGTTGACGGTGTGCTCTGCCACATAGGTCGCGGCACCGCCGTACTCGCCACCGAGCGCGAGGCCCTGGATCAAGCGCAGCAGCACCAGCAACACGGGCGCGACCCAGCCGACTGCCGCATATGTCGGCAGGAATCCGACGGCGACCGTCGACAGGCCCATCAGCAGAATGGTGATGAGAAACGTGTACTTGCGGCCGATGATGTCGCCCAGCCGGCCGAAGACGATGGCGCCGAAGGGGCGAACGAGGAAGCCTGCCGCATAGGTGGCGAAAGCGGAGAGCAGCGCCGCTGTATCGTTGCCCGCTGGAAAGAACAGCGCGGCGAAGAACGGCGCCAGCGTCGCGTAGAGATAGAAGTCGTACCACTCGAACACGGTGCCGAGCGAGGATGCGAACACGACCTTTCGGAGCTCATGGGGCTCGACGCCTTGAAAGATCGAGCCGTCCCCCGGCTTTGCGGTTGCTTGTGCCATTGTCTTCCCTTTTGCGCGTTGCGGCCGGTTGATGCTCCGGCTCTGTTTCCTCCTGTATCATAGGCAGGGCATTTGGCTAGGCGGATAAGAGCCATGTGCCGCGGCTCGGACTGTTGTTTGGCAACAGTGTCGGGCCGCCACGGGCGCAAGCATCGTAGACAGTGCGGCCCGTCGCAGATTGTGGGCGCGCCCGGCCCACCAATGGGCATCGAAATGCGCCTCACCGGCGACGGTACGCAATTCGACATCGTGGTGAAGGGCACAAGCGCCGGCTGCGGTGGCTAGATACCTGCCCGAGCGACGCTCCCTTTTGGGGAACAAGGAACACGTGCGTCGCTCGGGCAGCCCCGCTGCGGTAGGAGACCCCGCAGCACCACCAAGCGCCCACCAGAAACCGGGCGCATGAGCCATTTGACCTATAGTGCAAAGAAAAAACTGTCGTGTCGCAGGAAGGTCCTACGCCCCCCTGTTTGCCAACGGGACCGACAAGGCACCAACGATCCGGCGAACAAGCTCGGACTGTGTCGTCGTGCCGGTCTTCGCAAACGCCGAGGCGAGCTGATTGCGCACCGTCTTCACGCTGACACCGAGATTGGCGGCGTGGCCGGCAAGCGTCCGGCCCGCCACCAAGGCGCTGACGAGGCGCGCCTCTGCGAGCGTCAGATCGAACACGGCGCGGATGAGCTCCGGCTCGATCACTAAATGCTCATCCAACGGCGATACGAGCAGGATGTCGGTCGCCCTCGGAAAGGCGGCCGAGATATCGTCAAGTCGATGCATCTGACGCTTCTGCCCTTGGGTGAGGCGCACGCGCCAGGCGATGTATCTACGCGCGGTCTTCGTGCAATGCAGGCGGACCGGGTGGGCGGACGATGCGCCGCCGGCCGACAGATAGCGCGTCAGCCGCAGATCGTCGTCGGTGCGGCAGGCATGTAGCTCGCCTCCGGCCGCAGTCTGCAAAAGGCGCTCTCCGCTTAGCAAGGTCTCGGCGAGACTGTTGGCGGCGGTTACGCGCCGATGCTGATCAAGGACCAGGACAGCGGTCTGGAGATGCCCCAAAAGCCGATCGAGCACGCACTTGTTGTCGTTGCTCGCGGCGGTGAGCTTGTTGATCTCGACGGCACGCAGGACATGCCGTCCGACATGGGAAATCAAACGCTCGGTCGAAGCGCAGCCGGCAACGCTTTCCGGCCGAACAATGTTGATGGCGAGACTGACATGCGTATCGGCGCTCGCACAGAGCTTCATCCCGGCGAAGGATGGGCTGATTCCGGCCGGCTTCATGAAGTCGTGATAGTACTCCGTGCGCAACAGACACTGCCGCGTCACGAGATCGTCTGCCCACAGCGATGCGCCTGCGGGTGCCTTTGCGTAGGGCGTGAAGAAGGGGCTGATACCGATGTAGTGGCTGTAGTAGCGGTCGTCGAGCGCCGGGTCGAAGACGTTCGCGATCGAGAACAGCGGCCGATTCTTGCCCGTGTCGAACACGAGCAGGTGACAGCCACCGCCCATCGCAGCTTTCAGCTTGTCGGCGGCTCGCGGCCAATGCGCGGGATCGAGAGCCGCGTCGTAGACAGCCTCGACGGCTGTATGCACGGACTGCGTATCGATGGCCGTCATGGCCTGGCCCCTGTGTCGTAAAGGCACGTGTCGTATTCGATAGGAGCGTAATGCGGTGACAAATACTATGCAATGCGGAGCATTGATGCTGTTGGGCTGGTATTGCTAGGCCGGCACCGGCCGCCTAGCGTTGCCGGCTTTCGCACAGCCGAGGACCTTGCATGATCGGACTGACGCACCGTCTGGCGCGGGCCGAGGACAGACCCGCTCTGATGACCCTTATGGACGTGGCCATCGGGGAGTTGCTGAAACCCTACCTCACGCCTGCCCAGATCGCGGCGAGCCGGCTCATCATGGGCATCGACACGCAGCTCATCGACGACGGCACGTATTTCGTCATCGAGGCCGAGGGCCGGATCGCCGGCTGCGGCGGTTGGAGTCGGCGGGCGACGATGTACGGGGGCGACCATTCGCCCGGCCGCGAGCCGGCTCTTCTCGATTCCGCCAAGGAGCCGGCGCGCATTCGCGCCATGTACACGAGCCCGGATTTTCAACGCCGCGGCGTCGGCCGGCTCGTCATGCAGCTCTGCGAGACTGCGGCGCGCGCCGAAGGGTTCAAGCGGGCCGAGCTGGTCGCGACCCTGGCGGGCGAGCCGCTCTATCGCGCCTGCGGCTATGAAGCGATCGAGCATTTCGAAGATGCGCGTGGCGGCGCGTCCGTGCCTCTCGTTCGTATGGGCAAGGCGATTTAGGGAGGTTCCACAATCCGTCGGCCGCGGTGAAAAATTTTTGTGCTCGTCCTGGCAACGGACGCGCTGAGGTCGTCCCGTTCACTCCTCGGACACGCATTGAGACTCGAAAAGGAGTGGACGATGAAAAAGGCTCTCATCGGTTTGGCGGCGCTCGCGTTGACGGCAACGGCAGCGTCGGCGGCGCCCTACAAGTACAAATCGCATCACGACGGCTACCGCGGCGAGCGCCACGGTCAGCACCAGAGCGTGCAGGTGAAGCGCAGCAAGGCGCATTTGGCCTGGGTGAAGCGGCAGGCCTGGGCCGACGGTCACGTGTCGTTCTACGAGCGGCTGAAGATCCGCCGGGCCGAGCGGCAGCTGGCCTATGCCATCCGCCACAGCCACCGCTACAACTAGCCTACGACATGCGGGGTGGGGCTCTGGCTCCACCCCGTCCTATCTCGCCACCTAGCTTCCCTCGATCGGCACCCACAACTCCAGACCGCCTTCGCCGGTGCGCCCGTCGAACTCCGGCCCGTAGCGCTCGAAGATCGGCGTCGCGGCGGCCTTGAGACCAGCGGCTTCGAGGCCTCCGCCCCAGATCGCGCCCCAACTGTCGCCGACGCGGGAGATGTGGCCGTCGTGGCGGAACACGGCGTAGCGTCCGGCCGGCACCTTCACCGTGACGAACCCCTTCGGCAGATCGGCGCCGGCTTTCACGGCGACGCCTGCGACGTAGTCCATCCCGCTGTCGGTCATGTTGAAGCAGACGCCGTAGGCGGCTCCGGGACTCTCCTGAGGCACGTGACCGATGTGCGGCACGAACCTCTGCCAAATCGCCGAGATGGCGGCCATATTCTCGAAGGTGAGCGTCTGCTTCAGGCCGGCGATGGTCATGGCCGTGCTGTCGGCCATGCGCGGAGATTTTAGAGATTTTGCGCGAGACTTGTCCAAGGACAGGGGCTCCGTGAGCTCGAGGTTTGCAAGGGAGCGCTGTGCGCGGACCTCTTCCGGCGTCATGCCGAAGGTGTCGCGAAACGCCCGGCTGAAGGCCTCGTGGGAGCTGTAGCCGGCGTCGAGCGCGACCGAGAGGATGTCGGGTGCGCCGTCTGCGAGGCTGCGCGCCGCATCGGAGAGACGCAGCGCGCGCACATAGCCCATGACCGATCGCCCCATCACTCGGGCAAAGACGTGCGCCAGATGATGGCGAGAGATGCCCGCGATCGCGGCCACGCCGGCGAGCGAGATGTCCTCGCCGGAGTGGCTGTTGATGTACCAGAGCGCGCGGTCGATCACGTCCATGGAGCTCTCACGAGGTAAGACAATGAGATTGGCCAAGAGTTTGCGAGGCTCCGCTTGATCAGGATTGCGGTCAGGCGACCTTGACCAGCCGGTCCATGAGCGACTGAGGCAACACACGCTTGGCGATGGCGGCCAGATGCGTCGGTGTGGTGACGCGGTAGCGAACCTTGGGCCGCACGCTCTCGACCGCATGAACAAGCTTTGCCGCCACGGCCTCGGGCGGCAGCTTGCCGCGCTTGCGGCCCCCGGCCTGCATCGCTTCGAGCCGCTTCTGATACTCGGCCTCGTGCGCCGAGCCGGCGAAGGCCCACGTTCCGGCGGAAGGCCTCGATCGCATTGGGCACGAACTGTGTGGCGATCGGTCCCGGCTCGATGATCGAGACCGTGACGCCCGACCCCTGCAACTCAAACCGCATCGCATCCGAGAGCGCCTCGAGCGCGTGCTTGGAGGCGTTGTAGGCACCCCGATAGGGCGGCGAGATGAAGCCGAGCACGCTCGAGCACTGCACGATGCGGCCGCGTCCCGTTTTGCGCATCGCGGGAAGAATGCGGCGAGTGAGGTCGTGCCAGGCGAACAGGTTCACCTCGAACTGGGCTTTCAGCACATCGACCGTCAGGTCCTCGACGGCCCCCGGCTGGCCGTAGGCGGCGTTGTTGAAGAGGGCGAACAGCCGCCCGTCCGTGCGATCGAGTGCGGCCGTGGCGCAGCTGGCGATCGATGCCGGATCAGCGAGCTCGAGCGGCAACGCCTCGCAGCCGAGTGCCTCGAGCTTGGCCAAATCCTCCGGGCGCCGCACCGTCGCCAGCACCCGCCAGCCCCGTGATTTGAGCAACGTCGCCGAGGCGAGCCCGATGCCGGATGAGGCGCCGGTGATGAGGATGGAGCGGTCGATGCCAACGGTGCTCATCGAATACCTTCTCGAAATCTGGTGTCATGGATTCTACCGCAAAGCGAGCTTGCCTTTGCGTGCGTAGCGTGTAAAGTTACGCTTATCAAAGCGCCCGATCGTGTCGAGCCTGACCCTTCGCATCATGAGACGGTTGTGCCGATCACCTCGATCAAACACAAGGGCCTGAAGCGGCTGTTCGAGAAGGATGACGCGAGCAAGCTACCCGCGGAGCTGGTCGAAAAGATCAGGGATATTCTTCACGTCCTCGACACAGCGGAAACAGTCGAGGAGATGAACGTGTTTCCTGGCTGGCGGCTTCACAAATTGAAGGGCGACCTCAAGGGCATGTGGGCTATTGCCGTGACGGGCAATTGGCGAATTGTGTTCGACTTCGAGGATGGCGATGCAGGCAAAGTCGATTTCATCGACTATCATTGACCGGGAGAGACGATCATGCCGATGAAAGCGCCTCCTCATATCGGTGGCCTCATTCGCCGCACGGTGATCGAGCCTCTCGGGTTGAGCGTGACGGATGGCGCGGCCATCCTGGGCGTGACCCGGCCCGCGTTGTCGAACCTCCTCAACGGACGCGCCTCGCTCAGCGCAGACATGGCGGTCCGGATCGAGCGCGCCTTCGGCCCGAGCGCCGACCATCTGCTCAGAATGCAGGTCGCCTACGACATCGCCATGGCCCGGGCCGATCGGTCGAACTTGGCGGTGCGACCGTACAAGGCCGCATGAGCCAGGACGTCGTGGCCAGCATTCCATCACCTGCGAAATTCGGCGCCGTGGGCTATCTCGCGATGCTGGCGACCGTGCTCGCCTGGAGCGCGTGGACGGTCATCACCAGCCACGCCATCAAAACCTCGATGACGGCCTACGACCTGGCGCTGTTCCGCTATGGCATACCGGCGTTGGTGCTCGCCCCCGTGGCCTGGCGCAAGGGCCTCAAGGCAGGCGCCATGGGCTGGACGGGCACGCTGCTGATGGCGCTTGGCGCCGGCCTGCCGTTCCAGATCCTGATCGGCATGGGCATGAAGTGGTCGCCGGCCGCCAATGCCGGCGCGATGCTGTCGGGCACCATGCCGATGTTCGCGGCGATCCTCTCGGCGATCTTCTTAGGCGAGCGGTTCACGGCCGTGCGCGTCTCGGGCTTCCTGCTGATCCTCGCGGGCGTCGGCCTGCTCGGGCTGTTCAGCGCACTCGCCGGCGCTCACGAGCAGTGGCACGGCTATCTCTTGCTCATGTGTGCGGCCCTCAACTGGGCCGTCTACACCGTGACGATGAAGCGGGCGGGCGTCGAGGCGCTGCATGCCACCGCGATCGTCTCGACGGTGTCGATCGCCATCGATGCAGTGGCGCTGGCGCTCGGCGCGCCGAGCCGCATTTCGGCCGCCTCTGTGGGAGAGATCGGGCTGCAGGTGCTGGCGCAGGGGCTACTCGCGGGTCTCGTCGGCATGACGCTGTTCGCCTACGGCGTGCGCCGTCTGGGCGCCTCGCGGGCGGCGGCCTTCATCTCGCTCATCCCGGGCGTCGTCGCCTTGATGGCGATCCCGATGATCGGCGAGAGCGTGAGCCTGGAAGCCATGGCCGGCATCGCTTTGGTGAGCTTCGGCGTGGCGCTGGCGAGTGGCGCGTTCGCACGCTCGTGAACCGCCCGACATTCGCCTGCGTTTCAGACTCTCATAGGTGATCCGATTTCGCCTCGAGAGGAGCCCTCCATGCCGGTCAGCCAGGACATCATCAATCTCTACGATGCCTTCACGCATGGTCAGCTCTCGCGCCGTGCCTTCATGGAGCGCCTGACCCGGCTGGCTGGAGGGGCGGCAGCCGCCTCCGCCATGCTCGGCGTGCTCGCCAACGACTATGCCCGTGCCGCACTGGTCGCCGAGGACGATGCGAGGCTCGCGAGCGCCTCCCAGACCTACACGAGCCTCGACGGCGATGTTCGGGCCTATGTCGTCTGGTCGAAGGAGGGGGCGAAGCGGCCGGCCGTCATCGTCGTGCACGAGAACCGGGGCCTCAATCCGCATATCAAGGACGTGGCACGCCGCATCGCGCTCGAAGGCTTTATCGCGATCGCGCCGGACCTGTTGACGAAGGAAGGCGGCACGCCGGAAGACGAGGACAAGGCGCGCGATCTTGTGGCCAAGCTCGACCAGAAGGCCGCCACCGTGCGCCTGATCGGGGCCGTGGATTTCGCCAAGTCGATCCCCGAAAGCACCGGCAAGACCGGCGCCGTCGGCTTCTGCTGGGGTGGCGGGATGGTCAACCAGATGGCCGTGCACGCGCCCGATCTCGACGCGGCGGTCGCCTATTACGGCATGCAGCCGACCGCCGATCGCGTGCCCGACATCAAGGCGCCGCTGCTGCTCCACTACGCCGGCAAGGACGAGCGCATCGATGCCGGCATCCCGGATTTCGAGAAATCGCTCAAGGCCGCGGGCAAGAGCTACGAGCTCTTCATGTACGAAGGCGCGCAGCACGCCTTCAACAACGACACCAACGCCGCGCGCTACGACAAAGCGGCGGCGGAGCTGGCGTGGGGCCGGACGGTCGCGTTCCTAAAGAAGCAGCTCGCTTGAGAGTTACGCCGCCTTGCCGGCCTTCCCCGCCTCGCGACGAATGATCTCGAACACGCGCCGCGCATCCTCGATCTCGAAGAGCTTCGGCGGCTGGCCGACGGTTGCGTGCCAGACGCCGGTCCGGGTGCCCATCTTGAAGCTCGCCGTATCGTAGAACTCGATCGTGCCGCGGCCAGCGCTCGATTCATCGAGACGCAGGTTGGGCATGTGCCCGAGGTCGATCGAGCGGACGGCCTTCGGCCATGACCGGTGCTCGATGATGACCCGGCGGTCGGTGACGCCATAGACCGTGTTGGCGCGGCGGATGATGTCGGTGATGTGCCGGCCGATGAGCATATAGAAAGCCGCCAGGACGAACGCACCGCCGATGAGGAGGAGCGGCAGCACCCCGTCCTTGGTTTCCTCGATCTCGCCGGGCTGGTTCAGCACATACCAGAAGAAGACGGCCGCGACCCCGCCCCAGAACAGCGCGAACGGCGTCAGGATGACCTCGACGGCCCGGATCACGAACCCCTGCCGGGGCCGGCCGCTCCACAACAGCCGCTCACCGGGATCGAGACTGAGATGAAGGTCTTCAGTTGGCATGATGTTCCCCGGAGGTTTGGTATTCAGTGTAGCAGCTGCCTAGGGTGTGCCAATCGAACTTTCGTTTCAGACGGGTGTCGACAAACCCGTCCGCTTCCGCTACAACCTCACCCGAAATCCCCAATCATGGGTTGCATGAGCGCCGTCTTGGCGCGGGCATCGGGTCTGGCGGCATGCCGCGTGACCTGCCGCGCTGGCAAAAGCCTTCACGGGCCGCCGCTCCTCTGCGCTGCACAAGGACAACGACAATGAATATCCTCCAGCAGCTCGAAAAAGAGCAGGTCGATCAACTGGTTGCCAAGCGCCCGGTACCCCAGTTCGAGCCCGGCGATACGGTCAAGGTCGGCGTCAAGATCGTCGAAGGCACCAACTCCCGCGTCCAGGTCTACGAGGGCCTCTGCATCGCCCGGGCCGGCCAGGGCATCAACGCCAACTTCACCGTCCGCAAGATTTCGTATGGCGAGGGCGTCGAGCGCGTCTTCCCGCTCTATTCGCCGATGATCGACTCGATCGAGGTCGTCCGCCGCGGCCAGGTCCGCCGGGCGAAGCTCTATTACCTGCGCGGCCTCAAGGGTAAGGCGGCCCGCATCTTCGAGCGCACCGACGTGCGCGGCAAGAAGCTCCAGGCCATCGACAATTGGAAGGGCTTCAAGAAGCCGAAGGGCGAGGCCGACGATCTCAAGAAGATCACGGGCGTCTCGGAGGATCTCGAGAAGCGGCTGAACAAGCTCGGCGTCACGAAGTACGAGCAGATCGCCAACTTCTCGGGAGAGGATCTCGCCCGCATCGACGAGTCGCTCAGCTTGAATGGCCGCGTCGAGGGCGAGGACTGGATGGGCCAGGCCCGCGTGCTCGTCACCGAGGCGACCGCCCACGAGGTCAACCTCGGCGAGGAGAAGCCGGCCGAGGCGCAGTCGTAAGCGGCCACGCCCTGCATCGACCGTCACCGAGGGCAGCCGCAGGGCTGCCCTTTGTGTTTGTGAGAGCAACATCCAGCTGCGAAATCTCTGCCTCTCGAGCTGCTGATGCGCTGGCCACGCGTTCCTCCTCCCCCCTTGAGGGGGAGGGTAGGGTGGGGGGCGGAAACAAAAGAGTCCTTGTCTGTGAATCCCCCCATCCCAAGCGCCTAAGGACTTAAATGCTTCGCATCTAAGTCCAAGGCGCTTGGCCTTCCCCCTCAAAGGGGGGGAAGGGGTGACTCAGTGCCACTTTGCGAACGAATGTGTCGCCTATGTGCGTCAGGCATTCTGCGGTTGGGAGTGAGGACAAATGCCCATTGAGATCCGAAGAGCAGCCGCTAACGATCTCTGCGCCGTCAGCGCGCTCCTGGGCGAGACCTGGCACGCGACCTATGACGGCATCTATGGTGTGGACCGGGTCTCGGACATCACGGCGCGCTGGCATTCGGCCGAGGTGCTGGTGAAGGGCGTCGGCAAGTCGGACGAAGCCTTCCTCGTCGCCGTGGAGGGCGCGCGCATCCTTGGCACCCTTTCGATCGGGATAGCGTGCGGCGGTGGCCTCAAGCTCGACCGGCTCTACGTCCATCCGCAGGCCCAGGGCCGCGGTCTTGGACGCCGGCTGCTCGACGCCGGGCTCGGCGCTTTCGGCCCCTCCAAGGTCACCCTCGAGGTCGAGCCGGCCAATGCGCAGGCCATCCGTTTCTACGAGCGCAATGGCTTCGTCGTAACAGGCAAAACCAGCGACTGCGGCTGCTCGGGCGACGGCATTGCCGCGCTCGTCATGACCCGCGACGCGGGGGCATCCGCCAAACCCGCCGCAGCCCTTGCGAAATCCGCCGTTTCAAGCGAAGGAATGGCGAGCAAAAGATGAGACGGAAGTCATGACCAAGAAGACCATCTACGACAAGATCTGGGACGACCATCTGGTCGAGGAGGCCGCGGACGGCACCTGCCTCATCTATATCGACCGGCATCTCGTCCACGAGGTGACGAGCCCGCAGGCTTTCGAGGGCTTGCGTATGTCCGGCCGCAAGGTTCGCACACCGCAAAAGACGCTTGCCGTCGTCGACCACAACGTGCCGACGACCGACCGATCGAAGGGCATCGACGATCCCGAGTCGGCCTTGCAGGTGAAAACGCTCGCCGAGAATTGCGCCGAGTTCGGCGTCGAGTATTTCAACGAGGTCGACAAGCGGCAGGGCATCGTCCACGTCGTCGGTCCCGAGCAGGGCTTCACGCTGCCGGGCACGACGATCGTCTGCGGCGACAGCCATACCTCGACGCACGGCGCGTTCGGCGCGCTGGCGCACGGCATCGGCACGTCGGAAGTCGAGCACGTGTTGGCGACCCAGACGCTCAGCCAGAAGAAGTCCAAGAACTTCCGCGTCACGGTCGATGGCAAGCGGCCGGCCGGCGTGACCCCTAAGGACATCGTGCTCGCGATCATCGGCGAGATCGGCACGGCGGGCGGCACCGGCTACGTCATCGAATATGCGGGCGAGGCGATCCGAGATTTGACGATCGAGGGCCGCATGACCGTCTGCAACATGTCGATCGAGGGTGGCGCGCGGGCAGGTCTCATCGCGCCCGACGCCAAGACCGTCGACTATTTCAAGGACCGGCCGCGCTCGCCTAAGGGTAAGCTCTGGGACGAGGCTCGCCGGTATTGGGAGACGCTGCACTCGGACGACGGCGCGCACTGGGATCGCGAGCTCAAGCTCGACGCCGCCAAATTGCCCCCGCTCATCACCTGGGGCACCTCACCCGAGGACGTCGTCTCGGTCGCAGGCGTCGTGCCGAACCCCGACGACATCGCCGATCTGAAGCGCCGCGAGAGCAAGTGGAATGCGCTCAAGTATATGGGCCTGTCGCCGGGCACGAAGGTGACCGACATCATGCTCGACCGCATCTTCATCGGCTCGTGCACGAACGGGCGGATCGAGGATCTGCGCGCGGTCGCCAAGATCGTGCAGGGCAAGACGGTCGCATCCTCGCTCCGCGCGATGATCGTGCCGGGGTCGGGTCTCGTAAAGGCGCAGGCGGAAGCCGAAGGTCTCGATAAGATCTTCAAGGCCGCCGGTTTCGAATGGCGTGAGCCCGGCTGCTCGATGTGCCTCGGCATGAACCCGGACCAGTTGACGCCCGAGGAGCGCTGCGCCTCGACGTCCAACCGCAACTTCGAGGGTCGCCAGGGCTACAAGGGCCGCACGCACCTGGTCTCGCCCGAGATGGCGGCGGCGGCCGCGATCGCCGGCCGGTTCGTGGATGTGCGGTCGATGGGGTGAGCGGCCGGATCAGCGTCGCGCTGCCACGGCCTTTCCTGTCCACGGATCGATCGTTGCTACTCCAGCTGCCACGAACTCCGCTGCGTTGCGCGTGGCGACCGTCAGCCCGTGATGGGCGGCGATCGCGGCGATCAGGACGTCGGGGTGCGAGAACGTATGGCCGCGCCGGCGTCCGTCCTCGATCACCAAGCGCCACTTGAGCAGCACGTCCTCATCCAATCCGAGGATGCGGCCCTCGAACATCGGCCTCAGGCGATGATCGACCCAAAGTGCCAAATCGGATCGCTTCGCGGCATCGTCCAGACGCTCGATGCCGAACCGGATCTCGGCGAACGTAACCGACGAGAGGTAAAGCCGATCGAGGGGCTCCCCTGCGACGAAGCGGACGACTTTGTCCGAGGGACGAGGCCTCTTAAGTTCTGAAATGACGTTGGTGTCGAGCAGATAGCCGCCGCTCACAGATCGACGTCCCGCACCGGTCCGCGCACACTGGCATGATCGATGTCGACGTCCTTCAGCGGTGAGGCGGCGAGCAACTCGACGAGAAGTCGTCCCGAGCGGCCGCCCTTCAGTTTCTGAAATTCCTCCTCGGACACAACCACGACACTGTCCCTGCCGTGGACGCTCACATGTTGAGGCCCTTCTTGCTGTGCCCGCCGCACGAGCTCCGAAAACCGCGCCTTTGCATCCTGTAGCGGCCAGCGGCCCGGGTGCTTGGGGCGAGAGGCGGAGCCGCCTTTGGTTGGGATCGTCATGGCAGTTCTCGCATAAATCTAGTCAGTCTGACCAGAAATTACCACGAGTGAACCGCGGGGGCAATCTCTCCCTCAAATTCCCCGGATGATGTTGCCGAGCACGAGGATCACGTAGGCGACGAGCAGCGAGACGAACGTGTTGCCGCCGATCACGGGAATGGCGACGCCGCCGAAGTGGGCGATGAGTGCCAGGATCCCCAGGAGGAGCGACAGGAAAAAGACGACGGCGGTCGGTGCGGTTAGCCTCATGATGATCCCCCTGGGTTTTTCCGGTTTCTGACGCCTTATGAGTCGGCTTTTCTATAGCGGAACGGCGTGCCGTAGACCACGACCTCGACGGCGCCTTCCGCGATCTTGGGATGACCGATCCGCACTCCGATGACGCCATCGAACCCACCGGCCTCAGCCTTAGTCTCGAGATCGGCGAGCGCGCGCGCGATCGTCGCCTCGGTGAGCTCCTCGTAGCGGGTCATGCGGCCGCCGAAGGTGTTCGTGATGTGCTCGCGGATGTCGCGCAGGATGTTGGCGGCACCGACGGCCACCGCGAAGAGCATCGGCCCTTCCTCGATGGCGCGACCCTGAAGCTGCTCGACCGAATAGAGAGGCATGGCGGGCTCCCGTCAGGCCGTCTTGACGCGGCGGGGCACTGCGAGCAGCCGGCGCAGCACGAGAAGCACCAACAGGAGTGCGAACCCGCCGAGCACGGCAGCGATACGATGCGTCTCCCAGAGCAGCAGCGGATGCACCTCGCCCGATACCACCTGACCGACGTCGTGCTTGATGACCGGCCAATCGAGAATGGCGGTTGGGCCAAGCACCATCTCGATCGCCTGCAGCTGGTCGCGGCTGCCTTCGATGGCATGCGCGACATGGGATTTGCCGAAGGTCTGCATGCGGCCGGGATCGGTCGACACCACCTCGAGCAGGCGGGCGCTCGCTGACGGCGACAATGTCTCGAGATAGCGCGCGAGCGACGTCATCTCGTCACCGCCGAGCGCGGTCGTCAGCGCCTTGAGCTTGTCGGGCGGCAACGCCACGAGCTTGTCGCGCGCCGCGTCCGGCAGCACGGCGACTCTCCTTATCGTCACCGGATCGCCGAGCGCCAGGATGCCGCCGAGGCTCGCCTTCGTGAATTTCGCAGGGTCTGCCACACGGTGCAGCTCGAGGGCGAGCACCTGCTCGATCTGATCGCCGGCGAGCGCCCGCCAATCGAAGGCCGGCTGCAACGCCTGCAGGTCGCGTGCGATCGTCAGCGCCGCCTCGGGCATCCGCTTGACGGCTTCGTCCAGCGTCCCGTCCTCGACACGCCGGACGACGCCGGCCTCCTTCTCCTTTGCGAGGATCAGCGCCACGATCGCGTCCACGCGCGGCAGGCTCTCGCGATCGACGCTGTCGAGATAGGTCTTGAAGCTCGGGAAGCGCTCGGCGAGCTCGACGACCTTCGTATGCGCCTGCCGGAACTCGTGCCACAGCTCGATGATGCGATCGGCGGTCGCCGCGCTGACCTCGGAGAGATGCTGGCCGAGTTGCTCGGAGATAGCAGTCGCCAGCTCGGTACGGACATTCTCCTTGGTGTCCTCGGATTTCATTTCCGACTCGATCAGTGGCATGACGCCGTGCCGCATGTCCCAGATGTCCTTGGCGATCAGGACGAGCCCGACGCCGCCCGCCACCACCGAGACGATGCGGCCGAGCACGGCGCCGACGACACGCTGGCCGACCCGGCGCGCCATGTTGGAGAGGGTCCGGCGCACGATCAGCACGACCGTTCCGGCGATCAGGCCCTTGGTCGAGAGCACGACATCCGTGTTGCCGACGTCGGCGGCGCCGGTCTCGGGCGCGATCTCGAAGGCCTTGCCGGTGTCCTCGCTCACCATCAGCGAGATCGAGGCGCCGTAGCGGGGACCGAGAAATTCGCGCACGCAGGCGACGGCCGGCAGCTTGGCGTCGAGCGCACCGAGCTCGATGCGGGTGGCGAGCGTCTTGCCGACCTCGGTGACGAGGCGCTCGATGGCGGCCTTCATGTCCTCGGAGCGATAGACGCGCTCGGCGACCGTGCTCGTCAGCTTCTGCGTCGCCTCTTTCGAGGTGAGGGTCTTGAGGAGATCAAGGTAGCCCGACTCGGATTGCACCTCGTCGACCGCCGCCGACACGCGACGGTCGAGGAACTCGTCCATGTAGAGCTTGCGCCATTCGTCGGCGACCACGGCTTGGTAGTCGACCGTCTCGAGGCTCCGCTTCAGCATGTCGGTCGTGATCTGGTCGATACCGGCGCGGAACGTCGCCTCGTCGTCGACCTGGCAGGTGGCCTCGGCGGCCCGCGCCGTGGCGATCGGGGAGATCACGGGTGCGGGGAGCGCGCCCACCACGAGGGACGCGGCGAGAAGAAGCCCGAGCGCCTGTCGGGACCGTGTCGGCATGCTCTTAAACGCTCCCTCTGGGCCCTGGGGGACCCAGGCTCAAGCCGACCATAGCCCGGGATTTCGGCCGAAAGCGAGGCGATGACGTCCCAATGGAGAAGCTGTGGACAGCCGTCCTTCGCCCACCACACCACAGCACTGATCTGCTCCGCCTCAAGTAGGTGCGGTGGCGCATTCAGCAAATGGGGAATTTCACTGCGTAGGTGATGACAGGCTGCCCGGCTCCACCGCCGCCACCAGATAGTTCACGTCCGTATCGCGCCCCAGCGACCAAACGTCGGTGAGCGGATTGTAGACCATGCCGCGGATCTCGCGCTGCAACAGCCCGGCAGCCTCGATGTGGCCGCGTAGCTCGTCCGGCGTCACGAAGCGGTCCCAGCGGTGGGTGCCGCGGGGAAGCCAGCGCAGGATGTACTCGGCGCCGACGATGGCGAGCGCATAGGATTTGAGCGTGCGGTTCAGCGTCGAGACGATCAAAAGCCCGCCCGGCGCGAGCAACTGCCTGAGCACGCGCACGAATTGCCCGACATCGGGGACGTGCTCGACGACTTCCAGGCAGAGCACGATGTCGAACTGTTCTCCGGCCTCGGCCAAGCTCTCGGCCACCACGCTGCGGTAGTCGATCTGAACGCCGCTTTGGGCCGCATGCAGCTTGGCGATCTCGATGTTGCGCGCCGTCGGGTCGATGCCGGTCACCTTGGCGCCCAACCGCGCCATCGGCTCCGACACGAGACCGCCGCCGCAACCGATGTCGACGAGCTTCAGCCCCTCGAGCGGCCTGAGTGAGCGTCCATCCCGGCCGAAGTGCCGCACCGCCTCGTCACGGGTGAAGCCGATCCGGGCCGGGCCGATCTGGTGCAGCGGGCGGAACTTTCCGGTCGCGTTCCACCAGTCCTCCGCCATGCGGCGAAAGCGCTCCAGTTCCTCGGGATCGAGGGTCGGGGAAGCCTCGTGGGTCGCTGTCATGCTGCCCATTGGCGCGCCAGCTCTGCCCCCTGTCAAGGCAGCCGGGCGCGGCGCGGCCCAAAGCCCTTGCACCCCCCGTCCGCACGGTCTATGCCCCTAAGCGCCGGCGGTCGCGCCGGAAGGGTGTTTTTCCCGTATTCGGAGCCGTTTCTCGCCTTGGGACGATGCTCAAGGCGGCGTGTGGAGAGCCATGGCCTCGGTCGTCATGAAATTCGGCGGGACGTCGGTGGCGAATGTCGAGCGCATTCGCAACGTCGCCCAGCATGTGAAGCGCGAGGTCGATGCCGGCAACCAGGTCGCCGTCGTCGTGTCCGCGATGTCGGGCGCGACCAATCAGCTGGTCACCTGGGTGCGCGAGGCGGCCCTCTTGCACGACGCGCGCGAGTACGACGCGGTGGTGGCGACCGGCGAGCAGGTGACGGCGGGCTTGCTTGCGATCGTGCTGCAGTCGATCGGCATCCAGGCGCGCTCCTGGCAGGGCTGGCAAATCCCGATCAAGACCGACGGCGCGCATGGCGCGGCCCGCATGACGGACATTCCCTCCGACGAGCTCAAGAGCCGCTGGAAGAAGGGCGAGGTCGCCGTCATCACCGGCTTCCAGGGCATCGGCCCGGACAATCGCGTGACGACGCTCGGCCGTGGCGGCTCGGATACGAGTGCGGTTGCGGTCGCGGCGGCGCTCGGTGCCGACCTCTGCGACATCTACACCGACGTCGACGGCGTCTACACGACCGACCCGCGCATGGTGCCGAAGGCGAAGCGCATGTCGCGCATCTCGTATGAGGAAATGCTCGAGATGGCGTCGCTCGGCGCCAAGGTGCTGCAGATCCGCTCGGTCGAGCTCGCCATGGTGAAGGGTGTCCGGACCCGGGTGCGATCGAGCTTCGACGCGCCCCACTCGGTGCCCCCAGTCCAAGCTGGCGTCTACGACGATATTGGTACGATTGTTTGCGACGAGGATGAGATCGTGGAAAAGCAGGTCGTCAGCGGTATCGCCTATGCCAAGGACGAGGCCAAGGTCACGCTGTTCCAGATCAACGACAAGCCGGGCATCGCCGCTGCCATCTTCGGGCCGCTCGCCGAAGCCAACATCAACGTCGACATGATCGTGCAGAACGTCACCGAGGACGGCAAGACGACGGCGATGACCTTCACGGTGCCCTCCGTCGATCTCGCGCGCTCGCTCGAGGTGCTGAAAAAGGCCAAGGACAGCATCGGCTACGGTGAGATCCGCTCGGCGACCGACGTCGTCAAGGTGTCGGTCATCGGCATCGGCATGCGCAGCCACGCCGGCGTCGCCTCCTCGATGTTCAAAGCCTTGTCGTCGAAGGGCATCAACATCGAGGCCATCTCGACCTCCGAGATCAAGATCAGCGTGCTCTTGAATGCCGACTATACCGAGCTCGCAGTCAGGACGCTGCACACGCTTTACGGGCTGGATGCCAACTGAGGCATCGGACCTCATGTAATCGCCGAGGATAGATTGGCGGGCGCTTCCTCGGCTCCCTTCGAAGACGCCCGAGGATCGACCCATGGTGAGCTCAGCGGATGCCGGGCCGCTCATCCTGATCCGCCGGCTCCGCCAGATCATGGCGGAGGCCGGGAGCGGTCAGGAGCGTCTCGACAAGATCGTCAGGCAGATCGCCAACATCATGGTGGCGGATGTCTGCTCGATCTATATCCGCCGTCAGGACGGCTCGCTCGAGCTGTTCGCCACCGAAGGCCTGAACAAGGCCGCCGTCCACAACACACACATGGCGCGTGGCGAGGGCCTCGTCGGCCTGATCGCGGAGAGCGGCGAGACGGTGAACCTGTCGGAGGCGCAGGAGCACCCGGCATTTTCCTATAGGCCGGAGACGGGCGAGGAGATCTACCACTCGTTCCTGGGCGTGCCGGTGCAGCGCGGCGGCAACGTCGTCGGCGTGCTCGTCGTGCAGAACCGCACGCAGCGGCTCTACGATTCCGACGAGCAGGAAGCCCTGCAGACAACCGCGATGGTGCTGGCCGAGCATTTCGCCTCGGGCGCCGTCGCCGGCGTGCTCATGCAGGGCTCCGGCACGGGCCGCCGCCGCATGCAGCTCGTCAAAGGCCAGACGCTGTCGGATGGCATTGCGCTCGGCCATGTCGTGCTGCACGAGCCGCGCGTCGTCGTCACGCAGCTCGTCGCCGATGATGTCGGCGAGGAGAGGAAGAAGCTCGCGCGCGCCATCAAGCGGCTGCGCATCGTCATCGACGCCATGCTCGACCGGCGCGATCTGGCAGGTCCCGGCGAGCACCGCGAGGTGCTCGAGTCCTATCGCATGTTCGCCCACGACTCGGGCTGGATCCGGCGCTTGCGCGAGGCCATCGGCCAGGGCCTCACCGCCGAAGCCGCCGTCGAGCGCGTGCGCAACGAGACGCGGGCCCGCATGCTGCGGCAGCCGGACTCGTTCTGGCGCGAGCGCTTCAAGGATCTCGACGATCTGTCCGACCGCCTGTTGCGCACACTCTCCGGCCGGCCGGATACCGCGGCGTCCGACAATCTTCCCGAGGACACGATCCTGGTCGCCCGCAACATGGGGCCGGCGGAGCTGCTCGACTACGACCGCAACCGGCTGCGTGGCCTCGTCGTCGAGGAAGGCAGCCTGCAGAGCCACGTCGCGATCGTCGCCAAGGCGCTTGGCATCGCCGCCATCGGCCATGCCAAGGGGGCGATCGAGAGCGTGGAGCCGGGCGAGGCGGCGATCATCGACGCCGAGACCGGCGAGCTGCACATCCGCCCCGGTCCCGACGTCATCGCCGCCTATTCCGACAAGGCGCGGTTCCGGGCCCGGCGTCAGCAACGCTATGCCGGCCTGCGCGACCGTCCGGCCGTGACGAAGGACGGCGTGCCGGTCAGTCTCAAGATCAATGCCGGCCTCCTCGTCGATCTCCCTCATATCGAGCAGTCGGGCGCCGACGGCATCGGGCTCTTCCGCACCGAGCTCGAGTTCATGATCGCGCACCGGTTTCCGCTGAAGGACCGGCAGACGGCGATCTACCGGCGCATCCTCGATGGCGCAGGCAAGATGCCTGTCGTCTTCCGGACGCTCGATATCGGCGGCGACAAGCTGCTTCCTTACTTCAAGCACGTGAAGGAGGAGAACCCGGCGCTCGGATGGCGGGCCCTGCGCATGACGCTCGATCGCAAGGGGCTGCTCAAGACGCAGGTGCAGGCGCTGCTCCGGGCGGCTTCGGGCCGCGAGCTGCAAGTCATGCTGCCGATGGTGTCGAGCACGGCCGAGCTCGAGGCGGCCCGCAAGCTGATCGCCGACGAGCAGGCGCTGCTCAAATCGCGGCGGATCGAGCCGCCGGCAAGCGTCAAGATCGGCGCGATGATCGAAGTGCCGGCGGTGCTCTTCGAGCTCGACCGGCTGCTCGAGCTCGCCGACTTCGTCTCGGTGGGATCCAACGACCTGCTGCAATACCTCTTCGCCGCCGATCGCAACAACGAGCGCGTCGCGCCGCGCTATTCGGCCCTGAGCCTCGCCATGCTCAGGGTGCTTCAACGCATCGTCGAGGCGGCCGAGCGGCACAAGAAGCCACTGACGCTGTGCGGCGAGATCGCCGGCCGGCCGCTCGAGGCCATGGTGCTGATCGCGTTGGGCTTCCGCTCGATCTCGATGGCGCCGGCCAACATCGGGCCCGTCAAGGCCATGATCCTTTCGCTCGATGCCAAGCGCATGCGCACCGAGGTGCTCAAGCTGATGGAGGCGAACGAGCCTTACATCCGCGCGCGTCTCATCGAGATCGCCCGTGTCCTCGGCGTCGAGATCGACGGCGGTGCCGGCGTGCATTCCTAGCGGCGCGGATAGCCCGAGCCTGCGCCCTTGCCGTCCCTGATTACTTGGACCTGACATGACCTCCATCCCCCGCGAAAAGCTCGAGAAAGTCATCGAGCGTCACCTGTCGCTCGAGGCGGCGCTCTCGACGGGTGGCCTCGATCAGACGGCGTTCGTCGCGTCGTCGAAAGAATACGCGGAGCTGACGCCGGTCGTCGGCGCGATCCGCCGGCTCACCGACGCCGAGACGGAGCGCGAGGATCTGGAGGCGATGCTTGCCGATCCGACGACCGACCGCGAGATGCGCGAGCTGGCCCAGGCCGAGATGCCGGCGCTGGCCGGGCGCGTCGAAGAGCTGACGAAAGCGCTGCGTGTGATGCTGTTGCCGAAGGACGCTGCCGATGAAGGCGGGGCCATCCTCGAGGTGCGCGCGGGGACGGGCGGTGACGAGGCGGCCCTCTTCGCCGCCGATCTCTTCCGCATGTATCAGCGCTATGCCGACAAGCGGGGTTGGAAGGTCGAGCTCGTCTCGATCTCCGAGGGCGACCTCGGCGGCATCAAGGAGGCGATCGCCTCGATCAAGGGGAAGGGCGTGTTCGCGCGTCTCAAATTCGAGTCGGGCGTGCATCGCGTGCAGCGCGTGCCGGCGACGGAAGCGAGCGGCCGCATTCACACCTCTGCCGCCACCGTCGCGGTGCTGCCGGAGGCCGAGGACATCGATATCGAGGTCCGCAACGAGGACATCCGCATCGATACGATGCGCTCCTCTGGCGCCGGTGGGCAGCATGTGAACACGACCGACTCGGCCGTGCGCATCACCCATCTGCCGACCGGCATCGTCGTCACCTCGAACGAGAAGTCCCAGCACCAGAACCGCGCCAAGGCCATGCAGGTGCTGAAATCGCGGCTGTTCGACTTGGAGCGGCAGAAGGCCGATCAGGAGCGGGCCCAAGCGCGCAAGAGTCAGGTCGGCTCCGGCGATCGCTCGCAGAAAATCCGCACCTACAATTTCCCGCAGGGGCGCGTCACCGACCATCGGATCAACCTGTCGCTCTACAACATCCAGGCCGTCATCGACGGCGGTCTCGACGAGCTGCTCGACGCGCTGATCGCCGAGGATCAGGCCAACCGCCTCCTGGAGTGGGAGAATGCCTGAGGGCGGGCGAACCCTCGCCGGCGCGGTTTCGTCGTTGGCTGCGGAGTTGCGGGCTGCAGGCATCCCCGATCCCGAGATCGACGCCCGGCTGCTGGTGCTCGCGGCGGCGGGGGCGACCCGGCTCGAGCTCATTCGCACGCCCGACAAGCCGCTTTCGCCCACACAGGACGAGCGCCTCGCGATCTTCGGCAAGCGCCGCCGCGCGCATGAGCCGGTGTCGCGGATTCTTGGACGGCGGGAATTCTGGACCCTCGATCTCGAGGTGACGCCGGCGGTGCTCGATCCGCGGCCGGAGACGGAATTGCTCGTCGAGGCCGCGCTCGACTACGTCCGCCTTGCGGGGCGCGATCGGCATCGGCTGACGATACTCGATCTCGGCACCGGCAGCGGGGCGATCCTGATCGCCCTCGTGCGCGAGCTACCCTCAGCCTTCGGCATCGGCGTCGATGCGTCCGTCGACGCGCTGGAGGTGGCCCGGCGCAATGCCGAGCGCCATGGTGTCGGCCATCGCGCGCGCTTCGTCGCCGGCAACTGGGCGGACGCGATCGGCAGGAAGGTGGACCTCATCGTCTCGAACCCGCCCTACCTTACGACGGCGGAGATCGATGGCGTCGCGCCCGAGGTGCGGGAGTTCGATCCGCGCGCGGCGCTCGATGGCGGCGCCGACGGGCTCGAGGCCTACAGGGCCGTCGTTGCCGCCTGGCAACGGCTCGGCCAGCCCGCGATGCTGCTCGAGATCGGCGCGACTCAAGCGGCTCAGGTCTCTGAAATCATTCAGAAATATAGTGACGTCAGTTCAAAACCGGCCATTGGCCTGCGGCGTGATCTGGCAGGTTTGCCGCGCATTGTCACCGCTTTGCCACAAATTCATTTCCCCTGATGAAAAAATATGTTGGATTCGCCACGCTGGCGCGCTAGGCTTGCCACAAATGGAAACGGTGGGGATGCTGGTGGTGCGCTCGACGCACGCTGGCAAGCCAAGTGAGCCCAGAGAGGTTCCTTCCTTCCCCACGATTCTTCGTCACTCTTGAGAGAGCGGTCGAACGTCCTGACATTCTGACGATAGCCAGCGACGCTGCCGGATGGCTGAGGGAAGCCGTCCTCGATGCTGGCAAGGTGTCGTTCGTGCCGTCCGTTGGACGGCGCGACGTCGGGGGAGCGATGTGATCTTGGAGCGACGATAGCGCCGAGCCCTGAGCGCGTGCTCGCGAGGCAAGGCTGAGGCTGGATTTCCGGCCGCAGCGCTTGGCGAGATGTCATTTCACATGGGGCGAAACGAGAGGACGACGGAAGCCGAATGAGGCCAGGACAGCAGAACCGGAGAGGCCGCGGCCGCAATAATGGCCGCAAGGGACAGAACCCCCTCTCGCGGAATTTCGAGAGCAACGGTCCCGATGTCAAAATCCGCGGGACCGCATCCCACATCGCCGAGAAGTATATGGCGCTCGCCCGTGATGCGATGTCGTCCGGCGATCAGGTGATGGCGGAGAATTATCTCCAGCACGCCGAGCACTACAACCGGATCATCATGGCGGCCCAGGCTCAGTTCCAGGAGCAGGCCGGCCAGCGCATGCGCCCCGAAGGCGATCAGCAGGGCGGCGACGCCGGCCAGGGCGAGGGCGGATACGACGGCGACGACGAGGGTTACGACGATCAGCCCTTCGCCAGCGAGCAGCAGATGCAGCCGCGCCAGAACGAGTACCGGCAGCCGGACGTGCCGCGGGGCTTCGAGCCTCAGCCCCCGATGCCACGTCCGCAAGGCGGCGAGCCGCGTCACGAGGGCCGTCCCTATGAAGGCCGCCAAGGTAGCGGCGAGAACCGCTACGGTGGCGAAGGCCGCCAGGGCGGGGGCGGTCAGGGTGAAGGACGCCAGCAGGGCGAGTTCCGCGGCCGGCGCAATCGGCATCGCCACGACAACAATCGCTTCCGTCAGAACCAGGGTGGCATGCCCGCAAATCCGGCGGACATCGCCGCGATGGCCGCGGCCAACGGCTCGGGTGGCTACGCCGAAGGTGGCGAGCGCAGGCGCCCACAGCCCCAGCAGGATCAAGCCCCGTCTTCGGATGCGCCGTCCGACGAGTGAGGTCAGTTGAGGCTCGAGCTTCCGGCAAGGCGCGCGAAATCATCGAGCGCCACGTTGCCGCCGGAGGCCAGCACAGCCACCGTTCGCCCCTTGAGCTGGGGCAAGCTCCCGCCCAACAGGGCCGCCAGCGCCACCGCGCCTGACGGCTCGAGCACGATCTTCAGATGCCGGAACGCGAGCGCCATGGCGCGCCGCACGTTGGCATCGCTGACGGCGATTCCCTCCACCACGCGCCCCCTCGCGACGCCGAACGGCACGACGCCGGGCATCTGGGCCTGGAGGGCGTCGCAGAGCGTCGGCGCATTGCGGTCGTTGGCGAGCCGCTCACCAGCCGAGAGCGAGCGGCCGAAATCGTCGTAGCCAGCGGGCTCGACGGCATAGACCGAGGGCGCCGGGTCGAAACGCTCGCAGGCGAGCACGGCGCCGGCGATCAGGCCACCCCCGCCGACCGGCACCAGCACGGCCTCGGGCGTGACGCCTTCGGCATGGGCCTGCTCCAGCATCTCGAGCGCCGCCGTCGATTGACCGGCGACGATCAGCGGATCGTCGAACGGATGCAGCAGCGTTGCGCCGGTCTCCTCGGCGATGGCGCGCGCCCGGGCGCTCGCGACCGCCTCCCGGTTCTGCTGCCCATGTTGCGAGAGGATGACGGCAGCGCCCCAATCGGCGGTCGCTTTGATCTTGGCCGCCGGCGCGTCCTCCGGCATGACGATCGTCACGGGCACGCCGAGGCGGGCCCCTGCCGCTGCAAGGCCTTGCGCGAAGTTGCCCGAGGAGAAGGCGACGACGCCGGCACTCTGTCGGCCGGGGTCCAAGCGAGCCAGCCGGTAGTAGGCGCCGCGCATCTTGAAGGAGCCGGTGATCTGGAGACTCTCGGCCTTGACGACGACCCGAGCGCCGATCTCGCGATCGAGAGCGGGCGAGGAGAGCAGAGGCGTCCGCCGGATGACGCCGCGCAGTGTCTGCTCGGCATCCTTGAGGTCGTCCTCGAGAGGAATCGACGCGATCATGCACGGCCCTCGCTGGTGTCGCCGTTACGACCGTGAGGTTAGACCCTCCGGGCTCCGCAACGAAGCGATTTCACCGCGCGGTCTTGACCGCAGTCGCTCAGGGCGCGGCGAGCGGCCTGCCGCCGACACGGACGCCGAGGCCGCCGATGACCTGATGGGTCGCGAGATTGGTGTGCAGCACGCCATCCACCGGCGGGTTCTTGCCGCTCAGCTGTTGCCAGATGTCGTCGAAGAACCAGCCGCCATCGCGCCCGGTGATGGGCGCCTCGTACCAGGAGAAGCTGAATTTGTATTCGAGGAAGACGGAGGTCTCGCGCGGCAACCGGATCTCGAGGCCGATCAGCCCCTGGGTGGCCGGTCCGGCCAGCTGATACTCGTAGGTGCGCTTGGCATCGCCCGCGAGCCAGATTTCGGTGTGGGGAATGTTCACGCCCAACCCCAAGCCGACATACGGGCGGATCCGCTCGGTGGCGATCGGCAGCCGGTAGAGGCCGTTGAACGTCAGGATGTTGTGGCCGTGGCTGAACTCGAGACGCTTGAAGGTATCGCCGAGCTTGCCCGACGCCGTCACCGGCGCGCCGTTCTTCGTGCCATCGAAGGTCTCGACATTCTCGAGATTGGCGATGGTCTTGGAATGCGTGAAGTCGAGCATGGCGCCGAACGGCGCGCGGCCCGACCAGCCGGCGATGCGCACGCCATAGTAGATGGGATCGATCCACGGTTTCGTCAGCCAGTCGACCGATTTCGCCGCGAACGTGGCGCCGTCGGGTCGTGTCACGGTGACGTCGCTCGGCTGCGTGTAGGGAAGGCCGCTGTAGGCGCCGACGAACAGCTCGGGCGTGCGCAGCAGGTCCGGCCCGGGGCCAGGTGCCGGACGCGCGGGCGCCTGCTCGTCCGGCGCCGAGCGGATCGCGAATTGCATCGTCGGGGCGGTCAGGCTCGGAGCCGCGAGCGCGATGAAAGTCAGGAGTGCGGTTGCAGCCAGCAGGCGCTGACCAAGCGGAATTGTCGCGTTACGGATTGCCGGCATCATGGAGCCCCCTCTGACGTGGAGCCGAGCTTAGTCAGCGTCAGGAGGGCTGCCGATCCGGTTCAAGGTCGCAGGGCGAAGGCCTTCACGCTACGGGCCTTTTTCGGCCAACGTGTCGAGCATCCGGCGCACGGCACGGATTTGCGGGGCGTCTTTCGTCAGGAAGTTGCGACCCGTATAGCCCCACCAGTCCCAGCAGCCTTGCGGATTGAGCGCTGAGCTTTCAGTCTGCGGGAACAGGACGATGAGCCGGTTGGTATCGGCCCAGCGGGCGAAGCCGGTATTCTTCGTGAAAGCCTCCCCGACGGCCGCCTCGTTCTGCGCGCAGCCGTGGAACGCGATGTGGATGCGGCAGCCGGCGCCCGTCTCGCAGGCGTTCGGCACGTAGACAGTGCCGGTCGCGGCCAACCCGATCGAGGTCTCGTCGCCCATGTAGGCCGTCTGGTCGAAGGCGATGAAACGGCCGGTGCTCTGCGGCGAAGGCGGCGCGATCGGGCCGTAGATGTGCGTGAGTAGCGCGCCCGCCTGATCGTAGTCGCAATCGGTCACGTAGGGTGCGCCGTTGCGCCCGCAGGCGAGGCCCTCGGTCTCGGTCACGAAGGCATGGCCGGCGTCGCTGTCGTCGATGAGCGCGATGTTTTCCTCCGGCACGCCGAGGGCGCGATAGAAGTCGGCGGTGCGGCGCACGATCCGGCTCATCACCGTGCGATCGTGGCGGCCGGTGTAGAGATAGACGCGGTCGGCTTTGTCGGTTGCAATCGGATCGATCTCGCCGCGCTCGGCGCGTTTCTCGGCCTTCTCGGCGAGCCACTCGGCGTCCGGTACGCCCATCATCTGCATGCCGTCGAGCATACAGCCGGTGACGGCCTTGTTGAGATTGAGCATCGTCAGGCCCGGTCCGGGTACGAGGCTCGAGAAGGCGCTCTCCGCACAGCCGTAGGGGCCACCCGCGATAATGGCCGTGCCGATCACGAGGCTGCCGTGCGCCAGTTGGAACTGACCGGCCATGTAGGCGCCGGACGAAATGCCTGACGTCGAGGTCTCGTCGAGCCGTGCGCCGAGTTTCGGCAACGGCGGCGGCGGGCTTTCCTCGCTGCAGCCCGCGAGCGTGAGCAGGCATGCGAGCACAGCGGCAATAGTCGGTCGGATAAGCCAGTTCGTCATGCGCGCTGTTGTGCCCGAGTTCGCCGGCCGAAGCTACTTCAGCTCGATGAGCACGCGGTCGACCTTGCCCGCCGCATCGACGACGGAGAGCTTCACGAAACCGCGGCCGTCGGGGGCATAGGTGATCTCGCGCCGGTGGCTCGAGGTTGCGATCGGCGCACCGTTCGCCATCCAGACGAGCGGCAGCACGCCGCCTTCTGCCTTGAGCACGAGGGGCCGCGGCTTGCCGTCCTGACCGGTCAGCAACTCGAGCTGCGCTTTGTCCGGCGGAAAGGCGATGGCAACGGGGGCATCGGTGTAGGTGCTCGCGGGCGTCTCGGGACGGTCGGCGGCGAAGCGGCGGAGCGGCGGCGGGAGTGCGCTGCCATCTGCGATGAGCGCACCATCGGGTGCCGACTTGAGCGCCACGCGACGCTCGCCGATCCTCAGGAAAGCGTCGAACAGGATGGGCGCAGCCGAGTTGAGACCGGTGAGGCCTGCGGTCGGCACGCCATCCGGGCGGCCGATCCAGACGAGCACGGTGTGCTTGCCGTCGAAGCCGGCGGCCCAGGCGTCGCGATAGCCGTAGGAGGTGCCGGTCTTGTAGGCGATGGCGCCGCGCTTGGCGTTGGTGGGCGGCGGCGTGCCGGAGAGGATGTCGGCGATGTACCAGGCGGCGACGGGCGAGAGCAGCGTCTTGCCGGCAGCCCGGTCAGGTCGCAGGTCGTCCGTACGGAGCTCCGTCAGCGGGATGCTTTCGCCGCCGCGGGCGATGGCCGCGTAGATCTGACCCAGATCTTCGAGCGACAAGCCGACGCCGCCGAGTGCGACAGCGAGCGAGGGTGCGGTTGCTGGCGGCAGCTCGAAATGCGCGCCGGAGTCTTTCAGCCGCGCCGCAAGCCGCGCTGGGCCGACGGCATCGAGCACCTTCACCGCCGGCACGTTGAGCGAGAGCTGCAGCGCCTGCCGGATGCTGACGGTGCCGTGGAACTCGTCGTCGAAGTTCTCGGGCACATAGGAGCCGAAGCGGGTGAGGGTGTCCTCGATCAGCATCTCGGGATGCGCGAGACCCGCCTCGAAGCCCAAGCCGTAGATGACCGGCTTCAAGGTGGAGCCGGGCGAGCGGATCGCCTTCGCCATGTCGATGGCGCCGAAGCGCGCCGTGTCGAGATATCCGGGCGATCCGACATGGGCGATGATGCGGCCGCTCTCGTGCTCGATGGCGAGGATGGCAACCGAGAGGCGCGGGCCGGCCGCGACGGCCGTATCGTGCGCGAGCGTCTCGAGCAACGACTGCAGATCGCGATCGATGCTCGTGCGGATGATGTCGGTCTTGGGTGCCGCCGCGACGAGCTCCTCGGCCAGATGCGGCGCAATCTGCGGGAAGGCCTTGCGCGCAGTCGGCACCGGCTCGGACTTGGCGTAGTCGGCTTCAGCTTGCGTGATGACACCGGCCAGAGCGACCCGGTCGAGCACGCGATCGCGGGCGGCCTTGGCGGTCTTGGGATGCAGGTCCGGCCGCCGCGCCTCGGGCGATTGCGGCAGCGCCACCAGCAGCGCCGCCTCGCCGACGGAGAGGCGCGCCGGCTCCTTGCCGAAGTAGGCGAGCGAGGCCGCGCGCACGCCTTCGAGATTGCCGCCGAAGGGGGCGAGCTCGAGGTAGAGGGCGAGGATCTGCCGCTTGTCGAGATGCCGCTCCATCTGCAGCGCGCGCAACATCTGCCGGAGCTTGCCGGTCGCGGTGCGGTCGTGCCGCTCCTCGATCAGGCGGGCGACCTGCATGGTGAGGGTCGAGCCGCCCGAGATCGGCCGGCCATTGCGAACGAGCTGCACCGTCGCGCGCAGCACGGCGACGGGATCGACGCCCGAGTGCTCCTCGAACCGGCGGTCCTCGTAGGCTTTCAGCATCGCGAGATAGCGGGGATGGACGTCCTCGATGGTCGCCGGCAGCCGCCACCGCCCCTCCGGCGTCGTGAACGCGCGCAGCAGGCGGTCGGATTTGTCGACGACGATGACCGAGCCGCGATCTGTCGGCGCAAGCAGCGGCGGGCCGATCGCGGCGTCGGCGATGACGAAAGCGGCGAGGGCGCTAGCGCCGAGCGCGACGGTTGCGCCCGCTAGGTACCGCGTCACCTTCCGCCAGGAGAGGGTGCCCATCCGCCGGATCATACGCATCGCGTCTGCTGCATAGGGTGGGCCGAGCGCTGAGCAAAGCCCATCGCCGCAATCGCGACGATTTCAGCGCTGCACCCCTTCCCCCCTCGAGGGGGAGGGCCGAGCGCCTTGGGTTTAGCGCACGCTAAACCCTTAGGTGCTCGGGATGAGGGGGCGGGCCACACACGCTGTCCTGGCGGCATACCCCCCACCCTGACCCTCCCCCTCAAGGGGGGAGGAAGGACGGGCTGTGCCGATGGGTGATAGCGGTCATCGCCTCACTTCCCTGCGACCGTCAGCCGGCCCGCGCCCGTCCGCGCATAGCGGTCGGGCTGGTACATGTCCTCGACGGTGGCGGCCGGCGCGAGATAGGTGCCCGGGCTCACCGCGCGGACGATGTAGGCGACCGTCAGCGTCGCCGGTCCGCCCTCGCCGTCGGTCGGCGCGTTGAAGGCCGCGACGAAGCGATCGTCGCGGAACTCGGTGTGCTCCGGTGCCGTCGTTTGCGGCAGCCAGGCGAGGCCCGTCGTCGAGCCGCTCTCGACGAGCCGCGGGTTTTCGATCTCGAGACCGGCCGGCAAGCGGTCGACGATCATGAACCGCCCGCCTTGAGCCTCCGCCTCGGTCGCCTGCAGCACGACCACGAGCCGGTCGTTCTGCGCCAGCGGCTTCGCGCCCTTGGCCAGCGGGTCCACGAGATCGCCGGCGAGCGTGTAGTATTGCCGCTCGATGGTGAAGCCGTTGGCAGTGGCGGGCTCCGGCGTCGCCGATTCGCCCGTCACCGTCACCACCGCATCGAGCTCGAGATCGCTCGAGTTCTCGACGACGAAGCTGCCGGCGGCGAGCTCGGCATCGGTGAGCTTCTTCATCACCGAGCCTTGCTGCTTCGTGCCGTTGACGGAGAGAGCGACCGTCTTGCCCTCGTCCATCAGCGCGCGCGCCGCGAGCAACATCCACGCTTGCTCCTGCGTCGAGGTGTAGCCGCGGGGCAGGCGCGACGTCGCGACGAAGCTCGCGACCTCGGAGGACGAGGCCTTCGCTGCGCCCGTCTCGGCGATGAGCGTCAGCACGGCCGCACCGTCGCGCAAGTCGGAGCCGTAGTCGTAGCGGCCGCCGGCTTCCGCTTCCGCCTTGAAGTCGGCAACGGCCGCGGCGAAGGCGCGCTCGGCCCGCTCCTTGTCGCCGTACATGGCGAGCGCCGCGCCGATATGGGCTTTCGCCAGCGGCGAGCCGAACCGGTCGAGGCGCGTGTCGGCGTAGTAGCGCAAATCGCCGATCGGCGCCCGGCTGTTGCGGGCGAGCACGTAGAGCGCGTAGGCGATCTCCTCGCCGCCCGCCTCGAAATCGGACGCGTAGGCGACCGAGTTCTGCAAGCGGTCGAGCGCCTGCGCCATCTGCGGCACCGGCACCGCGTAGCCCTGCTCCTTGGCGCGGGTGAGGAAGTCGGTCACGTAGGCCGAGAGCCACATGTCGGCGGAGCCCGGCGACCAGAGGCCGAAGCCACCCGTCGAGTCCTGCATCTCGAACAGGCGGCCGATCGCGTCGGTCACGCGCTCCTTCGCCTTGTCCTCGCCGGTGACGCCGACCTGGGCGGCAACGGTGTTGAGATAGAGCAGCGGCAGTGCACGGCTCGTGATCTGCTCGGCGCAACCATAGGGATAGCGGTCGAGCGCGGCGAGCAGTCCCGGAACATCGAGGCCGCTCGTCGTACCGACGCTCACCGTCACCGCGCTGCGGCCCGGGATCAAATCGCCGAGCACGTCCTTCGACACGGTGATCTTCGCGCCCTTGGCGAGCTTCTGCACCGTCGTGCGCTTGACGTCGTTGGCGGGCGCGTTGGCGTTCAGCGCGAAGCTGCGGCCGAGATCGACATTGCCGGGCCCTTTGAGTGCGAGCCGATAGGTCGTCTCGCCGATCTGCTCGGCCTTAACGGCGATCGTCTCCAGCTTACGCTCGTTCGCCGCCAGCGTCACCTGCTTGTCGAGAATGCTGCGGCTGTTGCCCGCCTCGTCCGTCGCCGTGACCGAGAGCAGGAAGTCGCCGGCCGGCGCTTCGACATTGTGCATGTCGAAGGTGAGCCGGGCCTCGTCGCCGACGGTCAGGAAGCGCGGACCGGAGACCAGCAGCGCCACCGGATCGCGGACGATGACCTCCTTCTCGGCATGACCGAGCTTGGTCGGCGTCCAGGCCACCGCCATCACCTTCACCGAGCCGTTGAACTCCGGCAGCGGCAGGCTGGCGGTGATCTTGCCGTTGGCATCAGCTTTGAGGATGCCGGAGAATAGCGCGACGACCGTTGCGTTCGGCGGGCTGCCGACCTGCTCCAACGCCATCTCGTCGCCACCGGACTTCGGCGATCCGCGCTCGGCGCGCATGCCGTCGATCAGGCGGCCATAGAGATCGCGGATCTCGGTGCCGAGCCGGCGCTGGCCGAAATACCAGTCTTCCGGGGCCGGCGCCTTGTAGGACGTCAGGTTGAGAATGCCGACATCGACGGCCGCGACCGTGACGTAGGCGTCCTCGCCTGCGGTAAGGCCGCCGAGCGTGACGGGCACGTCGAGCGTCGCGCCCGAGGCGAGCTTGTCCGGCACGTCGAGCGTGACGGCGAGCGTCTTGTCGGTCGTCTCGGTCTTGAGCCAGATGACGCCGATCGAGCGGCTCGGCATCCGCTTCGCCGCCACGTCCATCGGCCGGTACAGCGTTGCCGTCACATAGGCGCCTGGCGCCATTGCCGCGTCGACGGGCACGTCGATCGTCGTGCCGCCTTCGGGAACGTCGACCTCGCGCGATGAGATCAGACCTTCGCGCATGACGGCGATCACGGCCTTGCCGGCGCCGTTCGGCACGATATTGAGCTTGGCCGTTTCGCCCGGCTTGTAGCTCGCCTTGTCGAGCGAGACCTCGAGCACCTCGGGACTGTCGGCGGTCTGTCCGCCATACCAGCCGGCATTGAAGGTAACGCTGGAGGCCGGGCCGCTGGCATCCGCCGAGCTCACCTCGAGGCGATAGGTTCCCCACTCGACCGGCATCGAGAGCTTCGCCGGCACAGTGCCGTCGGTATCGACGCTGCCGTCGGCGATGCGGCTCGTGTAGGTGATGGGCTCGTAGTTCCAGGTGCCGTTGCGGCCGTACCACTGGTACTGCTGCTCGATGCGCAGCAACTGCCACTTGAGGCCCTTGGTGGCTTGCGGCTTCGCGCTCTGGTCGAGGCTCACGACATCGAAGGTCGCGACTTCACCCTGGCCGAGACTGCCTGCGAACAGCGGCTTGATGCCGATGGCGGCACCAGCGAGGCCGACGGGCAGCGTGACGTTACGCTCGATCGTCCGGCCGCTCGGCTCGCGCAATCGCACGATGACGCGGGCTTCCAGAAGCCGCGACGTGCGCGGCAGCTGCGGCAGCGCGATCGGCAGCGTCGCCTTGCCCTCAGCGTCGGTCGCAGGCAGCCCCGAGAGCTCCGAGCGCACGGGGGCCACCGTCTCGTCCGACAGGCCGAACGCATAGCCTTCGAAGCCGGCGAGTCCGGTCTCGGCAGGGCGGACGGTGATGTCGCCCTCGACGGCGAGGTTGGCGGCGGGCGGTCCGTAGAGATAGCGGCCCGCAGCCTCGATGGCACCGGCTTGGCCCGGCACGAGCACGGTCGCAGCCGGGGTCAGCGTCAGGTCGAGACGCTCGGGCACATAATCCTCGACGAGGAAGCTCGTCTCGCCGACGGGCTCGGCTTCGGGGTCGGAATAGATGCGCGCGCGCCAGGTGCCGGTCATGGCGTTGGACGAGAGATTGACGACGCTCGTCCGTCCACCGGCGGCCTGGTCGGGCACGGTCACGGAGAGATGCTCGACGCCGTCGGGGCGCACGACTTTGAGAGTGAGCGGGATGCCGGTCGCGGCAGCGCCGGTGCGATCGCGGACGAGGGCCGTCATATAGACGGGCTCGCCCGGACGGTAGACGCCGCGCTCGGCATAGACATAGCCGTCGAGCGGTCCTGGGGCCGTACGCCCGGCGACGCCGCGGTCGGTCAGATCGAAAGCGCCCGTCGAGAGGTCGAGGAAGGCGTAGTCACCGCTCGCCGCCTCGGCGACGAGGATGGCTGGCGCCAAGCCGCCGTCGCCGCGCGCTAGGCCCGCCTCGAAGTGGACGTGGCCGGAGGCATCCGTGCTGGCGGTCGCGAGCACGTCGTTGTTGCGGGCGATGAGCTTCACCGTCGCATTGGCGACGGGGGCTGCGGTTTCGAGCGAGCGGACGAAGCCGTTGACGCCGTCGTCCCCCGAGAGGGCGGTCAAGCCGAGATCGGAGACCACGAACCACTGCGTCGCGCGCTGCGTCCAATACTCGGCCTTCAAGTCCTTGGGCTCGCCGATCATGACGTAGACGCCGGGCGCAAGGCTCTTCACTGTGTCGGCGATCGGGAAGGCGGTCGTCACCTCCTCGTTGAGCTTGAGCGCCACCGGCATCTCGCCCTTCCAGATCTCGGTGCCGCGCTGGTTCTTGATGGTGTCGATCTGGTCGCCCGACATCTGCCCTTCGAGCTCGCCGTCCATGATGGCGCGGAAGAGCCCGCGGTCGCCGATGCGGTAGATCGAGACGTTCACCGCATCGGTGTTGACGGAGATGAGAGGGATGCCCTGCTGGCCCTTGTTCGGCAGCACATAGTTGCGGCCGGTGAAGCGGACGCTGGGGCTGCGGTCACGCACGTAAACCGAGAGGTCGGCGGTCTTGAGCAGCGACTCGCCCGCGAGGTCCGACGGCAGTCCGGAGCGCACCTGCACCTGATAGCGCTGGCCATGCGTCAGCCCTTCGGCGCAGAGCTGCGCGTCGGTCACGGTGACGGACGCCGGATCCTTGCCGTCGATCGAGATGAACTTGGAGAAATCGTTCTGGGTGCGCGCGAGCAGCTCGGAGAACTGGATGCACAGGCGCGGCGAGGCGGCGTCGGAGTCGACCGTATAGTCGAGAATGCGGAAGCCCTGCTCGGCGACCAGCGCCTCGTAGGCAGCCCGTACGTTGGCGACCTCGCGAACCTCGAGGCTTGCCTTGTAGGCATTGATGGCCGGACGCCAGTAGGAGCGCTGCTTCAAGGCTTCGGCAAGCACCGCGAGGGCTTCCGATTTCGTCTCGGGCTTGGAGGCGTTCGTGTAAGCGGCGTAAGCGGCTCCGCTCGCGTTGACCGGCAGATTGTAGCGCTCGTCGTCGTTGCCGGGCGGTGTCGCGATCAGCGCCTTGGCGAGACCGAGCCAGCTCAGGGCATCCTTGCGCTCGCCGAGCACCGCGTAGATGTATTGTGCGGATGCGCCTCGGACATCATTGGCGGCAAGGAGCTTGTCGCCTTGCTTGCGGTGTGTCGCCGGTGGCTTGCCGTCGGCCTTGAAGGCCTTCTTCAGATAGTCCTCGTAGCGCGCCGCATCGCCCGCGACCTCGTCGTTGACGAAGGGCTTGGTTTGCGCCGAGGCGGTGAAGGAGAGGATGGAGGAGAAAACGACAAGCAGCAGGACGCGCAAGCGCGAGGCCATGGTCACACCTTGTTTCCCTGGGTGATCCGCTCCGCGTCACGTGCGACCCGCTGTCGTGACGTCGTGCAGCATCACTCCCGTCAGCCAACATAAGCCGACACAAGGTGTTGTTCAAACGATGACAATTTCAAAAATCAGCACGTTACACACGTAACGTGCGGGATTGTGCGAGGACGTCCGGTTTCGTCAGTGGCGGGTCAGGATGCTCGGCTTGGGCGGCAGCGCCGCGACGTCGGCCAAGCCCGCATGCGGCTGGGTGGCAGGCATTTCGGAGCCGATCGTCAGGCCGCGTCCGAGCACTGCGGCCGGTACCGGCTGGCAGGCATTCCACAAAGCTCGGAAGCTCTGAGTGGAGCGAGCGGCCGCCTCCACGTGGAATGTGTCGTAGAGCTCGTAGGCATCACGCGTCTCCGGCTCGCGGCGCATGCAGTCGCCGGTCCAGCTCATGTTGAGGCCGAGGACCAGCTGCTCGTGCGCTTCGAGCAAGGGCTGGCGCGCCGCCCACCGCAGGATGACGGCCGGGTGGCGTCCCGGCTCGGTGCGGGCGAGGGCGGCCCACTCGTTCATGAATTCGGACGGCTCGAGCCGGGCGAACGCGACCTCGAGCGAGATGTGCAGCGCGTTCAATTCGCTGGCGACCGCCATCAAGGCGCGGGCAACGGGCGAGGCCGGCGAGCGGGCGATCAGCGTGCCGTGCCGCACGCGGCCGTCGGTCTCGACGGAAACGCTCGTGCGATCAAGATAGTAGCCGATGAAACGAGAAAGATTTTCCTGCTTTTCCAAGCAGCGGACGAGCTTGGCCTGACGCGCATTCTCGAAAAAATTCATCTCGCTCGTCCTCTCGACGTGCGCCGTCCCGCAGAACGTGCCCGTCTGTTTCCCTTGCCCCTATTAAGCGCCGCCCCCGGTTAAGGAACGATTGCGATATGGACCGGAGCGGAACAGTTTTTCCGCTCCGGTCCGCCCCGTCCCCGTCCGGTTGTCTTTGCTTGTGCGTCGGCTCAGCTTTTCCGCGTCCACCATTGTGTGATCATCGGCACGTTGACGTCCGCATTTTCCGTCGGATGCTCGTCGTCCTCGCCGGCAAGCTCCGGCAGGATCTCGTCGACCTCTGCGATCGGCTCGAGATCGGCGGCGCTCGCCGTTTCACGCGACCGATCGATGAACCGCTGGATGTCCTCGAGGCTCGAAACGGGCGCGCGGGGCGCCTCGTCGGCATCGAGGCCGGGCGCTGGCGCCCACTCCTCGAAAGGCTCGACCGGCGTCACCTCGGCAACGATCGGCGCGATCGGCGTGACGTCGCGGTTGAGGCTCGCCTCGATCAGCGCATCCAGCACCGGACGCTCGATGGGCGCCGGCTCGACGAGCTTGGCGGCGAGGGCGCCGTGGCTCATCGGCGCCGACGGCATGTGGGAGAGGGACGGCATCGGAATGACCATCGCTGGCGCCGTGCCGTTGCGGCCGCCGAGGTTCGGCATGTCGTGATAGGAGCGCAGCCGGGGGCCAGCTTCGGCCGCGCCGCTGGCGGCGCTCATGCTGGGCGCATGCAACCCGGACCCTGACGGCGCACCCGAGAAGCGGATCTCGTCCATGTTGCGCACGCCGGACGGCGCGGCCGGGCTGACCGGCGCCTGATGGCCGTTGCGCGATCCGGGCATCCAGCCCTGCGCATCGCCGTTGGCCGCCTGCTTGAAGGGCTCGGGTCTCGAAGCGGCTTCTTGTTTGGGCAACTTGCGAAGCGCCGTGATCTCTTCCTGCTGCTGGCGGACCGTCTCGGTGAGCTCTCCGATGAGGCGCTTGACGTCCGCCATCGCGTCCTCGCGCACGGGCTCGGCTTTGGGCGCGACGGCGGCGGCTGCAACCTTGGGCTCGGCGATTGGCGCCGGGCGCTCGACCTCGAGCGAGGGCTCGAACGATGGCTTGCCCGTCATGTCGTTGGCGACCTCGCCCAAATTCGGCATGGTCTCGTCGAGCGCCGGCGGCTCGCGGCGCAGCGGGTCGACGAAGCTGCGCCAGCGCCGTGCCCGCTTGGCGAGCCGCTCTGCCTCCGCCTGCTCGCGCAGCGTCCGCTCGGCTTCCTGCTGCTGGATGGCGCGCAACCGCCGCTGCTCGCCCTCGACGCGCTTGGCCGCGCCCATGATCGCGGAGAGAATCATCTCCGGCCACGCGCCGTTGTTGAAGCGGAAGATGCGGAAGGCTTCGACATCCGCATATTTGCTCCGCTGCTGGCGGAGGCGGTTCTGGATCGACTTCGACGTGAACATCGACACCGGCACGGGCTTGAAGATCTGCTCGCGCTCGAAGCTCGTGAAGAGATTGTTGAGCAGATAGGCCTCGAGTTGCGCGCGCTCGTTGTCCTCGCGCGTCGCGCCACGTCCGTCGCCGCCGTTCAGCGGGATCGCCGCGTAATAGACGCCGCGCCAGTTGAAGACGACGTGCCGCAGCACCTCGAAGGTCCGCCGGATCGTCTCGTCGACATGGATGGCGTGGAATTTCGAGAGCACCTCGATGACCGGCCACTCCTGCGCTTCCTTCATCTTCGTCTCGAGCCTGACGAAGCGGTTCATCGGCCGGCTGATCGAGACGAGCAGGAGGCAGATGTCGACGAAGATCGCCGCCATCAGCGGCACCCAGTCGCGATCGCCCAGGCCGACGGCGACAGTCTCGGTGCTGTTCGATTTCGGCGCCGCGGCCTCGAGCGACTGCACGGCGCGCTTCTGCTCCTCGCGGATCTCGTCGGCCGATGGCGGCAGCTTGAACTTGACGAGGCCCGTCATGGTCGCGAGCAAGCGGCGGAAAGCCTCGATGGTCGCTTCAGGCCCCTCGACGGCGGCAATCTCGGGTTTCGTCACCTCGGGCAGTTGATCGAGCGCGGTAATGGCGCCGCGCAGCACGGTCTGGAGCTGGGGATCGGGGCAGGCGAAGGTGCCGCCCTTCTCGTCAGAAAAGCTCGTGCGCTCGGCGCGGTCGGCGAAATCGGCGCGGAACTGCCTGAGCTGAGGGTCGGTGCGGAAGGCGTTGTAGCTCGTCACCGTGCGATCGAGCTTGCGGCCGAGCTCGCGCATGAACTCGTTGCGGGTGCCGGTCTTGTCGAAGGTCGAGGCATCCTGCATCACGACCTTGGCGAGGTCCGCATCGAGCGCCTTCACGTCGGCCTTGAGAACGCCGATGCGCTCTTTGACGAACGATTCGGCGAAGGAGAAGCGCGTGGCGTCGGCTTCGCGCAGCCGGCGGCGGGGTCCATCTCCCGGACGGCTGTTGGGGCAGGAGCGGCCGGTCGCGACCTCCTCCTGGGCCTTCGTCGCCGAAACCGTCGAAAGCGAGCCGAGCGTGGTCACGAGCTGCGTCAAGCGCGCCTCCGCGCCATGCAGCGCCGACTGCACCTGGGTCACCGCGCCTTCCGCCGAGCGCGAGGCTTCCGTCCGGCTTTCGAGCACCTTCCAGTAGAAGCCGAAACCGAAGCCGACGGAGATGGTGGTCAAGAAGATGTAGCCGGCGATGAAGATCAGCTTGATGACGCCGTTGATGGGCGCGAAAATCTGGTCGAGCAGCCAGATGATCATCAGCATCAGCATCGCGACGGAGAAGGCGATCGCGACTTTGAGCCCGAGATCCACCGAGCCCATGTTGGACTCGATGAGCTCGAGCATGCCGACGTAGGTCGCGATCCAGGAGAGAATGCCCAAGCCCGCGACGAGCAGGATTTTCTTCCAGTCGCCTTTGGGACGCGGCGCGCGCTTGTCCGTCTCGGGCTCGGCGAACGCGTCGGCAACGAGGAGTGACGCGTCGAGGGTCGACGAGGACGTCTTGGAAGTGCTCATAGCGGCCGCCGGGGCTCCTAGGCGCCGCGCTCGGACTTGCGGACGTTTGGCGTGCGCCAGGCAACAGCCACCAGCGCAGACACGGCCCCACAACCCGTACGCGACGTCACTGACGAATGAAGACGATGACGCTCAGTCCCCCCGGTCTGATCCGGTTCCGTTTTTGGTCTCCCAACTTGGCCGATCTTTGGTGCGATGGTGGCGGAACTGGGTTTGCACAGGCGAGGGAGTAAGGAGTAGGCAGTAGGCAGTAGGCAGTAGGGAGTAGCGAAGAAGGAGTGGCATACTCGTTGCCCCTACTCCCTACTCCCTACTCCCGCTTTTTCCCGATCTTTCTCGTACGCTACGGCTTCGGCTTCGCCAACAATTCCGGCCGCCGCTCGCGCGTGATCCGCTCGGCTTCCGCGCGCCGCCATTGGGCGATTCTGCCATGGTCGCCCGAGAGCAGCACCTCGGGGATCTCGCGACCTTCGAAGTCGCGGGGGCGCGTGTACTGCGGATACTCGAGAAGCCCGCTCTCGAAGCTCTCCTCGACACCCGATTCGATCTTGCCCATCACGCCCGGCAGCAGGCGCACAGCCGCATCGATCACCGTCATCGCCGCGATCTCGCCGCCCGAGAGCACGTAGTCGCCGATCGAGACCTCCTCGAGATTGCGCGCTGCGATCACGCGCTCGTCGATGCCCTCGAAGCGTCCGGACAGGATCATGACGCCGGGCCCGGCCGCCAAGTCCTTGACGCGTGCCTGCGTCAGCGGCCGGCCGCGCGGCGACATGACCAGACGTGGCAAGCCGTGGCACAGAGCCTCCGCGCGATCGATCGCCGCCGCCACCACATCCGCGCGCATGACGAGCCCGACGCCGCCACCGGCGGGCGTATCATCGACCTTACGGTGCTTGCCGATGCCGTCGTCGCGGATGTCGACGACCTCGAGCCGCCAATCGCCCCGCCCGAGCGCCTGGCCCGCGAGCGACAAGCCCAGCGGACCCGGAAAGGCCTCGGGGAGAATGGTGAGTGCGACTGCGGTCCAGGTGGGCATGTCCGAGCGATAGGCAGCCAAGCGCCGTTAGTAAAGGGAATCGGGCTTTTCTTCACTAACGCCGATCGTAAGTAAGGCGCCCTTGCACTAGGCGGCCTGCGCCATCCCGGCCAACCCCGTCAGAAACCACGTCTCCTGGGGCCCCATGCCCTTGATGTCGAGGCTCCGGCGGTTCTCGAAGGCGAGAAGGCCGTCGAGCACCTCCTTGAACGACTGAGAGACGTGGATCCTCCCGGGCTCGCTCGTCTGCTCGAGGCGTGCGGCAAGGTTAACCGTGTCGCCCCAGATGTCGTAGGTGAAGCGCTGCGTGCCGATCACGCCCGCCATGATGGGGCCGCTGGCAATGCCGATCCTGACCGAGAGCTCGAGGCCGTGGCGGGCGTTGAGGCGGCCGATGGCCTCCTGGATCTCGAGGGCGAGGCAGGCGATGCGCTCACGATGATCCGCGCGGCGCTCGGGCGCGCCACACACCGCCATGAAGCTGTCGCCGATGGTTTTGATTTTCTCGACGCCGCTCACCGCTGCGATACGGTCGAGCTCGGTCACCCAATCGTTGAGCAGGGCCACGATGCGCGCCGCACCCAGCCGCTTGGCGAGCGGCGTGAAGCCGACGAGATCGGCGAACAGCACGCTTGCGTCGGTGACGCTGTCGAAGATCGCGCTGTCGGGCCGCTCCTTCAACCGCTCGGCGATGCTCGCCGGCAGCACATTGTTCAGCAACGCGTCGGTCTCGGCCTCGGCCTTGTCGGCGAGGCGGAAGGCGTAATAGACGATGGTCGCAACGACGGCGAAGCTCGTCAGCGCCGAGTTGACGTAGAGATTGGCGAGCAGCGTGGGGTCCTCGGGGATCGCGGCCGCGCCGGCCGGATAAAGGAACCAGGCGGCCAGATGCAACGCCAGCCCCGCGGCGATGATGGCGATCACCATTCCGAGGCGTTTGAGACCCAGGATCACGAACGGGGCGGCCGCCCCGACGAGGAAGTTGAGCTGGATGCCGGAGTTGCGGCCGAGCGTCTTCACGAAAAAGAACAGCGCGAAGTATTCGGCTGCCGCGATCATGTAGCCGGCCGCCGTCTCGTCGTAGCGATGCACCATCGGCGTGGCGAGGGCGACGGCTGCGAGCAACAGGTTGACGTGAACCAGCTGATGGTAGGTCGCGTAATCGTAGGCCGCGAACAGGACCGCATAGACGCCGGAGAAGAAGGCGATGAGATACGCCATCATGTTGAGGATCATGAGCCGGCGCTGGATGTCGCGGTCATAGCCGGTCGTGCCGGCGCGGGTTGCCGCAAGCAGCTGCTGTGCGGCCATTTGCAGGCCGTCCAGCACGCTACTCGCGATGTCCACCCGTCCGATCATCCGATACCTCGAACGCTGACCCGCTCGCCTCCCGGACATGGGAGGACTGCGCACTGGAGATAGGACGGCGAACGGCGATCGGCTGTCTCGCCGGGAACAGCAAATAGATAAGAGGCGGACGTTATGTCCGCCTCTCGCGATCGGAAGGCCGAATAAACGGGGCCGAGGGGGCTCAGACGCCTTCGAACAACGCCGTCGACAGGTAGCGCTCGGCGAAGGAGGGGGCGAAGGTGAGGATGCGTTTTCCCGCCATCTCGGGCCGCTTGGCCACCTCGAGGGCCGCCCACACGTTGGCGCCGGTCGAGATGCCGCCCGGAATGCCGTCGAGGCGAGCGAGCTTGCGCGCCGTGGCGAAGGCGTTGTCGTTCTCGACTTTCACCACCTCGTCGATCTTGTCGACCTCGAGCACCTTCGGGATGAAGCCCGCGCCGATACCCTGAATTTTGTGCGGGCCGGGCGCGCCGCCGGAGATGACGGGGCTCGCCGTCGGCTCGACTGCGATCACCTTCATGCCGGGAATGCGAGGCTTCAAGACCCGCGCGCAGCCGGTGATGGTGCCGCCGGTGCCGACACCCGCCACCAAAGCGTCGAGCTTGCCGCCGGTGTCGCCCCAGATCTCCTCGGCTGTCGTGCGGACGTGGATTTCGGGGTTGGCCTGATTGATGAACTGGCCGACGGTCACGGCGCTCTTGTTGCCGGCGACGATCTCCTCGGCCCGGGCGATGGCGCCCTTCATGCCTTTGTCGGCCGGCGTCAGATCGAGCTCGGCGCCCAAATAGGCGAGCACCTTGCGCCGCTCGATCGACATGCTTTCGGGCATGACGAGGATGAGCCGGTAGCCGCGCGCGGCGGCGACGAAGGCGAGCGCGATGCCGGTGTTGCCCGAGGTCGGCTCGACGAGCACGGTGCCGGGGCCGATGCGGCCCTCCGCCTCCATGCTGTCGATGAGCGACACGCCGATGCGGTCCTTGACGCTCGACAGCGGATTGAAGAATTCGAGCTTGAGCAGCACCTCGGCCTTGGCGCCGGCCTCCTTGGCGATGCGGTTCAAACGCACCACGGGCGTATTGCCGATCGTCTGCGTGATGCTGTCGAAGACGTGGCCGTGGCCCCAGCTTTCGACGTGATCGATCGTCTTGATGGAGATGGATTCGTTCATGGATGGCTCCGTGGAGAAGGAGGAAGCGATCTGGTGGGTAAAGTCATACCAGACGGCGGAATCAGTTGGTGTTGGGTTTCCTCCCCCCTTGAGGGGGAGGGTAGGGTGGGGGGTCAAAAGTGAGGGATCCTGTTTTTGTCACTCCCCCCATCCCAAGCGCCTAAGGACTTACTCGCTTCGCTCCTAAGTCCAAGGCGCTTGGCCTTCCCCCTCACGGGGGGAAGAAAGATTCCGATAAGCTGTACACCTTGCCGCGCGATATCACCTGCAGATTAGCAGACGCCGCCAGATCCGTCGCGGCATCGCTTTGCGCGGTTGCGGTCGACCGCAGGATCAGCGTTTCGCGGATTTGGCTTTCTTTGGCTTGGCCGTTCCGGTCGAGCCGAAACCACCCGCGCCACGCTCGGTATCGCCGAGGGCGTCTGTTGCGACGAGCGCCACTTGCACGACGGGCGCAACGACGAGCTGGGCGATCCGGTCGCCGTGCGAGATCTTTACCTTCTCGCGGCCGTGGTTGATCAAAGCCACTTGGATCTCGCCTCGATAGTCGCTGTCGATCGTTCCGGGCGCATTGAGGACGGTGATGCCGTGCTTGACGGCGAGACCCGAGCGCGGCCGTACCTGCGCCTCGAAGCCGAGCGGCAGCTCGATGGCGAGGGCCGTCGGAATGAGCCGGAACCGTCCGGGCTTCAGGCTCACGGGCTTCTGCTCGGGGAGTGCGGCGAGCAGATCCAAACCGGCGGCGCCGGCCGATTGATAGGCCGGCAGGGGCAGGTCCGCGCCGTGCGGCAAGCGCTTCACGTTGACGGCGATCACCGACGGCGACGTCAGGCGCTCGGGGGTGCCTTGCTTGAGAGCTGCGCTGCGATGCGCTGCGCGAGCCGCCGTGCGACCTCGTCCTTGCTGAGCTTTGGCCATGACTCGTCCCCTTCCAGGGTGATGATGTGAACGCTGTTGGCGTCGCCGCCCATGATGCCGCTCTGGGGCGAAACGTCGTTGGCCACGATCCAATCGGCGCCCTTGCTCTGAAGCTTGCGGCGCGCGTGCTCGATGACGTGCTCGGTCTCGGCCGCGAAACCGACGACGAGCTTCGGGCGCTTGGGACCCGGCTTGGCGAGCGTGCGCAGGATGTCTGGATTCTCGACAAGTGCGAGCGGGGGCGGGCCCTTGCCGGGCTCCTTCTTGATCTTCTGTCCGCCTTCGGTCGCGACCCGCCAGTCGGCGACGGCGGCGGCGAACACGCCGATGTCGGCGGGGAGAGCGGCATCGGCTGCAGCGAGCATCTCAGCCGCCGTCTCGACCCGGACGACCCTGACGCCCTTGGGATCGGCGAGCGCCGTCGGGCCGCTGACCAGCGTCACCTCGGCGCCGAGGGCAGAAAGAGCGCGAGCGATCTCGTAGCCCTGCTTGCCGCTCGAGCGATTGGCGATATAGCGCACGGGATCGATCGGCTCGTGGGTCGGACCGGCGGTCACGAGCGCGCGGCGGCCGGTGAGCGGGCCTTTCGCCGGCGCGAGCAGCTCCTGCACGCGCGCGACGATCTCGAGCGGCTCGGCCATGCGGCCGACCCCGGCTTCGTTCTTCTCCGCCATCTCGCCGGCGTTCGGACCGATGAAGGCGCGGCCGTCACGGCGGAGCGTCTCGACATTGCGCTGTGTCGCCGGGTTCGCCCACATCGCCGGGTTCATGGCCGGCGCGATCAGCACCGGGCCCTTGGCCGCCATCAGGATCGCGGTCGCGAGATCATCTGCATGGCCGCCGGCGATGCGGGCGAGGAGATCGGCGGTGGCGGGCGCGATGACGATCAGATCGTTGTCGCGGGCGAGCCGGATGTGACCGATCTCGCTTTCCTCGTCGAGGCTGAAGAGGTCGGAATAGATGCGCTCCCCCGTGATGGCGGCAACCGACAGCGGCGTCACGAACGCCTTCGCCGCCGGTGTCATCACCACACGCACGCCGAGCCCGCGCTCCTTCAGGCGCCGGATGAGGTCCAGACACTTGTAGGCCGCGATGCCGCCGCCGATGATGAGAAGGATGCGCTGGGTGGTCATGGCCGGAGCCTGTGATCTGTTTCTTGGTCGACCGTCCATGGCTCGTTCCACCCCCCACCCCAATCCTCCCCACGAGGGGGAGGGGGCGCTGGACTGGTGCGTCCCTTACGGTCAATTGCCCGAAAGCACTCCAACCCTGGCAATGGTCGCGAAAGAGAGAGGCTGCGAGACGGGCGCGCGGATCGATGTCGACCGGGGAAACGCGCGGGACGCTGAGCGTGCTGAGCTGATCGCGATTGGACTTGGCTGCTCAGGCGGTGAACTAGGGGCTCCGAATAGGGCAGCTCCAACGTCCCCTCCCCCCCGTGGGGAGGGATTGGGTGGGGGGCGGAGCTCACCAGAATATGAAGCCTTGGACGCATCGTGCGAGCCTAGTTCCGTCCCTGGCGCGTGGCAATCGAGCGGGCACAGCTGGTCAACTCGATCGCGACTTGTTCGGCTCGGGTCCGGCCGCCTTCACCGGCCGCTCCTCCACCACCCGCCCCTTGCCTCGCGGGCCTTCCGTCGGCGGCGCGGACGACCAGGTGAGCTTGTGATGGTCGAAGCCCGCCTCGATCGTCGGCTTGACGATGCGGAAGTAGGGCGACAGGTCGAAGTCGCGGGGCGCATAGAGGCTGTGGTGGCGAATATGATGAATCTCCCACCGGCTGTAGGTGCTGACCCCCTTGCGCTTGACGCCGATCGTCTCGACGCGCGGCAGGATCGGATAGCGCACCTCGTGAAAGGCTTGCGCGATCAGCGTCGAGCAGATGGTCCGCGTCGGCTCGCCCGATCCCAAGGCCAGCAACCGCCGCCGCCAGCGCGTCGGCACCGGCGGTGTCGGCAAGAGATAGCGCGCGAGATCCAGGATGTTGCGCGTGTCGTACATTTGGCCGAGGCGTGCGACCGCATAGGCGATGACTTTCCGCTTCTCCTCGTCGGACAGACCGACCGGGCGGCAGATGCGCGTGTTGTAGGTTGCATACTTGGTCAAGGGCGCGGCGACCACGCCTTCGCCGATATTGGCCTCGATGAGACAGCGCGGCGGCTCGAAGGCGGAGGGCTCGCCGAGTGCGCTGCCGATGTAGAGCGCGGCATGCGACCAGGTCGATTGGGTCAGGTACTTGATGGCGTTCGACAGATGCTGATTGCCTTCGACCAGCAGCACGTCGCCGGGCTCCAGGATGCGGGCGAGTGTGGCTGGATCGGACGGTGTGAAGGGTTGATAGCCGCTGCTCTCCTCCGTGAGGCGGCGGGCGATGGCATTGCTCATCCGGTCGAGCAGGCTATCGAAGAACGACATGCGCTTGGGCCTGAGCGGGCGATTGTCCCTGGCGATCAGTGTAATCCGGAATGCGCGCCGCAGCACGGGCAAGCACGATCTGCGTGAACGGCCGGCGAAGAACGTTTGCTCATGCAACCTTTGCCGATTGCGAAGGTTTGCCGCTGCGGCTGCATGGGATTTTGAATTGTTCTAAGAATCCTGGCAACGTCCGCTTCAATCCACCGAATGGGAAATCGACGTGAGAAAGTTCTCTGAGCTCGACGAGCGCGAGATCCTTGCCCTGGCCATCGGCCTCGAGGAGGAGCACGGCCGCATCTTCGCCGACTACGCGCAAGGTCTGCAGGAAAACTTCCCCTCCTCGGCGAAAGTCTTCCAGGAGATGGCGGACGAGGAGAACGAGCACCGCCGCTGGCTGATCGAGATGTTCCGCTCGAAGTTCGGCGAGCACATTCCCCTCATCCGCCGGCAGGACGTGAAGGGCTTCGTGCATCACGAGCCGCTGTGGATGGTGCGGCCGCTCGGCCTCGACAAGGTGCGCAAGCAGGCGGAGACGATCGAGTACGAGACACGGACTTTCTACGAGAAGGCCCTCGAGCGCACCTCCGACGCCGGCATCCGCAAGCTGCTCGGGGATTTGGCGATCGCCGAGCGCGGCCACGAGAACCTGGCCGAGCGCCTGTCCGAGGAGCACCTGACGGACGGCGCGCGCGACGAGGAGGAGGAAGTCCGCCACCGCATGTTCGTGCTGCAGATCGTGCAGCCGGGACTAGCAGGCTTGATGGACGGCTCCGTGTCGACATTGGCGCCCTTGTTCGCGGCGGCCTTCGCGACCCACAATACCTGGGAGACGTTTCTCGTCGGTCTTGCGGCGTCCGTCGGCGCCGGCGTCTCCATGGGGTTCGCGGAGGCGCTGTCCGATGACGGCTCGCTGACCGGGCGCGGCCATCCATGGTGGCGGGGCGGCGTCACGGGGCTGATGACGACGGTCGGCGGCATCGGCCATACACTCCCCTACCTTATCCCCGATTTCATGACGGCGACGGCGCTAGCGATCGCGATCGTGCTGATCGAGCTGTGGGCAATCGCCTGGATCCGCTCGCGCTATATGGATACGCGCTTCCTGCAGGCGGCGTTCGAGGTCGTGATCGGCGGCTTGATCGTGTTCGCGGCGGGCATCCTTATCGGCAATGCGTAGGCCGGCCTATGCCGGCTCTTCGACGCGCTCGACGGCCCGCCGGTAGAGATGCCACGTCGCGTGCCCGATCATCGGCAGGATCGGGATCAGCGCCACGAACACGCTCATCAGCGACACGAGGATCAGCACGCCGATGAGCACCGCCCAGACGATCATCGTCAGGGGGTTTTGCAGGACGAGGCGCACGCTCGTCACCATCGCCGTGACGAAATCGACGTCGCGGTCGTAGAGCATCGGAAACGAGATCACCGAGATCGAGAACACGGCCATCGCCACGACCGCGCCGAGCGCATTGCCGAGCACGACGAAGGCGAGCCCCGACGGCGTCGTCAACAGCGTCTCCAAGACGTTCGCATCCAACGCATTGAAGCCGTTGAAGGCGAAGAACGTGAAAGCGGCGATGTCCATCCAGATGACGAGCGAGAAGCCGGTGATGATGGCCATCCAGCGCAAATCGCGAGAGGCGGCCTCGCGCACGGCGCCGAGAATGGCGCTCCAGGTCGGCTGCTCGCCGCGCTCGAGAAGTGCGCTCACCGCATAGAGTCCGGCGACGGCGAACGGGGCGACGAGCGTGAAGCCCATCGCGAGCGGATAGGCGAGGAACGGCAGGCCGAGCCAGAACAGCAGCGCCACGAGCAGCCAGCCGGCCGCCGCATAGGCGAGCCCGAACATCAGCCCGAAGCGTGGCGCCTTGCGAAGGTCCTGAAGCCCCGCCGCCAGAACCTGAACGAGATCTTCGATGCGAAGCGTTCGCACCTTCGGCCATTGCGCCTGCGCCATTTCCATCCCCAACCGATCATCGGCTCGCGGGGCGAGTGTGCGCCAAGGACCGTCCGATGTCAGCCCAACTCGGAGGGCAGGCCGCAAAAAAGGAAGCCTCGGCATGGAGTGAGCTGCCAGGGCTTCGAGACGGTCAGAGCCGGTTTTGAGCATGGTCCTACGGCAAGCCGGCTCCCAAGCGAACGAGCTCTAGAAGCGGTACTTCAAGCCCGCAAAGACGATGTTGTTGGAGGCATCGATGGTCGACGCGGTGCCATCGGTGGCGGAGACGTCGATGCCGTCGAACTCCATGTAGCGGTAGCCGACCTCGAGCGCCATGTTGGGCGAGATGTCGTAGTTGACGCCCGCCGTCAGGTGCCAGGCGAACGCCGTGTTGGACTCGTCGAGCACTGTACCGGTCGCCGATGTTCCGTGGTTCTCGAAGCTGACATCGGCCGCGCCGATACCGCCGCCGACGAAGGGCCGGATCGGCGAATTGAACGGCAGGTCGTAGTAGACGCTGGCCAAGCCGAAGAAGGCGGAGGTGTCGCCGGTGGCATCGTCGTTGGCGAACGCGACGCCGCCGACATCGTGCTCATCGACCGAGTTCTCGAGATAGCCGAGCTCGGCTTCCGCCCGGAGGCCCGTGTTGCGGAACTGATAGCCGACGGCGCCGGCGACGAACGGGCCAGTGTCGTAGCTCGTAGTGACGTCCGTGCCGAGCACGCCGAAGCTCGTGTCGTCGGCGAAGGCTGCGCCTCCGCGGAGCGCGACGTACCACGGTGCCGGACCCCACGCGGCAGCAGGCGGTGGCTCGTAGTCCGTCTCGGGCGGCGGGTTGTAGAGGTCGGCTGCGGATGCCGGCAGCACGGGCCAGGCGAGAGCAAGCGCGGCGCCTGCGATGAGCAAGGTTTTCGTGGACATACGATGGACCCCCATGGACCTGCGACCGTGCCGGCCGCCCCGATGAAACGCACTCGGGTACGCCCGAGTTCATGGCGGTGTCGTTCAACAATCGGGCAGAGTTGTGTTGTGCTCGCCAAGACGATCAGCAATATCAATGGCTTACACTAGACATGAGCCTTGTCGCGCGTGGCTCGTCCCAGGCCTCAAGCCTCGGCCCGGAAAGGCCGGGACAGCAAGGCCTCGATCGCCTCGTCGACGTTGATCCGGCCGGCGACGATGCCGGCGACGGCGGTAGCGATCGGCATGTCGATGCCGCGCGCCTGTGCCACCCGCGCCACAGCGCCGGCCGTCCACACGCCTTCGCTGACGCCCTTGCCGGCGGCAGCGGCCGTTTCGAGCGTCATCCCGCGGCCGAGCGCCAGCCCCAATGCCATGTTGCGTGATTGCGGGCTCGAGGTCGTGAGCACGAGATCTCCCAATCCGGACAAACCCGACAGCGTCTCCGGCCGCGCGCCGAAGGCCGTGCCGAAGCGGGCGAGCTCGGCGAACCCGCGCGTGACGAGAGCCGCTTGCGCGCTCGCGCCGAGACCGCGCCCGGCGATGATACCCGCCGCGATGGCGAGCACGTTCTTGACCGAGCCACCGATCTCGACGCCGGCGATGTCGCTCGTCCAATAGGGCCGGAACAGCTTGTGGCCGATGGCGCGTGCGAGCGCCGCGCCGATGGCGTCGGGCGCAGCCAGCGTGACGGCCGTCGGCAGGCCGGCGGCGACGTCGGCGGCGAAGCTCGGGCCCGAAAGCACGGTCGCCGTCGCCTGTGGCATTTCCTCGGCGAGCACCTCGCTCATACGCTTACCCGTCGCCTGCTCGAGACCCTTGGCGGCGATCAGGACCGGCGTACCGGCCGCGACATGCGGTGCGAGCAGACGCGCGACCGAGCGCAGCGATTGCGCTGGTGTCGCCAGCAAGACCATGTCGGCACTCCCGGCCGAGGCCAGATCGGCCGTGGCGAGGATGCCTGGGTCGAGTGCGACGCCCGGAAGCCTCCGCGCATTCGCGTGAGTCGTGTTGATGGCTTCGACGGTCGCGGCGTCGCGCGCCCAGATCCGGACGTCGAGACCGGCGCGCCGCATGCTCATGGCGAGCGCCGTTCCCCAGGCCCCGGCGCCGGCGACGGTGATGGTGCGCGGTGACCTCATGCCTTGGCTCCAAGCCGGCCGCTGCCGAGAACAGGTGTGGCCGCACTATCGAGCGGCCAGCGGGCCCGCGGAGCCGTATCGAACCCATCCGTCAGCCCGCGCGCGAGCCGCTCGGCGCCCGCCCAGGCGATCATGGCGCCGTTGTCGGTGCAGAGCGCGATCGGCGGGATGGAGAGGCGATAGCCGCGCGACGGGGCGAGCGATTTGAGCGCCGACGCCAAACGCTGATTGGCGGCGACGCCCCCGGCCACGACGAGCATGCGGGCGGCGTCTTCCCCGAGCAACTCTTCGTAGAGCGCCATGCCCCGCTTCACGCGATCGGAGACGCTCTCCATGACGGCCGCCTCGAAGGCGGCACAGAGATCGGCGGCATCCTGGTCGGACAATGGCGCCGCCGCGCTCGCCTGTTGCCGGACGGCCGTCTTCAGGCCAGCGAAGGAGAAATGTGGCTCGCTGCGGCCGAGCATCGGCCGCGGTAAGCGGAAGCGGGTCGGATCGCCCATTCGCGACAGACGCTCGACCTCGGGGCCACCGGGAAAGCCCAGGCCCAACAGCTTCGCGGTCTTGTCGAATGCCTCTCCCAACGCATCGTCGATGGTCGTCGCGATGCGCCGGTAGCGGCCGACGTCCTCGACGGCGAGCAGCTGCGTGTGGCCGCCCGAGACGAGCAAAAGCAGGTAGGGAGGGCTCAGGCCTTCCGTCAGCCCCGGCGTCAGGGCGTGCGCTTCCAGATGGTTGACGGCGACGAGCGGCTTGCCCGCGCCGAGCGCCATCGCCTTGCCCATCGTCAGCCCGACCATCAGCCCGCCGATCAGGCCTGGGCCAGCGGTCGCCGCCACGGCATCGATTTGGCCGAGCGTCACCTCCGCCTCGGCGAGCGCCTTCGCCACGATCGCCGGCAACAGCTCGAGATGGGCGCGCGCGGCAATCTCCGGCACGACGCCGAGATAGGGCCGATGCTGCTCGATCTGCGAGCGCACGACGTTGGACCGGATGACCCCACGGCCCTCGGCATCGCGCACGACGACCGCCGCCGCCGTCTCGTCGCAGCTCGTCTCGAGCCCGAGCACCATCAACGGGCGTCCGGGGGCTGGCTTGATCTCGGGTGCGGGCGGCGGCATGAATGTCTCATTCCACGGTCGTCTCGACCAGGCAAGCCCGCCGGGGCCGTCAAGGAGTGCCAGCGTGCCGCAAGGCAAGATCAGGATCGGTACGCGGGGCAGTCCGCTCGCCCTCGTCCAGGCGGAGCACGTCCGCAGCCGTATCGCCGCAGCGCACGGGCTCGACCCGGCGTCCATCGAGATCACGATCATCAAGACATCGGGCGATCGCATCCTCGACCGGCCGTTGTCGGAGGTCGGCGGCAAGGGCCTGTTCACGAAGGAGATCGAGGAGGCGCTGCTCGACGACAGCATCGACCTCGCTGTCCATTCGATGAAGGACGTGGCGACGGTGCTGCCCGACAGCCTCACCATCGCCGCCATTCTCGAGCGCGAGGACGTCCGCGACGCCTTCATCAGCCTGAAAGCGAAGAGCTTCGCCGATTTGCCCTCAGGCGCTGTCGTCGGCACGGCGTCGCTCAGGCGTCAGGCGATGGTGAAGCGGATGCGGCCGGACCTGACCGTCGTGACCTTTCGCGGCAATGTCGGCACGCGGTTGCGCAAGCTCGAGGCAGGCGAGGCGGACGCGACGATCCTGGCTTATGCCGGCTTGAAGCGGCTCGACCAGACCGATCGGGCAACCGATATCCTGAGCACGGACGCGATGCTGCCCGCCGTCGCGCAAGGTGCGCTGGGCTTGGAAATCCGCAAGAGCGATACACGGCTTGCCGAGATCGTCGCGCCGCTCGTGCATGCCGAGACGGCGAAGGCCGTGACGGCCGAGCGAGCCATGCTTCGCGGCCTCGACGGCTCGTGCAAGACGCCGATCGCGGGCTATGCCGAGGTGTCGGGCGGCAAGCTCAGCCTGCGCGGCATGATCCTAACCACTGACGGCCGCGAGGCGCACGACGTCGTGCGCAATGGCCTGGCGAGCGACGCAGCGGCAATCGGGCGCGACGCCGCCGAAGATTTGCTCTCCCGCGCCGGCCCGAACTTCCTACGCACGGCTTGAGATGCGCCTCCTGGTCACGCGCCCCGAGCCGGAGGCCGAGGCGTTGGCCGCCATTCTGCGCGCCGCCGGACACGACGTGCTGATCGAGCCGATGCTCGTGGTGACGCCCGTAGTGAACGTCGCGCTGCCGCGCGCCGGCGTCGATGCGCTGCTCGTCACGAGCGCCAATGCGTTGCGTGCTCTGGAGCATCACCCGGAAATCGCGCGCCTGATGCCGCTTCCGTTGTTTGCCGTCGGAAACGCAACGGCGGAGCTCGCGCGGCGGATCGGCTTCCGCTCGGTCACGGCGGGTCCGGGAACCGCGCCGGAGCTCGTGCCCATCCTGTCGGCCGCCCTCGGGCCGGGCAGCACCATCCTGCATCTGGCGGGCGACGTGCTCGCGGCGGACCTGTCCGGGCCGGTGCAGGAGGCAGGTCTCATATTGCGTTCGGCCGTCGTTTACCAAACGGTGGAGCGCCGAGCCTTCAGCGCCGGCACCTTGGCGGCGCTGCGCGATGGCGCGATCGACGCCGTGACGATCCTCTCGCCACGAACGGCGCGCGTGTTTGCCACTCTTTGCCGCTCGTCCGGACTGACCATCGACTACACAACCGTCTACTGCCTGTCGGCGGCCTGTGCTTCCGGGCTCGGTGATAGGGCGCCCCGGGTTCGCATCGCCGAGCGCCCGGCGCTCGCCTTGCTCCTCGCGCTCATTGCTAGCGACACGGCGCAATTGCCCGCCCGGTCGTGAACGCTTATGACTGAGCCCGAAGCCCGGGCTCGATACTGGGCACCCGCGTTCGCCATCCCCCCGGCGAGAGGAAGTCAAGCATGGCAGACGACAAGACCGATCCGCTCGGCAAGGGCCCAGCGGGCGACACCGATCCCAAGAAGCCCAAGGCGACGATCGATCTCAAAGCCACCGTGGTCGAGACCCGCGACATGCCGAAGTCGGGGGCGGAAGCGGCGGCGAAGTACGGGCCGAAGGCGGCATCGGACGCGAAGGCCGAGACACCGGCCGCAGGCGCCACGACAGGGGCAGCCGATAAAAAATCGGACACCACGTCCGACGGACCGCCAGCATCGGAGAAGCGAGGGCCGGCGACGACAGCGGCTCCACCCGCGCCACGCCGCTCTGGCTTTCTCAGCCATGTGCTGGCCGGTGTGGCCGGCGCGCTGCTGACGCTGTTCGGCGCTAATGTCGCGGGCGATCGGCTCGGGCTCGGCGGCGCCAGCGTCGACGATCTGAAGACTCGGCTGGCGACGCTGGAGGCCGAGCTCAAGGAGCAGGCGGCCGACACCACCGAGAGCACGCTGCGCGACCGCATCTCGCGCGTCGAGAGCGACCTGCGTGGAGCGGGGGGGTGGAAGGACAAAGTCGCCGCGCTCGAAGCCGCGCAGCAGAAATCGGCCGCCTCCGTCACCGCGGCCGAGCAGAAGCTCGCCGAAATCGCGGCCAAACCCTCCGGTGCCGACTCGCTCGACGCAGCCCTCGTCGAACGCCTCGAGTCCATGGACAAGCGCCTCGACACGATCGCGGAGGCGAGCAAGACCGGCGGCGGCGGGCCGATTGCTGGGCTTGCGGCCCTGACCGGCCGCATCAACGACTTCGAGACCGAGCTCAGCAGCCGCGTCGACGGCGTCAAGAAGGCGTTTGAGGAGCGCCTGGTGAAGGAGGTCGCGGGCCTCGACAGCCGGCTCGCTGAAGGCCTTACCGCCGGCAACGGCGCGACGGTTCAGATCGCGACGCTGCAGGAAGGCAATCTGCGTCTCGGCCGCGACGTCGAGGGGCTGAAGCTCGACGGCGAGCGGCTACAGCAGAGCATCGACGGCGTGCGCGGCTCGACGGAGGAAATCCGCACCGAGGTGCAGAAGCTCGCCGATGCTGGAACGCAAACGCGCCAGACGATCGAGAAGCTCACCGGCGATTTGAACGGCGCCATCGGCCAGCGCGTCACTACCGAGGATCTGACGAGGACGCTCGATCCGCTGTCCTCCAAGATCACGGCGATCGACGGCGAGATCGGCGCGTTGAAGCAGAGTGAAAGCAATCGCAACGAGGCGGCGAGCCGCATTCTCCTCTCGCTCGAGCTGACGTCGCTGCGCCGGGCCGTCGAGCGCGGCGGCGCCTTCACGAAGGAGCTCGGCGCGGTTTCCGCCATCGCCCCCAAGGATATCGATCTTTCTCTCCTCGCCGCGCGGGCCGAGACGGGCCTGCCGTCGGTCGCGAGCCTGCAACAGAGCTTCGGGGCCGCTGCCAATGCCGCGCTCGATGCCGAGCGTGCGGCCGATCCCGACGCCTCCGTCCTCGACCAGCTGTGGAGCGGCGCGCAATCGGTCGTGCGCGTGCGCAAGACGGGCGAGGTCGCCGGCACCTCGACCGAGGCCGTCATCGCCCGCATGGAGCAGCGGCTCGCCGCGGGCGATCTCGACGGCGTGACGAAAGAGGCGGCGGGCCTGGGCGAGAAGCCGAAGGCCGCGATGGCCCAATGGCTCGGCGATGTCGAGGCGCGGCTGACGGTCGATCGCTCGCTCGCCGCGATCGAGGATCATCTGAAATCGCTGCTCCACGACGGCACCGCGTCCGGCACCAACTGAGGACAGCTCCATGACCCGCCTCGTCCTCTTCTTCATCGGGCTGGCCGCGCTGACGGCGGGGCTCGCCTGGCTCGCCGACCAGCCGTCGACCCTCGCCCTCGACTGGCGCGGCTATCACATCGAGACGACGGTGTTCGTCGCCATCGTCGCTCTGGCACTGTTCTCGGCCTTGGCCGTGCTCGCCTGGTCGCTGGTCCGAACCGTCCTCGACAGTCCGGGCGCGTTCGGGCGGTCGATGCGCGTTCGCCGCCGCCGGCAAGGGCTCGATGCGCTTTCGAACGGCCTCATTGCCATCGGTGCGGGTGACAGCGCGCAGGCGATGCGGCATGCGCAGCTCGCCCGCCGCGCGCTGCCCAACGAGCCGTTGACAGATCTCTTGCAGGCGCAGGCCGCGCAGCTCGCGGGCGATCGCGGCACGGCACGGCGGATCTACGACAATATGCTGGCGGCCCCGGAGACGGCCCAGCTCGGATTGCGCGGGCTCTACCTCGAGGCCGCCAACCTCGGCGAGACGGAGGCTGCGCGCCAGTTCGCGGCGCGCGCGCTGAAGCTCAACCCGAAGCTCGCCTGGGCGGCCGATGGTCTTTTCAAGCAGCAGTGCAAGATGGGCGATTGGACGGGCGCCATCGAGACGCTCACCGTCGCGCGCCGCCAGGGCCATGTCGAGAAGCGGATCGCGGATCGCCGGCGGGCCGTGCTGCTGACCGCGCAGGCGCAGAAGCTCGAGGACAGCGACATGGACAAGGCGCTCGAGCTCAGCCGGGAGGCGCATGGTCTGGCGCCCGATCTCGTGCCGGCGGCGGCCATTGCCGGCCGGCTCGCGGCGTCCGCGGGCAAGGTCGGCCAAGCGACGCAGGTGCTCGAGCAGACCTGGAAGAAAGTGCCGCATCCAGACCTCGCCTTCGCCTACGCCTATGCACGTCCCGGGGATTCCCCGCGCGACCGGCTGAAGCGCGTGCGCGAGCTCGCCGCCAAGACGCCGACGCATCGCGAGGCGCGGATCGCGGTGGCGCGGGCGGCGATCGATGCGCACGACTGGCAGGCGGCGCGGAACGCGCTCGAGCCGCTGCTCGAGGACGATTTGTCGGAGCGCGTCTGCGTGCTGATGGCCCGTATCGAGAAGGGCGAGAACGGCGATACCGGCCGCGTCCGCCAATGGCTGGCGCGGGCCGTCACAGCGCCGCGCGATCCGGTCTGGGTCGCCGACAATCAGGCCTCCAACGCCTGGGCCCCCGTGTCGCCCGTCACGGGCGAGCTCGACGCGTTCGAGTGGCGCGACGCGCCCGAGCCGCCGCAACGCGCGGCCGACGCCGGCTGGCTCGCGGAAATCGTCGCCGCGCCCGAGATCGAGGCCCGGCCGACAATCGACGCGGCGCCGGTCGGCTCTCCCGAGGCCGCGCGGACGCCGGAGCCGCCGCCGGCCGAGGCCGAGCCGGACCCTGCGCCCGTCCGCGAGGCTACAGCGACGGCCGAGCCGCCCTCGGGTCCGCGCACCCTCGAGCTTCGGGCGGGCTACGCCGGTCCGATGCGGCAAGTTTCGGCCGAGGAGCGTGCCGGGGCCGCCGATGTCGCTATCGCCACGCGGAGCGAGCCTGCGGCCAAGGAGCCGCGGCCTGCCGCTGTTTTGGTGCGGCGCGACCCCGCGGCCACCGATGGCGCCCCGACAACCGTCAAAGCGGGCAGCTACTGGGCCCCCGACGATCCTGGCTCGCCCGAGGATTTCGCCGACACCGCCGACGGTCGACGCTAACCCCAGCGGCGCGGAAGCGCCTTGCCTTGGGGCGGCCGTGTGGGTTAAGCATGCGCCGCGCCGTCTCGCATCCGGCGGGCACCGGCGTCGTCGCCGGCCAAGTCCCGGATGCCGCGTTAGCTCAGTTGGTAGAGCACCGCATTCGTAATGCGGGGGTCGTAGGTTCGAGTCCTACACGCGGCACCACGTTTTCAGTTTGAACCGGCACCGAACAAGGGCGCCCGATGGGTCGCAAGTGGCGCATTGCACTCGATGCAAACGCGGTGACGTATCTCATCACGGCATTGGAATCGCATTTCGCCGAGCCGAGCGGGCCGACGGCGCTCGAGGAAATCGCGCTGTGCCGCATCTTCCTCTACTACGGCGTGCCGTATGTCTCGCCGACGGTCGAAAAACAGTGCTTGGCGATCCGTGACCAGCGCAAGCGGGAAATGCACAAAAGCTGGCTGTCGGTGGCGTTCCTCGGCTTCGGCGACGATCTCGATATGACCGGGAGCGAGAGCCGGATCCTCGACCTGTTTCAGCTCCACCGCGATCCCGACGACTGCACGATCCTGGTCGAGTGCGAGCGCTGCGGCATGGACGTTCTTCTCACCGACGACCGTGATTTCATCGATCACTTGGCTGGAGAGGCTGCTTCAGGTCTGCGCGTGCTCCGGCCATCGGAGCTCTGGCCGCTGCTGGCGATTTCGCCCGGCGCCACGCCTCGCGTTGTGCCGGCGCAAGGAAACTCGATGGCCGCGACGTCCTGGTGGCGTATCTGAGCGTCGATCCGGACGGCCGCCCTGGCACCAATCCACAAGCGCGCCTTGCCCCTCGCGCGGTTGGCCTGCGGCCGCTATGCTGGAGGAAAGGGGCGTGTCCGGCCGGATCGATCCGGTAGGGCGAACGCACGACCATCGAGGCTAGGGAGGAGCAGGCAATGCACATCACAAGACGAGGTTTCGGAGCCGTCGCGGCGGGTGCCGGCCTCATGCTGGCGGGACGGGCCAAGGCGGAGGACAAGCTCAAGGCGGCTTGGGTCTACGTCGGACCGATCGGCGACCACGGCTATTCCTACCAGCACCACCAGAGTCTGGAGGCCGTGAAGAAGCAGCTCGGCGACAAGGTCGAGACGAGCTATGTCGAGAACGTCTCCGAGGGGCCCGATGCCGAGCGCGTCATCTCCCAGCTCGCCGAGGCCGGCAACAAGATCATCTTCACGACCTCGTTCGGCTTCATGAATGCGACAGTGAAGGCCGCGCAGCGTTTCCCCGACGTCAAGTTCGAGCACGCGACCGGCTTCAAGAAGGCCGACAATCTCGCCATCTACAACATCCGCTTCTACGAGGGGCGGCACGTCGTCGGCCTGATCGCCGGCAAGATGACGAAGACGAATACGATCGGCTACATCGCCTCCTTCCCGATCCCCGAGGTGGTGATGGGCATCAACGCCACCTATCTGGCAGCCAAGAAGGTCAACCCCGACGTCAAGATGAAGATCGTCTGGGTAAGCTCGTGGTTCGATCCGGGCAAGGAGGCGGATGCCGCCAAAGCGCTCGCCGACCAGGGCGCCGACGTCATCATGCAGCACACCGACAGCCCGGCGCCGATCAAGGTCGCGCAGGAGCGCAAGATCTGGTGCGTCGGCCAGGCCTCGGACATGGCCCATTTCGGCCCCGACGTCGTTCTGACCTCGATCGTCGATGATTGGGCGCCCTATTGCATCAGCCGCGTTCAGGCGGTGATGGACGGCACGTGGGCCTCGACCGACACGTGGGGCGGTTTCGCCGCCGGCATGCTGGACGTGCCGCCGATCAACGAGAAGGTGCCGGCCGACGTGCGCGACATGGCGGAGAAGGCCAAGGCCGACATCAAGGACGGCAAGCTGCATCCCTTCACGGGGCCGATCAAGAAGCAGGACGGGTCGGATTGGCTGGCCGAGGGAGCGGTGGCCCCCGACGGCGATCTCCTGTCGATGAACTTCTATGTTCAGGGAATCGAGGGCGAGCTGCCGAAGTGATCCTCAGAGGTCGATGAGACGGCGAGGGCGGCTTCCGGGCCGCCCTTTTCGTTTCGTCCTCAACCGTTGGCGAGCGTCTTTGCCAGCGCGTTGTGATCTCTGACGACGCTGTCGAGATCGATGGTGGTGAGGCGTCCGTCGCGCACCACGACTCGGCCATCGACGATCGTGTATCTCGATTTGACCGGGGCGCAGAACAGCAAGGCCGCCAGCGGATCCCATCCGGCTCCGGCGTGGGCGAGGCCATCGACGGGAAACACGGCGATATCGGCGGCATAGCCCGGCGCGAGCTGGCCGATGGCATCCTCGCGGCCCAGAACGCGCGCGCCGCCGCGGGTTGCAAGCACCAACGCCTCGCGTGCGCTCAGGGCCTTGGGGTCCCCGCCGACGCGCTGCAGCAACATGGCGAGTCGCGCCTCGGCCAGCAGATCGCCGCTGTCGTTCGACGCCGAGCCATCGACGCCGAGCCCGACCGCAACCTGCCGGTCGACGAGCTTGCGGATCGGCGCAATTCCAGAAGCCAGTCTCATGTTCGAGGATGGGCAATGAGCGACGCCGGAGTGCGTCTTGACGAAAGCGGCGATCCCCGCGTCCCCGAGCTCGACACAGTGGGCATGCCAAGTGTCGCGACCGAGCCAGCCGAGCCGCTCGACATGCTCGACCGGCGTGCAGCCGAGCGCCTCGCGGCAGTAGACGACGTCCTCCGTGTTCTCGGCCGTATGCGTATGCAGCATGACGCCGTAGCTGCGGGCGAGGGCGGCGGTGTCGCGCATCAGCCCATCACTGACGGTGAACGGCGTGCAGGGCGCGAGCGCGATGCGGAGCATCGAGCGGGGTGAGGCGTCATGATAGGTCTCGATGACGCGCCGGCAATCGGCGAGGATCGCGGGCTCCTTCTCGACGAGGCTGTCGGGCGGAAGCCCGCCCTGGCTCTCGCCTTTGCTCATGGAGCCCCGGCAGGCATGGAAGCGGATGCCGATCTCGCGTGCGGCCTCGATCTCGTCGTCGAGGCGAGCGCCGTTGGGAAACAGATAGAGATGGTCGCTCGCCGTCGTGCAGCCCGATAGCAGGAGCTCGGCCATCGCCGTCTGGGTCGAGACGCGGATGTGCTCGGGCCCCATGCGCGCCCAGATCGGATAGAGCGATCTCAGCCAGCCGAAGAGGCGCTCGTCCTGGCCTGCCGGCACCGCGCGCGTCAGGCTCTGGTACATGTGGTGATGCGTGTTGACGAGGCCCGGGCAAACGACGCAGCCCGAGGCGTCGATGACGTCGTCCGCCGCAGCGGGTAGATCGGCCGTCGCGCCGACCTGCTCGATGACGCCGTCGCGGGCCAGCAGAGCGCCCCCGGAAATCTCCCGCCCAGCTGCGTCCATGGTCGCGAGCACGGTTGCGTTTTTGATCAGCAGACGAGCGATGAGCGAGTCTCCCCGGCTGTCCTTGGAGCGGCGCACGCAAAAGTGTGCAGCGATTCTGCGCTGAACGCCGCGACAAGCCAACAAGCTGAAGCAGCGTGCCGACTCCAGTGCGCCAAGCTAAAGCACTTTGCGTCCGAGCGAAACTGGTTGGGCCTTAGAGCCCGTTCAGGCGAAGTGGACGCCGGTTCGCCGCAAGGGCGTGCTCAGAACCGATAGCCTAGATCGGGTTCTTTAGTCCGTTTGAGCTGAACCCGATCCAGGAGGTGCAACGAGTGTCGGGCGTCGTGACGCCGAGCTCGAAAATCAGGCGGCCGGACTGAAGGTCGCGATCTGCGTGAGCAGCGCGTCCCAATCGATCGGTTTGGCGAAATATCCGTTCATTCCGGCCTCGATGCACTTTTGCCGGTCGCGACGCAGGGCGTTGGCTGTCAGCGCGATGATGGGCACGCTCGCCTTGCGCGGGCCGGTGCGGATCATGCGCGCGCACTCCAGGCCGTCGATTGCCGGCATCTGGACATCCATGAGGACGAGGTCGAAGTCCTTCGCGTAGAACATGTCGATCGCCTCGACGCCGGTGCCGGCCTTCTCGACGGTGTGACCCGCACGCGTCAAATAGGCCATCGCCACCAATTGGTTGGCGAGGTTGTCCTCGACCAGGAGAATCCTGAGTCCTTTCCCGCCGCTCATCACGCGATCCCCGTCTGTCCGTCGCCGATTGCGCGCCGGGGCTCGGCGCCCGCCTCCTCGGCCATCGGCAAGTTGAGCAGGAACGAGCAGGTGGTGCCCGCGCCGATCTCGCTCATGATCCTGATCTCGCCCCCCATCTTGCGCACGATATCCTGAGCGATGGCGAGGCCCAAACCGGTGCCGCCGTAGCGCCGGGACATCGACGCGTCCGCCTGCACGAATTTCTGGAACAGCTTCTTCTGGACGTCCAGCGAGATGCCGATGCCGGTGTCGGTGACCGTGAACGCCACCTCGACGTAGCCCGCCGAGATGCCGACGCGCTGGGCCTCGACGACGACGCTGCCGCGATCGGTGAATTTCACCGCGTTGCCGATCAGGTTGATGAGCACCTGGCGCAGTCTCAATTGGTCGAACGTGACGCTGGCGGGAAGCCGCGGATCCGTCACGAGCTTCAAATCGAGCGATTTGCGCCGGGCGACCGGCGTCAAGAGCGCGACGACGCCGTTCAGGAGCGACACGAGGTTGCCGGGCGTCGGATCGAGATCCAGATGTCCCGCCTCGAATTTGGCTGCGTCGAGCACGTCGTTGATCATCATGAGCAACGTGTGGCCGGACTGCTGGATGGTCTCGACGAACAGGCGCTGCTCGGGGTCGAGCCGCGTTTCGATCAGAATCCCGGCGAGCCCCAGGATGCTGTTCATCGGGGTCCTGAGCTCGTGGCTGATGTTGGTCAGGAACTCGGTCTTGGAGCGGAGCGCCCGCTCCGCGTCGGCCGCCGCTTGCCTGGCGACTCGCTCGGAAAGCTCGGCCGAGACCTTGGCCTCCATGAGGGCGCGCTCGGTCTGGCGGCGCTGCAGGATTTCGGCCTTGAGCTTGGCCGTGCGGTCGTCGACCCGCTGCTCGAGCTCCTCGTAGCTGCGCCGCAAGGCCACCTCGGTGATGCGAACCTCGGTGATGTCCTGCAGCGTGCCGGCGAACTTGACGATCTTGCCGAGGTTGTCGAACTCGGGAACGCCTTTCTCGACGACGTCGACATAGGTTCCGTCGGGCCGGACGATGCGGTATTCGAGATCGTAGCTCGAGCCGTTGCGCACCGCCTCGCGATAGCACTCGCGCATGGCGGCCCGGCAATCGGGATGAACGAAGGTATCGGTCCATTCCTCGAAGGGAACGAGAAGCTGCTCCGGCGTGGCGCCGTGCAGGTCGCAATACCCGCTCGAGCACTGGATCAGGCGGTCGGTCGCGATATCGGTCTGCCAGCTTCCCAACGTCGCCAGCCGGCGACGCCCCGCAGGCACGGGAATCTCATCGACGACCGAGACGAGGCCGCGAGCGTTCGCGACCGCGTCCGCCACGGTCGAGCCCATAGCGACGCCGGGCGACGGGCGCCCGGTCAGGACGTAAATGTTCGACTTCTCGGCCATTCCTGCTCCATCGGCACACCAATTGGGCCGATCACACGAGCGAGACTAACAGATGGGCTTGAAGTCGCGACTAAGGTCGGGGTGACAAACACCCTCAATTGTCCGTAGCAGGATTAGCGGCCCGTTAAGACTTCGGGGGGCGATCAGGGCCGGCGGAACCGCTTCGTTTCAGGCGCCCTTGTCGATCCACACGCTCCAGAACGGCTCGCTGCGCACGAGCATATCGCGGCAGGCGCGGGCCTGGTCGGGACGGATGAAGCGCTCGTAGGCTTCGGGCAGCTCGCCGGGACGTTGCACGACGACGGTCATGGGGGGCTCCATTGGCTCGGGGGAACGACTCACGCACGACTCAACAGAACGAATGAGAACAAAATAGAACAAAAAGGGATCATTGCCAAGAGGGGAAAAGCGGAGATCTGCGTGCGAGGCCGTTGTCAGGCCACACCGGCAACAGTAGAAGGCAGCCTTACTGATTTGCAGCTGGCCGCAGCCTTGCGGCCGCCCGGAGCCGCGCCCGTGACCCGCGCATGACGAGCCTCATCCAGACCTGGCGGCGACGGCGCTGGCGGCCGGTGCCGCTCTCGGCCGGCGCGGCAGGCCTTCGACCTGTCGCGGTCGTGACGGGCGCGAGCGAGGGCATCGGCCGGGCCTTCGCTTTCGAGCTCGCCCGCGCCGGTCATGATCTGCTGCTGGTCGCCCGTTCGGAAGCACCGCTTGAGGACACCGCCGTGGCCGTCAGGGCCGCGAGCGGACGCAGGGTGGAGATCGTCACCGCCGATCTTTCCGCTCCAGGTTTCCTCGCCGCGATCGAGGACAAGCTTAGCACCGTGGGTGCCTACCCTGCTCTTCTCGTCAACAACGCGGGCATGGGGCTCGCGGGCAAATTCCAGAAGTCGGATCGCGCGGAGGTGCGCCGTCTCATCGATCTCAACATGGGGGCGCTGACGGAGCTGACGCATTGGGCCCTCTCCTCGATGCTCGACCGTGGGGCTGGCGGCATCATCAACGTCTCCTCGCTCGGTGGCCTGGTGCCGGGACCCAACCAGGCCGCCTACTATGCGAGCAAAGCCTATGTGACATCGCTGACGGAGGCGCTGTCGTGGGAGACGCGGGGGCGGGGCGTCGTCGTGACGGCTGTGTCGCCGGGACCCGTTCGCACGGAGTTTCACGCCCGAATGGGGTCTGAAGAGTCCAAATATCTTCGCATTCTGGGTACGGTCAGCCCGGAGCGAGTCGCCTGGGCCGGCTATCTCGGGCATCGCCTCGGCTTGACGCTGGTCTACCCTCGCCTTGTGGACTGGCCGATGGCAGTGTCGTTGCGGGTGATGCCACATGTCATCATGGTGCCGATCGTGAGCTGGCTCTTGCGCAAGAGGAACGGCAGCTGATGCCTCACTCCGATGCCTGTCCGAAACCTGATGCTGAGGCGGGCGCCACACGGCCGGTTCTCGTCGTGCTGCACGGCGAGCACTCCTGTCCCGGCCGGATCGGCCAGGTGTTGCGCAAGCGCGGGCACGCCCTCGACGTTCGCAAGCCGCGGTTCGGCGACAAGCTCCCCGAGACCTTGGACGACCACGCCGGCGCCGTGATCTTCGGCGGGCCGATGAGCGCCAACGACCCCGAGGAGTTCATCAAGACGGAGATCGACTGGATCGGCGTTCCGCTGAAAGAGGGGCGGCCGTATCTCGGCGTTTGCCTCGGCGCGCAGATGCTCGCCAAGCACTTAGGCGCGCGCGTTTCCCATCACGAGGAGCAGATGGTGGAGATCGGCTATTGCCCGATCGCGCCGACGCCAGCGGGCACGGACTACGGGCCGTGGCCTGCTCAAGTCTACCACTGGCACCGGGAAGGCTTCGACATTCCGGCGGGTGGAACGCTTCTGGCGGAGGGCCCGACGTTTCGGAACCAGGCCCTGGCCTACGGCCCGTCGGCGCTCGGCGTGCAATTCCATCCCGAGATCACCTACGCGCTGGTCGCGCGCTGGAGCTCGGATGCGTCCTGGCGGGATGGCTTGAAGGGGGCGCAGACGCGCGACGCACAAATCCACGGCCACATCATGCACGGGGCCAGCGTCATGAGCTGGCTCGACCGGTTCATTGGCCGTTGGCTCGTTCCCGGCGAGCAGCGCCGGTCACCGGTGCGTGCCGCCGCCGAGTAGCCGCGCCACGCGAGATGAGAGCGCCCGGGCCCGATCGGACGCGAGCGCTCCCTGAACGGCTTATTCCGCGGCCGTGACCGCCGGAGCGACGACCGAAATGTAGATCCGGCCCTGGCTCGAGGTCTTGAACTCGACCGTGCCGTCGCGGCGGGCGAAGATCGTGTGATCGGTGCCCATGCCGACGCCGTTGCCGGGGTGCCACTTCGTGCCGCGCTGGCGGACGATGATGTTGCCGGAGACGACGCTCTCGCCGCCGAATTTCTTGACGCCCAAGCGCCGGCCGGCCGTATCGCGGCCGTTACGCGACGAGCCGCCTGCTTTCTTATGTGCCATCGTTCGATCCTCTCGATGCGTTTCGCTCGCGCTCGAAGTCGCGAGCCGTCAAGGTTAGGCCCGGTCGCGATCCGTCTTGGCGCGCGGCGCCTTGCCGGCCATCAGCTCCTTGGCCTGCTCGATCCAGTCCTCACGGGCGACGCGGCCCTTGAAGCCGAGACCGTCCTCGACCTTCTCGATGTCGCTATCCGACATCGCGGCGACCTGCCAGAAATGGTAGATGCCGAGGCCGTTGAGCTTCTCGCCGATCTTTTCGCCGACGCCACCGATGAGCGTCAGGTCGTCGGCCTTGCCTTCCGGCGCCGACAGCATCGCGAAGGCGCGGCCCGAGCCGGACGCGGCAGCCGCGGAAGACGCGAGGCGGGGTGCGCCCTGTCCGGCCTTGCTCTTGTCCGGGGCCTGGCCGCCGGTCAGGATCTCGGTGATGCGAACGGTCGTCAGATGCTGGCGGTGGCCGTTCTTGCGGCGCGAATTCTTACGCCGGCGCTTCTTGAAGATGATGACCTTGGCGCCGCGGCCCTGCTCGATCACCTCGGCGGCGACCGAGGCGCCCGAAACCATCGGCTTGCCGACCTCGACGGACCCATTGCCGCCGACCATCAGCACGTCGGCCAGCTGCACGATCTCGCCGACCTGGGCGTCGATCTTCTCGATGTCGAGGATATCCTCGGCGGCAACGCGGTATTGCTTGCCGCCTGTCTTGATGACAGCGTACATGCGCTCAGTCCTTCTTCCTATCCCGCATCCTTCGGCGCCGCGGTTGAAAAACCGTGGACTTTGGCGGGCGCTGACGCGCCACATGAGCCTCGGATAGCGCATTTTGCCGGGGAAACCCCGGCGTCGCGAGCGTCGGACTATAGTCGCGGGCGCTCCAAAGTCAAACGGAAGGTGAATGCCGGGCGTTACTCTCGCCGGCCGACCGTGGCACAGGAGTGATGGATTTGTTTACCATTCCGGTCCAAACTCCGCTCCACAGAATTGTCGGAAAGAGTCCTTAGTTGCCGTGGTGGCTGAGTGCGTGTTCGGGGTACGAGGGAAATGTCTGTTGTGAAGGGCTGGGTCCGGTCCTGTGCGTCGCGGCTCGTGCGCGCCTCTTGGGCGGCGCTCGCTTTGGCGTCGATTGCCTCCCCGCCGGCGAGCGCGGCTGAGGCCAGCACCTTCCCGGCCAAGGTCGATGCCGTCTACCGCATCGCATGGAACGGCATGGAGCTCGGCAACTTCGTCTTCACCTCGACCCTCAAGAACAACGAGTACACGCTGCGCGGCGAGACCAAGCTCTCGGCCGTCATGGGCGCGTTCTACTGGTCGGGCTTCACGCAGAGCTTGGGCAAGCTCGCGAGCGGCAAACCGCTGCCGGCAGCCTACGCGTTCTCCTTCGAGGGCTCGAGCAAGTCCGGCCGCATCGACATGCGCTTCAAGAAGAGCGCGGTGTCGAAGGTCACCTCCGTGCCGCCGATCGAGCCGTCGCCCGGCCGCGTGCCGGTGACGCAGGCGCAGCTCCAGGGCGTGCTCGATCCGTTGAGCGCCGTCATGGCGGTCACCGCCCCCGTCGAGGGCAAGGTCGCCGGCGTCAACCCGTGCAAGCGCCGGATTCCGGTGTTCGACGGCAAGCAGCGCTTCGATCTCGTCTTTACCTATGCGCGCGACGAGAAGCTGCAGGGCGCCGACGCGTTCGTCTGCCGGGTCAAGTACGTGCCGATCTCGGGGCACAAGATGAACAAGGAGACCAAATTCATGGCCTCCACCGACGGCATCGAGATCTGGCTCATCCCGGTCGACGAGGCGAAGCTGTTCGTCCCCTACTACGTGACGCTGCCGACGCCGATGGGCGCCGCCACCATCACCTCCGCCAAGGTCAACATCGACACGCCCGGCGGCGGAAGGGTGGCGCTGACGAATTGAGCGCGACGAAAGGGCGAGTACGGATCGATTAACGTTAGCCCTCGTTAGCTTTGCTTCTCTACGTCTTGGTGAGAGAGCGCGCCTAGGATCTTGCGATCGCATCTTCGATCGTTGGCGCATCATGGCCTCTGCAGACCGGTATCGTCAGATCGCGTTCGCGGATCTTCCGCCGCTGCCCAAAGTCGTGCCTCCACACGTGCGGCTGATCAGGCTGGGAATCACGGTGATGCCCGTGTTGGCCTGCGTGCTCCTCGCTTGGTGGTACGCCTTGCCCTCGTTGATCGTCACCAAGCTCGATGCCTGGACCACGCGAATGGATTTCGGCACCACCGAGATCCATGCGGCGGCGGTTCGTGCTGAGGCCGATCTCGGGCTGAAGCTGATCCGATCGCTTTCGGCCGAGCACCAGAACGTCGTCGTGTCGCCCTACTCGGCGGGCTCTGCCCTGGCGATGGTGCTCGCAGGTGCCAAGGGCCGAACGCGCGACGAGATCGTTCAAGCGCTCGGCCTGACGGTATCGCCCGAGGAATTCGTGTCGGCACACAAGGTGCTGAACGAGGCGCTGGCGGAAACGCCGTTCAGTCACGACGTGGCTGTCGCCAATTTGGTTGCCGTGACGCCAGGAGTGCCGGCACCTTTGGCTGACTACACAAAGACGATCGATCGCAATCTCGCGGCGGAGGTCATGCCCGCGGCCACGGCGAGCGCGGTCAGCGACTGGGTCGCCCGTCAGACACGCGGCAGGATCAGAGGCGCGGCAGCACCGCAAGCAGGCTACTCGCTTTTCAACGCACTGTATTTCAAAGCGCCACGGTCCACGGCCTTCAAGCGCTCCGAAACGAAGCCGCGAGGCTTTGTGATGGCGGATGGATCGATCGTCAAGTTGCGATGATGGCGCACAAGGATATGAGAATGGCGGTAGGGCGCGGCGAGGGCTACAGGTTTGCCCGGGTCCCTTACGGCGGCGACCGCTTTGCCATGATCGTCGTGCTACCTGAGGACGTTGGTGGGCTCGGACTCGGTGTTAGCCGGGTTGTCTGGGGAAACCCTGATCGGGCATTCACGGCAGCCTGAGGGAAATCAAGAAGGTCAAGCGCAGCGTGTGGATGCCGAAGCTCACCTCGAGCGCGGTACGGACTGGACGATGCGCTAAAGAGAGCAGGCGTCCGCTGCGCATTCGATGCCGGCTGTGCGGATTTCTCTGTGGCGTCACCCTACCCGGTCTTCATCGACAAGAGTCTACAGACGATCTTCGTCGACGTATCAGAAGCCGGCACCGAGGCTGCGGCGATCACCAAAATGGAACTGCAGCTAGCGTCCTCCGAATTGGTCATTGAATCAAACGACTTCCACGTCGATCGCCCTTACCTCTTCGCCATCGTCGACGATGCAACGGACTCCGTCCTCTTTCTTGGCAGGATCGACAATCCGGCTGCAGCGAGTCCCGCCTCCTGATCGAGGGTAAGGCGAGCCTCGCCTACTGCCCCAAAATCCCGCCGACGAGATCGTCGACGTTGGCGCCGGACTTGCCGGTGAGCTTCTCGAGCGTTTTGTTGATCTTCTTCTTGTCGGCGTCCTTGAGCTTGCCGCCGAGCTCTTTGACGGTGTTGGCGATGGCTTCCGGGTTCCTGGCGAGCGCGGCCAAATCCGGCGTGATGCGCGGCTTCGCCCATGGCCCCTCGATGCGGACCGGAATCGTGATGCCGGTCCCGTCCGTGCCGCCTTGGCCTTCGAGCGAGGCGACGATCTTGGGCATCGCGGCGTAGTCGAGTTGTTGCTTGGGCAGGTCTACCGTGCCGGCGCCGGCGATCCGGATGAGCGGGCCGACGACGTTCAAGTCCTTGTTCGTCGCGATGCCGTTCGTGATGCTGACCGTGCCGGAGAGCTCGCTGAAGTCTGTCTTCAACGAGTCGTCGCGTTTCAAGCCGCTGACCTTCCCCTTGCCGAGACCGCGCACCATTTGCGGAATGTTCATGCCGACGATGGCGCCGTCGGTGAAGGCGAAGCGGCTTTGTCCGTTGAGCCCGTCGATCAGCGCCTTCTCGCTCTTACCCTCCGACATGAGACCGAACGACAGGGAGCCCGTGCCCTCGATCCAATCGAGGGCCATGGCGTCGGTCAGTAGCGGCCGGGCGGCGACGCCGTTGACCGTGACGTTGGCCTGTAGCTTCGGTATCGAAGTCGTGCCGTCGAGCTGCACCGCGCCGACGCCCTTGCCGCCGTACGCCTGCAGCTGGGGGAGCCGTGCTTTCAAGAGGCCGCCGGCGAGCGAGACCACGATCAGGCTCTTGCCGATCTTGATGTCGTTGTAGAGCAGTCCGCCGGACGTGATCGTCATGTCGGCATCGAGCATCGAGAGACCATGCACGTCGATCGGCTCGGTGCTCCAGCCGCCGCCTGGCGCCCGCTTCTTGGGCTTGGCGGCAGGGGCCGCCTCGATGCTCGCCGTCTCGTCGATCGCGTCGGCCTCGGCAGCGGCGTCATCCGCTTTCGGCTTTTTGGCTTTCGTTTTGGCAGCCACCTTGGCGTTGGCGTCATCCTCGGCGAGGTAGGTGTTGAGGTTCAGCGTGTCGATGGCGATGTTGCCCTTGATCAGCGGCCGCGCGCCGCCGGTGTCGAGGCTCAAGTCGCCGGTTGCTTTCGCGCCGTCGAGGGTGAGCGTCGCCTTGGTGAGGGCGGTGGTAGCACCCGCGACGCGCAGGTTCGATTTGAGATCGAGCGCCTCGAGGCCGCCGACCGGCGGCAGCTTGGCGCCCGTCCAGGCCGCGAGATCGCGCACCGACGGCGTCGCCAGCGTCAGCGCGCCGTCGAGGAGCGCAGCGCTCGAAAGATCGAGCGTTCCGTCGTAGGACGCATCGACATGGTCGGCATCGAGCGCCAGCACGAGATGGGCCGGGGCGCCCTCGATGAAGGACTTCAGCGTCTCGAGCCGGGCTGTGAAGGGCAGCGCCTTCTTGTGCCAGACGAGGCTGCCGGTCGCCTCGAACGGCGCATCGATCTGCGTGAGCGCCAGTTGCACATTGACGCCGGTGATCCGCTCGGTGCTCTTGGTGAGGAGGTTCGCGTAACGCACCTCGCCGTCTTCGATGCGGACGTCGCCGAGCGAGAGGCCCGCGAGCACCGCGCTGGGGCGCTTCTGCGGAGCGGGCGCGCTTGTTGTGACAGTCGTGGCCGAGCCTGCATCCGTATCCTCGCCGGTCGTGCTTTCGCGGATGGGGGCAACCTCTTGCGCGGATCCACGCGATGGCGGTGTGAAGTCCCAGGTGCGCCGGCCTTGCGTATCGACCGCGAGCTGGATGACCGGGTGCACGAGCACGAGCTCGTCGACCGCCAGCTCCCGCTTGAGCAGAGGCCAGAGCGGAATGGCGAGTTTCAGCTGATCCATCTTGACGAACGTCTCGCCCTCCATGCCGGGCGGCCCCGACAGCGCGACGTTCTCGAGCTCGACGCCGAGCCGCGGATAGACCGTGAAGGAGGCGCCGCCGGCGACGGTGAGCGTGCGGCCGGTGCGTTGCTTGACCTCGGCGATCGCCCGGTCGCGGACGTAGCCGGTCGGGACGGCGAAATAGATGAAGGCCGCGCCGGCGATCAGGGTGCAGACGAGGCCGATCAGCCCATAGACGGCAATCCGCATGATCCACTCCCGGTGGCGGCGAGCAGCCAGAGGCCAGCGCTCGCGGAAACGATTCGTCGGGCGCATCGTGCCCAGGAATTGCGGCGAAGTCATCTCTGCATTGGATGCTTGTAACAGCGATTAGCGTTGCCATATCAGATCGGTATGGCGTCCGGCGGGCCCGTTGCCGGTGCTGCGCACGCCTACGGATCGACGGATCGCGACGTTAGAGCGCAACGGCTCCGACTGGCGGCTCGCTGCCGTCGCGGCTAGAGCACGTTCCGGCGAAGGGGCGACCGGTTCGCCGAACGAACGTGCTCAAAACCGACAACCTAGGGCAAGCTCGTGTTTCGCATGAGCTGAACCTGCCCTAGGGATGCCCGCCGCCATCCGCTCTGGATCGAGCCGGAACGCCTGGAGACGCAATGGAACTCGGCTCGCTCGCTGGGCTCGCCCAGATCATCTGGCTGGACGTCGTGCTGTCGGGCGACAACGCGCTCGTCATCGGCATCGCCGCCTCGACACTGGCGCCCGGCCTGCGCCGCAAGGCGATCGTGTTCGGGCTCGCGCTCGCCACGACGATCCGCATTTTACTCGCCGGGGCCGCCACCTACCTGTTGAACGTGCCGGGGTTGCTGATTGCCGGTGGCTTGGCGCTGCTCTGGGTGTCCTGGCGCTTGTTCGCCGACCTCTATTGGCATCAGGCCGAGCCCGAGCTCTCGGAGCATGGCGAGGGAACGGTCGCGGCGAAGGGCGAGGGCGCCTCGCTGTTCAAGGCCCTGGTGTCGATCACGATTGCCGACATCTCGATGTCGATCGACAACGTGCTCGCGGTGGCGGCGATTGCCCGCGACAACGTCTCGGTGCTGGTGTTCGGCCTGGCGCTGTCGATCGCGCTGATGGGTCTCGGGGCCTCGCTCATCGTCAAGATCCTGCTCAAGTATCGCTGGATCTCGTATGTCGGCGTGGCGCTGCTCGTCTACATCTCGGTCGAGATGCTGCGGCAGGGGTATCTGGACCTGGCCGGCCTCGCAGCGGCGTGAGTCTAAGCCTCAAGGCAACGCCCGGCCCGCCGTCGCGAAAAGCCGCCAGACCGCGCCGCCGAGCAGGGCGAGCGCTTGTACCAGCCGCTCGATCGCGATCCGCGCCCAAAACCCGAGAGCCCGCACGACCGGCCGCATCGCCTCGCGCAACCGCTCGACTTTGCTGAGCTTGGCGATCTCGTGCCAGACGAGGAGCCCGATGGCGACGAGCAGCGGCAGCAGATAGTAGAGGCAGCGGAACACGAGCAGGCTCGCGAGCAACTCCGGCGCCGGGGCACCTGGGACCGCGATCAGCATCACCGTCTCGAACACGCCTATGCCGCCCGGCACGTGGCTCAAGACGCCGAGCGTCATGGCGACCGCGAACACGCCGACGAACAGCAGGTAGTCGATGTCGGCGCTCTGCGGCAGCAGCAGATAGAGCGCGGCGGAGGCGAAGGTCATGTCGGCGAGGCCGACCGCGAGCTGCGCGACCGTCGAGCGTGCGCCGGGTAGCGGCAGCTCCTTCAACCCCCACCGAAGCGAGCGCGGCTCCATGCCGACCCAGACGACATAGGCTGCAATGGCCACGACCATCGCCAGCCCCACGCCGAGCGTCAGCCACGAGGGAAGGCCGATGATCTGGCCGAGCGCGGAGGGCTCGAGCACGAGGCAGAGGGCCGCGACGGCGGCGCCGCTCAGCGCGAAGGTCAAGCCGCAGATGAGGGTCAAGAGCGCGATGTCGGCGGCTCTCAGACCCTCCGGACCGTAGATCCGGTAGCGCGCCGTGCCACCCGTCAGCAGCGCGAAGCCCAGGTTGTTGGCGAAGGCGTAGCTCACGAACGAGCCGAGCGCGACGCGGCGGTAAGCCAGCCGCTTACCGAGATAGCCGAGGCCCAAGACGTCGTAGCCCGTCAGCGCAAGATAGCTCAGGGCCGTGAAGACGAGGCTCGTCGCCACCTGCCCGATCGGCAACGCCGTCAACGCGGTCCCGACATCGGCCCAGACGACCGTGCTCAAGGTGCGCGAGAGCGTGACGAGCGAAAGCCACATCAGGGCGAGCGCCGTGACGATGCCGGCGATCTTGCCGAGGATCTGCGGCTGCGAGGGCCGGATGATGGACGGGCTGGTCGAGTAGAGCCCATACGGCACGGCGTGGCCCGACAAGGAGCCGCCACGGCTCGTGTCGCTGTCGAGGTGCCGGAACAGATTGCGTTCGAGCCGCATGCGTCACCGAAACCGAGTTGCCGGCCGTTCCCGTACGCGCCGTACCCTTACCCAATGCATGCAGCCGGTTAAACGCTAACCCCGCATTGTGTCATTGGCCTGACGCACGCACGAAAAGACCGCGTCCGAGTTCTGGCCCGGATTATTATCCCTTTGGGATATATGTAGGGATTGCTGATTCGCAATTGCGTCACCGCGCCCGCGAGCGGGGTTCGCTCCAGGCGTTACCCCTTTGCACCACCCTCGGGCGACGCTATTCCGGGCGGCTGATCGTGAAGATGCCGTCGGTCTCGGGCTCGGCGACATAGGCGTCGTCCGGGGTCGAAAAGCGGATCAGCTCCTTACGCGTGGCATCGGCGAGCACGATCTGCCAGTTCTCATAGAGCCGCCAAGCCGCGACCTCGTCCATCACCGGGAAGGCGGTCGCGCAGGCCGGGTCGACCTCGATGACGTAGCCGCCGATCGTCGCCTCGCTGCCGAAGGTCACTCGGCAGGTCTTGGCGCCGGCCTGGTCTGAAATGATCCAAGCGCCGAGAATGTCGCCCTGACCCGCCTCGTCGAGGGTTGCGATGTCGATGGGCTCGGCGGACTGGGCGGCGGTCGAGCTGGCGAGCGACGTCGCTATCAGTGCGACGGCCAAGGCAAGGCGGTTTCTCACGGCGGCGCTCCCTCCGGCTCAGCTTTGCGTCATGCTCGTCGAGCCGTTGACGCCCCAGGTGTCGGCGACGCGATAGCCGTCGGTCCAGGGGTCGGCCGGATCGAGGAAGTAGCTCATCGTGCCGGTGATGAAGGCGCGGCCCTCGATGGTCGGGAGAATGGCGGGCTTCCCGCCGGCCGTCGTCTCGCCGATGATGCGTCCGGTGAAGTGCGAGCCGATGATCGACTCGTGGATCAGCGTGTCGCCGACCTTCATCTGCCCCTTGGCATGCAGCACCGCCATGCGGGCGGAGGTTCCCGTTCCCGTCGGGCTGCGGTCGGAGCGCCCGGGCGAGACGATGCAGGTGTTTCGCGTCGGCTTGCCGGGGCCGGCATAGGGGCGGTTGAGCTGCACAATCGAGACGCCGCTGATCCCGGGATTCTCCGGATGCACGGCCTTGAGCTGCTCGCGGGCGGCGACGCGGATCTTCTCGCCGAGCACGGCGAGATCCCGTGCCTCGTCGGCGGCCACTTGGAATCCGAGCTTCGTCGCATCGACGATCGCATAGATCATGCCGCCGTAGGAGACGTCGAGCCCGATCGTGCCATGACCCGCGACCTCGATCTGGGTGTCGAGGATGAGCGCCATGCACGGCACGTTGCCGATCTCGACCGAGACGCAGCGGCCGTCGCGGCAGGTGGCGCGGGCGCGGACGGGGCCGGCCGGAGTCTCGAGCATGACGATGGTCTCGGGCTCTTGCATCGGCACGATGCCGGTCTCGAGCAGCACGGTGACGGTCGCCATGGTGTTGGAGCCCGACATCGGCGGATACTCGGTCGGCTCCATGATGATGACGCCGGCGTCGCAATCCTTGCGCGTCGGCGGCACGAGCAGGTTCACGTGGCGCGCGACGCTGCCGCGTGGCTCGGAGATCAGAAAGCGGCGGATGTGATCGTGGTCGCGCTCGAAGTTGCGCATCTTCTCGTACATCGTCGCGCCCGGCGGCGGCGTCACGCCCCCGACGATCACGTCGCCGATCTCGCCCTCGGCATGACAACCGACGACCTGGATATTGCGGGTGGTGCGCATGGGGGGTGTCCGTCTGTTTTGTGCTCGAGCGATGGCGATTTCCCTCCCCCGTCGCGCTGAAGGCGCGCCATCGGCACGACCAGGGGGAAGGTTAGGGTGGGGGGTCGAAGGCACGGTGACGCGCCAATCCCCCATCCCAATCACCTAAGGACTTAGCCGCTCACGCTTCTCAAGTCCAAGGCGCTTGGAATTTCCCCTCACGTGGGGAAGGCGAGCAGGCCCGCACATACGCCTACAAAATCCCCGGCAGCTTGAGCTTGTGCTTTTTCGCGCAGTCCTTGGCGATGTCGTAGCCGGCATCGGCGTGACGCATGACGCCGGTGGCGGGGTCGTTCCACAGCACGCGCTCGATGCGGCGGTCGGCCTCTTTCGTGCCGTCGCAGACGATCACCTGCCCCGAATGGATCGAATAGCCCATGCCGACGCCGCCGCCGTGGTGGATCGAGACCCAGGTCGCGCCCGACGCGCAGTTGAGCAGCGCGTTGAGCAGCGGCCAGTCGGCGACGGCGTCGGAACCGTCCATCATCGCTTCCGTCTCGCGGTTGGGGGACGCGACCGACCCTGAGTCCAGATGATCGCGGCCGATGACGACGGGAGCTTTCAGCTCGCCCTTCCGCACCATCTCGTTGAAGGCGAGGCCCGCCTTGTGGCGATCGCCCAAGCCCAGCCAGCAGATGCGCGCCGGCAGCCCTTGGAACTTGATGCGCTCGCGCGCCATATCGAGCCAGTTAATCAGGTGCTTATTCTTGGGGAACAGCTGTTTGACCTTCTCGTCGGTCCGGTAGATGTCCTCGGGATCGCCCGAAAGCGCCGCCCACCGGAACGGACCGATGCCCTTGCAGAACAACGGGCGGATGTAGGCCGGCACGAAGCCCGGGAAATCGAAGGCGCGCTTGAGCCCCTCGTTGTTCGCCATCTGGCGGATGTTGTTGCCGTAGTCGAGCACCGGGATGCCCTTGTCCCAGAAGGCGAGCATCGCCTCGACTTGGCGTTTCATCGAGAGCTTGGCCGCGTGCACGGTGCCTTCGGGATCTTTCGCCCGCTGCTTCTCCCATTTGTCGAGCGTCCAGCCGGCGGGGAGATAGCCGTTCAAGGGATCGTGCGCGGAGGTCTGGTCGGTGACGGCGTCGGGCCGGATGCCGCGCTTCACGAGTTCCGGGAACACCTCGGCCGCGTTGCCGAGCAGGCCGACCGAGATCGGCTTGCCCTTCTTGTGAGAGGCCTCGATCTTTTGCAGCGCCTCGTCGATGGTACGCGCCTGATCATCGAGATAGCGGGTCTTCAGCCGGAATTCGATGCGAGAGGGCTGGCATTCCACCGCGAGCATCGAGGCGCCGGCCATGGTGGCGGCCAGCGGCTGCGCGCCGCCCATGCCGCCTAAGCCCCCGGTCAAGATCCACTTGCCGGTGAGATCGCCGCCGAAATGCTGCCGGCCCATCTCGACGAAGGTCTCGTAGGTGCCCTGCACGATGCCTTGCGTGCCGATGTAGATCCACGAGCCGGCCGTCATCTGGCCGTACATCATGAGCCCTTTCTTATCGAGCTCGTTGAAGTGCTCCCAGGTCGCCCAGCCCGGCACGAGGTTGGAGTTGGCGATGAGCACGCGCGGCGCGTCCGCGTGCGTCTTGAAGACGCCGACCGGCTTGCCCGACTGCACGAGCAGCGTCTCGTCAGCCTCGAGCTTCTTGAGCGTTTTCACGATCCGATCGTAGCTGTCCCAATCGCGCGCCGCGCGGCCGATGCCGCCATAGACGACGAGCTCCTGTGGGCGCTCGGCAACCTCGGCGTCGAGGTTGTTCATGAGCATGCGCATCGGCGCTTCGGTCTGCCAGGATTTGGCGGTGATCTTCGACCCGCGCGGGCTTCTGATCTTGCGCTCGTTGTCGAGGCGGCGGGACTTGGTCATGTCGTGAAGCTCCCCAAAGACTCGTTCGTAAGGTGACGTGGCATGATCAGGCGAGTACCGCCTCGGGATCGGTGCGAAACGGATTGATGATCGTCAGCCCATCGATGCGCTGCCCGTGATGCAAATCCTCAGTGAGGAGATGAGCGCAGCCGCCGCATTTGGCTGCAGCGACCATGAGGCTATCCCACCAGGAAAACCGATACCGGTCCTGAAGATGGAATGCGACCTCGTAGAGTTGACGATCGGGGTGAACGACGGTCCAGTCGAGAAGCGCCCTCACGTCGAGACGCGCCTCGAGGTCGCTCAACCCGGGCTTCAGGCGGGTCCGGACAGCGCTGTAGTACTCAACGAGGATTTGGTGGCTTACGGCGGCGGCTCTTTTTCGCCACAGCCGATCGATCCAGAGGGCTGCCCGTTGCATCTTCGGCAAATCCCGGCTGTCCCTCACGTAGATCAACACGTTCGTATCCACGAAGCACAGGCCGGTCATAGAGCTCCTCGCGCTTCGGGTAGGGCGTGCCGTCGCTGATGGGGTGCTTGGGCGTTCGCGCGAAGAAGTCCGCTATATCCTTTTCGACTTGCGCTTGGCTTTTCATCTCCCGCTCCAGCATCACGGAGACGAGCCGGGATACGCTCGTGTCGAGCTCGGCGGCCCGGATGCGGGCCCAGCGGAGAACGGCTTCGTCCAGCGTGATCGTCACATTCTTCATGAACACGAATATCGTGTAACACGATCTTCGTGTCAATCATGGCGCTGATGCAACTCATGCTTTGCCCGCCGCCCACCGCTGCATCCGCATCAGAATCGCAAGCAGAGCCATGCGGATGGCGGGCGCTTTCGCCTCATCGTAGGCGAAGGGCGCCGTCTCCTGCATGTAGGCCCGGCAGGCAAGCTCCATCTGCACGGCGTGTACATTGTCGGCCGGACGGCCGAAGTGGCGCGTGATCCAGCCGCCTTTGAAGCGGCCGTTGACGACGTGGCTGAAGGCCGGCGTCTCTTGAAGCGTGCGCACGATCTCGGTTTGCAGCGCGGGTGCGCACGACGCGCCCGAGTTCGTGCCGAGGTTCATCACCGGCAGCTCGCCGTCGAACAGCCGCGGGATCACCGAGCGTATCGAGTGGCAATCGTAGAGCAGCACCATGCCGTGCGCGGATTTCACGCGCGCAATCTCAGCGGCGAGGGCGTCGTGGTAGGGCGTGAAGTAAAGGCGCTTGCGCTCTTCTGTCTCTGCCGGCTTTAGCTCGTGGCCCGATCGATACAGCGGCGCGCCATCGAAGGTCGTCGTCGGGATGAGGTCGGTCGTCGCCTGGCCGGGATAGAGCGAGGCACCGGAAGGATCGCGATTGAGGTCGATGACGTAGCGCGAGAGCTTCGCCGAGATGACCGTCGCGTCGAGCGCGGTGCCGAAGTCGTAGAGCTTTTCCAGCCACCAATCGGTGTCGATGAGCGAGCGACCCTCCGGTGTCAGTCGCTCGGTGAGACCCGGGGTCAGCTCGCGTCCGCAATGCGGGATCGACAGGATGAGCGGGGAGCCACCACGCTTCAGATCGTAGATCGCGCTCATCTGACTGTCTCGAGCGCTGCAAACGATTTCGTGCCCGCCGCTTCCAGCACGGCGCCGGTCTCGACGAGATCGACGGCAGCCTCGACATCCGCCGTCAGCGCACGATCCTCCTCGAGCATCGGCACGCGATCGCGCAGGAGCTTCAAGACGCGCTCGAGCTCCGGGCTCGTCTTGAGGTTCTTCGGCTTCGCGCCCTTGAGCTTGGAGAAGCCGCGGCCGTCCTTGCGCAAGTCGATGCCTTGCGCGGCGACGAGCAGCTCGATGCCGACGATCTTCGCCAGGTTCGAGGTCATGTCGCCGAGGCGCCGTGCCGTGTGCGCCGCCATCGACACGTGATCCTCCTGGTTGGCGGAGGTCGGCGTCGAGTCGATCGAGCCGGGCGTCGCGCGCTGCTTGTTCTCGGCATAGAGCGCCGCCGCCGTGATCTCGGCGACCATGAAACCCGAGTTGAGGCCGGGATCGGGCGCGAGGAAGGCGGGGAGGTCGAAGTTCAGCGCCGGATCGACGAGGGTCGCGATGCGCCGCTCGACGATGGCGCCGATCTCGGAGACGGCGATCGCGATCTGGTCGGCCGCGAAGGCGACCGGCTCGGCGTGGAAGTTTCCACCCGAGACGATCTCGGCGGTGTCGGTCAGCACGAGCGGATTGTCGGTCACGGCGTTCGCCTCGATCTCGAGCGTGCGCGCGGCGGCCGCTAGAAGATCAAGGCAGGCACCCATCACCTGCGGCTGGCAGCGGAAGCAGTAGGGGTCTTGCACGCGCTCGTCGCCCTCGATGTGCGACTTGCGGATGACGCTGCCGTCCAGCAGCGTCATGAGCGTGCGCGCTGCTGCAATCTGGCCGGCATGGCCGCGCAGCTTGTGGATCTCGGGACGGAACGGCGTCGTGGAGGCCATCAGCGCATCGACGGACATTGCGCCGGTGACGAGGGCGGACGCCGCGAGCCGCCGCGCGGCGAAGAGACCGGCGAGGGCATAGGCGGTCGAAAACTGCGTGCCGTTGATGAGGGCGAGGCCTTCCTTCGCGCCGAGCACGACGGGCTTCAGCCCGGCTTGTGCCAGCGCCTTCGCGGCCTTCATCCGCTTGCCGTCGACGACGACATCGTCCTCGCCGAGCATCGCGGCCGTCATGTGGGCGAGCGGTGCCAAATCGCCCGACGCGCCGACCGAGCCCTGCTGCGGCACGACCGGCGTGATGCCGTGCGCGAGTATGGCCTCGATGAGCTTCGGGATCTCCGGCCGGACCCCGGAAGCGCCATGTCCGAGCGAGTTGAGCTTCAGCGCCATCATCAGGCGCACGATAGCCTCGGGCGTCGGCGGACCGACACCGCAGCAGGTCGAGATGATGAGATTGCGCTGGAGCAGCGCCGTATCCTCCGGCGGAATCTTGAACGAGGCGTTCTTGCCGAAGCCAGTGTTGACGCCGTAGACGGGCGCGGTGCCAGCTGCCGCATCCGCGACGACCTTGGCCGAGGCCTGGATGCTCTTGAAGCACGCGGCGTCGAGCTTGGCGGCGAGACCCTGCCGGTAGATCGCCTCCCAATCGGCGAGGCGCATCTGCCCTGGTTTCAAAACGACCGCCTTAGACATTTCCCCTCCAGACGCGGCTGTGCAGTGGATTGAAGCCGATACGATAAGCGAGCTCGGCCGGCGCTTCAGCATTCCAGATCGCGAGATCGCAGGATTTTCCGGCCTCGATCGTGCCGATGTCGGTGTCGCGCCCGAGCGCCTTCGCGGCGTTCTTCGTGACGCCGAGCAGCGCCTCCTCCGGCGTCAGCGCGAAGAAGGTGCAGGCCATGTTCAGGGCGAGCAAAGCTGAGGTCAGCGGCGAGGAGCCGGGATTGCAATCGGTCGAGACGGCGATCGGCACGCGCGCCTTGCGCAGAAGATCGACCGGCGGCTTCTTCGTTTCCTTGATGAAATAGAAGGCGCCGGGGAGCAGCACGGCGACCGTGCCCGCCTTGGCGAGCGCCACGACGCCGGCCTCGTCCAGATACTCGATGTGGTCGGCCGACAGTGCGCCGAACTCGGAAGCGGCCATGGCCGCGCCGCCCAAGTTCGACAGTTGCTCGGCGTGGATCTTCACCGGCAGGCCGAGCGACTTGGCCTTCGCGAAAACACGACGTGTCTGCTCGACGGAAAAGGCGATCCCTTCCGTGAAGGCGTCGACCGCATCGGCGAGGCCTTCCGCGTGCGCGGCGGGCAGCTGCCGCTCGACGACGTCGGCGATGTAGGCGTCCTTGTCGGTCTGGCCCGGCGGCATGGCGTGGGCGCCCAGATGCGTCGTCGTCACGGTGACGGGACGCTCGCGGCCGAGACGGCGTGCGGCGCGCAGCATCTTCGTCTCGTTCTCGGCGTCGAGGCCGTAGCCCGACTTGATCTCGATGGTCGTGACGCCTTCGCCGATCAGGGCGTCGAGGCGCGGCAGTGACTGGCGCACGAGCTCGTCCTCGCTCGCAGCGCGTACATTCTTGACCGTCGAGACGATGCCGCCGCCGGCGCGCGCCACCTCCTCGTAGGTCGCACCTTCGAGGCGCATGCGCCATTCGTCGGCGCGATTGCCGGCGTGCACGATATGGGTGTGGCAATCGACGAGGCCGGGGGTCACGAGCCGGCCGCCGCAGTCGATGACGCGTGCCGCTGCCGGAGCATCACTGGCGGGTCCAGCAAAGACGATCCGGCCGTCCTTGGCCGCCACCACGCCGTCGCTGATCAGCGGCCCGGCTGCGGTCCACAGCCGCGCGTGCGTCCACAAGACATCGGCGGTCATGTTCGCGCTTTCCTCGAAGGCATATTATGTCTATACATAATCTGGCATGGGAGGCGATCGATGAGCAAGCTGTTTTTCGAGCGGGCGCTGCTGGCCGAGGGATGGGCGGGCGATGTGCGGATCGACGTCGATGCCGAGGGGCGGATCGCGAGCGTGGCGAAGGGGGCGTCGCCCGGGGGCGCCGATCATCGCGGTGCCATTGGACTTCCTGGCCTCGCCAACCTGCATAGCCATGCCTTCCAGCGAGGCATGGCGGGCCTTGCCGAGACCGCGGGGCCGACGAAGGACAGTTTCTGGACGTGGCGGCAGGTCATGTACCGCTTCCTCGACCGATTGACGCCCGAGGACGTCGAAGCGATCGCCGGCGGCCTCTATGTCGAAATGCTCGAGGCCGGTTTCACCTCGGTCGGCGAGTTCCACTACCTCCACCACGCTCCGGACGGCGGCTGGTACGACGACCCGGCCGAGATGGCGGGCCGCATCGCTGCCGCATCGAAAGCGACCGGCCTCGGGCTGACTCTGCTGCCGGTCTTCTATGCTCAAGGCGGCTTCGGTGGACAGCCCGTGCAGGCGCAGCAACGCCGCTTTGCCTCCACCGCCGAGACGTTCGCCAAGCTTCGCGAGGGCGCGGCCCGCCACATCGCCGGCTTGCCCCACGCCCGCGTCGGCATCGCGCCGCATTCGCTGCGGGCGGTGACGCCAGAAAGTCTCGCGCAGGTGACGAGCGCCTTCGGCGACGGCCCGATCCACATTCACGTCGCCGAGCAGACGAAGGAGGTCGAGGACTGCCGGGCTTGGTCGGGCACGACGCCCGTCGCGTGGCTGCTCGACCATGCCGATGTCGATCGGCGCTGGTGTCTCGTTCACGCGACCCACATGACGAACGTGGAGACCGAGGCGATGGCGCGCTCTGGCGCGGTCGCGGGCCTGTGTCCGCAGACCGAAGCCAATCTCGGCGACGGAATCTTCGACGGTGTGACGTATCTCGCGGCGCAAGGCCGCTACGGCGTCGGCACCGACAGCCACATCCGTGTCGATGCCGCCGAGGAGATCCGCACGCTCGAATACAGCCAGCGGCTGCGCGATCGGGCTCGCAACGTGCTGACCCGTGAGGGTGCCTCGACCGGGCGCACTCTCTATGCGACCGCCTGCCACGACGGCGCGGCAGCGATCGGGCGGCCCGCGGGCACGCTCGCCGCCGGGCAGATCGCCGACATCGTTTCGCTGGATGCCGATCATCCGCTGCTCGCCGGACGCCAGGACGATACCGCGCTCGACAGCTGGTTGTTCTCGGGCGATGGCCGTCAGGTGCGCGATGTCTGGGTCGCGGGCGCCCATGTCGTCGCTGAAGGCCGTCACCGGCAGCGCGATGTGCTGCGCAGCCGCCTCGCTGCGACGCTCCGGCGGCTTGCAGAGTAGGCGATGCAAACCGCGCTCAAGCTCGACGGCAAGGGCCCGCTCTACGAGCAGATAAGGCGCGCGCTGGAACGGCCGATCCTCGACGGGCGCTGGGCGCCGGGCGTCAAGCTACCCTCCGAGCACGAGCTCACCGCGCTCACTGGCGCCTCGCGCATGACGGTGAACAAGGCGCTGCACCGCATGGCCGACGACGGCCTGATCGTGCGGCGCCGCAAGGCCGGCACCTTCGTCGCGCAGCCGGCCGACGATCATGCGGTGATGACGATCGCGGATCTGGCCGAGGAGATCGAGGCCGCCGGGCATGCCTATGGCTATCGGCTGCTCTCGCGCCGGCAGACACGTACCTCAGCCGCGCTGATGGCTGACCTCGAGCTGTCCCGCGCCGAGCCCGTGCTCGCGCTGACGGCTCTACACCTCGCCGACGGCAGGCCCGCCGTTTATGAGGAGCGCTGGATCTTGATCGAGTCCGTGCCTTCGGTGGAAGAGGCGGACTTCAGTGCCATCGCACCCGGTCGCTTCCTGCTCACCGAGACCGCGTGGACGCGCGCCCGGCATGCGATCAGCGCCGTGGCGGCGGTGGGGCCCGTGGCTCGCCGCCTGGGGCTCACGGAGGGTGCCGCCTGTCTCGTCGTCGAGCGCACGACCTGGCGCGAGCGCCGCCCCGTGACGTTCGTGCGCCTGACCTATCCGGGCACGCGGCACCGGCTCGTCGGCTGGTTCCAACCCGGCCGTTGACGTAGGGCGGAGTGAGCGCACGCGACGTCCGCCACAGCACCGATGTCAATGCAGCCGGATGAAGATCGCGCCGGCGACGACGAGGCAGGCGGCGACGACGCGGGCGGCCCGGATCGGCTCCTTCAAGAGCAGCACCGCGAACAAGGCGCCAAAGATGACGCTCGTTTCGCGCAATGCGGCGACGAGGCCGATTGGCGCAACGGACATCGCCCAGATCGCGATCCAATAGGATGCGATCGAGAGCACGCCGCCGAACAGCATCGTCGGCCAGTTGACGCGCATCGCCTGCACGAGGCGGGGACCCATGCGCATGCCGCCGTAGATCGCCATGGCGATGCCGTCGAGCAGGAACAGCAGCGCCGTGTAAGCGTGGGGCGAGCCCGAATGCCGTCCGCCCAGGCCATCGGCGATCGAATAGGCCGAGATGGTGACGGCCGTCATCAGCGCGAAGACGACGGCGCGATTGTCGGTGTCGAGCGCGCGACCGCCCTTCAGCGACAGCAGCAGGATGCCCGCCGTGATGACGAGCACACCGAGCCATCCGTGCAGGCCGAGCGTCTCACCGAGGAAGGATGCGCCGATTATCGCCGTCATGACCGGCGCCGCTCCGCGCGCGATCGGGTAGACCTGTCCCAGATCGCCGACGCGATAGGCCTCGCTCAGCGTCGCGTTGTAGAGGATGTGCAACGCAACCGAGGCTGCGAGATAGGGGTAGGAGGCGGGATCGGGGAGCCCGAAGGCGAGGATGAGCGGGATCGAGGCGATGCCCGCCGCGATCGCAAGCCCCGAGATCGCCGACAAGGGATCGAGCTTGAGCTTGACGACCGTGTTCCAGCCGGCATGGCACGCGGCGCCCACGAGCACGACGGCGAAGACGAAAGGATCCATAGGATGCGGGCCGGTTCGTGACGTTGGGCGACCTGCCGGTCGCCACTACGGTGCTGCGTTTTCTTGCTCGGCCGCGCCCTGACATAGCGTCCGGTCTCGTAGGGGCGACCTGCCGGTCGCCCCCTCGTCCGATGGCACCGCGCTCACGGTCGTCGATTCTCGCGAGCGCTGGACACGGCGGGCTCTACTGCTTCAGCGCTTTCAGCTCCTCCCAGAGCTTGATCTGCGCCGAAAGTATATCGGAGGGTATCGTCGGGAACAGGATGGCGCTCGCCATATGCTCGGCGGGATCGGTGATGCCCATGGCCTTGATGGCAGCAGGATCGGCAGCCGCGAACGACTTCATGTTCGCGTGCCCGTAGCCGCTGCCCTCGATCAAGAACTTGCCGGTTTCCGGCGACAGCCAGGCGTCGACGAAATCGTGCGCGGCTGCGTCGTCGCCCTTGCCGGAGTTCAGGATCGTCATGCCGCAATACCAGGTGAAGTAGCCCTCTTTCGGCTTCGCGTAGGCGACCGGAATGCCCTGCGCCGCGAGATTCTTCGGCGCGTCGTTCCAGGAATAGGCGGCGACGATCTCGCCTGACGCCATCGACTGGATCATGCTGGTCGGATCGGTCCACAGGAAGCGGCTCGTCTTGACGAGCGTCTCGATGCGGCCCTTGAGCGCCGCGAGCTTGTCGCCGCTTACCAGGAAGGCTTCATCGGCCTTCATGCCGTCCATCAGGGCCGAGATCGGCACGACGACCTCGTTGTCGAGCATCGAGACCTTGCCGGAGTATTTCTCGTCGAAGAAGATGCCCCAGGACTCGTTCTTCTTGAAGTCGTCATCCACGAGATCGGTGCGATAGACGATCGAGGAGTTGCCCCAGTCGGCCGGCGCCATGATGACCGCGCCGTCCTTCAGCACGCCATCGGCCGTCTGAAGCGCGGGGAAGACATCCTTCCAGTTCGACAATTTCGCCGTGTCGATGGGCTTCACGAGCTTGGCCTCGACGAAGCGGCCGACGGAGTAGTTGCAGGGATGCATGAGGTCGGCCGCGAAGCCGCCGCGGACTTTCTGAAGCGCCTCCTCCTCGCCCGAGAAGATCGAGAACGACGGCGCCGTCGGGTGTTTTGCCGTGTAGGGCTTGTAGTAGTCCGCCGCGTCGTAGCCGGCCCATTCGAGGATCGTCAGCTCGTCCGCCGCAGCGGAGAGGCGCGGCAGCATGATCATGCCGACGCCGAATGCGGTAGCGCCGCGGATCATATCGCGGCGCGAGACTCTGCCCTGTGCCATCCGGTCGATGAACTTGATGCGGTTCATTTAGGGTCCTCCGTGATCGGGACTTTTCAGCTGAAGCTCGACGGCCCGTCGCCGGAGATTAGCCGCCGCTTCAAAAGCCTTGTCAATCGAAGGACTGGTGCGGAAGGTTGACACGCCCGTGGCCGGTCATGCCACAGTGCAGATCCGTCCGGTTGCGACACCGGGACAATTCGGGGGCCCATGGTTGTGTCAGCGATGAGAGGTCGCAAGGCGACAGCGCCGCGGACGCTGCCACTCGGTCAGCGCTTTCCCTGGATTCCCGGCTATCTCCTCATGTCGCCGACGCTCGCGCTGATGACGGCGATGCTGATCGCGCCGCTGCTGGCGTTGCTGGTGATCAGCTTCTGGACGCAGGCGGGTTTCGAGTTCGATACAACTCCGACGTTGCAGCGCTATTGGAGTCTCGTCGAGCCCGGAGAAGGTGTGACCTGGATGGGCATACCCTTCCCCTTCGCCAATCCGGTCTATGCCATCCTCGTCCTCAAATCGTTATTCATGTCGCTGGTGACGACGCTTGCGGTGATCCTACTCGCCTATCCGATGGCCTACTTCCTGGCGTTCCGCGTCACACGCTACAAGATCCTCTGGCTGATCCTCATTACGGTTCCGTTCTGGACGAGCTATCTGCTGCGCGTGTTTTCCTGGAAGATCGTGCTCGGCTTCAACGGCGCCATCAACTCCGCGCTCATGAGCGTCGGCCTCATCGACAAGCCGCTCGAGTTCCTGGTCTACAACATGGGCGCCGTCGTCATCACGCTGACGCACGCCTGGGCCGCGTTCGCGATCCTGCCGATCTATGTCTCGCTCGACAAGATCGACCGCTCGCTCTTGGAAGCAGCGACCGATCTCGGCGATCGTCCCTGGCAGCGGTTCCTGCGGGTAACCCTGCCGCTCTCGCTTCCCGGCACGGTCTCGGCCGCGCTGCTCGTGTTCATCCCGACGGTCGGCGACTACGTCACGCCCTCGCTCGTCGGCGGCACCGGCGGCACGATGATCGGCAACGCGATCCAGAACCTGTTCGGCAAGCAGAACGACTGGCCACTCGGGGCGGCGGTCTCGGTCGTCATGATGATCATCGTCGGGCTGGTCGTGCTCAGTTTCCTCTGGGCGATCGGCTATCGCGAGATGCGCAAGAGGATCGCCTGAGCCATGCGCAGCCGCTTCGATCCCCTCACCCTCTACGGTCTCGCCTTCATCGTGTTCCTGTATGGGCCATTGCTGCTGCTCGCACTGTTCTCCTTCAACGACAGCATTATCGCCGCGTTTCCGCTCAAGGGCCTGACGCTCAAGGCCTACGGCGCGATGGCGAACAATCCGGCGCTGCATCATGCGCTGTGGAACAGCTTGCGCGTCGGTTTCACGGTCGCAGTGGTGTCGACGGCACTCGGCTTGCTCTCGGCCTTGGCCGTGACGCGCTACAAACTGCCCGGCGGCGCGCCGGTCGTCGGCCTCATCATGGTGCCGCTGGTGATCCCTGTCATCATCCTCGGCATCGGCCTCCTCATCGTCATCCGCAAGCTGCTCGGTCTGGATCTTGGACTGTGGGCGGTGGCCTCGGGGCACGTTTTGCTCTGCGTGCCCTTCTCGATGCTGACGCTGGTGGCGCGGCTCGAAGGCTTCGACAAGAGTCTCGACGAAGCCTCCGCCGATTTGGGCGAGAAGCCGCTCATGACCTTCTGGCGGGTGACGCTGCCGCTCGCGTTGCCCGGCATCGTGTCGAGCCTGCTGCTCTGCTTCACCGTCTCGTTCGACGAGTTCGTGCTGGCGGTGTTCCTGTCGGGCACGGAAGCGACACTGCCGGTCTATCTCTGGGGCACGCTGCGCTTTCCCAATCAGCTGCCCGGAATGCTCGCGCTCGGGACGACGATCCTCGTCGTTTCGACGCTCATCGTCGTCACCTCCGAGCTCGTGCGGCGACGGGGCGTGCCATCGCGCACAGAAGGGTTTTGAAGGCCACCATGTCCGCAGCCGACGCCATCATCCGCTTCCGCAACGTGTCGAAGCACTTCGGCACCGTCCGCGCCGTCGACGATGTCTCCTTCGACATCGTGCGCGGCGAGTTCTTCTCCCTCCTCGGGCCCTCGGGCTGCGGGAAGACGACGCTGCTCCGGATGCTCGCCGGCTTCGAGCAGCCGACGTCGGGCGAGATCGAGATCGACGGGCAACCGATGGTGGGCGTGCCGGCTTATGACCGCCCGACCAACATGGTGTTCCAGAGCTACGCGATCTTCCCGCACCTGAACGTCGCCGAGAACATCGCCTATGGCCTGCGGCGCTTGAAGCTCACGAAGGCCGAGACGGCGCAACGCGTCGAAGGCGCGCTCGCCATGATCAAGATGGAGGGCTTCGCCGGTCGCGCCGCGCATCAGATGTCGGGCGGCCAGCGGCAGCGCGTGGCGCTCGCCCGCGCACTCGTCTGCCAGCCGAAAGTGCTTTTGCTGGATGAGCCGTTGGGCGCTCTCGACAAGAAGCTGCGCGAGGAGATGCAGCTCGAGCTCAGGCAGCTTCAGCGCTCGGTCGGCATCACCTTCGTGTTCGTGACGCACGATCAGGAGGAGGCGCTGACGCTGTCGGATCGCATCGCCGTCATGTCGCGCGGCCAGGCCCTTCAGATCGATACCGCGGCCCGTCTCTACGAGCAGCCCAATTGCCGCGAGGTCGCCGAGTTCATCGGCTCGATGAACATGTTCGACGGCATCGTCGAGACGGTCGGCGAAGGCAAGGCGACTGTGGATGCGGGCCCGCTCGGCAAGCTTGCCGCGAGCGTCACCGGTCACGGGATCGCCAAGGGGCATACCGTCTCGGTGGCGATCCGGCCGGAGAAAATCGTGCTCGCCTGGTCTGATCCCGGCAGCGCCATCAACAGCATCCGCGGCAAGCTCGGCGCCACCGCCTATTTCGGCGACCGCAGCCACTTCTACGTCGAGGCCGATGGCGTCAGCCGGCCCGTCGCCGTCGCGCATCAGAACCGCGAGCGCAGCCTCACGGCCTCGGCCGAGGCCGGCCGCCCGGTGTGGATCACCTTCCCGGCGGAAGCGGCCGTGGTGCTGACGCAGTAGGTTGGGTTGGCGCGAAGCGCGTAACCCAACGGACGCGCTACACATTCGCTGTTGGGTTACGCGCGGCGCTGCGGCCGCGCCAACCCAACCTACGGTCAAGACTGAGCCCTTCGCGAAGCCCGCCTCGGCAAAGATGGTGTTCGCGGCGGCGGACTTCCCCCGAACGATGTCCGGGCTCAGTCCGCCCTTGTTATATCAACCTCTGCTATTCTCACGCCGTTCCTCAAAAGGAACGCTCTGCCGCAGACGGCCATCCGCGGCAGAGCCGCTGGTGATCGGATCGTGTCCGCCCTGAGCCGCTTCTGGCTGCTTCGTAGCTCGATCGCACCAGTGTCTTCATCTGGCCCGCATGGTTGCCCGAACTTTCAGGTTCGCTAACAAGGCAGGGACGACGAAGATGCGCCAATCTACCACCACCGCCAAGGCATCGATACAGGCAAACATTCCCTCGATGTCGCCCTCGATACCTCCGACAAAACCCTCAAAGCCGACAACTCGCCCGAAGGCTGGCGCCAGATCGCCCGCTTCCTCAAAGCCAACAACGTCCGCCGCGCCGCCATCGAAGCCTCCGGCGGCTACGAGCAAGGCGTCCTCGCCCATCTCAGAGACCAAGGCCTCACCGTCCTCCATCTCCAGCCCATGCAGGTCAAGGCCTTCGCCCGCTACACCCTCAAGCGGGCCAAGAACGATCGCCTCGACGCCCGCCTCATCGCCCAGTGCGCCGCCCGGCTGAAAGCCCGCAAAGCCCCTGATAAACGCCTCGCAAAGCTCGCTTCCCACCTCACCTACATCGAGCAGATCGAGGAGGATATCGTCCGCTTCCAGGGCCGTCTCGAGCACACCCGAGACCCCCGAATCAAAGCCGATATCCGCAAGCACATCGTTGCCTTCCGCGATCTCCTCAAAGCCGAGAAGAAGCAACTTGCCGCCGAGCTCAAAGCGAGCCCCGACCTGGCGCGCCGCCTCGCCCTCGTCCGCTCGATCCCCGGCATCGGCGAGCGGACCGCCCTCGCCCTCGTCATCCGCATGCCCGAGCTCGGCGAGATCTCGCGCGAGGAGGCGGCAGCGCTGGCTGGCCTCGCCCCCTTCGACGACGACAGTGGCAAGCACAACGGCCATCGCCACATCGCCGGTGGACGCGCGCGCCTGCGCCGCTCCCTCTACGCCGCAGCCTTCCCCGCCGCATTCCACTGGAACACGGCCCTCATCGACCTCTACGCCCGCCTCACCGCCCGCGGCCGAACCCACAAATCCGCCCTCGTCGCCTGCGCCAGAAAGCTCCTCGTCTACGCAAACACAGTCGTCCAGCGCGGCACACCCTGGCAGACAAAAACAGCATCAACATAATGGTTGCTACGGTTGCAACCACCGTTCGCTCTCGGATGCTACCCCGCAAACCCCTTATCGCGATGCACCTCGCGGCCGGCGAGCAAGGTCAGCAGCACTTGGGTGCCGCCCAAATCGCGCGGACGGATCGCGTAGATGTCGCGATCGAGCACGATGAGATCGGCGAACTTGCCGACGCCGAGCGCGCCCGTGTCGGCCTCGCGCCAGGCGGTGCGGGCGGCGTTCAGCGTATAGCCCTTCACCACCTCCTCGACCGTCATGCACTGCTCGGGCAGGAACACGGGGTGATCGGGCGAGCGCAGCTTCTCGGGTAGCCGCGTCACCGCCGTCTGCATGATGGCGAACGGGTTCAACGTCGAGACGCCCCAGTCGCTCGACACGGCATACTCGGCGCCGGCATCGATCATCGAGCGGAAGGCGTACATCCATTTTCCCCGCTCGGGCCCCATCATCGGCAGCGCCACGTCGTCGACGGAGGGCTCGTGCCGCGCCCACAGCGTCTGGATGTTGGCGACCGCGCCGAGCGCCTTGAAGCGCGGGATGTCGGCCGGATCGATCGCCTGGATGTGCGCGAGCTGATGCCAGGCCGGCCACTCGCCGTTGACCTCGCGCGCGGCCTGGATGCCATCGAGCGCTGATCGCGCAGCCTTGTCGCCGATGACGTGGACATGGATCTGGAAGCGCGCGGCATCCATCGCGATGAACAGCTCGCGGAAATGGTTCTCGCCGAACATGACCGGCGCGTTGCCGCCCTTGGCATCGGAGTAAGGCTCGAGCATCGCCGCCGTGCGGTTCTCGAACACGCCGTCGAAGAAGAACTTCGCCGAGTGCATCTTCACCATCGGCGAGGCGTAGTCGCGGCGCAGATGCGTCAGGCGCTCGAGGGCGCCAGCGACGGTGTCCTCGGAATTGACCAGGCCTGTCGCCGCGACGCGGATCGTCAGCTCGCCCGCCCGGTCGAGCGCCTGATAGACGCGCATGTGACGCTCGAGCACCAGCGCATCGAGCACGCCAGTGATGCCGTGCGTGTTGCAGAGCGCCTGGCCGAACTTGACGCCCGTGGCGTAGTCGGCGTCCGTTCGTTCAGGCATGCGCTCCCGGGCCCAGGCTATCGCATGCTCGTAGAGCATACCGGTCGGCTCGCCCTTGGCGTCCTTGACGAAGTGACCGTTCTCGGGATCGGGCGTCTCGCGGGTGAGGCCGAGCACTTGGCAGGCCTTCGTGTTGAGGCAGGCACTGTGCCCGTCGGAGGCGTAGGTGAATGCCGGCCGGCCGGCGACGGCGGCATCGAGCGCCTGCCGGTCGAGGTTGTGCTCTCCGAAGATACCGGAGTACCAGCCGACGCCGTTCACCCAGTCGTTGTCCGGGTTGGCTTTCGCGAACTCCGCGAGCTTGGTCTGGAACTGCGGGATGGTCGTCAGCCCCTCGAGGTTGGCCGAGAGCGCGCGATCGGTGCCGCTGTCCTGGAGGTGGATGTGGGTATCCTGAAATCCCGGCAGCACCAGCCGCTCACCGGCATCGATCACGCGGGTGGATTTGCCGGCCAGCGCGCGGATATCGGCGGTCGTGCCGAGTGCTGAGACGCGCCCGCTCGTGACGGCGAGGGCCTCTGCGCGGGGCACGAGCACGTCCATCGTGCGGATGTCGGCATTGATCAGGATAAGGTCGGGGGTGGCAGGGGGCATGGAGGGACCTGGGGTGGGGGCGGGACTTAGGCGCAGCATAGCCGGTGTCGTGCAGGCGGCGCTAGCTTCCGCACCCCCCGCAAGCCGCCCATCTCTCAACCTCGGCATGCTCGCGCACGCGAGCATCCACGGGAGCGTGTGAGAATCGGGCTGCTTGCCTTGCGGCGATGCCTGACCTTAGCCTGGACTTCCGTGGATGCTGACGTTCGTCAGCATGACGGCGTGGGGAGAGCGCATTGGGGCCGGAGCTTCCGACCGATTGGGGCAAGAAGATTTCACCACGGGTGACCCTTCGGGCTGCTACCCAGGCCGACGCAGCGCTCGCGAGCCGCAGTGTCATTGCCGGATGGCGGGACAGCTATGGCGCAGTCTTGCCGGCACGTTTGCTCGCCAGCCTCGACCGCAATCCGCATCACGATGAAACCGCTTGGCGTCAGGCGATCAACGTGGCCACTGCCCGAACCTTGGTCGTCGAGTACGATGGCAGTTCGATCGGCGTTGTGCGCGTTGATCTTGTCTCGACCATACCGGATACACAAAGCGAGCTGACGACGCTGTACATCGAGTCGGCTCACCGAGGACGTGGCATCGGGGGTTGGGTGCTGCACGAGGTGTTTGCCGTCGCAGCGCAGTCGGGTGCTCTCTCGCTCGGTGTGTGCGTCCTCACCGGAAACACCCGCGGTCGCCACTTTTATGTGCAGCACGGTGCCAAGGTCACCGGCGAGCGTGTGGCGTTTCACTGGGAGGGGCAAGCGGTCTCAGAAACAACTCTCGCTTTTGTCCCGCTCGCGCACGCGAGCATCCACGGGAGCGTGTGAGATCCGGGCTGCTTGCCTTGCGGCGATGCCTGACCTTAGCCTGGACTTCCGTGGATGCTGACGTTCGTCAGCATGACGGTGTGGGAGGAGTGCGGTGAAGATCGAGTTTCTTGGTGACGGTGCTGCTGAGACGCCCCTGATCCGCGTCTACGGCGTCGAGGCTGCCCATGTCGAGGCGCTCGAAGCGGTGCTGCGGTCGCTGGCAGATGGGCACCTCAGCATCGCCGAGCTGGCAGACCTCGACGGTTTCCGGTCTATCAATGCGACGCTCGCGCTCATCGTCGGCAAAGAGAACCTCGGAATCCGCTTGCCCGCCGATGGCCGCTCCTTCCAGTGGGTCGCAACGCGCGACGCCTTCGATGATGCAGCAGAGTTGGTCGCGCCCTTGCGCGAGCCGCCGCCCCACGGCTTTCAGTGGTTGCTCGGTGGCGAGGGCGGCATGGCCTGGCAATTGCCCGGTGAGGTCGGCTTGGTCGTCAGCGCCTCCGCTCGCGGTGGCTGGTAGAGAAGAGACCGCACACCCCCCACCCCACCGTCAGGACCGCGCAGGCGGCCACCTCGCCATGTCTCCCTGGGCGCGATGCCGGTGACTTGCGCACCGTCGTCGACTTCAGGAGCGCAAGCCTTGTCTGGGTGGCCGCCTGCGCGGCCATGACGTTGGAAAGGCAACATCGTCCGTTGTCGGCATGAGACGACGACCAAGTCCTTGCTGGCCTCGCGCAAGTCAGCGCCGCGCTAGAACCGGCATGTGTGCGTAAAATTAACCCATGGCGAGCACGACGATCCCTGCAATACGCCACCCTTTGTGCAGGCCTGTATCGAGTAAGTCGTCTTTTCGCCGTTGGAGCAATAGTAGGCGAAATTGCGAACGTTCCGTCCAATTTCGACCTGATTGCCACCGCCAAATGCAACCTCGGTCAGTCGCGTTGCGATTACGTTGTAGTGCGAAACGTTCTGATAAGTACTGGTGAATGAAACAGAGTGGACTCCGTTCGAGTCACTGCCGGACGTGCAAAACCCTTGCTTGCATCCGGCGACTGCGGTCTTCGGAACCAGTCCCGTAAGAAGCATTGCCGCCATCATAAGTCCCGTCGCGATTCTCACTGCTGATCTCCTCTGGCCTCCAACGGTCGTCTATATTACCGCGGGTTTCCCCGAAAACAATATACTCCGTTCGGAGAGGATTGTCAGTTCGGCCGTTTTGCTGGCGGGATGCTAAACGAGCGGCGCCTTGGGATGAGAACTTTCCGAGGATAGCAGCCAACTGCTTCGACGCGTTCAGCTCCTCGCAGAACCAAATCTGCGCAGCAAGGTCGTAACTGGCAGCCAATCGACAGCATGCTCTGCCGGCCACGAGGCTTCGTCGTTTCGCCAGCCGTCAGAGCAGATGCGAGGTGCGTGGAAGCGCGCAAAGCCTACCCCCGTCGCCGAGACAAGTTTTGCGCTCCCGAAGTCGACGAAGGTGTGCAATCAGTCGGCGTCACGCCCAGAAATGTATGGCGAGGTGGCCGCCTGCGCGGCCATGACGCTGAGAGGAGAGAACTTCCGCGCCGGCATGCGAAAGTAGGTATCGAGAAATTTCGGCTTGGTCGTCAGCGCTTCCACACAAGGACAGTGGTCAATCTCACTCAATACCCCGCCGGACCAGGCGGAACCGGGCCGCTTGGGCTCAGCGCCCCATCCTTGTCGTGCTGTTCGGTGCCGATGAGGGGCGGGCAGAACACGCTGATGTAGTGCAGATCAGAATTCGCCTTAACGACATGCCGATCCTTCGGACCGACATTGTAGGCGATGCCCGGTCCGAGCGCCCACGACTCGCCCGTCGTCAGATCCGTCACCTCGCCGGTACCGGAGAGGATGTGGTTCGCCTCCCAGTGATGCTTGTACCAGAGCTGCGCCTCGGCGCCTTTGTCGAAGTGGACGTCAGAGAAGCCGAAGCCGAGGCCGTCGGCCTTCGTCAACATGCGCAGCGTGCGCGCCTGGCCGTTGGCGACGACCATCTCTTGGCCGGCCTTGCGCAGGTCGCTGCCGCGCTTGACGAACATCCGGCGGTCCGTCTTCTCGATCGGTACGCTCGCCGGGTAGCCGCCTTGGGCATCGACCGTCTCGTTGCCCGTGAGCGGCGGACAGAAGATGCTGATGGAGTGCATGTCCTCGGTGATGCGGAAGCGATGCCGGTCGTTCGGCCCGACGACGTAGAGGACGCCGGCCGCCAGCGGAAACGCCTCGCCACTCGTCAGGTCCACGACCTCGCCCTTGCCCGAGGCGATGTAGTTCGCTTCCCAGTGGTTGCGCAGCCAGATCGTGAAGTCGATCCCGCGACGGCCGCGGTTCTCGTGATACGAAAATCCCATGCCGTCAGCCGCGGTCAGGAAGCGCGCCGACCGGAAATCCTGATTGCCCATCGGGAATTTGACGCGGCCGATCCTCTCGAGCTCCGCGTCGGTCCGTACGAACATGCGATCCTCCGGTGGTGAGCAAGCGCCGGAGGGAAGGTTATGCGGCAGGAACCGCACGACCAATGTTCGCAGGCTTTGGCAGATGATCGCCAAGAGCATGCCCTGGCCAAGAAAAAGCCCCGCGGAGCAATCCGCGGGGCTTCGTCGTTTCGTCAGGCGCTGAACCTGATGCGAGGCGAAAGCCTTACATCATGTCTTCCATGCCGCCCATTCCGCCCATGCCGCCGCCGTGGCTGTGGCCACCGGCCTCCTTCTTCTTCGGAGCCTCGGCGACGCCGGCCTCCGTCGTGATCAGGAGCGAGGCGATCGAGGCGGCGTCCTGGAGGGCCGTGCGCACGACCTTGGCCGGGTCGATGATGCCCTTCTGGATCATGTCGCCGTACTCGTCGTTCTGGGCGTCGTAGCCGAAGGCGTTGCCCTTGGCCTCGACGACCTTGCCGACGACGATCGAGCCCTCGACGCCCGCGTTCTGGGCGATCTGACGGATCGGGGCCTGGAGTGCGCGGCGAACGATGTTCACGCCGGCTTCCTGGTCGTCGTTGTCGCCCTTGACGCTGATCGCCTTAGAGGCCTTGAGCAGGCAGACGCCGCCGCCGGGAACGATGCCCTCTTCGACCGCTGCGCGGGTCGCGTTGAGCGCGTCGTCGACGCGGTCCTTCTTCTCCTTCACCTCGACCTCGGTGGCGCCGCCGACCTTGATCACCGCAACGCCGCCGGCGAGCTTCGCCAACCGCTCCTGCAGCTTCTCACGATCGTAGTCCGACGTCGTCTCCTCGATCTGGGCCTTGATCTGCGAAACGCGGCCTTCGATGTCCTTCTTCTTGCCGGAGCCGTCGACGAGGGTCGTGTTGTCCTTGTCGATGGAGACCTTCTTGGCGCGGCCGAGCATGTCGATCGTGACATTCTCGAGCTTGATGCCCAGGTCTTCGGCGATCATCTCGCCGCCGGTCAGGATCGCGATGTCCTGCAGCATGGCCTTGCGGCGATCACCGAAGCCCGGGGCCTTCACGGCCGCGACCTTCAGGCCACCACGCAGCTTGTTGACGACGAGCGTCGCCAGAGCCTCGCCCTCGACGTCCTCGGCGATGATGAGGAGCGGACGGCCGGTCTGCACGACCGACTCGAGGAGCGGCAGCATCGGCTGCAGGCCCGAGAGCTTCTTCTCGTGGATGAGGATGTAGGGGTCCTCGAGCTCGACGAGCATCTTCTCGGCATTGGTGATGAAGTAGGGCGAGAGATAGCCGCGGTCGAACTGCATGCCTTCGACGACGCTGAGCTCGCTGTCGAGGCTCTTGGCCTCTTCAACCGTGATGACGCCCTCGTTGCCGACCTTCTGCATGGCCTCGGCGATCATCTTGCCGATAGCGGCCTCGCCGTTGGCGGAGATGGTGCCGACCTGGGCGATCTCCTCCGACTTGCCGACCTTCTTGGACTGCTTCTTGATGTCGTCGACGACCTGGGTCACGGCGCGATCGATGCCGCGCTTCAGATCCATCGGGTTCATGCCGGCGGCAACCGCCTTCATGCCCTCGCGGACGATCGCCTGTGTCAGCACGCAGGCCGTCGTGGTGCCGTCACCGGCGGCGTCGTTGGTCTTGGACGCGGCCTCGCGGACCATCTGCGCGCCCATGTTCTCGAACTTGTCCTCGAGCTCGATCTCCTTGGCGACGGTGACGCCGTCCTTGGTCGTGCGCGGGGCGCCGAACGACTTCTCGATGACGACGTTGCGGCCCTTGGGACCGAGCGTCACCTTCACGGCGTTGGCGAGGATGTCGACGCCGCGGAGGATTCTCTCGCGGGCATCGGCGGCAAAGCGGACGTCTTTAGCGGCCATGTTGGCTGGTTCCTTGGATTGGGATGGGGGGGTATGGGCAAATGGCGAGTGGTGAGTGGCGAATGGTCAGAAGCAGCTGGTGCGGAAATGGGGAGATCCCCATTCGCCATTCGCTACTCCCCATTCGCGCCTTCCTCACGCGGCCTTCTTCGAGGCGGCCTTGCCACCCTCGATCACGCCCATGATGTCGCTTTCTTTCATGATCAGGTACTCGGTACCGTCGATCTTGACCTCGGTGCCGGACCACTTGCCGAACAGCACGATATCGCCGGCCTTCACGTCGAGGGCGACGCGCTCGCCCTTCTCGTCGCGGCCGCCGGGGCCGACGGCGATGATCTCGCCCTTCATCGGCTTCTCGGTGGCGCTATCCGGAATGATGATGCCACCGGCCGTTTTGGTGTCCTCTTCGACGCGCTTCACGACCACGCGGTCATGCAACGGACGGAATTTCATGGAGTAACTCCCGTTCGATTTGACTTTCGGGCAGGGGGCTGCCCGGGTTTTGGGAAGGCTGCTAGCACTCGTTAACGAGGAGTGCCATCAGGTGCCGATGAGATAGGTCGACGGCGGCGGCTTGTCAAGCCGTTTTAGCAGCCACCATCCAAGAGTGCTAACGGCGAAACGCGTGAGATAAGCACGCTTTAAGGCTGCTTCAAGGCCCAGGCCAACCGGGTGTCGGCGCTCTCAGGCGGTCAGGGTCTGGCCCGACAGAAAAGCCGCTTGCGGACGGGCGAGCGACAGCGCCGCCTCCGCCACGGCACGGCCCCGTCCTGTGCGGGCGACCGCCGGTGCGTCCTCGTCGTCCGCCCACGGGTTCGCAGGCCCAACCAAGGGATCGACGGCGATGCCATAGGCGCGGATGCCGCAGTCGGCCTGGTCTTCCGCCTGCCGGCGGACGAGCGTCGCCAGCGCCGAGCGCAGGAGCGTGCGGCCGACGGCGCCGGCCCTGGTCTCCGGCGGCAGGATCGCGACGGTGATGAGCGTGCCGCGGATATTCTTCAGCCGCATGCGCTCGGCGACGCGCTGGCCGGTCAGGAACGGAATGGTCAGCGCTTCGGCGGCCGCACGCTCCGGGTCGATCGCCGCCGTCTCGCGCCAGTCCGCGGGCAGTGCCGTCACGGATACGGAAATGTCCAAGCCCGCATGCGCCGTTACGGCGGCGTCCGTCAGGCGCTCGATCTCGCCTGCGTTGCGCGGCCGGCATTCGAAGACGCGCAAGGCGTTGCCGCTGATGCGATGGGCTGCGCTCAAGCGCGCCGCCTGCAACACGAGACGCGCCTGCTGACGCGCGAAGGCCTTGGCGATGGAGAAGCCGATGCTGCGCTCCGCGCCCGTGACCAGCACACGCTTTCCCGAAAGCTCCGGGTAGCACGCCTTGCCGGCGTCGATCGCAACAGCACGACTTTTGTACATCATGGGACCGTACACTCTTTTGCGGCGGGAAGCATCGCCGCGACACTCGGGCCGAATCGGTAAAGCAAGCCTTAAGTGCTCGCGAGCCGGGGCGGCATTGCGGCGACAAAGTCGCGGGGGCGTGGAAATGTTCCGCTCGCCGCGAGGCGCGCGAGAAATACCTGAGGAAAAACCAGCTCGTGCCGTTGCAACATTGATGGCGAATGCGAACCCTGGCACACCGAGATTCGGTTTCAGTGAGTCGCGTCGGCGTTATTGGGGGGGCACGCAGGCCGTGAGGTCTTGCGCGAAGTGGAAGTGGGCACATGTCGCACGCCGAGCACGACGAAACTTTCAAGGCGCCGCCGCCGGTTGCGAGGCGGCGAGGCGATATCCTCATCGTCCTGTCGATGGCGATTGTCGCCGTAGCATTCGGTGCCGGACTTTTGGTGCACGGCGGATTTGGCTTCGGCCCCTCGCTCATCGGGGGCCTGAGTCTGTTCGTGCTGTCGATGTTCCTGCACACGATGATGCGGCGGCTCGACAAGGTTGCCCCCGAGGTCGAGGCCGAGACTGCGCAGGGGTTCGACGTTGACGCTCCCGCTGCGACGCAGGGCGATCCCGACACTGCGGCGCGCGGCGACGATCACGGCTGGGGCGAGCCGCAGGCTGTGAACGACCTCGTTCGTCAACTCGCCACCGAGCTGAAGAGATCGCCCGAGAGTGCGCCGGTGCCGCCACCACTGCCGAAAGCAGCGCCGCGTGCCGAGGCCGCACGGCCGATGCCGGCACCGGCCCGTCCGCTGGCGAGCGAGCTGCCGCCGGTTGCGGCCGAGCGTGTGAATGCCCGTCCGGCTCCGCCGCCGCAGCGCCCGGTCGCCCAGCCTGTAGCGCCCGTCGCTCCGGTGGCCCGCGAGGGCCTCGATGCCGTTCTCGCCCGTGCCGTCGAGACCGAGGATGTGGAGATCCATCTGCAGCCGGTCATGACGCTCGCCGATCGGCGGACGCATCTCTACGAGGCACATCCGCGCGTGCGTGATGGCCGTGGTGGCTTGATCCGCCCCGAGGTCTACGGGCGCGTCGCGTTCGAGACTGGCCTTGCCGCAGGCATCGAGCGGGTCGCCTTCCGCCGCACCGTGCAAATCCTCAGCCGCTTGATCGAGCGCGGCAAGCAGCGGCCGATGTTCACCGCGATCTCGGCCGAGACGCTGCGCGACGGAACGTTCCTGCGCGCGATCCACGAGACACTGAAATCGGGCCCGATGCTGCCGGCCAATCTTATTCTCGAGATGCCGGAGGCCTCGCTCGCGGCGCTGGGACCCGCCGAGCGCGATGCGGTCCATGCGCTCGCCAGCGCAGGCTTCCGCTTCGCGCTTCAAGACGTGCTGCAGCTCGATATGCAGGCGCTCGGCGATCTCCCGATCGCCTTCGTCAAGCTGGCGCCAGCTGTGCTCAAGGGCCAGCCCGGCGCGGCGGCAGGGCTCGTCGCCCGCGTCCGCAGCATCGGCGCGGAGCCGGTCGTCGATGGCGTCGCCGAGGATCACGATATCGCGGTCGCGCAAGCGCTCGGCATCGTGCTCGGCCAAGGCAGCCTGCTCTCCGAGCCCCGCCCCCTGAAGGCCGACGTCGTCGGCGACATCCGCACGGGCACGTGAAGCGAGCCAGGTTCTGGCAATTCGCGTAGGCTTTTTGCGCTGAGCCGCAAGGAGCACTCCTATGTTCGTCGCCGTCTATCGCTACAAATTGAAGCCAGGCACCGAGGCGGATTTTGCCAAAGATTGGGCCGAGGTCACGCAGCGCGGGATAGCCGAAGGCAAAAGTCTCGGCTCGATTCTTGGCAGAGCACAGGATGGCACTTGGGTCGCCATCGCCCGCTGGCCGACGAAAGATCAGCGGGACAATTGGTTTGCGTCGATCCCCATTGATGGCGCACGCGCGCGCATCCGCGATGGGATCGAGACCTGGATCGACGATCTCGAAGTGGAAATCGTAAGCGATTTGAGTGTGCCTGGCTGAGCATGCGCTCGTGCCGCATTTGCGTACGCCCGCCGATCATGGCAAGCCACGCCGATGCAAATCCTGTCCTCCGCCTCGAGCCTCGCCGCTGATTTCGATCTCTGGCTCTCCGACATCTGGGGCGTCGTGCACAACGGCGTCGCGGCCTATCCGCACGCCGTCGCGGCCTTGCAGAGCTATCGCCGGCAAGGCGGGCGCGTCGTGCTCATCACCAACGCGCCGCGGCCGCGCGGCTCGGTCGTCGAGCAGCTCGCGCGGCTCAAGGTTCCCGCCGATGCGTATGATGCGATCGTCACCTCGGGTGACGTGACGCGCCAGCTCGTGGCCGGGCTCGGCGACAAGATCATCTACCAGCTCGGGCCGGACAAGGATTTGGGCATCTACGCGGGCTCTACCGCGCGGCTCGGACCGGCGGAGACGGCGCAAGCGATCGTCTGTACGGGGCTGCTCGACGACGCAACCGAGACGCCCGAGAACTACCGCGCGCTGCTCACGGACTTCCGCCGCCGCGATCTGCCGATGATTTGCGCCAATCCGGATCTGACCGTCGAATACGGCGATCGCGTACTCTACTGCGCGGGCGCGCTCGCCAAGCTCTACGAGGAGCTCGGCGGCCGCGTCGTCTATGCGGGCAAACCGCACGCGCCGATCTACGAGATGGCGCTCGCGGAAGGTGTGGGGCTGCTCGGCCGGACGCTCGACAAATCCCGCGTGCTCGCGATCGGCGATGGCGTGCGCACCGATATCGCCGGTGCGCACCGCTTCGGCGTCACCTCGGTGTTCATTCCGTCCGCTGTCGATGCGGGCGCTGGGCGCGCGCTCGATGCGAGCCTGCTCGACGAGCTGTTCACGGGGCTTCCGCACCGCCCGTCATGGGCGCTGCCGCGACTCGTTTGGTGAACTACACGGTCAGCACGATTTTGCCGACATGCGCGCTTGTCTCCATGCGCCGATGCGCGTCGGCCGCCTTCGCGAGCGGGAAGGTCGCGTCGATCGGCACCTTGACCTTGCCTTGGGTCAGCAATGGCCAGACCTTGGCTTCGAGCGCCTGCGCGAGCCCCGCCTTGAACGCATTCGTGCGGATGCGCAGCGTCGAGCCGGTATAGGTCACGCGCTTCATCATCAGCCGCGTGAAGTCGAGATCGGCCTTCGAGCCTTCGAGGAAGGCGATCTGCACGATGCGCCCATCGGAGGCGACCGCATCGAGGTTGCGATCGATGTAGGATCCGCCGACCATGTCGAGGACGAGCTCGGCGCCCTTGCCGCCGGTCGCGCTCTTCACGGCGGCGACGAAATCTTCCGACTTGTAGTTGATGGCGAGATCGGCGCCGAGATCGCGGCAGGCTTGGCATTTGGCGTCCGACCCCGCCGTCGCCGCCACCGACGCGCCGAACGCTTTCGCGAGCTGGATCGCCGTCGTGCCGATGCCGCTCGAGCCGCCGTGCACGAGCAGCCACTCGCCGCCCTTGAGGCCGCCGCGCTCGAAGACGTTGTGCCAGACGGTGAAGAAGGTCTCGGGGATGGCCCCGGCCGAGATCATGTCGAGGCCCTTCGGCACCGGCAGAGCCGCACCCTGCTCGGCGATCGCGTACTCGGCATAGCCGCCGCCGTTGAGTAGCGCCGTCACCTGATCGCCGGCCTTGTAGCGCGTGACACCTTCGCCCGCCGCGACCACCGTTCCGGCCATCTCGAGACCCGGGATCGGCGAATGACCAGGAGGCGGCGGATAGGAGCCGGCGCGCTGGGCGACGTCCGGCCGGTTGACGCCGGCGGCCGCCACCTTGACCAGCAGCTGCCCGGGCCCCGGCACCGGCATCGGCACCGCGCGCGGCTGCAACGCGTCGGGGCCGCCGGGTGTCGTGATGGCGATGGCCGTCATGGTCTTGGGTAGTGTCATCGGTGACCTCCAGTGCGCGAGACGGTCTTGCGCCTCCGCTTGTGACACGCCGCGCCCTCGGGGCACAATGCGGGGAGCCGCCCGATCAGGAGCGCCGCCATGGACCTCGACGATCTCTTCTCGAAGAAAAAATCCGCAGCCGTTCAACTCGGCGAGGATATATCGCGCCTGTCGATCCCCGATCTCGAGGAGCGGCTGGCCGCCCTCGCGGGGGAGCGGCAACGCGTGGAGGAAGAAATCCACAAGCGCCGCGCCTCGCTGTCGGCCGCCGAGGACGTCTTCAAGCGCAAGCCGTGACGAGGCCGCGCGAGCGACCTCTACAACGCGCCCGAAAGCGGGCTTCCGCCATCGCGAGCGTACCAAAAAAGGCGTGACGTTAATGTCTTATTAGCGATGAGGGTTTAGTGTTTGCGCTATCCAGTTCTCTGGATTTGAGTGGCTCCTGTCCACTCTGTTTGACGCCTCCCAGTTGACTCTCGAGCCGCTCGATCGAGCGGCTCTTTTTTTTGCGCCGTGCGGGCGCCAAGAATTCGTTCCAATTGGAAGTGATCATTAACCCGGTCGGTTGATACTTGCGTTTCGGGGCTCGCGCGTCATGATGGCGTGCCGTATCGGTTGAGTGCGTAGGGTCATGAGTGAGAGTTCAGTCGTTCGCGATACTTCCGCCGAGGCTTTGACGATCAGCTTCGGAGAGCGGTTCTTTGCGTCGAGCCGCTTCCAGGCCGTCTATCGCGAGGGCATGGCCCTCGTCGAGGAGACCGCCCAATATCTCGACGGCCACGGCCGCGAGGACAGCCGCAAGCTTTCGGGCCAGGTCGCTCTCACCTACGCGACGGAGAGCATGCGTTTGACGACGCGGCTCATGAACATGGCGTCGTGGCTGTTGATCCGCCGCTCGGTCAACTCGGGCGAGATGTCCCAGCAGAAGGCCCGCAGCGAGCGTCAGCGCCTGAAGCTCGACGTCGGCCGGCCGAGCCACGTGCGCGATTTCTCGGGGCTGCCCGAGCGGCTGCGCCAGCTCATCACCGCGAGCTTCGAGTTCCAGGACAAGATCGTGAAGCTCGACCGCCTGTTCGAGGATGGCCCGGTGCTCGGCGTCCGCATGCCGGCGCCCGTCCCCTCGCGAGGCTTGAGCGAGCCCAATGGCGAGGCCGTCCGCCACGCCTTCGACACCGCCTACCGCGAACGCAACTGAGTCAGGCGCGACGCCGACTCTCGCGTCCAGGCGATGCTGCCTTTGGTGTCGGCCCTCCCCCGTGGGCGGAGGGTGCCGGCAGGCGGGAGAGGGGTGGAGCTTCTACGAGGCGTTTCTGCTTGCTCGGTCGACAGATCCACCAGGTGGTGAGGCGTTGGTTCGATCCACCCCTCATCCGGTCCTGCGGACCACCTTCTCTCCAAAGGAGAAGGCCGGCCAATAGCAAGCGCCGTGACGGTCGAGAGACTCGTCTCGCTCCGGCACGTGTCCCCAGAATCAAAAAGGCTGCGCCCGAAGCGCAGCCTTTCGCGTGTCCAGGCGTTCGCGAGCCGAACGTCAGCTCTTGATGAAGCCTTCGAACTTCTTCTTGAAGCGGGTCAGGCGACCGCCGCGATCGATCAGATGCTGGCTGCCGCCGGTCCACGCCGGATGCGTCTTCGGATCGATGTCCAAGCGCAGCACGTCGTTGGGCTTGCCCATCGTCGAGAAGGTCGTGAACTCGGAGCCGTCGGTCATGACGACCTTGATCGGATGGTAGTTGGGGTGCAGCCCCTCGGTCTTCTTCATGGCGGGCAGTCCTGTTGGCCGTCGGGCAAATGCGTGCCGGCTCGAGTGCCGAAAGTCGCGCTGCCTGTCGGGATGAATTTGGCGGACCTTATACAGAAGCATCCGCGGGCGCGCAATAGCGGTCGGGCCGGGGCGTCGCACCCTGCGGTCGCCGTCATGACAAGCGGGGCCGGCGCGCTTAAGCTCTGGCCCTCCGCATCGCCCGGCCACCTCGGCCAGACCGGCCAGGGGCCATTCATGTCGACGACCGCCAAAGCCCTCCTCGCGCTCAGCCTGACCATGCTCATCTGGGCGGTGGTGCCGATCGCGACGCGCCTGCTCGTCACGGTGCTCGATCCGGGCCATACGCTCGTCATCCGCTATGTCATATCGACGACTCTGTTCGCGGTCCTGCTGACGGTCCTCCGGGGCTCGCACATCGAGCGGGGCGACTGGCCGCGCTTCCTGCTCGCGGCAGCGACCGGCGTGTTCGGCTACAACGTCGCCAACATCTACGGCTACGCGACGACGAGCGCGAGCTTGGGCAGCATGATCATCGGCATCGAGCCTGCCGTCATCGCGGTGCTCGCGTCGCTCGTCTTGGGCGAGCCCCTGCGCTGGCCGGTCATCGCCGGCTGCGCGCTGGCCTCGCTTGGCACGCTGGTGCTGCTCGCGGGCGAGGATCTGCTCGGATGGCTCGGCTTCGCGGTTGCCCCGGTCGCCGCCGCGGTTCCGCCCGCGACCGACATCAAGGGACCTCTGCTCGTGCTGCTTGCCGCCATGAGCTGGTCGGTCTTCGTGGTCGTCGTCAAGCCGCTACTCGTGCGCTATGGCACGGCCAAGGCGTCGGCGCTCTACGGACTGGTCGGGGCGCCGATGATCTTTGCGGCGCTGTTGCGTCCCGCGACCGTCGACACGGCGATCGCCCTGTCCGCCGCCCAGTGGAGCTTGATCGGGTTCCTGGCGGTGCTCGGCACGTTCGTCTCGGTGTTTTTATGGAACTTCGGCGTCCGGCACGTCTCGGCGGCGAGCGCGGGCGCCTTCATCTACTCGCTGCCGGTGCTGTCGGTGTCGCTCGCCATGCTGCTGCTCGGCGAGACGGTCACGCCCATCATGGTCGCGGGCGGATTGCTCATTCTCGCCGGCGTCGGCGTGGCGCAGCTGCGAGGGTAGGGCGGCCATCGCGCGCGTCCCTGGGCGAGCTGCCGGTCGCCCCTACGATTTCGCTCCGCTCGCCCCTACAGAGCAACGTTGCCTTCACCATATCCGAAACAATCGAACCGAAACTTATCCCCGCCCGCAAAACCTACCGGATACTGCTTCCGTCACCCGGCGAGGGGCGCTTCTGCAGAGGCGTCTGACGAAGTGCGGGAGGACACGGCGTCTGCCGGGACCGGATACGCATCCGGTTGTGGCGGGGAGAACCTTGGTCCGGAAGGGGTGAGACTCCCCTCCCCGTGTGGCGGTTCGCAAGCTCGCCCTACCCTCTGAGTATGCGCCCGAGGCGAGCTTGCGAACACTACGCCACACGGCAGCATTGGCTTGGCTCGTGCCCTCATCGATCGCGAAGCTCGGTGAGAGGCTGCCGCATATACTGTCGAGCTTCGCGATCGGGACCCGAGCAGCAGCTCGGCTTTTGAGGTGATCAAGACAATCTTCGAAAACGCCGTCGCGGGGCGGTCAGAAGCCGCCCATTGTTATTCGGTCGCGGCTTTCGATCGCCCCGCGCCCCTCGACTTGCTCTCAAGCCCGGCGCGAGCTGCGCCGGAGGACGGCGGAGCTGTGCCTGATGCCAGGGAGTAGGGAGTCGGGACTAGGGACGAGGAAGAGGCGGGGCGCGCCTTCGTGCTGGAAGCAAAGCGACCGCCGGCTGCCCAACGTGCGCTGGCCGCTGATGGCGCCAAGATGCTATGAGGTCGCCATGAGCAAGCTCGAACCATCCGATAGCCCTCTGGCCGGAGTCGCCCCGCGTCGCGAAACCGTCGCCGTCGATGTGGCCGGCGTCGTCGTCGGGGGCGGACGGCCGATCGTCGTCCAGTCGATGACGAACACCGACACCGCCGACGCCGAAAACACCGCCCGCCAAGTGGCAGCCCTCGCCCGCGCCGGCTCCGAGCTGGTGCGCATCACGGTCGATCGCAGCGAGGCCGCGGCCGCCGTGCCTCACATCCGCGACCGGCTCGCGAAACTGGGCGTGCGTGTGCCTCTCGTCGGCGACTTCCACTACATCGGCCACAAGCTGCTCGCCGAGCACCCGGCTGCCGCCGAGGCGCTCGACAAATACCGCATCAATCCCGGCAATGTCGGCTTCAAGGACAAGCGCGACCGGCAGTTCGGCGCAATCGTCGAGCTCGCCTTGAAGCACAACAAGCCGGTGCGCATCGGCGTCAACTGGGGATCGCTCGACCAGGAGCTACTGACACGGCTGATGGACGAGAACGCCAAGGCCACCAAGCCCATGGACGCGCGCGCCGTGCTGCACGAGGCGATCGTGCAATCGGCGCTGTTGTCGGCCGAACGGGCGCGCGAGATCGGGCTCGGCGCGGATCGGATCATTCTCTCGGCCAAGGTCAGCGCCGTGCAGGACCTGATCGCCGTTTATCGGTCGCTCAGCCGCCGCTGCTCCTACGCCCTGCATCTCGGCCTCACCGAAGCCGGCATGGGCTCGAAGGGCCTCGTCGCCTCCTCGGCCGCTCTCGGCATTCTCCTGCAGGAGGGTATCGGCGACACGATCCGCTTCTCGCTGACGCCGGAGCCGGGCGGCGATCGCACGCTCGAGGTGCGCGCCGCGCAGGAGCTGTTGCAGACCATGGGCATCCGCTCCTTCGTGCCGATCGTGGCGGCCTGTCCGGGCTGCGGGCGGACGACCTCGACGGTGTTCCAGGAGCTCGCCAAGGAGATCCAGGATCACGTGCGGGAGCGCATGGGGGAATGGAAGCAGCATTTCCCGGGCGTCGAGAGTCTCAATCTCGCCGTCATGGGCTGCATCGTGAACGGACCGGGCGAGAGCAAACATGCCGACATCGGCATTTCGCTGCCGGGCACGGGCGAGACGCCGGCCGCCCCCGTGTTCATCGACGGCGAGAAGCGGATGACGCTACGCGGCCCTAATATCGCCAACGAGTTCAAGGAGATCGTAGAAACGTACGTTCGTGAGCGCTACGGCCGGCGGCCATAGGTACGGCAATCATCTGTTGCCGCAGGAAGGGCGCGAAGCTAGGCTGTGATTGCTTGATGGGGCCGCCCCGGATGTCGAGGGCGCCGGTTGTGAGGTGAGTGCGTGGTCGGCCAGTACAACGTCACCGTGATCCGCGAGGACATGATCATCAAGGGCAGCATTCGCCGCTGCCGCCAGCTCGAGGTTCAGGGCTATATCGAGGGCGAGATCGAGGCGGGTTCGCTGCTCGTCCACCCGGAAGGTCGGGTGTTCGGCAAGGTGCGTGCCGACAACATCGAGGTGCTGGGCACCGTCCAGGGCGACGTGGTCATCAAGCATCTCTGCCATATCCGCTCGAGCGGGAAGGTCGCGGGCTCGGTCATCTACGGCGAGCTCGCCATGGAGAGCGGCGCGGATTTGACCGCCGATGTCCGCAACGTTCCGCCGACGCTCGGCGGCGATTTCGAGCTCGCCGTCGACAAAGGCCGCGCCGTGCGGATCACGACGCGCGATCTGACCGCGCACGATCCCGACGACGTGCCCGAGAACCTCATCTACACCATCTCGAACGCGCGCAACGGCTTCGTCTCGCTCGGCGGCTCGCGGCGGCCGGTCGAGAATTTCACGCAAGCCGATATCATGGGCGACCGCGTGCTGTTCGTGCACGACGGCAGCATGAGCCCGGAGGCGGCGTTCGACGTCGTCGTCGCCGACAAGCAGGGGGCGACCTCGGGCGAGGCGCGCCGCGTCACGATCTCGGTCCGCGGCTGAGCACTGAGCCCGCCTACGACACCCGGCGGGCGACCTTGCGGGCGATGGCGAGGAAGGCGTTGATCTGCGGCGTCAGCGGCGCGCGGCCAGGCAGTATCAAGCCGATATGATGGGTGACATCCGGCTCGACCAGCGGGATCGCGGCGAGCGCGCCCGGGCTCATGAGCGAATCGGCGAGTCGCGACGGGATGATCGAGACCCAGTCGCCGCTTCTCACATGCGTATAGAGCGTCAGCATCGAGTTGCTCTCGAAGGTCGGCGCCGGCGCGCCTCCGGCTTCGGCGAGATGCCGGTCGATGAGACGGCGGTTCTGCATGTCGGGCGTCAGGAGACAGAGCGGCAGCGTCGTCGCCTCGGCCCAGGTGATCGAGCGCCGGTGGGCGAGCGGACTCTTGGGCGCCACCAGCAGCGCGTAGCGCTCGACATAGAGCGGCAGCGTCTCGAAGCGGCCGATGGGCTCGTTGTCGATGTAGGAGAGCCCGAGATCGAGCTCGAGATTTTCCATCTGCGAGAGGATGGCGATCGAGGTGAGCGAGGTCACTGTCAGGCGCGTCTGCGGATAGCGGGCGTGGAAGGGGACGGTGAGCTCGGTGACAAAGGGGAGCGCGGTCGGCACCGCGCCCAATCTCAGATGCCCGGCGATGCCGTGCTTCAGCGCATCGACCTCCTGGCGCATGGCGCGCGAATCCGCGACGAGGCGGCGGGCCCATTCGAGCACGCGCTCTCCTTCCGGCGTGAAGCCGCGAAAGCGCGAGCCGCGCTCGACGAGGACGACGCCCAGACTTTCCTCGAGGCTCTTGAGGGCCGACGACAGGCTCGGTTGCGACACGCCGGCAGCCTCGGCGGCCTTGCCGAAATGACGCTCCTTGGCGAGCGCCAGCAGAAGCTCGAGCTTGTCGATCATGAGACGGTGACTCTGGCGAGGCTATGCGGGCAGCAGTCGGCTCCTAGGCTGCGCCAAAGCCCGATCGTGTCAAGCGCCGGTCCGGCCGAGCACGAGATCGGCGCCTTTTTCGCCGATCATGATCGTCGGCGCGTTGGTGTTGGCGCCGACCAGCGTCGGCATGATCGAGGCGTCGATCACGCGCAAGCCCTCCAAGCCGCGTACGCGCAACGCCTCGTCGACGACGGCATCGTCGTGCGGGCCCATCTTGCAGGTGCCGACCGGATGGTAGTGGGAGGAGCAGTACTCAGGCGTCACCCGATCGAAGTCGGCGTCGGTGGTGGCCTTCGGACCCGGAAACAACTCCTCGCCGCGATAGACGTCGAAAGCTTTCTGGGCATGCAGGGCCCGCGCGATGCGGAAGCCGTGGCGGTTGACGTCGCGGTCGTGCTCCGTCGAGAGCACGTTGTTGAAGATGCGCGGCGCCGCATCCGGATCGGCGGAGGCGAGATCGACGAACCCGCGCGACTCGGGCCGCAGATTGCACCAATGGATGCTGTAGCCGTGGAAACGCGGCCACGGATCGCCCTCGGCGTTCGGATTGATGGCCGATGGGAAGAGGAAAAATTGCAAATCCGCACGTTCCAGCGCCGGATCGCTTTTGACGAACGCCATCGTATTCATCGGGAACACGGTGAGCGGTCCGTTCCCCGTGAAGACGAACCGGAGCGCGGCGCCCGCAAGTCCGAGCGGCTTGCGCAGCGTGTAGTAGGTCACCGGCTTGGTGCAGCGATGCTGAACATACGAGCCGAAGTGATCCTGCAAGTTGCCGCCGACGCCAGGTAGCTCGTGCTTGACCTCGATGCCGTGCGGCGAAAGCCGCGCGCGCGGGCCGATGCCCGACAGCATGAGGAGCTGCGGCGAGTGATAGGCGCCCGCCGACAAGATGACCTCGCGGTCAGCCGCAACCGTCACACGGCGGCCCTTGTGATCGATCTCGACGCCCGTCGCGCGCTTGCCCTCGAGCAGCACGCGACGTGCCTTGGCGCCGGTCCACACCGTGAGGTTCGGCCGCTTGAGGGCCGGCCACAGATAGGCGCGCGCCGCCGAGCAGCGCAACGGGAAGCGATGCGTGTGCGTGAACTGGCTCCAGGCGAAGCCATCGGGCTCGCCGCTGTTGTAGTCGGCCGTGACGCGATAGCCCGCCTGCTTGCCCGCCTCCATGAAGGCATCGAACAGCCCATTCCGGTAACGGCCAAACGAGGTCCTGAGCGGGCCGCCCGTGCCCCGCTCGGGCTGCGATTTGCCGTTCCAACTCTCCGACCGCTTGAAGTACGGCAGCACGCTTTCCCAAGCCCAGCCGGCGTTCCCCTGCTGGCGCCAGTCGTCGTAGTCGTGCGGGTGGCCCCGGACGTAGAGCTGACCGTTGATGGAGGAGGAGCCGCCGAGCACCTTGCCGCGCGGCAGCGACAGGCGCGCGCCGCCGAGTTGCGGTTCCGGCTCGGACTCGAATTTCCAATCGAGCTTGGAGCCGATCGTGTAGATCTCGCCCGTCGGCATGTGGATCAGTGGGTTCCAGTCTTTGGGACCCGGCTCGATCAGCAGCACCTTGAGCTCCGGCCGGTCGCTCAGGCGGCGGGCGACGACCGAGCCCGCCGAGCCAGCGCCGACGACGATGTAGTCGAAGCGGTGATCGGGGCGTGCCATCAGTGCTCGACGCCTCCGCTCTGGAGGGCCTTTTGAACCTCGCGATGCAGGTTCGACTGCACGCGCCGCTTGAGCTCGATGAAGGCCGGCGCCGTGACGAGATCGTAATTGCGCGGCCGGGGCAATCCGACCTCGATGCGATCGATGAAGCGGCCAGGCCGCGCCGACATGACGTAGACGACGTCGCCGAGAAACAGCGCCTCGTCGATATCGTGCGTCACGAACAGCACGGTCTTGTGCTCGCGCTCCCAGATGCCGAGGAGAAGTTGCTGCATGACGGAGCGCGTCTGGCTGTCGAGCGCGCCGAACGGCTCGTCCATCAAGAGCACCTCGGGATCGTTGGCGAGCGAGCGGGCGATCGCCACGCGCTGCTTCATGCCTCCGGAAAGCTGTTTGGGATAAGCGTTCTCGAAACCGGTCAGTCCGACGGCCTCGACGTACCGGCGCGCCCGCGCGGCTCGATCGGCTGGCGGCATGCCTTTGAGCGACAGGCCGAACTCGATGTTCTGCTCGACGGTGAGCCAGGGGAACAGCGAGAAGCCTTGGAACACCATGCCGCGATCGGCGCCTGGCCCGTGCACCTCTTTCCCGCCGACCTTGCACACGCCCGACGTCGGCTCCTCGAGGCCGGCGATCAAGGTCAGCAGGCTCGACTTGCCGCAGCCCGACGGGCCGACGATGACGGCGAACTGCTTGTCTGGAACCTCGAGCGAGAGGTCCTTCAAGGCGACGACCTCGCCCCCGCCGCGCGTGGGGAAGGAGAGGCTTACGTGCTCGACGACGACCCCACCCATCTCAGCGCTCCGCCGACCAGGGCAAAGCCCAAGCCTTCGCCCATTTGAACAGTTGATCCGTGATCATGCCGAGGACGCCGATGACGAGGATGGCGACGAAGATGAGATCGGCGTGCAGCCCGCGCATCGCCTGCATGCTCATGTAGCCGAGGCCGGAGTTGGAGGCGACGAGCTCGGCGACGACGAGGTAGGTCCAGGCCCAGCCCATCGTCACGCGCAGCATGTCCATGATGCCGGGCAGCGTCGCCGGCATCAGCACGCGCGTCAGCACCTGCCGCCGCTTGGCGCCGAGCGTGTAGGCGGCATTGAGCAACTCGCTCGGCACCTGCGCCGAGGTGTCCGCCACCATGACGATCTGCTGGAAGAAGGTGCCGATGAAGATGACAGCGATCTTCTCCTCGATGCCGATGCCGATCCACAGAATGAGCAGCGGGATCATCGAGGTGACGGGCAGGTAGCGCGTGAAGTTGACGACCGGCTCCAGCGCCGACTGCACCACGCGATAGCTGCCCATCAAGACGCCGAGCGGGATGGCGATGATGGAGGAGAGAAAGAATCCCAGGTTGATGACGACGAGACTCGACCAGGTGTGCTTCAAGAGCGTCCCATCGAGCAGCGTGCGCCAGAACGCTTGCACGACCGCGTCCGGCGTCGGGCAGAACGTCGTGTCGACGAAGCCACCGTAGGTCGCGATCGCCCAGGCGGCGAGGATGCCGCCCGCGACCGCGACGCTCGCGGCGATGCTGAGGCCGCCCGGAATGCTCCGGCGCGGCGTCAGCAGGCGATCGATGAGCCGCATGGGCTGTGTGCTCCCGGCCGTCAGCCCCCGATGAAGCCGTGATCGACGATGTCCTCAGGCTTCACATCGACCTGGATACGGCCGAAGCCCTTCCAGATGTCGAGCGCGAAGCCGAGCGTCTTGTAGATCTGGCCAGGCGCCTCCTTCGTACCGAAGAAGGCTTCGTTCTTCGCCTTGTCGAGATACTCGATGCCGGTGACGGTCGCCTTGAAGTCTTCCGGCTTCTCGAGCCAGCCGCCGACGCCCTTGGCCATGATGGCGTAGCCCTCGTCCGGGTTCTTGGCGAGGAAGTCCAGCGCCTTGTACCAGGCGCGCACGAAGGCCTTCACGTCGTCGGCTTTGTTGGCGGCTGTCTCGGCGCTGACCGCGACGACGTCGGTGATGAGACCGGGCTTGTCGGCGCTGGAGACGAGCAACTTGCCGTGCGCGGAGTTGGCGCCTTGGCTCAACGCCGGCTCCCAGGTGACGGCGGCATCGACGTTCTTGGACGCGAAGGCGGTGCCGGCATCCGTCGCCGTCATGTTGACGACCTCGACGTCGGCTTGTGTCAGGCCTGCCTCTTTGAGAACAGCATTGAAGAAGAATTGCGAGACCGACCCTTCCTCGAAGGCGACCTTCTTGCCTTTGAGATCGGCGACGGAATTGATCTCCTTATTGGAGACGATGCCGTCACCGCCCTTGGAGTTGTCGACGGCGAGCACGTAGCGGATGCTCTTGCCTTCCTTCAGGTAGATCGGGAACTCGTCGGCGGTGGACGCGACCATATCGAGCTGGCCCGCCATGAAGGCACCCATCTTGAGCGGCGTGTCCTCCATGATCGAGAGCTCGACGTCGACGCCCTCCTCCTTGAAGAAATCCTTGTCGCGCGCGATGTAGAACGGGCCGTAGCCGACCCAGGTCGAGTGGGCGAGCTTCAGCGTCCCGGCCTCTGCCGGAAGTGCCGATGCGAATGCTAGGCCTGCGAGCGCCGCCTTCCAGAACATCTTCATTGTTTCCTCCCGATTGTCATTTCTTGGTTTGGGTCCGAAGCTGCTTTTGATGCAGCACGCGGCCGATCAGGTTCATCAAGAGCTGCGCCGCGAGAATCGCGGTCGAGCCTGTGTGATCGTAGTCCGGCGCCACCTCGACGAGATCGATGCCGACGATGTCGCCGCGCTTGGCGAGGCCCGCCAGCAGCTCGAGGCCCTCGTAGTAGAGGAAGCCGCCGTGGCTCGGCGTGCCAGTGCCAGGCGCGATCGACGGGTCGAAGCCGTCGATGTCGATCGAGACGTAGTAGCGCTTGCCCGCGGGAATGCGCTCGAGCACGCCCTCGACGCCGAGCTTGCGGAATTGCCGCACCGAGAGAATGTCGGAGCCCATGCGTCGTGCATCCGCGTAACCCTCGCGTGCCGTCGAGGAGACGTTGCGGATGCCGACTTGCGTCAAGCCGGTGACGTAGCTCCTCTCGGCCGCGCGCCGCATCGGATTGCCGTGGCCGTAGCGCACGCCGTGCCGCTCGTCGACGAAGTCGAGATGCGCGTCGAGCTGGACGATGTGGATCGGCTCTTGGCCTTCGAAGGCGGCGACGCAGGGAATGTTGATCGAATGGTCGCCGCCGATGACGACGGGGAGTGCGCCGGCTGCGAGCATCTTGCGGACGCCCGCCTCGATGTTGGCGTGGCTCTTCAAGGTATCGGTGTGGACGATGTCCGCGTCGCCGATGTCGACGATGCGGGTCGTCTCGGCCGGCAGGTAGACGACGTCGTCCTCGTGATCGTAGGCGCCGGCGTGGCCGAACGAAAAGAGCGTCGATGCCTCGCGGACGGAGCGCGGCCCGAAGCGGGCGCCGGCCCGCCACTGGGTGCCGAAGTCGAACGGCGCGCCCATCACGGCGACGTCGGCCGAGATGCGATCCCAGTCGAGCTCGAGCGGGAACTTGCCGAAGGTGCAGATGCCGACGAATGGCAGATTGAGCCTGCCGGAAGCGTAGCCGTGCGATGTCAACCGTTGACTCCGTGTCTGCCCGTCGACCCGTCTTGAGCTTAGGGCGAGGGGACGCTGTGATGAATGCTATTGTTTCAACGCTTACTCTGATATTTGTCAATGTATGCCCAAATCGACTGCGCGCAGCCACCAACTCGCCGATGCCGACCTGAGATTGCTCAGGGTCTTCCAGGCCGTCGTCCGGCACAACGGCTTTGCCGCCGCGCAGGCCGAGCTCGGGATCTCCGGGGCGACGATCAGCAATCACATGGCCGAGCTCGAGCAGCGGCTCGGCGTCAGGCTCTGCAAGCGCGGCCGCCGGGGCTTCTCCCTCACCGAGGAAGGGGCGAGGATTCACGAAGGTTCGCTCAATCTGTTTCGCTCGGTCGAGAATTTCTCGAGCGTCGTCGGCTCTGTCAGAGGCGATCTCTCGGGCAGCGTTCATTTCGCGACCGTCGATGCGATGCAGACGAACGCTGAGCTCGGTCTCGAGCTGGCGCTCGGCGAGTTCAGCCGGCGGGCCCGTGGCGTCGTCGTGCACATCGACATCGCCTCGCCGCACGATCTACGCCAGCGGCTGCTCGATGGCCGCTACCAGTTGGTGCTGACACCGCTCGAGGAAGCGCACCCCTCGATCACCTCGACGCCGATCTTCGACGAGGTGCAGGCACTCTATTGCGGCAAGGGCCACCCGCTGTTCGCCATGCCGGAGCGGGAGCTGGCATCGGCTCTGGCAAAGCCCCACCGCTATGCCGCCCGCAAATACGAGACGGGGCGTAGCGTCAGCCATGCCCGCGATTTCGAGGTGACGGCCATGACCTCGCATATGGAGAGCCTGGCGCTGCTCATTTTGTCGGGAGGGTATCTCGGCCATCTGCCCGAGCACTACGCGCGTCAGTGGGTCGTGGCTGGCCAGATGCGAAGCCTGCGGCCGAAGTCGCACGCATATGTCGATACGTTTCATTTGGCACAGCTGTCGCGAGAGCAGAACCGCGCCGTCGCCCTTCTGTCCGAATGCATTGTTCAAAGCGCGGGCCGCGGGAGCTAGATAGGCCCTACGCGGATATCTGCTGTTTTTGCACGCGCTCGGCGAGCAGGCTCGCGAAGGCTTCGCCCGCGTCGGTCAGCTCGCGCGAGGACTTGCGGGCGATGACGAGATCGCGGCTGAGTGTGGGATTGACGATCCGCCGGGCCTGAACATCCTTGGCCGCCGCGCTGCCGACCAGCGTGATCGCGGGTAGTATCGACGCCATGCCGCCCGCCGCGATGAGGGCCATGACGACCGCGAGCGAATCGACCTCTAGCCGCGGCTTGACGACGATTCCGGCACGCGACAGCTCGGAGTCGATGAAGGCCCGCAGCGTATTGCGCGCGGTCGGAAGGACGAGCGGCAGATCGGCAAGCCGCGCCGCCTCGATTGGGCCTTCGCCGAGGTCGGCGATGTTGCCGCCGTCGGCGAGCACGAGCTCCTCGCGCAACAGCGGCCGAACGGTCAGGCGGTCGTCGCGGGCGATGGTCGTCATGACGGCGAGATCGAGTTGCCCGGAGCTCAGCCACTCGTTCAAGTCGGCGCTATACCCTTCGAGCACCTTCACCCGCACGTCGGGGGCATGCGATTGGAACGCGAGCAGCACGTCGGCCAGCATGCCGTGGGCGAGCGAGGGCGGCACGCCCACCGCGAGCGTCTCCGAAAGTTGGCCGCGCGCGTCCGACAGGAAGGATTTGACCTGATCGGCATCCTGGGCGACGCGGCAGCAGAGTGTGTAGAGGCGGGTAGCAAGCGGCGTCGGCTCGAGGCCGTGCGTCGTGCGGGTGAACAGCGTCACGCCGTGGTCGACCTCGATGCGGCGGATCTGCTGGCTGATCGCCGGCTGCACGAGATTGAGGCGCTGCGCCGCCTTCGTGACGGAGCCCTCCTCGTAGAGCGCGAGAAACGTGCGGATCTGCTTCAAGTCCATCGATGCTGCCTCGGGCGTCGAGGCCCTTAACCGTGATGCCCCCTATCAGAAACCCTTACTACCACGAGGCGTCTGGCCTGTGGGATAGTCCGGGCCGCCGGACAGACTTGCGAGAGCCCATGTGACGCGCGCCTCCTCTCCACCTCGACGCATCGTCGTCGCCAAGATCGGTCTCGACGGCCATGACGTCGGCGCGCGCGTGATCGCCCGTGGGCTGGTCGATGCGGGCTACGAGGTGATCTATACGGGTATCCGCCGCCGGCCCGAGGATGTGGCCCTGATGGCAATCGAGGAGGGCGTCGATGCGGTCGGCGTCAGCATCCTCTCGGGCGCCCATATGGTGCTGCTGCCGAAGCTCAGGGCGCTGCTCGACGAGCATGGCGGCAACAAGATCCTGCTCATTGCCGGCGGTGTCATCCCGCAGGAGGACATACCTGCCTTGACCGAGGCGGGCGTGCAGAAAGTCTTTCTCTCGGGCACACCGATCTCGGAGATCGTCGACTATCTGGGCGAGGCGCTGACGTGACGGCACGGGCGGGAACAGAATCGCCGATGCGGGCTGCGGCGCGCACTTTCGCCGATCGCGTGGCGCTCGTGGGTGATGACGCGTCGTGGACCTTTGCCGAGCTCGACGCGGTTGTCGACCGGATTGCCGGTGGTCTGTCACGCCGATGTGCGCCGGGCGATCGCGTCGGCCTCTACATGCGCAATCGCCCCGAGTATCTGCTACTGCAAACGGCGATCGAGCGGGCAGGACTCGTCCGCGTGCCACTCAACGTGCGCTACACGGCGCTCGAGGTCGGAAACCTTCTCGCCGATTGCGAGGCCGCCCTCATCCTCTACGACAGGCAGACGGCGGCGGCGGTCGAGGAGGCGGTCGCTCGCCTCGCCCGGCCGATCGCACGGATCGCGGTCGATAGTCCGGATTTCGATGCTCTCAAGGCGGCCGAGCCGATCGCCGAGGATCGCGGCGCGGCCAATCTCGATGCGCTGGCCTCCATCACCTACACATCGGGCACGTCCGGGCGGCCGAAGGGCGTGATGCTTTCGCACCGCAACTGGCGCGGGGTCACGCGCAACATGCTGCTCGATCGCCGCATTAAGGGCAGCGACCGGCTGGCGCATATCGGCCCGCTGACGCATGCGGCAGGCACCTATTTCGCGCCCTTCTTCCTGCGCGGCGCCTGCAGCGTCGTCGTCGAGGGCGGAACTGCGGACGCGCTGCTCGCTGCGATCGAACGGCACAAGATCACCGGCTTCACCTGCGTCCCGACGCTGCTGACCCGCATCGTCAATCACAAAGACATCGACCGCTACGACCTTAAGAGCCTCGAGTTCATTTTCTATGGCGCGGAATCGATACCGCGCAACACGCTCGAGAAGGCGCTGGCGCGCTTCGGCCCGATTCTGACCCAGAACTACGGGCTCACCGAAGCGATGATGACGTGCGCGTTCCTGCCGCCCGAGCACCACTTCGATCCAGCTGGAACCTTGCGCGCGGGGTGCATCGGCCGCCCCTACACCTTCGTCGATATCGTGCTGCGCGCGCCCGATGGCACGCCGGCCGGCGCTGGCGAGGTCGGCGAGATCACCATCCGCGCCGAGCACATGATGCAGGGCTATTGGCGGATGCCGGAGGAAACGGCCAAGACGGTGCGCGACGGATGGCTGTGGTCGGGCGATCTTGCCCGCATGGATGAAGGCGGGTTCATCACGCTGGCAGGCCGATCGAAGGACATGATCATCTCCGGCGGCTTCAATATCTATCCTCAAGAGGTCGAAGCCTGTCTGACCGGCTCGCCGGGCATCCTCGAAGCCGCCGTCGTCGGCGTGCCGAGCGAGGAGTTTGGCGAGATGGCGGTGGCGTTCGTCGCGCCGGCACCCAAGGCCGATCTTGACGGGCAAGCGCTCACCGACTGGTGCAAGCCGCGCCTCGGTATCAAGACGCCGCGGCGCTGGCGCATCATGTCCGAGCTGCCCAAGAGCTCCAACGGGAAGATCGACAAGGTGGCTATCCGCAAGCTCGCTGCGGAGATCGACTGGCAATGAGCGCGAGACCGGAGATGAGAGAGCGAGACATCGTCATCGTCGCGAGCGCGCGCACGGCGTTCGGTCGCTTCGGCGGTGCGCTCAAGGCGCTACCGACGTCCGCGCTCGGCGTCGCTGCGATCGACGCGGTGATGGCCCGCGCGGGCGTCGCGCCCACAGCGATCACCGGCCTCTATGCGGGCGTCGCGATGATCGGTGCGGGCGTGCTGACCCCGGCGCGCTGCATGGTGCTTCAGTCCTCGCTTCCCGAGACGACGCCCTCGATGGCGGTCGATCGCGCGTGCTGCTCGGGATTGACCGCCATCGGGCTCGCGGTGCGCGAGCTTACCGAAGCGGGCGAGGGCCTCATCATCGCCGGTGGCGCGGAAAATCTCTCGGCGACGCCGCGTCTCGTGCCACGCGAGACGGGAGCGCGGCCGGGTGCGGTCGCCGTCACCGATCCGCTTGCGCTCCGGGCGCCGTTCCTCGATAAGGCGATCGCGCGCTACACCGGCGAGGAGGCGATGGCCGTCGGCATCGACCGCGCCGAGCAGGACGCCTGGGCCGTGCAAAGCCATCAACGCTATTTCGATGCAAGAGCCAGAGGCGTGTTCGACAGCGAGATCGCGCCACTCCCCGCCCTCGCCGCCGACGAGGGGCCGCGCGCCGATTGCACGATCGAGAAGCTTTCCGCGCTCAGCACTGTCTACGACAGTCCGACGGTGACGGCGGGCAACGCACCCGGCCTCAACGACGGCGCGGCCTTCGTGATGCTCGCCACGCGCGCGACGGCGCAGCGACTCGGCCTGCCCGTGCTCGCGCGTCTCTCCGCTTACGCGCAGGTTGCGAGCGGTCCGACGACGGGGACCAGCACGCCGGCGACGGCGATCGCCGCCGCGCTCAAGCGAGCAGGCCGCCCCCTCGACGGCCTCGATCTCATCGAGATCAACGAGGCCTTCGCGGCAACGCCGCTCGTCTCGACGCTGAAGCTCGCGGACGGAGATAAAACGCGGGCTAATGCGCTTCGCCAGCGCACGAACGTCAACGGCGGCGCGGTCGCGATCGGCCATCCCCTGGGCGCGAGCGGCGCGCGACTCGTCATGACGCTCGCCAACGCGCTCGGCCGCCGTGGTGGCGGAAGGGGCGTCGCCGCGATCTGCGGCGGCTACGGCCAGGGCGACGCGATCCTCGTCGAGGTCGACGGCTGATGGAACGGAGCGGAGCATGAACACGCATGATCCCAAGCTGACGATCCGTGCCGATGCGGACGAGGTCGCGGACGCTCATGCGGCGTGGGCGAAAACCGCCTATGGGCCGGCGGTCGAGGCGCATGCCGAGGTCCGCCCGTTCGTGACCGACACTGGCATTGCCATCGAGCCGCTCTATTCGCCCGCGACACTCGCCCGAGAGGGTTTTGACTATCTCGACGACGTCGGCTTCCCCGGCGCCTTCCCCTTCACGCGCGGCGACCGTCCGGCGATGAACCGCACCGAGCCGTTCGTCGTTTCGGCCTATACCGGGTTCGGCGAGGCGGAGACCTGCAACAAGCGCCTCAAATCGCTCGTCGGCATGGGCGTCCAGCAATTGCTGCTCGCCGCCGATCTGCCGACGCAATGCGGCTACGACAGCGACGACGTGATGGCGGCGGGCGAGGTCGGACGCGTCGGCGTCGCGCTCGATACGCTCGCCGATCTGGAAGCGCTGTTCGATGGATTGCCGCTCAACCGCGTTAAGCGGGTGGGCACGCTCGGCAACTCGATTGGCCCGATCGTCGCGGCGATGTTCGCAGCCCTGGGCGAGAAGCAGGGCCTCCGTTACACCGACTACACCGTCAATCTGCAGAATGACCCGTTGAAGGAATACCTCGCCCGCGGCACGCAGATCTTGCCGCCGGCGCCCGCCGCCAAGCTCGCCGTCGATCCGGTCGCCTGGTGCGTCGAGCATGCACCCAACTGGTCGCCGATGACGGTCTGCTACAATCATCTGAATGCCGGAGGTGCGGGATCGAGCGTCGGGGGCGCGATCGCGCTCGCGAATGCACGGCACTATCTCGATCTGCTCATCGCCCGTGGTTTTACGATCGATCAGGTCGCGCCATTGCTGCACATGTTCGCCGATGAGCGCCATGACTTCTTCGCTGTCGTCGCCAACATGCGGGCCCTGCGCAAAGTTTGGGCGCACATCATGCGCGACGACTATGGTGCGACGACCGATGCCGCGATGGCCTTGAAGACGACCGTCTACGGTCACGGCCAGGAGGCCCTCGCCGAGCCCATCAACAATCTCGTGCGGATCGCCTTCGGCACGCTCGGCTACGTGCTTGGTGGCGCGTCCTACGTCTACATCGCCTCCTATGACGAGGCCGTCGGCATTCCGAGCGAGGAGACGGTGCGCGCGGCCGTTCGCACGCAACAGATCATCGCCAACGAGCACGGTTTCACCGACACCATCGATCCGCTCGGCGGCTCCTACTTCGTCGAGACGCTGACGCTTGAGATCGAGCGGCAGATGCGCGAGGCGCTGGATCGCATCAAGGCGATGGGCGGCGCGATTGCCATCATGGACAATGGCTGGGCTAAGCGCTTCATGTCTGAGGGCGCGGCACGGCGTCAGAGACACGTCGACTCGGGCGAGCGGCCGTGGGTCACCGTCAACATCGATCGGCAGAAGCCGAATGTGCCCCATACCGCGTTCCGGATCGACCCGCAGACGGCGGAGAAACAGATCGCGAGGCTCGCCGCCGTGAAGGCTTCGCGCGACAATGCCCGGGTCGCCGCCGCTCTCGCCGAGATCGATCGTGCGGCGGCCGAGGATCGCAACAGCATGCAGCCGGTTCTGGAAGCCGTGCGCGCCTACGCCACCGTCGGCGAGATCGTCGATGTGTGGCGCAAGCGCTACGGCGAGTTCCAGCCGTCGACGCAGATTTGAGGATACGCGAGATGGCCGACGATGCGATGACAGCGAAGGCACAAGGGACGGTCGATCCCTACACGGTCGTGATCTTGCGCCAGCGCATCGAGGCGATCATCCGCGAGATGGTCAACGCCCTGTTGAAGTCCGGTCGCTCGGGCGTGCTCAACACAGCGCTCGATTTCTCGTGCTCACTGACGGATGCGAAGTTTCAATCGGTGTCGGTCGCGCTCGGCCTACCCGTGCACGTGGGGGCGATCGACCTCATCCCACGCGCCGTCGCCGCCAAGCACGGCGAGCGCCTCCGTCCCGGCGACTGCTACGTCAACAACAGCGGCTATCTCGGCAACACGCACTGCGCCGACTTCACGCTTTGTGTGCCCGTGTTCCACCAGGGCAAGCTCGTGTTCTACACGATCGCCCGCGCGCATCTGGGCGACATGGGCTTCCCCATTCCCTCGACCTACAATCCAGCCGCGCGCGACGTCTATGAGGAAGGCTTGATGCTGCCCTGCGTGCAGATCCAGCGCGAGGGCCACGATATCGAAGGCGTGGTTGACATCTGCAAAGCCAACATCCGCGCACCCGAGCAGTTCTACGGCGACTATCTGGCCTGCCTCGCCGCCGTTCGCACCGGCGAGCGGCGCCTGATGGAGCTGTGCGATCGCTACGGCGCGGAGACGATTTCGCGTTTCCTCGACGAGTATCAGGACCACGCCGAGCGTGTGACGGCGCAGGCGATTGCGGAGCTGCCCGCCGGCCGCGTCACGCGCACCGTCCGCTACGACTCCGAGCTCACGCAGTATCCGGACGGCATTCCGGTCACGGCAACGCTCGAGGTCGATCCGACGGCTGGCCGCGTCACGATCGACCTGACCGGCAACGTCGATAACCTGCCGCTCGGCATCAACATGACGGAAGCGACCGTGCTCGCCTGCTGCCGGATGGGCACCTGCAACGTGCTCGGTCCCGACGTGCCGCGCGCGGCTGGAGCTTTCCGGCGCATCACGGTCAAAATGCGCGACGGCTCGGCGGTCGGCCGGCCGCGCTTTCCGGCCGCGACCTCGGCCGCCACCACCAACCTCTGCCATCTGCTCGCCGGTCATATCCAGACGCTGTTCGCGGACTTGAAGGCCGGTGCCGGCTCGGCCTATGGCTCGGTCGGCCTGCCCGGGTCCTGCCCCGTCGTCAGCGGCCGCGACCCTCGGCGGGGCGATCGGCCGTTCGTCAATCAGATCATCATGGGCTACTGGGGCGGGCCCGCGGTCGGCGGCGAGGACGGCTGGTTGACCTACGGCAGTGCGGCGTCGCAAGGCATCCTCTGGCAGTCGAGCGTCGAGATCGTCGAGCAGCAGCAGCCGATCCTCATCGAGGAGCTGGCGATTAGGCAGGACTCGGGCGGCGCCGGCGAGTTCCAGGGCGGCCCCGGCTCGCGCGTCGTCATGCGGCCGCGCTTCGGCCCTGTGCGCTTCGCGATCAACGCCGCAGCCCACGACAATCCACCCGAGGGCGTGCGCGGCGGCGCACCGGGGCTACCGACACGCATCAGCAAGATTTCGACAGACGGCACCGCGACCGACCTCGGCATCACCATCGACGTGACCTTGCAACCTGGCGAGCGGCTCGTCTCGGAAGCCTGCGGCGGCGGCGGCTACGGCGACCCGAAGGTGCGCGCGCCCGAGCGCATCCGGCGCGATGTCGCCGACGGGCTCATCTCGTCCGGCAAAGCCGCGAGCGCCTACGGGAGCGATCGCGCATGACGCTCGAAATCGCCATCGACGTCGGCGGCACCTTCACCGATCTCGTGCTGAGGCGCGGTCTCGACGACATTCGCGCCTACAAGTCGCCGACGACGCCCGGCCGCATCATCGACGGCGTCTTCAACGGCCTCGAGCAGATCGCCACCGATCTCGGCATGACGCGCCGCGCGCTCATTTCCTCGCTGACCCGGTTCGCCTTCGGCACGACGGCGGCCACCAATGCGATCCTCGAAGGCAAGGCGGCGCGCACCGGCCTCATCGTGACGCGCGGTTTTCGCGAGACGCTGCTGGTGCGGGAAGGCGGTAAGTCGGACACGTACAATATTCGCCAGCCGTATCCACCGCCCTATGTGCCGCGCGCGCTGACGCTCGAGGTCGATGAGCGCATCAACGCCGAAGGCGGCATCGAGCGCGCCCTCGACGAGGAGAGCGTTCGGCAGGCGATTGCCAATCTGCGCAAGGCCGAGGTCGAAGCCATTGCCGTCTCCCTGCTGTGGTCGATCGTCAATCCGGCGCATGAGCTGCGTATCGAGGCGATCATCAATGAGGTCTGGCCGGGCATACCCGTCAGCCTCGGCCATCGCGTCAATCCGTGCATCCGTGAGTATCGGCGAACCTCGGCAGTGGCGCTCGATGCATCCTTGAAGCCACTGGTCGCCAAGCGCGTCGACGAGTTGCAGGAGCGCCTGACGGAGGGCGGCTTCACGGGCACGCTCACCTATGTGACGTCGAGCGGCGGGCAAACGTCGGCCGCCGATATCGTCGCCAAGCCGGTCTATCTCTGCTTTTCAGGTCCGGCCGCGGCACCGGAAGCGAGCCGCCGCTTCGCCGAGCTCGAAGGCGAGAACGGCAACATCATCACCGTGGATATGGGCGGTACGAGCTTCGACGTTTCGATCACGACCGACTGGCGTGTGCCGTTGCATCGCGAAGGCACCATCGCTGGCCATTTCTTCGGCGTGCCGTCGATCGAAATCCATACCATCGGCGCTGGCGGCGGATCGCTCGCCCGCGTCGATCGCGGCGGCTTTATTCATACGGGACCGGAAAGCGCGGGCTCGCAACCGGGGCCGGCCTGCTACGGCCGCGGCGGCAGGCGCGCGACCGTCACCGACGCCAACCTCGCGCTTGGCCTCCTTGACCCGGAGCGCTTCGCCGACGGGCGGATGCGGCTCGATGCGGACGCCGCACGGCACGCGATCGAGACCGACGTGGCGAAACCGCTCGGCCTGTCCGTGCAGGAGGCCGCCGCCCTCATCACGCTCTCCTCCGAGCAGAACATGGTCGGCGCGATCTCCGACCTGACAGTGAAGCGCGGCATCGATCCGCGCGACTATCTGATGGTCGCGGGCGGCGCCGCGGCCGGATTGCACGCTGCCGCCATCGCCGCCGAGCTCGGCATCACTCGTGTGCTCGTGCCGCGCTTCGCCGGCGTCATGAGCGCCTTCGGCATATTGACCGGCGATGTCGGCTTCACCTTCGGTCGCGCGCTCTTCGCTTCGACCGACCGCTTCGACTTCGAAGCCATCAACGGGGTGCTCGCCGCACTCGAAGCCGAGGGCAACGCCTATCTCGACCGGATGGGCTTCAAGGAAAGATCCGGACGCACGCTCGAGCTGACGGCAGAAGCGCGCTATGCGGGCCAAGTGTGGCAACTGACGCTGCCGATCAAAGGCCTGCGCATTTCGGATGCCGCGGCACTCGGCCATGTGGTCGAGACCTTCCACAAGCTGCACGAGCAACATTACTCGGTGCGCAGTCCGAACGATGCGGTCGAGATCACGGAATGGAACCTGCGGGCGATCGGGCACCTACCGGATACGGTCATCGCCGAGATTGCGGGCGGCATCGAGCCCCCGCAGTCGCGTGCGCGCCGCGCCTGGCTCCGCACGGCTGGCGGCGAGATCGACGTCGCGGTGCATGCGGCAGCGCAGATGCCGATCGGCAAGGCGATCACCGGCCCCGCCCTCGTCGAGGATCGCCTGACGACCATCGTCGTCCCGCCCAACGCTACTGCCAAGCGAACCCGCTACGGCAATATTTTGCTCGAGCTTCGCCAGACCCAAGGACAGACCACGCCATGAGCGAGCCGATCGTCTATCTGAACGGCGCCTTTGTGCCCGAGAGCGAAGCCAAAGTCTCCGTGTTCGACCGCTGCTTCCTCTACGGCGACGGCATCTTCGAGGGCATCGCCGTCTGGAATCGCGCGCCCTTCCGCCTGAAGCCGCATCTCGATCGCCTCACGCGCGGCCTGCGCTACATGATGATCGACGAGCCGATGGATCACGATGGCTGGCGGCGCGTCATCGCGGAGCTGATCGAGAAGAGCAACTTGCAGGACGGCTATCTGAGACTGCAGATCAGCCGCGGCGAGGGCATGAGCTCGATCAAGTGGGAGAAGCGGCTCTTAAGAAAGCCCGAGCCCAACGTCACGATCATTCCGATCGCGGGCTTTGCGAAATACTATGCGGGCCTGTTCGGGCGTACGGATCAGCAGGGCTTGCGCGCCATCACCGTTCCGCGTCCGCGCATCTCCTCGCACGCGGTCCCGACCGGCATGAAGCATTGCAATTATCTGGGCAGCGTGCTCGGTGCGATCGACGTCACCGGCCGTGGCGCCGACATCGGCATCACCGTCGACAGCGACGGCTTCGTCGCCGAGGGCATCGCCTACAACATCTTCTGCGTCGTGGGCGGCAAGCTTCTGACGCCACCGACGACGCGCGACATCCTTCCTGGCATCACCCGTGAGACCATCATCGAGCTCGCCCATAAGCACGGCATTCCCGTGCAGGAGCGCGACTTCGACAGCTACACGCTCGCCTCCGCCGACGAGGCCTTCATCTGCTCGACGCTCGAGCTTGCTGTCCCGGTCACCGAGGTCGACGGCCGGCGTGTCGGCTCAGGCAAGCCCGGGTCCGTGACACTCCGCATGAGTGAGCTGTTGAAGCGAGCCATGGAAGAGGAAGCGGCCGACTTCTGGAAATCAGCTTGAACAGAACAAAAATGTTGGGAGACGCGACGATGGAGAACTATTCGGACCTGACGGGCAAGACCGCGCTCGTCACCGGCGGATCGCGCGGCATCGGCGAGGGCATCGTGCGCGGGCTCGTCCGGCAGGGCGCGCATGTCGTGCTCAACTACGCCTCGGGCAAGGAGCGCGCCGAAAAGATCCAGAAGGAGCTCGGCAAGGACAAATGCCTGATCGTCGGCGCCGATGTCGGCGACCTCAAACAACTGAAGCGGCTGTGGGATGAGGCGGTCGGCTGGCGTGGCCGCATCGATACGCTCGTCAACAACGCCGCCACCCGGCAGCCGATCGCGCTCGATGCGCCGATCGAGGAGTGGGATGCGCATTGGGATCACGCCTTTCGCGTCAATCTCATGTCGGTGGCGCATCTGTCGCGCCTCGCCATCCTGCATTACCGGGAGAAAGGCGGCGGCTCGATCATCGGCATCACGGCGCGTATCGCCGTGCGCGGCGACCGCACGAACTTCTTCCACGACGGCACGATGAAGGGCGGCATGAATTCGCTGTTGCGCGGCATCGCCCGTTTCCATGCCAAGGAGGGTGTCGAGACCTATCTCATCTGCGTCGGCGTGGTGGAGACCGAGCAGGCGACCGACATGGTCAAGATCTACGGCAGCGACGAGATGCTGCGCGAGATTCCGGTTGGACGCTTCGGCACGCCGAAGGAGGTCGCCGATTCTGTGATCCTCTGCGCAGGCGGGCATCTCAAATACGCCACCGGCTGCACGATTGATCTCGTCGGCGCGTCCTTCCTGCATTGAGACCGGCATGAGCATCGGCGCTTCGCTCAAACGTTTCGAGGACGAGCGGCTTCTGAGAGGTCAGGGCCGCTACGTCGAGGCGTTGCGCGTGGACGGGTGCCTCGAGGCCGTGTTCGTGCGTTCGACGGTGGCGCGAGGCCGTATCAAGTCCGTCGATGCGAGCGTAGCGCGCGCCCATCCCGGCGTCGTCGCGGTGATGACGGGGCGCGATCTCGAGGCCGCCGGCGTCAAACCGATGAAGTGCCGGACGGCGATGCCCAGTGCCGACGGCACGCCGTTCAACGAGCCGGTGCGGCACGCGCTCGCGATCGAAAATGTGCGGTTCGTGGGTGAGGCCGTCGCCATCGTCGTCGCCGAGACGAAGGCCGCGGCTCTCGATGCCGCCGAGCAGGTTATCGTCGAGATCGACGACGAGGCGCCCGTCGTCACCATCCAGAAGTCGACTGAGACGGCATTCACCTGGGCCCACGGCGATGCCGCTGCAACGGCTGCTGCGATCTCAGCCGCGCCACTCGTCTCCCGCCTGACGATCGTCAACAACCGGATCGCTCCCGCGCCGATCGAGCCGCGCTCGGCCATCGCGCGCTACGATCGGGCCACGGACTCATTCGATCTCACGACGCAGAGCCAGGGCGTCCACACGCTTCGCAACGCCTTCGCACTGACGCTCGGCATCGAGCCGTCCAAGTTGCGCGTGCAGACGTTCGATGTGGGCGGCAGCTTCGGGCTGAAGCTCGTGCCGCATCCCGAGCTCGTCGCGCTCCTCGCGGCGGCCCGCGCCATCGGCGGTCCCGTCCGCTGGGTCTCGACCCGCTCCGAAGCGTTTCTCGCCGACAACTACGCCCGCGACCACTTGAGCAGCGCGACACTCGCCCTCGATCGTGACGGCACATTCCTCGGCCTCGATGTCGAGACGGCCTGCAATCTCGGCGCGTACGCGTCCTCCTCGGCACCGTCCTGCATGTCGGTTCACTTCATGCGGACGCTCGGCCACGTCTATCGCATCCCCGTGCACCACCTGACGGCGCGCGGCGTATACACGAACACGGCGCCGACCGATGTCATGCGCGGCGCAGGCAAGCCCGAGGCGCATGCGCTCATCGAGCGTCTCATCGATCGTGCGGCGCGTGAGCATGGGTTCGACCGCACCGCCCTGCGCCGGCACAATCTCATTCGCCCCATGGATCTGCCGCGCAAGACTCTTTCCGGAAATCTCATCGACAGTGGCGATTTTCCAGGCACGCTTGCCATCGCCCTCGACAGGGCGGATTGGCGAGGCTTCGCGGCGCGGCGCGCGCAATCGGAGGCCAACGGCAAGCGGCGCGGCATTGGCGTCGCTCTCTACATGCACGTGACGAGCCACCCGGTCGAGGAGCACAGTCGCGTCGCGCTCGACGCCGATGGCCGGATCGCCGCCGCCATGGGCGCGCAGGATATCGGCCAGGGTCACGAGACGACGTTCGCGCAGCTGGTCGCGGCCGAGTTCGATCTCGATCCTGCGCAGGTGCGCGTGGTTCAAGGTGACACGGCGGCGCTGCCGGCGATCGGCGCGGCGACCGGCGGTTCCGGCTCGCTGCAGACGTCAGGCACGGCAGTCGTCCGAGCAGCGCGCGTGCTGCGCGAGCGTTTGCGCGAGAAGGCTGCCGCCCTGCTCGAAGCGTCCGCCGCCGACCTCGCCCTCGACAGTGGGGGCTTCCGCATCACCGGCACCGATCGTGGGGTGACGATCGCAGCGCTCGCTCAACGTATGAGCGAGGCCGATCGCGAGGGTTGCGCCGGCACTGCCGAGGTCAAGGGCGATTTCAACACCTGTCCGAACGGCGCCTACGTCGCCGAGGTCGAGATCGATCCCGAGACTGGTGCTATCGCGATCGCGCGGTTTACCGGCGCCGACGACGCAGGCGTGCGGCTCAATCCGATGATCGTCGAGGGGCAACTGCATGGTGCGCTCGCGCAAGGGATCGGCCAGGCGCTGTTCGAGCGAGTCGTCTACGACGAAGACTCAGGCCAGCTCCTGACCGGCAGTCTCATGGACTACGTGCTGCCGCTCGCGCAGGACCTGCCGCGCTTCGATCTCGTCGCCGCCGACCATCCCTCGACCACCCACGAGCTCGGCATGAAGGGCGTCGGTGAGTGTGGGAACATCGGCGCGCCACCCGCCATCATGAATGCCATCGCCGACGCGATCGGCCACGACCGCATCGAAATGCCGGCGACGCCGGAGCGGGTCTGGCGTGCGCTCAACGAAAAAGGAAGCTGACAGATGTCTGCCGCATTGCCACGCCGCGCCGATGTCGTCGTCATCGGTGGTGGTATCGCCGGATTGTCGGCGCTCTATCATCTGGCGCTCGAGGGCGTGACGAACACGGTGCTGGTCGAGCGACGGCAGCTCGCTTGCGGCACGACCTGGCATTCGGTCGGCAGCGTCGGGCAGGTCCGCGGCTCGCGCATGCTGACTCTACTGTCGAGCCGCACGGCGCAACTCCTCCCCGAGCTCGAGCGTGAGACGGGGCTCTCGACCGGCTACAAGCGCTACGGCTCGATTGCGCTGGCGCTCGAGTCCGAGCGGCTCGTCGAGTTCAAGCGCACCGTCTCGATCGCCAAGGCCTGGGGACACGATGCCGAGATCCTGACGGCAGCGCAGGTCAAGGAGCGCTATCCGGGCGTCGAGGTCGGCGATGTGCTGGGCGCAATGCATCTCCCCGGTGATGGCCGCACCAATCCCGTCGATACCGTGCAAGCGCTCGCCAAGGCCTGCCGCCAACGCGGCGCCAAGATCTTCGAGGAGACGAAGGTCGAGGACATCGTGGTCGAGGACGGCCGCGTGACTGGCGTGCGCACCAATCGTGGCGATATCGCCGCGGAGAAGGTTCTGCTCTCAGCCGGCATGTGGAGCCGCGAGATCGCCGAGCGCATCGGCGTGCACATACCGCTGCTCGCCTGCGAGCATTTCTACGCCGTAACCGAGCCGATCCCCGGCCTGCCACGCGATACGCCGATGGTGCGCGTGCCCGACGAGCGGACCTACTACAAAGAGGACGCGGGCAAGCTGTTGTTCGGCTGCCTGGAGGAAGTGGCGAAGCCCTGGGCGCTCGACGGCATCCCGGAGAGCTTCTGCTTTGACTCGCTGCCGGAGGATCTCGAGCATTTCGGTCCGATCCTCGAAGGTGCGCTCCAGCGCATGCCTATCTTGAAGGAGACCGGCATCAAGCTGTTCTTCAACGGCCCCGAGAGCTTCACGCCGGATGGCAATTTCCACCTGGGTGAGACGGCGGAGGTGCGCAATCTCTTCGTGTCCTGCGGATTCAATACCATCGGCGTGATGGCCTCCGGCGGCATCGGCAAGCTCGCGGCCGAGCTCATCGCCAAGGGACGGGCGAGCTGGGACATCTCGGCCAACGACGTCAAGCGCACACAACCCTTCGAGACGAACATCCGCTATCTCGCCGAGCGCATGACGGAGGGTCTCGGCAAGCTCTACGGCCTGCAATGCCCCGATGTCGGCTATCGCTCGGCGCGCGGCATCCGGCGCAGCCCGCTGCATGAGCGGCATGTCGCGGCAAACGCGCTGTTCGAGCAGGTCGGCGGATGGGAGCAGGCCGCCGTGTTCGCGCCCGCGGGCACGCAGCCGGACGTCGAGGCCACCTACGGGCCCCAACCCTGGCACGTTTGGTCGGCGGCAGAGGCCAAGGCCGCGCGCGAAGATTGCGCCGTGCTCGATCAGAGCGCGCTCGCCAAGGTTGCGATCGTCGGGCCGGATGCGTCGACCGTCGCTCGCAGCTTAGGCCTCGAGACCGACCTCATGCCGCGACGCCGCGCCCTGCTCACCGATGCGGGCACGATCGAGGCGATCGTGCAGATTGTGGTCCTTGGAACGGACAAGGCCCTTGTCATTGGCGCGCCGGGCGACGAGGTGCGGCTCGCCGCATTGCTCCGCAAGCGCATCGGCGCATCGGTGCGTGCTCACGTGGTCGACATGACCTCTGCCTACGCGGTCTTTGATCTTGTCGGTCCAGGAGCGGCCGCAACGCTGACGACGGTTGGGCACCGTCCCCGCCATGGCCAGGATGGGGATCGCGTCCACGATCTTGGACTCGGCATGGGTTGGATTGTCGACGGCGGGGAACACGGTCTGTCCTGCCAGCGCCTGATCGTTCCGGCCGAGATGGCGCAGCATATGTATGAGCGGATCACGAGCGCGGGCGCGCGGCCGGTGGGTGCGTTCGCGCTGCGGGCGCTCGTCATCGAGGCGTGCCTGCCCCGCTGGGGCTACGAGGTCGATGCGACGATGACACCGGCGGAAGTTGGACAAGGCGACCTCGCAGGGCAAGCGCCCATGCCAGAAAAATGCGTGCTCGGCCACGTCGCGCTCGATCAACCCGGCCGCATTCTCCACGGCCGCGAGCCCATCCGCGACGGTGAGACGATCCTCGGCTGGACGCTGTCGGGCAGCTTCGGCATCGACGGCCGCTCGATGGGCTTTGCCTATGTGCCGGACCTCGCGGGCAAGCTCGCCGGCCCCCGGCCCGTATCGGTCGAGATCGCGGGCGAGCGCGTGACGGGCGTGCTCCGGCCGTTGTCGGACTGACCGAGGGCTGGCATTAAGCACGTTTCAACGCAGCAGCATCGGTGGCCCGATGACAGAGGCAAATGGCGGGCCTAGAGTTGAGGTGTGCGGCGTGCGGCGATGAAAAGGGAGTAAGCTATGGACAGGCGCTCTAGCTACAGGTCCTCAGGCTACGGCGGTTACTCATCGTCCACGTCCGCTTCGAGCTCCACAGCCAGCCGCAGCTACTCCGGCATGCCCGGCACCAACGAGATGCGCGGCACCGACATCATCGCCGAGTATCTCGTCAAGGAGAAGGTGCCGTATCTGCTGGGTTATGCCGGTCACGGCGCCATCGGGCTGCTCGACGGCATCTACAAGCACACCGACAAGATCCGCCATATCGCGCCGCGCATCGAGCAGGGCGCTGGCTTCATGGCCGACGTCTACTATCGCCTGACGCGGAAGCCGCTCGCCGTCTACGCCTCGACCGGCCCCGGCCCGATGAACCTCATGATCTCGGTCGCCAATGCCTTCTACGACAACTCGTCGATGTTCGTAATCACCGGCAACGTGCCGACGAACCAGCTCAACTCCGGCGCGCTGCAGGACGACTATCGCTACAACGGCACGATGTCCTCGATCTTCGCGCCGATCGTGAAGAAGAGCTATCGCATCAACAAGGTCGAGGATTTGACGCGCGCGCTGCCGGAGGCCTTCCAGCTGATGACGAGCGGCCGGCCTGGCCCCGTCCACATGGACATGCCCTACGACCTCTACATTCAGTCGGCGCCCGTCTCGACGCCTGAACCCTTGCGCAATGCGGCGCCCGCCGGAGGCTGGCGCTCATCCCTTTCCGACATGACGGTCGAGCGCGCGCTCAATCTGCTGCTCTCAGCCAAGAAGCCGCTGATCCTGGCCGGTGGCGGCATTCGCGTCGCGGATGCGTTCGGCGAGCTGCAGCACCTGGCCGAGCAGCTCGAGATCCCAATCTACACGTCCTTTATGGGCAAGGGCGCGGTGCCCGCCGACCATCATCTGCATCTGGGCGTCGCCGGCGTCTGGGGCGAGTATCCGGCGACGGAGGCGGCGCGCAACGCCGACGTCATCCTCGCGATCGGCACGCGCTTCAACGACCTGCACACCGGCTCCTGGATCAAGGGCTACGTCTACAATATTCCGCCCACGAAGCTCATTCAGGTCGACATCGACAAGAACGAGATCGGCCGCAATTATCCGGTCGAAATCGGCGTCGAGGCGGATGCCAAGGAATTCCTCGGCGCCATGCTCCGGATCGCGAAGGCCAAGGGCCGCAAGGCCTCGATCGACGGCTGGCGGCGCGAGATCCAGGGCTGGCAGACCGAGTGGCGCAATTTCTGCGAGCCGTTCGCGCGCTCCAATGCCGTGCCGATCGAGCCGCGCCGGATCATGGCCGAGATCAATCGCCTGTCGCCGCCCGACACCATCATGGTCGACGATGTCGGCAACTGCCAGGTTTGGTCCGAGCAATACTGGATGCCGCGCACGCCCGGCTCGCATATGACCGCCGGCGGGTTCGCGGCCATGGGCTTCGGCGTCTCGGGCGTGCTCGGCGCCCGGCTCGCCCGCCCGCACTCGCCGTGCGTGACGCTCTGCGGCGACGGCAGCTTCATGATGGCACCCCACGCCATCGCCACCGCCGTCGAGTACAATCTTCCCGCCGTCTGGGTGCTGTTCAACAACTACGCCATCGGCACGATCCGCGACCTGCAGCGGTTCTATCTGGATGGCCGCGAGCTCGGCACGAGCTTCATCAACGAGCAGACGGGTCAGCTCTGGAACCCGGATTTCGTCAAGATGGCGGAAGCCATGGGCGGCCGCGGCATCCGCATCGAGCATCCCGATCAGTTCGGCAGCGCCTATTCGGAGGCGCTCCGCTCCAACCAGCCGACGCTGATCGAGGTCGTCGTCAACCGCGATACCGGTATTCCGGTGACCGGCACCTGGCAGATGCCGCCGATCCCGGAGGTTGCCCCGACGTTCGGGCAGCGGAAGCTCCGGAACTGATGGGGGGGCGAACTTCCCATCTTGACCCTTGCCCGGCCGATAAAGAGACTGTGGGGTATGCCGGGGCGAAAGCGGTCGATACGCTCGGCTGCCGGCAGGCAGGCTCATGCGTGGGCCGGCCCAGACCCCCACGGGAGGAAATGAATGAAGAAGGCACTGTTCGGAACATTGGCCTCGGCGGCCGTGCTCGCCTGGGCGTCGGCGGCTTCCGCCGAAAGTCTCAAGATCGGCTTCATGGCGACTCTCGAAGGCACCTACACCGTGCTCGGCGAGGACGGTCAGCGCGGGTTCCTGACGGCCATGGGCCAGGCTGGCAACAAGGCTGGCGGCAAGGATCTCGAGGTGATCGTCGGCTCGACCGACACGACGCCCGAGAAGGCGCTCCAGGTCATCTCCAAGCTCGTCGAGCAGGACAAGGTCGACATCATCGTCGGACCGCTGTCGGGCTCGGAAGGCATCGCGGTTCGCGACTACGCCAAACAGCACCCTGAGGTGACGATCATCAACGGTATCTCGGGCGCGCAAGAGACGACATTCGTCGATCCGGCGCCGAATCTCTTCCGCTTCAACATGGACGGCGCGCAGTGGTCGGCCGGGCTCGGCGACTACGTGTTCAACAAGAAGGGCTGGAAGAAAGTCGCCTCGGTGGCCGAGGACTACTCCTTCGCCTACACGAACTTCTTCGGCTTCGCGCTCGGCTACTGCAACGCCGGCGGCAAGATCACGAACCGCCAGTGGGTGCCGCTCGGCACGAAGGACTTCGCCTCGATCATCGCCGCTCTGCCGGATGACGTCGACGCGCTCTACATCGGCCTCGGCGGTGCGGACGCCGTCAACTTCCTCAATCAGTACAAGCAGGCTGGCGGCGGCGATGTCGGTATCATCGGCGGCACCATCATGGTCGACGGCACCGTGCTCTCCTCCAAGGGCGACGCCAAGAAGCTCCTCGTCGGCACGCCGTCGGCCGGCCCTCAGGCGGACACCTGGGATGATGCCAAGTGGCAGGCCTACGTGAAGGCCTATCAGGACGCCTTCCCGCCGGAGAAGCGCTTCCCGTCGCCCTCGTTGCTGGCGACCGGCTACTACAACGCCACGAATGCCATGGTGTCGTGCCTGAACACCGTGAATGGCGATCTCTCCGACGGCCATGCGAAGTTCCGCCAGTGTCTGGCCGGCCTTGAGCTCGATGCTCCGAACGGCAAGATCAAGCTCGACGGCAATCGCCAGGCGATCGGCTCGAACTTCGTCACCGAGGTGGCTGAGCAGCCCGACGGCAATCTCGCCAACCAGTTCGTGTCGAAGATCGACAACGTCAACCAGACGCTCGGCATGGACGAGGCGAAGTTCCGCGAGCTCGGCATCCCCTCGCGCGACTCCATCAAGTGCGACTGATCTGACGACGCGACATTTGCTGCGAGCGGCCGGGCCAGGTGCCCGGCCGTTTGCGTCTGTGCGGGCGGTGGCTTGCCAGGGCTCGGTTTATCGCGCAAAAATTGCCGCTATCGGAGCGTTGAGGCGTATCGGGTCGATATGAGCTCGGCTGTTGCTGTCAGGCACGGCAGGTTCGGGCGGGTGGCCATCCATCGGATGGACAAGCCCATGGTGCTGCACGCCCATCGCGAAGGGCACCTTCTCTTCAAGCTCGACGGGTCGAGCGCAACCTGCGTCGTCGATGGCCGCCCTTATGCGATCGATGGCCGGAAGGCCGCCGCCGTCAGCCCCTGGCAGCCGCACCGCTTCATGCCTAACGACGCCGAGCCCGGAACTTGCTGTCTCATCCTGTACGTCGATCCGATGCGATTTTCCGAGACCGGCGGTCCGTCGACGTCTCCGTTGCGGTTCGGTGGTCCTAAGATCCAAGTAACGGCGGGCGTGCGCCGTCTGGTCGACGACGTCGCGAGCCGGCTGCTGTCCGGCGCACCCGACGATCGCGCGCTGGCGGCCGACATTTTCGCACTTACCGAGCTCTGTTTCGAGCAGTCCTGGCACCGGCCGGCGCCGGCGATCGGCGCCGGTGGGCCTGATCAGCGCGGCACCGATTACCGCATTCGCAATTCGATCTCGCTCATGCGCTCGCGCCTCGGAGACGAGCTGGTCCTCGACCGGATAGCCCGGGACGCGGGGCTGTCGCGGCCACATTTCTTCAAGCTGTTTCGCCGGTCGGTCGGGCTCACCCCCAACCTCTATCTGAACATCCTGAAGACCGAGCGCTCGGTCCGGCTCCTGACGACGACCGACGAGCCGGTGACGTCGATCGGCTTCGACTTGGGCTTTGCCTCGCAGGCGAGCTTTACGCGCTTCTTCATCGCCAATGTCGGTATTGCTCCGAGCGACTATCGCCGGGCAACGCTTCCCCTCGGCTGAGCCGCCTGTCCCTCGATGGGACGCCGGTAACGACGTTCGACGAAATTGGCCCTCGGCCTATCCCCTGAGGCGGTGAAAGAGGGATACTCAAAGATATGCCCGGGGTGGTGGAACGACGCTATCCTTCGGGTGTGACAGAGGATTTGGTAAACGCGCTGGCCCTGGCCGGCTGGTGGCGAGTGTAGGGTGTAGTTGTCGGATGGGCCGGTTCGTCGAGCGTCACCCGTTCTGGGCCTTGGTCATCCTCGTCGTCGTGGCCGTGCTCGTCTGGGCGATCTTCGCCGCCTGGCCCGAGGGGCTCGAAGCGGCCATCGGCAAGAAGAAGGTCTTCCTCAACGCGCTCATCAACGGGATCACGCTCGGCGCGCTGTACTTCTTCGTCGCCTCCGGATTCACGCTCATCTTCGGGCTGATGAAGAACGTGAACCTCGCGCACGGCTCGCTCTACATGCTGGGCGGCTACGTCGGCTACGAGGTGGCGACGACGACCGGGTATTGGCTGCTCGCATTCCTTGCCGCCTTTGTCGTCGTCGCGGCACTCGGCATCGTGCTTCAGTACGTCGTCTTCCGCCGCATGCAGGGCGACGATCTCAAGCAGACCCTCGTCACTATCGGCATCTCGATCGTGCTCGCCGACATCATGCTGTGGATCTGGGGCGGCGATTTCTACCAGATCCTCGCCCCCGCTTGGCTCGATGGCCCGACGACGCTGCCGCTCATCACGGCGGTGAAGAGCGACGGCGAGGCGGTCTATCTCAAGTATCCGATCGTGCGGCTGGTCATCCTCTTGGCAGCCATCGTCGTCGGCGTGCTGATGTGGCTCGTCCTTAACCGGACCAAGATCGGCATGCTGGTCCGCGCCGGTGTCGACGATCGCGAGATGCTGGCGGCGACGGGCGTGCGCATCCAGCGCATCTTCGTGCTCGTGTTCGCCTTCGGAGCGGGGCTCGCCGGTGTCGCTGGCGTCGTCGGCGGCACGTTCCAGTCGATCGCACCGGGCGAGGACATCCGCTTCCTGCTCGCTTCCCTCGTCGTCGTCATCGTCGGCGGCATGGGCTCCATTCCTGGCGCGGCGCTCGGCGCCGTCATCATTGGATGTGCCGAGCAGTTCGGCTCCGTCTATTTCCCGACCTACGCCGTCGTGCTGACATTCCTCATCATGGTCCTCGTGCTGGCCTTCCGCCCGCAGGGCCTCATCGCGTCGAGGCGCTGAGCCATGGCGCTTTGGCAAACGAGCGATGCACAGGGCGAGACGGCGAGCTTGAGCCGCTGGGATACCTCGCGCATCCCCGCCAGCTACTGGGCGATGGCCGCCGTGTTGCTGCTGTTGCCGGCGGTGTCGTCCGACTTCGTCATCGTGCAAATCTTCGCCCGCTCGCTGATCTACGGCATGATCGCGCTGTCGCTGATGTTCGTCGGCGGCTACGGCGGCATGGTGAGCCTGGCGCAACTCGCGATCGCCGGCGTCGCCGGCTACATGACGGCGATCCTCGGTCCGAGCGCCATCACCACGATCTCGCTCGTCTGGCCTTGGTGGCTCTACATTCCGGCCGCCATCCTGATCGCGACGCTGTTCGGCACCATCACGGGCGCGCTCGCCGTGCGCACGGCCGGCATCTACACGATCATGATCACGCTCGCGATCGCCACCGCCTTCTTCTACTTCGTCCGGCAGAACTACGTCGTCTTCAACGGCTTCCAGGGGTTCAATCAGGTCCAGCCGCCGCAACTCTTCGGCATCGATTGGCGGGGGCCGATCGCGTTCTACTATCTCGTCGCCTTCTGGGCCGTGGCGGCCTATCTCGTCGTGCTCTACGTCGCCCGCGCGCCGTTCGGGCTTGCCTTGCAGGGTGTGCGCGACAACCCGCGGCGCATGGCGGCGCTGGGCTTCAACGTCACCGCACACCGTGTGGCGGCCTATACGTTCGCGAGCGTGATCGCCGCTGTTGCGGGCATCCTGCTCGTTTGGCTCAACAACGGCATCTCGCCGGGTGCCGTCGCTGTCGGGCCGGCGATCGATATCCTCGTCATTGCGGTCGTCGGCGGCCTCAAGCATCCGATCGGCCCGTTCATCGGCGCCCTGATCTACGTGCTGCTGAGGACGTTCGCGCTCGACGTGCTGACCGCCGTCGGCCTCGATCCGCATCGGTTCCAATTGCTCATCGGCTTGGGCTTCCTCGCCATCGTCTTCTGGTCGTCCGATGGCGTGCTCGGCCTCTGGCAGCGCTGGCGGAGCTATCAGGGGCGCGTCGATCCGCTGACCGGCCTGCCGCGGGAGGGCCGCTGATGGCCCAAACCGTCGCCGAGCGTCTGTCGACTGCGGGATCGGGCAATGCGCTCGAGCTTCGCGGCGTGTCGCGTCTGTTCGGCGCGCTGGCCGCCTTGTCGGATGTGACGATCACGGTGAAGCCTGGCGAGCGCCGCGCCGTGCTCGGCTCGAACGGCGCCGGCAAGACGACGCTCTTCAACTGCATCACCGGCGACTTCCTGCCGACGTCCGGGACCATCCGGCTGTTCGGCGAGGACGTGACTGTGTTTCCCGCGCACGAGCGCATCCGCCGGGGTCTCAGACGCACCTACCAAATCTCGCTGCTGTTCGCCGGGCTCTCCGTCATCGACAACATCTATCTCGCCTGCCGTGGTGTCTCGCGCGGTCGCTACTCGCTCATGCGGCCGCGTCGCGACGAAGCGCTGATGCATGCGGCCGAGCAGCTCATGAATGCCGTGCATCTGACGGACGAGCGCGAGTCCCTCGTCTCCGAGCTGTCGCACGGCCAGCAGCGCCAGCTCGAGATCGCGCTCGCGCTCGCGGGTGCGCCGCGCTTCATACTGTTCGACGAGCCGGCGGCGGGGCTGTCGCCGACTGAGCGGCGCGAGCTGGTGGCGATCCTCACCGGTCTTCCAGCCCACATCGGCTACATCATCATCGAGCACGATATGGACGTGGCGCTGCGGGTCGCCGAGAGCGTGTCGATGATGCACAACGGCCGCATCTTCAAGGAGGGACGACCGGAGGAGATCGAGAGCGATCCCGAGGTGCAGGCGCTGTATCTGGGAGGCGGCCATGAGTGAGCGCCGCACCTCGAGCGCCCACGCGCTCCAGATCAAGGGTCTCAACGTCTACTACGGCGCCTCGCACGCGCTGCAGGGCGTCGATCTCGAGCTTTCAACCGGCGTGCTCTCCGTCGTCGGCCGCAATGGCATGGGCAAGACGACGCTCTGCAAGGCCATTATGGGGCTCGTTCCCGTCGCGTCCGGCTCGATCCGGTTCGCGGGCGAGGAGCTGGTCGGCCGCGATCCGGCCGATATCGCCCGGCTCGGCGTCGGCTACGTGCCGCAGGGCCGGCGACTGTGGCGCTCGCTCACTGTCGATGAGCATCTGCGGATGCTGTCTACGGGCAAAGGCGCGTGGTCCGCCGATCGCGTGTACCAGACCTTCCCGCGCCTCGCCGAGCGGCGCAACAACGGCGGCGGGCAGCTTTCGGGTGGCGAGCAGCAGATGCTCGCGATCGCCCGAGCGCTGCTGCTCAACCCGCGTCTCCTCGTCATGGACGAGCCGACCGAGGGCCTGGCGCCCGTCATCGTCGCGCAGGTCGAGGAGATGCTGCTCCGGTTGGGCGAGGAGGAGGACATCCACGTCCTCGTCATCGAGCAGAACATCGGTGTTGCGACCGCAGTCGCGGCCGAGACGGCCATCATGGTCAACGGCCGGATCAATCGCATCATCGGCTCGGCACAGCTCGCCGCCGATCGCGAGCTGCAACAGCGCCTGCTCGGCGTCGGCCGGCACGGCGAGGACGAGCGCGAGACGACAGCTGCCGAGGCCCGCCCCGCAGCGACTTCGACTGCAGCGTCCACCCACCCTCAGGCCGCGACGAAGATCTACGTCTCGAACCCCAAGACGCCGACACGCTGGTCGAAGCCGGTTCCCGTCGCCGTGATCGAGCAGTCGGCGCGGACGGTGACGTCCGTGCGGTTGCCCGCCGGGGCGATGCCGCAAGCCGAGCTGCGGCCGCTCGCCTCGGCCGGCGAGACCGTCGTGCTGGTCGCCGGCACGCTCGATACGAAGGGCGCCGAGCTGCGCTACATCCGCGACATCATCCGCGAGGCGGGGCTGCCGGTCCGTATCGTCGATCTCTCGACCTCGGGCAAGCACTCGGGCGCCGAGATCCCGGCGCATCAGGTGGCGGCCTTCCACCCGCGCGGCGCAAGCGGCGTCTTCACGAGCGATCGCGGCCAATCGGTGGGCGGCATGACGATCGCCTTCGAGCGCTGGATCGCGCGCCAGACGGGCATCGCTGGTATCATCGCCGCCGGCGGCTCGGGTGGCACGGCGATCGTGGCCCCCGGCATGCGAGCGCTGCCGGCCGGCATGCCGAAGCTCATCGTCTCGACGGTCGCCTCGGGCGACGTCTCGGCCTATGTCGGGGAAACCGACATCACGATGATGCATTCGATCGCCGATGTTGAAGGCTTGAACGTCATCTCCCGCGAGGTGCTCGGCAACGCAGCGCACGCCATCGTCGGCATGGTGACAGGCCGCCGCCGGAGCGCGGCCAAGCAGGCCAAGCCCAAGCAGGCGGCGAAGCTCTCCGTCGGCCTCACGATGTTCGGCGTCACCACGCCCGCCGTGAAGCAGGTGGTGGCCGCGCTCGGCGAGGAGGCCGAGTGCATCGTCTTCCACGCGACCGGCATCGGCGGGCGCTCGATGGAGAAGCTCGTCGACAGCGGCATGCTGAAAGCCGTCGTCGACCTCACGACGACCGAGATTGCCGACATGCTCGTCGGCGGCATCTTCCCGGCGACCCAAGACCGTTTCGGTGCCATCGTGCGCACGTGGCTGCCCTATATCGGCTCGTGCGGTGCCCTCGACATGGTCAACTTCGGCGCGCCCGAGACGGTGCCCGAGCGTTTCCGTGGGCGGGTGCTCTATCACCACAACCCGCAGATCACGCTGATGCGCACGACGGTGGAAGAAAACGCCGCGTTCGGTCGTTGGATCGGCGACAAGCTCAATCAGATGGATGGGCCGGTCCGCTTCTTCCTGCCCGAAGGCGGCGTCTCGGCGCTCGATGCGCCCGGCAAGCCGTTCCACAATCCGGCGGCCGATCAGGCGCTGTTCCGCGCGCTCGAGCAGACCGTGCGCCAGACCTCGACGCGGCGGCTCGTCCGCCTCCCTCACAACATCAACGACGCGGCCTTCGCAGCCGAGGTCGTGAAGGCGTTCCACGAGCTTCACGGCAGCGGTCGCGCTGGCCGCCGCAAGACGGGACGTTGAGCATGGCCGAACCCCGCAAGGACATCCTGAAACGCTTCCGCAAGATGATCGCCAAAGGCCAACCGATCATCGGCGGCGGCGCAGGCACGGGACTCTCCGCCAAATGCGAGGAGGCCGGCGGCATCGACCTCATCGTGATCTACAACTCCGGGCGCTATCGCATGGCCGGGCGCGGCTCGCTCGCGGGCCTGCTCGCCTATGGCGACGCCAATCAGATCGTCGTCGAGATGGCGGCCGAGGTGCTGCCCGTCGTCAAGCACACGCCGGTGCTCGCGGGCGTCAACGGCACCGATCCGTTCCGCGTCATGGATCTCTTCCTCGACGAGCTGAAGCGGATCGGCTTCGCCGGCGTGCAGAATTTCCCGACCGTCGGTCTCATCGACGGCACGTTCCGCGCCAACCTGGAAGAGACCGGCATGTCCTACGCGCTCGAGGTGGATATGATCGCCAAAGCGCACAAGAAGGACATGCTGACGACGCCCTACGTCTTCTCGGAGGCCGACGCCAAAGCGATGGCGAAGGCCGGCGCCGATATCATCGTCTGTCACCTCGGCCTGACGACCGGCGGCTCGATCGGCGCCGAGACGGCGCTGAAGCTCGCCGACTGCCCGGACAAGGTCGATGCCTGGGCCAAGGCCGCCCGCAAGGTTAACGAGGACATCATCGTGCTCGTCCACGGCGGCCCCGTCGCCATGCCCGACGATGCGGAATTCATCCTGTCGAAGACGCGCCATTGCCATGGCTTCTATGGCGCCTCGTCGATGGAGCGGCTTCCGGCCGAAACGGCGCTAACCGAGCAGACGCGAATGTTCAAGCGCATCGGCAAACGGTGATACGAACAATGCCAGAGCCCAAAACCAAGTCCTGCGTTGGGGAGAAACGCCCATGACCGGCCAGATCATCGGTCAGATCATCATATGGCTGATCATAGCCGTCATCGCCATCGCCATCATCTATTGGGTGATGAACCGGCTCTACAAACGCTCGACCAAGGAGGTCGCGTTCGTCCGAACCGGTTTCCTCGGCGAGAAGGTCGTAATCGACGGCGGCGCGTTCGTCTGGCCGATCGTGCACGACATCACGCCCGTCAACATGAACACGGTGCCGCTGCCGGTGATCCGCCAGAAGGAAGAGGCGCTCATTACGCGCGACCGGATGCGGGTCGACGTCGAGGCGCAATTCTACGTGCGTGTTCGTCCCGATCGCGATGCGGTGTCAGTCGCCGCCGCGACCCTCGGCCGGCGCACGCTCGATACCGAGTACCTGAACAGTCTACTTTCCTCCAAATTCGAATCGGCACTCCGAGCGGTCGCCGCCGAGATGACGATGGCGGAGATGCACGAGCAGCGCGGCGCCTACGTGGCGCGGGTGCGAGAGGCCGCCCAGGAAGACCTGGTGCGCAACGGTCTTGAGCTCGAGTCGGTCGCGATCATGGACATCGACCAGACGAGCCTCGAATATTTCAATCCGTCGAACCGCTTCGACGCCGAAGGCTTGACCGCGCTCATCCGCGACATCGAGGATCGCCGCAAGCTCCGCAACGACATCGAGCAGGACTCGATGATCCAGATCCGTACCCGCAATCTCGAAGCCGAGAAGCAATCGCTCTCGATCGAGCGCGAGAGCGAGGAAGCGCGCCTGATGCAGGAGCGCGACGTCGAGTTCCGCCGGGCGCAGCAGCGTGCCGAGCTCGCCCGTGAGCGCGCGCAGCGCGAGCGCGAGAGCGAGGAGGCGCAGATCCTCGCCCGCGAGGCCATCGAGAAGGCGCGCATCGCCAACGACCAGGTGCTTGCGACCTCCCGCATCGAGAGTGAGCGCGACGTCCGCCAGCGCGAGATCGAGCGGCAGAAAATCATCGACGCCGCCGAGATCGGCCTGCGCGAGGACATCGAGAAGGCGCGCATTCTCCAGGAGCGCGCGATCCAGGAGGCCCGCATCGCCAACGAGCGCGAGACGCAGGCCCTGGAGATCGAGCGCCAGAAGCACATCGAGCAGGCCGAGATCCAGGCGCGCGAGGAGACGGAGCGCTCGCGCATCGCCCAGCAGCGGCTCGTCGAGGAGGCGCGGATCGCCAACGAGCGCGAGACGCAGACCCAGGAGATCGAGCGGCAGAAGCACGTCCAGCAGGCCGAGATCAAGGCGCGCGAGGAGACGGAGCGCTCCCGGATCGAGCAGCAGCGGCTGATCGAGCAGACGCGGATCTCCAACGAGCGCGAGACGCAGGCGCTGGAAATTGATCGTCAGAAGCTCATCCGGCAGGCCGAGATCCAAGCGCAGGAGGAAACCGAGCGCGCGCGCATCGCTCAGGAGCGCGCGATCCAGGAGACCCGGATCGCCAACGAGCAGGAGACACAGGCGCTGGAGATCGCACGGCTGAGCTTCATCCAGCAGACCGAGATCAAGGCCCGCCGCGAGACCGAGCACGCTCGCATCGAGCAGGAGCGGCTCATCCACGATACGCGCATCACACGTGAGCGGGAGACGCAGGCCCAAGAGATCGAGCGGCAAAAGCTGATCGAGCAGGCCGAGATCAAGGCGCGCGAGGAGACGGAGCGCGCCCGCATCGCACAAGAGCAGACGATCACGGATGCCCGCATCGCCAACGAGGAGGCGATCCGCCGCCGCGAGATCGAGCGCAACAAGGCTTTGGAGGAGGCCGAGATCGCCGCTCGCGAGGCAACTGACAAGTTGCGCATCCTTCGGATGGCGGTCGTCGATGAGGAGCGCATCTCGACCGACAAGCGCATTCGGGAGCTCGAGATCCAACGTCAGACGGCGTTGGAGGAAGCCGAGATCGCCGCCAATCAGGCAACCGAAGCCGCCCGCATTGCGCGCGAGAAACGGATCGCCGCCGAGCGGATCGCCTACGAGCAGGACGTGCGCGAGCGCGAGATCGCCCGCAATCGGGCGGTCGACGCCGCCGATATCGCGGCCCGCGAGATCGTCGAGACGGCGCGTATCGATTTAGAAGCGCGCATCGACCAGGAGCGCATCGTCCGCCGCGAGGCAACGGTGCTCCAGGAGACGAGCTCCGACCAGAAAACGGAAGCGGCCCGCATCGCGCGCCAGCGCCTCATCGACGCCGAGCGCATCGTCGCGGAGACAGAGATCAGAACGAAGGAGATCGCGCGCAACGAGGCTCTGGAGCGCGAGGAGGTCGTGCGCCGCCGTCAGATCGACGCGTTGAAGATCGAGAAGGAGCTCGAGACGCAGCGCGAGCAGATCGCTCGCGACGAGGCGTTGAAGAACCTCGAGATCGCCCGCAACAAGGCGGTCGACGCGGCGCAGATCGCCGCCGACGAAGCGGTGGAGGCGGCCCGAATCGCGCAGCAGAAGGCGCTGGACGCCGAGCGGATCGCGGCCCAGGAGATCGTGCGCCAGCGCGAGCTCGAGCGCGACAAGCTGGTCGAGAGCATCGACCTCGCGCGCCGCGACGCCATCGAGAAGCAGCGCATCGCGACGGAGCTCAGCCTCGAGCGCGAGCGCATCGCCTCGCAGAAGGAGCGCGAGGTGCTCGACATCACGAGGAAGCAGGCCGTCGAGGTGGCGGATCAAACCCGCGTCATCGAGCTCTCCGGCATCAAGAGCGAGCGGGCCGAGGCGGACGCTAAGGTGCGGCGCGCCGAGATCGAGGCGATGCGCGAGATCGAGACCTCCGATGTCGCCCGCGAGCAGGCGCTCGAAGCGGCCCGCACCGAGCGGCGCCGGGCCCTCGAAAGCCTGGAGATCGCGCGGGTGCAGGCGATTCGGGCGTTGGAGATTTCCTCCAAGGAGGAGATCGAGAAGGCCCGCATCGCCTCCGAGCGCGGTCTCGACGAGATCCGCATCGATCACGAGACGATCCGCCGTCAGCTCGAGGTTCGCCGCGAGCAGGAGGTCGAGCAGGCGCAGCTCGACAAGGCGATCGTCATCTTCCGCAAGTCGCTCGAAGAGAGCGCGGCGCGGGCCGAGGCCGATGTCGCTCGGGCGCGGGCCGCCGAGGCCGAGGAGCGCGTCAAGACCAGCCGCGAGACGGAGATTGCCAACCGGCGCGCGAGCATCGACGTCGTGCTCGCCGAGAAGGCGGCGCAAGAGGAGCGGATCGCCGCCGACGCCCTGCGTGTTCGTCGCGCCGTGGAGGCAGAGGCGCAGCGGCTGCTCAACGAGGCCGAGAACGTCCTCACCGACGAGGCGCGCTACTCCTTGTTCCGCCGCAAGCTGCTCGAGCATGTCGAAGGCATCGTCTCCGCCTCGGTCAAGCCGATGGAGAAGATCAACGATATCCGCATCGTGCAGATGGATGGCCTTGGTCAAAGTGGGGGCGGTGCGGGCTCACCCAGCCCGACCGACGAGGTGATCAACTCGGCGCTCCGCTATCGCGTGCAGGCGCCGCTCGTCGATAGTCTGCTGTCCGACATCGGCATCGACGGGTCGAACTTGGCCAAGCAGGGCGGCCTCATTCGAGAAGCCTCCGATATGCAGCGGATCGCGAGCGACGCGGCGAAGGCCAAGGGGCAAGCGCGCAAGACTGATGGCGACGGCGGGGCCAAGCCCGACAAGCCGTCGGACAAGGGAGAGTAGGCCGTGGCGCGAGTCTACGTATCGAGCGTGATCAACGCGCCGGCTGCTCGCGTCTGGGAGCGCGTGCGCGATTTCAACGGGTTGCCGCGCTGGCATCCGCGCATCCGCGAGAGCCGCATCGAGAATGGCGAGCCATCCGACAAGGTCGGCTGTATTCGGGATTTCAGATTGCAGAACGGCGATCGCATCCGCGAGAAGCTGCTCGGCCTCTCCGATCACGACTACTTCTGCACCTACGCCATTCTCGAAAGCCCTATGCCGATCGAGAACTACGTCGCGACGCTGAGACTTACGCCCGTGACCGACGGCGAGCGCACCTTCGTCGAATGGTCGGCCGACTTCGACTGCGCCGCTGACATGGAGAGCGATCTCGTCGCCGGCATCGGTGGCAACGTGTTCCAAGGCGGCTTCGACGCGCTCAAACGCCATTTCTCGGGATGAGGGCAATGGCGCGCAGCGTCCCACAAGGACTAGCGATGACGCTTCCCCCCTTGAGGGGGAAGGCCAAGCGCCTCGGACTTACGTGCGCAGCGCGTAAGTCCTTAGGCGCTTGGGATGGGGGGAGAGAGGCGCGTTTGGAGTCATCTGTTCTTGACCCCCCACCCCGACCCTCCCCCTCAAGGGGGGAGGGAGTGCAGGTGCGATCACATGAAGCGTGTCGCGGTTTCGAATCCTGCGGACATGTCCCATGGTGAAGGTCACGAAAAGCACCATCCTCGAGGCGCCCATCGACCGCGTATGGGCGCTCATTCGCGATTTCAACGGTCACGACCGGTGGCATCCGGCCGTCGCCGACAGCCAGATCGAGCGCGGGCAGCCGTCCGACAAGGTCGGCTGCGTGCGCCGCTTCCACCTGCAGGACGGTTCCGAGCTTCGCGAGCAATTGCTCACCCTCTCCGATATCGACTTCGCCTTCAGCTACTGTCTGCTGGACACGCCCGTGCCGCTGCTCAACTACGTCGCGCATGTCAGGCTCTTCCCCGTCACCGACGGCGATCAGACCTTCTGGCAGTGGGAAAGCCGCTTCGACACGCCGGCGGGTCGTGAACGTGAGCTGCACGACATGGTTTCTGAACAAATCTATCAGGCCGGATTCGATGCGATACGTGGCGAGCTCGGTCTGATGGCGGTGGGAGCAAGCTGATGCCGGTGCGGGTCGAAACCGTCACGCGAATCGAGGATGCGGCGCGCGTGGTTGCCTCCAACCGCGCAGCGCGCATCTACGGTGGCGGCACGCTCTTGATGCGCGCGGTCAACGAGGCCGATCCGGGTTTCGACACGCTTGTCGTCGCTGCCGATCCCGCGCTCAAGGATATCCGCAGCGAAGGCGATCGCATGACCATCGGCGCCGGCGTGACGATGGCGCAGATCCTGGCGAGCCGCGATCTCGCGATCCTCGCGCCCGCCGCGCGGATCATCGGTGGACCGGCTGTGCGCACAGCAGCCACCGTCGGCGGTAATCTCTTCGCTCCGCCGCCGTACGGCGAATTCACGACGGCGCTGCTGGCGCTCGGCGCAACGATCTTGCTGGCTGGCGGTGGCGCGGCCCTTCCGATGGAGGAGTTCCTGCGCGATCGCGGGCCGAGCCGCGTTGTGCGCGCGATTTCCATTCCACGCCTCGACCCCAATGCGTTTCGCTTCCGCAAGGTGACGCGCGTGAAGCCGCGCGGCGCGGCGATCCTCTCGATCGCGGTCGTGCTGCCGCAGTGGGGCGGCCGGGAGCTTCGTGTCGCCTTCAACAACATGGGGCCGATGCCGATGCGCGCGCGCGCCGTCGAACGAGCTCTCGAGGGGGCGCGCATCGACGAGCAAGGCACCGCCCGCGCGGTTTCAGTTGCGACCGAGGGGCTTGCCCCGCCGACTGATGCCCTCGCGAGCGAGTGGTATCGCCGGGAGGTCGCGGGCGTGCACCTGAAGCGTTTGCTGCTCGGATCGGCGTGAGGGAGAGACGAGCATGGCCAAGAAGCCGGTCCAATTCACGCTCAACGGCGCCGAGAAGGCGGCCTTCGTCGAGGATGGTCAGAATCTGCTCGATGTACTGCGGCGCGGCGTCGGCGATCTGACGCCGAAGTACGGTTGCGGGCAAGGTGCGTGCGGGGCCTGTACCGTACTGGTCGATGGCGAGCCACGCCTCTCGTGCCTGACCCTCGCGGAAACGATCGATGGCCGGCGCGTGGAGACGACGGCAGGGCTCGCCGACGGCAACCGTCTGCACCCGCTGCAGGACGCCTTCATGCGCAACTTCGCCGCTCAGTGCGGCTACTGCACCCCAGGCATGCTGATGGCGGCCAAGGCCCTGCTCGACCGCAATCCACGCCCGACGCGCGAGGACGTGGTGGAGGCGATCTCCGGCAACATCTGCCGCTGCTCGGGCTACGAGCCGATCATCACAGCGATTTTGGAGGCCGCCTCGGGCGCGGCGCGGCAAGGCGGGGGCCAGGTCCGATGAGCGTCGAATTTCGCAAGCAGCTGTTCGCCGACGAGCGGCCGGAGAATCTCAACGAGATCGGCAAGCCGACGCAGCGCCAGGACGCGCTGGGACATGTCACCGGCCGATCGCCGTACTACGACGATCACCTGTTCGACGGCTTGCTGCACATCCGCTGCGTGAGGAGCCCCCATCATCACGCGCGGATTCGCTCGATCGACATATCGGCGGCGGAGCGCATGCCCGGCGTCAAACGGATCGTCCTCGCTAAAGACGTCCCGAACAATCTGAACACGCTGCTGAGCCTGCTCAATTTCGGTATCGACGACGAGCCACTGATCTCGGGAAAGAAAGTCGCCTACAAGGGCGAGCCCGTATGCGCCGTGATCGCCGAGACGGAGCGGCTCGCCCGCGAGGCGTGCAGCAAGGTCAAGGTCGATTGGGAGGTGCTACCACACGTGCTGACGGTAGATGAGGCGCTGGCTCCGGGCGCCGTTTCCGTCAACGAGGCCTACCCGAAGAACACCTTCGTCTATCACGACAAGTACGATCATCAGAAGCTGCGCTACGGCGACGTCGAGGCGGCGTTCAAGACCGCCGATCACATCGTCGAGGGGCGCTATCAGATGTCGCCGATCGAGCAAGCGCCCATCGAGACGTGCGGGGCGATCGCGGCGCCCGAGACCAACGATCGTTGGGTTTGCTATACGTCGACGCAGGCGCTGTTCTTTTCACTCGGCACGGCCGCGAAGCTTCTGAAGGTCTCCTCGGCGCGGCTGCACTTCATCGGGGGAACCGTCGGTGGCGGGTTCGGCGGCAAGGTCGACAGCCTGCACGAGCCGATGGCGATCCTGGGCGCCATGCTCACCGGCCGCCCCTGCAAATACATGTTCGATCGCGAGGAGGAGATGCAGGTCGGCGCGCCGCGCGGCGCCGAGGTCTGGTATCTGAAGGACGGTGTGATGAACGACGGGCGCATCGTCGCCCGCAAGTTCACCGGCTACTTCGACTCCGGCGCCTACACGCGCCTGTCGAGCTACGCGATCATCAAGGGCACCGGCCATCTTCCTGGCCCCTATACGATCCCCAACGTCTCCTCCGACGTCTATTGCGTCTTCACGAACCGGACGCCCGCCACAGCCATGCGCGGCTTCGGCATCACCGGCGTCGACTTCGCCATCGAGTGCCATATGGACAAGGTGGCGCGTGCGGTTCGGATGAACCCGATCGAGCTCAGGATTCTCAACGCCTATCGCGACGGGGACATGAAGGCGCATCGGCGGCTCGCCAAGAACTGCGCTTTGGTCGAGTGCTGCCAGGTGGCGGCCGAGAAGGCCAACTGGACGATCAGCGATTGGGCGAAACAACAGACGTCGCTCAAAGGCGGCGGCGGCGAGCGGGCGCGTATTCCCAACCACACGGCGACCGATCAGAACGGCCGCGTCGACGGCACGACGCTGCGAATCCCACAGCCGCAGCCGGCCGCAAGCGTGCCGGCACCCGCACGCTCCTCGCCACCGCCGGTGACACCGGCTGTGCACCAGCCGGCGCAACAATCGGCATCACCTCCGCCCTCCGCCGCGCCGCCAGCCGACACGAGCAGCGAGGCCGGCGGCCGCAAGCCGATGCGGTTCTCGTCGATCTCGGGCCTGAGGAGGCGCTGACATGGCCAAGCACAAAGGGCGAGGCTTCTCCGCCATCAACTATCCGATCGGCATGAATCTCGGCGGCGACCCGAGCCAGGCGCTCGTCCATTCCAATCCCGACGGCAAGTTCATGGTGGCGCTCTCCTCCATCGATTTGGGTCAGGGAATGAAGTCCGTGACGCGTCAGATCGCGGCGGAAACGCTGGGCGTGCCGATCGCCGACGTTTACGTCGACACCGCCGACTCCGACACCGGTCCGCACTGCATGGGCTCGTTCGCCTCCCGCGGCACACATCGCGTCGGCAACGCGGTGATCGCCGCTGCGAAAGAGGCGCGCGCGGTGATGCTGGAAGCCGCTGCCGAGGAGCTCGAGGTCAACGCCGCCGATCTCGTCACCGACGGAAAGGGCAACATCCACGTCAAGGGCGCGCCGTCGCGCTCCATCACGACGGGAGCGGCCTGTGGCGCGGCGCAGTTCAAGCACGGGAAGACCGTCGCTGGCCGAGGCATATTTCTCATCCCGCTCTCGAGCGTCGATCCGGAGACGGGCGAGATGACGCCGGTATCGACCTATGCGCATGCGGCGATGGTGGTCGATGTCGAGGTGGACGACGAGACCGGCGAGGTCACCGTGCTCGGCATGAACAGCGCCTACGAGGTCGGCCGCGCGCTCAACCCGCGCATGGTCGAACAGCAACTCGTCGGCGGCGCGTGGATGGGCATGAGTCATGCGCTCTGGGAGACGACGGAGCCTTACTATCCCGATCGCTCGCACGGTCCGCGCGACTTCCTCGAGTATGTGATGCCAGGGCCGGGCGACATTGCACCCCACAACATCGCGATCCTCGAGCGCCCCGCCGAAGACGGCCCTTATGGCGGCAAGGGACCGGGCGAAATGTGCGCCAATCCGGTGCTGCCCGCGATCGCCAACGCCGTGTTCGATGCCGTCGGCGTGCGCGTCGATGCGCTGCCGATCACGCCGGAGAAGATTCTCCGGGGCTTGCGCGCCAACGGCGGCGTCAAGCGAGATGGGGTGTAGGTGGGGTGAGATGACAGTCTGCAAAGAGATGGAAGCGCCCCTTCCCCCCACTGAGGGGGAAGGCCAAGCGCCTTGGGTTTGGGAGCGAAGCGAGCAAGCCCTTAGGCGCTTGGGATGGGGGGGGCGTGGGGAACGAATTATTTTCCCGATACCCCCCACCCCGACCCTCCCCCTCAAGGGGGGAGGGAGGATACGCCATGCCGATTAAGCGCAAGATCGTCGGCATCGACGGACCGGAGGCGCTCGACAAGGCATTGCGCGCGGCGCAGTACCTGCCGGGCGATGAGCTCGCGACCGCCGCCTATCTCGCGCTCGCGCTCGGCAAGCCGCTGCTGCTCGAAGGCGCGCCGGGCGTCGGCAAGACCGAAGCCGCGAAGGCGATCGCCTCGGCGCTCGGGCGGCAGCTCGTGCGCCTGCAATGCTACGAGGGCGTCGATGCGGCCGCCGCGCTCTACGAGTGGAACTATCCGCGCCAAATGCTGGCGATCCGGCAAGCGGGTGAGAACTACGTCAACATCTATTCGGACGACTTCCTGATTTCACGGCCGATGCTGGAGGCCTTGAAGCATCCCTCCGACACCGTGCTGCTCATCGACGAGATCGACCGCGCCGATCACGAGTTCGAGGCCTTTCTGCTCGAGTTCCTCTCCGATTTCACGATCTCGATCCCGGAGCGCGGCACCATCAGCGCGGGCGAGCATCCCGTGGTGATCCTGACCTCGAACCGGACACGCGAGCTGCACGAGGCACTGAGGCGGCGCTGCATCTATTGCTACATCAGCTATCCCGACGCGCTCCGCGAGGCGGCTATCGTCATGATGCGGGCGAGTGCGGTGGCGCGCGAGACGGCCGACAAGGTCGTTCGCGCCGTGACAGCCCTTCGCGCCGAGCCGCTGGCCAAGCCGCCGGGCGTCGCCGAGACGGTCGAATGGGCGGAAGCAGCGACGCTGTTGAACGAGCAGGGATCACCTTGGCCGACGGCCTTTCGCCGCTCGATCGGTGTTGCCCTCAAGGATCAGGACGATCTCGCCTACATGGCCGACAAGCTCGACGGTCTCCTCCAGCAGGTGGCGGCATGAGCGAGCCGGCTCTTCCTCGCGCCGCTCGGGCCTTCGTCAGCTTCGCAACGCTGCTGCGACTGAACGGCTTTGCCGTCGCGCCGGAGCAGACGCAATCCTTCCTCGCAGCCGTTGGCCTGCTCGGGCCACGCTCGATGCGCGACGTCTACCGCGCGGCGGTGGCAACGCTCGGACCGCAACCCGATCGCCGCGATCGGTTCGATGCGCTCTACCGGCAGCATTTTCTCGGACAATCGATGCCTGATTTTGCGGAGCAGGCGGATGACGACGATCTTCAGGTCCTGGACGAGCGCGACGGGGCGCTCGAACCGCCGGAAGCCGATGAGATGGAGGAGTCCGGTGCGGAGGCGACGGCTGCCGAGCGCTTGTCGCTGCGCCAATTCGGGGAAGGCGAGGTAAGCCGGGCACTCACGCAGTTGCAGCGCCGTGGCCCCGCGCTTCTGCCGCGGCGGCGCTCGCGCCGGCTGAGATCTGCGCGAAGCGGGTTCCGGCCCGACATGCGCCGAACCTTGCAGCGGGCCGCCAAGCGCGACGGCGAGGTCATCGATCTGCCGGCCTTCCGCCGCCGGACTCGTCAGCGCCGCATTCTCCTGCTCGTCGATGTCTCGGGGTCCATGAAAGCACAAACCGAGGCGACGATGCGCTTTGCGCATGCGCTCGGGCGTGTCGCGGAGCGGCTCGAGGTGTTCACACTGGGTACGCGGCTCACGCGCGTCACGCGCGCGCTGAAGCTCCGCAACGCGGAGCAGGCCCTCGCCATTGCCGGATCCTTGGTCGCCGATTGGGATGGCGGTACGCGCCTCGGTGATGCATTGGCCGCTTTCCTGGCCGTACCGCGGTTCGCAGGCTTCGCGCGTGGAGCGCTCGTGATCGTGCTGTCGGATGGGCTGGAGCGTGGCGATCCGGCGGTCATGACCGAGGCGGTCGCCCGGCTTCATCGGCTGGCCTGGTCGATCCTCTGGCTGACACCGCTCGCGATGGGGGACACGTTCAAGCCCGAGACCGAAGCCCTCAAAGCCGTTGCTCCTTTCGTCACTCGGTTCGGACGCGGCGCGTCGATCCCGGCGCTGACCGAAGAGCTTCTCTCCTTCGCGAGGCGCGCGGCATGAAGATCGTCGATGCCCATCATCACATCTGGCGCCAAACAGACCTGCCCTGGCTCCTCGGGCCGACGCAGCCGCGCATCTTCGGACCCTACGATGCCATCAAGCGGGATTACCCGATCGGGGAATACCTGCGCGACATAGAGGGAACCGGCGTCGAGGCTTCGGTCTACGTCCAGGCCAACTGGGCGCCGAACTGGTTTGCCGACGAGGTTGCATGGGTGAGCGAGCAGGCGCGGCGCACCGGCTGGCCACACGGCATCGTCGGCTACTGCGACATGCTACAGAAGGATGCCCGGCGCGATCTCGACAAGCTCGCACGCTTTCCGGTCATGAGGGGTGTCCGACAGCAGCTGCATTGGCACAAGAACCCGCTGTATCGCTTTGCGCGATCGCCGGATCTTGCACGCAATCCCGTCCTGCATCGCAACGTTGCCGCGCTCGCCGACTACGGCTGGTCGTTCGATCTGCAGATCTTTGCCGAGCAGACGGGCGCTGCGCTGACGCTCGTCGATGCCTGTCCCGGCGTGGATTTCATCCTCCAGCATGCCGGCATGCTCGAGGACACGGGCGATGCGGGTCGCGATTTCTGGCGCCGGCAGATGAGTGAGCTTGCCCGCCGGCCGAATGTCTACGCCAAGCTCTCCGCCTTCGGCACCTTCTTGCACCGCAACGATCCCGAGCACATCGCCTGGATGATCCGCGAGACGGTCGCGATGTTCGGCGCTGGGCGTTGCCTGTTCGGCTCGAACTTCCCGATCGAGAAGCTCTGGACGAGCTACGGCGAGCTCATCGGCGCGTTCCGTGCCGGGGCGGCCCATCTACCCGAGAGCGAGCAAGAGATGATCTTCAGCGGCACGGCCCGAAAGGTCTACCGATTGTGAGGCAACAAGCACCCTTGAGTGTCGCTTCGCTCGAACAACTCTCCGTCTGGGCAAGCTCTCGCATTGGTCGGCCCTCCCCTTTGGGGGGAGGGTGGCGCGTCGTTGGCGAAGCCACGCTCCGCGTGGACGCGCCGGGAGAGGGGTGGAGCGAAAGTCAAATGCCTCTTCGGGTGCCGTCGAGACCGATCGAGGATCAACCCCTCTCCCGCCTGCCGGCACCCTCTCCCCAAGGGAGAGGGCCGAATACGGAGGGCAACTGCGAAATTCGAAGTATTCGCACGCGCACATGCGTGCTCAGTTGAAGGAGTAGAGTCATGGCGCTCGAGATCAAGCTTCTGGACTACGGCGACATCGAGCTCGAGAGCTCATTCCTCGTGCTCGGACGTGATTGCGGGCGCACGCGGCGGGTGCCGGTCTACGGATTTCTCATCACGGGCGGTAAGTATCCGGTGGTTGTCGATACCGGCTATCGTGACAACGCGATCATGGAAAGCCTCGGCATGCGCGGCCTCCAATTTCACGAGAACATGATCGAGAACCAGCTTAGCCGCCACGGCGTCAAGATGCGCGACGTGCGCTACGTCTGCCACACGCATCTGCACATCGATCACGCGGGCAAGGATGACCACTTCCCGATGACGACGACGGTGGTGCTGAACCGTCGCGAGCTCGAATACTCGGTGTCGGGTTTGATGTTCCCGCAGTATCCCAAGCCCGACATCCAACATCTGATCGAGCGGCTGCACACGAAGGGTGCTCTGCGACTCGAGGATACCGAGATTACCGGCGAGATCGAGCTCATTCCGGGCGTCTCTCTGTCGTGGGCCGGCGCGCACACAGAAGGCTCGATGAACGTGCACGTGGAGACCGCCGAAGGCCGCGCCACGATCTGCGGCGACGTCATCTACGACTTCAACGACCAGATCGTGAACCCTTTCCACGAGATCGCCGATCACGAGCCGAGGGTCACCGGCAATCATGGAACGTCCAAGCGCGACGAGAAGGCGGCGATGAAGAAGATCCTGAACTCGTCCAAGTTCCTGCTGCCGATCCACGACAAGCCGGCCAAGATCGATGCGGACATGGTGGTCGCCCGCCTCGGTATGCAAGTGCCGGGCCCGAGCGTCGAGACGTTGCCGCGCCGCGATTGGTTCCCGGCGTGAGCGGCCGGCTCGAGCATGCGTAGGTCACACAAAATCAAAGCTAGCCTCTTTCTTTCCCCCGTCGCGCCGGAGGCGCGCCTCCGGCACGACAGGGGGAAGGCCAAGCGCCTTGGGCTTAGGTGCGAAGCAGCTAAGTCCTTAGGCGCTTGGGATGAGGGGGACAGACACACGTGCTGTGTCTTCTTTGACCCCCCCCCACCCTACCCTCCCCCTCAAGGGGGGAGGGGCACCACCTAGAGGATTCCACCCATGGCCCATGAAGCCCTGCGCCCCGAGTTCCGCCAGCTGATCGACGAGCATGCCCCCGTGCTTCAGATCGGCTCCGGATTTACCTTCACCGAAGGTCCGATCTGGCATCCGAAGGAGCAGCATCTTCTGTTCTCGGACATGCCAGCCGACACGCGGCGGCGCTGGGACAGCTCGGGCGTGCGTGAGGTCATGAAGCCCTCCAACAAGGGCAACGGCATGACCTACGATCGCGAGCTGAACCTCGTCGTTTGCGAGCATGCGACGTCGTCGGTCGCCCGTTTCGATCGCGATGGGCGCCGCACCGTGCTCGCCTCGCATTTCGAGGGCAAGGAGCTCAACAGCCCGAACGACGTCTGCATCAAGTCCGACGGATCGATCTATTTCACCGATCCCTGGTATGGACGCATGCCGCACTACGGCGTCGAGCGGCCGCGCCAGCTCGGCTGGCAGGGCGTGTTCCGCATTGCTCCCGGCCGGACCGGCGGCGATCCGCAGCTCGTCGTCGATCGCTATGTGTTCACGCAGCCGAACGGCCTTTGCTTCTCCCCCGACGAGAAGCGGCTCTACATCAACGACACCGAGCAGGCGAACATCCGCGTCTTCGACGTGAAGCCCGATGGCTCGCTCGGCTACGGCCGCGTGTTCGCCTCGGGCATCAAGGACAGTCTCAAGCCGGGCGTGCCGGACGGTATGAAGTGCGATACCCAGGGCAACATCTGGCTCACCGCGCCGGGCGGGCTTTGGGTCTACAACCCGGACGGCATCCTGATCGGCAAGGTGTCGATCCCCGAGCAGACCGCCAACCTGCACTGGGGCGGCGCCGATTGGCGGACGCTGTTCGTGTGCGCCTGCACATCGGTCTATGCGGTCACGACGAAGATCGGCCCGCGCAACGAGCCGTTCATGCGGGCCGATGCCGGAGTGACGAGCCAACCGACCCGTCCCGCGACTCCGGTGGGCTCCTCGGGGTCCGCAACAGCGCAAGCGTCACCTGCATCTGCTGCGGCGATCATGACGGACCAGGGCTTTCGGCTCGATGCCTCTCGTTGCGCGCTCATCATTCAGGACATGCAGAACGACGTCGTCATGGACGGCGGCGCTTTCGCCTCGTCGGGTTCGCCGCAGCACTGCCGCGAGCAGAACGCGATCGAGAATGCACGGCGGCTTGCCGAGCAGTGCCGGCAGCTCAAGATCCCGATCATCCATGTCTGGTTCGTGCGACCGGCGAGCGGCCAGGGCATGACGCTCAACGCGCCGCTGTTCGAGGGCGTCATCTCGACGAACGGTCTTGTCGAAGGGACCTGGGGAGCGGCGCCCGTTCCCGGCCTCGAGGCGCAGCCCGGCGATCATATCGTCAAGAAAATGCGCATGAGCGCCTGGGAGGGCAGCAATCTCGAAACGGTGCTCAAGGCCGAGGGCCGCGATGTCCTCATCGAAACCGGCGCCTGGACCAACATGTCGATCGAGCACACGGCGCGGACCGGCGCCGACAAAGGCTACGTCATGGTGATCCCAGAGGATGCCTGCTCGACGATGAACGCCGACTGGCACCGCGCCTCGATCAACTACGCGCTGCAGAACGTCTCGGTGGTGACGACGACGGATCACGTGATTCGCGCGCTTGGCTGAGGCGTTGGCTCGACGCTCAGGCCTGCGACCCGGCCGGTAGCACGAACGCGGCCTCCGGCGCCCAGACGCAGCTCATCTCGGTTTGCGAGCGCGGAATATCACGGCCGTGGCCGACGAGGACGCGCAACTCGTGGCCGTCGGCGAGCTCGAGATAGAGCCGCACATGCGCGCCCAGAAACTCCTCGCCGACGATGCGGCCCTTGAGGCGGTTGAGCGATGGCGGATCGGCAGGCGTGGCGGGCCGCACCTCGTCCTCCGGCAGCACGAAGCTGATGCTGCTGCCGACCGGCGCGGCAACGCCCGACTGAGGTTTGGCAAGCGTGAACTCGCCGAGCTTGGTTGCGACGCCGAGCGAGGATCCATTGGCGACGGTCACCGTGCCGTCGAGAATGTTGGAGGCCCCGACGAACTCGGCGACGAACCGCGTCGCGGGTTTCCGGTAGACCTCGACCGGCGTGCCGATCTGCTCGATCTTGCCGCGGCTCATGATCACCACGCGATCGGCCATCGAGAAGGCTTCCGCATGGCTGTGGGTGACGTAGACGAAAGTGATGCCCAAGTCCCGCTGCAGCTTCGACATCAGGGCCTGCATGCGCACCTTGAGGCTCGCATCCAGCGCCGACAGGGGCTCGTCGAGCAGCAGAATCCGCGGCTCGGTGACGAGGGCGCGCGCGAGCGCCACGCGCTGGCGCTGGCCGCCCGACAGCGTATCGACGTTGCGCTCGATGAACTCGGAAAGGTCGAGGCGCGTCAGCCAGTCGATGGCGCGCTTGCGCCGCTCGGCTGGCGCGACGCCGCGCATCTTTAGACCGAACTCGACGTTCTCGCGCGCATTCAGAAACGGGAACAGTGCCAGCGACTGCCAGACCATCGGCGTGTCGCGCTTGTGCGTCGGCACATTGACGAGCGAGGCGCCTTCGAGGCGAATGTCGCCCTCGCTCGGCCCTTCGAGGCCAGCGAGCATCCTGAGCGTCGTCGTCTTGCCGCAGCCCGACGGTCCCATGATGGCGAGGAACTCGCCCCGGCCGATGGCGAGGTTCATGCCGGCCACCGCGACGAAGTCGCCGAACCGCTTTGTGACGCTGTCGATCTCGACCAGGGTCTCGCTCGGCATCGCTAGGCTCCCTTCTTGGCTGGGCGCCACATCAGCAGCAGCTGGGAGGCGACGACGAGGCTGATCGAGGTCAGGAACACGAACGAGCCGATGGCGTTGACGCGCGGGTCGACGTTGCCGGTGAAGATCTCGAGGATGAAGACGGGGATGGTCTTGTTGAGGCCCGAGACGAACCAGGCGATCACGAACTCGTCGAAGGACACCGCGGCCGTCAGGCAGAAGGCCGAAATGATCGCCGGCAGCGTGAACGGCAGGATGACCTCGCGCATCGCCGTCCATTCGGAAGCGCCGAGATTCCAGGCCGCCGCCTCGAGACTCCGATCCATCTGGTTGAGGCGCAGGCGAACGACCGCCATCGCGAACGGCGCGCAGAGCACGGTATGCGCGATGATGATGGAGATCACTTGCCCGGAAAGCCCGAAGTTCGCGAACCAGCCGAGCATGGCGACCGCCATGATGATGAGAGGCACGGTCGGCGGCAGCAGGGCCAGCCCGAGGAAGACGCCCTTGCCAGCGAACTGGTAGCGGAAATCCGTATAGGCGGCACCGAAGCCGATGAGGGTCGCGAGCAGTGCCGATGTGCCCGATACCATCAGGCTGGTCCGCGCCGCCTCCCAGACATTCTCGTCGGCGAAGATGAGCTCGTACCAATGAGTGGTGAAGCCGCCCATCGGGATCGAGGGAAATCGGTTGGTGTCGAAGGAGAAGACCACCGCTGTGATGATCGGGGCGAAAATGAACAGGAACACCGCCGCCGTGTAGGCGACGAGCAGAAGCGTGCCGCCGCGGGTGGTCCTCATGTCCGCTTCCTGTAGGCATAGCCGACGGCGCCGAAGGCGACCACCAGCAAGGTTGCGATCATGCAGACGGCAACGACCGCAGAGCGGGGCCACTGCTGGCCGGATTTGACGGTATCGACGATGAGGATCGACAGCGTCGGGGGCTTGGAGCCGCCGAGGTAGTACGGCGCGACGAAGTCACCGAAGGACAGAATGAAAGTGAAGACGGCGGCGACCACGAGGCCTGTCTTGGCCGCGGGAATGATCACCTGGAAGACGGTGTAGAGCTTGCCGCAGCCGAGATTGTACGCCGCCTCGATCAGCCGCTTGTCGACATTGGCGAGCGCGATCGTCTGCAGGATGACGACGAGCGGCAGGCACAAGGTGAGATAGCCGACGAGGCTCGCGAACTTCGTGTTGAGCATCGTCACGGTGCCCAGTCCCGCCATGCGGAACAGCCCGTTGACGATGCCGTTCTCGGCCAGGATCACCTGCCAGGAGTAGGTGCGGACGAGGTAGCTCGTGAAGAACGGGACGACGAGCAGGAAGATCGCCCAGCGGCGAAAGCCTTCGCTCGTCTTGATGCCGAGCAGATAGCTCGCGGGGAAGGCGATGAGGCTCGCCGCGATGGTGCTGAGGACGGCGAGCTCGAGCGTCAGCCAGTAGGCGCTCCAGAAGAACGGCTTGCCCAACATGTTGAGCCAGTTGTCGAGCACGAAGGCCGGCTGCATGCGGTAGTTCTTCACGACGAAGAACGACATCGCCACCATGAAGGCGAGGGGCCCGACGAAGAACAGGCCCTGCCAGACGATCATCGGCAGGCGCCACGTCCAGGCGTAGCCCGGCGAATGCAACCGCATGCTGCGAACCGGCTGAGACTGCGCCATCGAGTTCCCGCGTGACCTGGGTGAGGTGGGTCCGTGGCGCACGAGAGACGCCACGGACCGAAACGTCAGAGCGCCCGGAGCCTCAGCTCGCGCTCTTGTACTCCTGCCAGAAGCCGTTCCAATCCTCGAGCGACTGCTGGACCGGGGTATTGCGGTAGTGGATCCGGCCTTCCTTGATCAGCGTCACCGGGTTGTTCGGCGCGCCGTCGACCTGCCCCGTGCGCTCCGCCTCCTTTGGATCCTTTTCTTGGAGGAGCTTCTGGCCGGCCTTGGTCACGCAGAACCCCGGATAGGCCGCCATCTTCGCCGACTTCACCTGGCCCTCGGGAGAGAGCATGTACTGGATGAATTTCTTGGCGAGGTCGGCCTTCGGGCTGCCCTTGCCGATCGACCAGGATTCGGTGAACTGGATGCCGCCCTCCTTGGGCACGACGCTGTCGACCTTGGCGCCGTCGCGCTGCAGAACACCCGTGATCCAGTCGCCGATGCCGCACATCGCCCACATCTCGCCGTTCTTCAGCGAGGAGAAGGTCCCGTTGTAGTCGAAAAAGCCGCCGACCTGCGGACGGAGTGACATCGTCGTCGCCTTGACGGCCTCCCACTGCTCGGCCGTCACGTCCCAAAGCTTGGCGCCATTGCCGTTTTTCAGGCTCATCATGCCGAGGTTGGGAAGGTGCCAATCGAAGTGGCCGACCTTGCCCTTGAGCTCGGGCTTCCAGAACACCTGATAGCTCATGGCCTCCTCCTTCGTCACCTTCTCGGTGTTGTAGGAGACGCCGAGATGGCCGAAGCGGATCATGGCGGAGTAGAGCTTGCCGTCCGCCCAGTGTCCGGGGAACTGCTTGAAGTCGTCATGGATCATATCGTCGAAGGGATAGTCGGCCGGATTGAGCTCCTCGACGTAGCCGGCTGCATTGAGCTGCTGCACGAACTCTGCGTCCGAGAGGATCACGTCGTAGGTGCCCGCGGGCGACTGGGCGATGAGACCCAGCATGTTGTCGCCGCCGGCGTAGTATTTCGGCTTGAACTTGACGTTGTTGGCCTGCTCGAACTCGCCGACGACGTCGGGCTCGCCGTGGCCGTACCAGGAGAGCATGTTGAGCTCGACCGTGTCGGCCCAGGCGCGATTGACGTAGGGCATCGGGAATGCTGCGGCGCCGAGACCGGTGGCGAGACCGCCGAGCACCTTGCGGCGCGAGACCGGCTTCCTGATGAAATCTGTCATGTGTGTTCTCCTCCCAGATCGCCGGCGGTTCGAGCCGTGCCAGCCGGAGCCTACGCTAGCTGCGCGGGCGCCCGCCATTAAATTGAACTTCCCAATGCGGCGATGAGCCGGGCTTATCGGGCGGCGCGGAAGGGCCGATCGACCTTGATGAGATCCGCCTGACCGGAATCCTGGAGCGACTGCATGATCGTGCTCGCCAGCAGAACGCCTGCGGTCGACAGCGACGCGTGCTTGTAATGCAAGCCGACATGAACGTCGGGAAGGGGCGGCAATCCTTCCGCTTCACCAAGCGTGCGCATGCCCGGGAGCAGCGTGCGCCGGGTCAGCGCCGTGATACCCCAGCCGGCGAGCACCGCAGTCTGCAGGCTGTTGATGCCCTGGCTCGCATAGGCAATCCGCCAGGGCCGCTCGATCCGGTCGAGCGCGTGGATCATCCGCTCGCGGTACTCGCAGCCCTGGTGATGGGTGACGAGGGGAATGGGAGACTGCTCGTGCGGATTGCCGTCGGAGGATGACGCCCAGATCGGCCGCTCGGCCCAGGCGAAGGCGACGCCGGCGTTGGGCGCCCCCTCATACATGGCGATGGCGAGATCGATCTCGCCGGCGTTGAGCTTCTCGTGCAGCGTCGCGCTCAAGTCGCAATGCACCGACAGCTCGACGTCGGCGTGCTCGCGCACGAAATTGGTCAGCAGAGTCTGGAAGAAGGCGACCGCGTAGTCGACCGGCAGGCCCACCCTCAGCCGGCCGATGCTCGGTCGGCCGGCGATGCGAGCGACCGCCTCGTCGTTCAGCATGAGCAATTGGCGGGCGAACCGGACCAGCAGGTCGCCCTGCTCGGTGAGCACGATCTGGCGGCCGCTCGTGTCGATGAGCTGGCACTCGAGGATTTCCTCGAGCCGGCGGATCTGCAGACTGACAGCCGGCTGCGAGCGCCCCATCGCCTCGCCCGCTCGCGTAAAGCTCTTCAAATCGGCGACGGTGACGAAGGTGCGCAGCATATCGGTCGGCAGATTGTGGTAGCGCATCCGCGTCCCCGCTTATGGGATCATTGAGCGAACAAATTTCCTGATTGTTCCAGCCGCGCCTTAGCTTTGCAACCAACAACACCCGAGGATGGGTCGCCATGAGTCAATCCACGAGCTTCCTTGCCGAGCTGACCTGGGCCGAATTCGGCGACGCCGCCGCCAAGGGCACGCCCGTGCTCCTGCCCGTCGGCTCGACCGAGCAGCATGGCCTGCATCTCCCCCTCAATACCGATCAGCTCTTGCCGACCGAGGTCTGCCGCCGCGCGACCGCCATCCGGCCGGCGCTCGTCGCCCCCACCATTTGCTACGGCTACAAGTCCACGCAGCGCGCTGGCGGCGGCAATTGGTTCCCGGGGACGTTGAGCCTCGACGGCGCGACGCTGACGGCCTGGGTCAAGAACGTGTTGACCGAGCTCGGCCGCCACGGCATCCGGCAGATGTGTCTCGTCAACGGTCACTACGAGAACTCGTGGTTCCTGCACGAGGCCATCGATCTGGCGCTTCGCGAGCTCAGGTGGGACGGCATCCGCGATGCGCGCGTCGTGCTGCTGTCCTATTGGGACTTCATCTCGCCCGAGACGATTGCGCGAATCTATCCGGACGGTTTTGCCGGCGTCGAGCTCGAGCATGCGGGCGTCATGGAGACCTCGATGATGCTCGCAGCCCATCCTAAGCTCGTGCATCTGGACCGCGCCGAGGATCATGCCCCGGCGAAGTTCGCGTCCTACGACCTCTATCCCCCGCACGAAAATCTCACGCCCAAGGCCGGCAGCCTGACCTCGCCCAAGCGCGCGACCGCGGAGAAGGGCGAGATCCTCTTCGGCGTCACCGCCAAGGGCATTGCCGACACGCTCATCACCGAATTCGGCAAGGCGTAGCGCCGCCGAGACGATCCTCATCAATCTGAACCCGCGACGAGAAGGAGACCGCCATGGCGACCGCCCATGCCAAGACCGAGGATATGCTGCACGTCATGAAGTGGCACAACGGCGACAAAGCCTGGTCGCCCTTCTCGGACAAGGAGATGAGCCGCCGGCAGAATGGGCTGCGCGGCAAGCTCGCTGAGCTCAAGATCGATGCCGCGCTGTTCACCTCCTATCACAACATCTGCTACTACTCGGGCTTCCTCTACTGCTACTTCGGCCGCAAATACGGCCTCGTCATCGACCAGAACAAGGCGACGACGGTTTCGGCCGGCATCGACGGCGGCCAGCCCTGGCGGCGCACCTTCGGCGACAACATCACCTACACGGATTGGCGCCGGGACAGCTATTTCACGGCGGTCAAGTCGCTGACGAAGGGCGTGAAGCGCCTCGGCATCGAGTTCGATCACGTGTCGGTCGCCTTCCGCAAGCAGATCGAGGATGCGTTCCCGGGTGTTGAGCTCGTCGACATCGCCGAGCCCGCCATGTGGCTGCGCACGATCAAATCGGCCGAGGAGCACAAGCACATCCGCGAGTGCACGCGCATCTGCAACGTCGGCGCGCGGGCCGTCATGGGGGCGATCAAGGCCGGCGTGCCGGAGTACGAGGTGGCGCTCGCCTCGACCAACGCCATGGTGCGCGAGATCGGCAAGAGCTTCCCGTTCGTCGAGCTGATGGACACCTGGACGTGGTTCCAGTCCGGCATCGAGACGGACGGCGCGCACAACCCGGTCACCAACCGCAAGGTGCAGAAGGGCGACATCCTCTCGCTGAACTGCTTCCCGATGATCTTCGGCTACTACACGGCGATCGAGCGCACGCTGTTCTGCGATCACGCGTCTCCGACCCACCTCGATCTGTGGGAGAAGAACTGCGAGGTCATGCGCGTCGGCTCGGACTTGATGAAGCCCGGCAAGAAATGCTCCGAGATCGCGCTCGAGCTCAACGATCTCTACCGCAAGTGGGATCTCCTGAAGTACCGCTCGTTCGGTTACGGCCACTCCTTCGGCGTGCTCAGCCACTACTACGGTCGCGAGGCCGGCGTGGAGCTGCGCGAGGACGTCGAGACGGTGCTCCAGCCCGGCATGGTCGTCTCCATGGAGCCGATGATCATGATCCCGGAGGGGCAACCCGGTGCCGGCGGCTATCGCGAGCACGACATCTTCATCATCACCGAGACGGGTGCCGAAAACATCACGAACTTCCCCTACGGCCCCGAGGAAATGATCATCAAGGGTTGAGGCAACGCGATCGTCCCTCGCGTCCGTGAGGACATGAGCACACAAGGCTCTCCGCCGGCACTCGTTGCCAGGCGGAGAGCTCTGGTCTCGGTCAGGCTTGAACCGGTCAGATCACTCGATTGATTGCCGTCACCGGGCGGATGTGACGTGTTTGGTTCCATTGGCGGAGCCGAGGCGAATCGTACCAGACGACTCCGCTAGTGATTCGAGCGAGAAGAATCCAACGTCTCCCAACATCGGTTTGGGAATTTAACTCACCACTCCCTATATCCGGCCGAACTGCTTTTTCCTCTTTAGGCGTTCAATCGCCAGCCGCGCCAACGACCTGTGTTCCGCAGCCATCGTGCATCAAGCCCCCTCCTGCGGCGTGGCGAGACTTGTGATTGATGCGACTTCGTTCGCTGAGCATCCCGCAATTTCCAATCGCTTGGCCACAGCCTTCCGCATTCCATGAGTGTCGCAGGACGTAGGCCGGGTCCGCCCGCAGTATCCTGTCTCTATTCCGAGTTCCGCTATTTGGTCTCCCGATACTGTCGCGATTTGGAAAAGGAGTTAATTCTGTCTAAAGACTATTTACCGATGTTCTGCTCTGAATGGGCAATCCGCGACTCGTCTGTCGAGAGTTATCGCCTATCAAAATGAGACCGGAACGCCGACGGAGACCAGGGGAAGCTTCAAATGGACATCGTTGCCGAAGCGGAAGAATCGACCCCGGCGGCCTCTGTGGTTTTGGTTTTTCCGAACGCGCTTGTCCTCAGGTACACAACAGGCGAAACCGTTCGGCTCCAGCTTTCCGGTGACCTGGCTGCGCGCCTGGAAGGTCATGAGGAGAGTATTGCGAAATTACTTGCCGATCATCCGGAGTTGCGTGAGGACCTCGCCCGGCTAGCCGATCTTGTCGAGGCCGAGGCCGCTGATGGACCAGCGGACGAGGAAGATCAGGCACACAAGAACGAGATACCCGACGAGTCAAACTCGGAGCCGCCGAGCGAGCCGGCCGCTCATGGTCAGTTTCAAACACCCTTTGACGCCGGCACGACCGGTCACCCCGTCGGCCACCTCCCGCCTCTTCGAGACGATGGGCGCGAGGATGCAAATCACATCGACCAGGATCAGGTCGGCATCCGCTCGCACTTCGACACGCTTGCCGTGTTCCGGAACACCGGCAACGACGGCGCCGCCGGCGTCGGGCACGCGTTCGATCACCTTCTGCCGATGGGCGACGACTACCGGCGCGGCATGCCCGGCCAGAGCCCGGACGACGTCGTTTTCCCGTCGAGCGACGGCTCGACACCTCCGCCGCTCTCCGCGCCGATGGACGAGCTCATCAACATCCTCGAGGACGGCAGCTTCAAAGGCAACGTGCTCGACAATGACGATATTCCGAACGGGTTCACCGCGCTCAGGTTGAAGACACCGCCCACCGTCGGCACGCTGGTGCTGAAGCCGAACGGCGACTTCGACTACACGCCGCCCCCGCATTTCTCGGGCACCGTGACGTTCACCTACACCTACATCGATCCCGCCACGGCTCAGGTGCACACCTCCAAGACGACGATCGTCGTCGAGGCCGTCGCGGACGCGCCCATCGCCAAGACGCCGGACACGCCGTACGTGACGGACGAGGACACCTCGGTATCGCTCAAGGGATTGGGCGGCGAGCTCATTGACAAGGACGGCTCGGAGCGTCTGACCTACCGCATCGAGCACGTACCTGCAGGCACGGTCTTCACCAGCGCCAACGGGCAGCCAGTCGGCACCGATCTCGGCAACGGCGTCTGGTCGTTCACGAAGCTCGAGCTCGAGCGCGGCTTGGTGCTCACGCCGGCCGTCGACGTGCATGGCACTATTCCGCTGATCCTCGTCGCGGTTGCGACCGAGCGGTCGAACGGCGACGTCGCCGAGACGCGCAAGCCGTTCTCCATCGTCGTCAATCCTATCCCGGACCCGATCACCATCGATCCGGTGAGCGCGACGAACGAGGACGTACCCGCGGCGTTCGGCGCCGAGATCGCTTCGAGCATCGTCAAAGCCGATAACCTCGACGGCTCGGAGCACTACACGAGTGTCGCGATCACCGGCATTCCCACGGGCGCCATCGTCGGCCTCGGCACGGCGACGCCCGGCATCGATGCCGTCTACAATGCACTCACCGGCACGATCACCCTGACCGTGTTGCCGGGTGGCACCGATGCCGACTTCGTCGCGGCGCTCGCCAAGCTCACGCTGACCGCTCCGAACGACAGCGACGCCGACATTCCCCTCACCGTGACGTTTACGACGGACGATGCCGGGACGCCCGGAACCTTCGTCCTCGCCCACACCGTCGAGGTCGCGGCCGTCGCGGATGCCCCCCTTGCCGAGTTTGCGGCCGGGCCCAACGTCAAGACGGATGCCGGTACGGGCAATCTCTACGTCGAGGGCGTCGAGGATCAGAATCTCGACATCCCGATCGTGGTTGCGGTCACCGATACCGATGGCAGCGAGGATCTCGACCATGTGCTGATCGAGGGGCTGCCGGCAGGCTTCGTTTTCCAAGGCCTGACGGCGCAACCGGACGGCAGCTACCTCATCACCGGCACGACGGCCCAAATCGAGGCCGTGCTCGCCGCACTTGTCATTGTTCCGCCGGCCAACGCCGATGACGATTTCACGCTGACGGTGACGGTGGTCTCGCGCGAGACCAATCCGACGACCTCGGGCGGCGACGCCGGCGTCATTGCGGTGCCGACAGCCACGACCGTCATCAGCATTCCGGTCGTCTTCAAAGCCGCCTACGACGCCCCCGTCATCACCGGCGACAGCTCGGTCGTCGAGGATCACAACGTCAACTTCGGCACCAACATCGTCATCACCCGCGACGACGTCAACGACGGCTCGGAGACCGTGACGAAAGTCGTCGTCGGCGGTTTTCCGACGGGTGGCACCGTCAGCTATCCCGGCGATGGCGTGATGCCGCTGGCGCCCGGTGTGACGATCACCGTTACGACCGATGGCCTCGGCAATCCGATCCTGACGCTCGAGCGCACGCCCGGTGGCACCGAAGCTCAGCTTCTCGCCGCACTGACGCTGCTCACGCTGACGCCGCCCGCCGACAGCGATCGCGACATCACACTCACGGTCGATGTCACGACCACCGACAACGACGGCATTTCTCACACGGCGAACGGCACACATCCGATAGCCGTCCGCGCGGAAGCGGATACCGCCGGCTTGACGGTTCCCTCGCCCAACAGCGGGCTCGAGGACCAGCCGATCGCGATTGCCTTCTCGGTCGCCCGCAACGACACCGACCCGAGCCAGGCGACGGCGTCGGAAGCCATCGAGACGGTGGTCATCCGCAACATCCCGGCCGGCTTCACGCTGTCCTCGACCTCGGCCGCCGCGACCTGACGCTCAACCCGGACGGCTCTTACACCGTCACCGGCCCCAACCTCGCCGATCCCGTCGCCAACGACGCGGCGATCAACGCCGTGCTCGCCAACCTCGTGCTGACGCCCGTTCCCGGCGGCGCCCGCGATAATGTCGACGACGACTTCACCCTCTCCGTCACCGTCACGACCATCGAGACCAATCTCGACGGCGGCCAGATCGAGACCGAGCGCAACAGCCAGACCTACACGATCCCCGTCACCGTCGATCCGGTCGCCGACGCCGTCTCGATCACGGGCTCGAGCACCGTCATCGAGGACCAGACCGTCACCTTCGGCGCCGACATCACGCTGACGAAGGCCGACCAGAACAGCACGCTCGCGACCGGTCCGTCCTCCGAGACCATCACCAAGATCGTCGTCTCGGGCATACCTGTGGGCGCCACGCTCGACACCGGCTCGGCGACATCGCACGTTCTCGTCGATACCTCGGTCGCCGGCCAGGTGACGCTGACGCTGCAGTCGGGCGGAACGGAAACCGACATCCAGGCCGCGCTCGACAAGCTCAAGCTCACGCCGCCCACCGACAGCGATCTCGACATCACTCTCTCGCTTGCCGTCACCACCGTCGATCGTTGGGATACGGCCGAGGCCTCCGCTGGGAACACGACCTCTGGCCTCACGCACACCATCGCCGTCCGCGCGGAAGCGGACTCCGCCGGCTTGACGGTTCCCTCGCCCAACAGCGGGCTCGAGGACCAGCCGATCGCGATTGCCTTCTCGGTCGCCCGCAACGACACCGACCCGAGCCAGGCGACGGCGTCGGAAGCCATCGAGACGGTGGTCATCCGCAACATCCCGGCCGGCTTCACGCTGTCCTCGACCTCGGCCGCCGCGACCCTGACGCTCAACCCGGACGGCTCTTACACCGTCACCGGCCCCAACCTCGCCGATCCCGTCGCCAACGACGCGGCGATCAACGCCGTGCTCGCCAACCTCGTGCTGACGCCCGTTCCCGGCGGCGCCCGCGATAATGTCGACGACGACTTCACCCTCTCCGTCACCGTCACGACCATCGAGACCAATCTCGACGGCGGCCAGATCGAGACCGAGCGCAACAGCCAGACCTACACGATCCCCGTCACCGTCGATCCGGTCGCCGACGCCGTCTCGATCACGGGCTCGAGCACCGTCATCGAGGACCAGACCGTCACCTTCGGCGCCGACATCACGCTGACGAAGGCCGACCAGAACAGCACGCTCGCGACCGGTCCGTCCTCCGAGACCATCACCAAGATCGTCGTCTCGGGCATACCTGTGGGCGCCACGCTCGACACCGGCTCGGCGACATCGCACGTTCTCGTCGATACCTCGGTCGCCGGCCAGGTGACGCTGACGCTGCAGTCGGGCGGAACGGAAGCCGACATCCAGGCCGCGCTCGACAAGCTCAAGCTCACGCCGCTCACCGACAGCGATCTCGACATCACTCTCTCGCTTGCCGTCACCACCGTCGATCGTTGGGATACGGCCGAGGCCTCCGCTGGGAACACGACCTCTGGCCTCACGCACACCATCGCGGTCACGGCCGACGCGGCAGGCGACGAGCCTACGATCTCGGGCGCGGCCACCGGCGTCGAGGACACGACGTTCGGCCTGCCGATCACGATCGGGCTCGGCGATACCGATGGCTCGGAGATTCTCGACAAGGTGACGATCACCGGCCTGCCGACGGGCGCGGTAATCTCCTGGCTGCCTGCCGATCTGCCGGCCGGCGTGACGGCGACAGCCATCATGACGGGGCCGCAGATCACGGGCTGGACCTTCGACCAGACGTCGGCGAGCTATGCAACGACGCTGGCGTTCCAGACCTTCTTGTCGACGAAGCTCTCGGTCACGCCGCCATCGGAGAGCGCGGCGGATTTCACGCTCTCTGTTCAGGCGTTCAACTACGAGCAGAACCTCTCGGGCGCCGGCGGACGGACGGCGGCGTTGCCGTCGACGACGGCAAGCGTCGTCGTCACCGTGACGCCAGCGCTCGATCCGGTCTCGCTCGGCGCCAGCGCGACACTCGTCAACGAGGACGAGCACAGGGCGCCGGCGAGCTCGGACGGATCAGCCCCGTTCGTGACGATCATACCCGGCAGCGTCGTCTTCGGTGACGACATCGAGGCCGTGCTGACGCGCAGCGACGACGTCGGTGAGTTCAATGCCGCGGATCGCTCGGAAGGCGTGAGCCAGATCGTGCTGTCGGGATTCCCGGCCGCCAGTAGTGTTACCTGGACCGATCAAACCGGCGTCATCGTCACCGCCGGCCCGGCCGGCACCTACACGATCGCCGTCGACGGCACCAACCCGCCAGCGAGCCCCGCTCAACTCGAGCAGGCCATCCGTAACGTGCTCAAGACGTTCACGTTCGGCGCACCCGATCACGATGCGAGCAACGTCACGGTCGCGATCTCGGTCACGCGCCAGGACGTCGATCCCGATACCGGAGCGGTGCTGTCGTCGGTTGCCGCGACCGGCACCCACCAGATCACCGTCAACGCCGTCGCCGACGCACCGATCGTGACTGGCGACAGCGAAACGACGCGCGAGGATATCGCCGTCCATCTCGACAGCCTGACGGCCGTGTTGCGCGACACCGACGGCTCGGAGACGCTCACGGTGCAGGTCACCGGCGTCGATTCAGCCGCGCGTCTCACCAACGCGCTCGGGACCGAGTACGCCTACGTTCTTGCTGCCGGCACGAAGACCTACAGCATCCCGACGGCAAGCCTCGGCAACGTCTACTTCAATCCGCCGGCGCAGGCGCACGGCACCTACAACATGAAGATCATCGCGACCGCGACGGAGGCGACCGTCGCGGGCGAGGCAACCGCCGACGATGTTGCGAAAGTCGAGGCGCCGATCACGGTCGTCGTGACGCCGGTCGTCGATGCGGTCGCGGCCAACAACTCGGGCTCGATCGTCGACGAGAACGGAACGTTCAATCTCGGCGCCAACATCCTCGAAAGCCCGGTCGACGCGGACGTGATCGCCGATGTCTCACTCGCGGACCTGGACGGCTCGCAGAACCTCATCATCGTCATCACCGGCTTCCCAGCGGGCGTCACCGGCTTCGTCAATCCCGCATACACGCTCCCCTCCGGCATCACCGCCAACTTCAACGCCGGGACAGGAACCTTCACGCTCTCCGGCACGAATGCCGCCACCGTACTAACGGCGCTGGCGCAAGTACGCGCGACCGTCACCGAGGATGGCGACGCCAACTTCAACCTGACCGTGTCTCTGACGACGGACGAGAACAGTCCGGTGAGCGAGGTCGGCGACTATCAATCGCTGACGACGGTCGTGACCCACGCCGTACAGGTGAAGGCGGTCGCGGATGCCCCGACTGTCGACGCCGGCGCCGCCACCAAGACGGCCGTCACCGAAGATTCTGGCTTCGTGACCTACCCCGTCACGACCCACCTCAACGACACCGACGGCTCGGAAACCTACAAGTCGATCGTCGTCGCCTATTCCGTTCCAGGCTCGGGCTCGGCTCCCGCCGTCCAGTTCGGCACTACGACGGGCGTCACGTTCGACACGTCGGTCGCCGGCCAGATCAAGCTGACGGGCGCTGCCGCCGACATAGATGCCGCCATGGCGACCTTGCAGGTCCGGCCGGGCGCCCAGAACGACGCGGACATCACCGTCACGATCACGGCGATCGCCGTCGAGAGCAATCCGACCGAAGCCAACGACAACGGTCCGGGTGTCGCTGGCAACGAGATCACCACGCCGACCGCGCAGACCATCGCGAGCTTCGTCATTCCGGTCGCCGCCATCGCGGACACGCCGACCTTGACCGGTTCGGCGGTAGGCCTCGAGGACCAGAACATCGCCCTGTCGATGGTGGCCGGCCACGCCGACGCAGCCGACGGCAGCGAGCGCATCAAGGATGTCGTCATCGCCAACGTGCCCTCGGGCTTCACGCTGAGCGAGTCCTCGCTGGGCGCGGGCACGCTGACGCTCAACCCCAACGGCACCTACACGGTCACCGGGCCGACCGATGCCGCGATCAACGACGTTCTCGACAAGCTGACGCTCGTCTTCGTGCCGAATGGCGGACGCCAGCATCTCGACACGGAATTCAATCTGTCCGTGACGGTGACGACGCGCGAGTTCACGCCGAGCGAAACCGGCACCGGTCAGATCGGCCAGCTCGAAGCCTCGCAGACCTTCACCGTTCCGGTGACCGTGACGGCCGTCGTCGACGGCGTCACGTTCCGGAACGACTCGACGATCGTCGAGGACGTCAAGAGCACGATCGGCGGCGACATCGCCTACGACCACATCGACGCAGACGGCTCTGAAAAGGTCACCACGATAACGGTCACGGGCTTCCCCGTCGGCACCTCGGTGGAATACACCGACGTCGGTGGCACGGCGCAGGCGTTCGTCGCGACCGGTAGCGAGACGATCACGCTGACGGGTGGTACGGAAGCGCAGATCCGAGCAGCCCTCGACACCCTGTCCGTCAAGGCACCGCCCCACTCGGACGTCAACTTCAATCTCACCGTCAAGGTCACGACCGAGGACAACGACAGCTCGGTGATCACGGACACGCGCGTGCACGCCGTCACCGTACAGGCGGTCGCCGATGCGCCGAGCGTCACGGCCGGCAACATCAGCCTCGGCGAGGACTCAACGACGACACTCGTGATCAACCCGAACCGCAGCCTCGACGACGACAACTCGGAGACGCTCTCGGTTCGCATCACGATCCCGTCCGACGGCCTCGGCGTGCTCGGCACGCTGAGCGGCGCTACGCCCGCCAACGTCACGCTGACCGCGCAAGGCGGGGGCGTCTATCTCGTCCAGGCGACGGGCGCGACACCGGCCGATCGCGAAACGGCGCTCGACGGCTACCTCAATGGCGGCATCACCTTCACACCGCGCGCGCAATGGTCCGGTGTGCTGACAGGAACGGGCGGTATCAAGGTCGAAGCGATCTCGACGGAAGCCGCGACCGGCGGCGAGCTTGCGCCGGCAGGCTTCGGCGGCGCCGACGGGACGTCCAAGACTGAAACCACGACGACCTACATCGACGTGACGGTGTTGCCGGTCAACGATCTGCCGGTTGCTGCAAACGCCTCGACGACCGTCATCGAGAACAACAATTCCACGAGCCCGACGGACCCTGATCTCACGGTCTCGATCGGTTCGCGGCTCGGTTTGACGATCGCCGACACCGACGGCTCGCAAGGACTCTTCCTCACCCTCACCGGCTTCCCGACGAATGCCCAGGCACTGACCTTCGCAACGACCCGGGCCGGCGTCACGACGTCGACCAATCTTGCGACCGGCACCGTGACCGTCGACGGCGCAAACGCCAACGACGTGCTCGTGGTGCTGAACTCGCTCTCGGTGAGACTCGCCGACGACGACGATCGCAACTTCACCGTGACGATCAACGGCACCTCTCGCGATACAAACGGGTCGACGACCATCGACGACCCCTTCACGCTGACCCACGCCGTCATCGTGAAGGCGGCGGCGGACCAACCGGTGGTCGGCGTCGGGGCCGCGACGAAGAGCGCTGTCGACGAGGACTCGGGCTACATCACCTATCCGGTGACCGTCGGCCTCAACGACACCGACGGATCGGAGACGATGCAGTCGGTACTGGTCACCTTCTCGACGCCGGGCACCGGCGCGCGTCCCGAAGTCAATTTCACGACGACGGGCGGCATTATCTTCGATACCTCGACCCCCGGCCAGGTGCGCCTGACGGGCGCAACCGCCGATATTATCGCCGCTATGGCGACGCTGCAGGTCCGCCCCGGTGCCGCCAACGGCGAGGACATCACAGTCACGGTCACGGCGACCTCCGTCGAGAGCAATCCGTCGGAGCCGGATGTCGCCGGTAGCGAGATCGCGACAGCGACGGCACAGACGGTCGCGACGTTCGTCATCCCGGTCAATCCGGTTCCGGAGGTCCCCGGACTGACGCTCCCTGCCAATCCGACCGGCTCGGAGGATGTAGCCTTCGCGCTCGGCTCCTTCGGCGTCTCGGCGACGACTACGGATCCGGACGGATCGGAGACCCGCTACATCGAGATCAGCACCTCGAGCTATCCCTCGGGCACGGTGTTCTCGAGCGGCGGCGTCGGTGTCGGCTCGATCGTGACGGCCGGCTGGTTGCGCATTCCCAGCAGCGCGCTCTCTAGCCTGAGCATTCAAGGACCCGCGAACTTCAGCGGCACCATCAATCTCAGCATTCGTGGCGTCGTCGTCGACGCGTCGACCAGCGGAAACGTGACGGACGTCACGGCTCCCCAGACGCTCGTCGTGACCGTTACGCCCGACGCCGATGCCGTCACCGCACCGACCGTCTCTCTCGGCGTCGAGGATCTCGGCGCGGTGGCGTTCGGTGCGGCCCTCGCCAATACGACCACGGGCATCCGAGTCGTCGACAACGGCACCGGCACCGGCAACAATGCCGCGACCGAGACGCTTTCGGAGGTGTCGCTCGACTTCCCGGCCGACACGGCGACACAGACCTACAGCATCACGGCAGGTGCGGCGTCTGGCTCCGCATCCGCAACCTTCGATCCCTTCACGCGCACCTACACCATCACCAGCACGATCATCACGGGTGCGGCGGATATCGGCGCGCTGTCACTGGCGAGCCGGCAGCAGGCTGAGACCGACATCCGCGCCGTGCTCGCCGGGTTCAGCGTCACGATGGGCCCGACGCATACCGATCTCGACGGCATCGTCGCCGTCACCGCCAAGACGCTCGACGTCAATGGCGGCGTCTACAATATCCAGCCGAACACCTTCAATCATACGATCCAGATCCAGGCCGTCGCCGACACGCCGAGCGTCTCGGTCACTGATCCGGTTGGGTCTTCCGCCGAGGATGTCGCGAGCATCCCGCTCACGATCAACGCCGGCAACAGCGCGGATGCCGACGGCTCGGAAACTCTCTCCGTGCGGATCACCGTTCCCTCCGACTCTCTCGGCGCGGTAGGCTCCATCACCGGGACGCCTCCAGCCAACGTCACGCTCACCGACCTCGGCGGCGGTGTGTTCCGCGTGACGGCAAGCGGACCCGACAGCGCCACGCGCGAAGCGCGGCTCGACAGCTTCCTGCAGGGCGGCGGCATCGCCTTCACGCCGCGCACGAATTGGTCGGGCACTCTGCTCGGAACTGCCGGTCTCAAGGTCGAGGTCATCTCGACCGAGGCTGCGACGGGCACACAGCTCGCACCCGACAGCAACGGCGGTCCCGACGGAGTGTCGGCGACCGAAACCGTCACCGACTATATCGACATCCGCGTTGCCCCGATTGCCGACACACCGTCCGTCAAAGGCAATGGCGTCGGCCTCGAGGACAGCATCATCTCCGTGCCGATGAGCGTGACGCTCGCCGACAAGGATGGCTCGGAGACGTACGGCGTCGAGCTGACAGCGGTGGTGCCGGTGGGCACCCGCATTTTCGGCGCCGGAGGCGTGGAGCTGCTGCCGAACGGATTTGGCGTCTATACGCTCACCCCCGCCGACGTCGCCGCGCTCGCCGTGCAACCACCTCTCCACTATTCCACTGCACTCAGTGGCGACATCGTGCTCTCGACCCGCACCACCGTCACCGACACGTCGTCGGGCGGAAGCAGTCAGACGACGTTCGATCAGGACATCCACGTCAACGTCACGGGCGTCGCCGATCCACCGCAGACGCGCATGGTCGTCGTCACCGCCGACGAGGACGAGACCATCGATCTCGGAGCGGCGATTCTCGCGAGTGCCTCGGGCAATCTCAACAATCTCCTCGTCGATACGGACGGCTCCGAGTCCCTCTCTTTCGTGCTCGGAGGACTGCCGTCCGGCGTCATTCCGGGCACGTCGAACCCCAGCGGTGGCGTGACCTATCTCGGCAGCGGTACCTGGAGCATCACGGCCGCTGCCATGGCGACCCTCACATTGCCGCCGGTCCCCAATTTCTCGGGCGAGAACCCCTATGCCGGGGTCACGATCCGCGCCGTCACGCAGGAGATCGACGGCGATCAAGCAACCTCGAGCCAGTGGCCGGTCACCATCAAGGTCTATCCGGTGATCGATGCCGGCACTGCCGACGGTTTCGATACCTGGAGCATGGGCGTCACGCAGAGCGAGGCGGCCTCGGAAGCAGGCACCGGCATCTCGCTCGCGAGCGCGACCAACCACACGTTCAAAGACGCGGACGGGTCGGAATCCGTCGTGAGCTACACGTTCAACTTGAGCGGACTGATCGCGGACGCCGGCATCGCCACGCGCCTCGCATCTCTGCCCGGAACCGGCACTGGCCTCGACAAGTTGGTCGCCAGCTACCTCTCGGGAACCTTCACCTACAACTCGGGCGCGGGAACGATTACCGTGCTCGCAAGCAACATCGGCGGTGTGACGCTCAACAGCCAGCTCTTTGCCGACAGCAACGAGGATTTCTCGATCCCCGTCACGGCGATCGTGCGGGATACGGCGATCATCGACGGCCTGCCCGTGAGCGTGGACAAAGTCGAATCCGGTACATTCAACGTCGACCTCGTCGGCACGGCCGATGTTCCCACGGTCTTCGCGAGCTCGGCCTCCGGCGGCTCGGGCACGTTGTTGCCGCTCAATCTCGGTGGCGTTTCGACCGACACCGACGCCTCGCTCGGGCGCACGCCGTCGGAGGGCATCTACTACATCGTCGCGATCCTCAATCCCGGCACCGCACCCGCGTTGGGCTTCACCAACGCAGCCGGCGACATCGTCGGCCTCGACAACGGCGACGGCACCTGGGTGCTGACGCCTGCCGACCTCGTCGGCCTGCACGTGACGACGCCGGGCGGCACCGCGGGAACCGCCAATCTTCGCCTCACGACGATCGCGACTGAGAACGATGGCGACGTCGCCAGCAACAGCACGACCTTCAACGTCGTCGTCACCTCGCAGCCGGGCGGCGGCGGAACGCCGCCGCTTCCGCCATCGGTCACGATCGGCACGAACGCCGGCAACGAGGACGGCTCGATCACGCTCAGCGTGACGGCGACGCCGGCACCGGGCGACACGAGCAATCCTTCCGTTGCCGTCATGATCTCCAATCTGCCGGCAGGAACGCAGATCATCGGCGCGACCTTCAACTCCGACACCGGTCGCTGGGTCGCCAGTGCCGCCGCGGTCAATGCCGGGTTGGTCAAGATCATCCCGCCTGCCGATTTCTCAGGCACGATGCCGATCACGATCGAGGCGGTTGCGACGAATGCCGCATTGCTGAAAGCCACGACCGGCACGCAGACCGTCGGCGTCACGGTCGATCCGGTGGCGGACGGCGTCGCCATCTCCACGGCGACCGTAGCAGGCAGCGAGGACACCGCCATCGCTTTGAACGTCTCGCTGGCCGAGCGCGATACCGACGGCAACGAGGTGATCGGCGACTTCTGCTATGTGAAGCTGACGAACGGCGCGACGCTCGTCGGAGGCTATCCCACCGTTGTTGCGGGTGATGCTGATGCCAGCATCGATGGCACGAGCCTTCTCGGCTACATCCGCGTCCCGACCGCGGCCATGGCCACGCTGCAAATGCTACCGGCGAACGACTGGCACGGCAGCATCGACGTGACCGTCGCGGCCTATTCCGTCGAGCCGGCGGACAACAACGACGGCGACAACATCCAGCTCGATGTCGCGAGCTTCACCGTCAAGGTCGCCGCCGTGGCCGATGCCCCGCTCCTCACCGTTCCGGTCGGCGCAGCGGGCGACGAAGACACGGCGATCGCCTTGATTGGCTTGACGGCTGCGCTCGACGATCTCATCACGACGAACGGCGCAGAAGTCCTGTCGGCCAAGATCTCGGGCATCCCGGCTGGCAGCGTGCTCTCGGCCGGCTCCAACAACGGCGACGGCAGCTGGACCATTCCGCTCTCGTCGCTCGGCGCGCTATCGATCACGCCACCGCACGACTATTCCGGCACCATGACGCTGACGTTGACGGCGATCGCCCTCGAGCTTTCGAACGGAAGCGAAGCTCAGACCTCAGTCGCTTTCGCTGTCGCCGTCGCACCGAAGGCCGACACGGTCGAGATTGTAGCCGACAACATCGCCGTGGACGCCACGGCAACTGCGGCGCTCGATCTTAACATCCGCATGTCCGACAATCGCGGGACCGAGCCTGGCGAAAATCCGGCCGAGCTCATCCACCTGACGTTCACGTCGGTGCCGACAGGCATTACCTTCTCGAGCACACTTGGCGGAACGCTGACGAATCCGGCTGCCGGCACCTACGAGTTCGTCGGTACGGAAAGCCAGGCCAACGCCTTGACCGCGGTCGCCGGATCGACAGCGACCGGCGGTCTCTACACGATCAGTGTGTCGGCCGTGACGCACGATGGGGCGAGCACGCTCGCGGTGCCAGTCACCGACAGCTTCCAGCTCAGCATTCCGACGGTGATGACCGGAGGCATCGGCGCGGATACCCTCACGGGCACGGCGGGCACACAGCTGCTGTTCGGACTCGGAGGCGCGGACACGCTCAGTGGCGGCGACGGCGCCGACCGGCTCGACGGCGGTCCGGGTGCGGATATCCTGATCGGTGGCAAGGGGGCCGACGTGCTCACCGGCGGCACTGGGTCGGACACCTATGTCTGGCAAGCGGGCGACAACGACGGCTCGATCGACAGGATCGTCGGTGGCTTCGATGGCGTGACCACCCCGGCGAGCGGCGGCGACGTCATCGATCTCTCGCAGCTCCTGCCGGGCTATGTCGAGGGCACCAGCAACATCGCCAACTTCGTGCAATTCAACGTCAGCGGGTCGAATACCACCGTCCGCATCGACACGACCGGCACCGGCAATTTCGCCGCCGGGACCGACATCGTGACGATCGAAGGGGTGACTGGCCTCGACCTCAACCAGATGAAGGCGCATGCGAACTTGGTCGCCTGAGGCAACAACGTGATTCGATGCGTGCCGTCAATGCTTTTGGGGGCGCTCCGCGATCAGGTTCTATGTTCAACTGTGTGATTTCTACCCGTGACGGTTTAAGGGCGTAGTAACGACTTATACGTCGTGCAATATCTGTCTCGTCGATTCGCGGGGACGGGATTGCACTTGATGCGCCGACGCTTCAGCCGAAGCTGGCCGTTGCTCACAGCGCTGGCCGGCTGCCTTGGATCATCGTTTGCAGCAGCCGATAGTCTGCGTGACGTCGTCGAGCGCACAGTTCAGACGAACCCCGAAGTCGCTGCGCTCAGAGCCAATCGTCTGGCGACGGATGAGGAGCTCGAGGCCGCCAAGGGTCTCGGCCGGCCGCGGCTCGACGTTCGCGGGGCAGCGGGTTACGTCGCGCACGACGAGGCTTCCCTCGGCGGCGCCGGCTATGAGGCCGATACCTATCGCCGCGAGGTCAGTGGCATCGCTTCGATGCCGCTGTTCGACGGCTGGAAGACCTATTACGAGGTCGACCGGCAGGGCAATCGCGTAAACTCCGCCCGGCACCGGGTTGCCGACACGGCCAATTCGATCGCGTTACAGGCCGTGCAAGCCTATCTCGAGGTGCAGCGCGCGCAAGCCGTCCTCGAGATCGCCGAAGAGAACGTCGGCGCGCATCGTGAGATTCTCGGCCGCGTGCAGGCTCGCGCGAATGCGGGTAAGTCCGCGCGCTCGGAAGCGGTGCAGGCCGAAGCCAGATTGAATGCTGCGGAAGCAGCCCGCGTCGAGGCGCAAGCCCGCTTCATCGATGCCCAATCGCTCTACATCTCGGTCGTCGGCGATGCCCCGGCCGGACTGGCGCCGGTAAGCATCCCCGGCCACATGCTGCCGGCCAGTGCCGAGGAAGCCGTCGAGCGCGCTGTTGCCGACGCTCCCTCGCTCATCGCGCTACACCACGATGTTTTGTCCGCCGAGGCCGAAGTCGGCACCGCTGAGTCCGAGTTCTATCCCAAGCTCGATGTCGAGGTTGCCGGCCGGGTCAAGGACGACACGGACCACAACTATACCGACGAGCAGGAGGTGTCGGTCCAGCTCGTCCTCAAGAAGAATCTGTACAACGGCGGCATCGACAGCGCCCGTGTTCGCGAGACCAAGCACCGCATCGACCAGAGCCGGTCGATCGAGGCCAATGCGAGGCGTCTGATCGAGAAAGAGGTCCGCCTCTCCTGGCTGGCGATGCAGTCCGCCAAGCAGCGGGCTACGCTGCTCGCCGAGCAGGTCGAGAACAATCAGGCGCTCGTTGCCGCCTACACGGGCCAATTCGAGCTTGGTGAGCGGTCGCTCATGGACATCCTCGATGTCCAGAATGAAATCTTCACGGCGCGCTCCGATCTGGTGACGGAGCGCTATGCGCGTGTCTACAACGCTTACCGTCTGCTTGCCGCGATGGGGAGCCTGTTGCAGGCACTCGAGGTTGCGATGCCGGAAGAAGCACTGACCGAGCCTGATCTTTGGCAGGCTTTCGTACCCTGAGCGTGTGGCAGACTCTTTTCTGCGGATGGTCGATCGGAAGACCGCCGCCGGGCCCGAAGAGCGAGTGCAGACCATGAGCGAGCGCGACACTGGCGCTCAAGCCCTTTTCGACAAGCTGAGGGCGGCCTATCCCGACGCGACGCTCACGCCCGGGCCTGCCGATCCGCTCGCTGCGGCTCTGCTGACGATCGCTCGTCATTTCGGCATCTCGGGTGACGCCCTCACGGTATCGGCCGGCTTGCCGCTCGATCGGGGTCGCCTGCCTCTCGCGCAAGCCGGCGAAGCGGCTGCCCGGCTGGGTCTGTGCGTGATCGAGGAGCGGGGCGACCCGCGCGCGCTCGCGCCGGCACAATGTCCGGCAATCGCCACGAGCCCTGACGGCGACGCCTGGATCGTCGCTGGGGTTCCCAAGCCCGGGACGCTTTCGATCCGGCCCTCCACCGGCGACGGCAAAACCTTCGACGTCGCGGCGAGTGAGCTCAAAGCCCGTGGCGTCCATATTCTGAGCCTGCGCCCGGTCGCCGCCGAGGTGGCCGAGGCCGCGGACGCCGCCACCAGACTGCTCTCCCCTCAGGTCGTCATCGCCAATCGGGCACTCTACGGGCAAGCCATCATCGCGACGCTCGCCCTCAATCTCATCGCGCTCGCCGTGCCGCTGTTCACGATGAACGTCTACGACCGGGTGCTGCCGAACAACGCGCAATCGACGTTATGGGCGCTCGGTGTCGGCGCGATCGTCGCAGTCGTCTTCGAGTTCATCTTGAGGACGCTCCGCGGCAGCCTGATCGACGTCGCGAGCCGCCGTGCCGATCTGGTGCTGTCGATGCGAGTCTACGGCCGGGTGCTCGGAGCCAAGCTCTTGCCGCAGGCGGCGTCCGTCGGCAGCCAGGCAAACACGTTGCGGGAGATCGAGACGATCCGCGAGTTCAGCACCTCCGTGACGCTGGCGGCGCTGGGAGACCTTCCCTTCGCGCTGGTGTTCCTCGGCATGATTGCCGTCATCGGCGGTCCGCTCGTCTTCGTCCCTCTCATCGCCGTGCCGGTCATTCTCGCCGCCGTGCTCTTGCTGCAGCTCCCGCAGGAGAAGCTGCATGCGACGACATTCCGGCAAATGGCCCAGAAGAGCTCCGTGCTCGTCGAGACGCTGACTGGGCTCGAAACCATCAAGGCTGCGGGCGCCGAGAGTTGGGCCGCCGGCAAGTGGGAGCGGGCGGTCGCCGACCACCTCAGGCTCTCGACGGCGATGCGTCTGCTGGGTGGGCTCGGCATGAGCATCGTCGGGCTCGGCACGGCGTTGACGACCATCGTCATGGTCATGATCGGCGTCGGGCTGGTCGCACAGGGCGCGGTCACGGCTGGCGCGCTGATGGCCTCCATGATGCTGCTCGGCCGTGCCATGGGACCGGTTTCTCAGGTCGCCGCTCTGGCCGGCCGGCTGCATTCCGTGAAGCTCGCGCGGTCGGCCTTGCAGTCTGTCATGACGACGCCGCAGGAGCGGCCGGTCGCGACTGCGATGATCGCCCGCTCGCAGCTCAAAGGCAGCATCCTGCTCGAGGATGTCACCTTCAAGTACGCCGAGGATGCGGCGCCGGCCCTGCAGTCCGTCAACCTTCGCATCGAGCCCGGCGAGCGCATCGCCGTGCTTGGGGTGATCGGGTCGGGCAAGAGCACGCTCCTCAAGCTGCTCGCGAAGCTCTACGAGCCGCAATCGGGCCGTATCCTGATCGATGGACTCGCGCTCTCGGGGCTCGATCCCTATGCGCTGCGCCACCGCCTCGGCTATCTCGCGCAGGACAGCCTCCTGTTCCGGGGCAACGTCCGCGAGAACATCGTCATGCACCGGCCGCTGGCGAGTGACGATACGCTGATGGCGGCAGCCGAGGACTCGGGTGCGCTTGCGTGGATCTCGCGCCTGCCGCAAGGCTTCGATACCGCCTTGGGCGAGCGTGGAGCCGGCTTGTCAGGCGGCCAGAAGCGGTCGCTCTGTCTTGCCCGTGCGCTCCTCGGCGCGCCGCCCGTGCTTCTCCTCGACGAGCCGACGAGCGAGATGGATGGACGCACCGAGCAGGCCATTCTCGAGCGGTTGAGCCGTGTCGCACAGAGCCGCACGCTCGTCCTTGTCACGCACAAGCATACCCTGTTGCCGATTGTCGACCGGCTGATCGTGCTCGATCGCGGCCGCGTCTATCTCGACGGTCCGAAGGCGGAGGTGCTGCAGAAACTCGAGGCTCAGAGCAAGCCGGCCCGCCGGGTCAACGTCACCCCGACGGTCAAACCCGCATGACGACACTCGCCGTTCCCGCAGCGCCCGCCGCACGGCCACCGATCCCCGCCTCGCCGAGCGCGGTGAGCGCCGAGCTCATGAGCGGTGCGCCGCGGCTCGTTGTGCTCGCCAATCTCTGTCTGGCCGGACTGGTCGCGGCGTTTGCTGTCTGGGCTGCCTTCGCGCGGCTCGAGGAGGTGACGGTCGGTCATGGCCGCGTCATCCCCGCGGCCAAGACGCAGCTCGTCCAAAGTCTCGAGGGTGGAATCGTCAAGAGCATCCGGGTGCGCGAAGGCCAGATCGTCGGTAAAGGTGAGCTGCTCTTGCAGATCGACCCGACGGCGTTCGGCTCGACCCTCTCCGAAGCGAAGGAGAAGGTCGCCGGTCTGCAGCACCGGAAAGCGCGCTTGAGCGCGGCAGCCAATGGCACCGAGCTGGTGGCCCAGGCGGTCGGCGGCGACTTTCGACCAGATCTTCTCGCTCACGAGCAGGCTGCGCTCGAGGCGAGCCGCTCGGAGCTGACGGCGCGCCTCGCCGCAATCGACCAGCGCATCGGTCAGCGCCGCCAAGAGGTCGTCGAGAACAACGCGCGGGCCAAATCGCTCGAGCGCTCGCTCGAGCTCGCCCGCGCTGAGCTTGCGATGACGGCGCCGTTGGTGGCGAACGGCGCCGCCGCCAAGGTCGAGCTGATCCGGTTGGAGAGCCGGGTTGCCGAGCTCGACGGCAATCGGGAGGCGGCCGAGCTCGCGGTGCCCCGGCTCGAGGCAGCGATCGCGGAGGCGCAAAGCGAGCGGGTTCAAGTCACGACGTCCTACAGGGCCGACGCGCTGAAGCAGCTCGGCGACGTCGAGATCGAGCTCGCGACGCTCCAGCAGTCGCTCAAAGGCGACGCCGATAAAGTCGCCCGCACGGATCTGCAATCTCCCGTCTACGGCATTGTCCAGCGCTTGCACGTGACGACGGAGCGGCAGGTGGTGAAGCCTGGCGAGAGCATTGTCGAGATCATTCCGTTGGACGGCACGCTTCTCGTCGAGGCCCAGATCGCCACGCGTGACATCGCCTTCGTCCGGCCGGGCCAGGACGCGGTCGTCAAGATCACCGCCTACGACTACGGCATCTACGGCTCGCTCAAAGGCAAGGTGGAGCGGATCAGCGCCGACGCCATCCTGAACGACAAAGGCGACAGCTACTATCTGATCGAGGTCCGCACCGATCGGGCAAGTCTGGAGAAGGACGGCAAAGTGTTGCCCATCATTCCGGGAATGGTTGCCGAGGTCGACCTCATCACGGGGGGGCGTACGGTTGCGCAATACCTGCTGAAGCCGCTGACGCGTCTGAGATCAGAGTCGATGCGCGAGCGCTGATATCAGCGAGGCCCCATGGTGAGCTCACAGGCGGCCAGGGGTCTCAGTCTGCGCGGAATGGAAAGGTTTGGGATCCCAGATTAGGAAGCTATCCAAGCCTGTGAGGAATCCTCAAAGGCTTCGATAATCCCAAGTATCTGGTTTCACGAGAATTTTGGTGGAGCCGAGGGGAATCGAACCCCTGACCTCTTGAATGCCATTCAAGCGCTCTCCCAACTGAGCTACGACCCCGAACCGATGGGAATTGGCGGAGAGGCAGGGCTTTGGCCTAGCCTTCCGTTTGGAGACGCCTTCCATAAGGCTAGGACCGGACGAGGGCAAGCGAAAACGGTGGCGTTCAAGGTCGCACGGGGTGGGCGGGGGGACCGCCGCCTAGAACACGTTCAGGCGAAGTGGACGCCGGTTCGCCTCAAGAACGTGCTCAAAACCAATAGCCTAGATCGGGCTCTCGATTCCATTTGAGCGGAACCCGATCTAGGAACCTCGTTAACACAATGGGAGTGTGGGCGATGAGCCTCACGATTCGGCCGGCGACGGCAGCAGACCGACCGGAGCTCGCTCGGATGCTCGGCGAGGTCGTGGACTTCTTTGCGAGTCTGGCGCCGGGCGCCTTCCCCGAGCGGCCGACGGCCGAGGAGCTTTGGGAGACGTCCGGGCTGTCGTTCACGGACGATCCGGTCTGCGCGACCCTCGTTGCGGAAATCGATGGCCGGATCGCCGGCTACCTCGCCTACCATTTCGGCGTCTGGGAGATCTACGCGGCTCTCTATGTCGCCGGGCTCTATGTGCGGCCGGATGTCCAGCGCAAAGGCATCGGCCGTGCCCTCATGTCCGAGGCCGCCAAGCTCGCTCGAGCGAGGGGCGCGACGCATGTGACCTGGGAGGTGTGGCGGCTCAATCCGCGCGCCGTCGCCTTCTACCAGTCGATCGGCGCCGAGATCTTCGACGACAACCTGCGCATGGCGATGAAGGCGTGATCGCGAGAGCTATTTTGCCGGCGCGCCGGGCGACTGGCCATCGCGCTCGGCCCGCTTGCCGTTGCGGATGAGCTGAAGATTGCGGATGTAGATGATCAAGCCCGTAGCCTGCCCGAGTATGAAGATCGGATCGAGCCGATAAATCGCATAGGCCAGCAACAAACTGCCGCCAGCCAGCGAGAAATACCAAAAGGTCTCCGGTACGATTGATCGCTTCACACGCTCGCTGGCGATCCACTGCACGATGAACCGACCCATGAACATCGTCTGTGCAATGGCGCCGACCGCGAGCCAGACGAGCTCGGTCGTGGTGACGTTGGCCCACCATTGCTGCAGCTGCACAAGATAACCGCTCATGGCATCCGCCGCTGTTCGAGCTCCGTCACCTTCGGCACCAGCGTGCGCTTTCTGAGCCACGTCACGCCGAAGAGGTCGTAGATACCGACGAGGGCGCGGCCGAAATTCGTGTACTTCGATTGCCCGGCCTGGCGCGGCCGGTCGTTCACCTGCTCGTAGGCGACCTGCAGGCCATAGGTCTGGAAGAGCGCCGGCAGATAGCGGTGCATCGAGGTGAAGAACGGCAGTCTGAGGAACGCCTCGCGATGGTAAGCCTTGATGCCGCAGCCGGTGTCGGGGCAATCGTCCTTGAGCATCCAGTCGCGCAGACCGTTGGCAAAGCGCGAGGCGAAACGGCGCGAGCCCGTCGCCTTGCGCGTCGTGCGGACGCCGTTGACGAGGGCGGGGCCCGCCGTGCCCGGAGCCGCAAGCTTGGCCACGAGGCGGGGAATATCGTGCGGATCGTTCTGCCCATCGCCGTCCATGGTGGCGATGATGTCGGAGCGGGCCGCGGCAATGCCGGTTCTGAGCGCCGTGCTTTGGCCGCTGCGCTTCTCGTGACGCAGACAGCGGAGTCCCGGCTTGGCGGCCATCAGCGCCGCGACCTCGGCGCCCGTTCTGTCCGTCGAGGCGTCGTCGATGACGATCACCTCGGCCAGCATGTCGGCCGGCACCGCCGCATAGGTCTCCTCGACGAGGCGGCCGATGTTGCCGGCCTCGTTCAAGGCCGGAATGACGACGGAGATGCGCATCGCCATCCTTCAATTCGTGCGCCGGAAGGCGTCATCCCCGGTTGCGGCGGGGCGTGTTGCGCGGGAGCCATATCAGGCTTCCACTCGGGCGCTCAAGCCTGTTATTGACGCACGAGCTTTCGCGAAGGCTCGATCGAGCGGAATGGCCGATCGCATAAGGTGAGAAGCGGGCGGGACCATGGCCGAGGACGAGACTCTGGAGCGCCGCCTCGCGCTCGCTCTGCTCGGGATTTTGGCCGCGCGGCTCGTCGCCGTGTGGCTCAACCGCACCGATCTCTTCTTCGACGAGGCACAATACTGGAGCTGGGCCCAGGAGCCGGCGTTCGGCTATTACTCGAAACCGCCGCTGATCGCCTGGCTGATCGGCGCGACGACAACGATATGCGGGGACGGCGAAGCTTGCCTGCGCTCGGCGTCACCGGTGCTTCACACGGTGACGGCCTGGCTCGTCTTCCTGATCGGACGGCGTCTCTATGATGGTCGCGTGGGCTTCTGGTCGGCGCTTGTCTACGCAACGCTGCCGGGTGTGAGCCTGGCGACCGGCCTCATCTCGACGGACGTGCCGTTCCTGCTGCTGTGGGCCTTGGCCCTGTGGGCATTCCTGCGGCTGCGGCAGTCCGATCGGATCGGAGATGCGGTGCTGCTCGGCCTCGCGATCGGTGGCGGATTTCTCGCCCGCTACAGCATGTCGTTCTTCGTCCTCTCGATGCTGGTGGCGTTGTGGGTGGGTCGTGGCGAAAGACGGCACATCGGCCTTGCGCGCTGGGCGGTCGTGCTCGGCGCTGCAGGACTCGTCCTCGCGCCAAATCTCGCCTGGAATGCGAGTCACCACTTCGCGACCCTCAGCCACACGGCAGATAACGCGAAATGGAGCGGCTCGCTGCTCCATCCGGGTAAGGCGCTCGAGTTCGTCGGCGCGCAATTCGGCGTGCTCGGACCAATCCTGTTCGGGGCGTTCCTCGTCATCGCGTGGCGTGCTCTGGCGCCTCGGCGCGCGCCGCCGCTGGCCGAGGCCGAACGCCTGCTGCTCGCCTTCGCGCTTCCGATCGTCCTCATCTATGTCGGCCAAGCCTTCCTCTCCCGTGCGCACGCCAATTGGGCCGCCGCCGGCTATCTCGCGGCGACCGTTCTCGTCACGGCGACGATGCTGCGCGAGGCGCCCCGCCTGTTCCGAGTCTCGCTCGGACTGCATGTGGCGCTGGCGGCCGTCATCAGCATCGCGCCGATCTTCGCCGGCCGCCTCCCGGTATCGACCGAGCACGATCCGTTCCGCCGGTTGCTCGGCTGGCGCGAGCTCGCAGAGGCCGTGCGTGCGGAGATCGCGGCCGCGGCAGCATCGGGCCGGCCGTATGCGTCTATCCTCGTCGACGACCGTGGCACGCTCGCCGAGATGCTCTACTACCTGCGTGACGTCGAGACGCCGATCAGGGCTTGGAAAGCGGGGCCGGTGCCCCACGATCACTTCGAGATGACGCGGCCGTTCACGGGCGAGACCCCGGCGCTGCTTGTCGATCATGGCTCCGATTCCGGCGGCGTGCTCAAAAAATTCAGGACGGTGGAGCAGCGACTCGCGCGAGGTGCGGGGGCAGGGGGCCGAGACTGGCGTGCCCTGACGCTGTACCGTCTCGAGGGATACAAGGCGCCCCCATGACCGATCTCGTCCAGGCCGCGTCTCCGGCGCGCGATCGCAAGCAAACGGCCATCGCACACGCCGCCATGCTGCTGTTCGCGATGTTCGCCTCGTCTTCGTTCACGGTCGGTGCTGCGATCACCGGCACGCTGCATCCGTTGGCGCTGACCTTCGGGCGCTTCGCCGTCGCGGGCGGCATCTTCCTCCTCATCATGCTCGCCTTGGGCAAGCTACGGATCCCGAGCCCCAGGGACGCGATCGGCTACTTGCTCCTCGGTGGCAGCGTCAGCCTCTACTTCGTGTCGATGTTCGAGGCGCTGCTGCACACCTCGGCGCTGGTGACGACGGCTCTCTTCGCACTCGTGCCGATGATGACCGCGATCATCGCGCGGCTCTGGCTCAAGCAGAAGCTCTACGCGCGCTTGCTCGTGAGCCTGACGATTGCCGGCATCGGCGCAGTCTGGGTCGTGTTCGGCGGCGACGTCGACCGGATCCTGTCGCTCGCGTTGGGACCGGGCGAGATCATCTATCTCGCCGGCTGCGTGTTCTACAGCGCCTACTCGCCGATGATCCGCAAGCTCGACAAGGGCGCCTCCGCCATGGAGGTGAGCTTCTGGACCGTGCTTGCGGGCTTCCTGATCGTCACGGTCTACGGGCTGCCGACGATCGTCAAAACCGATTGGCCGGCCGTGCCGTTCTGGACGTGGGTCGGCGTCGTCTATCTCGGCATCTTCACGACGCTGGTCTGCTTTTTCCTCGTCCAATTCGCCTCGACGCGTCTGCCTCAGGCCAAGGTCATGGCCTACACCTATCTGTTCCCCGTGTTCGTGGTGCTGACGGACGGACTCGTGCGCGGCGTCTGGCCGTCGCCGAGCGTGCTCGCGGGCGTCGGCGTCATTGCGGTCGCTATGGTCGTGCTGGAGAGCGGCTGAGCCCCGCGATTCTTGACCCCGTGGGCGAACTATGGACAGCTAAGCCATCGGCAACGTCGAGCACGCGCGGAGCGGACATGGGGGACAAAGCTGCGGCGGGCTCAGCCACCGGATCGCCCGTGGTGATCGACGCCGAGAATTTGTCATTGACCTTCGAGACCGCCGACGGCTCGGTTTTTGCGCTTTCTGACGTGAACCTCAAGATCGCCGACGGCGAGTTCGTCTCGCTGATCGGGCCGTCCGGCTGCGGAAAGACGACGCTACTCCGCATCATCGCCGATCTCGAGCAGCCGACCGCGGGCAAGATCAGCGTCAACGGCTTGTCGCCCGAAGGCGCACGGCTCGGCCGGCAGTATGGCTATGTCTTCCAGGCACCGGCGCTCTATCCGTGGCGCACCGTCGAGCGCAACGTCCGCCTGCCGCTCGAGATCATGGGCTTTTCGGCCGAGGACCAGCGGGAGCGGGCGCGCCGCAATCTCGAGCTCGTCAACCTCAAGGGCTTCGAGGGCAAGTTCCCCTGGCAGCTTTCGGGCGGCATGCAACAACGCGCCTCGATCGCGCGCGCGCTGTCGTTCGACCCGAAGCTTCTGCTCATGGACGAGCCGTTCGGCGCGCTGGACGAGATCGTGCGCGACACGCTCAACACGCAGCTGCTGAAGCTTTGGCGCGAAACGGGCAAGACCGTCGTGTTCGTCACGCACTCGATCCCTGAGGCCGTGTTCCTGTCGACGAAGATCGTCGTGATGAGTCCCAGGCCCGGTCGCATCATCGACGTGATCGAGTCGCGCTTTGCGGCTGACCGCACGCTCGACATCCGCGAGACGCCGGAGTTCCTGGCCGTCGCCCATCGCGTCCGCGAAGGCTTGCGCGCGGGGCATTCGTATGACGAGTGAGGCTGTCTCGCCTTCGATGGCTCCAAAGCGCTCGTCCCCGCACTGGTCGGATGGCAATACCGTTCCCGTGCTCACCCTCGTCGCGATTATCCTTGCCGTCTGGTATCTCGCCTGCATTCCGATGAACGCCATCGTCGCGTCGACGAAGCTCGGCGTTCCCGATGCCAGTCTTTCCGAGCGGCTCACCGTCACCTGGTCACTCGATCGCGCCGTGCTGCCGGCGCCGCATCAGATCGCGGTGGAGCTGTGGAACAGCATCGTGCTGGCGAAACCCTGGACGCCGCGCTCGCTGCTCTTCCACGGCGGCGTGACGCTCGCCTCGACGCTCGTCGGCTTTCTCATGGGCGCCGTGCTCGGCATCGTGCTCGCCATCGCCATCGTGCATGTGCGCTCGCTCAACAAGAGCCTGATGCCCTGGATCGTCGCCTCGCAGACGATCCCGATCCTTGCCATCGCGCCAATGGTGATTGTCGTGCTGGGATCGATCGGGTTCACGGGCCTCGTGCCGAAGTCGATCATCTCGACCTATCTCTGCTTCTTCCCTGTCACCATCGGCATGGTGAAGGGATTGACGTCGCCGGAGGTCATGCAGCTCGATCTCATGCGGACCTACAATGCGAGCCGCGCCCAAGTCTTCACGAAATTGCGCTGGCCGGCCGCGCTGCCGTTCCTGTTCGCGTCGCTGAAGGTCGCCATCGCCATCGCCCTCGTCGGCGCCATCGTCGGCGAGTTGCCGACAGGTGCGCAGGCCGGCATCGGCGCGCGGCTGCTCAACGGCAGCTACTACGGGCAGACGACGCAGATCTGGGCGGCGCTGGTCGCGGCGTCCGTGATGGCTGCAAGCCTCGTCGCGCTCGTGGGTCTCATCGAGCGCGTTGCGCTCAGGCGAATGGGAGGTCGGCCGTGAGCCTTGCCGCGGCGCCTAGGTCGAGCTCGCCGGTCCGCGCGCTCTGGGGCCGCATCGCCGCGTTTGCACTCGCGGTTGCCGCCGCGATTCTGCTCGCCTCGATGCTCGACCAAGTGCCGCGTGCTTTGGCCGTCGTCGGGATCGTGGCGTTCTGGGGCGCAGCGTGGTGGATCAACAACGGACTGTCGAACCTGGCGCTCGACGGTCACGCGGCACGGCTGCGCGACATCGCCGTGCCCGCGATTTTCGGTGTGACGCTGCTGGTGCTGTGGGAGCTCGTCGTCAAGGCGTTCGCCATCCCGCTCGTGCTGCTGCCTGCGCCGTCGGATATCTCGGCGCGCCTCGTCACATCGCTGCCGATGCTCGGCGCCGACTGGGTGCAGACGTTCCTGCGCGCGGTCATTCCGGGTTGGCTGATCGGCTCGCTCTCGGGCGTGCTCGCGGCCATCGCCTGTGACCGTGTGCCGTTCCTGCGGCGTGGGCTGCTGCCGCTCGGCAATCTCGCTGCCGCGCTGCCGATCGTCGGCATCGCGCCGATCATGGTGATGTGGTTCGGGTTCGACTGGCCGTCGAAGGTCGCCGTCGTCGTCATCATGACGTTCTTTCCAGCCCTCGTGAACACGGTCTCTGGACTCACCGCCGCCGGTCACCTCGAGCGCGACCTCATGGCGAGCTACGGCGCGAGCTATGGGCAGTCGCTCCTGAAATTACGGCTCCCCGCCGCGATGCCGTTCGTCTTCAACGCCCTGAAGATCAACTCGACGCTCGCGCTCATCGGCGCCATCGTCGCCGAGTTCTTCGGCACGCCGATCGTCGGCATGGGCTTCCGCATTTCGACCGAGGTCGGGCGCTTGGCACTCGACACGGTTTGGGCCGAGATCGCGGTGGCAGCGCTGACCGGATCGCTGTTCTACGCCGCGATCACGCTCGTGGAGCGCTGGGTGACGTTCTGGCATCCGTCCTATCGCGCGCGCTGAGCGGTCTGCCGCCTGCGAGCCCGTTACATCCCCGTTACAAAATAACCGAGTATGAACGGCGGGTTGGCCGTGTGTTCACGGAGCACTTCCTATGTAACCGGGGTCGGACAAGAACCGGACAACAACAAAAACGGGAGGTTCCCATGAACAAGCGCATTCTCTTCTCGGCCGTTCTCGCAGGTGTCGCCGTTCTCGCAACGGCCGCAGGCGCCGGTAACGTCAAGCCGAGGATCGCCGCCCCCGCCGAGGGCACGAGCGGTCTTGGCGGCTGCTGGACGGCCGATCGTGAGCTTTACGGTCCCTATCAGCTCAGCTTCTGCATCGAGGCCGACGGCAGCGGCACGTACCAGGTGACCGGCGGCAAGCTCGATTGCAGCGCCAATCTCGAATGGAATGAAAACAAGGCCAGCTTCCGCTTCGACATGGACCGGGCCACGTGCGGCAACGGCACCGATTGGACCGCCGACAGCTTCACGTGTCTGGTTTCGATCGACCCGGTCGCGCCGCAGATCGCTGCGCCGGCGGAGGATGCCGAGACCACCAACCGGCTCGACTGCACGTACAATCCTGCCGTCGCGGGCTACAAGACGGAGCGGTTCGACGCCTTGCGCGACTGACGACCGCTTCCCATCCGCTCGACCGCGCCGCCCGATGCCCTCGGGCGGCGTTTCATTTGGCACCTGACCCGGCCGCAGACATTTGCCGAGACTGCGCGTCATGCGGATTCAGCTCTGGCAAGAGCACGTTCCGGCGAAGTGGCTTCCGGTTCGCCGTAAGAACGTGCTCAAAACCAAGACTCAAATGAGCTGAACCCGCTCTAGGGATCGGAGCTCTCGGGCGCGCGATCGAGCTCCGGCTCGGGGGCGGTGTCCTCGGTCTCGGTATTGGTCTCGCTATTACTCTCGGTATCGGTATCAGTCTCGGCGCGACCCGTTTCGCGCCCCTCGGCGTCGCCATCGGGAGGCACAGCGCTCTCGCCGTCCGTCGTCTCCTCGTCCTCCGACCACTGCAGAGGCGGGTCGGGAACCTCGGGCTCGGCGGCCTCGGCAGCCACGCTCGGCCGAGCCGGAGCGGCTTCAGCCTCGGCGGCGATGGCCGGCTCTTCCGGCTGCGAGGTCAGGACATAGGTGGCTGCAAACGTGCAGGCGACGAGCACGGCAACGACGATGCCTTCGAGTAAATTCCTCATGTAGAACCGTTCCATACTCGCACACGTCTGGCGGGCTGCGAGTATGGAGCCGAAAAGTGAACACGACGTGTGCGGTCGAGCGACAGGATCAGCGATGGTGCCGATGCCGGTCGAACCCCTCGTCGCCGCCGCAAATCCATGCCAGAAATAGGGCAGACGCGACGGACACGGTTTTGCTCCGTCCGCACGAGAAATCGGGAGGAAGGCATGAAGTTGAAACATGCGATGGTTGCCGCGAGCGTCGCGGCGCTCGGGCTGATCACGACCGCGGCCAACGCCGCCGACAAGGTCGTGCTGCAGCTCAAATGGGTGACGCAGGCGCAGTTCGCCGGCTATTACGTCGCCAAGGCGAAGGGCTTCTACGACGAGGCCGGGCTCGACGTCGAGATAAAGGCGGGCGGTCCCGACATCGCGCCGCCGCAGGTGATCGCCGGCGGTGGCGCCGATGTTATCGTCGATTGGATGCCGTCCGCGCTCGCATCTCGCGAGAAGGGCGTGCCGCTCGTCAACATCGCGCAGCCGTTCAAGCGGTCCGGCATGATGCTGACCTGCCGCAAGGAAACCGGCATCACGAAGCCCGAGGACTTCAAGGGCAAGACGCTCGGCGTCTGGTTCTTCGGCAACGAGTATCCGTTCCTTTCCTGGATGAGCCAGCTCGGCATCCCGACCCAGGGCGGCGCCGACGGCGTGACGGTCTTGAAGCAGGGCTTCAACGTCGACCCGCTGCTGCAAAAGCAGGCCGACTGCATCTCGACCATGACCTACAACGAGTACTGGCAGCTCATCGAAGCCGGCATGAAGCCCGAGGATCTCGTCGTCTTCAAGTACGAGGATCAGGGCGTCGCGACGCTCGAAGACGGTCTCTACGTGCTCGAGGACAAGCTCAAGGACGAGAAGTTCGTCGAGACCATGGCCAAGTTCGTGAAGGCGTCGATGAAGGGCTGGGACTATGCCCGCGCCAACACCGACGAGGCGGTCAAGATCGTGCTCGACAACGATACGTCGGGCTCGCAGACCGAGGGCCATCAGAAGACGATGATGGGCGAGATCAACATGCTCACGGAAGGGTCGGATGGCACGCTCGACGATGCCGCCTATCAGCGCACGGTCGACACGCTGATGAAGGGTGGCTCCGATCCCGTCATCACGAAGGCTCCGGAAGGCGCCTTCAGCCACGCCGTTACGGACAAGGCGAAGGCGATGTAGGCTTTTCTGCTTGAGCGCGGGGTTGCCTCCGACAAGGATGCGCCCGCTTCCCCCCGTGAGGGGGAAGGCCAAACGCCTTGGGTTTAGCGCAAGCTAAGCCCTTAGGCGTTTGGGATGGGGGGATAGACACAACCAAAGTGTCGTTTGCTTTAGACCCCCCACCCCGACCCTCCCCCTCAAGGGGGGAGGGAACTACGCCGCAGACACCGGAATATTCTGATTACGGTTGCAGTTCTTCCTCGGGTCCTCCATGACCATTCTCATCGCAGGCGCCGGCATCGGCGGACTGACGGCGGCGCTGAGCCTCCACCAGATCGGCGCCGAGGTCCGCATCGTCGAGACCGCGCGCCAGATCGAGCCGCTCGGCGTCGGCCTCAACATCCTGCCGCACGCCATGCGCGAGCTGTTCGATCTGGGCTTGGAGGACGAGCTCAGCGCGGCCGGCGTGCATACCGGAAAGCTCGCCTATTTTTCCAAGCGCGGGCAGCCGATCTGGGAGGAGCCGCGCGGGCGCGCCGCTGGCTATCGCTGGCCGCAGATCTCGTTCCATCGCGGCACGCTGCAGATGATTCTGCTCGAGGCCGTGCGCAAGCGGATCGGCCCCGACGCCGTCGCGACGGGGTCGACTCTGACCGGGTGGCAGGGGGATGACACGGGCGTCACCGCGCAGGTCGAGAGGCGCGACGGCGGCCGCATCGAGGCACTGCGCTGTGCCCTCCTCATCGGCGCCGATGGCATTCATTCGGCCGTGCGAAAGCGCCTCTATCCTGGCGAAGGACCGCCGATCTGGAATGGCGCCATCCTTTGGCGCGGCGTGACGCCCGGAGCCACATTCCTCGACGGCCGCACCATGATCATGGCCGGCCACGAGCGGCAGAAATTCGTCTGCTATCCGATCCAGGCGACGGATGCGCCTCCGTTGCTCAACTGGGTTGCCGAGCTCAAATACGCGTCCGATCACGTCTGGCGGCGTGAGGACTGGAACCGGCCCGGCAAGCTCGACGAGTTCCTGCCGGCCTTCGAAAGTTGGCGCTTCGACTGGCTCGACGTGCCGTCCATCATTCGTACGGCCCCGGGCTGCTACGAGTTCCCGATGGTCGATCGCGATCCGCTGCCGCGCTGGACGGAAGGCCGCGTGACGCTGCTCGGCGACGCCGCGCATGCCATGTATCCGATCGGCTCGAACGGTGCCTCGCAAGCGATCCTCGATGCGCGCGTGCTGGCGCGCGAGATCCGCAATCGCGGCGCGACGCCCGAGGCGCTGCTGGCCTACGAGGCGGAGCGGCGTCCGGCGACGTCCGCGATCGTGCTCGCCAACCGCCGCAATGGGCCCGAGCAAGTCATGCAGCTCGTCGAGCAGCGCGCGCCGGAGGGTTTCACGGAGATTGGCGACGTGCTGCGGCAAGATGAGCTCGAAGGCGTCGCGAGCGCCTACAAGCGCGTCGCGGGGTTCGGTATCGAGGAATTGAATGTGCGGCCTGGATTAATCGTATGACCTCCCGCGCCTCTTGATCGAGGCATGACCCATCAGCCGTAGGGGCGACCGGCAGGTCGCCCTGGTCGATTCACACCCGGAAGCCTATCGTTCTACGACAGCAGGGCGATCTGCCGGTCGCCCCTACACCACCTGCCACCATTCGAGATCGACCTTGTCTCCCGCCGCGGTTACCTCAAGCGCGCCGACGAAGATCGACCGGCGCAGCCATTGATAGGCCGGAGCCGCGACCTCGAAGACCGGCACGGTGTGGCCGATCCAGCGGCCGTCCGAGGTCTGATGCGCAAGTCCGGCGTTCGTCACCATGACGAGCGTGCCGTCGTCGAGCGCGATCGTGTAGCGCGCCCAGATCTCGGCCACGCCATCGGGGCGCGTGATGGGCCAATCTGCACCACCCGGCAGCACCTTGCCCGAGAGCCGCGGCCCCTCGATCCGGCCGCCGAGGATCGGAATGACGTCCCGGACGCCCGCGCCGCTGTCGCCGATCGCGAGCGGGGGAGCGAGGTCGACGGTCAGGCGGGCAACAGGGATGAGGGTAGGAGGCATGATTCCGCATCCATGTTCTGTCTTGCGAAACCCGTAGCTTCGCGATAAAGTAGTGAAAATCACTACTTTGGTTGAAGCCATGAAACAGATCAGCGCGGCCGAGGCCAATCGCAGCTTTTCCCGGCTTCTCAAGGACGTACAGAAGGGGGAGGTCATTGTCATCACCTCCCACGGCAAACCGGTTGCGACCCTCGAGGCCTACACTGAGGCTCCTCAAGACGCTGAAGCCGACGCCCGGAGGCGGGCCCTCGTCGAGGAGCATCTCCGCAGGCTTGCACGCCAGCCCATCCTGAACCTCGGCAAGTTTACGCGCGATTGGGCCTACGACGAGTGATGCGGGTCGCTGCCGACAGCAACATCCTCGTCTACGCGGAGGGCTTGGGCGATCTCACGCACCGGGATCGAGCTGCCAGCCTGACCGCGAGCTTGCGGCTGTCCGGACAGTTGCACGTCCCGGCGCAAGTGCTTGGCGAGACGTTTCGCGTTCTCATACGCAAAGCCGGCCGCTCGGCAGCCGAGGCTTTCGCATCGGTATCCTTGTGGTCGGCGACCTCCGTTGTGGAGCCGTCCACGGTCGCCGCCTATGACAGCGCCTTCAAGCTCGCCGCATCGCACGGCTTCGACATTTGGGATGCGCTCATCTTGTCGGTGGCGGCCGGAGCCGATTGTGCGATGCTGCTATCCGAGGACATGCATCACGGCTTCCTCTGGGACGGGTGCACCGTCGTCGACCCCTTCCGAGAGCCCGCTCATCCGCTCATGATCGCTTTGCTCAAGTAGGAGTATTCCCATGCCCATCCTGGTTCGCGGCGGCACCGTCGTCAATCACGACCACTCCAAGCGCGCCGACGTGCTGATCGACGGCGAGACGATCGTCGCAATCGGCACCAAGCTTGATGCGCCGGCCAAGACCGAGGTCGTCGACGCCGGCGGCTGCTTCGTGCTGCCGGGCGGCATCGATCCCCACACGCATCTCGAGATGCCCTTCATGGGCACGACCTCCTCGGACGATTTCGAGAGTGGCACCGCGGCGGCGCTGTCGGGCGGCACGACGATGGTGGTCGACTTCTGTCTGCCGGCGCCCGGCGCCTCGATGCTGGCGGCCTACCAGGATTGGCGCCACAAGGCCGAGAAGGCGGTCGGCGACTACGGTTTCCACATGGCGGTGACGGCCTGGACGAAGCAGGCGCACGAGGAGATGGAGACGGTCGTCAAAACCTACGGCATCAATACCTTCAAGCACTTCATGGCCTACAAGGGGGCCTTGATGGTGAACGACGACGAGCTCTATCACTCGTTCTCGCGCTGCGCCGAGCTCGGCGCGATGCCGCTCGTGCACGCCGAGAACGGCGACATCGTCTTCCGCATGCAGGCCGATCTCTTGGCGCGCGGCGTCACGGGCCCCGAGGGCCACGCCTATTCGCGGCCGCCCGAGGTCGAGGGCGAGGCGACGAACCGGGCGATCGTGCTGGCCGACATGGCGGGCGTGCCGCTCTATGTGGTCCACGTCTCCTGCCGGCAGTCGCACGAGGCGATCAAGCGGGCGCGCGAGAACGGCCAGCGCGTCTTCGGCGAGCCGCTGATCCAGCATCTGACGCTGGACGAGGGCGAGTATCGCAACAAGGATTGGGACTATGCCGCACGCCGCGTCATGAGCCCGCCATTCCGCGACAAGGCGCATCAGGCGTCGCTCTGGGCCGGACTGCAGTCGGGCTCGCTGCAGGTGGTGGCGACGGATCATTGCGCCTTCACGAGCGCACAGAAGCGCATGGGCCTCGGCGACTTCACGAAGATCCCGAACGGGACCGGAGGTCTCGAGGATCGCATGTCGGTGCTGTGGACGGCCGGCGTCGCCACGGGCCGTCTCACCCGCGAGGAGTTCGTTGCCGCGACCTCGACCAACATCGCGCGCATCTTGAATGTCTATCCGCGCAAGGGCGCTGTGGCGGTCGGCTCGGAAGCCGATGTCGTCGTCTGGGATCCGGCGGCCGGAAAGACGATCTCTTCAAAGAAGCAGATGAGCCGGATCGATTACAACGTCTTCGAGGGCGTCAAGGTGAAGGGCCTTGCGCGCACCACCATCAACCGCGGCAAGGTCGCCTGGCATGACGGCGATTTGCGCGCCGAGCGCGGCGACGGCAAGTACATCGAGCGGCCGGCGTTCCCGGCCGTGCACGTCGCGAACGCGACGTGGCGCGAGTTGAACTTGCCGAAGCCGGTCAAGCGGCTGGAAGTGACGCCATAAAGGTCCATCCGGCCAGCACGATGTGGAGCCTTGCGATTTCTGGCGAGGCGGTATATACTTTCGTTTTAAGAGGTATATATGGTCTTCTATATTAAGGATCCCGCGACAGATCGGGCCGTACGCCGTCTTTCGAAGGCCACTGGAAAATCTTTGACTGAAGCAGTCAAAGAGGCGGTCGTTGAAAAACTCGCCAGGGTCGAGAAAGAGCAAACGGACGTGCCGATGAGCCAGCGTCTCGAAGCTCTCGCCAGAGAGTTCGCCAAGATTCCGAAATCGGGCAAGAAGGCCGACAAAGCCTTTTATGACTGGCTCTCCGGCGAGGAAGACGATGTTCGTTGACGCGTCGGCCGTCGTTGCTCTTCATGTGTTCGAGAACGACTGGAAGGAGCTGGCACTGAAGGTCGAGGCCGCGAAAGCGATCGAGGTGTCGGCTGTAGTCGTGTACGAGTCGACGACGGCTCTGGCTCGGATTAGCCGCGCGAGCATCGCCGAAGCTCAAGATGCCATGCAACGCTTCATCGAGACGACGAAGGCCACGTTCATCCCCATCGACGCCACCATCGCCTCGTCCGCCCTCGACGCCTTCGCGCGCTACGGCAAGGGCCGGCATCGCGCTGCCCTCAATATGGGCGATTGCTTCTCCTATGCGTGCGCCAAGGTTCACCGCGTGCCGCTTCTGTGCAAAGGTAGCGACTTCAAGCTGACCGATATCAAGCTCGCCTAGCGCACGTTCAGGCGAAGTGGACACCGGCTCGCTACAAGAACGTGCGCCAATGAAGGACTGCCTCGCATGGCCGCTGCACAGAATCTCACCATCGATCCCCAGAAGCTCTGGGACAATCTCATGGAGACCGCCAAATTCGGCGGCACGCCCAAGGGCGGCATCAAGCGGCTGACCCTCTCCGACGACGACAAAAAGGTGCGCGACTGGTTCAAGGCCGCCTGTGAGGGTCTCGGCTGCAAAGTGTCGGTCGATGCGGTCGGCAACATGTTCGCCGTGCGTGCGGGCAAGAACAACAGCCTGCTGCCGATCGCCATGGGCTCGCATCTCGACACGCAGCCGACGGGTGGCAAGTTCGACGGAGTGCTCGGCGTGCTGGGCGCGCTCGAAGCCATGCGGACGCTGGTGCAGTCGGGCTACGAGACAAATGCGCCGATCATGATCGCCAACTGGACCAACGAGGAAGGCTCGCGCTACGCCCCCGCCATGCTGTGCTCGGGCGTCTACGCCGGCGTTTTCACGCCCGAGTATGCCTATTCGCGCGAGGATCGCGACGGCAAGACGCTCGGCGACGAGCTCGCGCGGATCGGCTATCGCGGCACCGAGCCGGCGGGCAGCCACAAATTCCAGGCGATGTTCGAACTGCACATCGAGCAAGGCCCGATCCTGGAAGCGGAAAGCAAGATGATCGGCGTCGTCACCGGCGTGCAGGGCATGCGCTGGTACGAGGTGACGCTCAACGGCCAGGAGAGCCATACCGGCGCCACGCCGATGAAGCTGCGCAAGAACGCGCTGCTCGGCGCGGCGCGCATGATCCAGGCGATTCACGAGGTCGGCATGAGCCATCTGCCGGGCGTCGCCAGCGTCGGCCTCATCGAGAACCGTCCGAACAGCCGCAATGTCGTCCCCGGCGAAGTGTTCTTCACCGTCGACCTCCGCCATCCCGACGACGCCGTACTCGACAAGATGGAAGCGGCGATGCGCAAAGCCCTGCCCGAGATCGCGGCGGCCGAGCGGCTCGAATTGGACGAGAAGCGGATCTGGAACTCGCCGGCGGTGAAGTTCGATCCGAAGCTCATCGCCTGCGTGCGCCACGGCGCCGAGAAAGCCGGCTATGCGATGCGCGAGATGGCGTCGGGCGCCGGTCACGACGCGGCCTATATCGCGCGCGTCGCACCGACGACGATGATTTTCGTCCCCTGCCTCGGTGGCATCAGCCACAACGAGGCCGAGAGCACGACGCTGGAAGAATGCGGCGCCGGCGCGCAGGTGCTGCTGAATGCGGTGCTCGAGTACGACCGGGGGCTCGGGAGCTAGCGCGTCGAGCCGGGTTCTTTACCTCGATCGCTGCGTCAATTCATGGATTCGGGCGACCTGCCGCTCGCCCCTACGGCACTGCGGATGTGGTCAGGCCGTCGGGCCGACCGGCAGGTCGCCCAGCTGTCCGCCCGTCATCCTCACGCGCGAGTGCGCCAGCGCGCGATCGTCCATGGCCTGCGTAGGGCGGGTTGAGCGAACGCGAAGCCCGCCGCCGTGTGAACAGTCTGCGATATGGCGGGCTTCGCCTCTGGCTCAACCCGCCCTACGGTTTCTCGCTCGCCGCGCGAGGTTGACGAGGTGGCGGGAGGCAACGATCTCCTTTGTGGCTGCCTCTCACCCTTCCCTCTCCCCGTACGCTTGCGCTACGGGGAGAGGAGGAGAGAGCTGTGCCGGTCCTTACGCGTCAGGGACGCACCGCATTTCCTCCTCTCCCCGTCGCAGCCATTGCTGCGAGAGGGGAGAGGGTAGGGTGAGGGGCAGCGACACCTACAAGCATATCGTTGCCATAGATAGTTGGCCAAATCAGGAAACGGATCCCTCGTCCGTAGGGGCGACCGGCGGTCGCCCGTCTACCCGTTCAGGGCAATGCTGCCATTGACGGAAAGCGTTCAATTGCCGGCCTCGCGATCGCGGTGAGCCGGGCGACCGCCGGTCGCCCCTACGATGCGCAATGCACTGTTAACCGTATCTGGAACAATCGAACCCAAACTTATCCCCGCTCTCTCCCACGCCCCCATACTCCTCGCAGCCCTGCCGCCAAGGGACCGGAACGCGCGCTGGTGAGACGGTGGCAGGGAGCGTCGTGGGTGCTGGACATAAGCTATCCGGCGCTGACCTGCCGCTTGCGACGGGGAGAACCTGACGCAAGCTACTCTCGCGGCGGATGTCCGCGAGCGGTTTCCGGAAACGGAGGCCAAGGCGGCAAGCAAAGTCCACGATGACGGCGGAGTGGCATCGGCCACATCCGAATGATTCTCTCATGGGCCGGCCACTCCGTCCCCTTGGACTTTTCCCATGCTCTCGGGTCCGGCGCGGACCGCGGAGAGGGCGGAGCGTGGGCGAGCGAATGGCGAGTTGCGAATAGCGAGGAGAAAGGGTCTCTTTGCCTACTGCCTACTGCCTACTGCCTACTGCCTACTGCCTACGCCCTCGTCTTCATCTGCCTCACTCATCCACGGATCGATAGACCTGCTAAGCAACCCCACCCTTCTCGATCAGCGCCTTGACGCGCTCGGCCGTGTACTCGGCCTCGATGCGGGCGGCTTCGGCGGAGGCCAGCGCCTCCAGGTCGTCCCCCTCGATGGCTTCAGGATCGCTCTTGCGCCACTCGGCGAGATAGGCGTCCGTATCGCGCTTGCCGGCTCGCATGGCGGCCATGTCGATCGACTGCTCGAACCGCTCGGGGAGCTGCCGCTTGGCGGTCGTCCGCCCCTGCTTGATGATGACTTGGGCCGGAATATCGCGCCAGTAGACGATGATACGCTGCGGCATGGAAAGTCTCCTCGTTGGCGAGCTGGATGTAGCGGCGTTGGTTTCATTTGTCAGTCGCGGCGGCAATGCGCAAGGCCGGGCGCAGCCGCTAATTTTGCCGAGCGAGCGCCCGAATCGGCCGCTATGGTCGACCTGAACACCAAGCCAGCCCCTCAGAGCCCTCATGTCCACGCCCGGCCACAGCAACACGACCGGCATCCTGCTGTACTCCCTCGGCATGGTGAGCTTCGCCACCGGCGATACGATCCTGAAGTTCTCGCTCTCCACCTATGCCCTGGAGCAGGGCATGATGATCAGGCTCGGCCTTTTCGTGATCATCGCGCTCGGCATGGCGCATTGGCGCGGCTCGGTCACGCGCGCTTTCCGCGCCAACCGGCCCTGGCTGCAGCTCTTCCGTGGCGCGATCCTGCTCATCGACATGATCGGCTTCTCGATCTCGCTCTCGTTCGTCGGGCTGTCGGGGACGCACTCGATCTATGCCACGATCCCGCTGTTCGTGACGGCACTCGCGGTGCCGATCTTGGGCGAGAAGGTCGGCTGGCGGCGCTGGACGGCGGTGACGATCGGCTTCCTGGGGGCGCTGCTGATCATCCAGCCGGGCGCGGGCGTTTTCGATCCGATCGCCGTCGTGGCGCTGACCGGCGCCTTTGCCTCGTCGTTCTATTCGATCCTGACGAGGCTCGTGAGCCGGACCGATCCGATCGAGACGAGCTTCTTCTATGTCGCCCTGGTCGGGTTCGCGGCCTGGGCGCCCTTCGGCATTTGGAAATGGCAGACCCCCGACCTCTACGGCCTCGGTCTGTTCGCCGGCATGACGGTCGCCAGCCTCATCGGGCACATGTGCGTCATCCGGGCGCTGACGCTCACCGAGGCCACCGTGTTGCAACCGTTCCAGTATGTGGTGCTGGCGAGCGCCATGACCTACGGCCTGCTCCTCTTCAACGAGCATCTGGAGCCGCTGAAGCTTCTCGGCACGGGCATCGTCGTGGCGAGTGGGCTTTATGTGGCTTGGCGCGAGTACGTATTGACCCAGCGGGCCCGCCGGGCGGCACGGACGGCGCTGGAGACCTGAGCCGAGGATTGCTTTCGATCGGGCCTCGACCGAGTATCATAGCCGCTGGCCGAGGGCAGCGCGGGAGTGCATGACGTGACGAACAAGGGCAGGACCGATCTTCTCGCTCATCCCAAGGCGCGGGAAGCCTGGAGCCTGCTCGAGGGGAACCGTATCGACCGGCGTGACTTCGTCCGTATCGCAACGCTTATCGGCGTATCAGCTGCCGCAGCGTTCGCGGTGTCCGGATTGCCCGATGCGGCCGCCGCTGCCGACGAGCATCCGCTCCCGTTCCCGGACGCGGACGAGGCGGCCAAGCCCGGCGGCACGCTCGCCGTCGCCATGCAGATCATGCCGATGGACGATCCGGCGATCTTCACCTGGGTGCAGGCCTCCAATCAGGTCAGGCATACGTTGGAGCACCTGACCTTCACCGGGCCGGACAACATCACCCGGCCGATGCTCGCGCAAGCGTGGGAGGCCGCCGACGATCTGAGAACCTGGACCTTCACGCTGCGCGAGAACGTGCGCTGGCACAACGGCGAGCCGCTGACGGCCGAGCACGTGCGCTGGAACTTCGAGCGCTGGTGCGACCCGAAGCTCAACTCGGCCAACATCTCGCTCTCGACCTTCGCCGCCATGATCGAGGATGTCGACACCGGCGAGAAGGACAGCGCCGGCGCGCCGGTGAAGGTGAAGAAGCTCATTCCAGGCGCGATCGAGGTCGTCGACCAGCGCACGATCCGGCTCAATCTGAAGAAGCCTGTGCTCTCGGTGCCAGAGGATCTCTACAACTATCCGACGGCGATCCTGCACCCGTCCTTCAAGCCGCCTGTCGGGCCCGGGACGCTCGGCACCGGTGCGTTTCGCGTCGCCTCCTACGAGCTCACGGGCCATTGCACGCTCGAGCGCGTCACGACGCTTCCCGACGGCACGCCCTTCACCTATTGGGGCGGTCCCGTATTCCTGGACCGGATCCACTACATCCACTTCGACGCCGAGTTCCAGCTCATCGGCTTTGCGTCCGGCCAGGTGCAGGCGGTCTACGAGCTGGGCTTCGAGCAGCTCGACTATGCCCGCTCGCTCGCTGGCGACGTGCTCTCGGCGCCGACGGCGCAGACGCTGTGCTGCCGCTTCCAGATCGATCAGCCGCCGTTCGACGATTTGAGGGTGCGCCAGGCGCTCATTCTCGCAGTCGACAACAAGGCCGTGAAGGACGCGGTTTTTCCCAACGACGGCAGCCTCGGGCAGAACCATCATGTGGCGCCCGTGCATCCCGAATACTTCGATCTGCCGCCGCTCCAGCGCGATCTCGATCAGGCGCGCCGGCTGCTCGAGGCGACTGGCAATGCGACGCTCGATTTGAAAATCGTCACGGGCAATACCGAGGGCATCTGGCACCAGAAGGTGTGCGAGGCGTTGCGCGATCAGCTCCGGGACGCCGGCGTGCGGCTCGAGATCGAGGTGCTACCGCCGGCAACGTACTGGGCGACGTGGGATAAGGTTCCGCTCGGCGCCACGCCCTGGACGCATCGGCCGCTCGGGACGCAGGCGCTGTCGCTCGGCTACCGCTCGAACGTGCCGTGGAACGAGACGCATTTCTCATCCCAAGCCTTCGACCGGGCCTTGGACGAGGCCGAGACGACGCTCGATCCGGCGCAGCGCAAAGCCAAGATGGAGCTCGTCGAGAAGATCCTGCAAGACGCCTGTATCATGTGGCAGCCGGTGTTCCGGCCGGTCTACATGCTGGTGGCGAAGTCCGTGCACGGCGTTTCCGCCCACCCAACCCAATTCCACCAGTTCAATCGCGTGTGGATGGGCTGACGGCGGGCTCAAGAGATTCCCGGCACGGCCACGATCATGAAGAAGCCGTTGAGCATCAGGAACGCCCCCAAAGCTCCGAGCGCGCCGCTGACGGCGAGCAGCATCAGGCTTCCCGAGATGATGCTGACGGAGGCGAGCACGATGGCGATCTGCAGAAGGGCATTAGACCAATCGAAATAGGGATCCTGAGCGAGCGCCGCATCGCGCTGGGCCTCGAGCATCCGGCCCTTCTGGAACAGCTCGTCGAGGCCCTCCTTCTTCTCAGGATCGCTGGTGAGCTTCTTGTCCTGCGCCTTGTACTCGTCGATCTTGGTCTGAACGGCGGCGCGGGCTGTCGCGTCGAGGGTGGGATTGGCCTTGAGCATCAGCTCGAGATCGTCGGCGGCCAGACGAAAGCTCGTGCGGCGCGTATTCTTGGCCTGGAAGAAGGACCATGTGTCGGAGGCGTCGATGTTGAAGCGCATGGCGTCCTTGTCGACGTTGTCGCCGCCCATGGTGCAGATCGCGAGCAGCACGGCGAGCACGCCGATGTAGACGCCGATCCATTTCGTGCGCTGATCCTTCGCCGCATCTTCTGCGATATCGTCGAGTGCCATCAGCGTCCCTCCCTGTGTCGCCTGGGCTTCAACCACGCCGAAGCGATCCGAGCAAGGCTTGGCGATACGTCGCGTACGCCCCAGAGCTGCGCAGTTTGTCGCTTCCGTGCCACACATCGCAACTTCTCGGACACGCCCCGTTGCGGCCGAAGATTGGTCGGATTTCGCGGCCATCACATTAGTGGATCAAAGAGCATTGCCTGCGGCGCGAGGCCGCGCCGTGAGAGAGTTGTGGGGTCATGAAGCGACACCAGCCGAAAGCGTTCGTGGTTGCCGCGCGGCGCTCGGCCATCGGCCGGATCGGCGGATTGCATCGCCTGCGCCGGATCGAGGACCTGACGGCGCCCATCATCGCCAAAGCCCTCACGGATGCCGGCATCGCCCTCGAGGACGTGGACGAGGTCGTGCTCGGCAATGCCACGGCTGGCGGCAATCCGGCCCGGCTCGTGGCTCTGGCGAGCGGGCTCGGCGATGCGGTTCCGGCCGTCACCATCGACCGGCAATGTGCATCGGGCCTCGAAGCGATCGCCCAGGCCGCGCGGCTCATCGCGACCGGGGAGGCGCGGATCGTCGTCGCCGGCGGCATGGAAAGCCTGTCGACCGCGCCCTGGCGCGTGATGCGTCCGCGCAATCCCTACCTGATGCCGCATTTCGCCGGTTTCGATCAGGGGCATGGCATGGGGGAATCCCGGCTCGTCGATGCGGCCGAGACGATCGCCCAGCGGTTTCAGATCAGCCGCGCGCGGCAGGATGCCTATGCCGTCGCCACGCGCCGCAGCGCCGCCGCCGCTGACGACCGCAAGGCCTTTGCCACCGAGATCGTGCCGCTCAAGCTCGAGCGCAACGAAACGCGCGACGAGAGCCTGTCGAGCTTCGCCGACGACGAGGAGCTTGCCGAGCTGCCGGTCTTCCGCGAGCCGGACGGCTCGGTGACGCAGGGCAATGCGGCCAGCATGCACGATGGGGCCGCGATCTGCATCGTCGTGTCGGCTGAGGTCATGGCCCGGCTCCGCAAGCCCGCTGCCGTCGCCATTCTCGGCGCGGCGTCCTGCGGCGCGGCCGCGGGCGAGGAGGCGACGGCGTCGATCGAGGCGTTCCGCCGCCTGAAGACACGCGTGAACGGTGCGCTCCCCGCCAAGCTCCCACTGGTCGAGCTGAGCGAAGCCTCGGCCGCCGAGGCCATTGCCTTCCGGGACGGCGTGGGCGTTTCCGAGGACGCCCTCAATCCGGAGGGAGGATCGCTCGCCCGCGGCTATCCCTTCGCGGCAGCGAGCGCGGTGACCGCCGTACGCGTCTTCCATCAACTCACACGCGGGAATGGCGAGGCACAGCAAGACGTTGGCGTCGCTGTTTCAGGCGGGCTCGGCGGCATCGGCACGGCTGTCGCTTTCGAGCGGGTTTGACGGCTCGGACGCGCCGTGACCTCGCTCCTCCGGCATGCTATGATTGCAGACTTCAAGCGAGGTGCGTGTGCAGTCCAGCCTGTCGCGGGGCGTTTGTGGAAGTGTGATCGATGTGGGTTAGGGGGGCCGGCGCGAAAGCTGCTTCGGCAGCGCTCGGTATTGCGATAGGCGCTTCGGCCATATTTTGGCCAGCGATCGCACGCGCCCAAGAGGCCTCCGGCACGGTTCCAAGCGCCACAGGCTTCTACGACTATCTGACCACAAACGGCTATCTCAGCGCGCTCGGCTACGTGCTCGTGCTCGCGGCTGTCGCCGGCATCTTCCGCCGCCTGATGCGGACCGAGCTGTGGCGGCGCCTCATGCGCTCCTTGACGGAGGATGTGCTCACGAACTGGCAGCTCGTGCTGCTCGGTGCGACCGCTATCCTGCTGTCGCTCGCCTCCGGCTACACGACCTGGAACGGCATGACGAATTTCACCTGCCCGGCGCGGGAGGTGGACACCTGCTTTGCACCAAAAATTCTTTCGCTGCTCATCACCTTCGGCGTGCAAGGCGTCATGCTCATCACGGCTTGGCTGATCGGCGAGAGCTTCGCCACGGGCATGCACCGGGGACAGTCGCCGGAAACGGTCTACAGGCATCGCGGAAGCTGGGCCCATGCGGCCTTCAAGGCGCTGCTCGTCATGAGCATCGTCGCCGGCGCGACCCTCATCCTGGCCCTCGTGCTGCTCAACACCGGCGCTCTCAAATGGGCCGGTGTGAACTTGCCGCTGATCAAGACCGCCAACAAAGAGCTGATCGACTTCGCTGGCGGCAAGAGCGCCTATCTCGGCTGGTCGATCGCGTCCTTTCTCGGCGTTCTCGCCTTGCTCTATGCGCTGTCGGAGCGAGAGATCCTCGGCCCCTATATTCGCGGCTTGAAGATCATTCTGCGCAATCTGCCGCTCTGGATCATGTTCCTGGCCTGCATGGCCATCAGCGTCTTTTTCTCCTTCGACTCGCACTTCTCGACGATTTTCTCGCCGCAGGAGCGTGCGCGAGCCGCCGAGCTTCGGTCGACCAACCAGGTGGCGGGCCTCGTCTCGGACGTCGGCCAGCTCGCCTACAAGCGCCGCTCGGAAAGCATCGAAGTGCTGTTCGCAAGTCCGGAGTGGAAAACCTTCGAGGGCAAGCTCGACGGCATCATCGACATGGCGCGCCGCGCGCCGGGCGAGATCGAGGCGCTGCGGACGCGCGAGCTCGAGGCGGTCCGCTCCAAGCAGGCGTCGCTGCAGGAGCGCAAGGCCACCGCCGAAAGTCAGCGCGTCGGCCTCGCACAGCGCAAGGAGACCTTGCTCGGCGACGTCAATCGTCTGAAGGGCGAGATCCCGCCGCTCAGCGCCGAGGTCGAGCGGCTGAAGGCCGAGGTCTTCAAGCAAGAGAGCGAGATCCTCGCCAAAAAGGCGGAGGCGGATGCCGAGGCCGGTGGTGTCGGCGGCACGCTCAAGGCCGGCAGAGGCCCCGAGTTCGCCAAGCGCAAGAAAGAGCTCAACGATCTCGGTGTGAAGAAGAAGATCAGCACTGATCAGCTCAAGGCGCGGGAAGCCCAGCTGGCAGCCGCACGGGACGCCGTCACGGCCGCCGAATCCCAGCTCGCCCAGATCGACGGCGAGATCGGCAAGCTCAAAGGCGAGTCTCAGCTGGCCGAGCAGCAAATCGCCGAGGCGACGGCGGAGCCCGGCACGGAGGCGGCGCCTGCCAGCGACGTGACGAAAGTTTTCGGCTCGCTCGAGACGGCACTCACCGCCTTCCGCCGTGAGCCTGAGCGCGCGTCCTTCGAAGGCATCCAGGCGCAGTGCAATGCGCTCGTTTCGGCCTTCCAGCGCGTGGAAACGCTGAAGGCCGAGCAGGCCGAGAAGGGCCTCGGCTGCGACCCGGGCCTCGCCGCCGATCGCGTCAACGGCGTGCTCGCGCGAAACGACAGCATCGCCGCCTTCAAGTCTCTGTGTGGGCGCGAGGACAGCCTGCCGCAGACCGGCACCGATGCGGTCATGGCCTTCGGCGAGAAATGTATCCAGACGGCCGGGCTTCCCGGCGAGGATACGGCGAGCTTCCGCGACGCCTTGAACGGCATCGCGCTCAACCGCGACGACAAGGCCCACCGCTTCGTCGTCACCATCAACGCCTTCACCGATGGCAACAAGCTCGCGTATCTCGCTCTCGGCATCGCGTTCGCGGTCGACGCCTTGGTGTTCATGGCCGGCCTGTTCGGCGCCAACGCCGTCCGCTCGCCGCTGAGCGACGTGCCCCATGGCAAGATGCGCTCGGCCTCGCAACTCGAGGCCGTCATCATCAGCGCGCTCGAGCCGCATCGCTTCTACAACGCGCGGACCGTCATCGGCGCCATGCGCCCGATCACGCCCGTCGATGGCTTCACGCAAGAGGTCGTGCTGTCCGACATCGACGACGACACGGCGGCGCGCGTGCGCACGGTGCTGAATGCCGCCTCGACGCTCAATGCCGTCCGCCGCCAGGACGACTCCGGCATCGATGTCGCCTCCGGCGGCCGGATCTATCGCGAGCGCTATCTCGTGCGCTCCGAGCTGTTCGAGTTCCTGGCCGATGTCTGCCAGCGCGAGTTGCGCTCCAACGACGCCGCGCGCGAGGCGGTCGCCGAGGAGCAGATGGAGGCGAAGCGCTACCGCATCGAGTCGACCAGCGACAGCATGCGCTCCGACATGCAGCGACAGCGGGCCGAGCGCCTGGTGCCACTGTTGCGCGCGGCTCTGCTGCCGGAGCTGCGGGACAATCTCGCCCGCCTGGAGAGCGCGATGCGGCCGGTCTCCTATCCCGAGCACCGCGATCGTGGGTTCGTGACCGAGGCAGAGCCCCTGAGCTTGCCGCTCGGCGAGCGGGCCGTCGTCGTCAGCGCGTTGAATGCGGGCGCGACGAAGGAGGCCGTCGAGCATGCGAGCATCAACCGGATCGTCAATGGCGACCGCGTGTCCAAGGACATGTATTTCGTGCGGCCCGAGTTCATGGCGGCGCTCACCTATATCAAGCTGCATCTCTACGAGCGCGGGCAGCTTGCGCCCGCATCGTCGCCACCGCCCGGACCGACCGGCGGCGGCGAGCTGCAATCGATCAAGCAGATCAGCAACGAGCCGCGCCGCGCCATCACCTCGCAGCCCGCGCCGACCGAGGATCGCGATGTGCTCGAGCGCGGCTACCTCAGGAAGTTCGCCCAGATGCTCGAATTCGACGCCGACGATGTGATCATCGTCGAGCAGAGCCTCGACGAGGAGGTCGCGCGGTTCGAGCACACGATCGAGAGTGGCGGGCAAGCCGCCCACAACGCACAGGCTAACGCCGACAACCTCTACAACATCATAGCCGAGGTTGCCTTCGAGCTGCAGCAGCAGACGAGCGGCGACATCGCTCTGCAGGCGCTCGAAGCGGTGAGCGAGCGCGTGCGCAGGCTCGTCCCCTGGCTCGTCAACAAGCGGATCTGGAATATGGCCGGCGCGACATCGGAAGGCGCGACCCGGCAGTAGCGCCGCCGGCCGTCACTCCGGAAAGTTCCGCGCGTAGTCCTCACGCGCCGCGCGAAGCACGCCACGCGCTGCCGCTGCATCGTAGACGGGGTCGACGGTGATCTGGCTGGAAGCCTCGCCAGGGATGGCCTTATAGGTCAGGAAGTAGTGCCTGAGCCGATCGATGACCGCGCGAGGGACCTGCGCGACATCGAAGAAATCGCCATAGGTCGGATCGCCGATCAAGACCGCGATGATCTTGTCGTCGGCCTTTTCCCTTTCCACCATCCGCAATCCGCCGATCGGACGCGCGTCGAGCAAAATCTCGCCGCGCGAGATCGGCCGGTCGGTCAGCACGCAGATGTCGAGCGGATCGCCGTCGCCGCGGGTCACGTGCGGGCTGCCGGGGATGACGTGAGCGGCGACATGTTCGCCGCAATAGGTGCGCGGTACGAAGCCGTAGAGCGTCGGGCAGAAACTCGAGAAGCGCTGCGGCCGGTCGACCATCAGGTAGCCCGAGTGTTTGTCGATCTCGTATTTGACGCCGTCCGTCGGCACGATCTCGATGTAGGCGCGGACAATTTCTGGAAACCGAGGACCGGGATCGAGGCCGTGCCAGGGATGGGGGCGATGGTCGAGGGGGCGCTGTGTCATGGGAGATAGGTTAGCGCCAACGGCGGAAGGCCGCTACCGCTCGCGCGTGTCGAGGTGCGTGCATGGGTCAGGTTCCCTTCGCCGCCAATTCCCCATATCAGTTGACACTGTACGCATCGAGACCATGGACGCACGGCCAACATCATGACCATCACCGACATCGAGCGAGGACTGGTCGCGGCCTACGGTGCACGGGTGCTAAGGCAGCAGGATCTCACGATCCGCTCGCTCCGGCAGGTCATCATTTGGCTGAACGATCGCGCCGATTACCTGAGCCTGCCGATGCCGGCCAGCTTGTCCAAGACCATCGCCGACGCCTACACGTCGGGGTTCTCGATGGTCGCTTTCGAGAAGGCGCTTTCCGGCGCACGCGAGACGCTGGTCGCCGACCTCGAGCGCGTGGCGCTCGAAACGCCGGCGCCGCAGCCTCTCGTCGCCAACATCACGCTGCTGTGCCGCGAGCTCGGCCTCGACATGGCGACCGCCAAGCTCGTCTGTCTCGTCGCCTACAGCACGCGTTTCGACCTAGTCCGGATGCTGGCGGAGACGGTGGCGGAATCGATCGGCCATCATGCGCGCATTCTCTCGATTCTCATCGGCGAGCCGATGCGGGCTGTCGAGGGCATGCTCGCCCACGACAGCGAGGTCGCGGCGTCGGGGCTGCTGCAGATCTTCGACGCCGGCGATATCATCGGCCACGGCGGCCGCCTGATCATTCCCCACCGCATCAATCGGACGCTCGAGCGGACGTTCGCCGGCTACGAGGAGCTGAGGCACGCGTTGCTCGGCGAGCCGCTCGCCTCCAACATCGAGTCGGCGGATTACGATCACCTGGCGGCCGATCGGGACCTCATCGAGCGGGTGCTGAGCGGTGCGCTGCGCGATGGCGCCAAGGGCGTCAACGTCCTTTTGTATGGGCCGCCCGGAACGGGCAAGACCGAGCTCACAAAGGTCGTCACCTCGCTCGCCGGGGCAACGCTCTATGGCGCGGGCGAGGATGGCGGCAACCGAGGCGAGGCCGATCGCACGACGCGGCTTGCCGATCTCGTTTTCTCGCTCAGATTGCTGACCGGCTCCACACGCGCGGCGCTGCTGTTCGACGAGATGGAGGATGTTGCCTGGCAACTCATGAAGCGCGGCGGCTCGAAGGTGTATTTGAATCGCCTGCTCGAGACCAATGCGGTGCCGATCTTCTGGACCTCGAACAATGTCTCCGAGATCGATCCGGCGCTGCTGCGGCGCATGACGCTCGCCGTCGAGATGCGCCTGCCGCCGGCAAGCCAGCGCCGGCGCATTCTCGAGCGGCAGTCGGAGCGTATGGGGCTCGGCCTCGGCGCTCGCGAGCTCGACGGCATGGCGCGCAAGGTCGCGGCGACGCCGGCCGTGCTCGAGAATGCGTTGAAGGCCGCCAAGCTCGCGGGTGGCGGCATCGAGGACGCAGAGCGTGCGGCGCTCGGCGTCGTGCGTGCCGTGACGGGGATCGGCCAGAAGCGGCCTGCCGCCTTCCCCGACTTCGTGCCGGATCTGATGACCGCCAACCTCGATCTGGTGGCGCTCGCCGATCAGCTTGTCAAAAGCGGCAATCTCGCCTTCTCGCTCTGCCTGTCGGGCCCGCCGGGCACGGGCAAGTCGGCCTTCGCGCGCTATCTCGCGCGACGTCTCGGCATCGAGGTGACGCAGAAGCGCGCCTCCGATCTCTTGGGCGCCTTCGTCGGCGAGAGCGAGAAGCGCATCGCGGAGGCCTTCGAGGAGGCGCGGGAGGCGGGAGCCTTCCTCATCTTCGACGAAGCGGACTCCTTCTTGCAGGACAGGCGAGAGGCCGTGCGCTCGTGGGAGATCACGCAAGTCAACGAGATGCTGACGTGGATGGAGGAGCATGCCTATCCGGTCTGCTTCACGACCAATCTCATGGATCGGTTCGATCTGGCGTCGCTCCGCCGTTTCACGTTCCACATCCGCTTCGACTATCTGACGAAGGCGGCGCTCGAGCGCGCGTATCGCACGTTTTTCAAGCTCGATCGCGTACCGGCGGCGGGGCTCGCCTTCACGAACCTGACGCCGGGCGATTTTGCGCAGGCGAAGAAGCAGGCGACAGTATTGGGCGTGATGTCGGATGCCGAGCGCATCGTCGAGCTGCTGACGGACATCGCCCGCGCCAAACCCGGCGCACGTGGTGCGATCGGGTTCTGAGCGATGCGCGACGCGGACGCCGAGGAACGTCCCAACCGCCTGCCCTGGCCGCCCATGCTCTATGTGGGGTCCGTGGTGGCGGCCCTCGTGGCCGACGCATTCTGGCCGCTCGGTTTTGGTCTCGCCTGGCCCTGGCGCGGCATCGGCATCGCGATCCTTGGGGCAGGTGTCGCCCTCGATCTGTCGGCGATCTTCACGCTGGTGCGGCACCGCACGACGTTTCGCCCCGATCGCGGCACGACCCGTCTCGTGACGAGCGGACCCTATGCAATCTCCCGCAATCCGATCTATCTCGGCAATACGATTGCGCTCGCGGGTTTAGCGATCGCAATCGACAATGTCTGGATTCTCGTGATGGTGCCGTTCGTGACACTCGCGGTCCAGAAGCTCGCGATCGAGCGTGAGGAGCGGCATCTCGCGGCCGTGTTCAGCGGCAGCTGGGTGGCCTATCGGCGGCAGGTGAGGCGATGGGTGTGATACCAGCGTGCGAAAATTCTCACCCGCCGAATTTGTGACCTAGCCGGCCCTCTCCCCACGGGAGAGCGCGGAAACAACATGGCTCGTGCCAGGTTGCAAAGCTTTGATGATCGAAAGGGTCGGAACAAGTGCGCGTTGGTATGAGGCCATGAAAAAGGGCGACCTGCTGGTCGCCCCTACGATTGCGTGCGTGAGGCAGGACCTACTTGTACAGCACGTCCCGCGGGAAGTTCGTGATGCACTCGTTGCCCTTGTCTTTGATGAGCACAGTTTCGCTCACCTCCATGCCCCAGGTGTCGAACCACATGCCAAGCATGACGTGGATGACGTTGCCGGGCTCGAGCACACTCTTGTCGCCAGACCTGAGGGAGATCGTGTGCTCGCCCCAATCGGGTGGATAGCCGATACCGATCGAGTAGCCGCAGCGGCTCTCCTTCTTGAGGCCGTACTTGGCGATCGTCGTGCGGAAGGTGAGCTCCACCTCCTCGCCGGTGACGCCCGGTTTCATCATCGCGAGCACCTCGTCCATGCCTTCGAGCACGGCCTTCGTGGTGTCTTGGAGCTTTTTCGTCGGCTTGCCCAAATGCATCGTGCGGGCGAGGCCCGAGGTGTAGTGACGGCAAGCGCCGGCGAGCTCGGTCGCGACCGTCTCGTCCTTCTCGTATTTGCGGTCGGTCCAAAGCATGTGCGCGGCCGTTGCATTCTCCCCGGCGAGGATGGTGGGAGGAAGCGAGGTCACGTCGCCCGCCCACTCCTTCTGGCTCGCGATCTGCGCCTGATAGATGGCGGCAACCGAGTCGCACTCGCGGACGCCCGGCGCGATGATCTCTTGGGCGACCTTGGTGGCAGCCTCGACGAGCCGCGCGGCGCGGCGCATATACTCGATCTCGGCCGGCGATTTCACCGCGCGGATCCACGAGACGAGCAGATTCGCCTCGACGATGACAGCGTTCGGCAAGCCACGGACGAGATGCTCGTGCGCGCGGGGCGAGTAGTAATAGGTCTCGGTCTCGATGCCGATGCGGCGCGAGCCCCAGCCCTTGGCCTTGATCCAATCGGCCATCCAATCCATCGGATGGCGGTCGTTCTGCTGCACGTAGTGGTCGGGGAAGCCGACGGAGTTGTCGGGGTTCATCCAGACGGTCAAGCGACCGCCCGTCGCGTCGATGCCGCGGCCGAGCCAGTAGGGCTCCTCGTCCTCGATCGGAACGAGCACGACCTGCGGCGTGTAGAACGACCAGCCGTCATAGGCGGTCAGGTAGTACTGGTTGGCGACGTCGGTGACGACGAGCAGCTCGATGCCGCGCCGGGCCATCTGATCGCGCACCTTGCGCAGGCGCTGGCGATACTCGTCTTTGCTGAAGGGAAGTGCGACCATGGGGTGTCCGCTCGGGCTTGGTGGCCGGGCCTGTCCCGGCGACAGGGGAATTAGGAGCTTGGCCGGCGGTCCAAGTCAACGCACCGGCCATGCAGGGCAGGGATACGGGGCAATGTGGGCATCGCAAGCGCTCAGCCCAGCCTTAAGCAAGCAGAATTCGGATCTGCCCCGCGCCGTCGCCCTTGCCGGGCTTGATCTCGATGCCGCCGCCGCTTTCGCCGATATCGGCCGGCCGGCCATCGACAAAGACGGAGAGGACGGAGCTGCGTTTGACGTCGGGGAGCCGCAGGCTGTCGGCGGACGAGCCATGAGCGAGCGTTGCCACGATGACATCGCGCCCGAAGCCGAGCTCCGACAAACGGCCCTTCCCCTTCACCTCGAGTAGTGCGCGGCCGTGGCGGTGGAGAGACGTCACGCCGTTCCGGCGGCGAAGGACGACCTGGCCGAGCGAGGTCGCGATGGGCCCGACCTCAGTATCGGGGCCAGCGAGCCCGATCGAAAGGCCATCGAAGGGCGAGACATCGAGCGCATCGCCGACGGTCATCAGGGGCAGAAGCCCGGTCCAACTGTAGAACGGATCGGTATCGAGCTGATCGATGCCCTCGCCGGTCAGCGCATTGTAGTTTTCCGGCGCGAGGCGCTTCTCGTTCCAGGACTTCGCGAACAGCTTGCGCGTCTTGGCGGCAAAGCGTTGAGCGGTCGCCTCTTCGCCTGCCCGGCGTAAGCCGTGCCAGGTCAGCCAGCACAGGATCGGCCAGATGCGGCCGCGCCAATAGACGTTATCCTTCGCCGCCGGATCGTTCTTGGCGACGGACGGGATTACCCAGTCGCCGCCGAAGGTCGTCTCGTCGTCGAGGTGGCGCAGCAGATGCTTGATCTGCTCCGGCGTCGCCGCGCCCGCCAGCATCGGCAGGAACGAGGTCGGCGTCAGGCTATCGACGAACTTGCCCGACCACAGTCGGTTGGCGAAGATCTTGCGCTTGTCATCCCAGAGCTCTTTCTGGATCAGGCCTTTCAGCCGTTGCGCATCCTTGCGATGCGTTTCTGCCGCCGCCGTGTCGCCGAGCGCATCCGCCATCTTCGCCAGCATCTCGCAATCGAGTGCGGCGAAGCAATTGAGGCCGACATCCTCGCTGTCGAGCGTGCGCGAGGGCTCGTTCCAGCGCGCCTCGTCGTGCATCGGCGAGTTGTCCATGAAGGACTCGTCCTTCGCCGCGAGCTTGGTGCCGACGTAGAGCCCCATGCCAACCGCGGAGGACCCGTATTCGAGCAATCCGTTGCCGTTGCCGTCACGCACGCGGCGGAGCCAGGCGTTGTTCGCGGCGAGCACGGGATAGGCCTGCTGCAATAGCGGGAGGGCGCCCGTGCGCTGGTAGAGCTGCCAGGTGATGAACGAGACGAGCGGCGCCTGCGTGCGGTCGACCCAGGCGTCATTGCCGGTGACGAGGCAGGGCAGATTGCCCTCGGGCGTCTGGCCGTAGAGAACGACGGCCAAATTCTCGCGCGCCTGCTCGGGGTCGAACAGGGAGGCGAGCAGCGCATTGATGGCCGTGTCGTTCAGCCAGAAGCCGAAGCCACCGAACTTCTTCAGATCCCAATTGCGGCTGCAAGACGTGTAGGGGCGATGGTTGACGCCGTCCCACAGCGTGTTCCAGCCGATGACGTCGCGGACGGCGCGCAGCGCCTCCTGCTCTGGTGTCGACGGCTTTTCACGGACGGCCGCAGGTTTGGCGAGCGCATCGGCGACGCGCGTGCGGGCGAGAGTGGGCGTATCGGCGATCGTGACGGTGAAGCGGTTTTCCGCCGCTTCCTCGAGATTGAAGCGCAATGCGAGCACCGGCGCGGTCTCGGCTCGGGAGTCGAGGTACCAATACCCTTTGGTCTTGTACTCCTCGGCGAGCGCCGCGATCGACGCGTGCCCCGTCACGAGCAACGGCGCGCGCTCCGCCTTGAGCGACACCGTGCGGGGACCATGCGTCAGACTCGCGATGCCAGTCTCGGCATCGTAGCGCCACTGATCGCCCTGGTCGGAGGACAGCGCGAGCACGACCCAGAACCGCAGCGCCCACTCGCCGTGCGCCTTGGTCCGCCAGGACCCTTCGAGCGCATACGGGTCGCTACCGCGATGCCACAGCCAGTCGAGCTTCGTGCCGGCGTGATCGAAAGAAATCTCGACGTGACTGCCGTCGGTCGCGTGCGGACCGAGCACGACATCGGCGCCGGGGCCGATCGTGCGCGCCGTCGAGAGTGCCGCCGAGTAGATGACCGGGGTCACGCGCAAGCCCAGCGGCTTGAAGATCATCTCGAGATAATTGTCGGCCGACCAGGTGTTCCAGGCGCGGGATACGGGAACGCTCGGCGTTTCGAGAACAGAGCTCATGGCGTCCAATGGGTCAGCAGGGTTTCGGTGTCGATCACCTCGATCTGGCGATCGAAGCGGGGAATGATGTGGGCGAGGGTCGCCGCATGCGAGGCCAGATCGCTCGAGGCAACCGCATCGTCCACGAGCACGATGCGATGTCCGCGATCGATAGCCGCGAACAGCGTAGAGAGCACGCAGACATCGGTCTCGACGCCGGTGACGATGAGTGTCTTGGCGCCGAGACGATCGAGCATCGGATCGAGCTCGGGCGCATCGAAGGCCGAGAAGCCGAATTTGTCGAGCGTCTGCCCCGGCGGCACGAACGGGCGAAGCTCAGGGATCAGCCCGTAGAGATCGTCGTCGTTGCGGTGGGCAAGCACGCCTTGCCAGCGCTGGTAGTAGGTTTGCCACTGTCCCTTCGCGTCTTGGAGGTGCTGTGGCGCCCAGAAGCGCGTGAAGATCGCGCGCTCGGGCGCATGCGCCGAGATCCGCACGATCGGCGGCGTGACGTGAGCCATCGCCGGCGTGTGCCAATCCGTCGGCTCCGAGAACAGCCGCTGCATGTCGATGCACAGATGCACGGCATCGCGGCCGAGCGGGCCAAATCGCAAGCCGCGGTCCATCACGGTGTCACCGCCACGGTATCCTCCGGCGCCCAGGAGATCGTGATCGCTGCGCCCTTGGCGATCGGCGCGGACGAGCGGTTCTGCGCGAAGACGAGCAGGGGCTCGGCGCCGAGGGCATTCGCCTTGATGCGATAGGTGACGCTCGCGCCCGAGAAGACGACCTGCAGGATTTCGCCCGTGATCTGGTTCGAGCCGGAGGCGACTGGAGTGCCCGCAGCCGCAACCTCCATCTTCTCCGGCCGGACGATGACGGTCGAGGCAGCGCCTTTGGCAGCGCGGATCAGCTCGCCGGTCGCCAGACGCACCCCACCGCTTTCAGGCTCGCCGGAGAACACATTGGCGTCCCCCAGAAAGCGCGCGGCGAATACCGTGTCCGGACGCTCGTAGACGAGCTCGGGCCTGCCCAACTGCACGAGCTTGCCCTGATTGATGATGGCGATGCGGTCGGAGAGTGTGAGCGCCTCCTCTTGGTCGTGCGTCACGAAGATCGTCGTGATGCCGATCGAGCGCTGGATCTCCTTGAGCTCGACCTGCATCTCTTGCCTGAGGCGCCGGTCGAGCGCACCGAGCGGCTCGTCGAGAAGGAGCACGCGCGGCCGCGTGATCAACGCACGTGCGAGTGCGACGCGCTGCTGCTGCCCGCCGGAGAGCTGGCGCGGTTTGCGGTCCTGGTAGCCCTTGAGCTGCACGAGCTCGAGCATCTCCTCGACCTTGGCGGCGATCTCGGATTTGGGCGTCCCGCGCACATCGAGGCCAAAGGCGATGTTGTCGGCGACCGTCATGTGCGGAAAGAGCGCGTAGCTCTGGAACACCATGCCGATGCCGCGCCGGTGCACGGGCACGGTGTCGATGCGCTCGCCGTCGAAGGCGATCGAGCCGGTGTCGGGATCGATGAAGCCGGCGATCATGCGCAAGAGCGTGGTCTTGCCGCTGCCTGAAGGCCCGAGCAGGCCGAAGAACTCGCCATCCTCGAAATGGATCGTCACCCCATCGAGCGCGGCGACTTGGCCGTAGTGCTTGCTGACGTTGTCGGCATCGACGCGGGCCATTGGCTAGCGCTCTCCCCCGAATTTGTAGTTGCGCGCCACCAGCAGCACGAGGCCCATGGAGACCAGAATGATGATTGTCGAGATGGCGTTGATCTCCGGCGTGAAGCCCTTGCGGATCGCCGAGTAGATCTCGACGGGCAGCGTCGATGTGCCGGGCGGCGCGAGGAAGTAGGAGATCACGAATTGATCGAAAGAGACGGCGAAGGCGAAGAGTGCCGCCGCGACGATTCCCGGCGCCATCAAGGGGAGTGTCACGCGCCGGAAGGCTTGGAGCGGCGTGGCGCCGGCCGTCGCCGCGGCCTCGGCGAGCGTCGGGTCGAGGCTCTGCAGCCGGGCGCCCACGACGACGATCACATAGGGCAGCGACAGCGCGACATGGCCGAGCAGGATCGCGTGCAGCCCACGGCCGATGCCGGTCCAGAAGAAGAAGATCAGCATCGATGTGCCGATGATGAGCCAGGGGATGGTGATCGGCGGGAACAGCAGGAGCTGCATCAGCTTCTTGCCGCGGAACTCGTAGCGCGCGAAGGCGTAGGCCGCGAGCGTGCCGAGGGTCGTTGCGATGATCGCGTTGACGACGGCGATCCAGATCGAGTTGAAGCTCGCCCAAAGCAGCCGCTCGTTCTCAGCCAGCGCCTTGAACCAGACGAGGTCGAAGGTGAAGGGCAGCTCGTACAGCTCCGAGCGGTTGAACGCCATCATCATCATGACCGCGATCGGGAGATAGAGAAACGCAAGGATCACGCCGATATAGGCGAAGGGAAGAACTTCACCGCCTTTGCGCATCACCCGATCCTCGCATAACGCCTGAGCAGCGGCGCCGAGAGCGCGATGATGAGGAGCACGATGGCGAGCATCATGAAGGAGAGCGCGGCCCCCAGCGGCCAGTTGAAGACGGTGGTGAACTGGTTCTCGATGGCAGGACCGAGCATCATGCCGTACTTCCCGCCGAGGATTCGCGGCTCCATGAACGACCCGACGACGGGGATGAAGATCAGGAACACCGCCGACAGCACGCCCGGCATGCTGAGCGGCAGCAGAACGCGATTGAACGTCTGTATTTTCGTCGCGCCGAGACTGCGCGCCGCTTCCGTCAGCGAATCGTCGATGCCTTGCAGGGCCACGTAGATGGTGAGAATGGCGTACGGCAAATACGCGTGCACCAAGCCGATGACGATCGCAGGGTAGGTGAAGAGCAGATCGAGCGGGCCGCGCAGCACCATCGTCCACGAGAAGGTGCGCACCAGCGCGTTCGACCAGAACGGCAGGATGATCAGAAGAAACAGCGCTTCACGCCAGCGACCCCTGATGCGCTTGGCCAGGAAGAATGCCGCCGGATAGCCGATTAGAAGGCAGATGCCGGTGACGTAGAGCCCGAGCTCGAACGAGCGCCAGGCGTTGTACCAGTAGATCTCTTTCGTGAAGAAGGCGGTGTAGTGCTCCAGCGTCAGCTCCGGAACGCGATTGCCGATCGGCGCAACGGTTAGGAAGCTGAAATAGAGCATCGCCGCGAGCGGCAGAAAAACAGTCAGCGCCAGCCATAGATAGGCTGGCGCTGTCAGGAAGGCGACGGCTTGGCGCTGGTGCTGCCGCGCGTTCATCGCAAAGCCTACTTGGCGATCGCGGTCTTCACCTCGTCCCACAGCTCTTGGTAGGACTTCTTCTGCTCGTCCGTCATCGGCGCCATCCATTTGACACGGGCGACGATGTCCGCATTGCCGAGCACGGTCTTGTTCATGGCCGTATCGGGCAGCATCGAGTTGGCCTTGGCGTTCGCGGAAGCCGGCGCGCCGACGTCCGTATCCCACTTCACGTAGAAGTCGGGGCTCACCATGAAGTCGATGAAGGCGTGCGCGCCATCGACGTTCGGGGCGTCCTTGGCGACCGTCAGGCCGTCATACCAACCGATCGCGCCCTCCTTCGGCACCCAGAACTCGACGGGCAGCTTGAAGGCCTTCTTGGCGCGGGCAGCCGAGCCCGACCAGTAGGTCGCGACGTCGAAATCGCCGGCGGACAGATGCTTGTTCCACTCGTCCTCGGACGACCAGAAGGTGTTGAGCGTGCCCTTGAGCTTCATGAGCTGCTCTTTGATCTTGCCGAGATCGGCCGGGTTGTTCATGTCCTGCCCGGTCGCCAATGCGGCAAGCTGAACCGACTCGACCGCATCGTCGCGCCAGCCGACCTTGCCCTTGAACTTGCCTTCGTCGAAGACGTCGGCGATCGAGTCTGGCGCCTTCACCTTATCGGTGTTGAAGGCGAACGAGGTGAGGCCCCACACCCACGAGATCGCCATATGCTTGCCGTCCACGACGAAGCGGTCGCTATCGCGCAGGCTCGGCGTCAGGTCGGCGAAGTTCGTGATCTTGGATTCGTCGATCGGCTGGATGAGGCCTTCCTTGGCCGCTTCCGGGACGTAGACATTGTTCATCAACACGACATCGTAGGTGCCGGGCGCGGTGCGCAGCTTCGTCAGCATCTCCTGCTCGGAGTTGAAGTAGTCGTGCACCACCTTGATGCCCGTCTTCTTCTCGAACATCTCGAGCGCCCACTTCTCGTCGGTGCCGTAGCCCTGCCAGTTCAGCACCTTGATCTCGGCCGCCGAGGCCGCCGTCGGGCCGGCGAGGCCGACTGCGAGAAGGCCGCCGGCGAGCGCCAAGGCTGCGCGGCGGGTGGTCGTGAAGGTCATGGAGGTCTCCCTAGTCGTTTGTAGGCTTATAGTCGGGGCCGAAGCTAGCCGATAGGCGGACAGCCCGCAATCGGAAGGACGGCGCCCACGCTTTATTCATCCGTGATGAGCGCGCCGGTAAGCTCGGCGAGAAAGCAGGGAAGCACGTCGAAGGCGTAGCCCGTGTGCATGCGCTCCAGCGGCGTATGGTAATCGCGGCCCCAGGGGCCGGCGTTGACGGCCGGAACGCCGGCGATCGCGCCTTGCTCGGGCCAGGCGATGCCATGTCCCCAGGTGGGCGTGTTGCCTGCGATCGCCGGGACGGTGGCGAGGTCGGCCTCACCGAGAAAGCTCATGTCGGAGATGCCGGGGAAGACGGCGGTTTCGGCGATGCAGTCAGCGTCGATCGCAGCCCGCGCGCGAGACACGGCTGCGGCGAGGCGGAGCGCGGCGGCCGATGTGCCGAGGGCAACCGGAAGATAAGGGAGCGAGCCGAAGCCGGTCACGACGAGCGGTCCGCCGAGACCGGATCGCCGCCAGACGGCGTCGGTGACGAGACGGCATTGCTCGGGCAAGTTGTGGCCGGCGCGAATTGCGCTTGCCGACGTCTCCGCGATGACGGCGTCGAGGCTCGGATCGGCGGCACGGGCACGTTCCACCAGCGTCTCGAAGTCGATGACGTCGACCTCAGGTGTGGCACTGGCCATGCCTCGCAGATGCGCCCTCGTCGCGAGCCGCTCCGTGACGGTCGCAACTGCGCGCCGGCAGAGGTCCGTGAAGGTGTCGAGCAGCTCGCGCGGCTCACGCCTGAAATACAACATGTTCCACGTCGCCCAGACGTGTGCTGGCGTCGTCACGTCGTAATGCAGCTTCGAATCCTTGAGCGACAGTAGCGTCGGCGGCATGCCGGGAGAGCCCGGAGCAAGATCGGCGAGCGCGGTGCTCCACTCGACCTCGGCGGCGATGGCGCCCGCAAGCGCTCCGGCATTGACGCCAGCGAACGGATAGCAGGCGTGCGCCGGCCGCCCAACGACGAACGCCGTCAGGAGCAGCTTGCCGATCGATCCGAGCGTCACGGCGCGTCCCGCCGATCCGTCGCCGTCGTCGGCGATGGAGTCGAGATTGATGGCGGCAACCGGATCGAGCCCGTGCTCACGAGCGAGCGGACCGAGGCTCCGGGCGAGCTGGCGCGCACCGACCGAGGTTGCCTCCTCGTCGGGCACGGCCAGGAACAGCAGATTGCCGGGCCGCTCCGGCATCGCCGCAAACGCCTCGCAAACCGTAAGCCCCGCAGCGAGGCCGGCCTTCATGTCGAGGAGGCCGCGTCCGGGCAGGAAATCGCCGCTTTCGAGATCCGTGAGCGCGCGCTGTTCGGCTTCGCTGGCCGCGGATTTCCGTAGCCGCTCGAGCATCGCAGACTTGAGGTGCTCGGGCTCGAGCGCCAGATGTTTGAGCGGCCCGTAGTCGTCGATCGGCACGGTGTCGTAGTGGCCGGTGAGGATGACTGTCCGCTCGCCTTTGCCCCGGACGAGTAAGGCCACCACCGAGCGCCCGAGCGGGTCGCCCTCGACCGGGATCAGCCAGCGCTTCTCGGCGGCAAGGGCCGGACGCGCCGCGATCCGATTGAGCAGGCGCTGGGCGAACAGCGCCTCGTCCTTCGTGCCGTTGACGCTCGGGATGCGGGTCAGCGCGATTGCCCAGTCGCGGCAGGCGTCGGCCAATCCTTCGATCGCAGGCCGGGCTATCACGATCGCATCCCTCCCCACCGAGCCCTAATCCTCGGGCTTTTTCAGCTTCTTCAGCGCCGCGAAGGGACTATCGGGCTTGGGCTGGTCGCGCAACAGCTCGGCCTCCGCCGCATCGGCGCCGGGGCTGCGCGGGAACGGGTCCATGGCGACGGCGATGAGCTCGTAGACCAGGCGTCCGAGCGCGATCTCGCCGTGCTCCATCCGCTCCGGCTCATCGGCGTCGAGCGTGATCTCGCCTTCGGGCAAATCCTCGCCCACCTCCTCCGCGGGCCAGAACTCGACGGAGAACTCCTCGCGGATGCTTTCCGGCACCGGCTCGAGCGTCACGATGCACGGATGCACGAGGTCGGCGTCGATCCGGCCCGACGCCTTGAAGCGGTCTCGACCGATCGGCTTCACGCGATAGGTGACGGTGAGCCGGTCGCAGCGGATGAGATCGAGCGCGGCCGCCAGCGCTTTGAGATCGCCCGCGCTCGCCTTGAGGGTGCCGGCAAGGCCGCTGTTGCCGACGGTGTGCGCCTTGATGGTCCACGGCGCCTTGTCGAGTGGCAAGGGTGCCGGCGCACTTTCACTTTCGCTCATGGGGCAGCCCCTTCGAGATGCGGGAGCTCGACCTCACCGGCGAGCAGGCGGCCGGCCGGTTGCGCCGCGAGCGCCTGAACGCAGGCAAGCGTATGCCGGGCCAGGCGCTCGGCCTCCGGCCGCCGGTTCTCCTCGCCATCATACACGTTCTTGAGCAGCGCTCCGGCAAGCGCCCCGGCATCGGCCTTTTCGACGCCTGCCCGATAGGCTTCGAAGCGGCCGTACGCCGCGGCCGCGGCCGCGCGGATCTTTTTGGGCACCCGGATGTCGCTGACGCCGAGCTCCCGGTAGTCGTCGTCGAGCTGCTCGATCATGGCCTCGGCTAGCGCCCGGGACGTGGCCGTTCCGGCCTCCCCCTCGACCGACAGCCGGTTCATGACGAGGAAGGTGTGCAACACGACCATCTCGAAGCGCCCGTCCAGCGTGTCGGGCACCCTCAGATCGGCATAGAGCGCTGGCGCGCGCGCCGCCGACACACTGGAGCCATAAAGGGCGCGCGAAATCCGCTCCGTGCTGCGTCGTTGCCTGAGCCACGTCAGCATGGGGGGAATCCAAGGTTCTGGCCGGTCCGGGTGCGCCTGATCGAAAGGTCGGCGTACGCGGCAGTGTGGCCATTGCCAAGCCACGCCCCCCGGGCTAGGCAACAAGGATGGGGATTGGGTGATTCCAGCATGGGCTCGATGATGCCTCAGATCCGCGTGCGCCACCATGGCCGCCGCGGCATGTCTCGCCTCTTGAACGGGGTTGCGGCCTTGGCGTTGCTTGGTCTTGGCGGTTGTGCGACCGAGGTCAACCGTCACGGCCACATCCTGAGCGAGACCGATCTTCAGCAGGTCCAGCCCGGCATGAGCGCGGACGACGTCAAGCTTGCGCTCGGCACCCCCGATACCACGTCGACCATCGACGGACAGACCTACTATTACATCTCGACGACGACGGAGGGCTATGCCTTCGCAAGCCCCGATGTCGTGGACCGTCGCGTCGTCGCGGTCTACTTCAGCCAAGCGGGCGCCGTCGACCGCGTTGCCAACTATGGCCTGCAGGACGGCGAGGTCATCGACTTCTCCTCTCGCAAGACACCGGTCGCCGCCCGCGAGAAAGGCTTCTTGCAGAGCCTGTTCCGCAACGTCGGCAAGAAGAAAGTCTTCAATCCCGAGGACAGCGCCTACTGATCCGCGCGCGGCGTGTGAGACGTGCGAGTGGGGGTCTCCGCTCCTCCCCAAAAACAAAAGAGCCCGGCCGAAGCCGGGCTCTTTGCGTTTCGGCCTTCCTTGAGACCGATCAGCTCCAGTGGGCGATGACGGCCAAGAGAAGCA
>JAXMDB010000004.1:0-450187 GCA_046348995.1 Hyphomicrobiaceae bacterium
GCCCCACCATTTCCTTCACCGGCGGAGCAACTGACCCATGGGCTTCAAATGCGGCATCGTCGGATTGCCCAATGTCGGCAAGTCGACCCTCTTCAACGCATTGACGCAGACGGCCGCGGCGGCTGCCGCGAACTATCCCTTCTGCACGATCGATCCGAATGTCGGCGAGGTGCCGGTGCCCGACGAGCGGCTGGATACGCTCACCCGCATCGGCAAGTCGGCGCAGGAGATTGCGACGCGGCTGACCTTCGTCGACATCGCCGGTCTCGTGCGCGGCGCCTCCAAGGGCGAGGGTCTCGGCAATCAATTCCTCGCCAATATCCGAGAGGTCGATGCGGTCGCGTACGTGCTGCGCTGCTTCGAGGACGACGACATCACCCATGTCGAGGGCCGCATCGATCCGCTCGCCGACGCCGAGACGGTCGAGACCGAGCTCATGCTCGCTGATCTCGAAAGCCTCGAGAAGCGGCTCGTCAACGTCGAGAAGAAGGCCAAGGGCGGGGACAAGGATGCCAAGATCCAGGCGGGCGTCATCGCCAAGGCGATCGCCGCACTCTCCGACGGCAAGCCCGCCCGCACCGTCGCGCGCACGGACGAGGAGGAGCCCGTCTTCCAGGCGCTGCAGCTCTTGACCGCCAAGCCCGTGCTCTATGTCGCCAATGTGGACGAGGCGAGTGCGGCCACCGGCAACGCCTTCTCCAAGCGCGTCGAGGAGCTGGCCCAGAAGGAAGGCGCGGTCGCCGTCGTCATCTCGGCGCGCATCGAGTCGGAGCTCGCTCAGCTGCCGGAGGATGAGCGTCAGGAATTTCTGGCCTCGCTCGGGCTCGAGGAGCCCGGCCTCAACCGGCTGATTACAGCAGGCTACAAGCTGCTCGGCCTCATCACCTATTTCACCGTCGGCCCGAAGGAAGCGCGCGCCTGGACGATCACGCGCGGCACCAAGGCCCCGCAGGCGGCTGCCGTCATCCACACCGATTTCGAGAAGGGCTTCATCCGCGCCGAGACCATCGCTTATTCCGATTTTGTCGCCTGCGGCGGCGAGACCGGCGCCAAGGAAGCCGGCAAGATGCGTCTGGAAGGCAAGGAGTACGTCGTCCAGGACGGCGACGTCATGCACTTCAGATTTGCGAATTGAGGCTTCGAGCTATGGCCGGCGGTGCGTCGTCGAAACCCCTCCTCACCTTCGAGGACTTTCCCGTCGGGCGGGTGTTCGACCTCGGCGTCAAGGATGTCGTCGAGAGCGAGGTGCTCGACTTCGCACGCGCCTATGATCCGCAGCCATTTCATCTGGATCGCGCGGCTGCCGAGAAGAGCATTCTCGGCGGCTTGTCGGCGTCGGGCTGGCATACCTGCGCCATGCTCATGCGGATGATCTTCGACGCCTACCTCAAAGACACCGCGAGCTTGGGCTCGCCCGGCCTCGAGCAGGTGCGTTGGCGGCGGCCGGTGCTGGTCGGCGACCGATTGACGGGAACGAGCCGGGTCACCGAGGCCCGGATCTCGGGAAGCCGCCCCGGCATGGGCATTCTGCGCGTCGTGCACGAGCTCAAGAACCAAAAGGGCGAGGTCGTCATCGTCTGGGACGGCACGCAATTCGTCTCGACCGCCGCGAGCCTCGCCGCGGGAGGCGCCACATGACGATCTATCTCGAGGATCTCGTCATCGGCGAGAAGCTCGTCTTCGGCCGTCACACCTTTACGCGAGACGAGATCATCGCGTTTGCGAAGGCGTACGATCCGCAGCCGTTCCACCTGGACGAGGCGGCGGCAGAGCGGTCGCTGTTCGGGGCCTTGTGCGCGAGCGGCTGGCAGACGGCGGCGCTGTGGATGCGGTCGATGGTCGACTATCGCCAGCGGCAGGCGGAGGCGGATCGGCGGGCCGGCAAAGACGTGCCGGAGTCCGGTCCCTCACCAGGGCTGACGAAATTGCGCTGGCCGAAACCGGTCTATGTCGGCGACACGATCACGTTCGGCTCGACGTTCACAGCCGTCGAGGACGATCCCAAACGCGCCGGCTGGGGCATTGCCACAACAGCCGACGAAGGCGTCAACCAGCATGGCGAGATCGTCTACGCTGCGATCGGGCGCGTGTACGTCAAGCGGCGGGTGCCGCGGTCCTGACGAGCTGACTTGTCTGGAAATGATGGCGAGGATGACGGGACTTGAACCCGCGACCTCCGGCGTGACAGGCCGGCGCTCTAACCAACTGAGCTACATCCCCGCACAACCGGAGCAACTCGCTCCGGCGCGGTGGGTGAGCTTGTAAGGTTGAAGCACCGGCCAAGTCAAGACGCGGCTGCATGCGGCAACCTGGGGCCTATGGCTGCACCTCCTCGCTTGCTGATTGGCCGCCCTTGGCCTGCCCGTTTTGGCCACCTTGGCCCTGCGATTGAGGGCCGTCAGCCGATCCTTTCTGCTGAGCCTTCTTGCGCTTGACCTTCTGGCTCTGTTGCTGGCCCTGATCGCCCTGGTCGATGACGCCCTGGGTGCCTTCCGGCTGCTCGGACTTGGGCTGCTTCTTCCGCTCGGCTTTCTGGCCTTGCTGCTGGCTCGCATCGCCCTGGTCGACGGCACCTTGCGTGCCTTCCGGTTGCTGATCGGTCTTCTGCTTTTTGGGCTTGACCTTCTTGCCGTTGCCGTCGGCGGCCTTCCCGTTGACGGACTGATCCTGCTCGTCGATCACACCCTGCGTGCCTTCGGCCTTCTGACCTTGCGGCTGGTCGACCGCTTGACCCTGCTCGGCCTGGTCTTGGGCGCCAACGGTGCTGCCGGTGGACGATGTCGACTTGTCCGGCTCGGCGTTGCCGCCCTCGGTCGCTGCCGTGCCGCCGGTCGTGCCTTCGCTGCCGGGCTGCTCGACGGCCTGCTTCTTCTTCCGATTCGTCGTCGTCCCGGTCGCACCCTCGTCCGTGCCAGCGGTCGCGCCCTGATCCGATGCGGTGCCACCTTGCTCACTGGTCTGACCGCCCGGCCCGGCATCGCCCTGATCGACCGCGGCACTGCCCGGTTCCTCGGCCTGGTCGCCACCGGCCTTCTTGCGCTTCTCCTGCTTCTGCTTCACGTCCTCGAGCTTGGAGACCTTGCCGGGCTTGGCGTCGCGCTCGCGCGGCAGACGCTCCTTGACGGCCACCACCGCATCGTCAGACGACTTTGCCTCCCGCGGATCGCTCGTCTCGCGGACCTCCACGGTCTTCACGTCACGACCCGTCTTCTCCTGAATGAAGCTCACGTTGATGACGTTGTTGACGACGATGTTGTTCTCGACCCTGACCGGCCCGACGAACTCGGCCTCACGCACGATGCGCTCCCGCCGGTCGCGATCCTTGATGACGACGACGTTAAGATTGACCTCCAGGAAACGGGGCGCCGGCACCGCGACCCAATAGCGGTCCGGGATGTCGCCAACGCTTACATTCACGCGGATGTCGGCATCGTCGTAGTCGTAGCCCCGCGTCACCGGCAGCGGCGCCCAAACGACGTACTCCGGCGTGCGCTTCCAGCTCACCCACGCGGGCGCCCAGACGGTGCCAGGCACCCAATACCAGCCGATCTCATCCGCATAGCCCCAGCGGCCGTAGTGGTAGGTCGCCCAGCCGAACGGCTCGTCGGACACCCAGGTCCAGCCGAAGCGGTCCGTATTGACCCAATGGCCAAGCGTATAGGGACGCCAGCCGGCGCGGACATCGGCCGGCACGAACACATAGCGATCCTCGTAGCTCACCCACTCACCGTATTGGGCGAGATCGTCGTAGAAGACGTTGATGCTGATGGCTGCCTGCGCATGGGCGGCGGTGATCATGGGTCCTGCGGGGGCCATGCCAACCCCGAGGAGGGTGGCGAGCACGGCGGTTCCAGCCAAGGTCGAGCGCAATCTCATCGCGAGCTCCTTCGCGCCTAAATCCAACTGAGGGGGCAATCCCAAGCGGGGCGATGAGTTCCGGCGACGCTTGCGGCGAAGTGGCCGGTTTCGTCGTCCAGCCGGCCGAAAGGTCATCCAAAACCACCCGGCTGAGGGGACTTGGCGTGCGGGTGTCAAACGCAGTGCCGCTCTGCTAGCGTCCGGCGGCAAGAAAATATCGCTTGGGGATGGACCTATGGAAACGGCATTGGTGACGGGTGCGACCAGCGGTGTCGGACAAGGCATCGCGCTGGCGCTGGCCGAGGCGGGGTACCGGGTGCTGGCCGTCGGACGGAACCGCGAGGGTTTCGCCCCACTTTCAGCCAACAGCAACATCGTTCCGATTGTTGCCGACGTCACCGACCGGGAGGCGATGCGCGCGCATGTCGAGGGCGTCGCTGTCGACGTGCTCGTGAACAATGCCGGCATCATGCCGCCCGTCGTGTCCTTCGACGAGTTCCCCAAGGCCGAGATCGACCGCGCGATCGCCACCAACGTGACGGCTGCGATCGCATTGACCCGTCTCGTTGCCCCCGGCATGCGCGAGCGCCAGCGCGGCCACATCTTCTTCACCGGCTCGACGGCGGCCCACGCAGCCTTCCCTCGCTTTGCCGTCTACAGCGCGACGAAGGCCGCGATCGGCGCCTTCGCCGACAGCCTGCGGCTCGACATGGCGCCTCATCGCGTGCGCGTGACGGAGATCGTCGCGGGCCGCACCGAGACCAATCTCTACAAGTCGCTGTTCGACGAGGACATGCGCAAGGCCATGTACGCGAACGGCTCGGCGGTGCAGCCCGCGGACATCGCCGCGATGGTCGTCGCCGCACTGGCGCTGCCGCCGAACGCGACGGTCGCCCGCATGGACGTGATCCCGACCTGGCAGGCGACGGCGACCGGCGCAAACAAGAGGTAGGATCCAGCGCGCGTCCGCGACGGAACGCTGGCGCAAGGCGCGCGTTCGGCCACTGCGCGGTCCGCATATCAACCGGATGCGGCGGTATAGGGAATGTGACGGTTTTTCCGGTTTCCCGGCACGGCCGACGAAATGGCAGCCGAGCCCTTGTCCCGTCTGCGGACCGACGCGCGATCCGAAATGAAAATGACCCTTGGCTGCTGGATCACCAGCATGCTACGGACCATGCGTGTCAGGTCACTTCGACGAACGTCCACCATATCCGCTCTCGCGCCGAGACCCAGCTCGGGGAATGCGCCGGCGAGCGCGCGATCGTGCTGGACAGTTCGGCCTGCCGCGCACCGCTATGCCCCGTTGCGGCTGGTGCCGGACGGGCGCCGCTGTCAAAATGCGGCCATCGCAGGCGGGTGCAAACCCCAATCCACGAAAGGAAGTTCCTATGGCTCAGGAGAAGGTCGCGCTCGTCACAGCGGGTGGCAGCGGCATGGGCGCGGCGGCCGCGCGGCGCCTCGCAGCGGACGGCCACAAGGTCGCCGTGCTCTCGTCCTCCGGCAAGGGCGAGGCCTTGGCGAAAGAGCTCGGCGGCTTCGGCGTCACCGGCTCCAACCAATCGACCGCGGACTTGCAGAAGCTCGTCGACGGCGCGATCGAGCGGTGGGGCCGCATCGATGTGCTCGTCAACAGCGCCGGCCATGGACCGCGCAGGCCCATCCTCGAAATTTCCGATGACGAGTGGCGCACCGGCATGGACGTCTACTTCCTGAGCGCCGTCCGGCCGACCCGCCTCGTGACACCGCACATGCAGAAGCAGAAGTCCGGCGCCATCATCAACATCTCGACGGCCTGGGCCTTCGAGCCGAGCGAGATGTTCCCGACCTCGGCCGTGTTTCGCGCCGGCCTCGCCTCGTTCGCCAAGATCTACGCGGACAAGTACGCGGCCGAGAACATCCGGATGAACAACGTCCTCCCCGGCTGGATCGACAGCCTGCCCGCCACCGAGGAGCGGCGGAACGGCGTCCCCATGAAGCGCTACGGAACGAGCGAGGAGATCGCGGCGACGATCGCCTTCCTCGCCTCCGACGGCGGGGCCTACATCACCGGCCAGAACATCCGCGTCGATGGCGGCGTGACACGGCATTCCACCTGACCGGATCGAAAGCACCGGCGCATCCCTTGATGCGTCGGTGCTCCCAGGTGGATCCTCAAAGATCGCTGGCGACGCGAAAGCCAGTCCGTCGTTGATGACGACGGCCGTGACGGTCGCGCCCGAGATGACGTCGACCTCCTTGCTCGCGCCCGTCTTCGCCATCTCGATGAGGCTGCGGCCGGCGTAGCGGCCGACGAAGTCGAACAGCTTGTCGGGCGAGATGCCGACGAGCAGGATTGGCTCATGATGCTCGATGACGCGGGCGCCGGTGAAGACGCCCTCGCTCGTCAACCCAGCGAGGATGCGGATCGGCTTGCCGGAATAGCCGATGTCGGTGGTCGTGAAGACGTAGCCGATGATGGCGTCGCCTTTGTAGGCGGCTGCGGCGGCGGGGTTGCCCTCGACCGGCCCGAAGCGGTCGGCACCCTTAAAGACCTCGGCCGGCGCCACGTTGGCGGTGTAAGCGCCAAAGCCCCCAGCCGTTACTCTGGTCGATACCGAAAAAGTTGCAGCAGCAAGACCTAAGAGTAGGAGGAGCAGAAGCCGGAGCGTCTGACCTTGCCCCCAACGATGCATTATGCGGCTCTTTCTATCCTGGAAGCCGCCACCTCGCTGGTGGCGGCGTCGCGGATATCTGAGCGGCGGCATCAGAATTGTTCTTGATGTTCGCCAAGTTAGCCGCAGGGCCGGGCGCGACTTTTGGAGATCAGGTGCCGGGCGCCGCCAAGCGGGCCGATTGCGGCCACGGCGCCGGCGCTGCGAGGGGATGGTTGGCGGGATTGGGCCTGCCGTCACGGGCCCTTAGCCGCGCGGAAGGTCGCGTCGACCCTCTCCGCGTCCACGGTAAAGGCGGCTAAGGTATTGAAGACGATGGTGGGCGGTGAGAGGGTCGAACTCCCGACATCCTCGGTGTAAACGAGGCGCTCTGCCACTGAGCTAACCGCCCGTCGAGGCAACCTGTATCGGCCGGGGTACGTCCTGACAAGCGGCCTCGCTTGCCCCTGGCCCGGTGCGCCGATAGTCTTTGCTTTCCGCAACCCACGTGAAGAGCGCCCATCTTGACCATCGCCCAGAGCATCGTCGACGCCGTCGGCAAGACGCCGCTGATCAAGCTCGCACGCGCGTCGGCGGAAACGGGGTGCACGATCCTCGGCAAAGCCGAGTTCATGAACCCGGGCCAATCGGTCAAGGATCGCGCCGCCCTCTTCATCATCCAGGACGCGGTCAAGCGCGGCACGCTCAAGCCCGGCGGCATCATCGTCGAGGGCACGGCCGGCAACACCGGCATCGGCCTGACGGTCATCGGCGCAGCCCTCGGCTACCGCACCGTCATCGTCATCCCCGACACCCAGAGCCAGGAGAAGAAGGACGCGCTCCGGCTATTGGGCGCCGAGCTCGTCGAGGTGCCGGCGGTGCCCTACAAGAACCCGAATAACTACGTGCGCTACTCTGGAAGGCTCGCCGACGCGCTGGCCCAATCGACGCCCGAGGGCGCCATCTGGGCCAACCAGTTCGACAACGTCGCGAACCGCCAGGGCCACGTCGAGACGACCGCGCCCGAGATCTTCGATGCGCTCGGCGGCAAGGTCGACGGCTTCGTCTCGGCCGTCGGCACCGGCGGCACGCTGGCCGGCGTCGGCATCGGTTTGAAGCAGCGCGATGCGAAAATCCAAATCGCGCTCGCCGACCCGCACGGCGCCGCGATGTACAGCTACTACACGACGGGTGAGCTCAAGGCCGAGGGCTCGTCCATCACCGAAGGCATCGGCCAGGGCCGCATCACCGCGAACCTCGAGAATGCCCCCGTCGACAAGGCCTACCGGATCGACGACAAGGAGGCGGTCGAGATCGTCTTCGGACTGCTCAAAGAGGAAGGCCTCTGCCTCGGCGGCTCGAGCGGCATCAACATCGCCGGCGCAATGCGGCTCGCCAGGGACCTCGGCCCTGGTCACACCATCGTCACCATGCTGTGCGACCACGGCACCCGCTATCAGAGCAAGCTGTTCAATCCCGAGTTCCTCGCCTCCAAGGGCCTGCCGCTGCCCGACTGGCTGCCGAGCCGCGGCATGACAATCCCCAGCGCCTTCGTGCCGGTCGAGAGCTGAGCGCATGACCGAGGAGCTCTTTCGCGAGGACGCCTATCTCAAGGCCTGCGAGGCCCGTGTGTCGGCCGTCAACGAGCGCGGCGGTCTCATCCTCGACCGCACCGTGTTCTATCCGACGGGTGGCGGACAGCCCGGCGACCGGGGCGTCCTCAAGCTCGCCGACGGCCGCGAGATCGTGATCGCCACGACCGTCTACGACAGCGACGGCCGAACGATCGTTCACGTGCCGGCCGAGGGCAGCCCTCTCCTCCAACCGGGCGACGCACTCGTCGCCGAGATCGACTGGGAGCGGCGCTACCGGCTCATGCGCGCCCACACCGCGCTGCATCTTCTCTGTGCCGTCGTCGCCTTCCCCGTCACCGGCGGCCAGGTCGGCGAGGCGGAGGGGCGGCTCGATTTCGACATTCCCGAGGGCGGCCTCGACAAGGAGGCGCTCGCCCAGAGCATCAACGCACATGCCGCCGCCGCGCGCGCCGTCAGTCATCGCTGGATCACGGACGAGGAGATGGCCGAGCGGCAGGATCTCGTGCGCACGATGAAGGTCAAGCCGCCGACCGGCCGCGGGCGCGTGCGCCTGGTCGAGATCGCCGACTGCGATCTACAGCCGTGCGGCGGTACGCACGTCGCCTCGACGGCGGAGATCGGTCAGGCCGTCATCGACAAGATCGAGAAAAAGGGCGCCATCAACCGGCGCATCCGCTTGCGCCTCGTCTGACGCGCAAGGGCTTCAGGGGGTATCATGAAAAGCGAACGTCACCGCTGGCTCGTCGAGACGGAGTGGCTCGCCCAGCATCTGACGAGCCCCGATGTCGTGGTGATCGACGCCTCCTGGCACATGCCGGCGACCGGCCGCTCGGGTCGCGCGGAATACATGGAGAAGCGCATCCCGGGCGCCATCTTCTTCGACATCGACGACATCAGCGACGAGAAGAGCAGCTTCCCCCACATGCTGCCCTCGACGGTGAAGTTCTCCTCGCGCATGCGCAAGCTCGGCATCGGCGACGGCGCGCGCATCGTCGTCTACGACAGCGTGGGGCTCTTCAGTGCGCCGCGCGTGTGGTGGATGCTGCGCGTCATGGGAAAGAACGACGTCGCGGTGCTGAACGGCGGCTTGCCCAAATGGCTCGCCGAGGAGCGCGAGATCGAGGACGGCCCGCCCAACAAGCGCCCGGAGCGTCACTTCACCCCCCGCGTCAACGGCGAGCTTCTGCGCGACCGTGACGATGTGGCGGCAGCCCTCAAGAGCATGTCGGCCCAGGTCATCGACGCGCGCTCGGCCGGCCGCTTCGAGGGCCGCGAGCCGGAGCCGAGGCCGGGCTTGCGGTCGGGTCACATGCCGGGCGCCCGCAACGTCCCGTTCACCGAGCTCGTCGCCGCCGATGGCACCCTCAAGAGCGACGACGATCTCTCGCGCGTCTTCAAGGGTCACAGCATCGATCTGTCGGCGCCGATCATCACGAGTTGCGGCTCGGGCGTGACGGCGGCGGTGGACTTGCTCGCGCTCGCCGTCCTCGGACACGACCGCGTCGCGCTCTACGACGGCTCCTGGTCGGAATGGGCCGCCGATCCTGAAGCCCCAGTGGCGACGGGCCAGGCCTGAGCGTGTCGATCAGCGCAGCTCGGGCGCGTAGATGAGACCGCCATTGCGCCAAAGTGCATTGAAGCCGCGGGTCAGCCCGAGCGTGCTCTTGACGCCGAGATTTCGGTCGAAGATCTCGCCGAAATTGCCGACGGCTTTGATGACGGTGTAGGTCCACTTGGGATCGAGGCCGAGCGCCGTCGAGAACCGTGTATCGAGCTCGGTCAAGCGGCGCACCATCGGGCTTTGGGAGAACACGAGCGAGTCGATGTTCTCGGTCGTGATGCCGAGCTCCTCCGCGTTGATGAGCGTGAAGAGCGTCCATTGGACGATGGTGAGCCACTGGTCGTCGCCCTGACGCACCACGGGGCCGAGCGGCTCCTTGGAGAGCACCTCGGGCAACACCACATGGTCGTCGGGCGCGGCAAGCTGCAGACGCTCGGAATTGATGTGCGACATGTCGGTCACGTACGCATCGCAGGATTTCGCCTCGTAGGCGTCGCGCGCATCGCCCGCCCGCTCGAACGTCACGAGCTCGAACGGCATCTTGTTGGCCGTGAAATAGTCGGAGACGCTCGTCTCGGTCTGGGCTCCCGCCAACACGCAGATCTTGGTGCCCGACAGCTCGAGCGCGCTGATGATGCCCAAGTCGCGGCGCACGATCAGCGCCTTGCCGTCGAAGAAGGTGACACCGACGAAGCGCAGCGCCGCCTCGGTTTCGAGCGAGATGTGCCAAGCGACCGAGCGGGCGAGAATGTCGACCTCGCCCATGCGCAGCGCCGTCTCGGCCTCACCCGCCGTCAGCGGCCGGAACTTGACCTTGGCCGCATCGCCGATGACGGCGGCGGCGACCGCCCGGCAGAAGTCGACATCGTAGCCGGACCACTTTCCGGACGCGTCGGTAATCGAGAAGCCGGGCACGCCTTCGCTCACGCCGCACACCAGGAAGCCGCGCTCGCGCACGAACTCGAGCGTTTGGGCGCCGGCGGCTTGGACGAGCCCCGTGAGCGCAAAGGTTGCCATGGCGAACAGGCGCAGAATATGGCCAGCGTCACGGCAGCGCGGCATGCGGGTCCTCGGCTCAACGTGGGGTGGCCGGCGTCGGGCGCCGGAGGAGACCGCCAACTTCCGCATTCGGGGCCTTCCGGTCAAGGCCTTGACGCGCCGCCGGAACTAGGCCAATCCCGGCTTTTCTCCATAAGGAACAGCTATCGTCATGGTGAGCAAAGGGCCCAAACGTCCGCGCCGTCTTGCGACCGAGATCGTCCATCACGGCCGCGATCCTTTCGCTCAGAACGGGTTCGTCAACACGCCCGTCTACCGCGGCTCGACGGTGTTGTTCCCCGATCTCGAGACGCTCGAGTCCGGCAAGCAGCGCTACACCTACGGCCGCAAGGGCTCGCCCAGCATGTCCGCGCTCGAGGATGCGCTGACGAACCTCGAGGGTGGCGTCGCCTGCTATCTCATGCCATCGGGTCTGTCAGCGGTCACGACCACCTTGCTGGCCTTCGTCAAGGCCGGCGACCATATCCTGATGGCCGACACGGTCTATCAACCGTCCCGCCGCTTCGCCTCCGAGGTCCTGACGACGTTCGGCGTCGAGGTCACGTTCTACGATCCGCAGATCGGCGGCGGCATCGCCCGGCTCATGAAGCCGAACACCTGCGCCGTCTATGCCGAAAGCCCCGGCTCGCAGACCTTCGAGGTGCAGGATTTGCCGGCCATCGCGGCGGCGGCCAAGGCAGGCGGCGCCGTCATGCTCGTCGACAACACCTGGGCGACGCCGCTTTATCTGAAGCCGCTCTCCCTCGGCGCCGACGTCGTCCTCCACGCCGGCACGAAGTACATCGTCGGCCATGCCGATGCGAACCTCGGGGCTGTGATCTGCAACGAGGCGGCGCATTCCAAGCTCAAGCATATGGCCTGGTCGCTCGGCACGGCGGCGGGCTCCGAGGAGGTCTACCTCGGCACGCGTGGCTTGCGGACGATGGAGGTGAGGCTCGAGCGGCATCAGCGATCCGCGCTCGACATGGCGAATTGGCTCGCCTCCCGCCCCGAGGTCGCCCGCGTGCTGCATCCGGCCTTGCCGAGCTGTCCTGGCCACGAGATCTGGAAGCGCGACTTCAAGGGCAGCTCGGGGCTGTTCTCCGTCATCCTGAAGCCGCACGCCAAGTCCGGCCTCGCCCGCATGCTCGACGGCCTCGAGCTGTTCGGCATGGGCTATTCCTGGGGCGGCTACGAGAGCCTCGTCGTGCCCTTCGACCCGAAGCTCGGCCGCACGGCGACCGCGCCGATCGCGCAGGAGACGGGGTTGCGGTTCCACATCGGGCTCGAGGATGTGGCGGACCTGAAGGACGATCTCGCCCTCGGTTTCGAGCGGCTCGGCCGCAACAGTTGACGCGTCAGAAGAAAAAAGCGGCCGCGAGGTTCCGCGGCCGCTAAGTCGAGACCCTAGAAGGAGCAAGCCAGGCCCGGCGGAAGCGGGATCCCACCCGCCTGAACGTCGCTCCGGGACCAGAGCTATCGAGATAAAGTTTAGTGAAGTTGAACGGATCCGGGCTGCCCGGCTCTCGCCTGCCCGAAGGCTTAACCGCCGGCTAAGGCGTGCCTCACGGCAGCTCGGGCCGCACCTCGAAGACTTCCTCGATGCGGGCGCCGCGGTGCGGACCGGTGGCGATGAACTCCCAGGCACCACCCGTGAAAGTGTCGAGGAGCTTGGCGCCCTTGACCACGACCCAGTGCCCGCCACCGCGTGTATGAATGCCCAAGAGGTAATAGGTGAACGCGCTGCGCGGGCGCTGCACCCATTGCCACAGCGTCGGCCGCTCCTTGCGCTCAAGGTGAGCAAAGCTCTGCGCCCGCTTCATCCGGTAGCCGAACAGCGCGAGCGCCGCGGCGACGTCCTCGGCCGTCGTGCCCTTGATCATACGCTGGCGCGCCTCCTCGCCCTCGCGGTGGGCGCAGATGGCCGCCTCGACCTTGGCGACCGAATAGCCGGCGATGGCCGACACGACCGTCGGCCCGCAATACGCCGTTCGGCCCGTGTCGTTGCGGGTTTCGTTCAAGCTCGAGGTCATCGGCAGGGTCATGGCGGAGCGTTTTCCTCCTCGAAGCATGCTCGCCCGGGATGGTTAATGAACCGCTAACTAGCAATCGAAGCACCGAAGCCCCACGTTTACCTCGCGACATCAAAGCACTGGGTCGGGCCGCTCGCATGCTCTAGTTCTCATGCAGGGACCGCAGGAGACGAGCGGTGCATAGGGACGGAGTAGCGTGGCATGCAATTCCCCGAGCCGGTGGCCAGCGCCGCCGACAGCCTCGGCTCGACGCCGGAGCGCAGCGGGGTGCGTAGCACGCAGAACTATGGCGCGCGGGGCTGGGAGCCGGTGAAGCCAAGCTACACCCCGCTCATGCACCCCTTCGACAAGGGCCTCAAGATCTACGCCCGGATGCGGCTGAGGCAGCTCGCGCACGAGAACGTCGTCCGCAGCCAGCGCCAGGTTCTGAAACGGCTGCTCGCCAAGGCGCGCGACACCCGCTTCGGCCGCGAGCACGGCTTCTCGAGCATCGACGGGGTCGAGACCTATCAGACACGTGTGCCGCTGCGCACCCACGAAGATTTCTGGCGCGACTACTGGAAGGACAGCTTCCCGCGCATCGAGAACGTCACCTGGCCCGGCCTCATCCCCTACTTCGCCCTGAGCTCGGGCACGACGACCGGAATGAACAAATACATTCCGATGACGCACCAGCTGATGCATGCGAACTCGAACGCCGTCGGCGATCTGTTCGTGCATCACTACAACAACGTCGCCCGCGATCGCGTGTTCTTCGGCAAGATCTTCCTGCTCGGCGGATCGACCGACATCACCATGGAAGCGCCGGGCGTCGGCTCCGGCGACATGAGCGGCATCGAGGTCAAGGAGGCGCCGATCTACGCGCGCCCCTGGCTGTGGCCGCCGCCCGATCTCGCCCTCATCGGCGACTGGGAGGAGAAGATCGAGCGGCTGTCGCGGGCTGCCCTCAAGGAGGACATCCGCGCCATCATCGCGCTGCCCAATTGGCTGCTCGTCTTCGTCGAGCGGCTGTTCCAGCTGCGCCCCGGCGCGCGGACCCTCAATGACATCTTTCCCAACCTCGAGGTCATCTTCCACGGCGGCATGAGCTTCGCCCCCTACCGCCAGCGCTTCCGCGAGCTGCTCTCAGGACGTCCCGGCACCGAGACGCGCGAGCTCTATGCCGCGAGCGAAGGTTTCTTCGCCAGCGCCGATCGCGGCGACGGCGAGGGCCTCAGGATGATGACCAACAGCGGCATCTTCTTCGAGTTCGTGCCCAAGGCCGAGCTCGGCAGCCCGCGCCCGACGCGCCACTGGCTCGGCAACGTCGTCCCCGATGTCGAGTATGCGATGGTGCTGACCTCGTGCGCGGGCCACTGGTCCTACATCATCGGCGACACGGTCCGCTTCGTCGACACGCAGCCGCCGCGCATCCTCGTGACGGGCCGCACGAAGTACTTCCTCAGCGCCTTCGGCGAGCATCTGATCGCCGAGGAGGTCGAGGACGCGGTCGGCCGCGCCGCCGAGGCGATCGGGCGTGACGTCGTCGAGTATTCCGTCGGCGCGGTGTGGCCGCGGCCGGGCGAAGCCGTCGGCACGCACCGCTATCTCATCGAGTTCGCCGACCCGGATGTGCGCACCGACGCCATCGACCATCTGCGCCGCACCATCGACGATCGCCTCATCACCCTGAACGAGGACTACCGGCGCCGCCGTGCGACCGGCCTCGGCATGCGGGCCCCCGAGATCGTCGTCGTGAAGCCCGGCGCCTTCAGCGACTGGATGAAGAGCCGCGGCAAGCTCGGCGGCCAGAACAAGGTACCGCGCCTCGTGCCCGACCAGACGCTGTTCCAGAGCATGATCGACTACTTCGGCGGCCGGCCGCTGTAGCTGGATTTTATTGCCAGCTCTCCCACCACATCGAGACGGCCATGTCTCCTCTTTTTATGGGGGAGGACTGTTCGCCCTCGGATTAGCGCTGCGCTCCGGCGTGCTCGTGCGGCTCACGCGTAGGGTGGACTGACCCCGGACTTGATCCGGGGGAAGTCCACCATCATGAGCACGGTGCTTGACGCGGTGGACTTCGCCAGGCGGCTCAGTCCACCCTACGGTTTCCGTTTTGCTGCACGAGCACCCCCACCTCGGCGCACCCTGGTTCGCCAGTTTACGCGCTACCGCAGCCGCACCGTCCGATCGTCTGGCCGCAGCGCCTCGACCTCGGCGTCGATCTCCGTGCGATCGGCCATGCCGAGGCGCTCGAACAAGCGCTCGGCGGCGATCAGCCAGTTGAGATAGTAGGGCCGCCCCAGCCCCTCGCGCTCGCTCCTGCCGATCTCCTCGACGAGCAGCGATTGGAACTCCTTCCAGGCGAAACGCCCTTGCGCGTTCAAATCGACGACCATGGCGAAGGCCCGCGCCTCCCACGGCTCGACGAAGACCGGCCCCTGCTCGTCTTTCGGAATCTCGAGCCCCATCGGCAGACAGGCGAGGCGCTTTGCGATCTCGGCGTCGGTGAGGCTCATGACACCTTCTCCAGATAGCTCTCCCACAAATCGAGTGCGACGCTGTCTGCGTCCGCCTCGGCCTCCGCACCCCAGAGATCGCGCGCGGCGAACGCGACGCGATAGCACCATTCGGTGCGGGGGCTGCCGGCGGCGTTGGCGTCGGGAAGCACGAAGGCGCCGAGCACGGCCTCGATGCGGGCCGGCATGGCGCGGACATAGCGCGGCAGCCGCGTGTGGCCGGCGGGGCCGTGCGCGATGGTACGCACCGTCTCGCCGATGGCGAACCGCGGCGGCATTGCCGGAGGCGTGCGATCGCCCCGCATACCGCCGGAGATGAAGCTGGGCGCCAACTCTGCCGTCACCATGGGCGGCTTTCCGAGCGCTGCCGGCAAATCCTGCAACGGGCCGCCGGCGAGCTCCGCCTCGCTGACGACGCCGATCGCCGCCAGACAAGCAAGGTTTCCTTCCAGCCACTTCTCGTAGTAGCTCGCATTGAGATAGCGTCCCGGCTCCATGCGCTCGATCGCCTGGTCGACATGGTTGCCGCCGATGGGCAGCGAGTAGCGCACGACGCGCGAGATCGCGAACATCCGGCCGTGCCAGGCGGCGTCAAAGCCCATGCTCTCCGGCTCGTCGACGATCAGGCCGAAGCCCTGCATGCCGCCCATGTCGTGAATGCCGTCCATCAGGCAGGCTCCAGATAACGATCCCAGAGATCGAGCGTCACGGTATCGCCGGCGCGCGCCTCGTCTCCCCACAGATCGCGCGCCGCAAAGACGACCGTGTAGAGGTGCTCGCGCGTGCGATCGCCGACGGCATTGCAGTCGGCCACGAGGAAGGTGCCGTGCGCGGTGGCGATCTGGCCAGGTTTGCCGCGAGCATAGCGCGGCAATCGGGTGTGGCCGGCGTGACCGTGGCGCTTCGTGCGGATCGTATCGCCGGGGCTGAACCGCTGCACGGCGCCGTCGTCCGGGCGCGCCTGCGAGGCCCCCTCCTCGATCGCCGCGACGACGTCGGAGGCTTTGAGCATCGCGGCCGTCACCTCAGCCGGAAGCGGTGCGAGCGGCCCGCCCTGCAGCTCGTCCATCGTCAGCAGGCCGCGCTCGGCGAGCAGCGCCGTCAGCGCCTCGAGCCACTTCTCGTAGTAGCTGGTCGAGAGGTAGCGCTCGGGTGCGATCCGCTCGATGGCGGGGCGGAAGTGATCATCGCTGAAGCGGGCGACATAGGGCGCGGCGCTGAGCAGCGCGAACACCCGGCGCTCCCATTCGGCGTGAAACACCGGCTCATCGGGCTCGACCTCGACGCGGCCGAACCCCTGCATGCCGCCCATGTCGTGAATGGTGTCCATGGATCGCCTCAGACGAGCGCGGTGCCGATCATGCCGTTGCGCGTGACCATGTCCGCCAGCTGATCCTCGCTCAAGGCCTCGGTGCCTTGGGGCCGCTCGGGCAGCACCATGTAGCGCAGATCGGCGTTGGAATCCCAGACGCGCACGGCCTTGCCCTCGGGCAACGTCACGCCGAACTCGGCGAGCACCTTGCGCGGCTCGCGGACGGCACGGGCGCGATAAGCGGCACTCTTGTACCAGACCGGCGGTAGGCCTAGCACGGGCCAGGGATAGCAGGAGCAGAGCGTGCAGGTGACCATGTTGTGCTGGGCCGGTGTGTTCTCGACGACCACCATGTGCTCGCCCTGAAGACCCTTGTAGCCGAGCTCGCCGATGGCGGCCGTCGCATTGTCGAGCAGCCGCTGCTTGTAGGCCGGATCGGTCCAGGCCTTGGCCACGACACGCGCGCCGTTACGCGGACCGACCTTCGTCTCGTAGGTCTCGACGAACACGTCCAACGCCGCCGGATCGACGATGCCCTTGGCGACGAGCACGCGCTCGAGTGCCTTCACGCGCAGGGCGACGCCCTTCTCCTCCTCGTCATGATCGTGGCCGTGATGGTGATGATGATCGTGATCATGGTCGTCATGGTGATGGTCGTGGTGGTCGTGATCATGATCTCCGGGCTTGCCGCTCATCGCACTCTCTCCCTTAGCTCGTCGCACCACGTGACAGGATCGCTTGCGCCTCCGCCGCGATCCGCTCGACGATCGCACCCGCCGGCTCCACGGCACGGACGAGCGCGACGCCTTGACCTGCGTAAAGGCACATCGCCTCGATGTCGCCGCTCAAGTCGCCCTTGGGGGAATCGTCGGAGTAGAGCTTCACCATCCGTCCGTCGGCGTGGCGGGCGATCACCTCGCCCTCGCCGGGTCTCAAACCGGGCTGGCCAGCCGCCCGCCACCGCTTCACCGTCGAATTGACGATCGCCCGATGCGGCGCATTCGGCCAGTCCAGATCGAACAGCGTCGTATGCAACGTGTCGGTCTCGCGCGCCTCGACGACGGCCTGGCGATAGCGCGGATGGGTATCCGCCTCCTCGGCCGCCACGAACCGCGTTCCGAGCCACACACCATCGGCACCGAGGCAAAGCGCGGCAGCAAGCCCCCGTCCATCGGCAAAGCCTCCCGCCGCAACGACCGGAACGGTGTCGCCGACCGCATCCCGCACCGCAGGGATCAGCGCCACGCTGCCGACCGTGCCCCAGACGTGGCCACCCGCCTCGACGCCTTGCGCGACGATGATGTCGATGCCCTGGCCGACCGCGCGCTTGGCCTCCTCCGCACTCCCGACGGTCATCATGGTCTTGGCACCGACCGCTTTGCACCGATCGATGTAAGGCGACGGATCGCCCCAGAAGAAGGAGACGATCTTGATGCCGGCGGCGAGTGCCGTCTCGAGCCGCTCCTCCTGATCCCATTGCACGACGAGGTTGATGCCGAAGGGACCACGAGTGACACCACGCATCTCGGCGAACATCGCAGCCAGCAGGCCCGGCGCGGTCCAGGAAACGCCGAGCATGCCGAGACCTCCGGCATTCGCCACTGCGGTCGCAAGCGCGGGCGTAGCCGCGATGGGCGCTTGCACGATCGGGTGCTTCAGGCCGAGGGCTTTGGTCAGGCGGGTTTGCATGGTTGGATGCATCTCCAATTCGAATTCTTAGTGTCGTTACGACGGAATTGCTTCCCCCCGTGAGGGGGAAGGCCAAACGCCTCGGGTTTGGGCGCGCAGCGACCAAGCCCTTAGGCGTTTGGGATGGGGGGCTAGACGCGCGTTCAGAGTCCTATGCTTTCGAGCCCCCACCCTACCCTCCCCCTCAAGGGGGGAGGGCGACGCACACCCAACGTTCAATCTGCCGTCAAATCCAGCACGACGCGGCCGTTGATCTTGCCGGCCCGCATCCGCTCGAAGATGTCGTTGATCTTGGCGAGCGGCTGCTTCTCGATCATCGAGGTGACGAGGCCGCGGGTCGCGAAATCGACGGCCTCCTCGAGGTCCGTGCGCGTGCCGACGTTCGAGCCCCGCACCGTCAGCTCCGTGTTGACGACGCCCGAGATCGAGGCGCGGATCGCATCCTTGTCGCCACCGGGAAGCCCGATGAACACGACGGTGCCCGCAGGCCGGAGCACCGTCATCGACTGCTCGAAGGCGCGCGGCGACACGGCGGTGACGAGAGCGGCATGCGTTCCACCAACCGCCTTGTGAATCGCTGGACCCGGCTCCTCGTCCTTGGCATTCACCAAGAGCTCGGCACCGAGCGTCTTGGCGAGCTTCAACTTGTCGTCGGCGATATCGACGGCGGCGACCCGCATCCCCATGGCGCGCGCATACTGCACCGCGATGTGGCCGAGCCCACCGACGCCGAGCACCGTCACCCATTGGCCGGGCCGCGCGCCGGTCCGCTTCAAGCCGCGATAGGTGGTGACGCCCGCGCACAGGATCGGCGCGATCTCGTACATGTCGACCTTGGGCGAGAGGCGCCCGCAGAACGCGGCCGGCGCCACCATGTACTCGGCATAGCCGCCGGGCTTCGAATAGCCCGTCGCCTCGGTCTTCTTGCAGATCGTCTCCATGCCGGCGGTGCAGAACTCGCAACTGCCGCAGCTCCAGAACATCCACGGCACGCCGACGCGGTCGCCGATCTTCAAGTCGGCGACGCCCTCGCCCAGCTTCGCGATCGTTCCGGCGACCTCGTGGCCGGGAATGAGCGGCATCGCCGGACCTGGATCCCAGTCGCCGTCGACGGCATGGAGGTCGGAATGGCAAACCCCGCAGGCGACGACCTTGATGAGGATCTCGCCATGTCCCGGCTCGGGAACCGGCACGCTCTCGATCTTGAGCGGCCCCTTCGGCGTCCGCTGGATCGCCGCCTGCATCGTCTTCGGTATAGCCATCGGCTTGTGCTCCCTCGAGGGTCTCGGAGCGGAGCCTGCCGCGAAGCGCGCGAAGATGCAATGCGGGGCGAGAGTGCGCCTCGCTCCACCCCTCATCCGGCGCATGCGCGCCACCTTCTCCCCAACGGGAGAAGGCCGGCTCCCGCGGGACTTTTCGATCCTGACGCGGTGAGACGGCATCGTCGATCTCAGTCGATTGTCGGCCATTCCCATTGGGGGGAGGGTGCGGGTCGTGCCGAAGGCACGCGACGCCAAGATGCTCGGGAGAGGGGTGGAGCGGACGGGACCGTATCGACTTGCGCTCGCGCGCTTTCTACACGTCGCAGACCAAGGCAAACCCTCACGCGACCTTCCGCCGGCCCTCGCCGACCTTCGAGCGCTCCTTGGCGAAGGGGCTCAAGCCGAGCCACGTCTGCATCGATCGCGCGATCGTCTTGTCTCCGATCAGCTCGACGCGTCCGGCCTCGATCTCCCTGCCGACCGACGTGTGGCCCATCCAGATGGCCGTCATGCTGTGCAGCGAGCTGTTGACGAACAGGTCGACGTTGAAGCCGGGATCGGCCGAGCACAGATCGACATGACCTGCGTCGATGACGAGCCAGTAGACTTGCTTGGCCTCGATCACCTCGGGGAAGCGGAAGCTGACGGTGCAGCGGCGCGGCGGCAGCGGCGTCGGATCCAGATGCCGGCGCATGTCCCACATGAGGAGGGACGGATCGAGGTTCTTGAGCGAGACGGAGCTTTCGACCCAGCGTTGCCCCCAGATGCCGAGCGACATGATGACGGGCCGCAGCTCCTCGCCCGCATCTGTCAAGCGATAGTCGTAGACGCCCTGCGTGCCCGAAGGCACCGCCTCGACGATGCCGGCCGCCTCGAGCTCCTTCAGCCGCTTCGACAGGAGCGTCGGCGACATCAGTGGCACGCCGCGACGCAGATCGTTGAACCGCGTCGAGCCACAGAGCAGCTCGCGAACGACGAGCGCCGTCCAGCGCGAGCAGACGATCTCGGCGGCCATGGCGACGGGACAGAACTGCCCGTAGCTCGGCTGGCCCTCGCTTCTCGGCATGGGATCACCTCCGTCGAATGCTGGGCGAGACTGGCGAACGGCCGGCGTCCGGTCCAGTACAGAAAGTGTATCAAGTATTTGAAATGCTGTCAGTGATTTTACAGGGAAAACGGCGGCGCCTCCGGAGGCCTGAAACGGTCCGGTACACTTCCTGGACTGGATGGGAGCGCGCCGCTCCTTAAGTATGGGAGCACGCCGGGAGACATGCTCCCAATCCAGCAAAGACAATATCAGGAGGCCCCCCATGAGCGCTCTTGCCGAACATCGCACGCTCTCCGATCGCAGCATCGTCGACATCGCCAGGGACATCGGCGCGGTTTGCGCCAAACGCGCAGAGACGGCGGACGAGGATTCCTACGTCGCCGACAACATCGCGGTGCTCAAGTCCTCGGGCCTCGTGGAGGCGGGCGTGCCGCAAGCGCTCGGCGGGCGCGGCGCCGATGTCGACGAGCTCGCCCTCATGCTCAAAACGCTCGCCTATCACTGCGGCTCGACGGGTCTCGCTTTCTCCATGCACACGCATCAGGTTGCCGTGCCGGCTTGGCGGTGGACGCACCAGAAAGCGGCCGCCGTGGAGCCGTTGCTCAAGCGCATCGCGACCGAGCGGATCATGCTGCTGTCGAGCGGCGGCTCGGACTGGATCGCGGGCTCGGGCAAGGCGGAGAAGGTCGAGGGCGGCTATCGCATCAACGCCCGCAAGGTCTTCACGTCCGGCGCGCCGACCGGCGACATTCTGATGACCGGCGCCGTGCTCGACACCGACGACGGCCCGATGGTGCTGCACTTCGGCGTGCCGATGACGTCGCCGCACGTGAAGATACTCGACACCTGGCGGACGATGGGCATGCGCGGCACCGGCTCGCACGACGTGCTGATCGAAGGCCATGTCGTGCCGGAGGCCGCCGTCGCGGTGAAGCGCAAGGCCGGCGAGTGGCATCCGGTGTTCCAGACCATCGCGACCATCGCCTTCCCGCTTGTCTACGCGGTCTATCTCGGTGTCGCCGAGAGCGCGCGCGACATCGCGATCAACTTGGCCAAGCGCAAGGCGCAGAACCGGCACGCCATCACGCTCGCGGGCCAGATGGAGACGGAGCTGACGGCGGCGCGGCTCGCGCACGAGAGCATGCTCGCGGCCGTGCGCCTCAACGCGCCGTCGGCGGCGACGGTCAACCAGGTCATGATCGGCCGTCAGCTCGTCGCCCGGCATGCGATCGCGGCGGTCGAGCACGCGATGGAGCTCGCGGGAGGTGCCGGGTTCTACCGCTCGGCCGGCCTCGAGCGGCGGTTCCGCGACATCCAGGCGGCCCGCTATCATCCGCTGCAGTCGGGTCCGCAAGCCGAGTACGCCGGCGCCATGGCGCTTGGCCTGCCGATCGATCGCATCTTCTGAGATCACCGGCCAAGATGCCAGCGCGCTGTGCATGTTTCGACGAGGGGCGAGCTGCCGCTCGCCCCTACGGCACGGCGGATTTGGCAAGACCGTAGGGGCGACCGGCAGGTCGCCCGTCTTTGGACACGATCTCCCTTGTGGCTTCCCCTCACCTTGCAGGCCGAAGCGGAAGATGGGTCCCGAGCTAGGGACGAACGCCTTCTCCGCCGTAGGGGCGACCGGCGGTCGCCCTCTTCGTCGTGGATCGTGCTGCAAGAGGGGCGAGCGCCGCTCGCCCCTACGGGAGCGGCGAATGTGGTGAGACCGTGGGGGCGACCGGCAGGTCGCCCGTTGTTGGCAACGATCTCCCTTGTGGCTGCCCCTCACCCTTCCTCTCCCCATACGCTTGCGCTACAGGGAGAGGCGGACAGAGCCGTGCCCGCCTCACGCGTCCACGACGCGCCGTGCATCCTCCTCTCCCCGTCGCAGCCATTGCTGCGAACGGGGAGAGGGTAGAGTGAGGGGCAGAAGTACCCACAAGCACCTCGTTTCCCTCATACACCTGGCCACACTGGGAAACGGCTGCCTCGCCCCCTTTGTTCCTCCATCGCCGCGCCAAGTGGGGCGAGCGCCGCTCGCCCCTACGGGATAGCGCCGTGTTCACCATATCCGAAACGATCGACCCAAAAGTTATCCCCGGTCTCCAAACCGACCCCATACTCCTCGCAGCCCTGCCGCCAAGGGACCGGAACGCGCGCTGGTGGATCGGTGGTAGGGAGCGTCGTGGGTGCCGGACATAAGCTATCCGGCGCTGACCTGCCGCTTGCGATGGGGAGAACCCGACGCAAGCCTACTCTCGCGGCGGATGTCCGCGAGCGGCTCTTGGAAACGAGAGCCACGGCGGCAAGCGAAGCCCACGATGACGGCGGAGTGGTTCCGGCCACATCCGAATGATTCTCTCATGGGCCGGCCACTCCGTCCCCTTGGACATTTCCCATGCTCTCGGGTCGCTCGCGACCGCGGAGAGGGCGAAGCGTGCATGTGAAGAACGGCAGTCGGCAATGGACAGTCGGCAGTCGCGACCGGACTTGCTCGTCGCCTTCCGCTCTTTGACAATTGAAGACAGGACGGCGACGGCTCGTAGCAGCGCACCCTACTGCCTTCTGCCCACCGCCTACTGATTGACTTCGCCGCACCGTCACGATGAACTGCAGGCACTCCTCCAGCAAGGACCCGCCCATGGCCTACGCCTCCTCGCCGCGCCCGACCTTCGACCGCCCGACGCACATTCCCTACGACCGCGTGACGCGGCACTTGTGGGGCGACGATGCCTCCGGCAAGGTCGACGACTGGATCTACGTCTCCTCGCAGAAGATCCACCAGCTCGTCTTCGGCATGCCGCCCGGCCAGGCCTTCCGCCACTCGCCCGACTACCGCACCGTGTTCGGCGCCGACGAGGTGCTCTACGTGCTGTCGGGCACCTATGTCTCGGCCAACCCGGAGACCGGCGAGGTGCATGTGGCCAAACCCGGCGAGGCGATCTTCTTCCGCAAGGACACCTGGCACCACGGCTTCAACCATTCGACCGAGCCACTGCGCGTGCTCGAGTTCTTCGCGCCGCCGCCGGCGACCGGAACATCGGGCGCCTATGCCCGCACACGACCCTACGTCGATCAACCGCGCTACCTGCGCGACGACTGGCTCGGCAAGCTGCCGATGCAGGCGGCCGAGCTGGCCAAGACCAACACCATGCACGTCATGCGCGATCATGATCTCGTCTGGCGGCTGGAGGGCCCCAACCAAGAGGCGCTGATCGGACTCTACTGCGCGACAGAGCACCTGACGGTCGGCCGCTTGCGGCTGCTCCCGGGCCAACGTTCGGCGGTCGAGCGGCACGGCGGCGACGAGGGGCTCTATGTGCTGTCGGGCGATGTGAACGTGCTCGCGCCTGAGGCCGAAGGCCAGGTGTGGTTCGAGCTCAAACCCCGCGACGGTTTCTACGTGCCGGCCGGCGCGCCGCATCAGTATCACAACACCGGCTCGACGCCGGCCGAGATCATCTTCGGCATCGCGCCCAATTACCGGCCGGACTGAGCCATGGCGATGCTCGTCGCCATCGATGTCGGCGGCACGAGCGCCAAGCTCGCGCTCGTCGATGCCGAGACGGGGCGGATCGCCAAGCGCGCGTCGATCCCGACGCCGCCACGCGAGCATGCGGGCGAGGCCTTCCTCGATGCAGTCGGGCAGGCGGCAGAGCATCTTGCCGCCTCCTCGCCGATCGCCGCGATCGGCGTGAGCCTGTGCGAGCTCATCTCGCCCCAGGGAGAGATCGAGAGCGGGCACCGGGTACCGTGGACGACGGAGGCCGTGCACGATCGGCTCGGCCGCATCGCTCCGGTGAGGATCGAGGCGGACGTCCGCGCGGCAGCCCTTGCCGAGGCACGCCTCGGGGCCGGACAGGGCTACGATCCGTTCCTCTATCTCAACATCGGCACCGGCATCGCGGCGACGCTGGTGATCGGCCGGCGGCCCTATCGCGGCGCGCACGGCCACGCGCTCGTCATCGCCTCGGGGCCGACGACCGCGCTGTGCGCCCAGTGCGGCGCGATGAGCGAGAGCGTGCTCGAGGACGTGGCCGGCGGCGCGGGACTTACCGAGCATTACGCGCGCAAAACCGGCGGCGTCGATGTTTCAGGACTCGAGATCGTGCGTCGCGCCGGAGACGGTGAGACGGCAGCTTTGGAGGTCATTGGCCTGGCGGCGACGGAGCTTTCGAGCACGCTCGGCCCCGTGCTCGGAATGACGGATCCGGCGGCTCTTATCGTCGGCGGCGGCCTGGGCGCGGCGGTGGGGCCCTATTTCGATCGCCTCGTCCCGGCCATCCGCCACCACGTGTGGAGCGCGCGGACACGCGACATCCCGATCCTGCAGGCGACGCTCGGCGGCGACGCCGGCCTCATCGGCGCGGCGCTGATTCATACGTAATGGCGATGGTGCAACGGCGTTAGGAGCCCCGCATGCGCGCCAGCGTTTCGGCCTTGAACGCGGCGTAGCGGCCTTGCGCGATCGCCGCGCGGATGCCCGCCATCAGCGATTGATAAAACGCGACGTTGTTCCAGGTGAGCAGCATGGCGGCGAGATACTCGCCCGATTTGACGAGGTGATGCAGATAAGCGCGGGAGTAGTCGCGCGTCGCGGGACACGAGGACGTGGCGTCGAGCGGTCGCGTATCCTCGGCATGTACAGCATTCTTGAGATTGATCTTACTGCCCCAGGTGTAGGCGAGGCCATGCCGGCCGGCGCGAGTCGGCATCACGCAGTCGAACTGGTCGATGCCGCGCGCGACGGCTTCCAGAATATCCTCGGGCGTGCCGACGCCCATGAGATAGCGCGGTTTCTGCTTCGGCAGGATCGGCTCGACGACGTCGATCATGGCGAGCATCTCGGCTTGCGGCTCGCCGACCGCGAGCCCGCCGATCGAGTGGCCGTGGAAATCCATCGCCACCAGCGCCTCGGCCGAACGGCGACGGAGCGCGACATCGGTGCCGCCCTGGACGATGCCGTAGAGCGCCTGGCCCGGCTTGGAGAGTTTCGCAAACGCCACTTGCGAGCGTTTCGCCCAGCGCAGCGACAGCTCCATCGCACGCTCGGTCTCGGCCGCTGTCGCGGGCATTTCCAAACACTCGTCGAGCTGCATCTGGATGTCGGAGCCAAGCAGGCATTGGATCTCGACGGAGCGCTCGGGCGAAAGGTGATGCCGCGAGCCGTCGATGTGCGATTGGAAGGTCGCGCCCTCCTCGGTCATCTTGCGCAACTTCGACAGGCTCATGACCTGGAAGCCGCCGCTGTCCGTCAGGATCGGCCCGTCCCAGCCGATGAAGGTGTGCAGGCCGCCGAGCTTGGCGACGCGCTCCGCGCCCGGCCGCAGCATCAGGTGATAAGTGTTGCCGAGGATGACGTCGGAGCCGGCCTCTTTCACGTCCTTCAGGAACATCGCCTTTACGGTTCCCGCCGTGCCGACCGGCATGAAGGCCGGCGTGCGGATCGGACCGTGCGGGGTCTGGATGACGCCGGCACGCGCGCGGCCGTCGGTGGCGTTCAAGGCGAAGGAGAATGCGGTCATGAGCTACTCTTGTGGATCGGCATGCGCTTGATAGCGGATACGTGGCGCAAACGGCAATCGATGGCAGGCTCGCAAGCTGCATGCGTCGGGCGGGCACTTTGCCCGTTGCGTAGGGGCGACCGGCGGTCGCCCGCCACACGGCGCGGCGCCAACCGCCTCTCCCCGTCGCAGCCGTTGCTGCGAACGGGGAGAGGGAAGGGTGAGGGGCAGCCGCTTGGTAGCAGGCCTGCCGAGCCGGGCTTGCGGGGTACGATTCTCGTTGGGAGACCCGCTGACCGATGTATCCCCCTGACCGGCAATTTGTGTGGAGCTGCCCCTCACCCTGCCCTCTCCCCATGGACACTTCGTGCCCATGGGGAGAGGCGGCTCCAACGCCGGCATCGTATCGTGGCGCGAAATCGGACGACCTGCCGATCGCCCCGCCCAAACCATCACCCACCCTCACGCCCGAAACAGCAAACTGGCATCCCCATACGAGTAGAACCGATAGCGCTCCCGAACCGCATGCGCGTAGGCCGCCTGCATAGTCTCGAGACCCGCGAATGCCGAAACCAGCATGAACAGAGTCGAGCGCGGGAGGTGGAAATTCGTCATCAGCACGTCGACCGCTTTGAAGCGATAGCCGGGCGTGATGAAGATCGAGGTCTCGCCACGGAACGGACGGATCACACCATCATCGCCGGTCGCCGACTCGAGCAGGCGAAGCGAGGTCGTGCCGACGGCGACGATGCGGGCGCCCTGCGCTCTGACGGCGTTGAGCGCTGCCGCTGTCGCCTCGCTCACCTCGCCCCACTCGGCATGCATCTTATGCCCGGCGGTGTCGTCGGCCTTCACCGGCAGGAACGTACCCGCTCCGACATGCAGCGTGACGGTGTGGCGCGAAACGCCACGCTCCTCGAGCCGCGCTATAAGCTCCGGCGTGAAATGCAGCCCCGCCGTCGGCGCGGCAACTGCGCCTTCGCGGGCGGCAAACATTGTTTGGTAGTCGACGCGATCGCGCTCCTCGACCTCGCGCTTTCCCGCGATGTAGGGCGGCAACGGCACATGGCCTGCGGTCGCAATCGCCTCGTCCAGATAGGCGCCCTGCAGATCGAAGGCGAGCGCGATCTCGCCGGCATCACCCTTGGCCGCCACCGTCGCGTCCAGCGTGCCGAGCAGACAGACCTCGCCCGCGCCTTCCGCGCCGAAGCGGATGCGGTCGCCCACTTTCAGTCTCTTGCCCGGCCGCGCGAGGGCAAGCCATCGGCTATCGTCGAGCCGATGCAGAAGATTGGCGTGGATGTGCGCGACCGATCCGTCGTCACGGGCGCGAATGCCCGAAAGCTCCGCCATCATCACGCGCGTATCGTTGACGACGAGCGCATCGCCAGGCTCGAGCAGATCGGGGAGGTCGCGGACGTGGGCGTCGGCGAGCTCACCGCCCCGCACGACGAGCAGCCGCGCCGCATCCCGCGGCGAGACCGGATGCAGCGCGATCAGGTCATCCGGCAGCTCGAAATCGAACAGGTCGGTGCGCATGTCATTGAGGGTGTCGAGGGGGCGACCGTCATGGTCGCCCCGGCAAGACAACGCGGACGCTTGGGCCTAGATCCCCGCCAACGCTGTCTCGAGATCGGTGATGATGTCGGCCTTGTCCTCCAGACCAACGGAGAGACGGACGACATCCGGCGCGGCGCCCGCGGCGGCGAGGTTCTCCTTCGGCACCTGGCTGTGCGTGGTGGATGCGGGATGAATGATGAGCGAGCGCGTGTCGCCGATGTTGGCGACGTGGCTGAACAGCTTCACGCTCGAGACGAGCTTGACGCCGGCGTCATAGCCGCCCTTGAGCCCGAAGGTGAAAACCGCGCCCGCGCCCTTGGGGCAGATCTTCTTGGCGAGCGCGTGGAACTTGTTGTCGGGCAGGCCGGCGTAGTTCACCCACGCGACCTTCGGGTGCTTCACCAGCCACTCGGCGACGGCTTGCGCATTCTCGCAGTGCCGCGCCATGCGCAGCGGCAGCGTCTCGATGCCGGTCTGGACGAGGAAGGCGTTCAAGGGCGCGATCGCGGGGCCGATGTCGCGCAGGCCGAGCACTCGGCAGGCGATGGCGAAGGCGAAGTTGCCGAAGGTCTCGCCGAGCTTCATGCCGTTATAAGAAGGATTGGGCTCCGACAGCGACGCGTACTTGCCCGACTTCATCCAGTCGAAGGTGCCGCAATCGACGATGAGGCCGGCGATCGAGTTGCCGTGGCCGCCGAGGAACTTCGTCGCCGAATGGACGATGATATCGGCGCCGTGCTCCTTGGGCCGGCAGAGATAGGGCGTCGCCAGCGTGTTGTCGACGATGAGCGGCACGCCGGCCTTCTTGGCGACCGCCGCGATGGCGGGCAGATCCATGACGATGCCACCGGGGTTGGCGATCGACTCGCAATAGATCGCCTTCGTCTTCGGCGTAACCGCCGCCTCGATGCTCTTGATGTCCGTCCCGTCGGCCCACTTCACGTGCCAGCCCATCTTCTTGAACGACTGGCCGAACTGGTTGATCGAGCCGCCGTAGAGCTGGCGGGTCGCGACGAACTCGTCGCCCGGCTCCATGAGCGTGTGGAAGACGAGGAACTGCGCGGCATGGCCCGAGGCCACCGCCAGCGCCGCCGTGCCGCCCTCGAGCGCCGCGATACGCTCCTCGAGCACGCCCTGCGTCGGGTTCATGATGCGCGTGTAGATATTGCCGAAGGCTTCGAGCGCGAACAGCGAGGCCGCGTGGGCCGCGTCGTTGAAGACGTAGGACGTCGTCTGATAGATCGGCGTGGCGCGTGCACCTGTCGCCGGATCGGGCTTGGCACCGGCGTGGATCGCAAGCGTGTCGAATTTCGGGGCATTGGCCATGGGCGGGGGTTCCTCGGGCATGAAAATCCTGAGGCAGCTAAGGCGCCTGCAGCGCTTCCGTCAAGCTCGGGCCCGCCCCCGCCTCAGGCGTGCAGCACTTTGATTTCCCTCGGGCGGGTGGTGACGATACGGGCATCCTTCTCGCCGAACAGGAACGTGTCGATCGTTGCCGAAAGCCCGGTCTTATTGGGAGCGAAGAAATTGCACTCGTGGTTGACGGCGGTCATGGGCAGGAAACGCTCGCCAGGTTTGGAGATCGACAAATCGTAGATGAAGCTGCCGACCCAGTCGGGCGGGAAGGCGAGCCCGAACTCGTAGCCGCCGGACCAGTAGGACTCGTCCCAGATGCCTTGGTCGACATAGTAGTCGCGAAGCGCCTCGCAGAACTTCAGGACCTCCAAGTTGGGCTTGAGCATCGGCTCGATGACGGCGGGGAACACACCGATCGAGCGATTGTGGATGTCGAGCGCCTCCTTCGGCGGCTCACCCACCCAGAAGCCGCGCGCCATGTTGACGTGATAGCGATTGTAGACGCCGCAGAGGTCGATGTTGACGCGCTCGCCCTTCTGGATCTTGCGGCGCGTCGCCAGCGGGTGCAGCGCGTTCGAGCGGAAGCCCGAGATGACCGGCGGGATGATGCCGGAGAACTCGCCACCCGCCTTCGTCATCGCCACGATGAGCACACCGAACACCTCGAGCTCGCTGACGCCCGGCGCAATCACCTGCTCGGCGGCCGCCATGCCGATCTCGGCGAGCTCGGCGGCCTTTTCCAGACACGCCATCTCGGCCGGCGACTTGATATGGCGAGCCTGCTGGATGATGTGGGTCGCATCGACCACCTCGACGCCGGCGGCCTTGAAGCCCTCCTCGTAGCGCCGCGCGACCATCGGGTTCGGGCGATAGTTGTAGAGCTCGAGGCCGACACGGGCGCCGGGCTTCAACCAGCCGGCGGCTTTCAACTCCTGCAGGATGAAGGGCAGCCCATCGCGGCGGGAGCCGACGGGAAAGATCCGGATGTCGGGCGAGTGCGTGCCGATGTGGGCGAGGATCGCCTCCGACGGCGTCTCGAAATGCATGGTTTGATCGCGGTCGCGATGGATAGCCAAACCGGAGGTCGGCGGGAACGCCTTGCCGGATTGCGCCTGATACCAATGCCCAGCGAAGCCTGACAGGTAGCAGATGCTCTCGGGAGCCATCGCGAAGATCAGGTCGATCTTGGCCTCGTCCATGAGCCGGCGCACGCGGGTCAGCCGGTCGCGGTACTCTGTGGCCGGAAACGGCGCCTCGTTGTGATTGCGCGCATCCGCCAGCGCCTCCTGGAAATTACCCTTCATGCCGATCTCCCTACTCCGCCTGGAGGCTCGATGATCGCGAGGGCGGAGAAGCGAAGCAAGCCTCGCGGAAGGTTGGCTGACCTACCGCAGCTGCGCACAAGCCCACGAAAGACAGGCTGGCCAACCAAAAAACCGCAGGGCTGTTCCGTGCGGAACTGCCGGAGCGCGCTGGCAGCCCTAAATCTTGGTCATGGCACGGACGGAATGCGAGAGCCAAGCCGCCCAAGCCAAACGTGAACCCAAGGCTCCAATAACAACTCAGGGAGATGACCATGATGAAGAAGCTGATGATGACCGCGGGCGCGCTGGCTGTGGCGGCGACGATGGCGACGGCTCCGGCGCAGGCCGGCTATGGCGGCGGCGTGTACTTCGGCCACAAGGTCTACGTGACCTACAACAGCGGCTGCTACTGGCTGAAGAAGAAGGCGCTGCGCGCCGAGTACCGCGGCCAGTGGCACAAGGCCGAGTATTGGTGGGATCGCTACTGGGCCTGCAAGAACGGCTACGACTATTGATCTCTGACGGCTCGAAGCGCGCGGGTGGCGAAGCCGCCCGCGCGCCGGCCTCGGATGCCGTATCGGACGGCAAGCCCTCGACGGGTCGAAATCACTACACGCTGCCGCCTAAAGGCGCCGGCCGCCGCATCCTGGAGTGTGGCGTGCAAAGGCACCAGACGAGCGGTCAAGACAAGCGGAGACAACTCGTGCTCAGATCCTCACACATTCTCGTCTGCGATCCCGATGCCGTGACGGCGTCCGCGATCGAGACCTATCTCATCGCCAACGGCTCCAAGGTCACCCTCGCCGAGGACGCCGAGCGCCTCGAGCGCATCGTCTCGACCGACATAGCGGATTTCTGCGTGCTCGATTTCGGGCTCGCCGGCGCCGATCCGCTGGCGTTGGCGCGGCGCCTCTCGGAGCACACGCGCATGGGCATCCTCATGATGACCCGCAGCGCCGACCCCGTCGAGCGCATCTGCAGTCTCGAAGCCGGAGCGGACGATTGCCTGACGAAGCCGCTCGATCTGCGTGAGCTGGGGGCTCGGCTCAAGGCGATCCAGCGGCGGATGGGCAAGACGAGCGCGCCGATGCCGACGAGATCGATATCGGGCGACCTGCTCGCCTTCGGCTCCTGCCTGCTCGACATCGCCGCGCGCACGCTGCGCGATCCGCAAGGCCGGGTCTCGCAACTGACCGAGATGGAGATCGCGCTTTTGAAGATCTTCGTCGAGCACCCCAACCAGGCGCTCAATCGCGACGAGATCGCCGAGCTCGCCTACGGCCGCACGTGGACACCGTTCGACCGCTCGCTCGACATCCGCATCTCGCGGCTTCGCCGCAAGATCGAGCGCGACCCGGCGCGGCCCGAGACGATCCTGACGGTGCGCGGGATCGGGTACCGGTACGAGGCGCGGGCGGTGGCTTGATCGGAACAGCGGGGGCGGGTCGAAAGGCCTGCCCTACGCGCCGTTAAGCGCATCGATGACCAGCAACGCCGCGTCGTCATCAACGCCGAATTGGGCGATCACATCGCGCCACCGGATCAGCACCGTCTCGATGTAGCTGGTCGAGCAGTTCCCGACCCTGAGCTGAATGACTTTGGGCGGTTGACCGCGAACCAAGCTCATGGCCTGGAAGTCGTTGTCTTTGGTGACCACGACCAGATCGCGGGCAGCAGCGAAATCCCATATCTGCCGATCGTCCGATGAGAGTTTCCCGTAGTCGAAGACGTGCAGCGATCCGGGATACACCGCGCTCAGCCGCGCGACCAACCGCGGCGAGAGATTCGCATCGAAGAGAAGCTTCACGGGCCGCTTGCTGACATGAGACGCCGCTCACGGTCGGCGGCAAACGCGAGGCAAGCGCGAATATCCTCGCGCGTGAGATAGGGAAAATCGGCCAAGATCTCGTCCTCGCTCATTCCACCCGCGAGGTATTCGAGGATATCCGAAACCGTTACGCGGAGATCGCGGATGCAAGGCTTCCCGTTGCGCCTGCCTGGCTCGACCGTGATGATCTTGCTGTAGTCCATAGCGCCAATACTAGAAGTCGTGCTTGTCGCGGTCAACGACAAGCACTCTTTGAGCACATAGGCATGGCGTACAGAGTCTAACGCCAACCCCTACCGCATCGTCGGGATGACGAACTCGGCGCCTTCTTTGACGCCGGACGGCCAGCGGCTCGTGACGGTTTTCGTGCGCGTATAGAAGCGGATCGAATCCGGCCCGTGCTGGTTCAAATCGCCGAAGCCTGAGCGCTTCCAGCCGCCGAAGGTGTGATAGGCGAGCGGCACCGGGATCGGCACGTTGACGCCGACCATGCCTATTCTGCACTTCGCCGCGAAGTCGCGCGCGGTATCGCCGTCGCGGGTGTAGATGGCGACACCGTTGCCGTACTCGTGGTCGTTCACGAGCTTGAGGCCTTCGGAATAGTCCTTCGCCCGCACGACCGAGAGCACCGGCCCGAAGATCTCCTCCTTGTAGATCTTCATGTCGGCGGTGACCCGGTCGAACAGGCAACCGCCCATGTAGAAACCGTTCTCGTAGCCCTGCATCTTGAAGCCACGGCCATCGACGACGAGCTTGGCGCCTTCCTTGACGCCAGCGTCGACGTAGCCGCGCACCCGGCCAACGGCTTCTTTCGTCACCAGCGGCCCGAAGTCCGCGCTCGGATCGGTCGATGGACCGATCTTCAAGCTCTCGACACGCGGGATGAGCTTCTCGATGAGTTGATCGGCGGTCTTCTCGCCGATCGGTACCGCGACCGAGATCGCCATGCAGCGCTCGCCGGCCGAGCCGTAGCCCGCACCGATCAGCGCATCGACCGCCTGGTTCATGTCGGCGTCCGGCATGATGATCATGTGGTTCTTGGCGCCGCCGAAGCACTGGGCACGCTTACCCGACGCGGTCGCGCGGGCATAGACGTACTGCGCGATCGGCGTCGAGCCGACGAAGCCGACAGCCTGGATGTCTGGATCGTCCAACACCGCATCGACCGCCTCCTTGTCGCCGTTGACGACATTGAGGATGCCCGCCGGCAATCCCGCCTCGATCATCAGCTCGGCCAGCATGATCGGCACGGACGGATCGCGCTCGGACGGCTTCAGGATGAAGGCGTTGCCGCAGGCGATGGCGGGCGCGAACTTCCACATCGGGATCATGGCGGGGAAGTTGAACGGCGTGATGCCGGCGACGACACCCAACGGCTGGCGCATCGAGTACATGTCGATACCGGGACCGGCCGCGTCCGTGAACTCCCCCTTCATCAGATGCGGGATGCCGGTCGCGAACTCGGCGACCTCGAGACCGCGCTGGATGTCGCCTTTGGCATCCGCAATCGTCTTGCCGTGCTCGCGGGCGAGCTTGTCGGCGAGCTTGTCCATGTCGCGCACGAGCAGCGTCACGAATTTAGCCAATACACGTGCCCGGCGCTGCGGGTTCTCGGCACCCCAGGCGGGCTGCGCCGCGAGCGCGTTCTCGACCGCCGCCCTGACCTCGGCTTTGGAGGCGAGCGGAACTCTGGCGGCGACCTCTCCCGTCATCGGCCAGAATACGTCGGAGAACCGTCCGGACTTACCCTTGACGTGCTTGCCGCCGATGAAATGCGAGAGCTCTTCCTGAGCCATGACCGTGCCGTGCCTTTCCTGAGCGTGGGACCGAGCTATGGGCAACGTATAGCCCCACGGCGTTTTTCCCGGCAAGGGCAGAGGCATGGTCAATCGCCGTCTCAGGCGGCCTCGGCCCGAGATTGCGTCGCGACCATGGCTTCGGCGAAGCGCGCGCCGTCGATCTCGTGATGGAAAATGGCGTCGGCGGCGCCGGCTTGCTTGAGAGCCCGGGCACGCGGCCTTCCTCCCACGACACCGATGACGACGACCGGGCCTCGATAGCCGCAGCGGCGCAGAATGGGGAGCACGCCGATGGCATCGTCCTGTGGTGGCAGGCGGTCCGTCAGGATGAGGATGTCGGGCATTCCCGCCAACAATTGGTCGAGGCCGGCGCCGAGCGTGTGGGCGATCCCGACATGGATGTCGTAACCGTGCAGGAGCCGCAGCATGGCCTCGGCGAGTGAGGCCTCCGGAGTTTTCGGCGCAATCAGCAAGGCCTCCCTGACCGGCGACGTCCGCTGACACGTCCGCATCAGCACGCCGCGGCGGCGAAGGAAGCTCGGCGCAGGCGATGGGCGATAGACGGTCATGGCAACTCCCCGAAAGCTGTTGTCAATCAGGGATTGCATATTTCGACGGGACACTCAAGCTATGGTTGCGGACGCCTATATGGACAACCGCTGTTCAGCGTGAGGCGTGCTCACCCGTTCGGGCTCCGGACGACGGCCGGACTCAGGCTTTGAAATCGCGGGCGATGATCAGGCGCATGATCTCGTTGGTCCCCTCGAGGATCTGGTGCACGCGCAGGTCTCGGACGATCTTCTCGATGCCGTAGCCCGCGAGGTAACCGTAGCCGCCCAGCAGCTGCATCGAGCCATTTGCAACGTCGAAACCTTGGTCCGTGCACAGACGCTTCGCCATCGCGGAAAGCCGGGTCGCATCGGGACTGCCCTCGTCGAGCGCGGAGGCGGCCCGCCACAGGAACGTTCGTGACACCTCGAGCGCCGTCGCCATGTCGGCGAGCTTGAACTGGGTCGCCTGGAACCCGGCGATCGGCTGGCCGAAGGCGCGGCGCTCCTTGACGTAGGCCGCAGCCTTGTCGAAAGCCGCCTGCGCGCCACCGAGCGAGCAGGCGGCAATGTTGAGCCGGCCGCCATCCAGGCCCGCCATGGCGACGCGGAAGCCACTGCCCTCCTCGCCCAGCCGTTGGCTCGCGGGCACCTGCACACCGTCAAGAATGACGGCCCGCGTCGGCTGCGCGTTCCACCCCATCTTGGCCTCGTTGGCGCCGAACGAGAGGCCGGGCGTCCCGCGCTCGACGAGAAAGGCCGAGATGCCGCGCGCGCCTTCGCCCCCCGTTCGCGCCATGACGAGATACACGTCCGTCTCACCGGCGCCGGAGATGAACTGCTTCGTGCCGGTGATCGTGTAGTGATCGCCATCGCGCACCGCGCGCGTCTGAAGCTGGGCCGCGTCCGATCCGGCGCCGGGCTCCGTCAGGCAGTAGCTCGACAAGGTGCGCATCGCGACGAGATCGGGAAGCCAGCGTTGCCGCTGCGCCTCGCTGCCGTGCCGGTCGACGATGGCCGCCACCATGTTGTGGATCGAGATATAGGCCGCAACGCACGGACACCCCTTCGCCAGCGCCTCGAAGACGACGGTGGCATCGACGCGTGAGAGCCCGCTGCCGCCGCTCTCGGGCCGGACGAACATGCCGCCCAGGCCGAGCGCCGCGGTCTCGCGGATGACAGCGACGGGGAAATGCCGGTCGCGATCCCAATCGAGCGCCTTTGGCGCGATCCTCTCACGCGCAAACGCTTCGGCCGTTTCCTTGATCAGAAGTTGCTCGCCGCTCAGCGTGAAGTCCATCGCAGAAATCCTCGAGGTCAAGTGACGGCATGACGCTAGCGCGGATCACCTCTGTGCCGAAAGGGCCGTTTCCGCAAGCGCACCGCTGTTAAGATCGCCGAGAGATCAATGGCTGTGGAAGGACGCATCCCATGCCCCATGCCGATCGAGGCCGCATCGTCACCGTTCGCGGCGCCATCGCACCCGACGCGCTCGGCAGCACGCTCATGCACGAGCATTTGAAGATCGACTTCCTCGCCGTCCCAGCCGAAGAGCAGCCGAGCCACGCGCTCGCGTTCCAGCCGGAGTCCTTCGGTCAACGCTGGCATGAGCCGCTCAGTCCCCACAACGCCTACGAGGCGCGACGCAACAGCTACAGCCTCAAGGCGACGCTGCAGATGGTCGACGAGGACCAGGCCGTCGCCGCAATGGACGAGTACCGGGCAGCCGGCGGTCAAGCGCTCGTCGAGCTCACCCCGATCGGGGTCGGGCGCGACCCCGCGCTGCTGCGCCGTGTCTCGGAGCGCACGGGCGTCCACGTCGTCATGGGCACCGGCTACTACGTCAACGATCTCCATCCGCCGGGGTTGGCCGAGAAGAGCGAGGCCGCGATAGCCGACGCCATCCTCGCCGATATTCACGAGGGGACGGGCGCGGATCGGATCAGACCCGGCATCATCGGGGAGATCGGCCTCGTCTGGCCGGTGCATCCGGTCGAGGAGCGCGTGCTGCGCGCCGCCGTCCGCTGCCAGCGCGAGACCGGCATGCTGCTCACCATCCACCCCGGCCGCGACACCGCCGCCCCCATGGACGCCCTCCGCATCGTCGAGAAGGCCGGCGGCGATCCTACCCGCACCATCATCTGCCATCTCGACCGCACCATCTTCACAGACGCGGCCTTCCTCGAGCTCGCGAATACCGGTTGCTATCTGGAACAGGATCTCTTCGGTCTCGAGAGCAGCTACTATCCGCTCTCCGACATCGATATGCCGAACGACGCCATGCGCTTGAACCGCATCCTGATGCTGATGGAGCGCGGCTATCTTGCGCAGGTGATCATCTCGGAGGACATCGACAACATCTCGCGGCACACGGCATTCGGCGGCGAGGGCTATCATCACATCCTGACGCGAGTCGTCCCCGTCATGCGGCGCAAGGGGATGAGCGAAGCCGAGATCAATCAGATCCTGATCGGCAACCCGCGACAGGCTCTGACGATCCTTTGAAGGCTACCTCTGGCTGGTTGGCGGCTTCGGCTCTCTCAGCACCGTCTCGGCGTGTTTGGCCGCTGCTGCGATTGCAATCTTCACCGGCTTGCGGCGCACGGTGCGCTTGGGCTTCGGCTTGAGCTGCGGACTCGGCTTCTCGATCGCCGCCACGACGAGCGGACCTGGACCGTCGTCGGCGGCACTGACGCGATAGCCTGCTTTCCGCAACATCGCGACGACACCGTTCTCGCCCGGCAAATGGGCCGCGCCGACGGCGATGAAGACCCGGCCCTGATCGAGCAAGGGCTGCGCATTGGCGACGAAGCGACGATTGCGCCGGTCGATGAGGTCGCCCCAGTAGGCCGCGAGATATGCGTTCGCCACCGCTCCGTCGGGCGCCAGCATCCGCGTCAGCGCGTCGGTCGCCGGAATTTGCCGGCGCAGATAAAGGCCGATCAGCGTCTCCGTCTCGTCCTGCGCGCGCGAGGGTTTGTCGGCGAGAGCATAGCGCAGCATGGCGAGCTGCTGGTCGTAGGGGATGGCGGCCAGCGTCTCGAATTGCTCGGCCACCGTCTCGAGCTTGCGCAGCGGCAGGCCCCGGCGAAGCGCGCGTCCCGCAAGCCAGGCGTCGAGCACGAGCTCGCCTGCCTCGACGCGCCGCGCCTCGCAAGTCGGGCCGCGCACGAGCATCTCGGCAACCCAGGGCTTCAATCCGTCGAGCTCGCTTTTATCGATGCCCGCCGCCTCGGCGAGCGCGGTAAGCCTGGCGTACTCCTCGACGCGAAGATGGGCGCTCAGGTGCTCGTCGGTTGACGACACCGCCTCGGCAGGCATGGACTCGAGAACGTGCTGAATGTCCTCCTCGCTGTCGAAGAAGGTCTCGACCGCGACGTGCTTGGCCTTTGCGAAGGCAAGCTCGGCCGCGACCGGCAGTCGCTTCACCCGATCGTCCGTCAGATGCACGGTGCCGAGCAAATAGGACGGCTCGTGGCCTTCCTTCTCGATCAGCCAGAAGATCGCTTGGCTGTTCTCGAGCTCGGAGGCCCGGCTGACAATGCGCGCATACCCTGCCGGATCGGTCTTAGCCAGCTGCTCGATGAGATCGGTGCCTTTGCAGACAGCCGGATGCGCTTTAGCGGCGCGCGCGCCCGCCGCGGGCATGAGGCTCGCAGCGGCAAGGACGGCTAGACCGAAAATCAGGCGGAGACCTACCCGCATGGCGACCCCAGCAAATTCGACAACAGCCTAGCCGATATCACGAACTTTGCGATAGCGCCGACGGTGATGGGAGCCAAAGCTGCGTGCAAGCGTTGCTCGCCCGCATCCAATCGGAGAGAATGCCCGGCCTTGAAGGCCCGGTCACAGGAGTCCAGTGCGATGCTCGGCGGATCCTTTCCGCTCTTCCGCGTCGGCGGCACGTTGCTGCAAGTTCATGCAACCTTCCCGTTGCTCCTGGCCTTCGTCGGCTACCAGGGGTGGATGAGCGGAGGAGCGGCGGGCGCGGCTTTCTCCGTTGTGTTCATCCTGCTCCTCTTCGTTTGTGTGGTGCTGCACGAGTTCGGCCATGTGGCAGCCGCGCGGCGCTACGGCATCCGCACGCCGACCGTGACGCTCTCGCCGATCGGCGGCATCGCGGCGCTCGAGCGCATGCCGGAGAAGCCCTCTCAGGAGGTCGTCGTGGCGCTGGCGGGCCCTGCCGTCACGCTCGCCATTGCCGTGGTGCTCTTTCTCGGCTTGGGTTTCGGGATCGACGTCGAGGAGCTGACGCGATCGCAAGCGGGTGTCGTTCACCTCGTCAATCGCATCGCGATGGCCAACGTCGCACTTCTGGTCTTCAATCTCATTCCGGCTTTTCCGATGGACGGCGGACGCGTCCTGCGCGGGCTCCTCAGCGCCTGGCTCGGACATGCGCGCGCGACCCTGATCGCAGCGCGGATCGGCCAGGCCATCGCCCTCGTCCTCGCTGCACTCGGACTGCTCTACGATCCTCTGCTGATGCTCGTCGCGGCGTTCGTCTTCCTCGCCGCCGAGGCGGAGCTGCGTCACTCGAAACGCGCGCGCTCAGGCCGCACGGCGACCGCGGGCGATGTCCGCATCACCAATCTCGTCTCCTTCACGCTCGACAACTCGGTCGCCGAGGCGGCGAGCATGGCGGAGGCCCGGCCACAGTCGGCCTTTCCGGTCCGCGATGGTACGCAGCAGATCGTCGGCAGCGTCACGCGCGAGCGGCTGGCGGAGGCGTTCGCGTCCGGGGCGCACGGCGCGCGCATGTCGGAGCTCGTCACGCCGGGCCTGCCGACAATTCCCACCGCGATGCCGATCGCCGATGCCTGGCCAGCCGTCATGTCGAGCACAGCGCCGCTCGTCGGCGTCGTCGACGAGCACGGGCGTCTGACGGGTTTCCTCTCGCGGGAGCATCTCTTGAGCTTGGCACCGAAGGCGGCGCGTCGCGCACGTCCGACCGGGCCGTTGGTGCCGCCATGATGAAGCGCCTGCTCATCGTCGCGCACGCTCCCTCGGAGAACACGCTCGCGCTGCGCGCCGCCGTCGAGCGCGGAGCCAACGGTGCGGGGGCGGACGTCGCCGTCACGGTCAAGGCGCCGCTCGAAGCCTCGCCCGGCGACGTGCTCGCCTGTCAGGCCGTCATCCTCGGCACGACCGAAAACCTCGGCTACATGTCGGGTGCCCTCAAGGATTTCTTCGACCGCAGCTACTACGCGTGCCTCGAGAAGACCGACGCGCTTCCGTTCGCCGTCTACATCCGCGCGCGCCATGACGGCACCGGCACACGGCGCGCCATCGAGAGCATCACGACGGGCCTCAGATGGCGGGCTGTGCAGCCGCCGCTTCTGCTCAAGGGCGAGTTCAGCCCAGAGTTCGCTCTGCAATGCGAGGAGCTCGGGCTGGCGATGGCGGCGGGCCTCGACGCCGGCGTCTTCTGATCTCTTCAGAGGTTGCATAAGCGAGGTGATGCACGATTGCACACGCAATCGAAAATCCTGTCCGGTTCCAGGCTACGCAGGGTTTTTCCACGCTTGATTTGCGCATCGCGGCCTGCCTAGAGTTCGCCGCTCGGGGAGCGTTGTTTAAGCGTAGCGAGGCCGGTCGTGACGGAGCAGAAAAAGGACTTCCCCGATTTCTACATCACGGCACCGCAACCCTGCCCGTACCTCTCCGATCGCATGGAGCGCAAGCTCTTCACGCACCTCTCTCGCGAGAAGCCGCGCCACGTCATCGATCACCTGCTGAAGAACGGGTTCCGCCGCAGCCAGAACATCGCCTATACACCTTATTGCGAGGGCTGCTCGGCGTGCACGTCGGTGCGTATCGTCGTCGACGACTTCGACGCGAAGCGGACGATGAAGCGCATCGAGGCCCGCAACGCCGATCTCGTCGCGCGCCGCGTTCCTGCGGCCCCCACCTCCGAGCAGTTTGCGCTCTTTCGCGCTTACATCGACAGCCGCCACGGCGACGGCGGCATGGCCGAGATGAGCATGCTCGACTTCTTCATGATGGTGCAGGACAGCATCATCGATACCTTCCTCACCGAGTACCGCCTGCCTCCCGAGGACGGCTCGGGCCAGTTCGAGGATTGGCCGCTGATTGCGGTCGCGCTGTGCGATCGTCTCTCCGACGGCATCTCGATGGTCTACTCGTTCTACGAGCCGGACTTGGAGCCGCGCAGCTTGGGCTCCTACATGATCCTCGAGCATGTGCGCCACGCCCGTGCCATGGGCTTGCCCTTCGTCTATCTGGGCTACTGGATCGAGGGCTCGCGCAAGATGAGCTACAAGACCCGCTTCCAACCGCAGGAGCACCTGACGACGAACGGGTGGCTGAGGGCTTAGGCGCGCGTCGCGGTGTCGAAAGACTGAGCGTCAGGACACCCCTCACCCGCGTGCCGGCACCCTCTCCACGGCAGAAGGCTGCAACGCCGTCACATTTTATTGGCGTCCGCAGACTTTATTGGAGCCGGCCTTCTCCTTTGGGGAGAAGGTGGCCGAAGCCCGGATGAGGGGTTGATCGGAACGCCTGTCTCTCCGGCTATTCCGCCGCCGCACGCTTTGCAGGGCTGAAATCATACGTTCGGAATGGCGTCGAGCAGGCGGGGCCTGGTGCGACGTGCACTTTGGGCTCGGGGCTGAGCTCATAGACAACGGATGCAAACGTGAAGGCGTGGCTGCCGTGCTCGCCCAGGCGGCGCGCAATGGGATCGGCGGCATCGTCGCGGTTCGCGAGGAGACGCTTCACGTCGGCGACCGACGGCACGGCGACATCACCGAGCTTGCCATCGAGCACCGCGAGACGGCCCTTCGAGTTCTTCATGCTCGCCACATGATCGTGCGCACCGCCACGCAGGTCCGTGCTCGCGAGCGGATGGTTCGTGTGCCACACACAGCTTGCCCCACCGCTATGCGGCATCGCGCCTGCGGCCGAACATTCGAGATCCGTGACCTTCAGCGGATCGGCGACGATGTAGTTTTGCCCCGAGGCATGCGGCACGCATTTCAAGAACGCCACCGCACCGTCGTGATCACCTTGCGAGAGCACGCCACGCGAGACGAAAGCGACCGGTAACCCTGCGCGGCTCACTGCGAGCTGCGAGAGCGTGTTGACGACGACGCCGAGCCCAGCGCTCGTCATGCCGCAAAGGCCGATCATGCCCGCCATCGTCGTCACGAGCTGATCCGGCGCACCGTTCTCGCCGCGGACCGTGAGCAGCACCTGATAGCCCTCGTTCCAGTCGACGAGGTCCATCGTCTGCGCGGCGAGCGCAGGCCCGCGAGGCTGCACGACGCCCAAGCTCGAGCAATGATGATGTCCCTTTTCGTCGGCGATGATCCACCACTCCTCGTCCATGAGCTGAGCGGCGTAGATCGCCTCGAAGGACAATCCCGCACCTTCCGCGATGCCGTGCACCTCCTCGAGCAGATCGGGTGTGAAGCGGCGGACGGCGGAGATGAAATCGGTGCCGCTGACCAGCGCGTGGATAACCTCGTCCGACGGCCGACCGGTCTGCGCGGTGAGCGATTTGCGCCACGCGGCATCGCGCGCGCGGATCAGCGCCTTCAAGCCCGCGCCGTACTGGCGCCCACGCTCGCGCGGAGCTCCACCGATCTCGAGCGTCGTGATCGTCTGCATGGTCGCCTCCCCTATTCGGCAGCCAGCGCCGCCGTCGCGCCTTCGCGCACGAGCTTGTAGGTGATGCTGTCGACGAGGGCCTCGAAGCTCGCATCGACGATGTTGGGCGAGACGCCGACGGTGAACCAGCGATCGCCCTTCTTGCGGTCGTGCGTCTCGATGAGCACGCGCGTCACGGCTTCCGTGCCGCCCGTCAGGATGCGCACCTTGTAGTCGACGAGCTCGACATCCTCGAGAAAATGCTGATAGCGGCCAAGATCCTTGCGCAGCGCGCGGTCGAGCGCGTTGACCGGGCCATTGCCTTCGGCGACCGACCACAACGGCTCGCTCGATCCCTGGATGAACACCTTGACCTGCGCCTCCGACACGGTGACGAGCTTGCCATTCGCGTTGTGCCGGCGCTCGACCATGACGCGGAAGCTGTCGACGGTGAAGTAGTCGGGCACGGTGCCGAAGGTGCGCCGGGCCAGCAACTCGAAGGAGGCATCCGCCGTCTCGAAGGAATAGCCCTGCGCCTCGCGCGCCTTCACATCCTCGAGCAAACGCGTAACGCGCGGATCGTCCTTGTGGGCGGCAAGCCCGATCCGCTCGAGCTCGGCGAGCACGTTCGAACGCCCGCCCTGGTCCGAGATGAGGACGCGGCGCTGGTTGCCGACGGACTCAGGGGGCACATGCTCGTAGGTCTCGGGGTTCTTGACGATGGCGGACGCATGAATGCCGGCTTTCGTCGCAAAAGCGCTCTCGCCCACATAGGGCGCCTGCCGGTTCGGCGCGCGATTGAGGATGTCGTCGAGCACGCGGCTGGCGATGGTGAGATTGCGCAGGCGCTCGGCCGTGACTCCGATCGAGAACCGCTCGGCATAGGACGGCTTCAAGAGGAGCGTCGGCACGAGCGAGGTCAAGTTGGCGTTGCCGCAGCGCTCGCCAAGCCCGTTGAGCGTGCCCTGGATCTGGCGTGCGCCCGCGCGCACGGCCGCGAGCGTGTTGGCGACGGCGTTCTCGGTATCGTTGTGCGTGTGAATGCCGAGACGGTCAGAGGGGATGGTCTTAGCGACCTCCGTCACGATGCGCTCGACCTCGTGGGGCAACGTGCCGCCGTTCGTATCGCAGAGCACGACCCAGCGGGCGCCGGCGTCGAGTGCGGCTTTCGCGCAGGCGAGTGCATAGGTGGAGTTCGCTTTATAGCCGTCGAAGAAGTGCTCGCAATCGAGCATCGCCTCGCGGCCAGAGGCGACGACGGCGGCAATCGAGGCCGAGATCGACTCGAGATTTTCCTCGTTCGTCGCCCCCAGCGCCACGCGGACATGGAAGTCCCAGGTCTTGGCGACGAGACATATCGCATCGGCGTTGGCTTGCAGCAGCGCCTGGAAGCCCGGATCGTTCGACACCGAGCGGCCGACGCGCTTCGTCATGCCGAAGGCGACCGAGCGGGCGCGCTTGTAGGGCGCGGGTTTTGCAAAGAACTCGGTATCGGTCGGATTGGCGCCCGGATAGCCGCCCTCGATGTAGTCGATGCCGAGCCCGTCGAGCACCTCGGCGATGCGGAGCTTGTCCTCGGCCGAGAAATCGACGCCTTGCGTCTGCGCACCGTCGCGCAGTGTCGTGTCGAAGAGGTAGAGCCGTTCGCGGATCATGAGGCTAGAGCACTCCGACGAGCTTCAGCGCCAGCCAAGCGGCAAGCGCCACGACGACGATCTTGAGCAGGAGGTAGGCGCGGCCATATTGGCGGAAGGGCGGCTTGTCCGGGGCGTGGCTCATCCCGCGATCTCCCAGGTCGTGCCGTCGGGGCTGTCTTTCAGGCGGATGCCTTTGGCGGCGAGGGCGTCGCGGATGCGGTCGGCCTCCTTGAAGTCGCGGGCACGGCGGGCGGCCAGACGCTGAGCAATCAGGCCTTCGATCTCGGTCGCATCGACGTGGGGCGCTTCGAAACCGACCGCCAAGTCAGCGCGCGTCTCGCCGTCCCAGATTCCGAGGAAGCGCACCGCCGCCGCGACTTTCGCAAGCGACTCCGCGTTGCCCTTCTTGGCCGACTTGAACTGTCCGTGCAGGATCGAGAGCGCCGCCGGCGTATTGAGATCGTCGGCGAGGGCGGCAAGAAAGTCCTCCTCAGGCGCGCCGCCGGCTGCGACACCGCCCAACGCATCCGCGAGCTCGAAGAGGAAGGCGCGGGCCTGCGTCAGGCGATCGACCGTCCAGTCGATCGGCTGGCGGTAGTGGGTCTGCAGCATGGCCAAGCGCAGCACCCGGCCGTGCCAGGGCTGGCCGCCGAATTTCTTCTCGGCCAACAGCTCGTGGATGGTGATGAAGTTGCCGAGCGACTTCGACATCTTCTCGCCTTCGACCTGCAGGAAGCCGTTGTGCATCCACACGTTGGCCATGACTTGGCTGCCGTGGGCGCAGCGCGACTGTGCCACCTCGTTCTCGTGGTGTGGGAAGACGAGATCGATGCCGCCGCCGTGGATGTCGAAGACCTCGCCCAAATGCGCCTTCGCCATCGCCGAGCACTCGATGTGCCAGCCGGGCCGGCCGGCCGTTGCGATGCCGGCCGGTGACGCCCAGGCGGGGTCGCCGGGCTTCGACGGCTTCCACAGCACGAAGTCCATCGGGTCTTTCTTGTAGGGCGCGACGTCGACGCGGGCGCCGGCCTCCATCTCTTCCAAGCTCCGGCCCGACAGCTCGCCGTACTCGCGCATCGAGGGCACGTCGAACAGCACGTGATCCTCGGCGACGTAGGCGTGACCGTTGGCGACGAGACGCTCGATCAGCGCCTTCATGCCGTCGATGTGCTGGGTGGCGCGCGGCTCGTGGGTCGGCTCGAGCACGCCCAGGGCGGCGATGTCTGAGTGAAACTGCCGCGCCGTCGACTCGGTCAGGCGGGCGATCGCCTTGACCGGGTCCTCGTTGGGAAAATCCCGGGCGGCGCGGGCGTTGATCTTGTCGTCGATGTCCGTGATGTTGCGGACGTAGGTGACGTGCTCCGCCCCATAGACATGCCGAAGCAGCCGGAACAAGACGTCGAACACGATGACGGGCCGCGCATTGCCGATATGGGCGTAGTCGTAAACGGTCGGACCGCAGACGTAGAGACGGACGTTCGCCGGATCGATCGGCTCGAACGCCTCCTTGCGGCGAGACAACGTGTTGTAGAGCGCCAACGTCACACGACCCTCCTTAGGCGGGGCGCGTTCGGGTTCGGATGAAGGGTGAACGACGGCCGCCGCGCCAGCGATTGCTAGCCCGTAATGCTGATGCCGCCACAAATCTGGACGGACATGACCTGGTGGCTGCCGAACATGGCCGGAACAATGGTCTGAGCCGCGCCCAGGCGTCAAGCCCAAAGGGGGACTTGCCGGGGTCCAACCGCGCGACATGCGGCAGGAGAGCTCTATCCACTGCCCCAATTCGCGCCGCATTGACCGCCTACCCTCACTAGAGGTTAATGCCAGCTGAATGAATCAGGCCGCCCGGCAAGGCGGGTGGCTGCGGGTGGAGATCAAGTCGTGGGGTCGGGCCGGTTCAATCGGGTGATCGCCGGGGGGCTGTTGCTTCTCGCGACGATGCTCGTCCCGATGGCCGGCCCGAAAGCTCAAACGACCGAGCAACAGATGCAGTGCTTCCAGCTCGAGCAGGAGCTGCAGCAGGTCTCCCAAGGCGGCGGCAACCAGCGGGCTCAGCTGGCCAAGATCGAGGCCGACATCCGCAAGTACGACCGCATCTACCAGCAGGGGCAGGCGCAGCTCGAGCAGCGCGACTGCTTCGACTATTTCCTGTTCAGCCAGACGGTGCGCGAAACACCGCAATGCCAGGGTATCGCAAGGCAGATCGAAAATGCGCGAAAGCGCCTGGCCAAGCTCGAGGAGCAGCGGGTTGCCGCCTCCGACGAGTCCGCGCAACGCAATCGGCAGGACGCGCTGATCGCCGAGCTCGCGCGGTGGCGCTGCGGTCCGCAATATCAGCAGGAGGCGCAGAAGCAGAAAAACAGCGGCTTCGGCTTCTGGAACGACTCCGAGGGCGTCGACCCGGGGCTCGATCCCTACAATCAGACCGGGCCCGGCTACGCGACCTATCGGACGATCTGCGTGCGCCTGTGCGACGGCTACTACTTCCCGATCAGCTACGCCACCGTGCCGGACGCCTTCAGCCGCGACGCCAACGCCTGCAGCTCGCAATGCGCCGCCCCGACCGAGCTCTACTACTACCAGAACCCCGGCGCCGAGGTTGAGCAGGCGATGTCGCTCGCCGGCGCGCCCTACACGAAGCTGAAAACCGCCTGGCTCTACCGCAAGGAGCTCGTCAAAGGCTGCTCGTGCAAGGTCGCCGAGTATGCCGACGGGGCGAGCGGAACGGACGCCACGAGCTCGACAACCGCGCCCGAGGAGACGCTTCCAACACCGGAGGCGCTGCCCGAGCCAGCAGGCGATACCACCGGTGCGGCTGATGCGCCTGCCGAGAGCGATGCCATCGGCGCACTGATCGAGGGCGACCAGCCCGCGAGCAGCACGCAGTAGGTCCTCGCAACTCTCGCCGTCAGGTGCCAGCCAGCCTCTTCAGCGCCCGCTCGCGCCCGATGAACGGCAGGAAGAGCCTCAGCTCCGGCCCAGCCTCGCGCCCCGTCAGCGCCAGTCTCAAGGGATGGAACAGCTTGCGGCCGGAGGCGCCGGTCTCGGCTTTGACGGCCGCGGTCCAAGCGCCCCAGGTCGTCTGGTCCCAGGGCTCTGACGGCAGCAGCCGCGCGGCAGTATCGCACAACGCCCCGTCCTCGATGACGGGCTGAGGCGTGCCGGTCGCGATCTCCCACCAGTCGCGAGCGTCGGCAAGCCTGCTGAGGTTTCCGCGGACAGCCTCCCAAAACGCGGCGCCCCCGCCGACACCCAAGGCGGCGAGCCGGTCTCGCACCGTGTCGTAGCCCAGTCCGTGCAGCAGTTTCGCGTTGAGGGCCGCGAGCTCCGCGGGGTCGAAACGAGCCGGCGCCCGGGAGAGCTTGCCGAGATCGAAGAGCGCCGCGAGCTCTTCGAGCGAGGCGTGGGGCGCGATCGGGTCCGACGTACCGATGAGCGCCGCATGGCTCGCAACCGCCATCGGCTCGAGGCCGGCCTCCCGGAAGGAGCGCAGCGACAAGGCGCCAAGCCGCTTCGACAACGCCTCGCCGTCCGCACCGATGAGCAGGCTGTGATGGGCGAAGGCGGGCCTCGGGGCACCGAGAGCATCGAACAGCGCGATCTGCACCGCCGTGTTGGTAACGTGATCCTCGCCACGGATGATCTGCGTGACGCCGCAGTCGGCGTCGTCGACGACGCTCGTGAACGTATAGAGATAGCTGCCGTCGGCGCGCTGGACGACCGGATCGGATACGGCCGAGAGTGGGATCTCCTGCGGGCCGCGCACGCCATCCTCCCAGTGCGCAACCGCTTTGGCCGGATCGGTCCGCCCGAGATCGCACCGCCAGTAAACGGGCTGGCCCTCCACCACGGGCTTGGCAACGCTGCGGTCATAGACAGGCGGTCGCCCGCGGGCGAGCTGGCGCCGCCGCAAGCTCTCGAGCTCGACCTCGCTCTCGGTGCAGGCATAGAGGCGGCCTGCCTGCCGAAGCTTCTCGGCTGCCGCATCGTAGCGCGCGGTCCGCTCCGACTGCTTGAGCTCCGCCGCCCACTCGAGCCCGAGCCAGGAGAGATCCTCGCGGATCGCCGACTCGAATTCGGGCTTGGAGCGCTCACGATCGGTATCGTCGAAGCGCAGCAGAAAGCGGCCGCCGGTTTTGCGCGCGTACAGCCAGTTGACGAGGGCTGTCCGCAAGTTGCCGATGTGCAGCAGCCCGGTCGGGCTCGGGGCGAAGCGGACGATGGGCGCTGTGGCGCTCACGAGTGGTCTCCCAGGATCGGATCGACGAGCTAGCCTAGCACGCCCAGCGCGTCCAGGCTCTGGATGGCACTGACCACCGCCTCGTCGGCGCTGCGGAAGCGCATATCGAGCGCGGCCTGAGCCTTGGCATTCGACACGCGCCGGGTCGCGCCCAAGTCGGCGAGCACCGCCCGCAGGCGCGGGTCGAAGCGGCTGTAGAGCCGGACGAAGCCGTCGTGCAAGACGAGCCAGGGCAGCCGCCAGCGCAGCCTCGGGCGCTCACGGGCGAGGATCTTGGAGAGTTGCATCAGCGTGAGGTAGCCCTCGGCAACGACGAGGCGCTCGCCCGCCGCGGCGGGGGCCGTGAGTGCGCGCACATGGGCTTTCGCCACGTCGCGGACATCGGCGATCGGATATCCGGCGCCGGGCGCGGCGGGATAGCTGCCGCGCGCCATGGCTTTCAAAATGGCGTGTGACGAGGAGAGGTCGCGATCGATCGCGGGCCCGAGCACCAGGCCCGGGTTGATGACCGAAAGCCAGCGGCGGCGGCTCTTCTCCGTCACGTATTCCCAGGCCGCCCGCTCGGCGAGCGCTTTCGAGGCGATGTAGGCGGTGAGATCGGGACGGCGTGGGTCCGTCCAATCGCTCTCGTCATAGATCCTGCTCTGCTCACCGGACGCCGGATACATGATCGCCACCACCGAAGAGGTCATGACGACATGCTCGACTCCCGCCGCCTCGGCGGCCTTGAGCACGCGCAACGTGCCATCACGGGCGGGTCGGATCAGCTCATCGTAATCTTTCGGCAAAACGAGGGGAAAGGGCGAGGCAACATGCAGCACGTAGCGGCAATCGCGCATGGCCTCCGCCCAGCCCGCATCGCTCAAGAGGTCGGCCACGACGATCTCGAGCCGCGAGGCGTCCGCCCCCTGGCTCGCGACAGCGGCCGCGACCTCACCCGCCCGCGCCGCCGACCGGACCGTGCCCCGGACGCGGTAGCCGGCCTTCAAGGCCTCGACCGCGCACCATTTGGCGATGGCGCCCGTCGCTCCGGTGATGAGAACGCGATCGCCGCTCATGTCCGCAATTCGCCCGATCGCGCACGCAGCGGTGACAGCCCGCTTCGCGTTGGCCTATGGTCCTGCCGATCCTTCACGCAAGCTCCCTATTCATGTCGCCACCCGATAGCCTCTCCTTAGCCCAAGCCCGCCGCGTTGCGCTTGCCCACCAGGGGCTCGCGTCGGCCCGTCCGGCCGGGCCGGTCACATCTGGGCAGATCGCGGCCACTTTCAAGCGGTTGTCGCTGCTACAGATCGACTCAGTCAATGTGCTCGTGAGGTCGCACTACCTGCCGCTGTTTTCGAGGCTCGGAGCCTATGCCGCCACCGACCTCGACAAGCTCGGCCTCGGCAAGCGTCGCCAGACCTTCGAGTATTGGGGTCACGAGGCCTCCCTCCTTCCCGTCGAGCTGCAGCCGCTGTTTCGCTGGCGCATGGAGGATGCCCGCAACGGCCTCGAGGCCTATGCGAGCCTGCACCGCTTCGCCACCGAGCGGCGCGACTTCGTCGAGAGGGTGCTGAGCGAGATCCGGGATCGCGGACCGCTCGGCGCAAGCGCCTTGTCGGAGGCCGGGAAGTCCTCAGGGAGCTGGTGGGGCTGGAGCGACGGCAAGCATGCCGTCGAGTGGTTGTTCTGGACGGGCGATCTCACGACCCACGAGCGGCGCAACTTCGAGCGCATCTACGATCTCTCTGAGCGTGCGCTACCCGCTCGGATCGCGAACGCTCCGACGCCGTCGCGCGAGGAAGCCCAACGGGCGCTGCTGAAGCGGGCGCTCGGCGCCCTCGGCGTCGCCACCGAGCGCGACCTGCGCGACTATTTCCGCATGGGCGTCGCTGATACGAGGGCGCGGCTCGCCGAGCTCGTCGAGGCGGGCGAAGCCTTGCCCATCAAGGTCGAGGGCTGGAAGGACATGGCCTATGTGCCGCCCCGCATGGAGTTGCCGCCGCTGGCCAATGCCCACGCTCTCCTCACCCCGTTCGATAGCCTCGTCTTCGAGCGCCAGCGCACCGAGCGCCTGTTCGGCTTCCGCTATCGCATCGAGCTCTACACGCCCGGCCCCAAGCGCACCTACGGCTACTACGTGCTCCCGTTCCTGATGGGCGAGCGGCTGGTGGCGCGGGTGGATTTGAAGTCGGATCGGGCGATGCGCCGGCTGCTCGCGTCAGGGATTTTTCCCGAAGACGGTGTCGCGATCGGTGAGGTGGCCGAGGCTCTTGCCGCCGAGCTCGAGCGCTTGGCGGCCTGGCTCGGCCTCGAGCGTGTCGTCGTCGGCCGGCGCGGTGCACTTACGGGCCCGGTGCGGCAAGCGCTCGCGCGGATTGGCCGTTCGGCGCTATAATCCTCGCAGTGTCGTAAGGAGAGGATCGATGGCCGAAAGCACGCTCACAGCAGCCGACATAAAGTTTTTGAAGCTCGCCTGCGCAGAGGCCAAGGCCGGCTACGAGGAGGGCGGCTGTCCGATCGGCAGCGTCATCGCAGAGGGTGACCGGCTCGTCGCCCAAGGCCGCAACCAGCGCGTGCAAGGCGGCGATCCGATCGCCCACGGCGAGATGGACGCGCTTCGCAAGGCCGGCCGGCAGAAGAGCTACAAGCGCATGACGCTCTACACCTCGCTCTCGCCCTGCATGATGTGCTCGGGCACCATCGTGCAGTTCGGCATCCCGCGCGTCGTCATTGCCGATACGACGAACTTCGGCGGCAATGAAGAGTTCTTGCGCTCGCGCGGCGTCGAGGTGATCGTCGCCGAGGACGCCGAGGCGGTGGCGCTCATGCGCCGGTTCATCGACGAGCGGCCCGATCTGTGGAACGAGGACATCGCCGAGGACTGACGCGGCGCTTGGTCTCTGGGCCGGGCTCGGCACCATGGACTAGAACGGCCGGACGACAGCAGCAGGTGTGAAAGGGCGACGTCATGACCGACAAACGCTATCCGAACGTGATGGTCGTCGATCACCCGCTCGTCGCCCACAAGCTCTCGCTGATGCGCGACAAGACCACGCCATCGGCCGTGTTCCGCCAGCTCTTGCGCGAGATCAGTCTGCTGCTCGGCTACGAGGTCCTGCGCGACCTGCCGATCGAGCTCCGCCGCATCGAGACGCCGCTGTGCCCCATGGATGCCCGCTTCATCAAGGGCAAGAAGCTCGTTTTCGTGCCGATCCTCCGGGCCGGCATGGGGCTGCTCGACGGCCTCATGGACTTGGTGCCCTCGGCCCGCGTCGGCCATATCGGCCTCTACCGGAACCCCGAAACGCTGCAGCCGGTCGAATACTACTTCAAGGTGCCCGAGGACATCGCCGAGCGGCTCGTCGTGCTCGTCGATCCGATGCTGGCGACAGGCAACTCGGTGTCGGCGGCGATCGCCGGCCTCAAGGCCCGCGGCGTCAAGGACATCAAGCTCGTCTGCCTGCTCTCGGCGCCCGAGGGCATCGAGGCGCTGTCGAAGGTGCATCCGGACGTCATGGTCTACACCGCCGCGATCGACAGCCACCTCAACGACCACGGCTACATCGTGCCGGGCCTCGGCGACGCGGGCGACCGGATGTACGGAACCAAGTAGCTCAGCTCTGAGCGATCCTCACCGGCTGTGGTTTCGGTGCGAGCCAGCGCATGGCGAGGAAGATCGCGGCGAGCGTCGCCAGATATACGATGAGCTGCAGCGCGCTCGGGCGGTCCGTATAGCCGATCAGCGTGTGCAGCACGCGACCGAGCGCCGAGCTGTCCGGCAGCACCCGCGACGTATTCCAAACGGTCTGCCGCAACGCCTTGACGATACCGCCCTGTTGCAGGAAGGCGATCGCCTGCGCGGCCATGCCGGCGGCGAGGAAGGTGATGAGCGCTCCCGTCACGGCGAACAGGTGACGTGCTGGAATGCGAACGAGGCCGGCATAGGTGAGCATCGATACCGCCGCGCCGAGAGCCAGGCCGCAGAGCCCGCCGGCGAGCATCAGCCAGGACGGCCCGCCTTCCGCGATCGACACGCCGTAGAGGAACAGCACGACCTCGGAGCCTTCGCGCCAGATGGCGACCGCGATGACGACGGCAAGCCCCCAGAGCGGCGCCTCTCCGGCGGCCACCGCCTGCCCCTTGCCCATGAGCTGGGCCGCCATCTCACGCCCATGGCGCGCCATCCAGACATTGTGCCAGGCGAGCATGACGACGGCGACGAGCAGGATGGTGGCGTTGAAGAGCTCTTGGCCCGAGCCCGCGAAGGCCTGCGCAATCTTGCCGACGAACGCCGCGACGACGAGGCTTCCCAAAAGCCCGCCGCCAAGCCCGAGCGCGATCCAGCGCGCGTTGCCTTCGATGCCCTTGGTCACCGCGGCGACGATGCCGACGATCATGCCGGCCTCGAGCACCTCTCGGAAGACGATGATCAATGTGGAAAGCATGCCGCCTGCATCTGCCTCGATCGAACCGCCTTACTCGACGACGATATAGCCCTTCACGGTATCCTCTTTGTACTCGTTGACGAAGAGGTAGCGGCCCGGCTCCTGCGGCGCAACACTGACGGTGATCTCGCTGTTGCCGGCGACGACCTTCTCGATCTTGAGGTCCTTCGACTCGATCTCGGCGGCGGCCGCATCGGCGTTGACGAATTTGAGCGTGACATCGGCGTTCGCCGGAATTTTGACCTCGGCCGGCGTGAACACATCGTTCTTGAGCGTCACGGTGACGACGTCCTCGGCACGCGCCGGGATTGCCAGCGTCGTCAGCGTAGCGAGCAGAGCGGCGAGGGCTGTGGTGCGGGTCATCGGCATGGATCTGACGTCCTCGATGGAGAGCTTTCGCGAGCGGGTCTCGCGCGGCGCCTCAATGGAATATCCGATCTCCCTAGTCAAGATTTATGTTTTGGAATTACTATAATGAAATCCGGGCTTTAAGGATCGCCCCCACCTGCGCCCTGCGAACCAAAACAGGCGCGGGACCAAGCTCTTGTCGAGCCCGGCCCCCTAACCCGGCGCCCCGAACGGCGTCAGCCGCGCCGGTCGAGCGGCACGTAGTGACGCTCCGTCGCACCGACGTAGAGCTGGCGCGGCCGGCCGATCTTCTGCTCCGGGTCGCCGATCATCTCCTTCCACTGCGCGATCCAGCCGACGGTGCGGGCAAGCGCGAACAGAGCCGTGAACATCGAGGTCGGGAAGCCCAGCGCCTTCAGCGTGATGCCCGAATAGAAATCGATGTTGGGATAGAGCTTCCGCTGAACGAAATACTCGTCGTGGAGCGCGATCTTTTCGAGCTCCATGGCGACCTTGAGCAGCGGCTCGTCGCGAACGCCCAGCGTATCGAGCACCTCGTGGCAGGTCTTCTGCATGACCTTGGCGCGCGGATCGTAATTCTTGTAGACGCGATGGCCGAAGCCCATCAGGCGGACGCCGCTCGACTTGTCCTTCACCTTGGCGATGAACTCCGGGATCTTGGAGACGTCGCCGATCTCCTCGAGCATGTTGAGCGCCGCCTCGTTGGCGCCGCCGTGCGCGGGCCCCCACAGGCACGCGATGCCGGCCGCGATGCAGGCGAACGGGTTGGCGCCCGAGGAGCCCGCCAGCCGCACCGTCGAGGTCGAGGCGTTCTGCTCGTGATCGGCATGCAGCGTGAAGATGCGATCGACGGCCCGCGACAGCACCGGATCGACCTTGTAGGGCTCGCACGGCACGGCAAAGCACATGTGCAGAAAGTTCGCCGCGTAGTCGAGATCGTTGCGCGGATAGATAAAGGGCTGGCCGGAGGAATACTTGTAGGCCATTGCCGCGATCGTCGGCATCTTGGCGATCATGCGGTGCCCGGCGATCTCGCGTTGGCGCGGATCGCGGATGTCGGCGGAGTCGTGATAGAAGGCCGACAGCGCGCCGACGACGCCCGTCATCACCGCCATCGGATGCGCATCGCGCCGGAAGCCTGAGAAGAACCGGTGGATCTGCTCGTGCAGCATCGTGTGATAGGTGATCGCCTTGTCGAACTTGGCGAAGTCCGTCTTGTTGGGCAGCTCCCCGTACAGCAGCAGGTAGCAGGTCTCGAGGAAATTGCCCTGCTCGGCCAGCTCCTCGATCGGATAGCCGCGATAGAGCAGCTCGCCCTTGTCGCCGTCGATGTAGGTGATCTGGCTGTCGCAGGCGGCCGTCGAGGTGAAACCCGGATCGTAGGTGAAGGTCCCCGTCTCCTTGTAGAGACTGGTGACGTCGATGACGGACGGCCCGACGGTGCCGTGTCGGACCGGCAGGTCGACGGTCTTGCCGTTGTAGGTCAGCTGGGCGGTCTCGACCTTCTTGTCCATGACGGTCTCCGGTCCGGATTCTCAAGCGCGTATCGCCGGTTGCGGTCTCACACGAGCGCCCGGCGAATGCCTTTGGTGCGCCGCAACATCGGGGCTGAAAGCTAGTCTCTTTGCTGCATTGCCGCAACGGGGATAGCGCCTGCGTTGGCTCAGCTCTGACTTAAACGCAGGGCATCGCGGCTGGATCAGTGCGCTCCCCCGTTTGTGTTGCATAGGTGGGCGTCCGAGGAACCCTGGCTCGCGCCCGAGCGTTCGCAAAACGGTGAAGCTTTGCGGGTGCCGGTCATGGCCAGGTGGTCTCTTTCCCTCGGACTGTTGCTGATCCTCGCCTCGGCCATCCCGACCGCCGCGCAATCGCCGGCTCCGACCGCCCAAGCCTGCATCGCCGAGCTCGCGAAGCTCGACCACAACAGCGACGGCTTCGTCGAGAACAAGGATTTGGCCGAGTACGGCCCGGTCGCGACAAACGTCGACCTCGACAACGACGGCCGCCTCTCCGCCGAAGAGCGCCGCGTCGCCTGTGAGAGTGGATTGCTCAAGCCGCTGAAGGCCGAGGGCGTGACGGGGTAGCCGGCGAAGAGTGTGTCGCGTGCACGGAGTAGGAATACAGCGGCGACCATATCCAAATTTACTCCCTATTCGCTGCTCGCTCACTTGCGCAACGCTCCGCCCTCTCCGCGGTCCGCGCCGGACCCGAGAGCATGGGAAAAGTCCAAGGGGACGGAGTGGCCGGCCCATGAGAGAATCATTCGGATGTGGCCGATGCCACTCCGCCGTCATCGTGGACTTTGCTTGCCGCCTTGGCCTCCGTTTCCGGAAACCGCTCGCGGACATCCGCCGCGAGAGTAGCTTGCGTCAGGTTCTCCCCGTCGCAAGCGGCAGGTCAGCGCCGGATAGCTTATGTCCAGCACCCACGACGCTCCCTGCCACCGTCTCACCAGCGCGCGTTCCAGTCCCTTGGCGGCAGGGCTGAGTGCAGTATGAGGGCGTGCGACGGGACGGGGATAACTTTGCGGGCGATAGTTTCGGATATGATGAATGCGGCGTTATCCCGTAGGGCGAGTGGCGCTCGCCCCTCTTGGCGCCGCGATGGAGGAACGAAGAGGGGCGAGCGCCGGTCGCCCCTACGGGCACGTATCCGTTTCCCAGTGTGGCCGGCTGAATTCGGGAAACGATGTGCCTGTGGGTGTCGCCGCCCCTCACCCTGCCCTCTCCCCTCTCGCAGCAATGGCTGCGACGGGGAGAGGAGGATGCACGGTGCGTCCCTGACGTGATGAGGGCACAGCTCTCGCCGCCTCTCCCCGTAGCGTCAGCGTACGGGGAGAGGGAAGGGTGAGGGGCAGCCACAAGGGAGATCGTTGCCATTGTAGGTTGGGTTAGTGCGGCCGCAACGTCACCACGCACGCAACCCAACAGCGCTTGCGTGCCCTGGCGTTGGGTTACGCGCGGCGCGCCGTCGAGCAATATTCGAACGGCCTTACCCGCGCTAACCCAACCTACGGCCCCTGCGTTCGGCCTAACCTGCCTGATCCTTGATCCGGGCGAGGCTTTCGTCGCGCCCCAAGACGGCGAGCACGTCGAAGATGCCGGGCGATGTCGCCTTGCCGGTGAGGGCGGCGCGCAATGGCTGGGCGAGCTTGCCGAGCGTTTGGCCGGTCGCCTCGGCATGTGCCTTGACGGCCGCTTCGAGCGCTGGTGCCGACCAATCTGCCGCGCCGTCGAGCACCGGCAGCAAACCGCCGAGCAGCTTCTTCGCATCATCATTCAACAGCTTCGCAGCGGCTTCGTCGATCGCCAGCGGGCGCGTCACGAACAGATAGGCCGCGCTCGCGATCAGCTCCTTCAGCGTCTTCGCGCGCTCTTTCAACCCCGGCATCGCCGCTTCGAGCTTGCTCCAATCCGCGTCGCTCATCGCCGCCAATCGCGCCCGCCCTTCCTCGCTGCCAGCCAGCATGCTCTTGAGATGGCCGATCAGCTCGGCATCGCTCGACGAGCGAATGTAATGCCCGTTCAAGTTCTCGAGCTTGGCGAAGTCGAAGCGCGACGGCGAGCGGCCGATCTGCGGCAAGTCGAACCACTCCGTCATCTGCGCCGTCGAGAAGATCTCGTCGTCGCCGTGCGCCCAGCCGAGCCGCGCCAGATAGTTGCGCAACGCCGCCGGGAGATAGCCCATCTCGCGATAGGCCTCGACGCCGAGTGCGCCGTGGCGCTTGGAGAGCTTCGCGCCATCCGGCCCATGGATCAGCGGGATGTGGGAGAAGTGCGGCCGCTCCCAGCCCATGGCGTTGTAGATCTGCGACTGGCGCGCGGCGTTCGTCAGATGGTCGTCGCCGCGGATGATGTGGGTGACGCCCATGTCGTGATCGTCGACCACGACGGCGAGGTTGTAGGTCGGCACGCCGTCCGAGCGCAGGATGATGAGGTCGTCGAGATTCTCGTTCTGAAAGACGACGCGGCCCTGCACGCCGTCGTCGATGACGGTCTCGCCGGTGCGCGGGGCTTTGAGGCGGACGGCCGGCGCGCGATCCTTTGGGCCCTCGGCCGGATCGCGATCGCGCCAGGTGCCGTCATAGACCGGCGAGCGGCCTTCGGCGCGCGCCTTCTCGCGCATCGCCTCGAGCTCGGCGGGTGTACACCAACACCGATAGGCGTGGCCATTGGCGAGCATCGCCTCGGCGACCTCGCGATGCCGCGCGGCGCGAGCGAACTGATAAAGCGGCGCGCCGTCCCATTCGAGGCCGAGCCATTTGAGCCCGTCGAGAATGGCGTCGACGGCGGCCTGCGTCGAGCGCTCGCGATCGGTATCCTCGATGCGCAGCAGGAACGTGCCGCCCCGGCCTCGCGCATAGAGCCAGTTGAACAACGCCGTCCGCGCGCCCCCGATGTGCAGGAAGCCGGTGGGGGACGGCGCGAAGCGGGTGACGGGTGGCTTGGACATGGGCACACTCTTCTAGGCGGTATTGTTCTGGCCGCGGCAGATCCCCTCCCCCCTTGAGGGGGAGGGCTAGGGTGGGGGGTGCCACAGACTCCGCGCTCGCATCAATCCCCCATCTCTAAAGCCCTAGCCCGGGATCAGACCCTGCGGGTCTGCCCGCCCCGGCAGCTTGGGCCGTGGCTCTAGCATGCTCATCCCGGCCAGTCACCCACCGCGAGATTTCAAGCAGCAGGGTCTACTGGCTCCATGAGATCGCGCTTACAGTTCGAACAGACCTTATCGACCCACGGGTGAGAACAAGGCACACCCGCCTTCGTTTGCGTCATTGTGAGCAACCAGCCGCAATTGGGGCAGCGCGTGAGGACTACGGCTGTAAGGCTGACGCCAAAGGCAAACAATGCACCCGTCGCAACGATCAGCCCGCGCGCCACACCCTCTGGAAACTGGCCTGCGATAACTCCACCAGCAACGAAAGCTGCAAACGAGAGGAGCATCAAAAGATATAGCCGCCTCGACAGAGCGCGGTGTGGGCAGGGCATATTTCTGAGCATGATCTAAGGAAACCCCTTTCGATGCCGCGTTTCGATCGATGGGTGGTTCGGCATGCGGCAACTATCTCCCCGGCGTACCGTGTCGAGCTTGCAGCCCACACAGACCATGTGACCGAGCTCGTGAGCCCTCACCCCTCCGGTCCGATCACGCCCTTCTTGAGCACGAAGCACCCGTAGAACCGCCGCTCGCTGGTCTGCACGACGCAATAGGCCTTCTTGGCGAGATCATAGAACGCGAAGCGCTCGATGCCGGCCATGGGGAGCGACCTCCCCTCCGCCGCGTCGATCTCGCGTTGCACCTCGGCCTGCACGGGCAGGACCTCGCCAGGCTTCCCGACCACCTCCATCCGCCCGGCCGGCGCCGGAACGAAGCTGTCGAGCGGGAACACCGAGAGGATCGCCTTCGCCACGCGGGGCGCGGAGGCATCGATCCTGAGCACGCGGCCGAGCACGGTCGAGCGCGCCACCGAGTCGGACGGGAAATTCACGTCGGCGAGGATCACGTCGTCGCCGTGCCCCATCGCCCGCAGAGCGTAGAGCACGTCGGCGTTGAGCAGCGGATCGAGACCTTTGAGCATGTGGGGTATCCTTAGTTTGCGCCGCGCCTCACTCGAGGATCACGCGCTCATCGACCGTCTCGACGCGCGCAAGATCCTCCGTGACGGCCCGACCGGTCATCGTGATGCGCGGACGCGCGCCGGGCCGCGGCTCGATGCGATAGAGGTTGTAGCGGCCGCGATCGTCGCGCGGGTGCCGGCCGATCGAGGCCGAGGCGACGCCGACGACGGGCAAGCGGCCGGCGACCGTTTCGGCATAGGCGAGCTCGGCGCGATGATTGTGGCCGTGCAGCACGAGCTCGGCGCCGGTGTCGCGCAAAATCTCGGAGAACGCGCGGGCATCGATGAGGCGCCGCGGACGATCGGCGAGGCCCGGCAGCGGCGGATGATGAATGAGGACGACGCGCACGAGGCCTTCGCGGCCGAGCTCGCCGAGCACCTGCCGTGCTCCCTCCCGTTGCGCGCTGCCCAAGCGCCCCGTGGCGCGAAACATCGGCGTCGGCACGGCGGAGGACAGCCCGACGATCGCAAGCGGGCCGAGCCGACGGACGAAGGGAAACGGCACCGGCTCGCCCCGCCGGACGACCCCATGCGGCGTCGCGCCCGACATGTAGGCCGCCCACAGCGCCACGCCGTGCGTATCGGGCAGCCGGACATAGGCGTCGTGATTGCCCGGCACGACGGTGACGTGCTCGGGTGAGCCCAGCCGCTCGAGCCACTTGAGCCCTTCCGAAATCTCGGCCTTGAGACCGATGTTGCACAGATCGCCCGTGACGGCGATGTGATCGGCCTTGGCGTCCGCGATATCGCCGACGATGAGCTCGAGCACGGCGGCGAGATGGCGGTGCTTGCGGCCCCGGTGCCAATTCGCATAGCCCGTCAGCTGCTTCGGCGATAAGCTCCACAGCCGGGCATGCGGCAGGGGCCCGAGATGCACGTCTGAGAGATGGGCGATCGTCAGCATTGACAAGAGTTCATCGCCTGTGCGAGCCACGCCGCTGCCTTGAAGTCGAGCCCAAGACCGCTGCTATGCCACTCGTCAAATTTCCCGGCAAGCTTATCCAGCCCTATTGGCGGATGCGTCGCGGCTTGACGCTCGGGGCACAAGGCATCGTTTTCGACGCCGAGGGGCAAGTGCTGCTCGTCAAGCACGGCTACCGGCCCGGCTGGCATTTTCCCGGCGGCGGCGTCGAATGGGGCGAGACGATCGAGACCGCCCTTGCCCGCGAGCTATCCGAGGAGGCCGGCGTCCAGCTGACGGCGCGACCTCGCCTGCACGGCGTCTTCGCCAATTTCGCGACTTTCCCCGGCGATCACATCGCGGTCTTCGTTTGCGAGAGCTACGACCGGCCAGTGACGCCCAAGCCGACCACCGAGATCCTGGAAAGCCGGTTCTTCCCGTTGGGCGCGCTCCCCACCGGCCTCGCCGACGGCGCGCGGCGTCGCTTGGCCGAGATCGACGCCGGCACGCCGCCTGCGCACGATTGGTAATCGCGCTCTGCACGAACGCAGGAGTCGAGCAGGGCCCGCCTTGGCCGGCGAGCCCTGCTTCGATCGCTTCGCGGCGTCAGTCAAAGGGCGAGTGAACCACCGGCCTATTTGTCGTCGGCGAGCAGCGCCCGGTAGAGGATCGCGCCGATGATCGCGCCTGCGATCGGGGCCACCCAGAACAGCCAGAGCTGGCCCACGTAGTCACCGCCGGCGAAGATCGCCTGGCTCGTCGAGCGCGCCGGATTGACCGACGTGTTGGTGATCGGGATCGAGATCAGGTGGATGAGCGTCAACCCGAGGCCGATCGCGATCGGCGCGAAACCCGCCGGCGCGCGCGTGTCGGTCGAGCCGAGGATCACGATCAGGAACGCGGCCGTCAGCACGATCTCGGCGATCAGCGCCGACATCATCGAGTAGCCGCCGGGCGAGAGCGTGCCGTAGCCGTTCGAGGCGAAGCCGCCGATGGTCGTGTAATCCGCCTTGCCCGAGACGATGAGATAGAGCACGGCCGCCGCCGCGATGGCGCCGGCGAGTTGGGCGATGATGTAGGAGATGACGTCCCCCCAGGCGAAACGGCCGCCGACCGCCAAGCCCACCGTCACCGCCGGATTGAAATGCCCGCCCGAGATCGGCCCGACGGCATAAGCCATCGTCAGCACCGTCAAACCGAACGCGAGCGAGACGCCGGTGAAGCCGATGCCTAGCCCCGGAAAGGCCGCCGCGAAAATCGCGCTGCCGCAGCCGCCGAAGACGAGCCAGAACGTGCCGAAGGCCTCGGCACTGAGTGTCTTGATCATGTCGCGCATCCCTCGCTGTTCTTGAGCGCCCCTCGACGCAACCGAACGCGCAACGCGACACAAACGAATCGATTCGAGCGCGGGAGCGAGTGTATCCGCGTTTTGCGACGGTTGATTATTGCGGGTTATACGGAGTGGCGTTCTTGCGATCGCGAGCCGGTCAGCCGGTCGATCAGGTCGACGAGGGTGATCGCGGCAATGACGAGGCCGACTATAACATTGTAGATCCACGCTCCATACGCAGAAACGACGAACATCGGTGCAAGGCACACGACGATCAAATAGCCGGCGCCAATCGCAGTGAGGCGATTTTGCACCGACGCTATGTATCGGACCGTCGCTGCACCTGGCCGAATTCCGGGAATGAATGCACCCGCCTTGTCAAGCTTTCCGGCTTCGTTTTGTGGATTGAAGAGCGCACGTCGAAACAGAACTGTGACGATCGCAATCACGGCGGCTTGCGTGACGAGCCCGAGAGGTTGGCTAGGATCGAGAGCAAGACCCACGTCGTAAAGCCCGTCGAATTGCCGGGCTCCATCGGAAGCGAATACCGGCACCACCCCGCTGACGAAGAACAACGCCGTGTTGGAAACGAGCGGCGGAAGAATGCCAGCCTGATTGATCCGGAGCCCTATCCCATCGTCTCGCCCACCGGCATGCCCCGGATTCACGACCAAAATCCGCCGCCTTGCGCGCTCGAAGAAAACGACCATGGCGATGATTGCAGGGAGCAAACCCATAAGCAGCAACGATGTAGACTCGATCACTCCCTGGCGACGCATCTCCAAAATGCCGAACACTACGAAGGGTAAGTCCACAATGAACCCGATGGCAACGATCAACGCCGGACCGTAACCAATGCCCCGACGCGTGATTTGCTCGCCGAGCCACATCAGCAGCATCGCCCCCGCCGTCAGGGATACGACAGTAGTAATACTGAAGGGGACATCCGGTGATACCTTCAGCATTAGGCTCGGGTCGTAGGCGAGCGCCATAAGTGCCGCCAAGAGCAACGTCAAGACGCGGATGCTCCGGCCGTCGTCACCGCGAGCTTCGTTTGATCGGCCCGGTGCGAACACCTGCGTCACACGAACGATCAGCATGGCTAGGAAATACGGGGCGAGGCCCAAACCAAAGATCGACGTCCACTGATACGGCAAAGTGGCACTTGGGGTTGAGAAGGTGCCGGCCGTATCCTCCGCTGGGAACAAGCTCGCGATGGCGTCAGGATGCAGGCTCGGTATGGGAATGCTGCAGCCCAATCGGAAGACGAGCAGCAAGCCGAGCGTAAGCAAGACTCTGCTGAACAGTCCGGTTGGAAAAGTTCCGTTCGGGCCCGATGAACCCTCTGCGATAGCCAACGACTGGACCGAGTGCTGATACGGACGGCTGGCCAAGATCGCTCCTCCCCTACCCCACGCCCAACTCCCTGATCCGCTTCCTCAACGTATTCCGGTTGAGGCCGAGGATCTCCGCAGCCTTGAGCTGGTTGCCGTTCGTCAGTGCGAGACATGCCGCAATCAACGGGCGCTCGACCTCGGCGATGATGCGGTCGTGGAGACCGGGCGGGGGCGCGCCCTCGGCGAGCAGCCGCGCCAGGTGCCGCTCGACGAGCTGACCGAGACTCGTGGCGTCGCCAGCGCCGGCCGGTGCCGGCCGCGCGGCGGCCTGGGCCAACTCGTGCTCGACGCTCGCGGCTGTCACGACGTCGCCCGGATTGAGCGCCACCAGCCGGCGCACGAGGTTTTCCAGCTCCCGGACGTTGCCCGGCCACGCATAGGCCTTGAGGCGGTCGAGCGCCGCCGCCTCGAAGGATCGCTCGGGTAAACCCTCACGGGCCGCGATCTTCAGGAAATGCCGCACGAGATCGGGCACGTCCTCCTGGCGCTCGCGCAAGGGCGGCAGGCGGAGCGGCACGACGTTCAAGCGATAGTAGAGATCCTCGCGGAAGAGACCCTGCGCCATCAGGCTCGCCAAGTCCCGATGCGTCGCGGCAACGATGCGCACGTTGGTTTTCAACGGCACGCGCCCGCCGACCGTCGTGAACTCGCCCTCCTGCAGCACGCGCAGCAGCCGCGTCTGCGCCTCCATCGGCATGTCGCCGATTTCGTCCAGGACCAGCGTGCCGCCGTCGGCCTGCTCGAAGCGGCCGGCGTTGCGACTCTGGGCGCCAGTGAAGGCGCCCTTCTCGTGCCCGAACAATTCACTTTCGATCAGCTCGCGGGGGATCGCCGCCATGTTGACGGCGACGAAGGGACCATTGCGGCGGCGGCTGTAGTCGTGCAGCGCGCGGGCGACGAGCTCCTTGCCGGTGCCGCTCTCGCCCGAGATCATGACGGTCAAATCGGACTGCGTCAGCCGCGCGATGATGCGATAGATCTCCTGCATCGGCGCCGAGCGGCCGATGAGAGGCAGCTCCTTCTCGGCCGGCTCGGGCGCGGGGCGAGCGGCGCTCGCATGCGGCTCGGCGAGCGCGCGCTCGATGGTTGCGATCAGCACCTTCAGGTCGAAGGGCTTGGGCAAATACTCGTAGGCGCCGCGCTCGGCCGCCGTGATCGCCGTCAGCACCGTGTTCTGCGCGCTCATGACGACGATCGGCAAATTCGGCCGCGCCTTCTTGATCCGCGGGATGACGTCGAAGGCGTTGGCGTCGGGCATCACGACATCGGTGACGACGAGGTCGCCCTCGCCTTCCGCGACCCAGCGCCAGAGCGTCGCCGCGTTGCCGGTGACGCGCGGGATGAACCCCGCCCGCGCCAGCGCCTGGTTGAGCACCATGCGGATCGCCGCGTCGTCGTCGGCGACGAGGATCGTACCCTTGCTCATGCCCCCTCCCCAATCTGCCGTGAGACGGAGACCCCTGAAGCGTGTGGCACGGAGCGGTTGATCGGGTTGGCGCGCGCGGATGCCGCGTGGCGGACTCTCGGCCAGGAGATGGACGCAAGTCCTTGCCAAGAAAACCCCCACCAGGCCCTACGGGCCAGCCTCCCCACAAGGGGGAGGCGGGGCGGATGGATCAGCGCGATTATCAAACCCACCGACCTAACTGACCGGAGACGGGTCGCGGCGCGCTCTGTGTTGTGGAGTATCGATCCTGGCATTCTCCATATTGGATGCGCCGGCAACGAATTCCTCTTCGCTAGGTTCCGTAGCCTATCTACCCCGCCTCCCCATCGCGCCGGAGGCGCGTCTTCGACACGACGTGGGGAGGCTGTCGCGATAGCGACTGGTGGGGGTCTCATGAGCAATGACTCAGCGGTCCTTCGGAAGGTGCTCATTGAGCCTCCCCGATCGGCAGCGACACGCGGAAAATCGTGCGGCCTTGGCGCTGGTCGAGCTCGACGACGCCGGCATGCTCCTCGACGATCTTGGCGACGAGCGCGAGACCCAAGCCGCTTCCTCCCGCCTTGGCGCTGACGAAGGGATCGAAGATGTGCGGCCGCAAGCTCTCCGTAACGCCGGGACCGTTGTCCTCGATGGCGACGACGAGCGGCTGGCCCTCGCGGCTGCGTGGCCCCGCGGCTTGATGGCGAAGCCCTGGGCGATAGGCCGTTTGCAGCGTGATGCGGGCGTCGGTTGATCCGGCCACCGCCTCGGCGGCGTTCTTCACGAGGTTGAGAAAGGCCTGCACGAGGCGATCGCGATGCCCGATGACCGGCGGCAGCGAGGGATCGTACAGCTCGACGATGCGGATGCCCTGGGCGAAGCCCGCTTCCGCGATCTGGCGCACGTGGCCCAGCACCTCATGAATATTGACGGCAGCAGCGCCCTGCGGCCCGTCGGTGCCGAACGCCTGCATGCGATCGACGAGGCGGCAGATGCGATCGGTCTCGGCGCAGATGAGCTGGGTCAGCGCCCGCCCGTCCTCGCCGGCGTCGGTCTCGAGCAGCTGCGCCGCACCGCGGATACCCGACAGCGGGTTCTTGATCTCGTGCGCGAGCACCGCCGAGAGCCCGGTAAGCGCACGCGCCGCCGAGCGATGCGTCATCTGCCGCTCCATCATCGTGGCGATCGCGCGCTCGATGAGGGTGACGGTCAGACGGCCGTCCGCGTCGGCGAGCGGGGCGACCGTCGCATCGACATGGCCGTGCGCGCCCGAGAGCGGCATCGACAGATCGAGCGCGTGGGTCGTCATCGGCACGCCGCGCTGCGCGGCCTCGGCGACAAGCGCGTTGAGGGGGCTCGAAGTCGGAACGAGGCCTGAGAGCGCGCGCCCGACAAGACGGCGGCGGCTGGTGGCGAAGAACTGCTCGGCGGCGCCGTTGGCGTCTTCGATCTCGCCGGTAGAGGTCACGACGAGCACGGGATAGGGCAGCGACGACAGCACCAATGCAGGATCGAGAGGCGCGCCGCCCGACAGGGCGCCCGGCGCGACCCGGGTGCGCGACGCCGTCACGCGGCGAGCTCCGTCTCGGCATAGAGCGCGCGGATCGCGGCGAGCACCTCGCGTGGCTCCTCGCTGGCGCAAAGCCGCCGCCGCCAGGCCTTCTGCGCCACAGGGTCGCCGACGCGCCGCTCCAGCGCCCAGACGAGGTGCTTGCGCGCATTGCGAATTCCGAGATGCGTGCCGTAGTGCGAGAGCATCGCCTCGTAGTGCTCGATGAGGATGTCGCGCTGCGCGTGCGGCGGCGGGTCGCCCGGATCGGCGCCGGTGTCGAGGGCTTTGGCGATCCGGCCGGGCATCCACGGTGCGCCGTAGGCGCCGCGGCCGACCATGACGCCGTCGGCGCCGGAATGCAGCAGCGCTTCGCGGGCCTCGGCAATACCGGTGATGTCGCCGTTGACGACGACCGGGATGTGGACGGCCTCCTTGACGCGGCGAACGGCGGCCCAATCGGCTTGGCCCTTGAAGAACTGGCAGCGGGTGCGGCCGTGCACCGTCAGCATCCGGATGCCGGCGGCTTCCGCACGCGTGGCGAGCTCGGGCGCGTTGCGGCTCTTGTCGTCCCAGCCGAGCCGCATCTTGAGCGTCACCGGCCGTGTCACCGCGCCGACGACGGCGTCGATCAGCGTCAGCGCGTGATCGAGATCGCGCATGAGTGCGGAGCCCGCGAGGCCGTTCGTCACGACGCGCGAGGGGCAGCCCATGTTGATGTCGATGATGTCGGCGCCGAGGTCTTGGGCGATGCGAGCGCCCTCGGCCATCCAGCGCGCTTCCCGGCCGGCGAGTTGTATGACGAAGGGGCTGTGATCCGGGCGGCGCGCCTTGAGCAGCATGTCGCCGCGCTCCTGCACCAGCGGCTCGGAGGCGACCATCTCGGAGACGACCATCCCCGCCCCGAACCGGTGCGCCAGATCGCGGAACGGCAGGTCGCTGACGCCCGACATGGGGGCGAGGACTACCCTGTTCGACGGGATCACGGGGCCGATGGCCAAGGGCTGTGGCTCAGGAGTGATGCTCATTTGGTAGGCAGGGATAGCCTCTGCCTATTCGTTAGGCAATAGGCTTGGCGAAAACGGTTACCGGCCACCGTCCATGGCGAGCCTCGGGTTGGCATGCTAGGCCTGCGGCAACTGCCCCGCCCATGGCCACAGGAAGCCCCAGGAGCGCCGACGTGTCCGAAGCCGAGACTGTGGCCCTCATCGTCGCCGCCGGCCGTGGGACGCGGGCGGGGGCGGCTGGGCCGAAGCAGTATCTGATGCTCGACGGCGAGCCGGTGCTGCGGCGCACGCTATCCCCGTTTCTGGCGCATCCGGGAGTCTCACGGGCGCTTGTGGTCATCCATCCGGACGACCACGCGTCCTACGAGGACAGCGTCGCCAGTCTGGAGGGTTTGCTGCCGCCCGCAATCGGTGGAGCGACGCGCCAGGACTCGGTGCGAGCGGGTCTCGAGGCGCTGGCCGCCGCCGCTCCCGCCCGCGTCCTCATCCACGACGCCGCCCGGCCATTCGTCGATGCGGGCACCATCGATCGCGTGCTCGCCGGCCTAGCCGAAGCCGACGGCGCGATCCCGGCGCTCGCCATCCACGACACCGTCAAACGCGCCTCACCCGATGGCCTGATCCGCGACACGCTCGACCGGACCGGCCTCGCCCGCGCGCAGACCCCGCAAGGGTTTCGCTATACCGCCATCCTCGACGCCCACCGTCGCGCGGCGGCCGCCGGTGTCGCCGGCCTCACCGACGACGCCCATGTCGCCGAATGGGCCGGGCTCCAAGTCAAACTCGTCGCCGGCTCCGAGGCCAACATGAAGCTCACCACTGCCACGGATCTCTTGGACGCCGAGAACCGAAGCTTACGCGAGCGCCTCATCGCCCAAGGCGACATCGCCGTCGGCACCGGCTACGACGTGCACCGCTTCAGGGACGGCGACCACGTCATGTTGTGCGGCGTGCGCATACCCCACGACCGCGGCCTCGAAGGCCACTCGGACGCCGACGCGCCGCTGCACGCGTTGACCGACGCCATCCTGGGCGCGCTCGGCGACGGCGACATCGGCGTGCACTTTCCGCCGAGCGATCCGAAATGGAAAGGCGCCGCCTCCGACCAGTTCGTCCGCCACGCCATGACCCTGCTCGCCGCCCGCGGCGGCCGCATCGCGCACGCCGATTTGACCATCGTCTGCGAGCGCCCCCGCATCGGTCCCTACCGGCCGGCGATGCAAGCCCGGCTCGCCGAGCTCCTCGGATTGCCGATCGGCCGCGTCTCGATCAAGGCGACGACGTCGGAGCGCATGGGCTTCACCGGCCGCGAGGAGGGTCTCGCCGCCTTCGCCACCGCGACCATCCGTCTGCCCATCACGTCCAATTGACCGCAGGCCGTGTCGGCACCGGCATTGCGGGCCTCCCCCGAATCGTAGCAGCGTCGGTTGTATGTCCGCATAGTCACGTTCGCACCTCATTTGGGGGGAGCCTGCACCCATGGAAGGCCTAGCTCATACCGCTGACACGCTCAGCGCCGCAGAGATCGCCGAGACGTCGTCCTCGTGCTGCGTCGCGCTCCGGGCCCGTCGCATGAGCCGCATCATCACGCGAATCTACGACGACGCGCTGCGCCGCCTCGGCCTCACGGCGAGCCAGTTCACGCTGCTCACCGCCGTCGCCCAGCAGGATGGCGTCACGGCCGCCGAGATCGGTTTCGACCTCGACATCGAGAAGTCGACGCTGTCGCGCAACCTGAAGCGTCTGGTGAGCTTGAAGCTCATCAACATGGATCCACCGGCCGGCCGCCGGGGCCGTGGTCTGCATCTGACGGCAGGCGGCGAGGATGCGATCCGCCAAGCCTTCCCGATCTGGCGCGAGACGCAGCAGCGCGTCGTCCAGACGATGGGCACCGAATCGACCGGCACGCTCGACCGCCTGCTCAACTCGGCCGAGAAGCTCGTCGCGGCCTGATCGAGATTAGACGCTTGGACCTCCGCCGAAGGCCGCTATGATGGCCTTCGCGGAGGTCTTTCTATGTCCGACGATCAAGAGCTCATCGATCGCGCCACGTCCCTCATCGATCTGTTGCGGTCGAAGGGATTGAAGCTCGCCACCGCCGAGTCCTGCACGGGCGGCCTGATCGCCGGTGCCGTGACGGAGGTCGCCGGCTCCTCCGACGTCTTCGATCGGGGCTTCGTCACCTATTCCAACGAGGCGAAGGCGGAGATGCTGGGCGTGCCCGCCGCCCTCGTCGCGACGCACGGGGCGGTCAGCCCACAGGTGGCGCGCGAGATGGCCGAAGGGGCACTCAGGCACTCGCGCGCCGACATTGCCGTCGCCGTGACCGGCGTCGCCGGCCCGGGCGGCGGCACGGCCGCCAAGCCCGTCGGTCTCGTCTACGTGTGCACCGCGCAGCGCGAGGGCACGCCCTCGATCGCCGAGCTGCGCTTGGGCGACATCGGCCGCGCTTCGGTACGCCGCGCGACGATCCTCAAGGCGCTCGAGATGGTGGCGGAACTCGTCGCGTGAATGGCCTGCTGGAGTGACGCGCCTCGACCGCAGCGACAGCTCTGGAGGACTTTCCGCCTCTAAGAGGCGAAGCCATCACACTTGGTGAGCGCTCATGGTCCGAGCGGTTGCCGCTTGGGCATCCTCCCCCTCTTTATGGGGAAGGATGTTGGCTCCGCGGCGCGAGACGTGGCGATTGTCGCGCAGACGTAGCAAGCTGCGTCGCGCCTATTGCGCTTTAGCGAAAACCATCTCGATTCAAGCGCGCTGCACAAGCACCCCCACCTGGGTTCGCCTGAGAGTTTAGCTCACCGCTAAGCCCTTAGGCGAACCATCCTGCCCCATACAAAGGGGGAGGCAAGGCCGCGCACTGGCGATCATCAGAGGAAAATCCCGGCCCTGCCGTAGTCGGGTACCGCGACCAACATCAATTCCACCAAGAATGAAAAGGCGATAGGACTGTGACGACGACAGACCAGCGCTCACGAGGGAAAGCTCATGGCCATCTTCGGATCCGTCCCCAGCGTCCAATCCCAGCGCCACCAGAGCGGCGGCGGCACCGACGACATCGACTTCGAGATCAAGGGCGCGGAGATGCAGTTCGTCGAGATCGAGCTCGATCCCGGCGAGAGTGCGGTGGCCGAAGCCGGCTCGATGATGTTCAAGCACGCCGACGTGTCGATGAGCACCGTGTTCGGCGACGGCAGCCAAGCGCAGGCGAGCGGGTTCCTCGGCAAGCTCGCGAGCGCGGGCAAACGGCTGCTGACCGGCGAAAGCCTGTTCATGACGCTCTACACTCACCAAGGCCGCGGCAAGGCGCGCGTCGCGTTCGCAGCCCCTTATCCCGGTCACATCCTGGCGATGCGCCTGTCCGAGCTCGGCGGCCGGCTGATCTGCCAGAAGGACTCGTTCCTCGCCGCCGCCAAGGGTGTTTCGATCGGCATCCATTTCCAGCAGAAGATCATGACGGGCCTGTTCGGCGGCGAAGGCTTCATCATGCAGAAGCTCGAAGGCGACGGCTGGGTGTTCGTGCATGCGGGCGGCACCATCGTCGAGAAGACGCTGGCGCCCGGCGAGGTCCTGCACGTCGACACCGGTTGCGTCGTCGCGATGATGCCGACGGTCGATTTCGACTTGGAGCGCGCCGGCAACATCAAGTCGATGATCTTCGGCGGCGAGGGCGTGTTCTTCGCCAAGCTCACCGGACCCGGCAAAGTCTGGCTGCAGAGCCTGCCGTTCTCGCGGCTCGCCGGGCGGATGATGGCAGCGGCCGGGCCGACGGGCCGCTCGGTCGATCAGGGCTCGATCCTCGGACCTCTCGGCGGCCTGCTCGATGGGGACAACAGTTGACGGCGCAAACCGAACGCCCCGTCGCTCTCGTCACCGGCGCGGCGAAGCGCGTCGGCCGTGCTCTGGCGCTCGATCTGGCGCGCCAGGGCTTTGCCGTCGGCGTGCATCATAATCGCTCCTCTGCCGAGGCGGCGGCCGTGGTGGCCGAGATCGAAGCGAGTGGCGGCCGGGCCGTCGCGCTCGAAGCCGATCTCACTGAGCCCGATGCGGTCGAGGCTCTTGTCGCCGCCTGCGTCCGTGAGCTTGGGCCCGTGACGTGCCTCGTGAACAACGCGTCGCTGTTTCTCTACGACGACATCGCGAGCCTGGATGCGCGCGTCTGGCAGCAGAACCTCGCGGTCAATCTGGCGGCGCCGGTGTTCCTGGCGCAGGCCTTCGCGCGGCAGCTGCCGCCCGATGCGAAGGGCACGATCGTCAATCTGATCGACCAGCGCGTCTGGCGGCCGGTGCCGGACTTCCTCTCCTACGGCATTGCCAAGAGCGGCCTGTGGAGCGCGACGCGGATGCTCGCGCAAGCGCTGGCGCCGCGCATCCGCGTCAATGCGATCGGGCCAGGGCCGGCCCTCCAGAGCATCTATCAAACGCCCGACGATTTCGCGAAGCAATGGACCTCGACCCCGCTCGCGCGCGGCACGACGCCGGAGGAGATCGCCGCCGCCCTTCGGTTCATTCTCGCCGCGCCGGCGATGACCGGTCAGATGATCGCGCTCGACGGCGGCCAGCATCTCGACTGGCGCCACGACGACGTGGCCTCGCCCGAGACGCGCGCCGCCAGTCAGGGCGCGTCCGCCACCGCGCCCCGCCCCCGAGGCGTCGATCCCTCCCAGCCCGCCGAGGGCATCCGGCACATTTTCGTCCGCGAGCTCGAGATCGACACCGTCATCGGCGTTCTGCCGCACGAGAAGCTTAGCCCCCAGCGCATCTACGTGTCCCTCGATGTCGCGGCGGAGGAGACCGGCGAGCCCGGCAGCGATCGCCTCGGCGATGTCGTCGACTACGACGCCATCGTCGCCACCGCCCGCACCCTCGCCCAGGCCGGCAACGTCAATCTGCTCGAGACGCTCGCCGAGCGGATCGCGGCCGCGACATTACCGCTCGATCCGCGAATACTTACCGTCCGTGTGAGCATTGCCAAACCAGACATTTACGGGGATGCCAGAACGGTTGGCATCGAAATAGAACGCTCCGCAAGACGTTCTTAACCATAAGCGCGACGACCGCCCCGAAATGGGCCCACTCGCGCCTCACTGGTGCCGGAAGTAACGGAAAAATTAGCATAGTCGATCGCAGTATCGGCCCCGATCGGACGGGAGTATGCGCCCGCGTCCTCAGTAAGCCATGGGCCCTGTCGGCCTAAGAGTTAATTCGGGTCGGAACATATGAAGAAGCTTGCACTCGCCTTTTGCGCGGCCGTGACGCTCCTGAGCGGCGCCGCCACCGCAGCCGTAACGCCGGCTATTCTCACCTCGGACGACAATCGCGTGCCCGCCTGCGTCAAGCCCGAGCGGATGATGGAGTTCCTGCGCGGCCGTAACAAGAAGCTCAACGACGACTTGGGCGAGATCGCCGCGCTCTACAAGCAGCATGGCGAGGAGCTCGGCGTTCGCTGGGACTACGCTTTCTACCAGATGATCGTCGAGACGAACTGGCTCTCCTACAAGACCGGCGGCGGCAAGTGGGGCGACGTGAAGCCCGCCCAGTACAACTTCGCGGGCCTCGGCGCCACCGGTCACGGGGCACCGGGCGAAAGCTTCGCCGACGTCTCGACCGGCGTCGCCGCGCATCTCGGCCACATCCGGCTCTACTCGGGCAACCCGCTCGAGAACCCGGCGGCCCAGCGCACGAAGCTCGTCGAGGACATCATCCTGCCGTGGGCGCAGGGCTTCGATCGTCCGGTGACGTTCACGGATCTGACGACGAAATGGTCGCCGACCGACAAGGGCTACTCCGACGACATCGAGACGGTCGCCAAAGCCTATCGCGCCAAGTTCTGCACCGGCAACGAGCCGGAGGAAGAGGTCGCGGCGGCGAAGCCTGACACCGACGACGCGACCGCGTCCGTGGAGACGGCCTCGGCCGAGCAGACGTCGGACGAGACGGGCGCGACCTCCGAGAAGGACGTGCTCGCCAAGAAGAAGATGGGTCTCGGCGTCAATCCGGACACGACGGCCGATATCTCCGCCAAGGCGCAGGAGTCGGCCCCCAAGACCGAGGTCGCGGCTCTCAATCTCCCGAAGCCCTCGACGGCCGGCGCCTGCAAGGTGTTCACGGCGAGCTACGGCGGCTCCAAGACGATCCTGATCGCGTCCAAGGCCGACGGTTTGCTGCGCTACACCGCACTGTCGGTGCACGATGGCAAGGAGACGGCGCAGGCGCAGGCCTTCATCAACGTCTATGCCAAGGGCGGCGAAACGGTCGGCAGCTTCGCCACCGAGGACGAGGCGCTCGCAAAAGCCTTCGAGCTCTGCCCGGAGAATTGAGCGTGGAGGGGCGGCCGTGAGGCCGCCCGCCTCTCGGTGGCCGGTCGATACCGGCTACTTCCCTTCGCCGGCACGGACATCTTCGCGCGTCCGTGTCACCCCTCCAGCACCTTACCCGGGTTCATGCGCCCTTGCGGGTCGAGGGCTTGCTTGATCGCGCGCATCGTCGCGATCCGGGCGCCGGCGCCGAGCCGCGCCAGCGCCTTACGCTTATCGAGGCCGACGCCGTGCTCGGCCGAGAAGGCGCCGCCCATCTCTTCCAGTCCGCCGTACACGAGATCTTCCACGGCCTCGGCGCCCTCAAACGGCGTCTCGCTCGCGAGCGACAGGTGGATGTTGCCGTCGCCGAGATGCCCGAGCGCCAGGCAGAACGCCCCCGGAAAGCGCCGCTCAGTCTCGCTGAACAGCCGCGCCATATAGGCGTCGAGCTTGGAGATCGGCACCGACACGTCGTACCAGTGGCGATAGGCGAGCCCCTTGTCGGCTTGATAGGAGTCCTCGCGCGGCTCCCAGATCTGCGTCCGCTCCCGCTCGCTCTTGGCGATGACCGCGTCGGTTGCGAGTCCGGCTTCGAGTGCCTCGGCGAGCTCGGCTTCGAGAGCCTCACGCGCCTCCTCCTCGCTCCCCGCCGACACCTCGAGTATGAAGGCCATCGGCGAGGCGACGAGGGTGTCGAACCGCGTGATCCCCATCGCCTCGCAAGTGCGGCGAAAATAGTCGTGCCACATGCCCTCGGAGGCTGCGAGCCGGATACCCGGCCGGGCCTCCACGCGCTGCATGATGGCAACCGCATGCCCGACCGACGGCACGGCGACGAGCGCGGTGGCGCGGATCGGCTCGGCGGGTACGAGCTTCAACACGGCCTTCGTGACGATGCCGAGCGTGCCCTCCGCGCCGATGAAGAGCTGCTTCAGATCATAGCCGCTCGAGGCCTTCGTCACGGCCATCATGGCGTCCACGATCGAGCCGTCGGCGAGCACGGCTTCCAGACCGAGCACGCGCTGGCGCATGACGCCGTAGCGGAACGCCTGGATGCCGCCGGCGTTCGTCGAGATCATGCCGCCGATGGTGGCGGAGCCGCGCGCCGCGAGATCGATGCCGACCGAAAGCCCGTGAGCCGCAGCAGCCTCCTCCGCCCGCTGCAGCGGCACACCCGCGCCCACGACCAACGTCCGCGAGACGGCATCGACCGTGCCGATCCCATTGAGGCGCGACAGCATGACGATGAGTTGTCCGGGCACCGAGACCGAGCCGCCGACGAGCCCCGTGCGTCCGCCTTGCGGGACGATCGCAACGCCCTCCTCCGCCGCGATCTTCAGGACGGCGGCCACCTCAGCCGTCGAGCCCGGCAGCACCGCCAGCCCCGCATCGAGATTACGTGCGTCGAGCCCAGGATCGAGCCCGGCCAGGTCGGCGGCGCGCTTGATGTGAGACGCACCCACCACGGCCGCCAGCCGCTCGGCGAGGCGATCGATGTTCCCTTGCCCGGCCATGCTCACGCGTTCTCCTTGAGCACCTTCTGTACTGCCGCACGCGCCTCGAGACGCTTCGCCAGCGCGCCGATCTTGGGGTGCTTGGCATACAGCGCAGCGGCCGTCGGATCGTACCACGTCGAAAGCATGTAGAGGTAATGATCCGCGAGCGTCAGATCGGGGCCGGCAAGGCACGGCGACAGCGCCGCCTCGACGATGCCGAATTGCTTCTCGAGATCGGCTGCCGCTTGCGCCTTGACGGGCGCGGCCCCCGTCTCACCAGCGGCCGTGTAGCGATCGGCATAGAAGAACCGGAGATAGGTCTCGTAGACATTCGCCGACAGGAAAACGAGCCACTGCAGGAACTGGGCATGCGCCAGCGTGCCCGGCTCGGGCGCGAGCTCGGAGGGGTGAGCCGTCGTCAGGTAGGCCAGCATCGCCGCGCTCTCGACCATCGTCTGGCCGGTCGGCAGCACGAGCGCGGGGACGCGGCCCATCGGATTGAGCTTCAGGAACTCCGGCGTGCTCAGATGCTCCCGCTCCACGAACGTGATCGTATACGGAACGCCCAGCTCCTCGAGCGCCAGATGCGGCGCCATCGAGCCCGAGCCCTTGCGTCCGATCAGCTTGTACATGCCCCTGCCCCTTTTTGGTCTCCGACATTGGGAATTTGTATAGCCCGCGCCACCGTCTGCCAATCTTGCGGGTTCTATATCCCATGCCGTGGCCAGCCACTGGCAACACCTGAGCCCTAAAAGGAGCTGAACAATGAAAACCAAGCTGAGCATGAGCATCGCCGCTGCGGCCCTCTTCACGGCCCTTACGGCCGGCACGATCGTCCGCGCCGACGAGGACAAGGTCGAGATCAAGGGCCTGAACGAGGCCAAGGTGACGCTTGCCCAGGCCATCACCAACGCCGAGACGAAGGCCGGCGGCAAGGCGTATGACGCCAAGATCACGAGCGAAGGCGGTGCCGCGCTCTACGTCGTCGAGGTGTTCGCCGCCGACAAGATCCAGAAGGTCGAGGTCGACACGCAGTCGGGCGAGGTCCTGAAGGTCGAGGCGATGTCCGAGGACTATGACGGCGACGGCGACGGTCAGTGATCGCTGCGCCTGACATCGAACGCATCTGCGACGCCGCCGAGGATGACGCTTCGGCGGCGTCGCTCTATGACTCGCAGCAACGATTGTCGAGCGCCGGGGGCGGCACTTTGCGGATTCTACTGATCGAGGACGACGCCGAGGTTGCTCAGAACGTCGCCAAGAGCCTGAAGCAGCACGGCCACATCGTCGAGCATGCGGCAGACGGCCGCGATGGCCTCATGCTCGCCATCGGCGAGCGCTTCGACGTCGTCATCGTCGACCGGATGCTGCCCGCGCTGGATGGTCTCAGCCTCATCAAATCGGTCCGCACGGCCAAGATCGGCACGCCGATGCTCATCCTCACGACCAAAGGCGGCATCGAGGATCGGGTCGAGGGGCTGGAAGCCGGCGCCGACGACTACCTGGTGAAGCCGTTCGCGCTCGCCGAGCTGATCGCCCGTGTGCACGCCTTGGCGCGCCGTCCGGCGATGACACAGGAAGCGACGGTGCTGACGGTCGCCGATCTTACGCTCGATCTCGTCAAGCGCACCGTCAGCCGCGCCGGACAATCCGTCGACGTGCAGCCGCAGGAGTTCAAGCTGCTCGAATACATGATGCGGCACGCCGGCAAGGCGGTCACGCGCACGATGCTACTCGAGAATGTGTGGGACTTCCATTTCGATCCGCGCACGAACATCGTCGAGACGCATATGAGCCGCCTGCGCTCGAAGGTCGATCGCGGCTTCGACCTCGAGCTCATCGAGACCATCCGCGGCGTGGGGTATCGCCTCCGTGCGCCCGATTAGGTTCCATCGCACGGCGGCCTTCCGCCTGGCCTTCCTGATCGCGCTGCTGTTCAGCGCGCTCACCGCCGTGCAGTTCGGCATCGTCTACTTCGACTTCTCCTCCTTCGCGCGCGCCCAGCTCAGATCGACGATCGAGCACGAGGCCCAACAGCTCGTCCGCGAGGCCGAGGAGGACGAAGGCGTGCCGCATCTCATCGAGCGCTTGCGCAACCTGCAAGCGATCGATCGGGGCCGGGAGTTCACTTATGCGATCTTCGACGGCGCGGGAAAGCGCCTGATCGGGACGCTCGACGCCAATGTCGACGTCCCCGGCTGGGCCGAGATCGCACTCCCCACCGATTCGCACGCCGCCGACGAGATGGAGGCCGGCAACGAGCTCGCCGTCGCGCTCGTCAGCGCGCTCCCCAGAGGCTACCGCCTCGTCGTTGCCCGCGACACCGACGACTTTCTCGACCTGCGCGAGCGGATCGCCAAGACGCTCTCGCTCGGCGCGGCCACGACCGTGCTGCTCGCGCTGCTCGGCGGTGTGCTCATCAGCCGCCGGTCGCTGCGCCGTGTCGATCAGATCAACGAGACGGCGGCGCGGATCATCGAGGGTGATCTGTCCCAGCGGTTGCCGCGATGGGGCTCCGGCGACGAGTTCGATCGCCTGTCGGACGTGCTCAACCGCATGCTGCAGCGGATCGAGCGCTTGATGCTCGATGTTCGCCACGTCACGAGCGACATCGCCCACGATCTACGCACGCCGCTGGCGCGGCTGCGCCACGGCCTCGAGATGCTGACGCACGAGGCGGAGACGACCGGTGAGTTTCAGGACGGCATCGGCAGGGCGCTGTCCGAGGTCGACGGCGTGCTCGACACCTTCACGGCGCTGCTCAGGATCTCCGAGATCGAGGCGGGCGCGCGGGCGGCCGGCTTCCGCGCCGTCGATTTGAGCGCCCTCGGCCAGAAGCTCGGCGACACCTACGCCGCGGTGGTCGAGGATAGCGGCCGCCACCTCGCGACGGCGATCGCGCCGGCGCTGTCGGTCCGGGGCGATCCGGATCTTCTCACCCAAGCCGTGGCAAATCTCATCGAGAATGCGGTGCGTCATACACCGCCCGGCTCTCGCATCGTCCTGACGGTCGGCGACAGCGGCGGTGCGCCCTCGATCGCCGTCGCCGACAACGGGCCCGGCATTCCCCCGGAGGCTCGTGGGGCCGTGCTCGGCCGCTTTTCCCGTCTCGACGCCAGCCGCAGCTCGCCCGGTCATGGCCTCGGACTCGCCCTCGTCGCCGCCGTCGCCGAGCTGCACGGCGCAACTCTCGTTCTCACCGACAACCATCCGGGCCTCAGGGTCGAGCTGACGCTGCCGGGCGCGCGCAAAGGTTAACGCAAGATCGCGGGCTTGACGGCGGGCCTACGGCCATGGCCGATGCATCGAGCGCGCCTTGGGCGACGCCGCCCAACCAGGATTGCGCATGATCGCTGCCACCCCGCCTCGCACCGTGGAGAGTCTGAGCGAGGGAGAGCGCAAGCTCGTCTTCATCGCCCTGCTCGCGAGCATCACGGCAGTCGGCTTCTCGATCGGCGGCGTGATGCCGCTCGCGAGCATCCTGCTCGAGCGGCGGGGCGTCTCGACGAGCCTGATCGGTCTCAATGCGGCACTGCCGGTGCTCGCCGTCATCCTCGTCTCGATCGTGCTCGGACCCTTGTCGCGGCGGATCGGCATAACGACCGTGCTGCTCGGCGGCCTCTGCGTCTCGGCCGGGTCGACGCTGCTGATGCCGTTCTGGACCGCGCTGCCCGCGTGGATGCTGCTGCGGTTTCTCACCGGCCTCGGCGCCGGCGCGCATTGGATCCTGAGCGAGACTTGGCTCAACGCCGTCGCCCCCGACGGCAAGCGCGGCCTCTATTCCGGGATGTACTCGGCCCTGTTCGCGACCGGATTCGTCGTCGCGCCGATCGTCCTGAGCTTTCTCGATCTCGCTTCGCCCGCCCCCTTCTACATTCTCGTCGCGCTGATGCTGCTCGGCGCGCTGCCCCTATGGCTTGCCCGCGGCTTGCTGCCCGACGTCACCGCGCACGGCGAGGCGCCGCCGTGGGGCATGGTGTTGTCGGCGCCGGTGATCTTTGCCGCTGCACTCGCCGCCGGCTTCAACGATTCCGGACTCATGTCGCTTCTCGGCATCTACACGTTGCGCACCGGCTTCGGCGAAGGCGAGACCTTCCTGCTGCTCAGCTTCTTCTCGGCCGGATCGGTGGTCTTGCAGATTCCGCTGGGTCTCATCGCCGATCGAGGCGGGCACACACGCCTGCTCCTGGTCTCGGCGGCGGCCGGCGCGCTCGGCGCTCTGCTGCTGCCGTTCGCCGCCCACGCGCCTCTGCTGCTGCGCGGTTTGCTGTTCGTCTGGGGCGGGCTGATGGTCGGCCTCTACACGCTCGGCCTCGCGCAGCTCGGCCAGCATTTCAAGGGCCCTTCGCTCGCCGGCGCCAATGCGCTCTACGTCAGCATCTATGCCTGCGGCAGCGTCACCGGGCCGCTGCTCTATGGGGCGTCCATGGATTGGATCGGACCGGGTGCGCTGCCGGCGGGCGTGCTCGTCTGCTGCCTCGCCATGATGGCCTCCGGCCTCGTGGCCCGTCGCGCCAAAATCGAATGATCTGCCGCGCGTTCGTCCGATTTTGGCGCGACATCGACTAGCCGCGCGACGGCAGCCGAAGATGTGACGAGCTCTGCCGCTGCAGCCGCTTCTCCATGCGCCAGTTGTGGATCGCGACACCACCGAGCGTCAGATCGTTGCGCGCGACGAGCATGAAGCCCTGACGCGTGAACAGCCCCTTCGCCCCCTCGCTCGCCTCGACGGTGAGCTGCATCAGGGCATCCGTGCGGGCGACCATCTCGAGGGCTTCGAGGATTGCGGCGGCGACGCCTCGTCCCGCCGCCTCCGGTAGAGCAAACAGCAAGTCGATATGCCCGTGCGCCTCGAGATCGCCGAACGCGACGGCCTGATCATGCACATCGACGGCGACGAGCACCGTGCGGCCGTCGCCGAGGCGCAGGGCCATATCCTCAGCATCCAGGGCGGCCGCCGCCCAAGCGGCCACTTGCTCGGTCGTGTAGTGGCGCGGCCCCAGGCTCTCGATGGATCGCCGCATGATCGTTGCGAGCGCACCTGCATCGTCGGGCCGATAGTGTCGAAGCTTCATGGGCGCGCCTCATCGTGGGAAGGCCGCCCATCATTAGCACACGAGACTACTCGGCCGCGATCGGGAGCTGGCTCTGCCTCGGATCGAGGTGCGCCGGAGCATCCGGCAGGGCCGCCTCCGGAATAGCCGCCCGGATGCGGTCGTGGAAGTCCGTGATCGCGACCTCGAGCGTCGAGAGCGGGCCCGGCCGGTAGCCGTGCGAGGACAGCCCCGCCTGGACGCGCTCGCACAGCTCCTTGTCCTCGCGCATCGCCTGAATGTTGATCCGCCGGTTGAGGAAGCTCAGGACGCGGGCCTCGCGGCGATCGTCGCGCGGACGCAGGATGGGATAGCGCACGAAGCAGGTCGTCGCGGTCCGGGGCAGGATCTGGAACACGTCCATGCTGTCGGGATAGATGTCGATGCCGATGTTGGGCGGCATCGTAAAGAACATCCAGGTCCGCCGCGTCTCGGCATCGAGCCGATCGAGGGCAACGGGCGCGAGCTGCTGATAGCGCCGCTCGCTCCAGTTCTCCGAAAGCTCGTCGCGATGCTTGCTGACACTGCCGGCGACGCCATGCGCGTTCATGAAGCCCAAGAGATCGCTGTCGAGCAACCGATGATAGCCCGGATGGCCGATCGGGATATGATAGTTCTCAAGGTTGTTGTCGACCGCGACCTTCCAATTGCAATTCCAGATCTCGGTGTGAATGGCGTCGGCCGCGGGCTCGAGCTCGTCGAGCTTATAGGGTTCCAGAAGCGACGCCTCCGCGCCCCACATGGCCTTGAGGCTCGGCCCACCGGGGACGACGCGCACGAAGACGAGCCCGGCCAGCACCTCGAGTTCGACGGGCTCCAGGCCGTGCTTGGAGAGGTCGAGCCCGGGGAACGTTTTCCTTGCGGGCGTCGCGCGTAGCGCTCCGTCGAGCTTGTAGCTCCAGCCGTGGTAGGGGCAGACCATGACGCCCTTGCAGGTGCCCGCGCCGTCGAGCAGTCGCGCGCCCCGATGCCGGCAGACGTTCTTGAACGCACGCAAGATCCCGTCCTCGCCGCGCACGACGGCGATGGAGTCGCGCAAGAGATCGAGCGTCGCGTAGCTGCCAGGGTTGCGGACCTGATTGACGTGGCAGGCGAACTGCCAGGAGGGCAGGATCACGCGCTCGTATTCGAGCACGTTGAGGGCCGGGCTCTGGTAGGTCCAGGCAGCAAGGCCGGTGGTCTCGCCGGGGCCGGTGTAGGAGGTCGGATGGCTATTCGTCGGCATGATGGATACTCGCAATCGGGTGGCAGCGGGCCGCGGCTGACGCCGGCGGGCGGAGCGATCAGGCGCACTGCCGACTTCGTCCGATCAGGCTCACCGACGGGGCGCGGCGCAGGCGGATCGCGGCGCGATGGTCGAAGATGCTAGCGGTGCGGCGGCCAAAACCGGCCCACGCCAAAGCGTCCGGCTGGGTCCGACGCCGCGGCGCGACGGCGATCCGGTCGAAACCGGCCTCTCCCCCGCGCTCGGTCATGGTCATGCGGACACCACCACTGCTCAATTCGTTGACTATACGTTTAGCGAATTCGGGGGCGACTGTCAAGCTGGTGGGTGGTGTTTGGTGTACGCGCAGACGGACCGCGCGCGGCCCAAAGCTGCGATCGGCAGTCGCATCGAAGGTCGGTGGTCAGGGAATAAGCGCGTTTGCAAGGGTCAGCAGCGACAGACGATCCGCCGCTGCTGACGCGGTTCAGGCCGTCTGCTTCTTCATGACGCCGAGAACGAAGAGGAGCAGGCACGCGCCGATCACGGCGTTGATGATCGCAGCGAGCATCCCACCGCCAATATGGATGCCGATCATCGGCAGCACGAAGCCAGCGACGACCGCTCCGACGATGCCGACGACGATGTCGCCGACGAGACCGAAGCTTCTACCCTTCATGATCTGACCGGCGAGCCAGCCGGCAATCGCACCAATCGCAAGCCACACAACCAGGGTCACGATGTCCATCGATGCCTCCCGTGTTGGCGTTCGGGTGATTCGTCCGAACGAGAGGAGGGTCCGCTCGAAGACAGCATTTTGCAAGTGGTTGATGAGGTGGACTCTTACACGGCATGGCCGGAGCCAAAAGTGGACAGGCTCCTCGGCCAAGAAGTGACATAATCCCGAACGATACAGCTGAAAGAAATTCAGAGGCGATGCCGTTATGTCCCCAGAAGATTTCACCAAGAGCTTGGAGATCATGTCTCAGGAAGAAGGCAGGCCATTCTTCCGTTTACGAGAATGGGTTGAGGCCGAAACGCAATTCTCGATATCGATGAAACAATACAAAGGGTTTAGCAGCCTGTCGGACGCCTCGAAATGCTTCTTTCTGCAGACAGTAAGCTTGTTCAATTTATCTATCCGCCCCTCAATCCCCCAGCCAGTACCCGGGCAGCATTTGCTTTTCGTGGAGAGGCTGACGCACCTGTATAACATGCTCAGAGCGGCAGAAGTCACCGCTTTTTGGGGATACCCTATGCAGGGATACACAGTACTAAGAAATGCGTATGACATCGGCGTGCTAACCTCAGCAGCAATTCAAGGTCTAACGACGCTTGAAAGGCTGGCCGGAATTCGAGACGATTAACCTTTAGATGCAAAGACTGCAAAACGGAACCGTAAGAACGAAGAAATGGCTGTCAGACGGAAGATGGATGGCGCCGATAGCGGCTTAACACAGGAAACTGTTGATCAGCTAGGCACATTGAATGAGCTATACGACGCAGAAACTCATGGAAGTCAGCTTTCGACAGCTCAAAACATCGGTTGGCTCACGGGCGGCGCTGAGCTTGCGGTCGTGCCCGCCTTCTCGGAGATGAAGGCTGGACTGTTCTTGAATCGGCATGTCGAAGTTGGCTGGATGGCACATCGCCTCTTGCCACTAGTGCAACCTTCCAGCCTTAGGCTAAACGAAGGCTGGGCGGCCAACTGGAATGTATTGGATAGATGCTATGGAGAAGCCGTACTCTCGATGACGAAACAGCTCGGCCTTCCTGTAGGTCGAGCGATCGCGGAATTCATCTCAAAGAAATTTCCGTTCGCGAGTCAATCGACATGGCGATAACTACCGCATCAGCTCCCGCATCGCGCGATCGAGGCCGTCGAGCGTCAGCGGGTACATGCGGTCGCCCATGAGCTGGCGGAGCATCATGGTGGATTGCGTCCAGCCCCAGTGCTGCTCGGCCACCGGATTGAGCCACACCGCGCTCTCGTAGATTTGCGTCACGCGCTTCAGCCACGTTACCCCCGATTCCGGGTTCATGTGCTCGACCGCGCCGCCCGGCTGCGTCACCTCGTAGGGGCTCATGGCGGCGTCGCCGACGAAGATCACCTTGTAGTCGGCGGGGTACTTGTGCAGCACGTCCCAGGTCGGCGTGCGCTCCGTCCAGCGGCGGCGGTTGTCCTTCCAGACGAATTCGTAGAGGCAGTTGTGGAAGTAGAAGTACTCGAGGTGCTTGAACTCGGTGCGCGCGGCCGAGAACAATTCCTCCGCGCCCTTGACGTGCCAATCCATCGATCCGCCGACATCGAAGAACATCAGCACCTTGACGGCGTTGTGCCGCTCGGGGCGCATGTGGATGTCGAGATAGCCCTTGTGCGCGGTGCCTTTGATCGTGCCGTCGAGATCGAGCTCCTCGGCCGCGCCCTCGCGCGCGAACCGGCGTAACCGGCGCAGCGCCACCTTGATGTTGCGCGTGCCGAGCTCGACGTCGTCGGCCAGATCCTTGTACTCGCGCTTGTCCCAGACTTTAACCGCGCGGAAGTTGCGGTTCTTGTCCTGGCCGATGCGGATGCCGGCCGGGTTGTAGCCGTAGGCGCCGTACGGCGACGTGCCGCCGGTGCCGATCCACTTGTTGCCGCCCTGGTGACGGCCCTTCTGTTCTTGGAGGCGCTTCTGCAGCTCCTCCATGATCTTCTCCCAGCCGCCCAGCGCCTCGATCTTCGCCTTCTCCTCGTCCGTCAGATAGAGCTCGCTCATGGCGCGCAGCCACTCCTCCGGCAGCGCCACGTCTTGCGTGTCCGCCATCAGGTCGAGGCCCTTGAAGACGTGTCCGAACACCTGGTCGAAGCGGTCGAGATGGCGCTCGTCCTTAACCAAGGCGGTGCGAGCCAGATAGTAGAAGTCCTCGACGCGGCGGTTGGCGAGGTCGGCGTCCAGACACCGGAGCAGCGTCAGGTATTCCGGTAGCGAGACCGGAATGCGGGCGGCGCGAAGCTCGTGGAAGAAGGTGGTGAGCATCCGCCGACTGTATCGGGCGGTGCCGGCACGGCCAAGGGGCCGCCCGGTGAGGTCAGTTAAGCTTTCGCAAGCCCTCCCGTTGATACTCGCCCGGCAACAGGCCTAGGGATGCTGATGGGGATCGGAACCCACACGCATGGTCACCGCCGTCAAATCCGTCTCTGAGCTTGAGCAAGGCTACGAGGCGATCGTCATCGGCTCGGGCTACGGCGGCGGCGTCGCAGCCTCGCGGCTGGCGCGCATGGGTTTTCGCGTCGCCGTGCTCGAGCAGGGCCGCCTCTGGCGCCTCGGCGATTTTCCAACCACCAACAAGGCCCGGCGCCGCGAGGTGTGCCTGACCGGCCGCGCACCGCGGATGGGCAATCCGGCGGGGCTTTATACGCTCTCGGTCGGCAAGGGCATGACGGTGTTCGGCGCCGTCGGTGTCGGCGGCGGCTCGCTCATCAATGCCGGAATTGCGCTGCGTCCGGACTTGGGCTGGCTGCGCAGCAAGGGCTGGCCCGAGCCGCTGCTGGCCGACGGCCTGTTCGCGGAAGGCATCCGCCGGGGCGAGGCGATGTTCGGCGTCGTGCCGGTGCCCGCCCCCGAGCGCTTTCCGAAGTATCGCTCGCTCGCGCGCATCGCGGAGGCCGCCGGCAAGCCGATCGGGCAGAGGCCGATGACGATCGCCCACACACCGGGACCGAACGCGGCCGGCGTCGTGCAATACGCCTGCCGTCACTGTGGCGATTGCTGGTCCGGTTGCAACATGGGCGCCAAGACCACCACCGGCAACACCTACATCGCCGATGCCGTGGATCATGGCGCAACCGTTTTCTGCAAGGCGCGCGCGCGCTCGATCGCCAAGACGGGGACCGGCTGGGAGGTGGTCGTCGAGGATACGGCCGGGCCGTCCCTGACGCGCCGCGTCGTGGCGCCGATCGTCGTGCTCGCAGCCGGCACGATGGGCACGAACGAGATCCTGCTCCGGGCACAGCAGACGGGCCTCGCGCTATCGCCCAAGCTCGGACAGCGCTTCTCGGCCAATGGCGACGACCTCGTGTTCGCCGCCGAGCTCGCCCTGCCCGCGCACGCCATCGCCACCGGTTTTCCGACGCAAGCGCCCCGCGACGCGGCAACCGTCGGGCCACACAGCATCGGCCTGATCGATCTCGCCGACGCGGACGGCCCGCTCTGGCTGCACGACGGCACGATGCTGACGCTGATGGCCGGGCTCGCGCCCTACAAGGAGCTCATCAAGGGCAAGCTCGCGCGCGGCTGGCGAATGCTGCGCGGCGGGCCGTACGGGGATGAGATGAGTCGCGTGCAGATCCTCTACATCGTCGGCCATGACGACGCGACGGGCCGCCTCAGCCTCTACAAGGATCGCGTGACGGTCGATTGGCGGGGCTACAGCGGGTCGCTCGAGCGCACGCGCTCCGAGCAGAAGATCCGCGCCCACATCGAGCGAACGGGTGCCAAGTTCCACACCAATCCGTTCGCGATGTCGGCGTTCGGGGGCAATCGCATCATCGCCCATCCGCTCGGGGGCTGCGGCATGGGCACGACGTCGGCGGACGGCGTGATCGCCCACGACGGCCGGGTCTTCGATCCCTCGCGCGGGGCCGAGGCCGTGCACGAGGGGCTTTATGTGTGCGATGCGGCGGCCTTCCCGTCGTCCGTCGGCGTGAGCCCGCTCTTGACCATCACCGCCTTCGCCGAGCGCGCGATGATGCTCGCGGCCGACCGGCTCGGCCGCACGCTCGATGTCGCGACGGTGCCCGCCGGACGGCCGCTGCGCGACGCGGCGATGTAGGTTGCACCAAATGCAAAAGGGCCGGATCGCAAGATCCGGCCCCGGTTTTCATTGCAGGACTGATCTTTCGATCAGTGCGCCGTGATCCCGCTCGCGCCGCCGTCGGCTGCAGCGGCCGGCGGCACCGCCTCCTCGGTCCAGACGGCGGGCTCGGGCATGCGCACGAGCGCCACCTTGAGCACGTCGTCGATCTTGGCGACGGGCACGATCTCGAGCATCTTGCGCAGATCCTCGGGGATCTCGGTCAGATCCTTGACGTTCTCGTCGGGGATCAAGACGGTCTTGATGCCGCCACGCAGCGCGGCCAGCAGCTTCTCCTTCAAGCCGCCGATCGGCAGCACGCGCCCGCGCAGCGTGATCTCGCCCGTCATCGCGACGTCCCGGCGGACCGGAATGCCCGTCATCACCGAGATGATGGCGGTGGCCATGGCGACACCGGCGGACGGCCCATCCTTCGGCGTCGCGCCTTCCGGCACGTGCACGTGGATGTCGCGCTTCTCGAACAGGGGCGGAATGATGCCCCAGTCGAGCGAGCGGGAGCGCACATAGGCGGTGGCCGCCTGGATGCTCTCCTTCATGACGTCGCGCAGGTTGCCCGTCACCGACATCTTGCCCTTGCCGGGCATCATGACGCCTTCGATCGTGAGCAGCTCGCCGCCGACCTCGGTCCAGGCCAGGCCCGTTACGACGCCGACCTGATCCTCTCGCTCCATCTCGCCATAGCGGTACTTCGGCACGCCGAGATAGCTCTCGAGGTTCTCCTTCGTGATCTCGACCTTCGTCTTGCCGGAGACGAGGATCTCCTTCACCGACTTGCGGGCGAGCTTGGAGATCTCCCGCTCGAGCGAGCGCACGCCCGCCTCGCGGGTGTAGCGGCGGATCAACTCCTTCAGCGCATCGTCGTCGAGCGACCACTCGTGCGGCTCCAGACCGTGGGAGGCGAGCGCCTCCTTGATCAGGTGGCGGCGCGCGATCTCGACCTTCTCGGTCTCCGTGTAGCCGGCGAGCCGGATGATCTCCATGCGGTCCATGAGGGCCGGCGGGATGTTCAGCGTGTTCGCCGTCGTCACGAACATGACGCCCGAGAGATCGTAGTCGACCTCGAGGTAATGGTCGTTGAACGTCGCGTTCTGCTCGGGGTCGAGCACCTCGAGGAGCGCTGCCGCCGGATCGCCGCGGAAGTCCTGGCCCATCTTGTCCACCTCGTCGAGGAGGAAGAGCGGGTTCGGCTTCTTCGACTTGCGCATCGACTGGATGACCTTTCCGGGCATTGAGCCGATATAGGTGCGGCGGTGACCGCGGATCTCGGCCTCGTCACGGACACCGCCCAGGGACATGCGCACGAACTCGCGGCCGGTCGCCTTCGCGATCGACTTGCCGAGCGAGGTCTTGCCGACGCCGGGAGGACCGACGAGGCAGAGGATCGGGCCCTTCAGGCGGTTCGTCCGCTGCTGGACGGCGAGATACTCGAGGATGCGCTCCTTCACCTTCTCGAGGCCATAGTGCTCCTCCTCGAGAACCTGCTCGGCCTCGACGAGATCGCGCTTGATCTTGGGCGCCTTGCCCCACGGGATCGACAACAGCCAATCGAGGTAGTTGCGGACCACCGTCGCCTCGGCCGACATCGGGCTCATCTGGCGCAGCTTCTTCACCTCGGCCTGCGCCTTCTCGCGCGCCTCCTTGGTGAGCTTGGTGTTCTCGATCTTCTCCTCGAACTCGGCGATGTCGTCGCGCTCGTCGCCGTCGCCGAGCTCCTTCTGAATGGCCTTCATCTGCTCGTTCAGATAGTACTCGCGCTGCGTCTTCTCCATCTGGCGCTTGACGCGGCTGCGGATCTTCTTCTCGACCTGCAGCACGGAGATCTCGCTCTCCATCAACGCGAACACGCGCTCGAGCCGCTCCGAGATGGTCGGCAGCTCGAGGATCTCCTGCTTGTCGGAGATCTTGATGGCCAAGTGCGAGGCGATGGTATCGGCGAGCTTGGAATAGTCGTCGATCTGCGAAACCGTCGCGAAGACCTCCTGCGAGATCTTCTTGTTGAGCTTCACATAGGAATCGAACTGGCCCACGGCCGAGCGCGCGAGCGCCTCGACCTCCTCCTCCGAGCCGACCTTGTCGGGCAGACGCTCGACCTCGGCCTCGAAGTAGTTCTGGTTCTCGGTGTAGCGGGAGACCTTCGCCCGCGCCGTGCCCTCGACGAGCACCTTCACGGTGCCATCGGGCAGCTTCAGAAGCTGCAGCACGGAGGCGAGCGTGCCGACCGGATAGATGGCGTTGGTCGCCGGCTCGTCGTCGCTCGCATTCTTCTGCGCGACGAGCAGGATGAGCTTGTCGGTCCGCATCACCTCCTCGAGCGCGTTGATCGATTTCTCGCGGCCGACGAAGAGGGGGACGATCATATACGGGAAGACGACGATGTCGCGCAGCGGCAGCACCGGGAACCGCTCGCTGGCCTGTCCCTTGCGGGGGGTGGTCTCGTCAGACATGGGAGTCCTTCCAGGTCAGTCGAAGCCCCGGCGGCTCGCACGATGCAACGCGGCCAGGCACCTCATGACGCCGTGGTGACCGATCAAAGAGGCCTCGAATGAGCACCAGCCCCGACCCTCAACCCCAACGGCTCGATTGTAACAAGTATGCCATGATTTGGTCTTTTCAAGCAGGCGGAACCGCAACCATGGTCAGGTGTTCGCGACGACTTGTATAACAGGCGTTCCAGGACGGGACTGTGGCGGAACAGCCCCGGCCGAGCTTGCCGACGAACTCCTCTACGTCGTCTCGGATCGGCCGGTTCATCCGGCCCCGATCAGGCGCTCGTGCCGGCGACGTCCTCGCCACGATCCGAGTAGATGCGCAGCGGCTTGGCGCCGCCTTCGACGACCTCGGGGCTGATGACGATCTCCTCGACGCCCTTGAGCGTCGGCAGGTCGAACATCGTGTCGAGCAGGATGCTTTCCATGATCGACCGCAAGCCGCGGGCGCCCGTCTTGCGCTCGATCGCCCGCTTGGCGACGCTCTTCAAGCTCTCCTCGGAGAAGGTCAGGTTGACGCCTTCCATCTCGAACAGGCGGCCATACTGCTTGACGAGCGCGTTCTTGGGCTCGGTCAGGATCTTGATCAGCGCCGGCTCGTCGAGATCCTCGAGCGTCGCCAGCACCGGCACGCGGCCGATGAATTCCGGGATCAGGCCGAATTTCAGCAGATCCTCGGGCTCGACCTCGCGCAGCACCTCGCCCTGGCGGCGCTCGTCGACGGGGCGCACCTTGGCGCCGAAGCCGATCGAGGTCGCCCGGCCGCGCTGCGAGATGATCTTCTCGAGACCCGAGAAGGCGCCGCCGCAGATGAAGAGGATGTTCGACGTATCGACCTGCAGGAACTCCTGCTGAGGATGCTTGCGGCCGCCCTGCGGAGGCACGGAGGCGACCGTGCCTTCCATGATCTTCAGCAGCGCCTGCTGCACGCCCTCGCCCGACACGTCGCGGGTGATCGACGGGTTGTCTGACTTGCGGCTGATCTTGTCGATCTCGTCGATGTAGACGATGCCGCGCTGCGCCCGCTCGACGTTGTAGTCGGCGTTCTGGAGCAGCTTCAAAATGATGTTCTCGACGTCCTCGCCGACGTAGCCGGCCTCCGTCAGCGTCGTCGCATCCGCCATCGTGAAGGGCACGTCGAGGATGCGGGCGAGCGTCTGGGCGAGCAAGGTCTTGCCGCAACCGGTCGGGCCGATCAGCAGGATGTTCGACTTCGCGAGCTCGACGTCGTTGTTCTTGGCGGCGTGGCTGATGCGCTTGTAGTGGTTGTGGACCGCCACCGAGAGCACGCGCTTGGCATGCGGCTGGCCGATCACATAGTCGTCGAGCACCGCGCAGATCTCGTGCGGCGTCGGCACGCCGTCGCGCGAGCGCACGAGCGAGGTCTTGTTCTCCTCTCGGATGATGTCCATGCACAGCTCGACGCATTCATCGCAGATGAACACGGTCGGCCCGGCGATGAGCTTCCTGACCTCGTGCTGGCTCTTGCCGCAGAAGGAACAGTAGAGGGTATTTTTGTCTGCCATTGCCTTGCCTTGCTTGGCCCACGGACGGGCGCTTGAAGCCTATCCCCTCGACCACCCTGGCCGACCACCCACGCATCCACCGGGTGCTGTTCTCACAGACGAAGCACCCAGCGGCGACTCCATCAATCTGAGCATGTCGGGAAGGTGAAGATCAAGAGGCGCACCCTTACGCAAACCCGTGGACATTCGGCCGTCGCGACCCATTTGACACAGCCCGCAACATTCATGCCACTTGACACGTCTGCGCAGGCGACGTTTGCCGCCAACCCCGCCGCATCGTCAGGTTGAGAGACTTACACTCGATTCGGTCGGAACCGCGACCCAATCGCGGCCGATCAGGGCTTCTTCGCCTCGGACGCCTCGCCGTCGGCGCGTTTGGTGAGCACGGCGTCGACGATACCGAATTTCTGCGCCTCGTCGGCCGTCATGAAATGGTCGCGGTCGAGCGTCCGTTCAATCGTCTCGTAGGTCTGGCCGGTATGCTTGACGTAGACCTCGTTCAGGCGCCGCTTCATCTTCACGATATCCTCGGCGTGCCGCTCGATATCGCTCGCCTGGCCCTGGAAGCCGCCGGACGGCTGATGGACCATGATGCGGGCGTTCGGAAGGGCAAAGCGCATGCCCTTGGCGCCGGCGCTGAGCAGCAGCGAGCCCATGGACGCGGCCTGGCCGACGCACAGCGTCGCCACCGGCGGCTGGATGTACTGCATCGTGTCGTAGATCGACATGCCGGAGGTGACGATGCCGCCCGGCGAGTTGATGTACATCGAGATCTCTTTCTTGGGGTTCTCCGCCTCGAGAAAGAGCAGCTGCATGCAGACCGAGGCCGCCATGTGGTCCTCGATCGGGCCGGTCACGAAGATGATGCGCTCCTTGAGCAGCCGCGACGGCAGGTCGAACACCTGCATGCCGCGGTTGGTCTGCTCGACGACATTGGGCCAGAAGGTCGACGTCAGTTGCGCGATCGGATCTCTCATCTCGGTCTTCCTGTTGGGCTCACGTCATTGCCGTCGGGTCCGTCGCTCGAACGCGTAACAGCTGAGCGTCAGTCGTGCTTGTGATCGTGGCCGTGGTGGTGGTGATGGCCGTGGTCATGATCGTGGTCGTGATCATGGTCATGATGATCGTGGCTGTGCGCGTGGGCGGCGAGCGCCTCGTCGTCCTCGTCGGGCTTCAGAAGCTCCTCGGCCGGTACGGGCTTGTCGGTCACCTTCGCCTGCTCGAGCAGATAGGTGACGACCTTCTCCTCGTAAAGGGGGGCGCGGATCTGGGCGAGCGCGCCCGGCGTGTTGCGGAAGTAGTCGTAGGCCTTGCGCTCCTGGCCGGGGAAGCGGCGAACGTGCTCGGCGAGCGCGCGCGCCAGCTCCTCGTCGGTGACGCGGATCTCGTTCTTGTCGCCGATCTCGGAGAGCACGAGGCCCAAGCGCACGCGGCGCTCGGCGAGCTTCTGATACTCGGCCTTCTCCGCGTCCTCGGTCTTGCCTTCGTCGGCGAAGGTCCGGCCGGCCTGCTCGAGGCTCTTCGTCAGCTGGCCCCAGATCTCCTTGAACTCGTTCTCGACGAGCGTCGGCGGCAGGTCGAACGCATGCGACTTGTCGAGCGCATCGAGCAGTGCGCGCTTCGCTTTCGCACGCGACGCCGCCGAGTAATCCTGCTCGATCCGCTTGCCGATCGCCTCGCGCAGCTTCTCGAGGTTTTCCAAGCCGAACTTCGCGGCGAGTGCATCGTCGATCGCCGGCCGCTTCGGGCTCGCGACCTCTTTCACCTCGACGTCGAACTCGGCCGTCTTACCGGCGAGATTGGGAACCGGGTACTCGGCCGGGAAGGTCGCTGACACGACGCGCTCGTCGCCCGCCTTGGCGCCCTTGAGGCCGTCCTCGAAGCCGGGAATGAAGCCGCCCTGGCCGATCACGATCGGTGCGTCCTCGGCCTTGCCGCCGTCGAACGCCACGCCGTCGATCTTGCCGAGGAAGTCGATCGTCACGCGATCGCCGGTCTCGGCCGCGCGGCCCTCGGCGGTCTCGTAGTCGATGTTGCTGTCGACGAGCTTCTCGATCGCCTTGTCGATGTCGCCGTCGGAGACGGCCGCCGTCGGCCGCTCGACCTCGATCGCCTTCAGATCGGCGAGCGCGATCTCGGGGAGAACCTCGAAGTTCATCGTGAAGGCGAGGTCCGCCTCGCCGCCGATGACCTTCTCGATCTCCTTCTCGTCGTCGCCGAACTTGATCTCGGGCTGGAAGGCCGGACGCTCCTTGCGCGCCTCGAGCGCCTCGCGGCTCTTTTCGGTGACCGTGTGCTGGACGACCTCGGCCATCAGCGAGCGGCCGAACACCTTCCTCAAGTGCGCGGCAGGCACCTTGCCGGGACGGAAGCCCTTGAGCCGGACCTGGCCCTTGACCTCGTCCACCTTTTTCTCGAACCGGCTGCCGAGCTCGGCCTTGTCGATGACGACCTTGAGCTCTCGCTTCAAACCTTCGTTACGCGCCTCAGTAACCTGCATCGTATCCCTGCGCTCGTTCTCACCGGCGGCACGCCGGATGACAGTCACAACCGTTGCGGAATTCTCTAGGACAGTCGCGGCCCATGGTGCGGGCGGAGGGACTTGAACCCCCACGGCCGAAGCCACCAGAACCTAAATCTGGCGTGTCTGCCAATTCCACCACGCCCGCGGCACTGGCCGTCCCGCCTCGCGAGCGGGCTCTATATCACGGCTTTCGGGTCGGGTGCCAGTGCCCGCAATCATTCACCATTGAGCTTGGCATTTACCACCTGCCCTTGGGCGATCTGATATGGCACCCTATATCAGGGCCGCCGACTCCAGAGGGGTCGAGGAAGTGTAACAGGCCATTGAAACATAAGGGAGAAACCCCATGCAGAGGGTTATGCTGGCCGCACTCGCCGTACCTCTCCTCGCGGTGGCTGGGCTGATCGGACAATCCCTGGAGGCGTTTGCCGCCGATCCCGTCGGCAAGGTGAGCCGGTTGCGCGGCGAATGCGTGGTCGTGCGTGGCAGCGACCGCGTCACGCTCGCGGAAGGCGCGGTCGTCGAGCATTTGGACGAGCTCGAGACCGGCGCGGATGCCCGCCTCGAGGTGACGCTGCTCGACGATACGAAGCTCACGCTCGGCGAGAAGGCCAAGATCAAAGTCGACTCGTTCGTCTACGATCCCAACGCCAGCAAGGGCGAGGCCGTGCTGCAGGTCGTCAAGGGCGCGTTCCGCTTCACCACCGGCAAGATCGGCGGCATGACGGACAAGAACGTCCAGGTGAAAACGGGCTTTGCGACGCTGGCGGTTCGCGGCACCGACTTCTGGGCCGGGCCGATCGACGGCACGAACGGCGTGCTCCTGTTGTCGGGCAAGGTCGAGGTGCAGACGAAGCGGGGCAAGACGTTGCTCGACGATCCGCGCGACGGCACCGTAGTCAGCTCGATCAATCGCCGTCCGGGAAAAGCGCGCACCTGGTCCGACCAGAAGGCGACGCGGGCGCTCGATCAGACATCGTTCTGATGCATGTAGAGAGGGGCGAGCCGGTGCTCGCCCCGTCTCGATCGCTTACTTGTTGAGGGCGTCCTTGAGCGCCTTCGCCGGCTGGAACTTCGGCGCGCGGCTCGCCGGGATCTTGATCGTCTCGCCGGTGGCCGGATTGCGGCCATCGCGCGCCTTGCGCTCCGACGTTTTGAATTTGCCGAGCGGCGGTATCGAGACCTCGCCCCCCGCCTTGAGCGTGCTCTCGATATAGGCGAGCGCGGCATCGAGGGCGGCGGCGGCCTTGTCCTTGGGGATATCGGCCCGCTCGGCCATGGCGTCGATCAACTCCTTCTTGCTCATGCAGGAGGCTCCTTCGTTTTGCGTGTGTTTCTCGGAAGCCCGGCACGAATGGGATGCCTGTGACGCATCGGGCCGGCTCGCGCCCTATACGCCAGCCGGCCCGTGTTGCATAGCCTGGAATATTGCCGCGTAGTGCCGTCCGGCGGGTGTTAGCCTCGATCAGGCTCAAAGCCAATGGCCGCGCGAAAGACGCGAGATGGTTTCTCTGCCGATATCTAAGCTGCTGCCGCGACGTGCTTTTCTGCCACGACGCGCTCGGCGCTGCGCAAGTGGGCCTTGAGCTGGCTCTCGGCCGCCTTGAGGTCGTGTGCGGCCCCGGATGCCGGATGATCGGCGATATAGCAACGCCATGCGACGGCGTCGGCCGCCTTTCTCTGGACGCTCCCTACCGAAAGGTAAGGCTCGCGGGTGCTGTAGTAGTTCACGATGCCGGTATACGGGCAACTTCTGGTCGTGAGCATTTGTGCTACCTCCGCTGTCCTAGACACCCTCCCCCATCCCCTATGCCATCAACACTAACACCTGGGCATCAGGATGGCACCCCTGAATCTCAGTTATTCCCAGTATTCGTGATTGCCATTGCAGTTGATCTCTCCGGAAGAGCGACTGCGGCAAAGTCGAGGCAAGCTTCGCAGCAGCAGCATCTGAATATTGCAATGCAATAATCCTGTTCCAAGCCCCCTGAGCCGATCGCCTCAACAGGCGCCAGTCATTGGCCTTTTGCGCCTTTCGCAGTTGCATGGCGGACTCTTGGCGGTGAAGCATCCAGCACGCGTCACGTCCGTGCTATGAGAGAAGCCGACCCAGCACGCGGAGACCTCGACCCGATGCCGACCGAGCCCATTTTCACCTTCTGGCATGACGCTGTGATGACGCACGACACCGGCGAGGGCGTGTTCGATGCGCCGCCCTCCGAAATGCTCGTCGAGCAAATGCGGCACCCAGAGAATGCCATCCGCGTCGCCAACATGAAGCGGGCACTCGAGAAGGGGCCGGTCGCGCCCCTCCTTACCTGGCTGCCCGGCCGGCTCGCGACCGACGCCGAGATCTGCCGGTTTCACACGACGGCGTTCCTGGCCGAGCTCGAGGCGGCCGACAAGACAGGGCGCGCCTTCTCGCGCACGACACGGATGGGCCCCGGCGCCATGACCGCGATCCGCGCTGCTGCGGGCACCGCCATCGCCGCCGTCGAGAGCATTCTCGATGGCCGCACCCGCAAGGCGCACGCGCTCGTCCGCCCACCCGGCCATCACGCGGCGCCCGCGATGGTCGACGGCTACTGCTTCCTCAACAACACCGCGCTCGCCGCCGAGGCCGCGCTCGCGTCGGGCATGAAGCGCATCGCCATCCTCGATTGGGATGTCCACCACGGCAACGGCACGCAGACGGGCTTCTACGAGCGCGACGACGTGCTGACGATCTCGCTGCACATGGATCACGGCTCGTGGGGGCCGTCGCATCCCGAAACCGGCGGCACGGAGGAGCAAGGGTCGGGCCGGGGCAAAGGCACCAACATCAACATCCCATTCCCGATGGGCGCGGGCAACACGGCCTATCTGACCGCCATCGAGCAAATCGCTGCCCCGCGCATCCGCGCCTTCAAGCCCGATCTCCTCATCGTCGCCAACGGCCAGGATGCCAACGAGTACGACCCGAACGGCCGCGCGTGTGTCTCCGCGCGCGGCTTCTATGACCTGGCCGTCAAGGCGCGCGCGCTCGCGGAAGAGCTCTGCGGCGGCAAGCTGCTCTCTGTACAGGAGGGCGGCTACCATCCGGCCTACGCCGCCTACTGCGCACACGCGACGATGGAGGGCTTCGCCGGGTCCACTTACAAGACCCCCGACCCGATCGGATTTTTGCCGGAGAACGAGGCGCGGGCGAAGGCGGATGTGGCGGCGATCGCGAAGCGGTTGGGGATGTGACTCCTCAACACCTCACCACCACCTGAGTGAATGGTGCGGCCGGCTTCCCACACGCTGCGATCGCCTCGTCGACGCGGTCGAGCGGGAAGGTCTCGGACGTAATGCGGGAGAGATCGAGCGCGCCAGAGGCGATCATCTGCACGATCTGCGATGGCGCCTTGCGTGCAAACCACAGCGAATAGCGCACCGTGATATCGCGCAACAGCAATCCCGCGAGCGCGGGCGGTCGCGACGTGCTCGCCAGGATCACGAGCGCACCGTAGCGGCGCAGCGCCGGCAACGCATCCTCGATGAGCTCCGCCCCATCGCTCGCGGCCTGGATGGCGAGATCGACACTCTGGGGCCGGCCTTTCAGCTCCGTCGCGATCTCGACGCGCGGATCGAGCCCTTGGAGAGCGCGGAGCCGATCCGCCGATCGTCCGACCGCGATCACCTTCGCCGCGCCCATGGCGAGCGCCACCAGCACGGTGCTGACGCCGAGCAGCCCCGTCGCGCCCAGCACGGCGACCGTGCCGCCCGGCTGAAAGCCCGTCTTCGTGAACGCCGCATGCGCCGTGCCGAGCCAGCCGAGCCGCGAGAGTGTATCAGCCGAGGTCCGCCGCAAGGCCGGCGCCACGTTCGTCAGACATTCGGCCGGCAGCTCGATATGCGTCGCGAGCGTGCCGTTGGGCCAGGCGGCGAGCAACGGCCCGGCGCCACCCGTCAAGGCGAAATAGCCCGCGAACGCGTTCTCGCCCGTGCCGTCCGCGCGCGCTTCCTCGATGTAGCTGTCGCAATAGACTGGATCGCCGACTTTGAGTCCCGACACGCCCTCGCCCAGGCTCGCGACGGTTCCGACCGCATCCATGCCCGGCGTGAAGGGCCGCAGCGGCGTCTGATAGTGGCTCGTGCCTCTGACGACGCCGGCGAGCGAGGCCGACATGAAGGCCGACTGCAACCGCACGACGGCGGCACCCGGCCGGGGTTTGGGATCGGGAAGCTCCTCGATCACGAGCTTCGTCGCGCCGTCATGAAGTCTCGCCGCTTTCATGATCGTCTCCTGTGCTGGCTGTGCTCGATCCGAGGCCTACCACTGCCTTCGCAGTAGATCGGCTGAACGCGACGCCCACAAGCCGATCCGAGCGGCGAGCACCCATGCACGCCGCATTGACTCGACTCTTTCCCCCTCCTAGCGTTCGTAAATCGCGAAGGGGGGTCTTGGTGAAGACGGCACGCATTCTACTCGCACTCGGGCTTGCCTTGGCGCTCGCCGGCTGCTCGTCCTCAGGCGGAGGCGGATCCGGCTTCTTCTCGACCGGCTCGACGGAACCGCCGCCGAAACCCTTCTTCAACGATCCCGACACCCGCACGATGCAGGTAGCCTGGAATTCGGTGCGCGCGGAGAAGTGCAGCTTCCAGCTCGATTCGGCCAAGCTGCGCGCCAACTACTTCGCCTGGGAAGCCCAGCTCGGCACCGACCAGACCGTGCTCGCCAAGCTCAACGCCGACTACGATCGCATCCACGCCCTCATGGTCCAGCGCATCGGTCCCAAGCCGGTCGCCGAGTATTGCAGCGACGCGCAGGTCGCCGAGACGCGCGGGTTCATCCAGCGCTATATGGCCGGCGATTTCTCGGCGACGCCGCTCAAGCGCCGGGTCGTCGAGGCAGAGCCGTCGTAATCCCGGGCGGCGGCCGCTGTGGCCATATGCAGCCTTGCCGCCCGCTTCGCCGGGCAGCGACAATCGGTGGCGAGATTCCCGCGCCGGAGGCGGACACCCTTTGACCCCATCTGACCGTCCGCCCATCGACAACTACTTCGTCTGCATCGGTGCACAAAAGGCCGGCACGACGTGGCTCGCGCGCGTCCTCTCGCGGCATCCGGACGTGTTCGTGACGCCGGTGAAGGAAATCCACTACTTCGACCACGTGCGCGGCGTGACCCAGCATCTCGCCGATCGCAAGCGCCGCTCGCGGCTGCGCAAGCACTATCAGCGGCTCCTGACCCAGTGGGGACGCCTTTCGGAGCTGAAAGCGCAGAACGGGTGGTATGCGCGCTATATGGCCGATCCGATCGACGACGCCTGGTATGCGAGCCTGTTCGCCGACCGGCTCGGCCGCCGCATCGCCGGCGAGGCGACGCCGGAGTACGCGATCCTCGGCACCGAGGGACTCGAGCATATCCGGCGGTTGGCGCCTGAAGCGCGCGTCATCTACATCATGCGCAATCCGGTGCGGCAGGCGTGGTCGCAGCTCCTGCATCAGTGCCGTGTGCGCAAGCTCGATGCCCGCAAGCTCGGCGAGGCGCAGATGCGCGACATCCTCGGCGAGGAGCGAATGCGGGCGCTCGCCAACTACCCGCGCACGCTTGCCGACCTCGGCGCGGTCTTCCCCCGATCGCAGGTTCTGACCCTCATCTACGAGGAAATCCATGCGGACCGCATGAAAGCGATCGCGAACGTATCCCAATTCATCGGCGCACGCTTCGAGGCGTCTTGGTTCAAGGGGCTCGACGAGCGGCACAACAAATCGCAGGACGTGGCGCTCCCCGCGTCGTTCCGGCCTTATCTCCAGGAGGCGACGCGCACGCTCGCGACCGGTGCGGCGACGGCCCTCGGCCGCATGCCGAAAGCCTGGGCGGAGGAGTATGGGATTGGCGACTAGAGCGGCTGCTGGCCGGCCGGCGCCGGCGCAGGGTCTTGCGAGCCGAGGTAGCTCACGGGCGCGACATCGTCGGAAAGCTTAAGCCAATCCTGCTCGGATAGGGCGACCGCGGCCTCGGGGGCTTGGGCCCCAGGCGCCTGCCAAGCAACACTGGTGACGCCGAGATCACCCGTACCGCGCATCTCCGCCGGGGTGATCGTCGCGCTCAAGAGTTGGCCGAGGCCCGACCGGGACTTCGTCATCACGCTCGCCGAGGCAAGGCTTGCGGCCAAGGCCACGGCGAGGACGGCAATCGTACCGATCTTGATCCGCACGTCAGCCCCTCCTCGCGGGAAAACGGATGGTCAACTCACGTCCGAAATACAGCGCGAACCCACTCATCGTCGTCAACAGCACGCCGAGCCAGAGCAACTGTGCGGGCTCGACAGGGCGCCCCGCCGCCGGAATCACCGACGTCCGGCGCGCAGACGTTTTAATCATATAGGCAGGAGCGCCGCGCCGCTCAAGCCGCGACTTATGCGATGACGGAATGGAAACGCTGATGCGGGTGATATCCTTGGCGGCCGGCACCCGCTCGGCGAGGGTCATGGCGCTGGCAGGCAACGCGGCCGCGGCGAGCGTCGCCAGCAGGGCAAGAGTGGCGACGCGTTTGGTCCGAAGGATCTTCGTGCGCATTGCGGTCCTCTCGCTTTGGATCGGTTCCGGCACCTTGCTCTTTCGCACGCCAATGCGGCGGACCTTAGGGAGAAATAAGGCGAAATCCCTGTCACTTTATGAACTTGGCCGTCACGATCTGGCGATGGAACGCCAACGGCGACGCTTATGTTCCACAACGGCTCCGCAGTCGCGCCGCCACGAGCCGTTGCAACGCCTCGACGTAGGCGTCGTCGATGCCGGCCCGGCGGCAATAGCGCCAGGTCTCGAGAAGATAGGCCGCGTTCGGACCCGCGTGCCCGCAAGCCTGCGCGATGTAGTCGGCCACGGCCTCGACAGGAAGCCGCCCGGCGTAGCGCGGACCGTCGCGATTGACGAGGAAGGTGACGGCGCGCACCGGCCCGGCACGGCCTTCGACATCGACCCACAGCGGAACGTAGCCGCGGCCGGTCATCTCCCGCTTCCACAACGGAACGAGCTGGGCCTTCAGTCCCTCCTCGGGCAGACGATAGAGGACACCCGTGCAGCCGGCGCCCTCATCGAGCGCCATCATGAGCCCGGGCGACGCGCGCGAGCCGCGATAGCGCCACTGCCAAAGACAGAACGACCGCTCGAGGCCGGCGACGTCTCCCAATCGCTCCTCGATAGCCTCAAGCTCCGGCCGCCACATGAGCGAGCCGTAGCCGAACACCCAGAGGCCGTCGCGCCGCTCGCGCTGATCGAGCGTCGCCTCGAGCGAGGCCAGAACCTCGGCCTCGCTCGCGAGCGGCATGGCCGAGGCGTCGTCGGCGACCGGTGCCGGAAACGCCGCCTTGATGAGCTCGTCGGTGAGCTCGCAATCGTCGCGCGGCGCGTCGAGGAAATCGCCCAAGTGATGCCTTTCGCCAGATCGCCGACGGCGAGCTTAGCAGAGCCCTCGAAGCCGAGGCTAGCGGCTCGCCTCGTCGAGGATCGTGATGCACATGGTCTGGTTGTGCAGGCGCGAGGTCGGGCCCGATCGGGCGATCTCCCCATAGGCATAGAACCCGATCTGCAGCATGTCGCGCAGAACCTGTTTCACAGCCAGAGCCTCGGCAGGCGCGGCGGCGCCCAGCATCTGCTTGCGCCCGACACAGGACACGAGAAAAGCGAGCCCGGATTTTGCCGATGCATGTGCCTCTGCCGCGGCCTCGGCCGCGCTCTCGGCGAGTGCCTCCGTCGACGTGCCCATCAGGCTGCAGACGCCATTGCGCGGAAGGTCGCCCGCCATGACGAGCGACCCTCGCGCCTCGTCGACGCCGACGACGGTACGGATGATGCCACAGGCCTGTCGCGCCGGATCGGCAATCCACAGGGGCGCTGTGAGCAGCTCTCTATAGGCGATCTGCTTGCTCAGCCGGGCGGCCTGCCGCAGCACATCGAGGGCCGGGCGGTGGTCGATCTCGTAGATGATGCTGCCTGACGAGTTGGAGATGGCGCCGATCGCCTGCTCGGCCACCCAGCCGCCACCGAGCCCTTGTGCGATCGTCAACCCCTTGCCGTAGAACCCGACCGCCACGGCCTGGCCCGACTCGAAGGGGCCGTTGGCCGCCACGCGCGTCACGACGAAATCGATGCCGTCGCCGGCGAGACCGCCGAAGACGGGAACGTCGTCGCCGATGACGTCGCAGAGGCCAGAGAGCAGCTGACTTCCGTCGCAGTCGATGCCTTCGGCGAGCAGCAGCACGCCTTTGAGCGCGGGCGCGCCGATCGCCTGTCCGAGGCGGCGCCCGGCCGCGAAGCTGTCGCGGCGCGTGCCGATCTTGACGCTGTGGGCGTGCACATGGGCCGTATCGAATTGCAGCGCGACGGCGACGATGCTGCCGTCGAGCACCCGGCCGTCGATCAGCTCCCCACTCGTGGTGCTGCCGACGATCTGGGCCTCCGGGAAGCCGGCACGCAATGCCGCCATCGCGCCACGCAGCACGGCGGGCTCGGCCGAGCTGAACACGGCGACGAGATCGGGATGTGACGGCTCCTGGCCACCGATCAGCGTCCAGCCCTGCTCCGTAAACTGATACTGCCCCGCGCGCATCGCGGCTTCACTCCCAACGACCACCAGCGCTTGGAATATCAGGCGGGTCTTGCCGCATTCTTCTCCCCACCTCCGCAATTGTCTCCTTGTCGCTTACCCACTCTTAGCTTTGCCGGTGTGGCGGGTGTGATCATTGCAAATACCGTCTGTATTGGTCCTGTGAGGACTGAAGCTTATTTTCCACGTCTTTAGGGCAAGTCCGCCACGCGATCGGGAGAGGACGAGATTTGGCTAAAATCCACCCCATCGCAGTCTGGCTCCACCGATGCCACGCAACTGGGCGGCGCTTGTGAGGCATGGCGGCAATGCGGCCGCGCTGACGCAGTGACAACGCGCAGTGCTCGCCACGGCGCGTGCGGTTGCTGTAGCTTTCCGAGTCAGCGAGCAAGGATGAGGTCATGCCGGAGCCACTTACCAAACCGCCACGCCGCGAGTTCCAGACATTCTGGGATTTCCCGCTCGTGACCGACCTCGATCGGCTCGAGGCGGACGTCGCCATCCTGGGTCTTCCCTACGGCGCCGCCTATTCGATCGACGAGGTCACGAACGACCAGACGAACGCGCCGACGGCCATCCGCCGGCTTTGCGAGCGCAGCTTGCGCGGGCTCGACCGATGGGACTTCGACATCGGCGGCACGCTCCTCGACGGGCGCGACATCCGCGTCGTCGATTGCGGCGACGTGATCGGCGACCAGGGCGACCTCAAGGGCCACATCCGGCGCGGCGAGGCCGCCGTGCGCAAAATTCTCGCCGCCGGAGCGCTGCCGATCGTGCTCGGCGGCGATCACGGCATCCCTATCCCGGTGCTGCGCGCCTACGAGCAGCACGGTCCGATCACCCTCGTGCAGGTCGACGCCCACATGGACTGGCGCGATCACATGAACGGCGTGACGGAGGGCCTGTCGAGCCCGATCCGCCGCGCGTCCGAGATGCGCCATGTCGAGGAGATCTTCCAGATCGGCCTAAGGGCCGCCGGGAGCGGGCGCACGGAGGAGTACGAGGCCGCCAAGGCCTACGGCGCGCACCTCATCCCCGATGTCGAGCTCCAGGAGGCCGGCATGAAGGCCGTGCTCGACCGCATACCGGATGGGCGTCGCTATTACCTGACCATCGACGCCGATGGCGTGGATCCGACGATCATGCCGGCGGTGGCGGGCCCAGCGCCCGGCGGCGTCAATTATCCGCAGATGCGCACGCTCATCCAGGGGCTGGTGAAGAAGGGCCGCGTCGTCGGCATGGACATCGTCGAGATCACGCCCAAGCGCGACGTCAACAACATCACCGCGATCACGGCCGGCCGCTTCATCGTCAATCTGATCGGCACGGCCGTCCGGGCCGGCTATTTCGACGCCAAGCGGAGGCGAGGCGCATGAGCAAGCGCGCGCTGGCCGAGCGTCTGCAGCAGGCGGGCGTCGTCGACACGCACTACCACGTCGGGCCGGAGCTGATCGTGCGCCGCTACGACGTGAAGACGCTCGCCGATGTCGCGGCCCCCTTCGGCGCGACGCTCGTCCTCAAGAACCACACCTATCCGACCACGCCCCTCGCAAGTCTCGCCCGCGCCCGCTTCGGCGCGCGCTTCTTCGGTGGCGTCGTGCTCAATGCCTATGTCGGCGGCCTCAATCCGAAGGCCGTCGAAGGCGCGATCTCGGGCAATCGCGCTCAGGTCGACGATCCGGCGCTCGATCCCTCGCCCATCGTCGTGTGGATGCCGACGGTGCATGCGAAGGCCCATCTCGACCATCACGGCTTCGGCTTCGATCCGAACTGGGCCGGCTGCTGCGATCACGGTCACGACACGAAGCCCGCCAAGGAGGTCGATCCCGAGGCACCCGTCATCGCCTTCGACGAGAGCCTCAAGCCGACACCCGACCTCATCGCAACGCTGGAGGCGATCGCGCGGCACGGCTGCATCCTGGCGACCGGGCATCTCGCAGCGGAGGAGGTGAAGCGCCTCGTGCCACTCGCGCTCGACATGGGCGTCAAGCGCGTGATCCTGACCCATCCGCATCACTTCCCGATCGGTCTCTCGGACGCCGATCAGAAAGCACTGTGCCGGCGGCCGGAAGTTTTTCTCGAGCACTGCTTTGCGACCCACACCCAGGACGGTGTGCCGCTCGCCATGTACGCCGAGGGCATTCGCCAGACCGGCCCCGAGCAGGTGTTGCTCTCGACCGATTTCGGCCAGACCTCGAGCGACCCGTTCCCGGCCGGCACTTTGCGCTATGCCGAGATCCTGTCGGAGCTGCTCGCCGGCATCGTCTCCGAGGACGATCTTATCGCGATGTTCTCGACGAACGGACGCCGCGCCCTGATGCTCTCGTGAGGCCCCCGATGACGACGACCGGCCGCTGCCTGTGCGGACACATCCGCTACCGCTTCGAGGGCGAGCCGATGTGGGTCGCGCATTGCCATTGCGAGAGCTGCCGGCGCCAGACGTCGTCGGCGCTCGCGACCTTCGTCGGCGTGCCGAGCGACAAGCTCACCTACTTAGCGGCACCGCCGGCCGTTTACGAATCATCGCCCGGCGTCGAGCGGCTGTTCTGTCCGCGCTGCGGCGCGCCGATCGCCTATCGAAACGAGGCGAGCTACCCCAACGAGACGCATCTTTATCTGGGTACGCTCGACGATCCGAATGCGGTTCGGGCGACGCAGCACGTCTTCGCCGACGAGCAATTGGCCTGGTTCGAGGTCCATGACGACCTGCCGCGCTATGCAACGACAGGCCGCGGTGCGGAGCCTATCCGCCAGGGCCCGAGACGCAACACGCAAGAAAGATGAGGCCCGCAACCTGGCGGGCCCCGCAGTCACACGCAAAAACTCGAGAGGAATAAAGAAACGCAGACGGGACTCAGGCGGTCCTCTTCTTGCGCTTCTTCTTCGACTGGTACTGGGCAACATGCTTGGACCGCTTCGAGGACGCATAGTGCCTCTTGTGGCGGCGCTTGCCCGCGTAGTGCTTGCCGATCGGCGTGCCCGAGGCATTCACGCAATGGTGGAAGCGCACCTTCGGGCCGTTGTCGATGTGCAGATGGTGCATGCCGCACGAATACGTGCCGAGACCGCCCGAATGGGTCTTCTGAAGATAGGCGAGCACCGCGCTGTACTTGCCCGCGGGCGGGTGGAAATCCACCGCGCGGCAGGACGCGTGATAGCTCATGTGCCCTGAGCCGGCGATGCGAGCACCACGACGGAAGGTCGAGACGATGGTGACGGGCCCGAACTTCGACCGGATCGCGGCCAGCGTGGCCTTGATCGATCCGGGGAGACAGCCACCGCTCGTGCTTGCGGATGCCGCCGATGCAGATGTTGAGAATGTCGAGACGGAGACGATGCTCAAAACAGCGAGCACGAGTGCCGCGGCGAGCGCATAGGCGCGCCCGGATGCGGGGAACGATTTCATAAGCGAACTCCTTACGCCGCTAATAACAGACGGATTGGTGAGTTTGCCTGCCCTCTTCTGGAGCTTTGGCATGGGACCGTTGTGAACCGGCCCCGGCGTGCAGTTCCCGCATTCCATCTCCGTGGGACAAGATCGTGGCAGACGCCAGGGGGCGCGACAATTTGTGCCGCTCTGCAATGGGCTAAAGCGCGATCTTCGCAGCGAATGTGAACTTGACCGTTGGGAACAAAACACGACTTCTCGCGCGACCGTGACGCCTGCGGTATAGATGGCGTCATGCAAGAGAGAATCCCGAACGGACCGTCGTCGCGCATCAGCGTCGGCGGTGTGACCATCGCCAACGACGCGCCGCTCATGGTGTTCGCTGGCCCCTGTCAGCTCGAGAGCCGGGCGCATGCGTTTGAGACGGCGACGGCGCTCAAGGATATCGCGGCGCGGCTCGGCATCGGATTGATCTACAAGACCTCGTTCGACAAGGCGAACCGATCGTCACTGAGCTCAGCGCGCGGACTAGGGCTCGACGGTGCGCTCCCGATCTTCGCCGAAATCCGCGAGAGCCTCGGCCTCGCCGTGCTGACCGACGTGCACGATGCGCAGCAATGCGCGCGCGTCGCGGAAGCCGCCGACGTGCTGCAGATCCCAGCCTTCCTCTGCCGCCAGACCGATCTGCTGATCGCCGCAGCGGCGACCGGTCGTGTCGTCAAAGTGAAGAAGGGTCAGTTCCTCGCACCTTGGGATATGAAAAATGTCGTCGCGAAAATCGTCGGTAGCGGCAATCCGAACGTTCTCTTGACCGAGCGGGGCGTCTCCTTCGGCTACAATACGCTCGTCAGCGATATGCGCAGCCTGCCCATCATGGCCGAGACCGGATGCCCGGTGATCTTCGATGCGACCCACAGCGTGCAGCAGCCGGGCGGCCTCGGGACAACGTCGGGGGGCGATCGGCGCTTCGTGCCAGTGCTTGCCCGTGCCGCTGTCGCTGTCGGCGTGGCCGGCGTATTCGTCGAAACGCATCCCGACCCCGACAAGGCGCCGAGCGATGGACCCAACATGGTGCCGATTGCCGCCTTCGAAGGATTGATGCGCGAGCTCATGGCGATCGATCGTCTCGTCAAATCGTTTGGGTGAGGTGCATGGGTAAGCTCGACGGCAAGGTGGCGCTGGTCACCGGCGGAAACTCTGGCATTGGCCGCGGCATCGTCCATCGCTTCATCGACGAGGGCGCGCGCGTCGCCTTCGCCGGCCGCGATCGTGCGAAAGGCGAGGCGGTCTTGCGCGAGATCGGCGAGAAGAAGGGCGACGGCGCCTTCTACGCGCTCGACCTCGGCGACGAGGAAGCAGTCGCCGATTTGATCGGCCGCATCGATCGCCGCTTCGGACGCCTCGACATCGTCATCAACAACGCCGGTGTCGGGGGCCGGCGGTCGGGCATCGCGGCCGACGACCGTCCGGGCACACGCTGGCAGAAGATGCGCGGGCCCAATCTCGACTCGACCTATTTCGTCTCCGCCTATGCGCTCCCCTATCTCGCCCGCGCCAAGGGCGCGATCGTCAACATCTCCTCGACCGCGACGCTGCACGGCAACTGGGGCCTCTACTGCGTGGTCAAAGCCGCCGTCGAGGCGCTGACGCGGGCGCTCGCCGCTGAGGGCGGGCCGCACGGCGTCCGGGTCAATTGCATCAGCCCGGGCTGGATATCGACCGAGCAGGATGCGGTCGCGCCACCGTCGGGCTCCGCGAGCGGCGACTGGCAGCTGCCTCCATCGGTGCTCGGCCGCACCGGCACGCCAGCCGAGATCGCCGCCGCCGCGCTGTTCCTGGCGAGCGAGGAGGCCTCCTACGTCACGGGGCAGACTCTCATCGTCGACGGCGGCCTCGCCATCACCGACTACACCTCCCTGCCGGTGCTCGCGGTGCACGGCAAGAAGCTCCAGAGTGGCATGATGTGACGAGCGCGAGTGGGGCGACGGCGGCAAATCGCATTGTGCTCTGGATCGTCGCGGCGGCCGTATTCATGGAGAATATGGACTCGTCCGTGATCGCGACCTCGCTGCCCGCGATCGCCGCCGATCTCGGCGAGGATCCCGTGATCCTCAAGCTCGCTTTCACCTCGTACCTCTTGAGCCTCGCCGTCTTCATTCCGGTGAGCGGGTGGGCCGCCGACCGCTTTGGTGCGCGGCTGATCTTCCGCCTCGCCATCACCGTTTTCATGGCGGGCTCCATCGGCTGCGCGATGACTGGCTCGCTCGAGGGCCTCATTGCCGCGCGCATGGTGCAAGGGCTGGGCGGGGCGATGATGGTTCCGGTCGGCCGGCTCGTGGTGCTGAAGCTCGTGCCCAAATCCGAGATCGTGACGGCGATGGCGCTCGTCACCATGCCGGCGCTCGTCGGACCGGTCATCGGCCCGCCGCTCGGCGGCTTCATCACGACGTATTTTCACTGGCGATGGATTTTCTGGATCAACATTCCGGTCGGGCTGCTCGGCCTCGTCATGGCGACGATCTGGATCCCGGACATCCGCGAGGAGGATACGCCCAAGCTCGATGTGGTGGGATTTCTCTTGTCGGGCCTCGGTCTGTCGTCGCTGATCTTCGGCTTTACGGTCATCGGCCGGCATGTCCTACCGGAAACGGCCGTCTGGGCGATGATGGCAAGTGGCGCGGTGCTGATGGCCGTCTATGTGCGTCACGCCCGCCGGACGGCGGCGCCAGTTCTCGATCTCAGTCTTCTCGCCATACCGACCTTCCGCTCGAGCATCCTCGGCGGCTTTTTGTTCCGGCTGGGTGCCGGTTCCATCCCGTTCCTGCTTCCGCTCTTGCTGCAACTCCAGTTCGGCCTGACCCCCTTCGAGAGTGGCCTGCTCACGTTCGTGTCGGCAGCAGCTGCCATCGCCATGAAGATGATGGCACCGCCGATCCTGAAGCGCTTCGGCTTCCGCGACGTGCTCGTATGGAACGCGCTGCTCAGCGCCCTCATCCTCGCGGCGACGGCCTTGTTCACAGCCCAAACGAGCCACCTGGTCATTTTCTTAGTGTTGCTCGTCGGCGGTTTCTTCCGCTCGCTGCAGTTCACGAGCCTCAACGCGCTCGCCATGGCCGATGTCTCCTCCAGGCATTTGAGCCGCGCGACGAGCTTCACCGGCGTCGCACAGCAGCTGGCCGTCTCGATCGGGGTGGCGGTCGCGGCGTTTGCACTGGAGATTGCGCGGGGCTTGCGCGGCGAGACGGCCCTGACCCAAGCCGACTTCGCTTTCGCGTTTATCACGATCGGCGTGATCGTCGCGCTGTCGGCGATCGTGCACTGGCGCCTGCCGGCGAATGCCGGCGCGGAGCTGGTCGGGCGAGGTGGGGGGTAGGCTATTCAGCGGCGTGTTTGCGTATCGCTACGCGACGATGGTTCGGCTTCCCAGCCGAGCGAACCTTCGATTTCGAAGATGAGATCGTAACGCCTCTAAAGCGACCAGACCGCTCGGATCTCTTGCCGGACATCGATTTCTTAGCGGCACGTTTGAGAGCGGCAAGAACCTTGTCGATGTCGATACGGTCACTCATCTTGGTCGACCTGAAGACGTCGCAAGCCTAACGTTACCCTCCAAGCTATCAAACACGTGCCACTCGTCAACCAGGGGTTTGTAGAGGTCTTCAAGGTATTCCGCGCTCAAGCGAAATCGCCTTCGGATTGTATCCGGTGGGATGTCATGACCTCCGTTAGCCACGCGCCTAGCAACGCGAGCGAGAGAGGATTCGACAGAGGGAAGCCGGAGATAGATCAGAATGATCTCGTAACCAATTGCCCGCCATTCGGGGATGAGGCGCGCATAGATTCTCGTGGCAAGTGTCGTCTCCACCATGAAGGAAACACCAGGCCGCGTATGCGTTCTGATCTGTTCCAACATTCGTCTGCCTGCAGCAATCTCCCGGCTTCGATCGAAGCCCCTGGTGCCGCCGATTTCCCGGGCGATCTCGTCTGCATTGACGAAGGCCATCGGAAGACCTGTCTTACCAAAATACTCGCTCGCAAAGCTCGTCTTACCGGCTCCATTGGGTCCAGCAAGCAAAACGACCTTCGGCGTTCTACTCACCCCTTCTTCTCCGCCTCCATCACCCTGAGGCTCAGCTCGCGGAGCTGCTTGTTGGTCGCTTCGCTCGGCGCGCCCATGAGCAGGTCTTCGGCCTGCTGGTTCATGGGGAAGAGCGAGATGTCGCGCAGGTTCTTGGCGCCGACGAGCAGCATGACGATGCGGTCGACGCCGGCCGCCATGCCGCCGTGCGGGGGCGCGCCGTACTGGAAGGCGCGGTACATGCCACCGAAGCGAGCTTCGACCTCGGCGCGGCCGAGGCCCGTCACCTCGAAGGCTTTGACCATCGTCTCGGGCAGATGGTTGCGGACCGAGCCCGAGGCGATCTCGAAGCCGTTGCAGACGATGTCGTATTGGTTGGCCTTGAGGCCGAGCAGCGCGTCGTTGCCTTTGGCTTGCGCCGCCTCGATCGCCTCGCGGCCGCCCTTGGGCATCGAGAAGGGGTTGTGCGAGAAGTCGACCTTCTTGTCCTCCTCGTTCCACTCGTAGAACGGGAAGTCGACGATCCAGGCGAGCGCGAAGGACTTCTCGTCGATGAGCTTGAGCTCGTGGCCCAACCGATCGCGCGCCTGTCCAGCGAACTTGTAGAACTTCGCCGGATCGCCGGCGGCAAAGAACACAGCGTCGCCGATACCGAGGTCGAGTTGGGCGCGGATCGCCTCGGTGCGCTCCGGGCCGATGTTCTTGGCAATCGGGCCCGACGGCCCCTCCTCGATTTTCTCTTTCGGGTCAGCGGCGCGCCAGAAGATATAGGCGAGCCCCGGCTGCCCCTCGCCCTGCGCCCAGGAATTCATCCGATCGCAGAAGCCGCGTGAGCCGCCCTTGGGCGCCGGGATCGCCCAGATGCGAACCTTCGGATCCTTCTCGATCATACCGGCGAAGACCTTGAAGCCCGAGCCGCGGAAATGCTCGGTCACGTCCTGCATGGCGATGGGGTTGCGCAGGTCCGGCTTGTCGGAGCCGTATTTGGCGATCGCCTCGTCGTAGGGAATGCGCGGCCAACCCTTCGTGACCTTGCCGCCGTTGGAAAACTCCTCGAACACGCCGGTAATGACCGGCTCCATGGTCTGGAAGATGTCCTCCTGCTCGACGAAGCTCATCTCGACGTCGAGCTGATAGAACTCGCCGGGCAGGCGGTCGGCGCGGGGGTCCTCGTCACGGAAGCACGGCGCGATCTGGAAGTAGCGGTCGAAGCCCGAGACCATCAAGAGTTGCTTGTATTGCTGCGGCGCCTGCGGCAGCGCGTAGAAGTTTCCGGGGTGGATGCGCGAGGGCACGAGGAAGTCGCGCGCGCCTTCCGGTGAGGAGGCCGTCAGGATCGGCGTCGAGAACTCGAAGAAGCCGGCCTCCGTCATGCGGCGACGCATGGACGAGATGACGGCGACACGCTTCATGATGTTGGCGTGCAGCGTCTCACGGCGCAGATCCAGGAACCGATACTTGAGGCGTGTGTCCTCCGGATAGTCCGGCTCGCCGAAGACCGGCAGCGGCAGATCCTTCGCTTCGGACAAAACCTCCAGCTCGCGGATGAACACCTCGATCTCGCCCGTCGGCAAGTTTGCGTTCGTCGTCTCGGGCGTGCGCCGCTTCACCTCGCCGTCGATGCGGATGACCCACTCCGAGCGCACCTTCTCGGCCTGCTTGAAGGCCGGGCTGTCGGGATCGGCGATCACCTGGGTCATGCCGTAGTGATCGCGCAGATCGATGAACAGCAGGCCGCCGTGGTCGCGCACGCGATGCACCCAGCCCGAGAGCCGTGCCGTCTTGCCGACGTCGCCCGCACGCAGCGCGCCGCAGGTGTGGGTCCGGTATCTCTTGCTCGTCGTCATCGTGGTCCTCGTAGACGTTGAACACCCACCGATAGAGCTCGCATCGCTGATTGCTACCCCCTCCCCCCTTCAGGGGGAGGGTTGGGGTGGGGGGTCGAAGACGACCGACTCTGTCCTCGCGTCTCTCCCCCCATCCCAAGCGCCTAAGGACTTGAGCGCTCCGCTGCTCAAGTCCAAGGCGCGTGGCCTTCCCCCTCACGGGGGGAAGAAGATCCAGCCGGCGCTTTGATCTCAATCGATGGGACTCTCAGGTGGTCTCGACCGCAGGAAGCACGAAACACCGGAGCGGGCAAGCGCCGGAGAAGGCGTCAGAATTCCCGGGTCTTGTGCGTTCACTTGTGAGCGACTCGTGAGCCGAGCCGAACCGATTCGCGTTGCCCCGGAGCCCCCAACCGTCTACTCCTCGCCCCCTCATGCGCGATCAGGACACCCATACGGGCGCCGGAAGCCCCGCACGCCTCCGGCAGCTCAGCCTTGTCGAGTTCGTGCCGCTGATGGCGCTCGCGACGGCCCTCGATGCCATGAGCATCGACGCCATGCTGCCGGCACTCCCCGATATCGGGCGCGACCTCGGCGTGACCGGGACCACGAGCCTGCAGCTCGTGGTTCAACTCATGTTCGCAGGGTTTGCCATCGGCCAACTCGCCGGCGGCCCCATCGCCGACAGCTACGGACGCAAGGCGGCGTTCTACTTCGGCTTGAGCATCTATGTGGTAGGTACTCTCATTGCCATGCTCGCGCCGGCCTATCCGCTGTTTCTCACGGGCCGCGTGCTGCAGGGCCTCGGCGCCTCGATCCCGCTCATCGTGCTCGCCGCCCTCGTGCGCGACCAATACGAGGGCGCGCCGATGGCGAGGATCATGTCGCTCATCGGCGGCGTGTTCATCACGGTTCCGATCGTCGCACCGCTGCTCGGGCAGGGCATCCTGCTCGTCGGGCACTGGCGGCTGATCTTCGTCATGTTTCTCGTGCTCGCCGTTCTCGTGACCATCTGGTTCGGCGTCCGCCAGCCCGAGACGCTGCCGCGCGAAAATCGCACGCCATTGCGGTTGTCGAGCTATCTCGGTCCGTTCAGTGAAGCGCTCACACACCGCGTGGCGACGAGCTACATGGTGGCCGAGGGCTTCGTTTTCGGAGCCTTCCTGCCTTACCTCGCCTCGGCGCAACACATCTTCCAGGACATCTACGGCCAGGGCGCCGCGTTCGTGTTTTTCTTCTCGTCGAACGCAGCCGCGCTCGGTGTCGCCTTCTTCGCCAACAGCGCCCTCGTCATGCGCTTCGGCATGCAGCGGCTGACCGGGGGGGCGATGCTTTGCGTCGTCGGGCTCGCGATCGCCATGCTGGCGGCCTGCCTCGCGCTCGGCGGCAACCCGCCGCTCGCGCTGCTCTCGGCCTATCTGATGGCGACATTCCTCGGCGTCGGGTTCGTCTTCGGCAATCTCAATGCGCTGGCGATGGAGCCGCTTGGGCATATCGCCGGCGTCGGCGCCGCGGTGCTCGGCACCGTCTCAACCGTCATCGGCATCGCTTGCGGCATGCTGGTCGGGCAGGCCATCGAGGGGACTGTGCTGCCCCTCGTTATCGGCTTCGGCGCCTACTTCTCGATCGCCTTCCTCATCATGCTGTGGGCCGAGCGCGGGCGCACGAGACTGCCCGCCTCAGCTCAAGGATAGAGCCGCGTCCGCGTCCAGGGCTCGGAAGCCTCGCCACGCCGGAACACGACGCGGTCGTGCAGGCGGAACGGCCGGTCGTGCCAGAACTCGATCTCGACCGGCGTCAGGCGGAATCCCGACCAGTGCGGAGGCCGCGGTACCTCGCCGATCGCATATTTGGCGGTGTAGTAGGCCACGCGCTTTTCGAGCGCCAAGCGCCCCTCGAGCGGACGCGACTGCTCGGACGCCCAGGCGCCGATCCTCGAGAGCCGCGGCCGGCTCGCAAAGTAGGCATCCGCCTCCTCCGGCGTAACTTGCGTGATGATCCCGCGCGCCCGCACCTGCCGGCGCAGGCTCTTCCAATGGAACAGCAGAGCGCCTTTGCCCGCCGACAGCAGCTCGCGCCCCTTGGCGCTCTCGTAGTTCGTGTAGAAGACGAAGCCGTCTGCATCCGCATGCTTCAGGAGCACCATGCGCACGTTGGGCAGCCCGCTCGGATCGACGGTCGCGATCGCCATGGCGTTGGGATCGTTGGGCTCATGGCCCTCCGCGTCCTTGAACCACTCCGCAAACAAACGAAACGGCTCCTCGACCTCGGTGAAGTCGGGCGCTGGAGGAGCTGTGTAAAACTCCCCTTTGGGCTTGTCGGACATCGGCGGGTTGATCCACTGTGGAGAGGTTGACCGGGGCGGCGCGTCAGTCGGGAACGCGCCTTCACTCTGGATTAACCCAAAGCACGCAAGATCAGCCGAGTGCAAGGGCTGTTGCCCTCGTTGGTTCGCGTAAGTGTACGGGTCAGTGATGCGTAGATTTCCCGGGTCCTATTGGACCGAGGCCTCTATCGGGGCCCTCTTGTTGCTCGCGGCCGCAGCTCTCGGCGCGCCCGCCAAGGCTCAATCCATCGACGATGAGGACTGGTCCGCAACCGTGGTGGGCACGGATGCCGAGCCGGTCTCGAACGGCTTGAGCCAGGCCCTTCCCATCAAGCTCGATCTCGACGACCGCGTCGCGGCGTTGCAGGCGATCCAGTTCACGCTCGAGGAGGTCGGCGATGGCTCGACCTACCTTTGGCATCGCAAAGAGGGCGAGCTGCATGGCTTCGTGAAGCCTGTGCAGTCGTTTGTCGATGCGCAAGGGCGGGTCTGCCGGCGCCTGAAGCTCGCCCTGACCGTCGGCGAGTTCTCCCGCGAGGTCGAGAGCGCCGCTTGCCGCGCCGAGGACCGGCGCTGGCTGCTCGATCAGTAGAGCCGGCCCGCTCCACTGAACAACAACGGCGCCCGATCGGGCGCCGTTGCAAATCCAGCAGCGGTGCGAGCGACAAAGCGGCCGATCACACCTGCTCGGTGTCGGAGGCCTCGCGGCTCGCCTCGTGGCGCGCGCGATCCTCTTTGCCTTTCGCATCCTCGTTGCGATCGACCAGCTCGATGACGGCCATCGGCGCCGAGTCGCCATGACGGAAGCCCGCCTTGAGCACGCGGATGTAACCGCCGGCGCGCGTCTTGTAGCGTGGGGCGAGATCGTCGAAGAGCTTCCTGACCATGTCCTCGTCGCGCAGCCGCGAGATCGCGAGGCGGCGGGAGCCCAAGTCACCCTTCTTGCCGAGCGTGATCAGCTTCTCGACGATCGGACGCAGATCCTTCGCCTTGGGCAGCGTCGTCACGATCTGCTCGTGACGCAGAAGAGAGGCCGCCATATTGGCGAACATCGCCTTCCGGTGGCTCTGGGTCCGGTTCAGCTTCCGGTGGGCGTTGCCGTGACGCATGTCAGTCTCCTAGAGCGCGAACGTCCGAAACGCTCGCCGCATGTCCAAAATCAGTAGTGGTCCTCGAAGCGCTTTGCGAGCTCCTCGATGTTGTCCGGCGGCCAGTTGGGCACCTCCATGCCGAGATGGAGACCCATGCCCGCGAGCACCTCTTTGATCTCATTGAGCGACTTGCGCCCGAAGTTCGGCGTGCGGAGCATTTCCGCCTCGGACTTCTGGATGAGATCGCCGATGTAGACGATATTGTCGTTCTTCAGGCAGTTGGCCGAGCGCACGGAAAGCTCGAGCTCGTCCACCTTCTTGAGCAGCGCCGCGTTGAACTCGAGCTCCGGCGTCCGGTCCTCGATGTGCGCCTTGCTCGGCTCCTCGAAGTTGATGAAGATCGAGAGCTGGTCCTGCAGGATGCGGGCGGCGAGCGCGACGCAATCCTCGGCGCGGATGGCGCCGTTCGTCTCGACCGAGAGCGTCAGCTTGTCGTAGTCGAGGATCTGACCTTCGCGCGTGTTCTCGACGCGATAGGAGACCTTCTTCACGGGGCTGTAGAGGCTGTCGACCGGGATGAGCCCGATCGGCGCATCCTCGGGGCGGTTCCGCTCGGCGGGGACATAGCCCTTGCCCGACGTCACCGTGAACTCCATGCGGATGGAGGCGCCCTCGTCGAGCGTGCAGATGACGTGGTCGGGGTTCAGGATCTCGATGTCGGAGGAGGCCTCGATGTCGCCGGCCGTCGCGACACCCGGGCCTTCCTTGCGCAGCACCATGCGCTTGACACCATCGGAATGCGACTTGAGCGCAATTTCCTTGATGTTGAGAATGATGTCGGTGACATCCTCGCGCACGCCCGCGATCGAGGAGAACTCGTGCAGCACGCCATCGATCTGCACCGAGGTGATGGCGGCGCCCTGCAGCGACGACAACAGGATGCGGCGCAGTGCGTTGCCGAGGGTGGTCCCGAAACCACGTTCGAGCGGCTCGGCGACGACGGTAGCGAAGCGCACGGGGTCGCGCTCGGCGGCGACTTGCAGCTTCGCGGGTTTGATCAGGTCCTGCCAGTTCTTATTCAGCACGTCTCTTACCCTTGTTTTGGGAGGAACGGTCGCTCATGGCCTATGCGCGGAGAGCTTCCCCGAAACCGCTCTCCGCCGGGGCGGAAGGCACAAAAAAACGTCAGACGCGACGGCGCTTGCGCGGGCGGCAGCCGTTGTGCGGGATCGGCGTCACGTCGCGGATCGACGTCACCTGGAAGCCGACCGACTGCAGCGCGCGGAGCGCCGACTCGCGGCCGGAGCCGGGTCCCGACACCTCGACCTCGAGGGTGCGCATGCCGTGCTCCATGGCCTTCTTGCCGGCATCCTCGGCCGCCATCTGGGCGGCATAGGGCGTCGACTTGCGCGAGCCCTTGAAGCCCATCGTGCCCGACGACGACCAGGCAATCGTGTTGCCCTGCGCATCGGTGATGGTGATCATCGTGTTGTTGAACGACGCGTTCACATGCGCGACGCCGGAGGAGATGTTCTTCTTCTCGCGACGGCGCGGCTTGGCCGCGGCTTGCTCTTTCGCCATAGGGTGGTCCGATCTTCTTGTGTCTCAACGAGCCGGGTATGCAGAAGTAAGGTCAGCTGACCTTCTTCTTGCCGGCGATGGGCTTCGACGGGCCCTTGCGGGTCCGGGCATTCGTATGGGTCCGCTGGCCACGCACCGGCAGGCCCTTGCGGTGACGCAGGCCGCGGTAGCAGCCCAGATCCATGAGCCGCTTGATGTTCATGGCGACGTCGCGCCTGAGATCGCCCTCGACCACGTAGTCGCGATCGATCGTCTCGCGGATCTGCAGCACCTCGGCGTCGGTCAGCTGATTGACGCGGCGCTCGGCCGGAATGTTGACCTTCGCGCAGATTTCCTTCGCGAACTTGGGACCGATGCCATGGATATAGGTCAGCGCCACGAGCACGCGCTTGTTGGTCGGGATATTCACGCCGGCGATACGGGCCACAGTCTTCTCTCCTTCGCTGCCCCGGCGGCCGCCATCGGCGCCTGGGCTTGTCCTCAACGGCCTGAGACCGATCGACGCACCGGTCTTCAGCACGCAAAAATCGGCATCCGGAACGGCCTTCCGGAGCCGACAAGTCGCTGTCCGACACGTTGAGGGCTCTCTTCTAGCGAGCCCCCGGCGTGCCGTCAACACGTCACAATGTCCTCAGCCCGATCGGCCGAGGACATCCAGAACGCTCGAGATCGCCGACGTCACCTCGTCGATCCCGGCCATACCATCCACGGGTCGGAGCGACCCCTTGCAGTAATAGTAACCAATCAGCGGCGCCGTCTCCTTGTAGTAGGCGAGGAGGCGGGTCCGGACGGTGTCCGCGTTGTCGTCGGCGCGGCGCTTGAAGTCGGTCGAGCCGCACTTGTCACAGATGCCGGCCTTGGCCGGACGCTTGTGCGTGTCGTGGTAACCTTCACCGCATTTGGCGCAGGTGTAGCGGCCGGAAATGCGGTCGACGAGCACATCGTCGTCGACCCGCATCTCGACGACGCCGTCGATCTTGAGGCCCTTGCCCGCCAGCAACTTGTCGAGCGCGTCCGCCTGCACGAGGGTGCGCGGAAAACCGTCGAAGATAACGCCGGTCTTGCAGTCCGGCTTCACGATGCGATCGGCGATGATGCCGATCACCACATCGTCCGGAACGAGCTTGCCCGCATCCATGATCGCCTTGGCGCGCTTGCCGACCTCGCTGCCGGCAGCGACCGCCGCCCGCAACATGTCGCCCGTCGAGAGCTGCACGAGCCCGCGCCGCTCCTCGATCAGCCGCGCCTGGGTGCCTTTGCCGGCGCCCGGCGGTCCGAGCAGGATGATGTTCATCTCCGCCGGCCCCCGCCGCTGCCCGGCCGGGCACCTTTGAGGCGAGCCTTCTTGATCAGGCCCTCGTACTGGTGGGCGAGCAGATGGCTCTGGATCTGGGCGACCGTATCCATCGTCACACTGACGACGATGAGCAGCGACGTGCCGCCGAGATAGAACGGCACGCCGGTCTCGGCGATGAGGACCTCGGGCAGCACGCAGACGGCGGCGAGGTAGGCCGCGCCGATCACGGTGATGCGGGTCAGCACATAGTCGATGTACTCGGCCGTCTTGGCGCCGGGCCGGATGCCCGGAATGAAGCCGCCGTACTTCTTCAGATTGTCCGCCGTCTCGGTCGGGTTGATGACGATGGCAGTGTAGAAGAAGGCGAAGAAAACGATCAGCGCCACGTACAGGATCATGTGCACGATGTTGCCGCGGCCGAGATAGACGTTGATGTCGGCGAGCCAATCGGAGCCCGCCTGGCCGGCGCTGAACTGCGCGAAGGTCGCCGGCAGCAAAAGCAGCGAGGAGGCGAAGATCGGCGGAATGACGCCCGACGAGTTCAGCTTCAGCGGCAAGTGCGAGGCCTCGCCCTGGAACATCTTGTTGCCGACCTGGCGCTTGGGATACTGCACCAGCAGCCGCCGTTGCGCCCGCTCGAAGAAGACGATCGCGGCAACGACGGCGAGCGCCAGCACGAACAGGGTCAGAATGAACGGCGTCGACATCGCGCCCTGGCGATTGAGCTCGAGCACCGAGACGAGAGCGCCCGGCAGCTCGGCCGCGATGCCGGCGAAGATGATCAGCGACGTGCCGTTGCCGACGCCGCGCGCCGTGATCTGCTCGCCGAGCCAGAGCAGGAACATCGTGCCGCCGACGAGCGTGATGACGGTGGTCGCGCGGAAGAACCAACCCGGATCAGGCACGATGTTGCCCGAGCCCTCGAGGCCGACGGCGAGCCCATAGGCCTGCACGGTTGCGAGCAGCACGGCGGCGTAGCGCGTGTACTCGTTGATCTTCTTGCGGCCGGCCTCGCCCTCTTTCTTCAGCTGCGCGAGACCGTTCGAGACGCTCGTCATCAGCTGCATGATGATCGAGGCCGAGATGTACGGCATGATCCCTAAGGCAAAGATCGCCATGCGGCCAACGGCACCGCCGGCGAACATGTTGAACATGCCGAGGATGCCCTGCTGGTTCTGCTGGAACGCCGAGGCCAGCGCCTGCGGATCGATGCCGGGCATCGGAATGTAGGTGCCGAGGCGATAGACGAGCAGTGCGCCGAGCGTGAACAGCAGGCGCCGCTTCAGCTCGTCGGCCTTGGAGAAGGCCGAAAAATTCAGATTCGAGACGAGTTGCTCGGCAGCGGAGGCCATCTAGCGCTCTCCTGGATTGCGGGCGCGCCTCAAGGCATGCCCCAAGGGTGCGAACCACATCGCGCCGGCTGGATCTTCAGCCGGCATCAATCCTCGTCGCCGCCCGACTTCTTCGACCGCCCGCGGCCCTTGCCCTTGGCCGCCGTCTTGGCGCGCTTGCGCTCGGCGTCCTCGTCGACCTTGCGCTCGATGAGCTCGATCGTGCCGCCTGCCTTCTCGACAGCCGCGGCTGCCGACTTCGTGGCGTGACGCACGACGAACTTGAGCTTGGCCGTGATCTCGCCGTCGCCGAGAAGCCTCAGGCCGTCCTTCGGGCGGCGAAGGATGCCGGCCTCGACGAGCGACTCGACCGTCACCGGTGCGCCAGTTGCGATGCGGCCCGCATCGACCGCCGCCTGCACGTCGCCGACGTTGATCTCGTTATAGTCGTTCGGGAACGGCACGTTGAAGCCGCGCTTGGGCAGACGCCGGTAGATCGGCATCTGGCCGCCTTCGAAGCCGTTGATGGCGACGCCGGTGCGTGCCGTCTGGCCCTTGCCGCCGCGGCCGCCGGTCTTGCCGAGCCCCGAGCCGATGCCGCGTCCGAGACGCTTGCGGCCCTTCCGGGAGCCGGCGTTGTCTGTAATCTGGTTGAGCCGCATCTCTTGATCTTCCGTGTCTTAAACCTGATCGCCGACGATGCGAATCAGGTGCTGAACCTTGCGGATCATGCCGCGAACCGCGGGCGTGTCCTCGAGCGTGCTCTGCCGCCGAATCTTATTCAGGCCGAGACCGATGAGGGTCGCTTCCTGACTGCGCTCGCGACGCGCCGGGCTCCCGGTCTGCTCGAGAGTGATCGTCTTGCCGGTCTTAGCACCGGTGCTCGTCTTCGCCATGTCACATCACCTTGAAGTCGCCTTGCGGCGGCTGCTCTAGCCCTCGGCCGCGGCCTGGGCGTCGCCCGCACCGTCACGACGGCGCGAGATGATATCGGAAACCTTCTTGCCGCGACGGGCCGCGACACCGCGCGGGCTGTCCTCGTTGTTCAAGGCATCGAACGTCGCGCGAACCATGTTGTAGGGGTTCGACGAGCCGACGGACTTGGCCACGATATCCTGGACGCCGAGCGTCTCGAAGACGGCGCGCATCGGACCGCCGGCGATGATGCCGGTGCCCGAGGGCGCGGCGCGCAGGATGACGCGTCCCGCGCCATGACGGCCGACCACATCGTGATGCAGCGTGCGGCCTTCGCGCAGCGGCACACGGATCATGTTCCGCTTGGCCTGGTCGGTCGCCTTGCGGATCGCCTCCGGCACCTCACGCGCCTTGCCGTGGCCGAAGCCGACGCGGCCTTTCTGGTCGCCGACGACGACGAGAGCCGCGAAGCCGAACCGCTTACCGCCCTTCACCACCTTGGCGACGCGGTTGATGGCGACCAGCTTGTCGACGAACTCGCTATCGCGCTCCTCGCGGTTGTCGCGATCGCGTCCGCGCCGCTCACCACGCTCGCTCGGATTCCGTGCCACGTCAGGTCATCCTTTCGATTAGAACTTGAGACCGCCCTCGCGGGCGGCATCGGCCAGCGCCTTGACGCGGCCGTGGAAAAGATAGCGGCCGCGATCGAAGACGACCTCGGTCACGCCCTTGGCAGAGGCGCGGCTCGCGATCAGCTTGCCGACGGCCTTGGCGGCATCCTGGTTCGCACCCGTCTTCACCTGCCCCTTGAGCTCCTTGTCGAGCGTCGAGGCTGCGGCGATGGTGCGGCCGGCCGCATCGTCGATGATCTGCGCATAGATGTGCATCGAGGAGCGATGCACGGACAGCCGCGGGCGGCCGTTGTCGGCCTTGCGGATGCTCTTGCGGGTCCGGCTCTGCCGGCCAAGCGTCTTTCTGTCGTTCGTCGCCATGGTCGCGGTGCCTTACTTCTTCTTGCCTTCCTTACGCAGGATGAACTCACCCTGGTAGCGCACGCCCTTGCCCTGATAGGGCTCGGGTGGCCGGTAGGAGCGGATCTTGGCCGCAGCGTAACCGACCTTCTGCTTGTCGACGCCCGTGATGACGATCTCGGTCGGCTTCGGCAGCTCGATCTTCAGACCGTCCGGGATCGGGAACACCACCTCGTGGCTGAAGCCCAAGTTGAGCTGCAGATCCTTCGGGCCCTTCATCTGGGCGCGATAGCCGACGCCGTGGATCTCGAGCGCCTCGCGATAGCCGTTCGTGACGCCGTCCACCATGTTCTGGACGAGCGTGCGCGACATGCCCCACATGGCACGGGCCCGCTTCGTGTCGGAGCGCGGTTGCAGCGACACGCCGCCATCGCCCATCGAGACCTCGATCTCGTCGACGACGGTGATCCCGAGCTCGCCCTTCGGCCCTTTGATCTTGACCGACTGGCCCTCGACGCGCGCCTCGACCCCCTTGGGGACCTTGACCGCCTTCTTACCAATGCGCGACATCGTTCGTTCCTTCGTTCCTGAGCAGCGCTTAGAACACGCTGCAGAGAATCTCGCCGCCGACGTTCTCGGCCCGCGCTTTCGAATCCGACATGATCCCCTTGGGGGTCGACAGGATGGCGACGCCGAGGCCGTTGCCGACGCTCGGGATATCGCGCACGGGGCTGTAGACGCGCCGTCCGGGAGTGGAGATGCGGTTGAGCTGCTTGATCGCCGGCTCACCGTTGTTGTACTTGAGCTCGATCTCGAACTCCGCCTTGCCGTCCATCTCGACCTCGGCATAGCCACGGATGTAGCCTTCCTCGGCGAGCACGTCCAGGACGCGGCGGCGAATTTTCGAAGCGGGCGTCGTCACCTTCGGGCGACGGCGCTCCTGCGCATTGCGGATGCGGGCCAGCATATCGCCGAGTGGATCGCTCACGGACATCTTCTCGTTCCTCTCGTCTTACCAGCTCGACTTGACCATGCCCGGGATCAGGCCCTGCGAGGCGAGCCCACGGAGCGCGATGCGGCTCATCTTGAGCTTGCGATAGTAGGCGCGGGCGCGCCCCGTCAGCTCGCAGCGGTTGCGGATGCGCGTCTTCGACGAGTTGCGCGGCAGCTCGGCGAGCTTCAACCGCGCCGCGAAGCGCTCCTCCATGGGCTTGGATTTGTCCATGGCGATCGCTTTCAGCTTCTTGCGCTTCGCATCGTACTGCTTCACCAACTTGCGGCGCCGGTTGTTCTTCTCGACTGAGCTCGTCTTAGCCATTTGGTCCTCCTCCGCTCGCGCTTAGGTGCGGAACGGAAAGTTGAAAGCGCGCAGCATCTCACGGGCCTCGTCGTCGGTCCGGGCCGTGGTGCAAACGATGACGTCGAGACCGACCACCTGGTCGACCTTGTCGTAATCGATCTCGGGGAACACGATGTGCTCCTTCAAGCCCATGGCGTAGTTGCCACGGCCGTCGAAGCTCTTCGGGTTGAGGCCCCGGAAGTCCTTCACCCGCGGCAACGCGATGGTGATGAGACGATCGAGAAACTCGTACATCCGCTGCTTGCGGAGCGTGACCTTGGTGCCGAGCGCCATGCCTTCGCGCACCTTGTAGGTGGCGATCGACTTGCGGGCCCGCGTCACGACCGCCTTCTGGCCGGCAATCAAGCTCAGCTCGTTGGCCGCCGAATCGACCTTCTTGCGATCCGACACCGCCTCGCCGACGCCCATGTTGAGAACGATCTTCTCGATGCGCGGGATCTGCATGTCGTTGGCATAGCCGAACTTCGCCTTGAGCGCGGGACGCACCACGTCGAGATAGTGGCGCTTCATCCTGGGCTCGTAGCCGGCCGGCCACTCGAACGTCTCGGCCTCGGCGGACTTCGCCTTGGCGTCGCCCTTGCCTTTGCCCTTGCCTTCGGCTTTGCCCTGCGGGGCCTGGCCCTTCGCCTTGGCGGGCGTGGGGGCCGGGGTTTTGTCCTTAGCCATCGATCACTTCTCCCGACCGCCGGGCGACGCGCACCTTGCGTCCGTCCTCGAGCGTCTTGAAACCAATCCGCGTCGGCTTGTCGTCCTTGGGGTCGACATAAGCCAGGTTCGACACGTGGATCGCAGCCTCGCGGGCGATGATGCCGCCCTCTTGCTGGGCCGTCTGCTTCTGATGGCGGCGGATGACGTTCACGCCCTGAACGATGGCGCGATCCTCGGCCGGCAGCATCTTCAGGATCTCGCCGCGCTTGCCCTTGTCGCGGCCGGCGAGCACGATCACGCGATCGCCCTTCTTGAGCTTCTGCTTCGCCATCACAGCACCTCCGGCGCCAGCGAGACGATCTTCATGTGGTTCTTGGCCCTGAGCTCGCGCGTCACGGGTCCGAAGATGCGGGTGCCGACCGGCTCGCCCTGCGCGTTGATGAGCACGGCGGCGTTGCGGTCGAAGCGGATCTGGCTGCCGTCGGCGCGGCTGATCGCCTTGGCGACGCGCACGACGATGGCCTTCATCACCTGGCCCTTCTTCACACGCCCCTTCGGGATCGCCTCCTTGACGGAGACGACGATCGTGTCACCGATGGTGGCGTAGCGGCGCTTCGAGCCACCGAGCACCTTGATGCACTGCACCCGGCGCGCGCCCGAATTGTCGGCGACGTCAAGATTGGTCTCTACCTGGATCATGTCGACATCCTTTACCGTCCGCAGTCAGCCGCGAAGGCTCTTGCGGGCGACCCTCAACCGGCTTTCGCTTCGTCCTTGACCACCCAGCGTTTCAGCTTGGAGATCGGCGGGCATTCCTCGATCCAGACCGTGTCGCCGAGCTTGCTCACGTTGTTCTCGTCGTGAGCGTGATAGTTCTTCGACCGGCGGATGGTCTTCTTCAGCACCGGATGAATGAACCGGCGCTCGACCTTGACCACCCGGGTCTTGGCATTCTTGTCGGAGACGACGACGCCCTGCAGCACTCGTTTCGGCATATCTGAATTCCTCTAGGCCTTCGCCTTCTGGCGCTGCGCGTTCTGCATGGTCTTGATCCGCGCGATCGTGCGGCGGATCTCGCGCACGCGCGACGTGTTCTCGAGCTGGCCCGTCGCTCTCTGGAAGCGCAGGTTGAACTGCTCTTTCTTGAGCTTCGACAGCTCGTCGTCGAGCTGATCGGGCGTCAATTCGCGGACTTTGGCGATTTTCATCTCAACCATTCCCCTCAACCGGCCAGGCCGACGCGGGCGACGATACGCGTCTTGATCGGCAGCTTGGCGGCGCCGAGCGTCAGCGCCTCGCGCGCCGTCTGCGCGCTGACGCCGTCGATCTCGAACATGATGCGGCCGGGACGGATGCGGCAGGCCCAGAACTCGGGCGATCCCTTGCCGGAGCCCATGCGCACTTCCGTCGGCTTCTTCGACACCGGCAGATCCGGGAAGATGCGGATCCACACGCGGCCGGCGCGCTTCATATGACGCGTGATGGCGCGGCGAGCCGCCTCGATCTGGCGCGCGGTCAACCGCTCGGGCTCCATCGCCTTCAGGCCATAGGACCCGAAGTTGAGCGCCGTGCCGCCCTTGGCGGTGCCCTCGTTGCGGCCCTTGTGGGCCTTACGGAACTTCGTTCGTTTCGGTTGCAGCATAGCTGTCTGTCCTGCTCCGTGCCCTTAACCCTCAAGCGCCGTGATGCTCGCGACGCGGGGGACGGCCACCGCCGCTCTCCTGCTGCTCGCTCGCGCGCTTGTCTTGGGCCATCGGGTCGTGCTCGAGGATCTCGCCCTTGAAGATCCAAACCTTGATGCCGATCACGCCGTAGGCGGTCTGCGCTACGCCGTAGCCGAAATCGATGTCGGCGCGCAGCGTGTGCAGCGGCACGCGCCCCTCGCGATACCACTCGAGGCGTGCAATTTCAGCGCCACCCAGACGGCCCGACACGTTGATGCGGATACCGAGCGCGCCCATGCGGATCGCCGACTGCACCGAGCGCTTCATGGCGCGACGGAAGGCGACGCGGCGCTCGAGCTGCTGAGCGATGCCCTCGGCGACGAGCGTCGAGTCGAGCTCGGGCTTGCGGATCTCCTGGATGTTCAGGAAGACCTCGCTATCCGTCATGCGGCCAAGCTCCTTGCGGATCTTGTCGATGTCGGAGCCCTTGCGGCCGATGAGGATGCCTGGGCGCGCCGTGTGCACCGTCACGCGGCACTTCTTGTGCGGACGCTCGATGACGACGCGCGAGATGCCCGCCTGCCGGCGCTGCTGCAGGATATGATCCCGCATCTTGAAGTCCTCGTGGAGCAGCTTGGCGTACTCGCCCCGGCTGGCGAACCAGCGGCTGTCCCAGGTCCGGTTGATGCCGACGCGAAGGCCGACGGGATTGACTTTCTGACCCATGTCTCAGTCCTTCTGCGCCGTTGCGGCCTCGGCGGCGGCTTTGCGACCGCGGCCCTTGCCTTTGCGCTTCGTGTCCTCGCCCTCTTTTTCACGGACGACGACGGTCAATTGCGAGAACATCTTCTCGATCCGGCCAGCCCGGCCACGGCCGCGCGACACGAACCGCTTCATGACGAGCCGCTTGCCGACATGCGCCTGCGCGACGACGAGACTGTCGACGTCGAGCTGGTGATTGTTCTCGGCGTTGGCGATGGCGCTCTCGAGCGTGCGCTTCACTTGGCCGGCGATGCGCTTTCTCGAGAAGGTCAGCTCGGCGAGCGCCTTGTCGACTTTCTTGCCGCGGATCAGCTGAGCCACGAGATTGAGCTTCTGCGGGCTCGACCGGATGAACCGGTTGACGGCGAAGGCCTCGTTCTCGGCCACGCGGCGGGGATTGCGTTCTTTGCCCATGATCTCAGCTCGGCTTCTTCGTGACTTTTTTGTCCACGGCCGTATGCCCGCGGAAAGAGCGGGACGGCGCGAACTCGCCGAGCTTGTGGCCGACCATATCCTCGGTCACCAGCACCGGTATGTGCTTGTTGCCGTTGTGGACGCCGAAGGTCAGCCCCACGAACTGCGGCAGGATCGTCGAGCGCCGGCTCCACGTCTTGATGACGTCCTTGCGGCCCGAGGTCCGGGCCTTGTCCGCCTTCTTGATCAGGTAGCCGTCGATGAACGGGCCCTTCCAGACTGAGCGTGTCACGAGTTGAGCCTCACTTCTTCTTCAAATGGCGGCTGCGCACGATGTACTTCGTGGTCGACTTGTTCTTGCGGGTCTTCTTGCCCTTGGTCGAGATGCCCCAGGGCGTCATCCAGTGCTTGCCGCCCTTGGTGCGGCCGCCGTTGGGATGATCGACCGGGTTCATCATGACCGAGCGGACCGTCGGGCGGATGCCCATCCAGCGCGAGCGGCCGGCCTTGCCGATCACCCGGTTCATATGATCCGGGTTCGACACGGCGCCGACGGTGCCCATGCACTCGGCGCGAACCATGCGCGTCTCGCCCGAGTTGAGGCGAAGGATCGCGTAGCCCTGATCGCGGCCGACGAGCTGCGCGTAGGTGCCGGCCGAGCGTGCGAGCTGCCCGCCCTTGCCGATGTGCATCTCGACGTTGTGGACGATCGTGCCGATCGGCATGGCGCCGAGCGGCATCGCGTTGCCCGGCTTCACGTCGACCTTGGCGCCCGACACCACCGTGTCGCCGGCGGCCAGGCGCTGCGGCGCGAGGATGTAGGCCTGCTCGCCGTCCTGGTAGCGAATGAGCGCGATGAAAGCCGAGCGATTGGGATCGTACTCGAGCCGCTCGACCGTCGCCGGCACGTCGTATTTGCGCCGCTTGAAGTCGACCATGCGGTAGGCGCGCTTGTGACCGCCGCCTTTGCGGAAGGCGGTCAAGCGGCCGTAGTTGTTCCTGCCGCCGGACTTGTTCAGTCCCTCGGTCAGGCCCTTCACGGGCTTGCCCTTCCACAGAGCCGAGCGATCGACCAGCACGAGGTGCCGGAGGCTCGGTGTCGTCGGGTTGTATGTCTTCAGAGCCATCGTTTAAACTCCTAGAGCCCCGTCGTCACGTCGATCGTCTGCCCTGCCTCGAGGGTGACGATCGCTTTCTTGACGGCGCCCTGACGTCCGGGAATGCCACGGAAGGTTTTGGTCTTGCCCTTGCGGACGAGCGTGTTGACCGACTTCACCTTCACCTTGAACAGCTGCTCGACAGCCTTCTTGATGTCGGGTTTCGAGGCGTCATGGCGAACCTTGAAGACGACCTGATTGGCTTCGGAGGAAGCCGTCGCCTTCTCGGTGATCACCGGCGCCAGGATGATGTCGTAGGCCTTGAGCGGTTTCATCTCATCTGTCCTCAGCTACCGGCCTTGTCGGCGGCGAAGCGCGCCTCGATGGCGGCGACCGCGTCCTTGGTCAGCACCAGCGTCTTGCGGCGCAGGATGTCGTAGACGTTGAGGCCGGCGGCCGGGAGCACGTCGATCTCGGGAATGTTGCGCGCGGCCCGGGCGAAGTTGGCATCGACCTCGGCGCCGGCGATGATCAGCGCGTTCGTCAAACCGAGCTTCTCGAAGCGGGCACGCAAGCCGGCGGTCTTGGCCTCGGCGGCCTCGGCCTTCTCGATCACGATGATCTCGGACGCCTTCGACTTGGCCGACAGCGCGTGCCTCAGAGCCAGCGACCGCACCTTCTTGGGCATGTCGTGGGCGTGGCTGCGCGGCAGCGGACCGAAGGCTTTGCCGCCGCCCCGGAACTGGGGCGCGCCCTTGTCCGAGTGACGGGCGCCGCCGGTGCCCTTCTGCTTGTACATCTTCTTGCCGGTGACCTTCACCTCGGCGCGGGTCTTCGCCTTGTGCGTACCGGCGCGCCGCTTGGCGAGCTGATAGCGCACCATGCGATGAATGAGGTCCTCGCGCGGGTCGAGACCGAAGATCTCGTCCTTGAGATCGATCGTGCCCGCCTTGCCGGCGTCGAGCGTGGTGACTTCGGCCTTCATCTTACTTGCCCCCCTTGGCTTTCGCCTTGGCGGCGTCACGGACCAGCACCCAGCCCCCCTTGGCGCCGGGTACAGCGCCCTTGATCAACACGAGGCCGCGCTCGGTATCGATCCGAACGACCTCGAGATTCTGGGTCGTGACCCTGACGTCGCCCATATGGCCGGCCATGCGCTTGTTCTTGAACACCTTGCCGGGGTCCTGGCGGCCGCCGGTCGAGCCGTGGCTGCGGTGGCTGACCGAGACGCCGTGCGTCGCGCGCAGGCCGCCGAAGTTGTGCCGCTTCATGGCACCGGCGAAGCCCTTGCCGATCGAGGTTCCCGTCACATCGACGAGTTGGCCTTCGGCGAAGTGGTCCGCCTTGAGCTCAGTGCCGATGTCGATCAAGTTGTCGGGCGTCACCCGGAACTCGACGACCTTGCGCTTGGGCTCGACCTTCGCGATGGCGAAGTGGCCGCGCTCAGCCTTGGCGACGTTCTTGACCTTGGCGAGGCCCGCGCCGAGTTGCACGGCCGTATAGCCATTCTTCTCGGACGTGCGCTGAGCCACGACCTGACAATTGTCGAGCTTCAACACCGTCACCGGCACGTGCTCGCCGGCCTCGGTGAAGACCCGTGTCATGCCCACCTTCTGCGCAATCACACCTGAGCGCATCGGACGTATTCCCAATCGGTTGCCGGAGCTCGCGCCCCTGAATTCTGGTTCGGCAGCTCAAGGCTCGCGCCACGCTACCTCGTTTACGAAGCCCTAGAGCTTGATCTCCACGTCGACACCCGCGGCGAGATCGAGCTTCATCAGCGCATCGACCGTCTGCGGCGTCGGATCGACGATGTCGAGCAAACGCTTGTGAGTCCGCATCTCGAACTGCTCGCGGCTCTTCTTGTCGACGTGCGGAGAGCGGTTCACGGTGAAGCGCTCGATGCGCGTCGGCAGCGGGATGGGCCCGCGGACGTCGGCGCCGGTGCGCTTGGCCGTGTTGACGATCTCGCGCGTCGAGGTGTCGAGGACGCGATGGTCGAACGCCTTGAGGCGAATGCGTATGGTCTGGCCGTTCATGTCTCTCGAAACCTACTTTGCCCGCGAACGTTGAGGCGGCGGGTTACCCCACCGCCTCGTCCCTCGAGTCCTTATTCGACGATCTTCGTGACGACGCCGGCGCCGACGGTGCGGCCGCCCTCGCGGATGGCGAAGCGAACCTTCTCCTCCATCGCGATCGGCGTGATGAGCTCGACGTCCATGGCGATGTTGTCCCCAGGCATCACCATCTCGGTGCCCTCGGGCAGCGTCACGACGCCGGTCACGTCGGTCGTACGGAAGTAGAACTGCGGCCGGTAGTTCTTGAAGAACGGCGTATGACGGCCGCCCTCCTCCTTCGTGAGGATGTACGCCTCGGCCTTGAACTTCTTGTGCGGTTTCACCGTGCCGGGCTTGCAGAGCACCTGGCCACGCTCGACGGCTTCCTTGTCGATGCCGCGCAGGAGGCAGCCGACGTTGTCGCCCGCCTCACCCGAGTCGAGCAGCTTGCGGAACATCTCGACGCCGGTGACGACCGACTTCTGCGTATCGCGGATGCCGACGATCTCGACTTCCTCACCGACCTTGATCACGCCGCGCTCGATGCGGCCCGTGACGACCGTGCCACGGCCCGAGATCGAGAACACGTCCTCGATCGGCATCAGGAAGGGCTGATCCTTCGGGCGCTCGGGGAGCGGGATGTAGGTGTCGAGCGCCTCGTAGAGCTTAAGGATCGCCTCGTCGGCGAGCGGACCCTTCTCGCCGTTGAGCGCCTTGACGGCGGCGCCGCGAATGACCGGCGTGTCGTCGCCCGGGAACTGGTAGGAGCTCAGGAGATCGCGGACCTCCATCTCGACGAGGTCGAGCAGCTCGGGATCATCGACGATGTCGCACTTGTTGATGAAGACGACGACGTAGGGAACACCGACCTGGCGGGCGAGCAGGATGTGCTCGCGCGTCTGCGGCATCGGGCCGTCGACCGCGGACACGACCAGGATCGCGCCATCCATCTGCGCGGCGCCGGTGATCATGTTCTTCACGTAGTCGGCGTGGCCGGGGCAGTCGACGTGCGCGTAGTGACGGTTCGGCGTCGCGTACTCGACGTGGCTGGTGGCGATCGTCAGGATCTTCGTCGGATCGCGGCGGCCCTGGCTCTCGGAGGCCTTGGCGACCTGATCGTAGGAGATGGACGTCGACGTCCAGCCCTTGTCGGCGGAAACCTTCGTCAGCGCCGCCGTCAGCGTCGTCTTGCCGTGATCGACGTGGCCGATCGTGCCGACGTTCACGTGGGGTTTGTTGCGCTCGAATTTAGCTTTCGCCATGGGTCTTCTCCGTCCTTAAACTTTTCGTCCTTACGGGTCTCTAGATCGATCCTGAGGGCATTACGCCATCAAGCGTATTTCTTCTGAACCTCTTGCGCGACGGCGGGGGGCACCTGCGCGTAGTGCGAGAACTGCATCGTGAACTGCGCGCGCCCCTGGCTCATCGAGCGCAGGTTCGACACGTAGCCGAACATGTTGGCGAGCGGCACCTGTGCCTTCACGACGTTGGCGTTGCCGCGCATGTCCTGGCCCTGGATCTGCCCGCGCCGCGAGTTCAAGTCGCCGATGACGTTGCCGGTGTAGTCCTCCGGCGTCACAACCTCGACCGCCATGATCGGCTCGAGCAGCTTCGGACCGGCCTTCGTCAACGCATCGCGCATGGCGGTCCGCGCCGCGATCTCGAACGCGATCGCCGACGAGTCGACCTCGTGGTAGGCGCCGTCGACGAGCGCGACGTTGACGTCGAGCACGGGGAAGCCGATCAGCGGACCGGCGTCCATGACGCTCTTGACGCCCTTCTCGACCGCCGGGATGAACTCTTTCGGGATCGAGCCGCCGACGACCTCGTTCTCGAACGTGAAGCCCGTTCCGGCCTCGCCCGGCTTGACGACGATCTTCACGCGACCGAACTGGCCCGAGCCGCCCGTCTGCTTCTTGTGCGTGTAGTCGACCGTCGCGTCTTTCGTGATCGTCTCGCGATAGGCGACGCGCGGGTTGCCGATGTTGGCTTCCACCTTGTAGGTGCGCTTCAGGATGTCGACCTTGATGTCGAGATGAAGCTCGCCCATGCCCTTCAAGATCGTCTGGCCGCTCTCGTGATCGACCGAGACGCGGAAGGACGGATCCTCTTTCGCGAGCTTGGAAAGCGCCTCGCCGAGCTTCTCGACGTCAGCCTTCGACTTCGGCTCGATGGCGATCTCGATGACCGGCTCCGGGAAGGTCATCTTCTCGAGCACGACCGGCTTCACCGGATCGCTCAGCGTATCGCCCGTGATGGTCTCTTTGAGACCCGCGAGCGCGACGATGTCGCCGGCGTAGGCCTCCTTGATGTCCTCGCGGTTGTTCGCATGCATCAACAGCATGCGCCCGATGCGCTCGCGCCGGTCGCGCGTCGAGTTGAGCGCGCCCGTGCCCGAGGTCATCGTGCCCGAGTAGATCCGGCAGAAGGTGATCGAGCCGACGAACGGATCGTCCATGATCTTGAAGGCGAGCGCAGTCAGCGGCTCGCTGTCGACGGCGGGGCGCAGAACCTCCTCGTCGGTCTTCAGATCGATGCCCTTCGTCGGCGGGATGTCGGCCGGGCTCGGCAGATAGTCCACGACGCCGTCGAGCAGCGGCTGCACGCCCTTGTTCTTGAAGGCCGAGCCGCAGAAGATCGGATACCAGGCGCCGGTGACGACAGCCTTGCGAATGAGATTGCGCAGCGTCTCCTCGTCCGGCTCCTTGCCGTCGAGGTAAGCCTCCATCGCGCCCTCGTCCATCTCGACGGCGGCCTCGATGAGCTGGAAGCGATACTCAGCCGCCTTGTCCTTGAGGTCGGCCGGAATCTCGACCTCATTGTACTTGGCGCCGAGGCTCTCCTCCTCCCAGACGATACCGATCATGCGAACGAGATCGACAACGCCCTTGAACTCGCTCTCGGCACCGATCGGCAGCTGCACCGGAACCGGGCGCGCGCCGAGACGGGTCTTGATGTCGTCCAGGCACTGATAGAAATCGGCGCCCGTCTTATCCATCTTGTTGCAGAAAACGATCCGCGGAACCTTGTACTTGTCGCCTTGGCGCCAGACGGTCTCGGTCTGCGGCTCGACGCCCTGGTTGCTGTCGAGAACGCACACGGCGCCGTCGAGCACGCGCAAGCTGCGCTCGACCTCGATCGTGAAGTCGACGTGGCCGGGCGTGTCGATGATGTTCAGACGCTTGCCGCGCCAAAAAGCGGTCGTGGCGGCCGACGTGATGGTGATGCCACGCTCCTGCTCCTGCTCCATCCAATCCATGGTCGCAGCGCCGTCGTGGACTTCGCCGATCTTGTGGCTCTTGCCCGTGTAATACAGAATCCGCTCGGTCGTGGTCGTCTTGCCGGCATCGATGTGGGCCATGATGCCGAAGTTGCGATAGTCTTCGATCGGATGCGAGCGGGGCATGTCAGTCTCCGAAAATTCCGGTTACCACCGATAATGCGAGAAGGCCCGGTTGGCCTCCGCCATGCGGTGTGTATCCTCCCGCTTCTTCACCGCTGTACCGCGGTTGTTGGCTGCATCGAGCAGCTCGTTCGACAGCCGGTCGACCATCGTATTCTCGTTGCGGCCGCGCGCGGCCGTGATGATCCAGCGGATCGCCAGCGCCTGACGGCGCTCGGGGCGAACCTCGACCGGAACCTGGTAGGTCGCACCACCGACGCGGCGGGAGCGCACCTCGATGGTCGGCATTACGTTCTTCAGCGCCTCGTGGAACATCTCGATCGGATTGCGGCGCGTCTTCTGCTCGAGCATGTCGAAAGCACCGTAGACGATCGTCTCGGCGGCCGACTTCTTGCCCTGATACATGATCGAGTTCATGAACTTGCTGACCACGAGATCCGAGTACTTCGGATCCGGGATGATCTCGCGCTTATCGGCACGGTGACGACGGGACATGGGCTCTGGCTCTCGTTCGAACTTGCCTTAGGCGATCACTTCGGACGCTTGGCGCCGTACTTGGAGCGGCGCTGACGGCGCTTGACGACGCCTTGCGTGTCGAGCACGCCGCGGATGATGTGGTAGCGGACGCCGGGAAGATCCTTGACGCGGCCGCCGCGGATGAGCACCACCGAGTGCTCCTGCAGGTTGTGGCCTTCGCCTGGGATGTAGCTCACGACCTCGAAGCCGTTCGTCAGGCGCACCTTGGCGACCTTACGAAGCGCCGAGTTCGGCTTTTTCGGCGTCGTCGTATAGACGCGCGTGCAGACGCCACGCTTCTGCGGGCACTGCTCCATTGCCGGCACCTTGTTACGGTGCACCGGCGCCAGGCGCGGCTTGCGGATCAACTGTTGAATCGTTGGCATGTGCCAAGTCCACCATTCACTGCCTGGCGAGTTTCGACATCGGCTGGGCCAAAGAAACCCAGCCGAGCCGCCAAAACCGGCGCCCGGCTCCAATCCAGAGGATCTTCCGGCCACTTTCGCGGCCCGAGGATCTTGCGTTCAATCTGTCCGTCGATTGTGGACAGCAGCGTTTAGGCTAATCTTGGTGCATCACGAAGCGTGGCGCACTTTGCCTACCGCCTGCCGCAAAGTGGCCGGAACATATATGCGCTTCGCCGTAAGGTCAATGGGTGAACGGCGTCTTAGGGAGAAATTTCGCCGCAGGCCGGAGATTGCTCGGCGCCCGGTCTCAGGGTCGCGACTTTCGACGCGATTAACCAGCATTGGCAGAGACGCCCACCTGGTGCAAGGTAGCCGTCCGTACACCGGGGTCCGGCATGAATGCGTGGCGTGTCGTCGAGGTCTTGAGCGTCATCGCGGATGACAGCCGCTACCGCGTTCTGACGATGCTCTCTCAAGCGGGCGAGAATGGGCTGACCCAGGGGCGTCTCGCCACCCGGTGCGGGATCTCGGAGGCGCGGCTCAAACGGCATTTGACCAAGCTCGTGCAGGCGCGCCTGATCCGCCGCAACCATCGCCGTCGAGGCATTGTCTGGAAGGCGGAGGCGCGGCAGCTCGCTGATCTGGTCGCGACGATGTCGCTTCGCTTGGCCCCGCCGTTGCTGCCCGACGAGCCGCAGACGGCCGTGATCGACCTGCCCCCGGGCTTTCATTCGTTGGCATCCAAGCTCGCGACCATCGAGACCGCTGGAAAGCTCGGCACCCCGGATCCTACGCCGGCCGGCGTCTCCGCCAATGGCGCGACTTCGACGGTCTCTCGTGCGAGGTCCCGCAAGCGTCGCCTACCGGCCCGGCTCGCCGAGGCTCTCAGCACCCGCGGTCTTTGATCTGACCCATCCCAAAATGCAAAGGGCACCGCGGTTTCTGCCGCGATGCCCTTTTGGTCTCGATTGTCGTTCGATCAGGTCAGGGCCTACTCGGCCGCCGTCTCGACCGGGGCCGGGGGCACCGCCTGCTCGGCGATGCGTGCCCGCTCCTTGAGAATGAGATCGTCGCGATGAGCGGCGGTCTTCTTGATGCGCTTCAGCGTTCCGCCGGTGCCCGACGGGATCAGGCGGCCGACGATGACGTTCTCCTTCAGGCCCTCGAGCGTATCGACCTTGCCGTTGACGGCCGCGTCGGTGAGGACGCGGGTCGTCTCCTGGAAGGACGCCGCCGAGATGAAGCTGCGCGTCTGCAGGCTCGCCTTGGTGATGCCGAGCAGCACCGGGGTCGCCATGGCCGGACGCTTGCCCGCCTTGTCGAGTTGCGCGTTGAGCTCCTCGAACTCGATGCGATCGAGTTGCTCGCCCTTGAGCAGCTCGCTCTCGCCCGGATCCTGGATCTCGACCTTCTGCAGCATCTGCCGGACGATGACCTCGATGTGCTTGTCGTTGATGGTCACGCCCTGCAACCGGTAGACGTCCTGGATTTCGTTGACGAGGAAGGAGGCGAGCTCCTCGACGCCCTTGATGGCCAGGATGTCGTGCGGCGCCGGGTTGCCGTCGACGATGTACTCGCCCTTCTCGACATGGTCGCCCTCCTGGACGGCCACATGCTTGCCTTTCGGGATCATGTACTCGACGGGCTCGACGTTCTCGTCGGCCGGCTTGATGATGATCCGGCGCTTGTTCTTGTAGTCGCGTCCGAACTCGACCGTGCCCGTCACCTCGGCGATGATGGCATGGTCCTTCGGACGGCGAGCTTCGAACAGCTCCGCGACACGCGGCAGACCGCCGGTGATGTCACGGGTCTTGGCGCTCTCGAGCGGGATACGCGCGAGCACGTCGCCGGCCTTGATCTCCGTTCCGGGCTCGACCGACAAAATGGCCTCGACCGAGAGGAGATGACGGGCGTCGCCGCCACGGCTGAGCTTCTTCGGCTTGCCCTTGGCGTCCTTGATGACGATGGCCGGCCGCAAGTCGCTGCCGCGCGGAGAGGCGCGCCAATCGACGATCACGCGGTTGGTGATGCCCGTGCCTTCGTCGTACTGCTCGTTGACCGACACGCCCTCGACCAGGTCCTCGAAATCGACGGTGCCGTCGACCTCGGTGATGATCGGGCGCGTGTAGGGATCCCACTCGGCCAGACGCGTGCCGCGCTTGACCTTGTCACCGTCGTCGACGCGCAGATACGTGCCGTAGCCGACCTTGTGAGACGCGCGCTCCTTGCCGTCGCCATCGAGGATGACGATGGCCAAGCTGCGGCTCATCGCGATGAGCTGGCCGTCCGAATTCTTGACGACGCTACGGTTCTTGATCTTCACCGTGCCGTCGAAGGCGCTTTCGATGAAGGAGCTGTCGACCACCTGCGCGGTGCCACCGATGTGGAACGTGCGCATGGTGAGCTGCGTGCCCGGCTCGCCGATCGATTGTGCCGCGATGACACCGACCGACTCGCCCATGTTGACCGGCGCGCCACGGGCGAGATCGCGTCCGTAGCACTTGGCGCAGACGCCGTTCTTGGTCTCGCAGGTCAGCACCGAGCGGATCCGCACCTGTTGGACGCCGGCCGCCTCGATCTGCTCCTTCTGGGCCTCCTCGATGAGGTCGCCCGCCTTGACGATGACCTTGCCGGTCGACGGATGCTTGATGTCGTCGGCGGCGGTGCGGCCGAGCACGCGGTCGCCAAGCGTCACGATGACCTCGCCAGCCGCGACGACCGCCTGCATCTTGATGCCGCCGTCGGTGCCGCAATCGTCCTCGGAGATGATGGCGTCCTGGGCGACGTCGACGAGACGGCGCGTCAGGTAGCCCGAGTTCGCGGTCTTCAAAGCGGTGTCGGCCAGACCCTTGCGGGCGCCGTGCGTCGAGTTGAAGTACTCGAGCACGGAGAGGCCTTCCTTGAAGTTCGAGATGATCGGCGTCTCGATGATCTCGCCCGAGGGCTTGGCCATGAGGCCGCGCATGCCGGCGAGCTGCTTCATCTGCGCGGGCGAGCCGCGGGCACCCGAGTGCGCCATCATGTAGATCGAGTTGATCGACTTCTGGCGTCCGGTCGTCTTGTCCTTCTGCACGGCCGAGATGCGGTCCATCATCTCCTTGGCGATGCGATCGGTGCACTTCGACCAGGCGTCGACGACCTTATTGTACTTCTCACCCTGGGTGATGAGACCGTCGTTGAACTGGTTCTCGAACTCGCGGACGAGATCGCGCGTCTCCTCGACGATCTTCTCCTTCGTGTCCGGGATGACCATGTCGTCCTTGCCGAACGAGATGCCGGCCTTGCAGGCATGGTTGTAGCCCAAGCTCATGATCTTATCGCAGAAGATCACGGTCTCCTTCTGACCGCAGCCGCGATAGACGGCGTCGATCATCTTGGAGATCGCCTTCTTCGTCAGCAGCTGGTTGACGAGGTCGAACTTGACGTTCCCGGACTTCGGCAACAGCTCGCCCAGGATCATGCGGCCGGGCGTCGTGTCGTGGACCTCGACGACCTTCTTGCCGTTGGCGTCGACCGTCACGAACCGGCCCTTGACCTTGGCGTGCAGCGTCACCGCCTTGGCCTCGAGCGCGTGATGCACCTCCGAGACCGAGCCGAGCAGCATGCCTTCGCCGGGCTCGCCGTCGGCGATCAGCGAGAGGTAGTAGAGACCGAGCACGATGTCCTGCGAGGGCACGATGATCGGCGCGCCGTTGGCCGGGTGCAGGATGTTGTTGGTCGACATCATCAGCACGCGGGCCTCGAGCTGGGCTTCCAGCGACAAGGGCACGTGGACGGCCATCTGGTCGCCGTCGAAGTCGGCGTTGAAGGCCGCGCAGACGAGCGGATGCAGCTGAATGGCCTTGCCCTCGATGAGCACCGGCTCGAAGGCCTGAATGCCCAAGCGATGCAGCGTCGGCGCGCGGTTCAAGAGCACCGGATGCTCGCGAATGACCTCGTCCAGGATATCCCAGACCTCGGGCTTCTCCTTCTCGACGAGCTTCTTCGCCTGCTTGACCGTCGCAGCCAGCCCCTTGGCATCGAGGCGGGAGTAGATGAACGGCTTGAACAGCTCGAGCGCCATCTTCTTGGGCAGACCGCACTGATGCAGCTTGAGCTCAGGACCGACCACGATGACCGAGCGGCCCGAGTAATCGACGCGCTTGCCGAGCAGGTTCTGGCGGAACCGGCCCTGCTTGCCCTTGAGCATGTCGGCGAGCGACTTCAGCGGACGCTTGTTGGCGCCGGTGATGACGCGGCCGCGGCGGCCGTTGTCGAACAACGCGTCGACGGCCTCCTGCAGCATCCGCTTCTCGTTGCGGATGATGATGTCGGGGGCGCGCAGCTCCATCAGCCGCTTCAGACGGTTGTTGCGGTTGATGACGCGGCGGTAGAGATCGTTGAGATCCGACGTCGCGAAGCGGCCGCCGTCGAGCGGCACGAGCGGGCGCAGCTCGGGCGGGATGACGGGCACGACCGTCAGGATCATCCACTCGGGCTTGTTGCCGCTCTCGATGAAGGCCTCGATGAGCTTCAGACGCTTCGCGAGCTTCTTGGGCTTCAGCTCCGACGTGCTCTCGGCGATCTCCTTGCGCAGGTCGTCGCGCAGCTGGTTCAAGTCGAGGCCGATCAGCAGCTCACGAATGGCCTCAGCGCCGATGCCGGCCGTGAAGCTGTCCTCGCCGAACTCCTCGCGGGCCTGGTACAACTCCTCCTCCGACATCAGGTCGCCCTGACTGAAGGTGGTGACGCCCGGCTCGATGACGATGTAGTTCTCGAAATAGAGCACGCGCTCGAGATCCTTGAGCGTCATGTCGAGCAGCATGCCGATGCGCGAGGGCAGCGACTTCAGGAACCAGATGTGGGCGACGGGCGCCGCGAGCTCGATATGGCCCATGCGCTCGCGCCGGACCTTGGCGAGCGTCACCTCGACGCCGCACTTCTCGCAGATGACGCCCTTGTACTTCATGCGCTTGTACTTGCCGCACAAGCACTCGTAGTCCTTGATGGGTCCGAAGATGCGCGCGCAGAACAACCCGTCCCGCTCCGGCTTGAAGGTGCGGTAGTTGATCGTCTCGGGCTTCTTGATCTCGCCGAAGGACCAGGAGTGGATCTGCTCCGGGCTCGCGATCGCGATCCGGATCTGATCGAAGGTCTGCGCCTGGACCTGGGGGCTGAAGACATTGGCGAGCTCTTGCTGATTCATCCGTTGTCTCCTCGGGCGCGTCTGTGCGCCGGTCATGCATCAAATCAAACACTGTCGCCGGCTCGGGCCGGCGCTCCGGCGGCTGTCGTGGCCACCGGAGAGCATAGGTTTCGTCCTACTCGGCCGCCTCGGCAGCCGGTGGACGCGGCAATCTCGGCCGCGGGGCCGGCGGCCGCTCGACGGGCGCTTGTCCCGTCTCCGAATCCACCAGCTCGACGTTGAGGCCGAGGGCGCGCATTTCCTTGACGAGCACGTTGAAGCTCTCCGGGATGCCGGCTTCGAAGCCGTCGTCGCCTCTGACGATCGCCTCGTAGACCTTGGTGCGGCCGGCGACGTCGTCCGATTTGACGGTGAGCATCTCCTGCAGCGTGTAGGCAGCGCCGTAGGCTTCGAGCGCCCAGACCTCCATTTCGCCGAAGCGCTGGCCACCGAATTGGGCCTTGCCGCCCAACGGCTGCTGCGTGACGAGCGAGTAGGGGCCGATCGAGCGCGCGTGGATCTTGTCGTCGACGAGGTGATGCAGCTTCAAGAGGTACTTGTAGCCGACGGTCACGCGCCGATCGAAAGGCTCGCCGGTGCGGCCGTCGAACACCTTCATCTGACCCGACGCATCGAAGCCCGCCATCGACAGCATCTCGACGATGTCGGGCTCGCGCGCGCCATCGAACACGGGGGTTGCGATCGGCACGCCCTTGCGCAGGTTGCTCCCGAGCTCGATCAGCTCGGGCTCGTTCAGACCATCGATGGTCTCGTCCTTGCCGTAGATCTTGTGCAGGAGCTCTTTGAGACCCTTGGTCTTCTCGCCGTGCTTGATCTGATCGACGACGGCGCCGATCTGGCGGCCGAGGCCGTTGCAGGCCCAGCCCAGATGCGTCTCGAGGATCTGACCGACGTTCATGCGCGAGGGCACGCCCAACGGATTGAGCACGATGTCGACCGGCGTGCCGTCCTCGAGGTAAGGCATGTCCTCGGCCGGCACGATCTGGCTGACGACTCCCTTGTTGCCGTGGCGTCCGGCCATCTTGTCGCCGGGCTGCAGCTTGCGCTTCACCGCGACGAACACCTTGACCATCTTCATGACGCCGGGCGGCAGCTCGTCACCGCGCTGCAGCTTGTCGACCTTGTCGACGAAACGGCGCTCGAGGCTCTTCTTGGCGCTCTCGTACTGCCGCTTGATGGCTTCCACACCCGCCATCGACTTCTCGTTGGCGAGCGCGATCTCCCACCATTGGCTGCGCGGGATGTCGTCGAGGATCTCGACGGTGAGCTCCGTTCCCTTGCGGGCGCCCTTCGGGCCCTTCGAGACCTCTTGGCCAAGCAGCGCCTCGCGCAGACGTCCGTAAACGTTGCGGTCGAGGATCGCCATCTCGTCGTCGCGGTCCTTGGCGAGACGCTCGATCTCCTCGCGCTCGATGGCCGTCGCACGCTCGTCCTTCTCGACGCCGTGACGGTTGAACACGCGCACCTCGACCACCGTGCCGGTGACGCCGGGCGGCAGCTTCAGCGAGGTATCGCGCACGTCCGAGGCCTTTTCGCCGAAGATGGCGCGGAGCAGCTTCTCCTCCGGCGTCATCGGGCTCTCGCCCTTCGGCGTGATCTTGCCGACGAGAATGTCGCCCGGATTGACCTCGGCGCCGATGTAGACAATGCCCGCCTCGTCGAGGTTCTTCAGCGCCTCTTCCGACACGTTCGGAATGTCGCGCGTGATTTCCTCGGGCCCGAGCTTGGTGTCGCGGGCCATCACCTCGAACTCCTCGATATGGATCGACGTGAAGACGTCGTCCATGACGATGCGCTCGGAGATGAGGATGGAGTCCTCGAAATTGTAGCCCATCCACGGCATGAACGCGACGAGCACGTTGCGGCCGAGTGCGAGGTCGCCCAGGTCCGTCGACGGGCCGTCCGCGATGATGTCGCCGGAGACGACCTTGTCGCCGACCTTCACGAGTGGACGCTGGTTGATGCAGGTGTTCTGGTTGGAGCGCTGGAACTTGCGCAGCCGGTAGATGTCGACGCCGGGCTTGGAAGGATCCTGCTCCTCGGTCGCACGCACGACGATACGCGTCGCGTCCACCTGGTCGATGACACCAGTGCGGCGCGCGGCGATCGCAGCACCCGAGTCACGCGCCACCACCGATTCCATGCCGGTGCCGACGAGCGGCGCCTCGGCCTGGATCAGCGGCACGGCCTGACGCTGCATGTTCGAGCCCATGAGGGCGCGGTTGGCGTCGTCGTTCTCGAGGAACGGGATGAGCGCCGCCGCGACCGACACGAGCTGCTTCGGCGACACGTCGATGAAGTCGATCTTGTCGGCCGACAAGAGATGCACGTCGCCCGCATGCCGGCTCTCGATGAGATCGCCCATCAGCTTGCCGCCGGGGCCGATCTCCGCGTTCGCCTGAGCGATGTAGTGGCGCGCCTCCTGCATGGCCGAGAGGTACACGACCTCGTTCGTCACCTTGCCGTTCACGACCTTGCGGTACGGGCTCTCGATGAAGCCGTACTTGTTCACCTGCGCGAAGGTCGCGAGCGAGTTGATGAGACCGATGTTGGGGCCTTCGGGCGTCTCGATCGGACAGATGCGGCCGTAGTGCGTCGGATGCACGTCGCGCACCTCGAAGCCGGCGCGCTCGCGCGTCAGACCGCCCGGTCCAAGCGCCGAGAGACGCCGCTTGTGCGTGATCTCGGAGAGCGGATTCGTCTGGTCCATGAATTGCGAAAGCTGCGAGGAGCCGAAGAACTCGCGCACGGCGGCCGCCGCCGGCTTGGCGTTGATCAGGTCCTGCGGCATGACCGTGTCGATATCGACCGAGCTCATGCGCTCCTTGATGGCGCGCTCCATGCGGAGCAGGCCCATCCGGTACTGGTTCTCCATGAGCTCGCCGACCGAGCGCACGCGGCGGTTGCCGAGATTGTCGATGTCGTCGATCTCGCCCTTGCCGTCGCGCAGCTGCACGAGCGTCTTGATGACGGCGAGGATGTCGTCCTTGCGCAGCACGCGCACGCTGTCGTCGCACTCGAGATCGAGGCGCGTGTTCATCTTCACGCGGCCGACGGCCGAGAGGTCGTAGCGCTCGCTATCGAAGAACAGGCCGTTGAACAGCGTCTCGGCGGCGTCGAGCGTCGGCGGCTCGCCCGGACGCATGACGCGGTAGATGTCGATGAGCGCGTCCTCGCGGCTCTCGCTCTTGTCGACATTGAGCGTGTTGCGGATGAAGGCGCCCGTGTTGACATGGTCGATGTCGAGGAGCTTCAGCTCCTTGAGGCCGGCCTCCTTCAGCGTCTTCAACAGCGCCTGGTCGAGCTCCTCGCCGGCCTCGCCGTAGATTTCGCCGGTCTGCATGTTGACCATGTCCTCGGCGAGGTAGCGGCCGATCAGATCGGCGTCCTGCACGAGGAGCTCTTTCAGGCCCTGCTCGACGAGCTTCTTGGCGGCGCGCGCCGTGACCTTCTGGCCTTCCTTGATCACGACCTCGCCGGTCTTGGCGTCGACGAGATCGGAGACGGCCTTGGCGCCGCGCCAACGCTCGGCGTTGAAGGGCATGCGCCAGCCGTTCTTGGCGAGCTTCACCGGCACGGTGTCGTAGAACTCGGCGAGGATGCCCTCGCCGTCGTAGCCCAGCGCATAGAGCAGCGTCGTCGCCGGCAGCTTGCGCTTCCGGTCGATACGGACGTGCACGATGTCCTTGGCGTCGAACTCGAAGTCGAGCCAGGAGCCGCGATAGGGAATGATGCGGGCGGCGAACAGGAGCTTGCCGCTCGAATGCGTCTTGCCCTTGTCGTGGTCGAAGAAGACGCCCGGCGAGCGGTGCATCTGCGAGACGATCACGCGCTCGGTTCCGTTGATGACGAAGGTGCCGTTCGAGGTCATGAAGGGCATGTCGCCCATGTAGACCTCTTGCTCCTTGATGTCCTTGACGGACTTGGCGCCCGTCTCCTCGTTGATGTCGAAGACGATGAGCTGGATCGTCACCTTGAGCGGCGCGGCGAACGTCATGTCGCGCTGCTGGCACTCGTCGACGTCGTACTTGGGCGCCTCGAACTCGTACTTGACGAATTGCAGCGTCGCCCGGCCCGAGAAATCGGAGATCGGGAACACGGACTTGAAGACGGCCTGCAAGCCCTCGTCGGCGCGGCCGCCGACGGGCTCCTCGACCATGAGGAAGTCGTCGTAGGAGCGCTTCTGCACCTCGATGAGGTTGGGCATCGCCGCAACCTCGGCGATCTTGCCGAACTTCTTGCGAACGCGCTTCCGTCCAATGAAGGTCTCAGCCATGGGGCTCCTCAAACGTCAGGGCGGGATGGGCTCGTCCCGCCTCGCGGTAACTGGGCATCGGGCAAGGGGCGGCCCGATGTTGAAAAACGGCTCACCGGAGAGGCTCTGATCGCAAGCCTCTCGGGAGAGCCGCCGCGGCGGCCCCGGCACGAGGCCGGAGCGCCGCAGCGAGCTCGTCAGATCACTTGATCTCGACGGTGGCGCCAGCCTCCTCGAGCTTCTTCTTCATGGCCTCGGCATCGGCCTTGGACACGGCTTCCTTGACGGTCTTGCCGCCGGCCTCGACCAGATCCTTGGCTTCCTTCAGGCCCAAGCCGGTGATGGCGCGGACCTCTTTGATGACGTTGATCTTCTTGTCGCCACCCGACTTCAGGATGACGTCGAACTCGGTCTTCTCCTCGACGGGAGCGGCAGCGGCGGCAGCCGGAGCGGCGGCCATGGCGACCGGCGCAGCGGCCGAGACGCCCCACTTCTCCTCGAGCATCTTCGTCAGATCAGCGGCCTCGAGGATGGTGAGCGAGGACAGATCCTCGACGATTTTCTCAAGCTTCGACATGGAAAGGTACCTTTCGATTTCTCTTCAAACCTGAATTGTCCACTCGTGCCGGCGATGAGCCGGCCGTTCGATCCTCAAGCCGCCTCGGCGCTCTTGGCGTGGGCCGAGATGACCCGCGCCAGGCCTGCGCCCGGCTCCTTGACGATCCGCGCGATCTTCGACGCCGGAGCCTGGATGAGACCGATGATCTGGCCTCTCAGCTCGTCCAGCGACGGCAGCTCGGCGAGTGCCTTCACGCTCTGGGGATTGAGGACGGTGCGGCCCATCGCGCCACCCAGGATCACGAGCTTGTCGTGCTCCTTGGCGAACGCCATGGCGACCTTCGCGGCAGCGACCGGATCGCTCGAATAGGCGATGACGGTCGGTCCCTTGAAGAGGTCGGCAATGCCGGCGGCCTCGGTACCTTCCAGAGCGAGCTTGGCAAGCCGGTTCTTGGCTACCTTGACCTTGCCTCCGGCAGCCGACATGCGGCGGCGGAACTGGGTCATTTGGGCAACCGAGAGGCCGGCATAGTGGGCCACCACGACCACGCCCGTGCTCTTGAACACGTCGTGGAGCGCGGCGACGAGCTCTTTCTTTTCAGCTCGTTCCACGTGCTCTCTCCTCGAAGTGGCGAGTCCTTGCCGGTCCCCGCCACGGTTTCAACTGCCGCCGATCGCGCCAACTGGGCCGGCAAGCCCAGCGCTTCGGCAGCGCCCACTTGCCTGTCCGCCGCGCTTCGGGCCCGAAGGCCGTCACGCAGCAAGCACGAGGTTCAGGTCTTGACCTGCCCGTCCTTTCGGACGCGACGAGGTCCTTCCCATTCTCCCGTCTCATGCAGGCCCGTCTGGCTTAAGCCGGCGGACGCCGGCACCTGCAATCTCGGACAGGTCGATGCGTCGGCTTGGACCCCGGCGCATCGGCATCCGGGCTTGAGCCCGGAATCTTCAGCTCAAGCTCAAGCCGTCGAGCCGCTGAGGCTGCCGGGCTCGACCTTCACGCCCGGTCCCATGCTGGACGAGATGGCGATCCGCTTGAGGTAGGTGCCTTTGGCGCCTGCGGGCTTGGCCTTGATGACCGCGTCCGCGAACGCCTTGATGTTCTGGACGAGCGCGTCTTCCGTGAAGCTCGACTTGCCGACGCCGGCCTGCACGATGCCGGCCTTCTCGACGCGGAACTCGACCGCGCCGCCCTTGGCATCCTTCACCGCCTGCGCCACGTTCATCGTCACCGTGCCGACGCGCGGGTTCGGCATCAGGCCGCGGGGGCCGAGCACCTTACCCAGACGGCCGACGAGACCCATCATGTCGGGGGTCGCGATGCAGCGATCGAAGTCGATCGTGCCCTTGGAGACGATGTCGACCAAGTCTTCCGCACCGACGAGATCGGCACCGGCGCGCTTGGCCTCCTCCGCCTTGTCGGACTTGGCGAACACGGCGACGCGCAGCGTGCGGCCCGTGCCATTCGGCAGGTTGCAGACGCCGCGGACCATCTGGTCGGCGTGCTTGGGGTCGACGCCCAAATTCATGGCGATCTCGACCGTCTCGTCGAACTTGGCCTTGGCCTTCGACTTGACGAGCTTAACGGCCTCCTCGATCGAGTAGAGCTTCTCGCGATCGAGACCGGTCGAAATGGCTTGGTAGCGTTTTCCGAGCTTGGACATGAGTTACTCCACCACCTCGAGGCCCATCGAGCGGGCGGTGCCCGCGATGATCTTGGCGCCCTGATCGATATTGTCGGTGTTCAGATCCTTGAGCTTGGCCTTCGCCACCTCTTTGACCTGCGCCATCGTCACCTTGCCGACGAAGCCGCGTCCGGTCGTGCCTGAACCCTTCTCGACATTGGCCGCTTTGCGCAGGAGATAGGACGCCGGCGGCGTCTTCATCTCGAAGGTGAAGGACTTGTCGGAGAACACCGTGATCAGGCACGGAATGGGCATGCCCTGTTCCATGCCTTGCGTCTTGGCGTTGAAGTCCTTGCAGAATCCCATGATATTGACGCCGCGGGAGCCGAGCGCCGGACCGATCGGCGGCGACGGGTTCGCCTGTCCCGCCGGCACCACCAGATTGATGTAGCCGTCGATTTTCTTTGCCATGTCACAACCCTTTCCTGGGCCCAGCTGAGGGCCCGTTCCTCGAAGGGACCGTGGTGCGGCTCAGCACGGCTCTTGGCAGAAGCCGCCCGCCTCCCACGGCCTTTCCCGGCTTGGACAACCCCAACCCGGGTGCCGGCCCTGCCCTTTCGAGCCCGGCCGGCGCAAAGGCCTTACGGCCTAAGACACTTTCTCGACCTGCGCGAACTCGAGCTCGACAGGCGTCGCGCGCCCGAAGATCGAGACCGCCACCTTGAGACGCGACCGCTCCTCGTCGATCTCCTCGACGAGACCCGAGAACGACGCGAACGGGCCGTCCGCCACTTTGACCTGCTCGCCGATCTCGAAGGAGATCGTCGGCTTCGGCCGCTCGACCCCTTCCTGAACCTGGTTGAGGATGCGCTTTGCCTCATCCTCGGAAATCGCCATCGGCTTGTTCTCGGCGCCGAGGAAGCCGGTGACCTTGGGCGTGTTCTTGATCAGGTGATAGGCCTGATCGGTCAGCTCCATTTTCACGAGCACATAGCCCGGGAAGAACTTGCGCTCCGACGACACCTTGCGGCCGCGGCGGATCTCCGTGACCTCCTCGGTCGGGACCAGCACCTCCTCGAACAGCTCGGTCAGGCCGTGCTGTTGGGCACGCTCGCGGATCGCCTCGGCGACCTTGCGCTCGAAGTTCGAATAGGCATGAACGATGTACCAGCGCTTCGCCATCGCTTGTTTGCTCGACCTCTCGGGCCGCCCTTGTTCTATCGTCCGAAGCCGAGGATGAAGGCCACGGCCCGGCTCATGATCTGGTCTGCGGCGAGAAAGAACAGCGCCGCCAAAATCACCATGATGAGCACGAGCACCGTCGTGATCATGGTCTCGCGCCACGTCGGCCAGGTGACCTTGTCGGTCTCGGTCCTGACCTCGCGCGCAAACTCGACTGGATTCTTCATGCCGCCTGTTCCGATTCAGTTCTTTTCGCGTGGCGTACGTTCAAGCTTGTTTTGGAGCCCATGCCTCGACCGGCCGAAAAGCCTCGCCTTGCTTGGCATCCATGTTCGAACAGCGCTCAATGGCAGGGGTGGAGGGTCTCGAACCCCCGACCTTCGGTTTTGGAGACCGACGCTCTACCAATTGAGCTACACCCCTACGCGCCCTCGACACGAAAAGAGACACTCCCCCGCAACGAGGGTCACGGGGGAGTTTTAGCCCAGCCCGAAGCCGATGTCACGGATCCGAGTCGGTGTCAAGCGGAAACGAACATGCATTGTCTATAAACTTTGATTTAGGGGCCCTACGCGCCCGCAGCCGTTGCCTTGGCGGGGTCCGCAAAACCGACACATACCGTCATCTTCCAAGGACGGAACTTACTCGTGTGGATCGACATGCCGCTGTTGTGCTCTTCAAGGCGGCGAGCGGGTTCGCCTGTGAGGCCGACGTAGTATCGGTCAGGCTCAGCGATACACTGGAGCAGGTAAACATACAGCATGGCGCCAGCCCGCCTCCGCCAAGGCTTCGGCGTGGCATCCGCCTCCAGCACCGCCACTCTTGCAACCACGGAGAAACTCAGTCCCGCCGTAGCCTTGGCGGAGGCGGATGGAGCGGGTGAAGGGAATCGAACCCTCGTCATCAGCTTGGAAGGCTGTTGCTCTACCATTGAGCTACACCCGCGCGATGCCGGTGATACCGGAGCGTGGGAGACCGTGCAAGCCGATCAGCCGAGCCCGGCGGCGATCTCGCGGATCGCCTCGAAGGCCACGTCCGCATCGGCCTCGGTCGTGTCCGTCTGCCCGACCTGCAGGCGGAGAACGAGGCGTCCTTGATGCCGCGTCGGCGTCAAGTAGGTGCGGCCATCGTCGTTGATGGCGTCGATGAGGCGCTGATTGAGGGCGTCCAGCGCCTCTCCGTCGAGGCCGGGCCGCACCGCTCTGAACGTGAAGAGCGACAGCATCGGCGGCGTCACGATCTCGAAGCCGGGCGTCGCGCCGATGCGCCGGGCGAGCCCTTCGGCAAGTCCGATATGGCGCCGGATGATCGCCTGCAAACCTTCGACGCCGTAGGCGCGCAACACGAACCACAGCTTCAGCGCGCGAAACCGGCGGCCGAGCTGGGGCGACCACTCGCTGTAATTGAGAATGCCGTCGCGGCCGTGGGTCGCGAGATAGGAGGGACGGATGCCGAGCGTCCTCACCAACGCCTCGGGATCACGCACGAGCAGAACCGAGCAATCGAAGTGGGTCATCAGCCACTTGTGCGGATTGAAGACGACGCTGTCGGCCTGTTCGGCGCCGGCCATCCAGTGCCTGAGCTCCGGGCAGATCATGGCGCTACCGGCCCAGGCGGCATCGACGTGCAGATGAAGGCCGTGCCGCCGGGCGACCTCGGCCACTGCCGCGATGTCGTCCGAGGCGCCGACGCTGGTGCCGCCGAGTGCTGCGACGATGGTCGCCGGGATCAGACCCGCCGCCCGGTCGGCCACGATCGCTGCCTCGAGGGCGGCCGGATCCATGGCGAGACGGGGACCCACCGCCGGGATTTTCACCAGATTGTCCTGGCCGATGCCCGCCATCCAGCAGGCCTTGTCGATCGAGGAATGCACCTGGTCGGAAGCATAGACACGGGTTGCCGGCTGGCCCGCGAGGCCCGTCGCATTGCCGGCAAAGCCCAGCGTCTTCTCGCGCCCCGCAAGGATCGCGGCGAATGTCGCCGTCGATGCCGTGTCCTGGATGACGCCGTGGAACCCCTCCGGCAGCCCGATCATCTGCCGCAGCCAGTCCGTCACGCGGGTCTCGAGCTCGGTCGCCGCCGGCGAGGTCTGCCACAGCATGCCCTGGGCGGCGATCGCCGCCGTCAGATATTCGGCGACGAGGGAGGGCGGGCTCGCATTGGCGGGGAAATAGGCGAGGAACCGCGGATGCTGCCAGTGCGTGATCCCCGGCGGAATGATCCGCTCGAAGTCGGCGAAGATCGTCTCCATGTCCTCGGGCGCCTGGGGAGGTGCGACCGGGATCTGCCGCGCGATCTCGCCCGGCGCGACCTGAGCCCGAACCGGCCGCTCGCGGATCGTCTCCCGATAGCCCGCGCCCCAGTCGGCCGCGCGCCGGCCCCAATGCCGGAGCCATGTGGTGTCCATGAGTGAAACCCGAGGTCTGACGCTACGAAGGCCGGACTAGCCTACCCCGATCGGACAGAACGCGCGAGAACGAGAGCTGACTGGGCTCTCTCAAGCCGCCGCCATCGCCGCCTCGACGCGATCGAGAACGAGGCCGTGATGCGTGTAGACGAGCGTCTGGCCAGCGTCCGGCACCTCGACCACGTCCAAACCGGGCATCTTGCTCTTGTACTCGCGCACCGTCTCGATGGGCGAGAACGGATCGCCGATGCCGGCGAGCAGGGTGATGGGCGTCTCGCAGTCGAGCAGCAATCTCGGCCAGGGTTTGGCGAACTCGACGATCTCGCGCGACCATGAATAGTGCGCCATGAAATGCTGCGTCAGCACGATCTCGGTGCTGGCCTCGAGGGGCTTCCCGATCGTCGGGTTCTGCAAGGCACGGACATCGGCGGGGCAGGAGCCCATCATCGTCTCGAGGAAGCGGCGTGCGCCGAGCCGTCTCGCCATGTGGAAGAGCAGCAGCGAGGCGTAGGGCAGTGTGCGCGGCGCATAGGTCGCGTTCATCTGGATGAAGCGCACGAACTTGCCGAGCCGCGCGAATTGCGCCGAGGTTTCGAGCGGCATGGTCGCGGCCGCACCGATGACGGCGGACACGACGCCCGGGTGACGCCTGTCGAGATGCAGTGCGATCTTGAAGTCGTCGCAGATCGCGACGACCGGACAGCGGACGACCCCGAGCGTCTTTAGAAGATGCCGGACGTCGTCGGCCGCGACGTCATAGATGCTGGCTGTCTGTGGACATTGCGAGGAATGGCCGTAGCCCGCGCGCACCGGCACGATCATCCGCAGCTTGCGCTTCACCATGTCCGCCTCGGCAGCGTCCGTCCAGCGGATGAAGCACTGGCCGCTCGGCAAGAGCAGGAAGGCCCGGCCGTCGGGCGCGCCGGCGATGCGGTAGTGGATCTTGCGGCCGTCGGGCAGCAGGTGCTCGGTCAGCTCGTAGAGAGGGAGCTCGCGCCGCATGCGTTGCGGGTCGGTGCCGAACTCGTGGCCGCTCGCGGAATGCAGTAGCGTGGTCGCGAGCCGCACGAGCTCGGCCTGCGATCCGAGTTGCGTCTTCTGCAACAGCGATTGCACCTGCGAGCGCACAGTGGCTTCCGATCGCCCGGTCGTCGCTGCGATGGAGGCGACGGTCTCTCCCCGCGTCAGCCCGCGCAGCACCTCGCCCTCGCGGGCCGTGACGGCATAGCTGTCAGCGAGCAGCGTCGTGATCTCGTCCGACCACTTGTGCTCGCTCGTCACCATGATGACGTGGCGACCGCTCGTCTCGGCGTCGACGGCGCGCAGATGCGCGAGCACGGTGTGATTGACGCCCGCCTGCTTGAAGCGGACGATCGCATTCTTGCAGGCGCGCGCCGACATCAGCTCGGTCAGTTGCCTGTCGATCGCCTCGCTGCCTTCCGGATCGATGGCGAGATCGGTGAGCCAGTGGCCCGGCATGATGTTGAAGACGGCGGCAGCCGCATCGTTCGAGGCGACGATCAGGCCGCGCTTGTTGAAAATGAAGGCGGCGGTGCGGAAGCCCGAGAGCATCTCGCCGATGCGGGCGGCGTGGGCGGAGATGACCCTGTCGAGGGCCTCGACGACCGTATCGTCACCGGTCAGCTCGGCCGCGAGCTCGCGCGAGAGCGCTGCGGGTTGGCCGGCCTTCGGCGTGACCTCGCGCTCCCAGCGCTCGACGAGGCTGAACAAGCGATCGGGATCGACCGAGACCGCATAGATATGGTTGAGAAAGGCTGCCGCGTCGGCGCGATCAAAATCGTCCCGCTGCCGGTCCATCGAGGCCATCGCTGTTCAAAGGCTGACAGCGCACATGACACCTCTCGCCGTCAGCGGCCCCTCGCGTATACGCGAGTAAGCGAAGCTTGGCAGCAGAAACTTTGCGTGTCCCCAGCAAATGCATCACGGACATTCTGAGGGCGCAAGGTAGCGGGCCTTGATCCATCCCCGCTTCGTGCCGGCCTCGTCGGAGACCGCCACGGGACACCAGCCGCTCCGGCAGGCGCCCTGGCCCGAGATGATGGTGTAAGTATCGCTCGAGAGCGCCATGACGATCGAGGCGCGCGCCGAGGGGCGATTGCGGACATTGAGCACGTCCCACGCCGGAACGCCGGTGATGCGATAGCACCCAGGACCGGTCGTCGCCGTCGCCGGGGCTGCCAAAATGGCAGATGCCAGCAGGCCGATCGCTAGGACGCTCGCAGAAAGCCGAAGCATGTCCATCTCCCTGAGCCGGTGCCAGAGGGCCAATCAACTGCCCGCCACCTGAACCCGAGCTGAACCCGCAAAGCAGCTCCCCCTTTGCCGCCTGTCGGCCTCGCCTCTCCTGGGCTAAGCTCTTTGCCTCACCAGCTTGTCGGGATAGCCATGACGAACCCCTACCCTCACGTCTTCGAGCCCTTGAAGCTCCGCCACCGGACGCTAAAGAACCGCGTCGTGTTCGGCGCCCACACCGCCAACATGAGCCACGAAGGCCTGCCGGGTGAACGCCACTTCGGCTACTACCGCGAGCGGGCCCGCGGCGGCGCCGCCATGATCGTCGTCGAGCCGGCGCCCCCGCACAAGACAGGCATCCTGATCCGCGGCAACTTCCTGCACGGGACCGACGAGATCATCCCGCATTTCCGCAAGATCACGGACGAGTGCCATAGCCACGGCACCACCATGATCCATCAAATCTATCACGTCGGCGGGCATGGCGATCAGGACAACTCCTGGTCGCCCTACTGGTCGCCGTCGGGCATGCCCTCGATGCACGATCCCTGGGGCAGCCACGCGATGACCGACGCCGAGATCGAGGAGCTGATTGCAAGCTTCATCGAGCAGGCGCGGCGGGATCGCGATTCCGGTTTCGACGGCGTCGATCTGTTCGCGGGCTACAATTGCCTGATCGACCAGTTCTGGTCGCCACTCACGAACCGGCGCACGGACAAGTGGGGCGGGAGCCTGGAGAACCGTGTGCGCTTCGCGGCGCGGATCGCCGAGGGCATCCGCAAGATGGCGGGCGACGACTTCATCGTCGGCATGACGATCTCCGGCGCCGAGCCTTACGTGGGCGGCCTCAAGATCGAGGACAAGCAGGAGATCGTTTCCTGGCTCGATGCCAGAGGCCTCGTCGACTACTACTCGGTCGGCACCGGCAGCTATCTGAACCAGCCTTCCAAGATCGTGCCGAGCTTCCACTTCCCACTGCTGCTCGGCCGCGACGACACAGCGGCCATCAAGTCGGTCGCCAAACACGCCAAGGTCACGATGGAGGCGCGCATCAAAGCGCCTTTCAATGCCGAGAAGGTCCTCAAGGAAGGCCAGTGCGACCTCGTCTCGATCGTGCGCGGCCAGATCGCCGATCCGCACATGGTCAACAAGGCGATGGAAGGACGCTCGGCCGACATTCGCCCGTGCATCTCCTGCAATCAGCTCTGCATCGGCCGGCGGTTCCGCGACTACTGGATCTCCTGCCTCGTCAATCCGTCGGTGGCGCGGGAGTCGAAGTGGGACGGCGACAAGATCAAGCCGGCGGCGTCACCGAAAGAGGTGCTCGTCGTCGGCGGCGGGCCGGCTGGGCTCGAGGTCGCGCGGGCTGCCGCCGAAGCCGGGCACAAGGTCCGCCTCGTCGAGAAGAGACCTGAGCTCGGCGGCCAGTTCAAGCTCGCCGCCGGCCAACCCGAGCGCGGCGAGATCGGCTTCTTCCTCAACTGGTACTTGAAGCAGCTCGAGCAGATGCAGGTGCGCGTCGAGCTCAACAAGGAGATGACGGCGGACGAGATCAAGGCTTCCGGCGCCGAGGTCGTCGTGCTGGCGACGGGGTCGTCGCCCGATCGTGCGGTTTGGCAGCGGTCGATGCCGCAACAGGCGCGCCTGCCCGGCGCCGATCAGCCGAGCGTCTGCGCCGTCCACGACGTGCTCGACGGCAAGGTGACGCCCGGCACCAATGTTTTGCTGCTCGACGACATCAACGGCTGGTGGCCGGCGAGTGGCACGGCTTTGCACCTGGCAAAGCTTCGCCATCAGGTGACGATCGCCACGGCCTCCGAGAAAGCCGCCGCCCAGCTCGATCTCTCGATGACCGGCGATACGACCCGCGAGCGCTTCGCCAAGACCGGCGTCGAGGTGCTGCTCGCGACCGCGCTCAAGTCCTGGGACAACGGCAAGGCGACGCTCGTCAATCTCTACACCGGCGACGAGGAGGTGCGCGAGTTCGACAGCCTCGTCACCGCAACGACGAACGTCCCCGAGGATGCGCTCGCCAAGGCGCTGGAAGGCAGCGGCATCGCCACGCATGTGATCGGCGACGGCGTGCACGCTCGCACCGCCGCCATGGCGATCTACGAGGCTCGCGAGCTGGCGTTGAAGATCTGAGGTGGTGACATGAGCGCGAATGACGTCGTCATCGTCGGCATGGCGCGGACGCCGTGCGGCAGCTTGCTCGGCGAGCTGTCGGCTTTGCCGGCGCCTGTCCTCGGGTCGATCGCCATCAAGGGGGCGCTGGCGCAATCCAAAGTGCAGCTCGAGGCGATTGATCAAGTGATCATGGGCTGCGTGCTGCCGGCCGGCCAGGGCCAAGCGCCCGCGCGGCAGGCCGGCCGCAAAGCCGGCATCCCGGACTCGGTCGGTGCGCTCACCATCAACAAGATGTGCGGCTCGGGCATGCAGGCGATCATGCAGGGGGCGGACGCCATCCGCGCCGGTAACGCGGCGATCATCGTCGCGGGCGGCATGGAGAGCATGAGCAACGCGCCCTACCTGACGCCCAAGCTCCGGACCGGCAACAAGTACGGCCATGTGACGACCTACGACCACATGGCGCTCGACGGTCTCGAGGACGCCTACGAGCCCGGCCGCTCGATGGGCACCTACGCCGAGATGTGCGCGAGCCAGTATCAGTTCACCCGCGCCGCCCAAGATGCTTACGCCATCGAGAGCCTGCGGCGGGCCAAGGCTGCGGCCGAGAGTGGCGCCTTCGCGGGCGAGGTCGTTCCTGTCGACGTGCCGGTGAAGGGCGGCAGCGAGACGATCTCCACCGACGAGCAGCCGCGCAAATCGAAACCCGAGCAGATTCCGAAGCTGCGCCCGGCCTTCCAGGCCGACGGCACGGTGACGGCCGCCTCCTCCTCCTCGATCTCGGATGGTGCGGCGGCGCTCGTCCTTGCGCGGCGTGACGTGGCGGAGAAATCCGGCATGCCGATCCTGGCGACGCTCGTCGCCCAGGGTGGACATGCGCAGGCCCCGGCCTGGTTCACGACGGCGCCGGCGCCCGCCATGTGCAAGGCGATGGAGCGCGCGGGTTGGACGGCGCGCGACGTCGACCTCTTCGAGGTCAACGAGGCGTTCGCGGTCGTCGCCATGGCGGCGATGCGCGACCTCGACATTCCCCACGATACGCTCAACGTCAATGGCGGCGCCTGTGCGCTCGGTCATCCGATCGGGGCTTCCGGCGCGCGCATCGTCGTGACGCTGATCAATGCCATGCGCCAGCGCGACAAGCGCCGCGGTGTCGCCGGCATCTGCATCGGCGGCGGCGAGGCGACGGCGGTCGCCCTCGCACGCTGATCAGGCCTCGCGACCGAGGGCGACGAGCCGCGCATGGCAGTCTGCGGCCCGGGGTTCATCACCGCAATCGAGGCTCAGCACATAGGCGTGCGTCAGGTAGAAGGCCGCGGCCTCGATGGCGCCATCGGCATCGAAAGCCCGAGCGGCCTCGTAGTAGAGTTCCGCCATGCACGCGGTGTCGTGCGCCGCGTGGGCGGCAATGAGTGCGCTGTCGAGCGCTGCCAGGTCGATCGCCATGGCCCGAGCTCAAGCCGAGAGCCGCTCTGCTACCCAGTGATGAAAGGCGTGCGTCGGGCCATCCATGGCGGGGGAGAACTTGCCGCCGTCGAAGCCCGGTGCGTAACGGCCCTTCTGCATGCCCTCGACCACCGAGATGTCCTCGATGAAGATCTCTTTCCAGAGCCGCGCATTGCGCTCGCGCATGGCGGCGAAAGGCGCCTCCGTCATCGCCTTGTCGGCATAATAGATCTCGGCGCGCTCGATCGACCGGTTGACCGACACGGGCTCGATCATCAGCGCGTAGAAATGGTCGTTCTGGAACCCCAGCAGGGCGTTGGGGAAGAACGTCGGATACTCGGCGCCTTTCGTCCACTGCTCCGAGAGTTTCGGGAAGGTCGCAAAGCGCTCGCCGTTCGGCCCGAAGCCCGGCGTATAGGCTGTCGAGCCCTGGCCGGCGAAGCTGCGCTCCTGCATGTGATAGTGATCCTCGAGGCGCGAGTAGCTGTTGAGACCGGGATGCACCCACGGGAGGTGGTAGCTCTCGCAGAAATTCTCGACCGCGAGCTTCCAGTTCGTATCGACCTCGAGCGTGAAGGAGCTGTCGGCGCCGCCGTGATAGACCGGCTGGCGGGAGAACTCCGCATAGCGCTCGATCATGTCGGCGGCATAGACCTCGAACGCCGGTGCGGTGCCCGAGAGATTGACGAACACGAGGTCCATCCACACCACCGAGCGGACCTCGATGAGGCCGAGCTCCTCGCGCTTGATGCACTCGTGCACGTTCTGCCCCGGACCACCGACATGCGGCGTCGAGCGCAAGCGCCCGTCGAGCTCATAGCACCAGGAGTGATAAGGGCAGCGGAGCATGCCTTTGAGCCGGGTCGGCTCGGACACGAGGATCATGCCGCGGTGGCGGCAGACATTCTGGAACACGCGAACGGTCCCGTCGCGATCGCGCACGGTGACCAGTGGCGCGCCGAGAAAGTTGATCGGCTTCGCCATGCCGGGCTCGGCCACGTCCTTGCCGAAGCCGACGAGCGCCCAACCTTCAGCGAAGATCTTCCGCTTCTCCACCTCGAATATGGCGGCATCGGTGTAATACGGATTGGGAAGGCCGCGGGCAGTTGCGACCGGCGTCATGACCTGGGCGAGCTCTGCACGGTCGATGGGCTTCATGGCGTCTTCCTCGAGAGTATGGGCCCGGGAACGTGCCATAGACGAGCCGGCCGGGCCAGTACCGCCTGCGGCCTCGACCGCTCCGGTAGCGACCGCGCTACTGACTGGCCACCGGCGCTGTCGCCTCGGGCGTCCCGCTCATCAGGCCGTTCACGAGTTGCTGGAACAGCGCATCTGCGGAGCGGCGATACCCTTCCGCTGTCAGCAGTCTATGGTCGCGGCTGGCGAGCGGGGGATCTGCGTAGGCCCAGGTGTGACTGCTGCAGTCGCCACCGGTGAACGCGTGCCAATCCCAATAAAACGCCCCCTCGGCCGCGGCGACGCGGCGCCAAATTTCGCGGACATCGGCCAAGTTGATCGGCGGATGCCAGCGGGCGAGACGCGGATCGGCGGCTGCGATCCCCTCGCGATAGTGAGCAACCTCCTCTTGCGAGAGGGCGCGGCAGGCGGTGTCGCCGGAATCGCGAGCGGCACTGCCGGCATAGTCCGGCAAGCGTACCGCGTCGGGCGGACCGACGATTGCGACCGCGGACTGCGGCGACCAGCTGCGAATTCGCTTCACGAGGCTCAGCGCGGTCACCGCATAGTCCGTCTTGTCGAGATCGTCGTTGAAACCGGCGACGGAGCCGAAGTTGAGCACGATCAGGCTCGGCGCGAGCTTGGCGAGCTCGTCGCCGGCGAGCGCCTGGTCGAGCCCCGCGAGGGCACCGATGTCGGCTCCGGGCAAGCCGATGTTCACGTAGCGAACGCCTGGCCGGTTGCGACCGAGCGAGATGCCGGTCACGGCCACGGGCCGGTCTTGCATGGCCGTGATCACGACCTGCTTTCCCGGGCGCTGTGAGAGCACGCGCACCAGCTGCCCGGCCTTGCGCTTCGTCGGAACCTCGGTCGTCTGCCCGTCGACCGCCACCCCTACGCGGCCTTGCTCGGGTCCGCCCATGAGCACGACCTCGGCGGTATCGAAGCCGCCCTCGACATCGAGGGTCATGCTATCGCCCTTGGCGGTGGCAACGGCGCGAGCGCCCGTCAATCCGAAGCCGCCTTCGGGGAGCGTTGTGGCAAGCTCGCTCCGCCAATCGCCTGACAGCGCATAGCGAACACCGTCGGCGCGGTGACTGCGAAAGATGCCGGCGGGCATCACGAGGCCCCGGCCCGCATCACCGAAGCGGCTCTGAAACAGGCGCCGCATCTCGCTCGTCAGACGGTCCGCCGCGACGTGATCGTCGCCGATGTGCACGATCGTGAGGGGGCGTGTCCGCTGGCCAGAGGCGAGCTCGCGAAGATCCGCATGCAAGCGGGCCAGCAGCACGGCGGGCGGTTGCTCGGCGGCCGGCTCGGGTACCGCCAAATCGGCATCTCCCGCGCTCGCCGGTTGGATCGCCGGTTGCGCCGCAGCCGCCGCCAGGAGCCGATCTGCCTTGTTCGCACGGTTGATGGCATTGGGGCCATCGCCGTCGGGCTGACAGGCGCCGACCGCGCAAGCGAGCGCGACCAGACCAGCAACTTGCAGACGTCGCCACCGCCAACCGCGGACGGCCTCTCGACACACACGAGAACGCATTACACTACTCTATGCTCGTCTTTGCTCGCGATCACTCGATCAAGGCGGCGCTGGTCTTGGGCCAGCTGAAATCGTCGGCGCGGCCGGGCTTGGGAGCGAGCGGCTCGCCTTTGATGAGAACTTTGTAGAACGGCGATTGAGCCAACGGCACACGCGCCTTCCCGCCCGTTACGATCTGTTCGCCCGCAGACGCGATCGAGCTCAAGGCCGTTAGGCCGCCGCGCAGATCGGCAGCGAGCGTACGGCCGACGACCGCCGGCTTGCCCGCCGCCGAGCGCTGAAGATGCGCGACGACGACCCCCGGCAGCGCCGGACGGACGATCTCGATCTGCTCGGTTCCGCCGAGCGAGATCGCGGAGCTCGCGGCCGGCACATCGTCAGCCGCCGCTTTCTCGGTGGCGAGATCGGACGCTTCGCCGCCGGCGAGACCCGAGGAGATGCGGGCTTGCCTGGCCACCTGGGCTTGCTCCGTGCTGTCACCGGCGAGCGGCACGTCGCGCTCGGCCCGCGCGAGTGCGAGATCGCGGCGGATCTCCTGCTCGGCGAAATGCGCGAGCTTTTCATAGCCGCGCAGCGTCAGATGCACGCCATCCGCCTCGCGCAGCTGCCGCACCTTGCCGGTCAGATCGGGGCCATAGTCCGTGTAGTTGCCGCCTGGGTCCGCGAAGCCCTCCCAGGTCGAGATGAACTTCGTGCCGTTGAGCAGCGCCCGCTCGCGGAAGACGTTGTTCATGATCTCCGTGTCACGGCGCGTATTGGGACCGCGCATGATCGGCAGGCCGATCCAGTAGACGGCGGCGCCTCTGCGCTTCAGCGCCTTGACGAGCGCATCGACGCGGCGGCCGTATTCCTGGATCCAGACATCCGAGCCGACCTCGGCCTTCGCGCCCTCGATCCGCAACGCCTTGCGGTCGGCGATGCCGAAGACGACGACGGCGATGTGCGGCGCCTCGGCCGGGGACAACGATGTCACGATCCCGTCCCATGTCGCGTCGGTGCGGGTCAGGCCGCTGCCTTCCTCCGACTTCTTGATCACCTCGACGTCCGGATCGTCGGCGAGCGCCTGCACAAGTCCGGCCCACACGCCGTCGGCGAGCGAATCGCCCAACACGACGACGCGATATTTCTCGTTGTCCGGGAACGGGGTGACGAAGGTTTCGATGAGATCGCTCGTGGCCTCTTGGGCGCGCGCCGGCGCAATGCCGAAAGCAAGCGCGGCGATGATGCCCCATGCCAACGCACAGCGCACACGCCAATACACCTGGTTTGCGAGCCTCGCCCGCACCATGCCACGCCCCCTCGAGCTCCCCGGCGGACCCCACCGCCGTCGCGCCTCTAGGAGCGCGCGCCTCGCCAGTCTGTCAAGCTCGTTCGATACTCTCTCCGCTCGCCCGGGCGCGAGCTTTCGCCAGGGCGGCAAAACATCGAATCGAATTGGGGCGAAACCGGGATCGCCAGGCGATTAGGTATTTGCTGTTGCCCGAACGCTACTCCGCCGCGATCGACGTCTCGCGCACCGGCCCGACCACGCGATCGACGATCCAATTGGCGAAGTCGTGCACCATCGTCTCGTCGGCGCACAAGCGCGCGATCCGTGCGTAAGGTGATTGCAGCCCGGCATATTGGCGCAACGACACGTCCTTGTCCTCGGCGACGACGAGCTCGTTGCGGCGATAGTAATTCGCAGACAGCCGCTCGAAGTCCGGCCGCTGGAAATACGACTTCGGAAACAGCGACGACACCGTCAGCCGCGACTTGCCCGCCGAGATCGGCTCGCTCTGGAAACACAGCGCGCCGTCGTTGCCCATCGTCATCAGCATGCCGGGCGTCACCGTCATGAAGAACGTGCCGCGCTTCTTGTCGGCATCGATCTGAGGCATCGGCGGGAAGCCGTCGTAGCCCGGCATCGGCAGGAGGAGCTGGCTACCGTCGTGCACAGCGAACACGAGCGTCTCGGCGCCGCGCGGCTCGTAGTTGACGTAGCGCTCCGACTTCCACTGCGCGAGGCTGTCCTTGTGCACGTAGGGAATGTGATAGGCGTCAATGTAGTTCTCGACGAAGCACTTCCAGTTGGCGTCCATCTCGTAGACGACTTTGCGGGCGACGCGCATGTCCTCGAGCTTGTGGGAGGCGAGCGTCTCGACGAGCACGCCCAGGTGTTGCTCGAGCGTCTCCTTGCCGGGCTTCAGGCGGATGAAGATGAAGCCGCCCCACACCCCGCTCTCGATCTCGACGAGCCCGAACTCTTGCTTGTTTCCGGCATCGATCAGCGGCTTGCCGTCGGGCGCGTTGTACTGCGGCGCGCCGATCAGGCTGCCGTCCAGGTTGTAGGTCCAGAAGTGATAGGGGCAGCGGAAGAATTTGCAGTTGCCATTGCCGTCGACGACCTTGGCGCCGCGATGCCGGCACGTGTTGGCGAACACCCGCACCTTGTCGTCGTTGCCGCGCGCGATGACGAGCGACACGTCGAGGAAGGTCATGGTGTGGAAGTCGCCGGCATTGGGCACGATCTCGGCGCGCTCGAGCAGGTTCCAGGAGGTGAGGAAGATCTTTTCCTTCTCTGCCTGCCAGAAGCGCTCGGAGGTGTAGGCCCACAGTGGCAGCGCGCGCATCAGCTTGCCGTTCTGGCGCACCGGCGCATAGTGGCGCGGCGAGAAGAGATCCTCGGGCTCGCGCATGCCGAGATTGGCGGCGTCGTTGTAGCCGGTCTGGGTCGACATGGCGGGGCTCCTGGTCCTAAAGGGGGCTTTGCACAAGCCTATGAGAAGTTCACTGCCTTCGTCCACGCGTCCGCCGCAGGTCGGCTCTGCTATGGGTTGATCGCTCTGAGCGCCTCGAGATCATCCTCGGTCGGGAAGCAGTCCTGATCGATGCCTGCCTGTTTCTCGAACTTGCCGATCGACACGCGCGTGATCATCCCGGCCTTGCCGTCTGTCTTGTCGGCGTAGAGACCGAGCGCCGCGAGCCGCTCTTGCATCTCGGTGACGCTCTTCTCCCGCATCGGCTTCAAGTCCGCCCAACGCGTCTCGAACGGCTTGCCGCCGGCGATGCGGTCGGCGAGATGGCCGACGAACAGCGCATAGAGGTCGGCGTAGTTGTAGCTTTTCAGCGCCAGGAAATTGCGGGTCGCGAGAAACGCCGGGCCGTAGACACCTTGCGGCATCAAGAGGAACGCCTCCTCGTCGAGCTGGCTGTCCTTGAATTTGCGATCGTAGGCGCGCGTGAAGCCGAGCGCGACCCAATCGCGGATCGGCCGCCGGTTGCCGACGCCCTCGAGCGTGCAGTCGAGCTTCTCCGGCTTGCGCACCTCGTAGCCCCAGGGCTGGGCGGCGATCCAGCTCGCATCCGAGCCGTCGATGTGCTTGGCGCCTTTCAGCGATCGCGCGGTGGAAGCCAGGCTGTCGGGGATCGAGGTCCAGATGTTGCGGCGGCCGTCACCGTCGAAGTCCTGCGCGAAGTCGCGGAAGTTCGTCGGCATCATCTGAGTCAGGCCCATGGCACCGCCCCAGGAGCTCTGCATCTCGGCGGGCTTGACCTCGCCGTCCTCCAGCATCTTCAGTGCCCAGAGCAGCTCGTTTCTAAAGTAGTCCTTGCGGCGGCCGAGATAGGCCTGGGTCGCGATCACGCGGATGGCATTGTGGGTCATCCGCTCGGCGCCGTAGTCAGTCTCGCGGCCCCAGATGCCGAGGATGATCGGTCCCGGCACGCCGTAGTGCTTGGCGATGCGATCGAGGTCACGGCCCCAGCCGGCGAGATGGGCGCGGCCTTCGGCGGCCAATTGCCGGATGCGCCTCTCATCGATGTAGGCGCCGGGCGATTTGATGAACTCGGCCTGCCCCTTGCCTTCGCCACCTTTGGGCGGAGCAAGATCCGGCAGCGAGCGATCGGGCTCGACACCCTTGAAGGCTAAGTCGAAGGTTGCCCGCGAGACGCCCATGGCTTCCGCTTCCGGCCACAGCGCCTCGACCCAGGCCCGGAACTTGGCGTCGGCGGCATGGGCCGGAGCGAGCGTGCTTGCGAGTGCCAAGAGGGCAGCGAGGAGCACTGATACGGCGTGACGGCGAACGGCCATGCGTGAAAGGCTCCGATCGTGGCGCGGCGCTCAAGAGTCGCCGCCGTGTCATCCGACCCGGCCGTTAGGCCGTCATCGTGTCAAGAGGGAGGCGGGAGGGCAATGGCTGGCCTACTCCACAGCCAACGCTCCGCCCCCTCCGCGGTCGCGAGCGACCCGAGAGCATGCGGCAATCCAAGGGGACGGAGCGGCCGGCCCGTGATCAAGTTTCAGTCGGATGCGGCCTCACCGCTCCGCCGTCACCGATGGATTGTCCGCCACCGTGATCGTCGCCTGCGAGCCAAGGGTCACAACCGGCGATCCTTGCGCGCATCCGGCGCAAGAGCAGTTGCGGTCAGGTTCTCCCCGTCCGCAACGGCAGACTGGACGGGGTGTCGCTTATGCACCCCTCCATCGACGCTCCCTGCTACCGATCCACCAGCGCGCGTTCCGGTCCCTTGGCGGCAGGGCTGCGAGGAGTATCCGCGCGTTTGAGAGGCCGGGGATAAGTCCGACCGTGATTTCGTCCGGCATGGTGAATGCCGCCTGCTAGATCCCCACCTGCGTCCCGATCTCGACGACACGCCCGGCCGGGATCCGGAAGTAGTCGGTGGCGCCGGAGGCGTTGCGGGCCAGCAGAATGAACAAGCGACGCTGCCAAAGCGGCATGGAGCTCGACGCGGCGAGCTTCAATGTCCGCCGGGAGACGAGAAACGAGGTCGACATGATCTGGAATGTCCAGGCGGGATCGTGGGCGCTCGCGAGTGCCTTGGGCACATCCGGCTCGTCCATGAAACCGAAGGTGAGGGTCACACGGAGGAACCGCGGGCCGAGCTCCTCGACGATGATGCGCTCTGATGCAGGCACGTTCGGTACGTCAGCGGTGAGGACGGTCAGAATGACGTTCGTCTGGTGCAGCGACTTGAAATGCTTGAGGCTGTGCAGGAGCGCGGCCGGCGCATGATCGGGATGAGCGGTCAGGAAGACAGCGGTGCCGGAGATCGACGGCGGCGGCTTGCGCTCGATCTGCTCGATGATCTCCTCGAGCGGCACCTCGGTCTTTCGCTCCTTGAATGCGAGCAGCGCGGTTCCGCGCACCCAGGTCCAGATCAGCATCGAGACGAGCGCGCCGATCAGCAGCGGCACATAGCCACCATCCATGATCTTCATGAGATTGGCTCCTAGAAAAGTAAGATCGACGACGAGCAACGGAGCGGCGACGAAGGCCGTCCATCCGGCGGACCAGCCCCACTGGCGCCTGATGACGATCAGGGCGAGAACCGTCGTGATGAGCATCGTGCCGGTGACGGCGATGCCGTAGGCGATCGCCAGCCGCGACGACGAGCCGAAGCCGACGACGAGTCCGAGCACACCGGCGAGCAGCAGCGTGTTGACGAGCGGCATGTAGATTTGCCCGGCCTGCTCCTCGGACGTGTGACGGATCACGAGACGCGGCAAGAGCTTCAGCTGGATTGCCTGCCGCGTCAGCGAGTACGCGCCGGTGATGACCGCCTGGCTGGCGATGATCGTCGCGAGGGTAGCCAACACCACCATCGCGGCAAGCGCCCACTCGGGATAGAGGCGATAGAACGGGCTGTCGGCTGCGGCTGGATCGGCGAGCACCAGCGCCCCCTGGCCGAGATAGTTGAGCACCAGCGCCGGGAAGACGAGCCCGAGCCAAGCCAGACGAATGGGAGAGTGGCCAAAATGCCCGAGGTCCGCGTAGAGGGCCTCGGCGCCCGTGACCGCGAGGAAAACAGCGCCGAGTGTGATGAAACCGATACCGGGATTGGCGGCGATGAAGCGCACCGCGTGCGAGGGATCGAGTGCGAGCAGCACCTGCGGATTGCCAGCGATGTTGGCAATGCCGCCGATTGCCAGAGCGATGAACCAGACGAGCGTGACCGGGCCGAACAGGGCGGAGACGAGCCCCGTGCCTTTGCTCTGGACCATGAAGAGTCCGACGATGATGGCGATCGACAGGGGGACGACATAGGCCGAAAGTTTCGGTGCGAGAAGATCCAGGCCTTCGACGGCCGACAGCACCGAGATGGCCGGCGTGATGAGGGCGTCGCCATAGAAAAGCGAGGCACCGATGGCACCGAGGACCGTGACAGCGGCGACGCGGCCGCCCAGCGCACGGTGCGTCAACGCCAAAAGCGAGAGAATGCCACCTTCGCCGTCGTTGTCGGCGCGCAGCAGCAACAGCACGTATTTGACGGTCACGACGATGACCAGCGACCAGACGATCAACGACAGCACGCCGAGCACGTTGAAGAGCGCAAGCCCATCGCCTAACCCGCCGGCGGCCCGTATCGCCTCGCGGAAGGCATAGAGCGGCGAGGTGCCGATATCGCCGTAGACGACGCCGATGGCACCGATCGTCAACGTCCAGAAGGCAGCATGGGTGCTCGATGGCCGCGATCGGTTCTCCAGGGCCTGCGCCGTCATCTCCGCCTCCTCTCGGGACTGATCCCGCTCGGACTCGAAGGTGTTGCCAAACGCGTAAGCTTCCCATGCGAATCCAGGGGCCGAAACATAAGGATTGCATAAGGAGGATGGACACGGCGTCCGCGCCGCCACAGTATTTGACGATGGGTCTCAAAGCAGCGACCGCGAGCCGGGAACTGGTACGGATTAGCGCGACACCCACTCTGATGGGACTTGCCATTGCCGCCGCCGTGCTTGGAGCGACCGTGGCTCTCGCTCAGCTGTTGCGCGGAGAGCTTCCCGAGCAGAGCCTGATGCTGTTGTTTCTATTGGCGGTGCTCGGCGTCTCGATCTCCCAAGGTTTCTGGACGGGATTGGTGGCAGCGGTCGCGGCGTTCGCGGCCTTCAACTATTTCTTCGTCGAGCCGCTCTACACCTTGCAGGTCGATAGTCCGCAGGATGCGCTTGGACTCGGTGTGCTCCTCGCAGCTGGAGCGGCGACAGGCCTGCTCGCCGGACGTATGCACGACGAAGCAGCTGCGGCGATGGCCCGTGCTGACATGCTCGAACAGATCGCCGCATTCAGCGAGGCGCTCGGCTCATCGAGAACGTCCGACGACGTCAAGCGGCTGCTGCTGGACCATCTGGCGGTCGCAGGCGGCGACGCACTTCTGCTAGAGACCCGCGACGGCAGGCTGAGCTTGGTCATGTCGCACAGGGCGAACCTTACCTTGACACCCTCCGAGCAAGATTTTGCCGAGCGCGCCTCACGACGCAGAACCGATGAGCCGCGAGGGCGATCAAACGAGGACGAAAGCCAATTCGATTTCACGCCGTTCGGCACCCAAGGTGACGTTATCGGCTACAAGCCACAGCTGGGGCAAAGTGACCGCGATCTCCCGACGCAATTCCGCAAGACGATCGTGCGGCAGAGTCTGCTGGCGCTGGAGCGCCTCGCTCTCGCCGAAGATGCCAAGCGCGCCGCCGATCTCGCCATGCAGGAAAGCATTCGATCGGCACTCTTGTCGTCGCTCTCGCACGATCTGCGCACGCCGCTCGCGACCATCCTGGGCGGCGCCACGAGTTTGAAGGAGCTCGGCGAGGCGATGCCGCAAAGCGCGCGAGCCGAGCTGTTGGGCGCTATCGAGGAGGAGGCCAAGCGCCTCTCGGCCTATGTCGGCAACCTCCTCGACATGACCCGCTTGAAATCGGGCGTGACGGTCAAGCTTGTCCCGACCGACCTGCGGGAGGTGCTTTGGAGTGCAGCCACGCGCATCCGCCGCGCTTATCCCGGACGAACCGTTCACGTGAGCGCGGGTGCGAGCGCTGCCATCGTCAACGCCGACGCAGTCCTCCTCGAGCAGGCGGTTTTCAACCTGGTCGACAATGGCGTGAAGTTCTCGCCAGCCCATGAACCGGTCTCGCTCGTCATCACGAAGCAGGCGGACGATGTGGTGCTCGCTATCGCCGATCGAGGTTCAGGGATCAACCCACGCGACATCGATCGGATTTTCGATCCCTTCTATCGCAGCGAGTGGACCACGGCCCGCGGCACTGGACTCGGCCTGACGATCTCGCGCCTTATCGCCGAGCTGCATCACGGCACCGTGACGGTGCAAAGTCCCGGACCAGACGGCGTGGGCTCCATCTTTCGCTTGACGCTTGCGGTCCTCGAGGAGCGCAGATCGTGAGCGCCGGACGGACAATTCTCGTGGTCGATGACGAGCGGCAGATCCAGCTGCTTCTCAAGCTTTCACTCGAGGCGGCAGGATTTCGCGCCGTGGTCGCCGGGACGGCACACGAGGCCTTGCGGCTGCTCGCCTCTCAGCCCCCCGACCTCGTCATCCTCGATCTCGGCCTGCCCGATCTCGACGGCAAGGCCGTCATCGGTCAGATCCGCCAGACCTCGCCACTCCCGATCATCGTATTGTCCGCGCGAGATGCCGAGGCCGAGAAGATCGACGCGCTCGATCTCGGCGCCAACGATTTCGTCGAGAAGCCTTTCGGCATCGGCGAGCTGCTGGCCCGAGTCAGGGCATCGCTCAGAGGTAGCGGTGGGGCGCCGGCCCACGGCAAGCTCGAGCTCGGGCCGCTCGAAATCGACATCGACGCCCACATGGTCCGAGTGAACGGTCAGGCCGTCCATCTCACGCCCAAGGAGTTTCAGCTCCTCGCCCTGCTCGCCCAGAATGCGGGCCGCGTGCTAACGCATCGCCAGTTGCTGCTGGCGGTGTGGGGACCGGCACATACCGAGGATGTCGCGTACCTACGCGTGATGATCGGCCAGCTTCGCCAGAAGATCGAGGCCGATCCGGGCGACCCTAGGCTCATTCTCACCGAGACCGGCATCGGCTATCGCGCCGCCGCCGCATCCCGATGAGCCGACGAGGTTCGGCGGATCACCCCGCCATCGCCACCTGCTTGGCGGCCAGATGCGCTTCCCACGCCAGTGCGTGCGTCACGATCTCGTCCAGGTCGTCGTGCTCAGGCTGCCAGCCGAGCGCCTCGCGGATGCGCTGCGCACCGGCGACCAGCGCCGCCGGATCGCCGGCGCGGCGCGGGGCCATGCGGACGGGGAAGTCGACGCCCGAGACGCGCTTCACCGTGTCGATGACATCGAGCACGGAGGCGCCCCGGCCATAGCCGCAATTGAAGACATCGGACGCGCCGCCGTCGCGCAGATGCTCGAGTGCGGCCACATGCGCACGGACGAGATCGGTCACGTGGATGTAGTCGCGCACGCAGGTGCCGTCCTCGGTCGGGTAGTCGGTGCCGAACACCTCCAGATGCGGACGCTCGCCGAGCGCCGCCTGGCTCGCCGCCTTGATGAGATGGGTCGCCCTCGGGCTCGACTGACCGGTACGCCCCTTGGGGTCCGCACCGGCGACGTTGAAGTAACGCAGCGCCACATAGCGTAGATCGTGCGCGCGGGCGGTGTCCGCGAGCATCATCTCCGTCATCAGCTTCGAAGCACCATAGGGCGAGATCGGCCGGAGAGGCGCACTCTCCGGAACGGGAGAGACCTCCGGCGTGCCGTAGACGGCGGCGGTCGAGGAGAAGATGAAGTGCTCGACGCCCGCCGAGACCGCGGCTTCCAAGAGCGCGCGCGACTTCACCGTGTTGTTGTTGTAGTAGCCGAGCGGATCGACCATCGAGTCCGGCACGACGATGGAGCCCGCGAAATGAATGATCGAACGGATGTCGTGCTTCATGACGAGCGTGCGCACGAGCGCCTGATCGCCAACGTCGCCGATGACGAGGCGCGCCTTGGGGGCCACCGCCGAGCGGAAACCCGTGGACAAATTGTCGAGCACGACGACCTGCTCGCCGCGATCGGCAAGCTCATGAACCATATGGCTGCCGATATAACCTGCACCGCCCGTGACGAGTACGCTCACCTGTCTCAACTCCCGCTGTTGTCCTAGTCGTGGCGGACGCGTGCATAAGCCATGCCGGATACGGAGATCTTCCGCCGGTCGGCGCAATTAAGGTGTTGGTGAACAATCGAAAACCGGATGACCCAGGGACGGATGGTAAATCCCGGTCGCTTGTCCGCTTCAAGCCGCGCGGCGCCGGGACCTGTCCCGGATCGGTGCAAGACTTTCGGCTGCGGGATGAACGTCACAGGCGCCTGTTGCGTTCCAAAACGCGACACCGCCCTGGGACACCCTGCGGAGAAAGGACCACGCCTTGCATTCCGCAGCGAACAAGCGATTGATGGGCCGCCCTTTCGGCGGTGTGAGGAGCTTCGGAGAGACGATGAGCGCCCAGAGGATCAGGAAGGCCGTTTTTCCCGTCGCCGGCCTCGGCACGCGTTTTCTTCCCGCAACGAAGGCCGTGCCTAAGGAAATGCTGACGGTGGTGGACCGCCCGGTCATCCAGATCGTCGTCGACGAGGCGCGGGAAGCCGGCATCGAGCACTTCATCTTCGTCACGGGCCGCAACAAGGCGGTGATCGAGGATCACTTCGACAAGCAGATCGAGCTCGAGGCGACGCTCAAGGCGCGCGGCAAGCAGGACGAGCTCGAGATGCTGAACGAGCTGCTGCCGCTGCCGGGCACGCTCTCGTTCACCCGCCAGCAGGAGCCGCTGGGGCTCGGTCACGCCGTCTGGTGCGCGCGCGATATCGTCGGCAACGAGCCGTTCGCTCTGTTGCTTCCCGACATGCTGCATCACGCGGCGACGCCCTGCCTCGGCGACATGATCAAGGCTTATGGCGAGACCGGCGGCAGCCACATCGCGGTGGCGCCGGTGCCGGAGGCGGAGACGCACAAATACGGCATCGTCGGCGTCGAGGATGCGTCAGCCAAGGTCTCGCGGATTACGCAGATGGTCGAGAAGCCGGCGAAGGGCACGGCGCCCTCGAACCTGCACATCACGGGTCGCTACATCCTCGATCCCGGCATTTTCTCGCTGCTCGAGAGCCAGCAGCGCGGCGCGGGCGGCGAGATCCAACTCACCGATGCGATGATCCGCATGGCCGGCGATGGGCATCCGTTCCACGCCGTCCGGTTCGACGGCCGCATCTACGACAGCGGCTCCAAGCTCGGCTTCCTCTTAGCCAACGTCGCCTATGCGCTCGAGCGCAGCGACTTAGGGCCGGAGCTCAAGCGCGAGCTGGCGCGGCTCGTATGAGCGTGCGCGTGTCGCTCACGAAATTGTGAGCGCGCCTGTATGACGATAATATCTCATTTCTTGTTTCGGCTATATCAAGGCTTTGTGCGCCGTTGTGCAGAAACGACCGGCTTGCGGGGGTGCGGACGGCAACGAAACCACTTGTGGGAGCTCGCGCAAAAGGGCAGCATGCGGACATCTGCCTCGTGCCGGAAAGAGGAGATCCCGCTATCCTCAATTCGAGCACAGGCGGCGGCGCTTGGCGCATCTGCGACGAGCGTCGCCGCGGCCGATCTCGCGATCGTTTTTCCGCTTGCTGATGTTAACTCTAGGCCTCGACGGGAAACCAAACCTGTCCCGAGGCGATTAAGCTCGGCCTCCGCAGTCCGACTGGAGCCCTGGAGTTACAGATGTTCCGCGTTCTCCTTGCCTGCGCCCTCGTCGCACTCGCCTTTGGGCCTTCGGCCCCGGCCAGCGCCGGCGTCAAGATCGTCCGGGTGCACGCTGCCGCTCACGCCACCAAGCACAACCTGGCGAGACATCGCCATCGCCGGCCACGTATCGTCGCTCTCAGGGTGCCGCGCTGTCACGCCCGATCGCACAGCAACGTTCTGCATCTCTCGTGTCCCCGGATCGCCTGGGCCGGCTCGGCGCCGCGCCAGGCGTGGTCCTACGACGTGTTCCGCACCAAGGCACCGTGGGACCAGCAGGCCGCGCTGTGGCAGACCCACATCCGCCCTGGCCGCACGAACGCGACCATCTATTGGGGCTATTGAGCCGTCAGCGCTTGGGTGCGCTCGGCGCCGCGTTGATCGGGTGGATGGCGTAGGCCATGAGGCAGCTCTCGCATTCGTAGACGAGCTCGGTGCCGGCCGGCAGCCAGATCGAGTCGCCAGGACCGGCTTCCAGCACCTTGCTGCCGATATGCACGCGCAGCACACCTGAGACGATGTAGAGGATCTCGTCGTAGGTGATGGTCCACGGGATCTTCGCATTCGTCATGCGGGCGAAGCCGTAGCCGAACTCGGCGCCCTGATCTCCACCCGTCACCTGGCCGATTTGCGCCTGATCGCCGTAGGCGAACCGCGGCTTGAACTCGACATCCTCGAAGCGGATGACTTGAGCCTTCGCCTTCTTCGGCGACTTGGTCACCTTCGCGGCCGTCGCCTTCGCCGCTTGTGCCCGGGCCTTGGCCGGCCGCTTCCCCTGACGCTTCACCATCCGACGTCCCCTAGATTTCGAGCGCGATCTTGCGCCCTTCATAAAATGCGGCCTGCGCATCGCGCGTCGCAAGCCCGTCGCCGATGCTTTTCGCGCTTGGGCCGAGCGCATCGGCGAGGATGCGGCGCGGCGCGTTGATCGTCGCGGTTACGAGCGTGTCGGCCGCGATCTGCGACCTCGATCGATCGAGCAGATCGACGACGGTCGCCGCCGCGCCGTCCCACGACTCCACCGCGCTCTCGACGGCGAAACGGACGCCGAGCGAGCGGAGCTTGGCGCGCAGCTTGCCGTCGCCGGTGACGCGCGCGAGCATGGCGCCGACGGTTGCCTTGGGCGTGACGATCGTGACCTCGTGGCCCTTCTCGGCGAGGTGCCAGGCCGTTCCTACTCCACGCCAGTCGCCGTCGGTGTCGAGCAGCAGCACGCGCTTGCCCGGCCGCGCCTCCCCGGCCATCACCGCCTCGACGGTTGCGACATTCGGCAAGTCGCCTCCCGGCAACGAGTCCCGCCCGGCATAAGTCTTCTGGAACACCGTGCCGTCGGCCTCGGCCCCCGTCGCCAAGATCACCTCGTCGGCGCCGAAATCTGCGATCTCCTCACCTTCGACGAAGCGATTGAGCTCGACCCTCACCTGCAGCTGCGACAGCTGCCGCTCGTACCAATCGAGGAACTCGAGGATCTGGCCGCGGCGCGGCTGCAGCCCGGCCAAGCGAAAGTTGCCGCCGAGCCGGCTCGCCGCCTCGACGAGCGTCACCTGGTGTCCGCGCTCGGCGGCGACGCGGGCCGCTTCCAACCCCGCCGGTCCGCCGCCGACGACGAGCACACGCTTGGGTTTCTCCGATCGTACCGGTCGATCGCCGTTCCATTGCGCCTCGCGTCCGACCGATGGGTTGACGAGGCACGAGATCCAATAGTCGCGCGCCCGCCGGCCCCGGCACACCTGATTGCAGGTGAGGCAGGGCCGGATGTCCTCCGCCCGCCCCTCCTGCGCCTTGCGCGCCAAGTGCGGGTCGGCGATCTGGCCGCGCACGATCGAGACCATGTCGGCATGCCCCGAGGCGATCACGGCTTCCGCTGCGTCGGGGGTCCGAATGTTCGCCTCGGCCTGCATCACCGCATGCGTGAGCGCCTGCTTGATCCGCTCGGCGTAGGGAGCACCCACCCGATCCTCGAACAGGAAGCTCGGGATGATGCCGCCCGAGGAGAAGTAGCTCGCGTTGCCGCAGGTGACGTAGTCCATGAGCCGCCGCTCGTCGTGCCATTGGACGATCTCGGCGAGCTGATCGGGCGACAGATAGAGGTCGGTCGAGGGGTCCTGGCTCACCGCCAGGCCGATGATGAAGTCCTCGCCGCAGGCCGCGCGGATGCCGCGCAAAATCTCGCTCGAGAAGCGCAGCCGGTTCTCGAGGCTGCCGCCCCAGCGATCGGTGCGGCGATTGCTCCAGGGCGTCCAGAACTGATCGATCAACGCGTGATAGGCCGCAAACAGCTCGACGCCGTCGAAGCCCGAGGCCTGCGCGCGCAACGCCGCATTGATGAAGCTCTGGATCAGCTCCCCGATCTGGGCTTCGGGCATCTCGGCCGAGCCGTAAGAATCGTAGAAGGACGGCAAACCCGACGGCGAAGGATAGGCCTCGAAGGTGTTGTCCCAATCGCCGTGCTGGCCGACGTGATAGAGCTGGTGGATCATGACCGCGCCGAGCGCGTGGCACGTATCGGTGACGCGCCGGAAATGCGGGATGATGCTGTCGTCCTCGTGACGGAAGTTGCCGCGCGTCAGCACGCCCGTCCGATGCACCGGGATCGGCTCGACGACGATCATGCCGGCGCCGCCGAGAGCCCGCTCCTTATAGTAGGCAAGGTGCCGCTCGCCCGGCAGCCCGTTCTCGCCCATGTTCGAAGTATGGGCGCCGAAGACGATGCGGTTGCGCAACGTCTTGTGGCGGATCGTCAGCGGCTGGAAAAGATGCGGAAACGACTGCGGCATGTATTCCCTCAATCGAGCGGCGCGCCGCCCTCGGCTTTCCGGCGGGCGACGAAGGCATCGAGCCGCGCTTCGACGGCGTCCTCCATCGGCGGGGCCACATAGTCGGCGAGCGCGCGCTTGTAGAGATCCTGCGCCCGCTTCGTCGCGTCCTTGGCGCCGTCCTCGACCCATTGGCCGAAGTTCTTCGTCGAGGAGATCAGCGGATTGTGGAAGGCATGCGCGTAGGTCGCGATCGTGTGCTCGGTGCCGAAATAGTGCCCCCCCGGCGGCACCGACTTCATCTCCTCGAAGGCGAGCGTCTCCTCGTTGATCTGCATCGGCTCCAGATACGTCGCGAACCACTGCAGCATCTCGACGTCGAGCGCGAACTTCTCGAAGGAGGCGCACAAGCCCCCCTCGAGCCAGCCGACCGCGTGGAAGAGCAGGTTTGCGCCGCCAGTGACGGACGCCCAGATCGACGCTTCCGACTCGAAGGCCGCCTGCGCGTCGGCCCCGGTCGAGGTGTTGAAGTTGGAGGAGCGGTAGGGGATCTTGTAGCGGCGCGCCATCTGCCCGCCCATCTGGATCGTCTTGCAGAACTCGGGCGAGCCGTAGGCGGGGGCTCCGGTCTTCAGATCGACGTTCGTGACCTTGGCGCCCGAGATCACCGGCGCCCCCGGCCGCACCAGTTGCGCGAGCACGAGCCCCGCCAGCATCTCCGCCGTCGACATGGCGAGCGCGCCCGCGATCGTCACCGGCATCGTCGCGCCCGCCATCGAGAACGGCGTGATGACGGTCGGCTGGTTGTAGTGCGCAAGCTCCATGACGCCCATCGCCATCGACGTGTCGTACTGGAGCGGCGAGTTCGTGTTGATGATCGAGAAGGTGCCGGGCCGGGCGATCAGGCCGTCGCGCTCCTCGCCGCGCGCCATCGCGATCATGTCGAGCACGTCGTGAATCCGCTTCTGCGAGTGGCAGAAGACGTAAGGCACCTTGTCGGAGAGCTTCAGCGTCTGCAGCGTCTGGTCGAGATGGCGGATCGGCACGGGGATGTCCTGGGCCTCGACAGGCGAGCCCGAGATCATGTGCACGATGTTGAAGAATTGGCCGAGGCGGACGAGATCGCAGAAGTCAGGGAGGTTGCCCGGCCGGCGGCCGCGATCGAGGTCGGTGCAGAAGGGCGGGCCGAGCACGGTGGTGGTCACCAGCTCATTGCCGCCGATGCGCACGGCGCGCTCCGGGTTGCGCGGCGTCAGCGTCACGAATTCGGGTGAGGTCCGGATCGCCTCGTCGATGAGCTCGCGGCTTATGCGAACGTTGGCGGTCGCCGGATCGATGGTGCAGCCGGCCTTGCGGAACACCTCAACGGCGGGCGGATAGAGAAAGCGGACGCCGAGCTCCTCGAGGATCCTGACCGCCGCGCCGTGGATGGTCTCCACCTGGTCGGGGCTCAGCAGCTCCATCTTCGGATAGGGGTTGCGGATCGGCCCCCACGGGCGCTGCGGGATCGGGCCGCCTTTCCCCGACTCTGCCGAGCGCCGCTCGCGGCCCTTGCGACCGCGCCGTTCGAGCTGCCCAACGTCCGCCATGGCCGAGATCCTCGCCTTGTCCCGTCGCCCCGAACGCTATCTCAGGCCGATGGCCGAGGTCGAGGGGTTGGTGGTGGCCCTCAGCCATGAGGAATCCGCGATCCGCCGCCGTGGGGCCCGCCCGCTGCCGCAATTCCTCTTTAACGGGACCTTGGCGGGGCCGAGCGGGTGTTGTAGGTTCGCCCCAGCAGCCAGGACAAGGGAGGACAAAATCCAATGGCTTTGCGTGACGACCTGAAAGAAGTTCACGGCTACCTGCCGACGCTCGCTCAGCAGTACAAGGACGGCAAGGTCAGCCGCCGCGAGTTTCTGCGCACCTCGACGCTGCTCGGCCTGTCGGCCGCGACAGCGTATGGCATCGTGGGCCTGCCGGGCCCTGCGAGCCTGATCACGCCGGCCAAGGCTGGTGGCGGCAAGGTCTCGATCTCGATGCGCGTGCAGCCGATCGAGAGCCCCCACACGTTCTCCTGGATTCAGGATTCGATGATGGCGCGTAACGTCATCGAGTATCTGACCCGCACGGGCTCCGACAACGTCACGACGCCGTGGCTCTGCGAGAAGTGGGAAGCGTCCGACGATCTCAAGACCTGGACGCTGCACCTGCGCAAGGACGTCAAGTGGCACAACGGCGAGCCTTTCGGCGCCGACCAGGTGATCTGGAACATCAAGCGCTGCCTCGATCCGGCAACCGGCTCCTCCGTGCTCGGCCTGATGAAAGGCTATATGCTGAAGGATAAGGACACCGGCACGAAGGACGACAAGGGCAACGCGGTGATGACCACGGAGCTCTGGGACGCTAACGCCATCGAGAAGGTCGACGACAACACGATCCGCCTGAACGCCCAGGTCCCGCAGCTGGCGGTTCCCGAGCATTTCTTCCACTATCCCTTCATGATCATGCATCCCTCCTCCGAGGGCAAGTTCGGCGTCGGCTCGATCGGCACCGGCTGGGCCGATCTCGTCGAGTACGAGCTCGGCAAGAAGTGCGTCGTCAAGAAGCGCGGTGACTATTGGGCGGGCGGCAGCGCGCTCGACGAGGTGCACTACATCGACCACGGCGACGATCCGGCGGCGCAGGTCGCGGCACTGCAGTCCAAGCAGGTCGACGGCATCTGGGATGTCGGTCCCTCGCAGCGCAAGGCCGTCCGCGCGATGGATTGGGTCGAGTTGTATGGTATCTCGACGGCTCAGACCGCGGTTGCTCGCATGAACCCGGGCCACGACCAGTGGAAAGATGCGCGGGTCCGCAAGGCCATGCGCATGGGTATCGACTCCGCCAAGGTCGTGCAGGTGTCGCTCGACGGCGACGGTACGCCCGGCGAGCACCATCACGTGGCGCCGCTGCATCCCGAGTATGCCAAGCTCGACAAGGTGATGTACGACCCCGAGGGCGCCAAGAAGCTCCTCGAGGAAGCCGGTGCCGCCGGGTTCTCGACCGAGCTGACCGCCATCGCCGACCCGGAGTGGGAGAGCCGCGCGGCCAACAACATGGCCCAGCAGTGGAAGGAGATCGGCGTCGACGTGAAGGTCAACGTCCTTCCGGCGGCGCAGTACTGGGAGATCTGGGACAAGGATACGAACCCCTTCTCGCAGACCGCCTGGACGCATCGTCCGCTCGGCGTCATGGTGCTCGGCCTCGCCTATCGCACGGGCGTTCCGTGGAACGAGAGCCACTGGTCGAACCCGAAGTTCGACGAGCTGCTGACGAAGGCCGAAGGCATCCTCGACGCCAAGGCCCGCAGCGAGGTGGTGAAGGAGATCGAGATCCTCATGCAGGAGGAAGGCCCGATCGTCCAGCCCGTCTGGCAGAACGTCTATCAGGCGATGTCGAAGGACGTGAAGGGCTTCCAGGCCCATCCGACCCAGTACATCTTCCCCTGGGAGTGGTCGCGGGCCTAAGGCTCTCCGCCGATCAGAAGTTCACGGCGGGCGCCTTCGGGCGCCCGTCTCTTTTTCAGGAGCATCGATCATGATTACGCATGACAGCCGCGATTCCATGGCCTAGGCTTTTTTCCGCAGGATCAGGGAGCGGAGCCGCAGTCGACCAATGTTGAAATTCTTCGCCAAGCGCATCGCGGGCCTGATCTTCACGATGCTCGTCGTCTCCTTTCTGGTGTTCCTGACATTCGAGTTCTCGCCTGGCTCGGTCGCCCGCGGCGCGCTCGGCCAGTTCGCGACGGTCGCGCAGCTCAAAGAGTACGAGAAACAGCACGGTCTCGACCGGCCGTTTCTCACCCGCTACGCCGCTTGGCTCGGCGTCATCCCCGATCATAAATCCCAGTATGCCGGCATCCTGCAGGGCGAGCTCGGCTACTCCACTCTCTGGAAGACCGGTGTCAACACCTTCATCTGGGATCGCATCGCGACGACCGGCATCATCACGCTCATTGCTTTCGCGATCATCGCCCCCTTGTCGGTCATCCTCGGCGTCCTCGCCGGCATGCGCGAGGGCTCCAGGCTCGATCGTACCATCTCGGTCTTGAGCACCATCACGACCTCGGTGCCCGAGTTCGCCATGGGCGCCTTCTTGCTGACGGTCTTCGTCGTGGGGTTGGGCGTGCTGCCGGGCACCGCGCCGCTCGATTCGGATTCGACCTGGTCCGTGCCGGCGCAGATCGTGCTACCGGTCATGACGCTGATGGCCTACTACATCGGCTATCTCGTCCGTATGGTGCGCGCCTCGATGGTCGAGGTGATGACGCAGCCCTACATCCGCACCGCCGTGCTCAAAGGCATGTCGTTCCGGCAGGTGATCACCAAGCACGCGATGCGCAACGCGCTGATCACGCCGTTCACGGCGATCCTGTTGCAGCTCAACTTTCTCTTCACGAGCATCGTCATCGTCGAGTCCGTGTTCGCCATTCCGGGCTTCGGCCGCATGCTGGTCGATGCCTCGCTCTACAAGGACGTCGCGACCGTCGAGGCCGCCTCGCTGTTCGCCGTGTTCATCGTCGTCGCCTCGCAGATGATGGGCGACTACATGTACATGATGCTCAATCCCCGCATTCGCTTCAGCTGAAGGACCCCGACATGGCGGTCGAAACGTTAGGCACGGCAGCAAGGCCGCGGCGCGAGCTTCCGAGCTGGCTCAAGAGCCTGTTCCTGATGCGCGAAAGCAGTGTCGGCATGGCCGGCATGGTGATCGTGCTCTTTTGGATCGCGATCGCCATTCTGGCGCCCTACATCGCGCCGTTCGATCCCAACATCAACAACTACGACGCCGGCGTCGGCGCGCCGCCGTTCGTCGCCCCGCACTGGCTTGGCACCGACGACCAGGCGCGCGACATCCTCTCCCGCATCATGTGGGGCTCGCGCATCGTGCTGACGGTCGCCCCGTTCGCGACGCTGTGCGGCTATACTCTCGGCTGCGTGCTCGGCCTGCTCGCGGGCTATTACCGCGGCTGGATCGACGCCTTCATCATGCAGCTCTGCAACATTATCCTCTCGTTCCCGGTGCTGGTGCTCTACGTCATCATCATGATGAAGTTCGGCCCCTCGGCGTTGAACATCATCGCGGCCGTCACCTTCATCGCCTCGCCGCAGGTCGCGCGCCTCGTGCGCAGCCAAACGCTCGAGCTCAGAGAGCGCGAGTATGTCGCCGCCGCCCACATCCGCGGCGAGCCGTCGTGGTACGTGATGCTGGTCGAGATCCTGCCCAATGCGCGCGGGCCGCTCATCGTCGACGCCTGCTTGCGTACCGGCTACACGGCGATCACCATCGGCGTGCTCGGCTTCCTCGGCGTCGGCCTGCCGCCCCCCGATCCCGATTGGGGCGGCATGATCCGCGACAACTATCCGTATCTGCTTGGCGGCCAGGTCCATATGGCGCTGGCGCCGGCCATCGCCCTCTCCTCGCTCGTCGTCGGCTTCAGCTTGCTCGCCGACGGCATCCGCGAGATCTCGATGAAGGACTGAGCCGGCGTGGGTGCGCCGGCCAGGGGAGCACCGCTCGTTGCCGATATTGGCGGCACGCATGCACGGTTCGCGCGCGTCGGCAGCGACGGCAGGCTCGCTGCTGAACGCACCGTGCTCGTCGGCGAGCATGCGAGCCTGCTGGCCGCGGCTTCCGTTTACCTCAGCGATACCGGCGGAGCACCGATCACCACCGCCGCCATTGCCATGGCTGGACCGGTGCTCGATGACGGGGCCGAGCTGACGAACGGCGCGTGGGCCTTCAAGACAGCGGCATTGACGCGCGAGCTTGGGCTCGATCGTCTCCTCGTCCTCAACGACTTCGAGGCTTTGGCGCTGGCGCTCCCGCACCTCGGAACGCGCGACCTCGTCCAGATCGGGGGAGGTGCCTCGATCGCGGGCGCGCCGAAGGTCGTCCTCGGCCCCGGAACCGGCTTCGGCGGGGCAGTGCTTTTGACCGGGTCTCGCGTGCTTCCCGGCGAGATTGGACACACGACCTTGCCGGTGACGGGCGAGGGCGAGGCCCGCATCGCGGAGGGTCTCGCGGATGCCGATGGCCATGTACCTGTCGAGAACGCGGTCTCGGGTCCGGGTCTCGTCGCGCTCTACCGGGAATGCGCCCGCCACGGCAAGAGCCCGTCCGGGTTCGCCAGCGCTGCCGAGATCGTCGCGGCGGCCCGCGCGCGCACCGACGCCTCGGCCGTTCGCGCCGTCGACCTCTTCATCACCTGGCTCGGCCGGGTCGCCGGCAACGCGGCACTCCTCTACCGTGCCGACGGCGGCGTCTACATTGGCGGCGGCATGGCGCCCAAGATGCGCGATCTTCTCGCCAACGGCCGCCTGCGCGATGCCTTCGACCGCAAGGGCCGTATGTCCACCCTCGTGGCCGGCATTCCCCTCTACATCATCACCGCCGGCGCGCCCGGCCTCCTCGGCGCCGCCGCCCATCTCCAACGCGCGCTCGGACCCGCTGCTTCCTCATGACCCGTAATCCCCGCTACGACATCCTGTTCGAGCCCGTCCGCATCGGCCCGGTGACGGCGCCCAACCGCTTCTTCCAGACCGCGCATGCGAGCGGCATGGGGCATTTGCGGCCCGCGAGCCACCGCGCCATGCGGGAGGTGAAAGCCGAAGGCGGTTGGGGTGTCGTCACCTGCGATTACTGCTCGATCGATCCCACGTCCGACGACAACCCCTACTCCTACCTCACGCTCTGGGACGACGACGACGCCCGCGAGCTCGGCCTGACAGCGGACGCCATCCACCGGCACGGCAGCCTCGCGGCGATCGAGCTCTGGCATGGCGGGGCGCTCGCCAACAACCGACAGTCGCGAACGCCGTTGCTCGCGCCCTCCGCACGGCCGGCCCATTACGCGCAACCGATGTCCGCGCGGGCGATGGACCTCGACGACATCCGCCACCTGCTCGCCGCCCAGGCGGCGGCCGCCAAGCGCGCCGTCACCGCCGGCTTCGACATCGTCTATGTCTACGCCGGGCACGGCTACTTACCGTTCCAGTTCCTCTCGCCGCGCCACAATCGGCGCACTGACCTCTACGGCGGCTCGCTCGCCAATCGCAGCCGCCTCTTGCGCGAGATGATCGAGGTGACGGGCGAGGCCGTTGCCGGCAAGGCAGCGGTCGCAGTGCGCATGGGCGTCGACGAGCTCGCCGGCCCCGACGGCTTCCGCCACGACCGCGATGCACCCGAGGTGGTCTCGCTGCTCGCCGACCTCCCCGATCTCTGGGACTTCTGCATGGCGGGCTCGCTCGGCGACGATTCCAAGTCCGCCCGCTTCTCCGAGGAAGGATTTCAGGAGCGCTACGTCGCTGGTCTGAAACAGCTCACCCGCAAGCCCGTCGTGTCCGTCGGCCGTTTCACGTCGCCCGACCGCATGGTCTCGCAGTTGAAGCGCGGCATCCAGGACTTCATCGGCGCCGCGCGCCCCTCGATCGCCGATCCGTTCCTGCCATCGAAAATCCGCGACGGCCGGGAGGACGACATCCGCGAGTGCATCGGCTGCAACATCTGCCGCTCGGCCAACAACGAGGGCGTGCCGCTGCGCTGCACGCAGAACCCGGCGATGGGCGAGGAGTGGCGGCGTGGCTGGCATCCCGAGCGGATCGCGGAAAAAGCGAGCGACGCGCATGTGCTGATCGTCGGTGGCGGCCCGGCGGGGCTCGAATGCGCGCTGGCTCTCGGCAAACGCGGCTATCGCGTGACGCTCGCCGATCGTAACCGTGCGCTCGGCGGCCGGCTCCTGTTCGAGGCGACGTTGCCGGGCTTGTCGACGTGGATGCGCGTGCGCGACCACCGGCTGCATCAGCTTGCCAAGCTCCCCAATGTCGAGACCTTCCTCGACAGCGCGATGACGGCGGACGACATTCTAGGTTTCGGTGCGGATCATGTGGTGCTCGCCACCGGCAGCTGCTGGCGCCGCGACGGCATCGGCAGTCACGGCGAGGTGCCACTCGCGATTGCGGAGGGCGCCGCCATGCTCACGCCCGACGACATCGCCGCGGGCGCCGCCGTCTCGGGCCCCGTCCTCGTCTACGACGACGACCACTATTTCATGGGCGGCGCGCTCGCCGAGAAGCTCCGCCGCGATGGCCACGAGGTGACGCTCGCGACGGCTGCGCCGATTGTCTCGAGCTGGACACAGATGACGGATGAGCAGGCGTATATCGAAGCGCGGCTCGCCGAGCTCGGCGTCGGCATGCTGACGCGACACCAGCTCCAGTCGGTCGAGCGCGGCGGTGCGGTGCTCGATCATCTGGGATCGCGCCGCCCAATCCCCTACGGCACGCTCGTTCTCGTCACCGGACGCAGTGCCGAGACCGCCTTGCTGGATGTCCTCAAGGCGCGCGACGGACGCACCGCCGGTATCAAATCCATCACCGCAATCGGCGATGCGCTGAGCCCCTCCTCGATCGCCGACGCCGTCTTTGCAGGCCACCGCTACGCCCGCCTGTTGGACAGCGAGGGACCCGAGGTGGTAGGACGCGAGCGTCCCCTTTCCAGCAACACAAGGCTCGACCCATGACGGCGGATCCCCCTCGCCGCAGCGCGCGCCCCGGACGGGATAAACGCAAACCGGGTACAATCCCGCAACGGCCTTGGAAGCTATTCGAGCTGCCCTACAAGCCGATCGAGATCCTCTCGGCCGATCAGGTGCAGGCGATCCACGAGGCCGCCCTCGATATCCTCGAGACGACCGGGATGAAGGTGCTCGAGCCGCGCGCGCGGGCGCACTACAAGCGGGCCGGTGCCACCGTCGACGAAAGCGATCTGCGCGTGCGCTTCGACCGGCATATGTTGATGGCCGAGGTCGCCAAGGCCCCGTCGCAGTTCACGCTGGAAGCGCGCAACCCCGCACGCAATCTCAAGCTCGGCGGCCGCTCCTGCGTCTTCACCTCCGTCGGCGGCCCGGCCTATGTCGCCGACAACTCGACCGGCCGTCGCACCGGCACCTACGCCGAAATGTGCGACTACCTGAAGCTCATCCAGAGCCTCAACGTCATCCACCAGGAAGGCGGCGGGCCGTTCGAGCCGCTCGACCTTCCCGCCGACAGCCGGCACCTCGACATCTACTACGCCGAGATCACGCTGCTCGACAAAAGCTGGCAGCAGCAAGGCCTCGGCACCGAGCGCACGCTCGACGGTCTGGAGATGACAGCGATCTCGCTCGGTCTCACTCGGGAGCAACTGATCGGCCGGACCATTTGCGCCACCGTCATCAACACGAACTCGCCGTTGCAGCTCGACGTGCCGATGGCCGAGGGTCTCATGACCTTGGCCGAGCACGGCCAGGTGAACATCATCACGCCGTTCACGCTCTCGGGCGCCATGGCACCGGTGACGATCGCTGGGGCCCTCGCGCTCCAGCATGCCGAGGCGATGGCCGGCATCGCGCTGACGCAGATCGTGCGGCCGGGCGTGCCGGTGATGTACGGCGGTTTCACCTCGAACGTCGACATGCGGTCCGGCGCGCCCGCCTTCGGCACGCCGGAGTACACGCAGGCGGCGCACGCGTCCGGCCAGCTCTCGCGGCTGATCGGCGTGCCGTTCCGTTCGAGCAACGTGAATGCCGCCAACGACGTCGACGCCCAGGCCGCCTACGAGAGCATGATGGCTTTGTGGGGTGCGATCATGGGCGGCGCGCACATGATCATCCACGCGGCCGGCTGGCTCAATGGCGGGCTCACGGCCTCCTTCGAGAAGCTCATCCTCGACGCCGAGCTGTTGCAGATGATGCACGCCTACGCGGAGTCCTTCGAGGTGTCGGCCGCAACGCTCGCGCGCGATGCGGTGGCCGAGGTCGGCCCGGCCGGGCACTTTTTCGGAACCCCGCACACGCTCGCCCGCTACGAGACGGCCTTCTATCAGCCGATCCTCTCCAACTGGGACAACTACGATCTGTGGGTGGAGCGGGGGCGCGTCATGGCGCGCGAGCGGGCGGGCGAGATCTGGAAGGCGATGTTGACGGAGTACGAGCAGCCGCCGCTCGAACCGGCCATCGACGACGCCCTCAAGGACTACGTGGCCCGCCGCAAGCGCGAGATCCACGGCACGCCGTGAGGCCCGTCAGAGCACGTTCCGGCGAAGTGGATACCGGTTCGCCGTAAGAACGTGCTCAAAACCAATAGCCTAGATTGGGCCGAGATGCGCTTCGAGCATGTCGAAGCAGGCCCGCCGCGCCTCCTTTCCCTTGAAGAGTTGCGGGTCGATGCTCCAGTTGAGCCACAGGCCGTCCACGAGAGCGATGGTCGCCGTGGCGAGCCGCGTGGCGTTGATCTTGCGCCCGCGCTCGCTGGCGAGCCGCTTCAGCACCGTCACGAGCTCCCTACGATACTTGCGGTAGGAGCGCGTGTGCACCTGCCTGAGCTTCACCTCGGTCGTCATGATCGGCCAGACCTCGAGCCAGGCCTGGTTGTTGGGATGCTCGAAGATCAGCGGCCCGAAGGCGACATCCACCATCGCCCTGAGCTTCAGCCCCGCCGATCCGGACTGGCGGCGCATGTCGCCGAGCGCCTTGTCGGAGAGCCCGTCGATCATCGCGGCGTAGGCTTCGACGAGCAGGTCCGACATGCTGGGGAAATAGTGATTGACGAGGCCGCGCGAGACTTTGGCCTCGTTCATCACGGAGGTCGTCGTGAGATGGCTCGCTCCCCCTTTATCCAGGCAGCGGATGGCGGCTTGGACGATAGCTGCCCGGCGCACCTCGGGAAGCTGCCGCGAATAGCGGCGCGAGGATCCGTTGATGCGATAGGCCCGGGCCGTCTCTGTCTTCGACTGTCTCTTCATTCAAGCCACATTATACGAGACAGATAGTATGACACTTGCGATGGCTCAAAAAGAGATCACATTTTAGTTACGGGCAATCCCGTTCGCAGCCCGTCCCGCATGCGAGCCCGCACCACAACCGGCAGTCCCTCGCTATCGGCTACACATGATCGCGCGGCACTTTCCTGTGCCACTGCCGCTTCAGCACCTCGGTCTCGCCCTCGTAGGCGACGAGATGGGCGTGGATCTCGAAATGCTCGCGCTCGGGCTTCATGGCCACGCCGGTGACGATCCGGACGGAGAAGTCGCCACGTTTGAACGTCTGCTCGATGTCGTACTTCGCGCGGGCCGACAGCGGATCGTCGGGGTGGATCAGATGCGAGCGGCGCGACTTGCTGCTATGTGCCCAATCGATCGCGTCGATGCGATACTCGCCGTCGTCGGTCTCGCGCCGGTGCTCGATCGTGCCGGTATGGAAGTCCTGCACCATCGACCAATGCGACTGCTCGGGCCTGAGCTCGGTCTGCTCGAGCGGGGCCGCGCTCTCGGGCGGTAGGAAGGGCTTCAATTCGGCATCCTCGGCTCGCGCCGGGCGAACCGGCAGATCGAGACGACTCTTGCCCAGATGCACCGTCAGCGTCGGCGTCTCCGGCGACGGCCAGACGATCGGCCAGTAGGCCGTCGAGAAGGCGATCCGGATTCGATTGCCCTTGGGAAACCGGTGCGAAGCCTCGCGCAGGCGCACCGATGCGCTCATGACCTCGCCGGGAACGATCGCTTGCGGTTGGGCGTGACCATTGCGGTGCGTGAGGTTGAGCACGCCGTAGCTGACGCGGGTCGCGGCGCCATCCGGCAGCACGTCCGAAAGCACGGCGATGACCTTGGCGCTCTGCTTGTCGGCCGAGACCTCGAGCTCGGCGATCGCCGCGCCCAAGAACTCGACATCCTCTTCCAACGGCTGCGTCTCGAACACGAGCGAGCCACCGGCCTCGATGCGCTGATCGTCCGGCGCGTCCGGATCGAGGCCGTAGGGGCACCAGCGCCCCGCCGTCTGCCCGACCGTCTCGGGCGAGGAGATCGACAGCGTGCCCTTGCCGGCCTTGCCGCCGAGCGTGCCGTTGCCGAGCGCGAGCTTGCGCGCCTTGATCCGCTTCGACGGCCAGACGTCCTCGGCGACCCAGCGTCCGGGACGCTCGTCGTAGCGGCGCTTGGGCCGGACCGTATCCTGCATCCAGACGCGCAGCATCGGCTCGTCCATGATGCCGGTCTCGATGCCTTTCAGCCACTTGTCCCACCAGCGCAGCGTCTCCTGCAGGAAGCCGATCTGCGGACCCGGCTGCGCGAAATGCGGATATTTGTGCGCCCAGGGGCCGACGAGACCTTTGCGCGGCACCTTGAGATTCTTGAGCAGGCGGAACACGGCATTCGAGTAGCCGTCCTGCCAGCCGCCGACGGCGTAGACCGGGCACTTGATTGCGCGATAGTCCTCGCAGACCGAGCCGTGCTCGAAGAAGGCATCGCGGCGCTGATGCGTGTGCCAGTCGAGCAGCCACAGCGCATGCTCGCCCATGCGCTCCATCCACATGTCGCGCCACTTGTCGCCGACGAGGGCCGGATCGGGCGGCGTCGCCAGGATCGAGAACATCGTCGCGCCCCACGACACCTTGTCGACCAGCAAAGCGCCGCCCATGGCGTGGATGTCGTCGGCATAGCGATCGTCGGTCGAGCAGATCGTGACGATGGCCTTGAGTGCCTTCGGCCGGCGCGCGGCAATCTGCAATCCGTTGAAGCCGCCCCAGGAGATGCCGATCATGCCGACGCTGCCCGAGCACCAGCTCTGCTTGGCGAGCCAGTCGATCACCTCGAGCCCATCGTCCTGCTCTTGGCGGGAATACTCGTCGTAGAGGATGCCGTCGCTGTCGCCGGTGCCGCGAATATCGACGCGCACGCCCGCGTAGCCGAAGCCCGCATAGTAGGGATGGGTGTAGGCATCGCGGACGGTCGTGCCGTCGCGCTTGCGATAGGGCAGATACTCGAGGATCGCCGGCACGGGGTTGGCATCGGCATCCTCCGGCAGCCAGATCTGCGCCGCGAGCCTCGTACCGTCCTTGAGCGGGATGAACACGTCGCGCAGGATCGTCGTCTTGCGCGGAAAGTCGGTGCGCACGGTCATCTGGGTACCCTTCAGTTGAAACGGAGGCGGCAGGCGGGTCGCGCGTCGACAGTAGACCTGTCACCCGGATCACGAAAAGGGGGGCGGATTGCCTCTTGGCAGGATCGACCATACAAATTCCACGGGCACAGAACCACGGGGAGACCTCATGCCGATCATTCGTGTCGAGATGTTCAAGGGACGCACGCGCGAGCAGAAGCGCGCGCTCGTCAAGGAGCTGACGGACGGCTTCATCAAGGCCTGCGGCTCGACGCCCGAGCAGGTCATCATCGTCATCGACGATGTCGAGAAGGAGAACTGGGCTTCTGCAGGCACGCTCGTGGCGGATCGGCCGTCGTGAATGCGTAGGTTGGGTTAGCGCGTAGCGCGTAACCCAACAGTCGGAGGCGAGCGACCCGTTGGGTTACGCGCGGATCGAAAGTCTGGCTCTTCGCTTGCCAGTCGTGCCGCGCTAACCCAACCTACGCAGCACACGGATCGTACCGCAAACGCGATTCGGGCAACCTACGATCTACCCGGCATGATCCCACCGGCCTTCTTGGGCAGGCCGGCCATGGCGGGCAAGTCGCCGCCGCCCTTGAACTCCGGAGCGATGAGGCCGGCCGAGATCACGAGCTTGGCCGCCTCCTCGATGGTCATGTCGAGCTCGATGACCTCGCTCTTCTTGACGTAGATGAGGTAGCCGGTCGTCGGGTTGGGCGTGCAGGGCAGGAAGGCGCAGATTGTCGGCTCGCCGAGCGACAAGCGTGCATCGACCTCGCCGCGCGAGGCGCCGGCGATGAAGATGATCGACCACATGCCCTGGCGCGGAAACTCGACGAGCCCGACCTTCTGGAACGAGTTGCCGCTCTCCGACAGCACCGTCTCGAAGATCTGCTTCAGGCCCGAGTAGACGTTGCGCACGACCGGCATGCGGCCGAGCATCAGCTCGCCGTAGCTCACGATCGTGCGGCCGAACAGGTTCGCAGCCAATGCGCCGACGACCGTGAGGGCAACCATCGCGAACAGAACGCCGATGATCGGGCTCGAGATTAGCCGGTCGACGAAATAGTCCCCGGGCACCAGCTGTTTCAACCACGCCTGGAAATCCGGCATCAGCGGACGGACCCAGCCATCGACGAAGCTGATAAACCAGATCACGACCTGCATCGTGATCGCCAGTGGCCCGATGATGATGAGGCCGGTCAGAAAGTAGTTGCGCAGCCGCGAGCCGAAGTGCGCCGGCGGCGGAGTCGTGTCGGGGTCGGTGAGTCGGGCGAGCTGCTCGGGAAGCTCGCCGCGACCGTGCGTGTCGCCTCTGTGACCTGTCGGCTGCCCTGGCATCCTTGCTCGTCCCGTCTCAGACGCCGGACCTTACTCGATCGCTGCCGCCGTTTGAACGACAATCCGCAGTGCAGCGGAGCCACGGTGCGTCAGCTTGGCCCGCATGGCGAAAGGGCGGCTCAGAGCTCGGCCGCGAAGCAGTCGAGGCCCTCTTTCTGCAGCTTGCCGCAGAACCGCTCGGAGGCGCGCTCGTCGGCGAAGGGGCCGACTCGGACGACATAGAACGTACCCATGTTGCCGAGCACGATGGGCGCGACATCCGTCGTCAGGTTGCCGAGCAACGGAGCGCGCTCGGTGCGCATGCGCTGTGCGATCGCCTCGGCCTCCTCGGTCGAGCGCACGGTCGCGATCTGCGCGGTGTAGCGGCCGGCCGGTGCTGCGGCGGGCTCGACGCTGGCCGGCATGGCCGCCGGCTCGGCGACGGCGACTTGCGTCACCTCGGGCGCCGGCGCCGCGGCCGTCGTACCGGTCGCGTCGGACGCGCTGTTGCCGTTGAACAACCCGTCGAAGAACGAGCCGACGGAGCTGACCAGATTCGGCTTGTCGCTGCTTTTGGCAGCGGGGGCTTGGGCCTCGCCCGTGCCCGCGAGCGAGGCGCTCTCCTGATCGACCGTCGAGGACCAGCTCGAGGTTTGCGGCTCGACCTCGGCGGCAAAGCTCGCGGACGCTTGCTCGGCCGGCGCGGCGCTCGATGCCGCCGGGGCCAGCACGAGCGGTGCATCCGTCGCCGTGACGGCCGGCTCGGCACTGGCGACGACCGTCGCGGCGGCGGGCTCGGCCGTTGCGGCCGGCGTACCGGTGGCCGTCCCCGCGCTGGCAAAATCAGCAGACTCGCCGCGCGCACCGGATTTCTTCGGTGCCGGAGCAGGTGCTGCCGCAACCGGGGCCTGCGTCGACTCGGTGGTCGCCGGCTCGGAGGTCGAGCTCGATCCGAACAGGCTGCCGAACAGATCGCCGCCGCCTGAGAAGATCGATCCGATCCCACCACCCCCGCTCGGCACCGTCGCCGTCGAGAGGGCCTCGGAATTCTTCGCCGTCGCCCCGCCGCGATCACGCAACGTCGCGGCTTCGCCGCCGCCAGCCTGCGCAGTGGTCGTCGTGGCGCCACTGACGGTTGCAGTGCTCGTTGCGTTGCTGCTCTTGGCCTTGGCCGTCGTCTGCACGGTCGACGGCGTCAGCACGAGTGCCGTGTTGCCGGTCGCCGCCGGCGCGGCGCTGGCCGTCTCGACCGGCGCCGCTGCTTCGGTCGCGGCCGGTGCCGCTGCCGTCTGAACGGCCGCGAGATCGGCGCTCGCGGCGCCAGGCGTGATCTGCTCGGCGTCGCGGAAGTCCTGGGCGGCGCGCGCCTCGAGGCCGGTCGCCTTGTAGGCACGGCCACGCGTCATCAGCGCGTTCGCCCGCTCATCCGGCGAGAGCCCCTTGAGCCAGAGCGCATTGTTCAGATCGGCGATCGACTGCGCGGGCTTCTGGGCTTTCGAATAGGCGAGGCCACGAAAATAGTAGGCGCGCGCGAGATCGGTGCCCGAGGCCCCGCTGTTCGACAGCACGCCCGACAGCGCCTTGATCGCCTGATCGGTCTTGCCCGCCTGGTAGGCCGCGACGCCGGGAGCAAGCAGCGCCGACTCCTCGGCCCGTGCCGCGCCCAGCGATGTTGCGAGCACGGCGGCAATCGCCAGCCCGCGCCACTGCATCCGGATGCGTTTATCGCCCATGACTGCTGCCCTTCCCGACCGCCACTCGCGGCGAGGCTACCCAGTGCCTTGATTCGGTCCAACTCAAGGCCAGGAGTATGGCAACATTATTCCACAGTTACGGATTTGGCCAAGTTCCGTGGCTGATCGACATCAGTCCCCATCAGCACGGCCGTGTGATAGGCCAACAGCTGCACGGGAACGGCATAGACGATCGGCGTCACGAACTCGTGCACCTTCGGCATGTGGACCGCCGCGGCCGTGGGGCAGCCGGCCATCGCGGCGGTCGCGTCGCTCAGGAGCACGATCTGGCCGCCGCGCGCCGCCACCTCCTGCATGTTCGACACGGTCTTCTCGAACAGCACGTCCTCCGGCGCCACGACCACCACCGGCACGTTTTCGTCAATGAGAGCAATAGGGCCGTGCTTGAGCTCGCCGGCGGCGTAGCCCTCGGCGTGGATGTAGGAGATCTCTTTCAGCTTGAGCGCCCCCTCGAGCGCGATCGGGAAGGAGGTGCCGCGGCCGAGATAGAGAACGTCGCGGGCCTTCGAGAGCTCGTGCGAGATCGCCTCGAACTGCGCCTCCTGGCGCAGGATCGAGGTGATATGACGCGGCACCTCGGCGAGCGCCGTGACGAGCTCGCGCTCCTTGGCTTCGTCCAGCGTGCCGCGCTGGCGGCCGGCCATGAGGGCGAGCGAGGCCAGAACCGAGAGCTGGCAGGTGAACGCCTTCGTCGAGGCGACGCCGATCTCGGGCCCGGCGAGTATGGGCAGCACGACGTCGGATTCGCGCGCAATCGTCGAGCCTTTGACGTTGACGATCGCTGCGATCTTCTGACCCTCGGCCTTGCAGTAGCGCAGGGTCGCCAGCGTGTCGGCGGTCTCGCCCGACTGGGAGACGAAGAGCGCCAGCCCGTCCTTCTCGACGGGAGCCTCGCGATAGCGGAACTCGGAGGCGACGTCGATCTCGACCGGCAGCCGCGCGTAGCGCTCGAACCAGTATTTGCCGACGAGGCCCGCATAGTAGGCCGTGCCGCAGGCCGAAATCGTCAGCCGCGACACCTTCGCGAAGTCGACGGGCATGTCGAGCTTGCGGGCGCGGCCTTGCGCGAAATCGAGATAATTCGCGAGCGTGTGGCTGATGACCTCGGGCTGCTCGTAGATCTCCTTCGCCATGAAGTGGCGATGGTTGCCCTTGTCGACGAGCATGGAGCCGGCTTGCGACTTGATCTGCGGCCGCTCGACCTTCCTTCCCGAAGCATCGCGGATCTCGACGCCCGAGCGGGTCAGGATCGCCCAGTCGCCGTCCTCGAGGTAGCTGATCGTGTCGGTCAAGGGGGCGAGCGCGATCGCATCCGAGCCCAGATACATCTCGCCGTCGCCGAAGCCGACGGCCAGCGGCGGCCCTTGGCGAGCGGCAATCATGAGATTGTCCTCGCCGGCGAAGATGAAAGCGAGCGCGAAGGCACCGCGGATGCGCTTCAAGGTCTCGGCGACGGCGTCGGCGGGCTTCAAGCCGCGGTCGAGCGCCCGGGTGACGAGATGCGCGACCACCTCGGTGTCGGTATCGGTCGTGAAGGCGACGCCTTGGGCTGCGAGCTCCTCCTTGATCTCGCGGAAGTTCTCGATGATGCCGTTGTGGACGACCGAGACCCGCTTCGTCATGTGCGGATGGGCGTTGCGCTCGACGGGCGCGCCGTGTGTCGCCCAGCGCGTATGGCCGATGCCGGCCGTGCCGACGAGCGGCTCGCTGCGCAGGCGCACCTCGAGGTTCTTGAGCTTGCCTTCGGCCCGGCGGCGGTCGAGATGGCCGTTCTCGACGGTGGCGACGCCGGCCGAATCGTAGCCGCGATATTCGAGGCGCCGGAGCGCGTCGACCAACTGCTCGGCGACCGGCTGGCGCCCGAGAATGCCGACAATGCCGCACATGCGTGTTCTGCTCCTTCGCGAAGCACCCCGATTCCGAGGGTTTTGCTAACCCGGCGGGGCCTGCTTCTCAATTCACGTCCTGTTTCGCCGTCTTGCGCCTTGTCCTCAGGAGGACTTGGCCTTCTTCCGCCTCAGCATGAGCTGGCGCCACTTGGCCGCCCATTCCGGTTTCTCTTCCTGCTTGGCCCGCTCGAGCGCCAGAGCGTCCGGCGCCACGTCCTTGGTGATGACGCTGCCCGAGCCGACATAGGCGCCGTCGCCGATCTTGACCGGGGCGACGAGGGATGAGTTCGAGCCGACGAAGGCGCCGGCGCCGACGTCGGTATGGTGCTTGTTGAAGCCGTCGTAGTTGCAGAAGATCGTGCCGGCGCCGATGTTGGCGGCCTCCCCGACACGGCCGTCGCCGATGTAGGCCAAATGGTTCGCCTTGGCGCCCTTCTCGAGGCTCGCATTCTTCACCTCGACGAAGTTGCCGACATGGGCCCCCTCACCTATTGAGGCCCCGGGCCGCATGCGGCTGAACGGGCCGACCTCGGCCTTGTCGGCGACGCTCACGCCCTTCTTCGATTTGGCATCGGCGCCGGTCATGTGGGTGAAGGCGCGAACGTGCACGTTGTCGCCGATCGTGACGCCGGGTCCGATCACGACGAAGGGCTCGATCGTGACGTCGCGGCCGATCGTCGTGTCGTAGGAGAGATAGACCGTCTCGGGACTGACGAGCGTCGCCCCCTCCGCCTGGACGCGCGCGCGCAAGCGATCCTGATAGAGGCGCTCGGCGACCGCGAGTTGCGCGCGATCGTTGATTCCGAGAACCTCTTCCTCGCTGCCCTCGACGACGCTCGCCGATACGCCCTTGCGCCGGCCGATCTCGACGGCGTCGGTCAGATAATACTCGCCCTTGGCGTTGTCGTTGCGGATCCCGTCGAGGATCGCGAGCATGTGCTCGGCGCGAAAGCCCATGACACCGGAGTTGCAGAGCGTGACCTTGCGCTCGGCCTCGGTCGCCTCCTTCTCCTCGCGGATGGCGAGGAGGGTTCCGCCAGCATCGCGAAGCAGGCGGCCGTAGCCGAACGGGTTGGCGGCCTCGAATCCGACGACGACCATGCCGGCGTCGGCGGCCAGCGCCTGACGGGCGCGCTTCAGCGTCTCGGTCGTCAGCAGCGGCGTGTCGCCCAGCACGACGAGCACATCGCCGGTGTGGCCTTCGATGGCGGGTCTGGCCGCCCGGACGGCGTCCGCCGTGCCGAGTTGATCGGGTTGCACGAACACCTGCGCGCCGGGCGCTTGCGCGGCAACCTCCTTGGCGACGGTGTCCATGGCCGGGCCGACAACGACCGCCATGCGGCTGCCGCCTGCCGCCGACGCGGCCGCGAGCACGTGTCCCAAAAGCGAACGGCCGGCCACGTGATGCAGCACTTTCGGCACATCCGACTTCATGCGGGTGCCCTTGCCGGCCGCCAGCACGACGATCAACAGCTCTCTATCGCTCATAATGTGCCCCAATGCCTGCCGGCGCTTGCTTGCGAGCAAGCCTTATGCCGCGTTTCGTAAATGGGGTGCCTGGCGCCGATCCGGCCCAATGCTCCCGCTCCTATCTGGCTTCTCCACAGCTTATACCTGCGCCCCCGCTTATGCTTAAGCCCGACATTGAACGCGAGCCCCGACTCAGATCAGGTTCAGGCGAATCGCTTCGATAACGTTCCGCGCCGGATGACGATCAGGCGCCGTTACTTGGGGGGCCACGCGGCCGCGTATCATGAGAGCTTACGATCTGTCCAATGCCGCCAGGGTCGATGTCATGCCCACCCCAGCGCCGCGCCGCCGGGGCGGCAAAATTTACCTTATGCTCTGGCTGCTGCTGGCGGCCGGTGCCATCGTCTATTTGGGCGCCCTCACCCTCGTCTCGAACCCGATGACGGCACTGTTCGGGTCACCGAAACCCGCCACGAGCGAGCCCAACGACGTCGCCGAAGGCCCGACGACGGTCGAGCTCAAGGAAGAGATCGCGAGCCTCCGGGACGAGATCGAGGCCGTGCGTGGCGAGCTACGCACCGTGTCAGCGACCAGCCAGGTTTTGGCCGACAAAGTTGATACGATCGAGAACGCCAGCATCCAGGTGCAAGGCAGCGATCAGGCCGAGGCGCAGAATGTTTCGCAAGGCAAGGCCAAAGCCAAAGCCACATCCGAGGCCAGCGACATCACCGGCATCGTGATCGGCGCGGATGAGAGCAGTGAGGACGTGGCGGCCAGCGAGCCCGAGGTTCAGCCGGTCAAGAAGCCGAAGAAGCAGCAGGTTGCCGCGACCGAGGCTGCGCCGGAAGCCTCCTCCGAGGAGGTGGCGCAGCCGGCCAAAAAGAAGACCTTCGGCTTGGAGCTCGCCGTCTCGACCTCGCCCGAGGCCTTGCAGCTTAACTGGGACCTTCTCAACGAGCGGCATGGCGATCTGCTGAAGGGTCTGACCGCCCGCACGCAAGCCAACGCGGCCGATCCCTCGAGCTACCGCCTGCTCGCGGGTCCGTTCGCCAACGCGCAGCAGGCCCAGAGCGCCTGCGCCAAGCTGAAGAAGCAGAACGTCGCCTGCCAAGTCACGGGCTTTGGTGGGGACAATCTCTAGGCGTCGTTCAGCACTGTGAGAAAATGATAAGGGCGGGTCATATAGACCCGCCCTTTCTCTTTCGTGACATCGCCAGACGGCGTGTCGCTTGGCGTCTTCGACGGGAGTCTTTCGCAGCGGCCAGTCCGATGAATCGGACGGCCGGCGCGACGGCCTCGTCTCAAGGGTTCTCGGCTTCGAACGTGTTGCAGGTCGACGGATTTCCACTTTCGAGGCCCTGCTTGAACCAGCGCACGCGCTGCTCCGAGGAGCCGTGCGTGAACGCATCGGGCACGACGCGGCCTTGCGTCTGCTTCTGGATCTTGTCGTCGCCGATGGCGCTGGCAGCATTGAGGCCCTCCTCGATGTCGCCCTGCTCGAGGATTCCCTTCATACGGTCGGCTTGGGAGGCCCAGACGCCAGCATAGCAGTCGGCTTGCAACTCCATAAGTACCTGAATGGCGTTGGCCTCGCGCTCGCCGACCCGTTGCTTGGCGTTCTGCACCTGATCGGCGACGCCGAGTAGCTTCTGCACGTGATGGCCGACCTCGTGGGCGATGACGTAAGCTTGCGCGAAGTCGCCTTCGGCACCGAAGCGCTGGCGCATCTCCTCGTAGAAGTTGAGGTCGATGTAGACCTGCTGATCGAGCGGACAATAGAACGGCCCCATTTGCGCAAGTCCCGCGCCGCACGCCGTCTGCGTCTGGCCATCGAACAAGACGAGCTTGGGCTCGCGGTACTGATAGCCGGCGCTCTGGAATAGCTTGTTCCAGACGTCCTCGGAGTCGGCGAGCACCGTCTTGACGTAGGCGGCCAGATCATCGGTCGGCTTGATTTGAGGCTCGGTCGATTCAGGCGTGTTGTCGGCCTGCTCGCCCGGCCACTTGGGCACCTCGAACTTGGGCAACTCCTTGCCCTGGGTGTCGACGCGCGGCATCTGCAGCTGGCCGCCGCCGCCCATCAGAATGTCGAGCGGATTGATGCCGAGCAGTAGCGCGATACCCAGCATGATGAGCAGGCCGACGATGCCGATGCCGCCGCCGCGACGGCCGCCGGGCATCGGGAACGGCATGCCGCCACCCTGCCCGCCGGGAAACTGGAACCCGCCGCCACCGCCTTCGCCCCGGCGATCCTCGACGTTGTCGCTCTGGCGACGGCCTCTCCACTGAACCATGCTGCCTCCGGCGCTCCCGCGCGTCTTTGGTCCGGGGCGGAGAACCCGCCCCGATCTCTCATGCGACTAAATGCACCAGTGGGCCATTCGATGACAAGGGGCATGGCTGCCCTTCCTTCGAGCCCCCGGCATTCGCGCGGCTAGTGGTGGCCCCGTTCCGCCATTTCCAGAGCCCGCACGGCGAACCGCTTGGCGAGCGGCCCGACGCTCGCCGCGTTCTTGCCCGCCGCGTTGCCGCGCCGGTGCCGGTCGCGGATGCCGACGAAGATGACGGCGAACCGGAACAGCGCGAAGACGATATGGAACGGCAGCAGCGGCGACGTCGGGATCGCGTGCTTATAGTAATGCTCGACGAACTCTTTTTCCGTCGGAATGCCGAGTGCCGCCAAATCGAGGCCGAGCACGCCGCCATATTCGTCAGGCCCCGTATGCCAGGGCATCGAGCAATAGGCGACGTCCGAAAGCGGATGCCCGAGCGTCGACAGCTCCCAATCGAGGATGGCGATCGCCTTCGGCTCGGTTGCGTGAAAATAGAAATTGCCCAGCCGCAGATCGCCGTGCGCGATCGAGACGCGGCCGTCGTCGGGCGGCAGATGCGCGGGAAGCCAAGCGACCAGCGCATCGATCTCGGGGATCGGCTCGCCGTCCGACTCTTGCCACTGCTTGGACCAGCGCGAGATCTGACGCTCGAAATAGTTGCCGGGGCGGCCGTAGTCGCCGAGGCCGATCTTATCGGGATCGACGGCATGGAGCTTGGCCATCGTTTCGGCCATGGACAGATAGACGGCGCGGCGCTCGGGCGGCGAAAGCTCCGGTAGCGCCGCGTCGTGGAACGCGCGCCCCTCGAGGCGCTCCATGACGTAGAAGGGGACGCCGAGCACGCTCTCGTCCTCGCAGAGCAGCACCGCTTTCGGCACCGGCACGTCGGTCGTCGAGAGCGCCTGCAGCACGCGATACTCGCGCTCGACCGCGTGCGCGCCCTTGAGGATCGGGCCCGCCGGTTTCTTGCGGAGCACGAGGCGCCGATTGCCGTAGTCGACGAAGTAGGTCGGGTTCGACTGGCCGCCGGAGATGCGCTCGCAGCGGAAGCTATCGGATCGGCCGAAGCGCTCGGCGAGAAAGCGCTCGAGGTGGGGAAGCTCGAAGTCGGGGCCGAAGGCTGGGCTTTGATCTGTCACGGGTCGGTCTTTCGCGGGATTGTGCGCCGCGGTTGTTTACGGCCTCCAGCCCTCGCTGTCAGCCTCCCCCTCCTCGTCCTTGCCGGTGACGGCCGCGGCCAAACGGTGCAGCACCTTGTCGAGGCCCTTGCGGGCGACGGCGGAGATGAGGAAGGGCGTTTTGCGCGCAGCCTTCTTGAGCTGGGCGGCCTTCTCCTCGGCGACCTCGGGCGTCACGGAATCGCATTTCGTCAGCGCAACGATCTCCTTTTTCCTCGCGAGCCCCCCGCCATAGGCCTTGAGCTCGGCGCGGATCGTCTTGTAGGCGGCCACGACATCGGGCTCGTTGACGTCGACCAGATGCAAGAGCACCCGGCAGCGCTCGACGTGGCCCAAGAACCGGTCGCCGAGCCCGGCGCCGTCGTGGGCGCCCTCGATCAGCCCCGGAATGTCGGCGAGCACGAAGTCGACGGAGCCGGCCCGGACGACGCCGAGATTGGGATGCAGCGTCGTGAAGGGATAGTCGGCGATCTTCGGTTTGGCGGCCGAGACGGCGGCGAGGAAGGTCGACTTGCCCGCGTTGGGCAGACCGACGAGGCCGGCATCCGCGATGAGCTTCAGGCGCAGCCAGATCGTCAGCTCCTCGCCCGGCAGCCCCGGATTGGCGTGACGAGGCGCGCGGTTCGTCGAGGACTTGAACTGCGCATTGCCGAAGCCGCCGTTGCCGCCCTTGGCGATCACCTCGCGTTGGCCGGGCGTCGTCAGGTCGGCGATCAGTGTCTCGTTGTCCTCGGCGAACACCTGGGTGCCCGGCGGCACCTTCATGACGATGTCGTCACCATTCTTGCCGTGACGGTTCTGCCCCATGCCATGCTCGCCGTTCTTGGCCTTGAAGTGCTGCTGGTAGCGGAAGTCGATGAGCGTGTTGAGGTTCTGCACGCATTCGACGATGACGTCGCCGCCGTGGCCGCCGTCGCCGCCGTTGGGTCCGCCCATCTCGATGAACTTCTCGCGGCGGAACGAGATCGAGCCCGGCCCTCCATCGCCGGAGCGGACGTAGACTTTGGCCTGATCGAGGAATTTCATGGGTATCAACAGTCCATAGCGCGCGCTCGCGAAGGCCGCCCATCTGGCGTCCGCCGGCAGCTCGATGTCTTAGGTTTGGCGGACTGTACCCGCTTCAGCCCCTCCGGGGGAAGCCTCAGCCTTGGCCTCGATTGGTAAATGCCGGCCTCTCGCGGCACGGCCAGAGGGTTGCGCGGAGGCGTGCATCTCACGGATAGTGCACCCACGAGCAGCACAGACGGGGTCCGGTATGGTGGCGACGGCCAACAGCTACGAGGTGATCGAGAACGCCTGGATCCCACTCCAGGACGGCTTGCGGCTGGCAGCGAAGATCTGGCTGCCCGCGGATGCGCGCACGACGCCGGTGCCGGCCATCCTCGAATACCTCCCCTACCGCAAGCGCGACGGCACGACGCCGCGCGACATGACGAACTATCCGGTGTTCGCTGCCGCCGGCTACGCGGGCGTGCGGGTCGACATCAAGGGGAGCGGAGAAAGCGACGGCCTCTTCGACGACGAGTACTCGCCTCGCGAGCTCGCCGAAGCCTGCCAAGTGCTCGACTGGATCGCGTCGCAACCCTGGTGCACCGGCGCCATCGGCATGATGGGCATCTCCTGGGGCGGGTTCAACTCGCTGCAGGTCGCCGCGCTGAGGCCGAAGCCGCTCAAGGCCGTCATCAGCCTCGCCTCCACCGTCGATCGCTACAACGACGACATCCATTTCAAGAACGGCTGCCTTCTGTCGGCGAACCTCTCCTGGGCCGGCAACATGCTGGCCTACGCCTCGCGACCACCCGATCCGGCACTCGTCGGGGAAGGTTGGCGCGCGCAGTGGCTCGCCCGTCTCGAGGCCGAGCCGCTCTGCATCATCCCCTGGCTCACGCATCAGCGCCGCGACGCCTACTGGCAGCACGGCTCGATCTGCGAGGATTTCTCCGCTGTCGAGATCCCCTGCCTCGTGATCGCCGGCTGGGCCGACGGCTATCGCAACACGCCTTCCGCGGCCGTCGCTGGGCTCGGCGGCAAGAGCAAGGGCCTCGCCGGCCCCTGGATCCACAAGTATCCGCATTTCGCCTGGCCCAAGCCTCGCGCGGACTTCCACGGCGAGGCGATCCGCTGGTGGGATCGCTGGCTCAAGGGCGAGAAGAACGGTGCCGAGAAGCTCCCCGCCTACCGCGCCTACATCACTGAGAATGTCCGGCCCGCGCATTGGACGCCGGAGGTGCCCGGCCGCTGGGTCGCCGAGAAGGCCTGGCCTTCGCCGCGGATCAAAGCCAAGACATACTTCCTCAACGCCGGCGGCGAGCTTGCGACGCGCGGCCGTCCCGATGCCGAGGTGCGCTTCGCCTCGCCCGAGGATTGCGGTGTCATGGGCGGTGAGTTCTTCACCTCGAGCCCCGACGGCGATCTTGCCGCCGATCAGCGCCTGGACGATGCCAAGTCGCTCGTCTTCGAGACGCCGCCACTGAAGGAGCCGGTCGAGATTCTCGGCCGGGCGCGGCTCGCCATCGACGTCGCCATCGACAAGCCGCTCGGCAATCTCATCGCCCGCCTCGTCGACGTGCTGCCGGACGGCGCGAGCCACCGCGTCGCGTTCGGCATGCTCAACCTCGCGCACCGCCACGGCAACGCGACGCCCGAGCCGATGACGCCCGGCAATTCCGAGCGTGTCGAGATCGTGCTGGATGAATGCGGGCATCGCTTCCTCGCCGGCCACCGCATCCGCATTGCGCTCTCGACCGCCTATTGGCCGATGGTGCAGCCGCCGCCTGCGCATGTGACGGCGACGCTGACGCTTGGCGCCTCGGCGCGGCTCGATCTCCCCGTTCGCAAAGGCGGCGACAGTCATGACGTGCCGCTGCCCGAAAACCCCGATCCGATGCCGCATTTCAAGGAGCTCGCCCCCGGCCGCTCCGAGCGCGCCGTCGAGCACGACCTCAACACCGGCCGGACCCGCTACCGTCTCCTCCAGGACTCTGGCGCCCACGAGGTGCCCGATACCGCGGGCCTCGTCAGCCGCGAGGTCCGCGAGGAGCACCACGAGATCGACCCCGCCGATCCGCTGACCGCGAGCCAAACGACGCACTGGATCACCGAGCGCAGCCGAGGCTCCTGGTCGATCCGGACGGCGACCTTCCAGCGTATGACGGCGGACGCCACGCATTTTCATATCGAGGCGCGCCTCGAGGCCTTCGAGGGCGAGACCAAGGTCTGCGACCGCAAATGGCGCGAGACGATCCCGCGCGATCACATGTAAGGCACGAAGGAAACCGAATGCCCGACAAGCTGCCGAATGACCTCCTCACGCAAAATCAGCGGTGGGCGGCGGCCCGCGTCGCCGAGGACCCGGAATATTTCAGCCGCCTCTCCGGGTTGCAGGCGCCGCGTTTCCTCTGGATCGGCTGCGCCGACAGCCGGGTCCCCGCCAACGTCATCACCGGCCTCGAGCCCGGCGAGGTGTTCGTCCATCGCAACGTCGCCAATCTCGTCTACCCGGCCGACTTGAACTGCATGTCGGTGTTGCAGTTCGCCGTCGAGGCCCTGAAGGTCCGCCATGTTATCGTCTGCGGACACTATGGCTGCGGCGGCGTTCAGGCGGCCGTCGACGGCTCCCAGAACGGCCTCATCGATCATTGGCTCGAGCCCATCCGCGACTTGAACCGCACGCACAAGAGCATCCTCGCCTCGCTCCCCGACGACCGCGCCCGGGTCGATTGCCTGTGCGAGCTCAACGTCCGCGAGCAGGCCCGCACGGTCATCCATTCGCCGATCATCCAGCGCGCCTGGGATCGCGGCCAGGAGGTCTCCGTGCACGGCTGGATCTACGGTCTCGCCAACGGTCACATCAAGGATCTCGACTGCGGGAAGGCAGGCCCATGAGCAGCGCCTCCGATCGTCCGTTCCGCATCGATGGTCCGCAGTACAGCAAGTGGTCCGAGAAGATTTTCCACGAGCTCCGGCAGGGCCGCGTCGATGCCTTGCACGTGACCGCCACCTATCACGAGGACTTCCGCGAGACGGTCGAGCGGCTCGCCGACTGGAACCGGCTGTTCGAGCGGCATTCGGACCTCCTGATCCCCGGCCGGAGGGCAGCCGACGTCGTCAAAGCGCGGCAGACCAACCGCACCGCGATCTTCATGGGCTTCCAGAACGCCTCGCCCATCGAGGACGACATTGGCTTGGTGGAAATCCTCCACCAGCTCGGCGGGCGCTTCATGCAGCTCACCTACAACAACCAGTCTCTGCTCGGCGCCGGCTGCTATGAAGCCCACGACGCCGGTATCACGCGCATGGGCCGCGAGGTGATCGCCGAGATGAACCGCGTCGGCATGGCGATCGACATGTCGCATTCGGCCGAGCGCACGACGCTCGAGACGATCGCGCTATCGAAGCGGCCGGTCTGCATCAGCCACGCCAACCCGTCGTCCTGGCACCCCGTCGCCCGCAACAAGTCGGACGCGGTGCTGAAGGCGCTCGGGCAAAGCGGCGGCATGCTCGGCTTCTCGCTCTATCCCTTGCATCTCAAGGGCGGCTCGGATTGCACACTGGACGACTTCACCGCCATGGTCGCGCGCACCGCCGACCTCATGGGCGTCGATCACATTGGGCTCGGCTCCGACTTCTGCCAGGACCAGCCCGACAGCATCATCGAATGGATGCGCAACGGCCGTTGGACGAAGGGCGGAACCGTGACGCCCGGCCTCGGCAAGCCGGTGTTGCCGCCGCTGCTCTCGTGGTTCAAGGGCAATCTCGACTGGGACGGTATCGAGGCAGCGCTGTTGCGTCGCGGGTTCTCGGCCGCTGACACGGGCAAGATCATGGGCGAAAACTGGTACGCCTATTTCTGCCGTTCTTTCGAGCCGGAGACCTGAGCCATGCCCCTCGACGCCATTCGCAACGATGCAGGACGCATTCCTCCGCGGTCGCCCGATCAGGTGATGCGGCTTCACCGGCTCGGCGCCCACCATGCAACGCGCCTCTCCTTCTTGCGCGCGATGCTACGCCGTGTCGCCGACGAAGGGTGGCGGTGCACGCGGCCCGTCTGGCGCATCGACGACAAGGGCGTCGGCGTTGCGGTCTACGAGGTGGCCGGGCCACGTCACGTCTACTCGCTCGTCGCCTTCGGCCATGACCTGCCGCCCGAAAAGCGTACCGATCGCGTCATCGCGGAAGAATGGGACGCGACCTTTACACTCTTCGACGGCCGACCGACGGAGGCCGATCTTGCACGTCTCGCCGCCAACGTGCCCAAGCAGGAGGCGGGCCGTGTCAGCGATCGCGAGATCGTGCTCCTGCGTGCCAACCGCAGCGTGCGGCTGTTCGAGCTCGTGATCGCCGCGCTCGCGGAGGGCCGTCAGCCGGACGCCGCCGAGATCGATCGCGTCGGCTATCTGATGCGCACCACCGCCGTCTACGGTGGCGGCAAGTTCGGGATGTCCGACCGCGAGCGCATCGCGGATCGCCCGGAGCTCGCCGGCCCCTTCCGGGCCGAGATGCTCGCCGTCTGGCTCGCCCGCGCCTTCACGACCGACCTCGCCGAGCACCTGGCGCGCGTCCGCAACCCGGCGAAAGCCGTTCCCTTCGATCGCGAGCTGCGCCGGCATTTGGGCGTCGGCAATTCGACCGGGCTCGGCATGGCGCCCTTCGTCGTCAATCACCCGACGCTGTTCGGTCGCTGGGTTGCGGCCCGCGAGACGGCACTCGCCAGGGTCCGCAGCGAGCGGCAGACGACGCCTGCCATTCGCGAGCGCTTCCTCGAGCTGTTCGGGCGCGCCCGCGCTTACGCGGCCTCCTGGCGTGTCGAGGATCAAGGCTACACGCAGCGCATCGGCAGGCTCGAGCGCGATCTCGACGGGCTCGCCAGCGCAATCTCGACCGGCCTGCTCGATCAACCCCAGCCCTGGAACGCGCTCTACACCCATACCGAGGCGCACTGCGATCTCGACGCGCAGGAGCTGGTCGTCACGCTCGTGCTCGAGCCCAACGGTGCGCTGATCGACGATCTCGCCGACGAGATGGCGAGCGAGGAAGCACGCTTCTTTACGATCGACGGCAGCATGAGCACTGCCGCCCTCCGCAGTCCCATCGAGCGCGACTATGCCTGGGCGCTCGGCACGAACTATGCCGAGCCCGCCCATCAGGCGCGCTTCTGGTACACCTCTGTCGAGAAGCTCGAGCCGCGCTTGGGCGAGCGGTTCGAGGAGGATGGGAGCACACTCGAGCAACCGCTGGCCGTCGCCCGCGATGTCGCCGCGCTCTATGCGGAGCTGTCCAAGGCAGCGGCGGACGCGTCGTTGGCGGCATTCCTGGCCGACCACCCCGAGCATCGCCATGTGGTTCGGCGGGTGCAGGCCTCGGTGCATCACCCCTACCAGGAGATCCGCGACAACATCATCGACGCGGAGATGAGCCCGAACGACATCCTACGCTGCAAGCTCGCGTTCTTCGGCGCCCAGCGCTTCGATCCCAAATCGGATCGCTGGCTCAGGATCTCGCTCTTTCCCTATGCGCCGTTCCCCGACGAGATCGACCGCTCGAACGCCGACGACTGGGCCTTCCCGCCGCTGCCGAGCCCTAAGCGCGCGACCATCACGGTGTCGCTCAACGAGATCGACTCCCTGGCCAAGAAGGCGACGCGCGGCGCGGGCTATGCCTGGGGCGTCGCCGAGGAAGCGGGACGCGCGGTGCGCTGGCTCGAGAGCCGCGGGCTGCCGGGATTGATGTCGCTGCATCGCCTGCTCGAGCGTGGCTCGACGGCAGGCTCTGCCCTCATCGCCGGCACCAGCTTCGCCGATCGCGCTCACGAGATCGCCCAAGGCAAGAGCCTCGCCGCGACGGCCGTCACGGAGCCGCTGCTCGTGGTCCCCTTCGCCGCCGCGGCCGCGCGCCTTGCGGGTCGCGATCTGGACCTTGCGGGCGAAGGCTTCCGCCTGCGGATCTCCAACGGTGCCATCGCACTCTGCGGCCGGGAGTCCGCGCTTGCAGGCCGCGCAACCGATCTGACGCTCGGGCCCTCCGGCGGCGCGTGCGACGGCGCGGCACTTTCCGAGCGGATCGGCGGCGTCACCGTCGACCTCGATCTGTGGCGCGCCCTCGACCGGTTCGCCGCCAAGACCTACGTTCCGGCGAGCGCCACCTCGCGCCAGCGGGCCGGTGCGGGTGGCGGCATGCAGAACATCGACAACGACTAGAATGAAAAGCGGTGCAGCCATCGCTGCATCCGCTCTCCTGGGGAAAACATGGCCAAGACAGTGAAAGTCCCGAAGCACGGATTTCCGGCGGAGGAGTTCGCGCACCGCCACGAGCGCGCCCGCAAAGCGATGGATGCGGCCGGGCTCGATGCGCTCGTCGTCACCACGCCGCAGAACATCCGCTACTTCACGGGCTTCGAGACCCAGTTCTGGGAGAGCCCGACGCGGCCCTGGTATCTGATCGTGCCGCGCGCCGGCCAGATCATCGCCGTGTTTCCCTCGATCGGCGAACCGGCGTTGCTTGCGACCACCTCCGTACGCGACATTCGCACCTGGTCGTCGCCCGACTTGAAGGACGACGGCATCTCGCTGATGGCGGCGACGCTGCTCGACCTCAAGAGGAAGCACGGCAAGATCGGCTGGGAATTCGGCCGCGAGATGCTCGTGCGCGCGCCGCGCATCGATGTCGACAGGATCGCGAGGAAAGCGCGCGGCCTCCAGTTCACCGACGGCTCGCCGACGATCTGGGGGCTCAGGCAAGTGAAGAGCGCCGCCGAGATCGATCGCATCCGCGTCGCCTGCACCATCGCCAGCGACGCCTATGACGAGGTGCCTCGCATGACGAAGGTCGGCGACACGACGCGCCAGTCCGAGCTCAAGCTGCGCACCATGCTCATGCAGAAGGGCGCCGATCACGTGCCCTTCATCGCCACCGCCGCCGGCCAAGGCGGCTACGACCAGATCATCGCCGGTCCCGGCGAGCACAAGCTCAGGAAGGGCGACGTGCTCTTCCACGACATCGGCTGCACCTACGACGGCTATTTCTGCGACTTCGACCGCAACTTCGCCGTCGGCAAGATTTCCGACGACGCCAAGCGCATTCACGAGGTGCTGTGGCTCGCGACGGAAGCCGGCATGAAAGCCGCGCGTCCGGGCAGGACGATGCAAGACGTCTTCCATGTCATGGCGAAGTTCCTCGAGGACGCGGGCTCGATCGGCAACAATGTCGGCCGCATCGGCCACGGCCTCGGCATGCATCTGACCGAGCCGCCCTCCTTCATGCTGGGCAACGAGACGCCGATCGTGCCCGGCATGGTGCTCACCATCGAGCCGGGGATGGAATACGCGCCCGGCAAGATGCTCGTGCACGAGGAGAACATCGCCATCGGCGAAAGCCGCAACGAGCTCCTGACCCGCCGCGCACCGCGCGAGATGCCGGTCATCGGCTGACACGAGGATCACATGGCTTTGAGAATTGACGGCCCGACGATCGACCGCGTCATGGACTGGACGGCGCTCGTCGCCCGGATCGAGGCTTGCCATAAGCTCCCCCAGCCCGAGATCGGCGATACGCTGTTGCGCGTCGAGCCGAATGCGATCCTCGTGCGCACGGCCTGGGTCCGCGGTCTCGGCGTCTGCGTCAAGGCCGCGACCGTGTTCCCGGGCAACGTCGCGCCGATGCCGAGCATCCAGGGCGAGGTGCTTTTGTTCGACAAGGACCAGGGCACGCTCGTCGCCTCGATCGATGCGGTCGCCGAGACGCGCTGGAAGACGGCGGGCGATTCCGCGCTCGGCTCCAAGCTGCTGTCGCGCCCCGACAGCCGGCATCTGCTGCTCGTCGGCGCCGGAACGATGTCGGAACCGCTGATCCGCGCGCATCTGGCGGTGCGCCCGTCGATCGAACGCGTCACCATCTGGAACCGCACGGCCGATCGCGCTCGCGCGGTGGCTGCCCGGCTCGGCGATCTCGGGCGGCCCGTCGCCGTCGCGGCCGATCTCGGCCAGGCGGTCGCCGAGGCCGATATCGTCTCCTGCGCGACCATGTCCTCGACGCCGGTGCTCGAAGGCCGCTGGCTCAAGTCCGGCACCCACGTCGACCTCATCGGCGCCTATCGGCTCGACATGCGCGAGGCCGACGACGAGGTGATGCGGCGCGGCAGGATCTTCGTCGATTTCCGCGGCACCACCATCGGCCACATCGGCGAGGTGACGATCCCGATCCAAACCGGCGTCATCCGCGAGTCCGACGTGTTGGCCGATCTCTACGATCTCGCCCAAGGCGCGCCCGGCCGGCGCAGTGCAGACGAGATCACCGTCTACAAGAACGGCGGCGGCGCGCATCTCGACCTGATGACGGCGCGGGCGATCGTCGAAGGTGCGCAAGCCCGGGGGATCGGCTGAATGACCAAACGTCCGCTCGCCGTGTTCAACGCGGGGCCCTTCCGCGCCGACAAATCGGATGGGCTCTATCACTATGTGGGAGGCGACAATCCGACGTTGTTCGCCAAAATGATGGAGATCGATCACGCCGACGTCGTCGAGGTGCCGATCCAGGACGCGGACTGCCGCTTTCCCGATCCAGCCGAGATCGCGGGCGTCGTCATCTCCGGCTCTCCCGCCATGATCACCGATCGCCATGCCTGGGCCGAGCGCGCCGCACAATGGGTCGCCGATAGCAACGGCAAGCTTCCGGTGCTCGGCGTCTGCTTCGGCCACCAGCTCGTTGCGCATGCGCTCGGGGGGCGCGTCGCGGCCCTCCCCACCTGTTCCGAGTACGGCACCATCGAGGTCAAGGCGACGCCGGCGGCCGATGCCGATCCGGTCTTCCAAGGCGCACCCAAGACGTTCAAGGCGCAGGCCGCGCATTCGCAGACGGTCGCCGATCTGCCGCGAGGCGCCAAGCTGCTCGCCGAAAACGGCTTCGGCGTGCAGGCCGCCCGCATGGCGGACACCGTATGGGGTTTGCAATTCCACCCGGAGTTCGATCTGGGCTTCATGCGCGTGCTCTTCAAGACCTACGCCAGCTACATGGCTGGCATCGGCATCGACGTCGACACCGAGAGCACGCGCCTTGCCGACAGCCCGATTGCGCTCCGCGTGCTCCGCAATTTCGCGAGCCTCGTGAAGCCGCGGATCATCTGAGCCAGCACCTCATGGCTCAAGCCCGCTTCAGCGAGATGCCCTTGCCCGCTTCGGCCGGCACCTCGAGTGCGGCGTGCGCGTCGCGGATCAGCGCCATCCGCTCCGCCACCACCGGCCGCATCCGCTCCGAGCGCCGGTCCTTCAGATTGAAGCCGATGCACTTCACCTCGTTGGTGGCGGCGAGCACGCTGTCCTCCGTCCGCCAGATCTTGTGGAACATGATGTAGCGCTTGTCGTCGAACGCGAGGAGCTGCGTCGTGACGTGCAGCGACGACCCGAGCGCCAGCTCGTCGATGTAGTGCACGTTGCTCTGCACCACGACGTACTCGTGCCCGTCGCGCGCCTCGAGATCGTCGGGGGCGTTGACCCAGTTCCAGAACGCCCAGGTCGAATGGTCGCCGATCGTCGAATAGTGCGCCATGTTCACGTGCTCGTAGAGATCGAGCCACTCCTGGCGCACCGGGCTGCGGAACAGCACCAGCGGCGCGTCGATCGTGCCCGTCCAGGGCTGCGGCGCATCATACTCTTCAGCCATTTTGAACACTCCTTGGGATGAGCTGCATCGGCCCTCTACCACGATCGGCGCCGCCTCCGAACCCTTCGCGCGACGCTCCGGCTGCGCGGCTGCCATGTGCCGGAGCGCTTGGGAAACCGCGCGTCCCTGCCCTAGAGTGCGCCGATCCCAACATCATCCCCGGTGTGCCGTTGCAAGAGAGCCGCCCAGCCGCCGACCTCGACCGCGCCGCGCTCCGCTCGGCGATCGGCGGCGTCGTCTTCGCGGGCTTCAGCCCGCTGCTGGTGCGGCTCTCGCCCGTCGGTCCGTCGGCCACCGCCTTCTGGCGGATGCTGCTCGCGCTTCCAGCCACCCTCTGGCTCGCCCGCTTCGACCCGCCGATGCCCGTCAAAGCGAAGCTCTGGGCGCTGCTCTCGGGCTTCCTGCTCGCCGGCGATCTCGTGCTGTGGAACCGCTCGATCCTGATGACGACCATCCTCGAGGCGAACGTCCTCGTGATGGTGTACCCTCTGCTCGTCTCGATCGGCGCCTGGGCGTTCTCGGGCGAGCGGCTCGGCGGGCGCGTCGGCTTGGGCGGCCTCATCGCCTTCGCCGGCCTCATCGCCATGACCGTCGGGCCTTCCTCGGGCACCTCCAACATCGTCGGCAACCTGCTCGCCGTCGGCGCGGCGGTATTCTTCGCGGGCTCCATCCTCGTCACCGCGCGGCTCCGCCAGAGCCATGCGGCGGCCTCCGTCACGGCCTGGATCTTCATCGGCGGCTTGCTCTCGGCGCTTCCCGTCGCCCTGTTCGAGGGCCAGGTCTTCGCTGATACGGCCTGGGGCTGGGGCATCCTCATCCTCTATGGCGTCGTCACGGTGTTCTCCTCGCTGCTGACGAACCGCAGCCTCGGCCGCCTGCCCGCCTCCCTCGTCGCCATCCTCGGCTACGGCCAGCCGGTGATCGCCACCGCCGCCGCGGTGCCCCTGTTCGGCGAGGTGCCGACGCTCGGCGACGCGGTCGGCGCGGCCATCGTCGTCGCCGGCCTCGCGCTCTCGACGAGCGGACGGGCGAAGGCGTAGGCGTGCGGCCAGCGACGGTCCGCCGTCCGTAGGTTGGGTTAGCGCGGGCACGATAGACGGGCCACCGCACGACGCCGCCGCGCGTAACCCAACGGCGCCAACCGCAAGCCCCTGTTGGGTTACGCGCGGCGCGCCGTGCCCCTGTCATCACCACCATCCTGCCCGCGCTAACCCAACCTACGTGCAAGCCAACGCTCCGCGCTCTCCGGCTCGCCGTCCGCGAGCAGGGTTGGAAAACATGAGGGGCGCGGGGCGATCGAAAGCCGCGACCGAATAACAATGGGCGGCTTCTGACCGCCCCGCGACGGCGTTTTCGAAGATTAGCTTGGTCACCTTAAAAGCCGAGCTGCTTCGGGGAGGAGAGTCTCACCTCCTCCGGACCAAGGTTCTCCCTGCCGCAACCGGATGCGTATCCAGTCCCGGTAGACGCCGTGTCCTCCCGCGCTTCGTCAGACGCCTCTGCAGAAGCGCCCCTCGCCGGGTGACGGGATCAGTATCTGTGAGGTTTGAGGGGCGGGGATAATTTCGGGTTCGATTGTTTCAGATATGGTGAATGCTAGGTGTAGGGGATGGGTATTCTGCGCCTGGAGCTGCCCCTCACCCTTCCCTCTCCCCATGAGCACTTCGTGCCCATGGGGAGAGGCGGAAACCAACGACGTTCCTGATGTGCGGTGAGCACGAGGCCAGCCTCCTCTCCCCGTAGCGTCAGCGTACGGGGAGGGGGCAGGGTGAGGGGCAGCCGAGCTCGCGATCTTCGCCAAGCCCGTCAGTCACCTTGAGCGACCAGCGCCTCCGAGATCGCATCGAGGACACCGGCAAGGTTCTCGATCACGTCGATGTTTTCGAACCGAAGGACTCGATAGCCGAGCGCGCTGAGCTTCGCGGTACGGTCGGCATCGGCGGCCCGTTCCGCATCGGTGCCGTGCGTCGCGCCATCGACCTCGATGATGAGCATGGCATCACGGCATAGGAAGTCTGCGAAGAAGTCGTCGATCGGGGCTTGCCGCACGAACTTAAGACCGTTGAGGCGACGGCCACGCAGTGCGCCCCAGAGCCTGCGCTCGGCGAAACCCGATTGGGATCGCAGAACCCGCGCGCGGTTGGTCCGCCATGGCTGCTCGCCGCGCATGTAGCGTCCTTTCGTGCTCGGAGCGGCCCCTCACCCTTCCCTCTTCCCGTTCGCAGCAATGGCTGCGACGGGGAGAGGAGGAGAGCGCGTGCGCCCCTGACGTGAGGAGGGCACGGTTCGGGCCTCCTCTCCCCGTAGCGTGAGCGTACGGGGAGAGGGTGGGGTGAGGGGCAGCCGCCAGGGAAATCTTCCCCCCGCGCTCAATTCTTGAGATAGCTCTCCATCGAGTCCTCGAGCGCATCCTTCCACGGCGTGTGGTGCAGCGGGGCCTTGGTCCCCGTGATCACCGAGGTGTAGGCGTTGTTGCGGAAGGTCATGATGTTCTTCTTCTTGTGCTCCTTCCACTCGAAGAAGGCTTCGCAGGCGCCGTCGACGTTGAACGAGGGATAGTCGGTCTCGGCGATCAGCTCCTTCACGTAGTCGCCCTGGTAGTGGATGGCATCGTGCGCGTCCTTGCCCTCGTCCTCGTGCGCCACGCGATGGGCGACGTCCTTCAAGAGCACCGCCTTGTCGGCGGGAACAGCGATCCGGCCCATTATGGCGTCACGCACCCACCAGGCTTGCGCATCGAACATGTTGAAGGTGAACCACTGGTCCTGCATGCCCAAGTAGAAGAGCTTCGGGTTGTGCACCCAGACGACGCCCTTGTAGAGGTCGGCCGTCGCCAGCCGGTTCGCGGTCTTCAAACGCAGATCGTCGGGCAGGAACGGGAAGTGGTGCTTGTAGCCGGTGCACAGGATGATGACGTCGATCTTCTTCGACGTGCCGTCGCCGAAGAAGGCGTGGTGCTCGTCGACGCGCTCGAGGCCCGGCTTCTCCTCCCAGTTGTCCGGCCATTTGAAGCCCATGGGCGCGCGGCGATAGGTGTTGGTGATGGATTTGGCGCCGTATTTCCAGCACTGGCTGCCGACGTCCTCGGCCGAATAGGACGTGCCGACGATCAGGATGTCCTTGCCCGCGAATTCGCGCGCGTCGCGGAAATCATGCGCGTGCAGGACGCGGCCGTTGAATTTGTCGAAGCCCGGATACTCCGGCACGTTCGGCACGCTGAAGTGCCCCGAGGCGACGATGACGTTGTCGAACACCTCGTCGTACATGTGGTCTTTCGCGAGATCATGCACGGTGACGGTGAAGTTGCCCTTGGCCGGATCGTACTTGACCATGCGGACGGTGGTGTTGAAGCGGATCCAGTCGCGCACGCCGGCCTTCTTGACGCGGCCCTCGATGTAGTCGAACAGCACCGCGCGCGGGGGATAGCTGCCGATCTGCTTGCCGAAATGCCCCTCGAAGGAATAGTCGGCGAACTCGAGGCCCTCCTTGGGGCCGTTCGACCACAGATAGCGGTACATCGAGCAGTGGACCGGCTCGCCGTTCTCGTCGAGGCCGGTGCGCCAGGTGTAGTTCCAAAGCCCGCCCCAGTCCGACTGCTTCTCGAAGCAGACGATCTCGGGGATCTCCGCGCCCTTGGCTTTCGCCGACTGGAAGGCCCGGAGCTGCGCCAGACCCGACGGCCCCGCCCCGATGACCGCTACGCGCTTCGCCATGTTTCCTCTCCCAATGCTTCTCGTGTTCTTGCCTTGATCGTGGCTTTCGACCTCGGCCGGACGCCGGCCGGTCGAGGGAAGCGTACCCCGTGCCAGTCGGCAGTGGTAGGACAGATTCGTCGCGTGTCGGCGGGACCCGCCGGACCGCCCTTCCCCACGCCCCGTCCCCGTCGTAGTCTCCGCCCATGTCCGATATCCTCGACAAGATCAACGCCTACAAGCGCACCGAGATCGCTCAAGCCAAGGAGCGGCTGCCGCTCGCCCGTCTCAAGACCGACGCCCAGCGCGCCGGGCCGACGCGGGGCTTCGTCAACGCGCTCGCCGCGCGCATCTCGGCGGGCGCTCCGGCGCTCATCGCCGAGATCAAAAAAGCGAGCCCGTCTAAAGGCTTGATCCGCCCCGACTTCGATCCTCCGGCGCTCGCCCGGGCCTACGAGGCGGGAGGCGCGGCCTGCCTCTCGGTGCTGACGGATACCCCCTCGTTCCAGGGCGCGCCCGAGTATCTGACGATGGCCCGCAAGGCCGTGAAGCTGCCGGCCTTGCGCAAGGACTTCATGCTCGACCCCTACCAGGTGGTGGAGGCGCGGGCCTGGGGGGCGGACGCCATCCTCATCATCATGGCCTCGGTCACCAACGCCGAGGCGCAAGCCTTGATGGACGCGGCGCGCGATTGGGACATGGATGCGCTCGTCGAGGTGCACGACGAGGCGGAGCTCGAGCGCGCCGTCGAGATCGACGCCGACCTCATCGGCATCAACAATCGCAACCTGAAGACCTTCGAGACGACGCTCGAGACGACGGAGCGGCTCGCCCGCCTCGTGCCGCGCGGCAAGCTCATCGTCTCGGAAAGCGGCATCTTCACCCATCACGACATCGCCCGGCTGCAGCGGGCCGGCGTCAGGACCTACCTCGTCGGCGAGAGCCTGATGCGGCAGCCGGACGTGACGGCGGCGACCCGCAAGCTGCTCGATCCCGCCGACGATGCGGTCGAGGAGCTCGTCCGGCCCGAGCTCACGCATATCGACGAGACGGGCGCGGCGCGGATGGTCGACGTCTCCGACAAGGCCGTCACCGAGCGGACGGCGGTCGCCGAAGGCTTCGTGCGGATGGACAAGGAGACGCTCGCGCTGCTGACGAGCGTTCGGGTGCCCAAGGGCGACGTCATGGCCACGGCGCGCATCGCCGGCATCATGGCCGCCAAGCGGACCCACGAGCTCATCCCGCTCTGCCATCCGCTGCCGATCACGAAGGTGACGGTGGATCTGGGACCGGGCCAGTCGCCGCCCGGCATCCATGTGCGCGCGACCGTCAAGGTCGCGGCGAAAACCGGCGTCGAGATGGAGGCGCTGACGGCCGTGTCGGTCGCCTGCCTGACGATTTACGACATGCTGAAAGCGGCCGATCGCGGCATGGTCATCGAGGCCGTGCGGCTCGTCGAGAAATCGGGCGGGCGCTCGGGCGATTACCGCGCGAAAGACAAGGAGCCCGGCCGTGGCGCATGACGGTCACGGCGACACGCTGCTCCCCGTCGAGACGGCGCTGGCGCGCATCCTCGAGGGCGCGAAGGCGATCGATTGGGAGAGCGTGCCGCTTGGCGCCGCGCCCGGCCGTGTGCTGGCGAAAGACGTCGCGGCCCGCCTGACGCAGCCGCCCTTCGACGCCTCCGCCATGGACGGCTACGCGGTGCGCGCGGCGGATGCGGGCGCCGTGGGCGCGCGTCTCGCGGTGATCGGCCAATCGGCGGCAGGGCATGCGTTCTCTGGGGCCGTCTCGGCGGGTGAGGCCGTCCGCATCTTCACCGGCGCGCCCGTGCCCGAAGGCGCCGATACCGTGCTCATTCAGGAGGACGCGACCCGCGACGGCGATACCGTCGTCGTCAACGAGGCGGTGCGCGCGAGGCAGAACGTCCGGCCGGCCGGCTTCGACTTCAAGGCGGGGAACCGCGTGATGACCGCGGGCGCTGTCGTTTCCCCGCGCCACATCGCGCTCGCCGCCGCGTCCGGCCGCGCCTCGCTCGATGTCGTCAGGCGTCCGAAAGTGGCGATCCTGGCGACCGGCGACGAGCTCGTGCTGCCGGGAACGGTGCCGGAGCCGGCGCAGATCGTCTCCTCGACGCCGCCGGCGCTCGCCGCCATGGTGAGCGCGGCGGGCGGCGCGCCGGGCTTCCTCGGCATCGCCAAAGACACGCTCGAGGATCTTGCCCGGCATCTCGCCAAGGCCCGCGACGCCGACATCGTCGTCACCATCGGCGGCGCCTCTGTCGGCGATCACGACCTCGTCGACAAGGCGCTCGCGGCCCAAGGCGTGACGCTCGACTTCTGGAAGATCGCCATGCGGCCGGGCAAGCCCATGATGTTCGGCCGCAAGGGCACCCAGCGCTACATCGGCCTGCCGGGCAATCCGGTCTCGGCGCTGATCTGCGCGGAAGTCTTCCTGATGCCGCTCGTGCGCCGCCTCGCCGGCCGCGCCGAGACGGGCTCGCTACGATCCGTTGCACTGGCAAGCGCAATCGAGGCCAACGGCCCCCGCAAGCATTTCCTACGCGCCAAGCTCGGCCGCGCCGCCGACGGCTCCGAGACCGTGACGCCCCTCTCCTCGCAGGATTCCTCGCTGCTCTTCACCCTCGCCACCGCCGACGCGCTGATCGTGCGGGAGCCAGGAGCCGCGGCGGCTGGGGTGGGCGAGGTGGTCGAGGTGATGGGGTTTGGGGTTTGATGGCCGCATGACGAGCTTACCGCCTCGGGACTTACGGTGCTTCGTCTGCCGCCACGTCGGCGACGCGGGCGCCCCGGTATTGCTCGTAAGTCGAGCAGACGGAGATTGGTGCTTTCTGTGCGGAGGACTTCACTCTCAGAGCCACACCGAATTTCGCGTTGCCGGTATCGGTCACCTTTTTGATCGGGATGCGACACTGACCGAATTAGCCGATCTCGAACCCGAATGGGAGGCGGAGAGAGCAACGGAAACGAGCGCATGGCTACGCACGCGATGTGTGACATCAGCTTGACTCAGCCCCCTTGCGGAACATCACGCGAACATGCTAGGGTGTTCCCGGTTTGTACAGCGTACCCACGCAACAACCGGAGCTGCCATGCTCACGTCCAAACAGAAAGAGCTGCTGCTCTTCATCAATAGCCGCTTGCAAGAGACCGGCGTGCCGCCCTCGTTCGACGAGATGAAGGAGGCGCTCGAGCTCAAGTCGAAATCGGGCATCCACCGCCTCATCATGGCGCTGGAGGAGCGCGGCTTCATCCGCCGCTTGCCGCATCGCGCCCGGGCACTCGAGGTCATTCGCCTGCCCGAGGGCTTGAGCGAAAGCCCGCGTGAGGCCGCCCGCGGCTTCGTGCCGAGCGTCATCGAGGGCGGGGGCCGCCGTCCGGCCGCTCCCGTGGCTGCGCCGCCGCCTCAGCATGCCGATCATCTCAATGTGCCGATGATGGGCCGCATCGCGGCGGGCGTGCCGATCTCAGCCATCCAGGATCACTCCGACGACATCACGGTGCCGGCGAGCTACGCCGACGGCGGCGAATTGTTCGCGCTCGAGGTCAAAGGCGACTCGATGATCGAGGCCGGCATCTTCGACGGCGACACCGTCATCATCCGGCGCGGCGACACCGCCACCAACGGCGACATCGTCGTCGCCCTCGTCGACAACGAGGAGGCGACCTTGAAGCGGCTGCGGCGCCGCGGCGCGTCCATCGCGCTCGAAGCCGCCAATCCCGCCTACGAGACCCGCATCTTCGGCCCCGACCGCGTGTCGATCCAGGGCAAGCTCGTGGCGCTGCTCAGGAGGTATTGAGAGAGGCGGACGTTCGGAGCGTCTGCACGTCCGGCCGAAGCCATCGACCTCGGCGGAGGTGCGCGTCCGTCAGCGGCGCGGGAGTTCCTGGACGTCACGGTCGCACGATACAAAACCGTAGGGGCGACCGGCAGGTCGCCCACTGTGGTGCCGTCATGCGGGACGGCCCGCACCATCAGCTCGCGACCTCTCGGCGATGGGCAGTGTTGTGGACGTTCATTCGGTCTCACGGCGTGATTTTGGTGTGTTCCGGGTCCGGACTGGATGGAAAGCCTCCTGACAGCACGCATCGAAATCCCTGGACGTCACGGCCGCACCATCCAGAACCGTAGGGTGGACAGACCCCGGACGTGATCCGGGGAAGTCCACCATCGAGAGCACGGTGCCTGACACGGCGGACTTCGCGAAGAGCTCAGTCCGCCCTACGATTTTGTGATTTTCTCTGGCCAGCTCCCGAGGAACTCCGGCCTCCCGAGAGTGAAGCCGATGCGCGCCCGAGTGTCGAGCGGCGATGATTTATCTGGCCGAGTCCGCCTCTGCTTGGCAGGCCGCTCGAGTCTCGGGTCCTCGAACATTTTCTCACGGCGTCTTCACCTGACCGAGCAACACCCAGAACGCGACCTGTGCGATCTCGACCGGACCGCTTGTCTCGCGACGGCCCCAGGATTGGGTGACGAGGAGCTCGGCGTCGAGCCCGCCGGACGTCCGAGACAGCAGCAGCGGCGGCGGCTCGAGCGGTGTCGCCGCAGGCTTGCCCGCCGCCTCGATCGCGGCGAGATGTGCACCGGACCGTAGATCGAAAACGGCGCGCATCCCGCCCGGCTTGCTTTCGATCGTCACCGTGCTGTCTTGGAACGTCACGACGAGCGCACCGTCCGGCATCGCAACCTGCCGCTCCTTCGCCGATTGGTCGAGCGAGAACGGCCCGATCAGGCGCGCGCCGGCAGACGGCTCCACGGCGCCGGGCGCACTCGCATTGAAGCCGACACTCTGCATCGCCGCCTCGGCCATCGGCGGATTGAGCGCGAGCTTGAGCTTGAGCGATCCGCCCAGCTCGTATTGCCTGAGCGCCGCATTCTTGAACGGCGTATCGGCCAATCCGGCGAACACAGGCTCGAGCCGCGCCAGCCGATCGCGCGCCATCAGGTGATCGAGCCCGGCCGCCGCGCGCCGCTGGCTCTCGAGCGGCAGCTTCGACAGATCGGGCCACGTCTTGAGCGTTCCATCCTCGCCGACTGCACCCGCCTCACGCAGCGTCGCGACGACGGTCGCCGCCTGCATCCGCTCCGAGAACCCTGTCGCACCCCAGGGACCGAATGAGGCCGCCACCAGCGCAACGCCGGCGAGCGCAGGAATGAGGCGGATCGAGCGCGCCCGCGTCGGCAGCCCTTGGCTCAGGATCACGACCGCGAGCCAGACGCCGAACAGCACGATAAGATAGCGCTGCTCGGTCCAGCCGTAGGCCCCGATGCGCTCGGAGATCGCCAACACCAGCAACAGCACCGGTACCCCGAGCGTCCAGGGCCAGATCCACCCATAGAGCCGCATCCAGCCGGGACCGTCCTCGCGCGCCGGATAGGCGAGCAGCGCCGTCAGAACCGAGACGATGCCGAAGATCGCGACCATCCAGCCGAGCTGGCCGTCGGGTAGCGCCCCCGCGAGCAGGATTTTCCCTGCATAGAGATGCAGGATCGCCGCGTAGACGAGCTGCAGCGGCGCCAGGATGTACGTGACGATGGCCGCAATCGCACGGCTGATGAGACCACCGGCGTAGCCTTGTCCCTCGGCGGGCCCGCCGGCCGCTGGAACCTGCGTCAGCCAAATCATCGGCCCGGCGAACCCGAGTGCGACCGTCCAAATCCGTGCGAAGAGCGTGTCGCTCCATGGCGTGCCGAGCAGGTAGCCCGACGTCGAAATGATCGCCGAGAGTCCGCCCGCGAGCAGCACGACGGCGATGAGCGCGAATGCGGCACCGACCCACAGGTCGTGATTGAAGCGCCAGAGGCCCCGGTCGCCATCCTGGGATGCCGAGGTGCCGGCCAGTGTCATGAGCGCGATGAGACCGGGCAGACACAACCAGAGTTGCAGGTCGAGCGCCTCTCTCAAAAGCCAGCCCGTCAGGAACGCCGCAAGCCCGGCGGTGGCACTCCCGAGCTGGCGCGGGCCGTAGCCTCGGCCGTTGCGCTCGGCGGCGAGTGCCAGGGCGAGCGCGGCGACGAAGCCCGCGACCGCCGAGACCGTCAGCGCGAGCCGCGACAGTGCCAGCTCGTTGTCGGTCATGGCGTCCGGGCTCGTCAGCTGGAGCGCGGCGACCGTGGCGATGCCAGCGAAGGCCGCGGCCATGGGAAAACGCGCGACACCTTCGATCAGGGCTGTGACGACACCGCGTCCCGTTCCTTGTCCTACGATGTCCGCCAATCGCACCTCCCTGGCCTCGCCCTCGCGCATGCTCCGCACACCCCAGGCTGCGGCGCAACCGCTAATCTCGGGACATTCGAGCACAGGCGCGCCGCCGCGGCGGCTCGCGACGCACGGGTGCGCACGCTAGAAGGGACGCATGACCAGCCCGCTGCCCCTCGTTCTGCTCCCCGGCCTGCATGGCACAACCGAGTTGCTCAGGCCCTTGATTGCACGGCTTAGCGCCAATCGGCAGGTGCTCGCGATCGACTATCCGTCGGATGCGGCCCTCGATTTTCCAGGCTACGTCGAATTCGTGCGCGCCCGACTTCCCGAGAGGCCATGCGCGATCCTTGGAGAATCCTTCTCGGGCCCCATCGCCATCGCGATCGCGGCCAGGGTGCCGAGCGTCGCCGGGCTCGTCCTCGCCTCGACCTTCGCACGCTTTCCGATGCCGCGTGTCCTTGCACCTGCCGTCGTCCGAATTGCTCGCTCCAAGATCTCACCCAGGCGGTCGGCACTATTTCTCGCGGGTCAACGTGCGACGCCGGAGCTGATCGACGAGCTCACGCGAACAATCGCGGCGCTGCGGCCCGATCTCGTTGCCGATCGTGTGCGTCTGGCGCTCGCGGTCGATGTGCGAAGCATGCTCGCGCAAACGGAGTTTCCTCTCCTCTGCCTCACCGGCCGGCGCGACCGGCTGACCGGTCGCCGATCGCTCTCGACGATCACGGCCGCACGCCCCGACGCCGAGGTCGTGCACATCGATGCCGGGCATGTGATGCTCGAGACGCATCCGGACGCCGCGGCCGAGAAAATCGCGCGATTTCTGAGGCGCATCGACGGAGACCCCGGCTGAGGCGTAGGGAACCACGCGCGCCAGGCACGGGTTCGTTACGCGTCGTCGAAAGGGAGATGCCACCATGCCCGTCGAGCTTTCCGTAGCGCCCGACTATCTCGCCCGCCTCATCGTCATGGTGCGCGGCGTTCAGGGGCGCGAGGCGCTCGTCGACGAGGAGAGCGGCTCCAACCCGACCGACGACGATGCGGCGGACGCGCTGCAGGAAACGCCGGGCGACCTGAGCCGGCGCGAGGTCGCAGCCGAATTGCGAGGGCTCGGCCCGCAGACACAGGCCGAGCTCGTCGCGCTGATGTGGACGGGCCGCGGCGATGCCGAGCCCGACGAGTGGGAACAGACGGTCGAGCTTGCGGCCGCGAGCCGCGAGATGCCGACCGAGCTCTATCTCATGGGCACGCCGCTGCTCGCCGAGTACTGGGCCGACGGCATGGAGAAGCTCGGCATCGAGGTGCCGATCGACGCCGAGCATTTCTGAGCGTCACGCTGGGGCAGGCCGGTCCGACCCGAGCGCAAGCTTGCGCTCCATCATCGCCACGACGTTTCGCGTCCAGGGCGTATCGTCAAGATGCCGGGCGATCTCCCGCGCGTCCTCGGCCCAGCGCGCGCTCGCCACCTCGTTTGCGGAGCGGCGCTCGGCGATGGCCGCGAAATAGCAGCAGAGCATTCGGTCCATGCCGGTGAGCTTATCGACGATGCCACTGAAGAGGCCACGCGCTTCGCCGTGCCGGCCGAGACCGACGAGTGCGGCCCCGTAGCTGCCTTGGATCGTCGGGCACTGTGGGGCGAGCGCGATGGCGGTGGCCGACCACCCGGCAAGGCGCGCGAGGTCGTCCGGCTCCTCGTACAGGACCGCGCTCGTGATCAGCGTATCCAGCACGAGCAGGCGCTCGGCGATCGTCAGCCTATCGCTGTCGAGCTCGCGCTCGAGACTGGCGCAAGTCTGCCGTCTGACCTCGTCCGATGTCAGCCGCTCGGAGTTGGCCAAAGCGGAGAAAATGCGCGACGAGGCCGGCGACGGCTCGAACGGACCGGTCGCCGCGTGACCGTAGGGCTCCAGCATCCGTCGATAGATGAGCAGGCGGGCATCGATCTGGCCCACATCGCTCGTCCTCGCCATCCGCCACAGCAGCAACCCGTCACTGTCTAGACCTCTCCGGACGTCGCGAAATGGCAGGAAGTTCTGCAATCCCACGGCGAGCTGAGCGATGATGAGCGTCTGCCAGGCCGCTGTCCAATGTGGCGGCAAGACGCCCGCTGCATGGACTGCGAGCAGTGCGCTCGCAAACAGCAGATTTGTCATGCCACCGCCGGCGATGACCAGCAGGAGAGCCCGCCGATCGACCGTCAACGTCGTGTCGCGCTCGACAAGACCTCCGATCGGAATGAGGCGCACCTCGACGTCGACCGTGCGCAGGCGCATCGAGAGGAGCGCCGGCCCGATGCCGATCGTCATCTTGCGCACCGGGGTCGAGGTGAGCTTGGCGAACACGAGATGGCCGAGCTCGTGAACGCATGACGCCAACATGAGGCCGGCGAGGAACCAGCCCAGGGGCAACCGCGGCCAGTCGAACAGGCTGCCGAGGCGAACGCAAACGACGAGGGTGATGAAGATGACGGCGACCTCGAGTGCGCCGTAGCCGATGAGGCGAAGGGCGCTTCGGATCCTCGTTCGCATCCTGCCCTTCGCCGTCACAAGAGGTGCCGAGATATCACGCCGGCTTCGTGCAGGCGGCGCAGATCTTGTTGCCGGTCAAATCGCGAACGTAGGCTGCGTAGAAGTTGGAGCTCGCGTCGCCACGGATGCCGGGCTTGCCTTCGTCGATGCCGCCGTTGGCGAGCGCGGTCGCGTGGAACTTGTCGACAGCGGCGCGCGAGGGCGCCTCGAAGGTCAGCATGGTGCCGTTGCCGAAGGTGGCCGGCAGCCCGTTCGCCGGCTTCATGACGTAGATCTTTTTGACATTCTTGTCGGGGCCGTAGGACACGCCCCAGTCGCCCTCGCTGACTCGGACATAGCCGATCGTCGCCATCAGCTTGTCGTAGAAGGGCACAGCGACCTTGAGATCGTGAGCACCGAGCGTCGCGTACATGATCATAGCGGAAAGTCCCCCAGTTAGTTGGATGGTTGATAGAGCTTGGGTGACTGAGCGCGCGTCAGCTCCTGACGCGCGTCTGGTCGGGATCGTAGTGCGGGACTCGCACGACGGTGGCGGGCAGCCGCTTCTGATGCCCATCGAGCTTGCCGATCTCGAGCCGTGTGCCGATCCCGGCGGCCGTCACGTCGACGCGCGCGAGTGATCTTGCTTTCGAGCGTTGGCGACCAGGTAGCGTCAGATGACAGCTGACCTGCGCGCGGCCGGCATGGACGCAGTCACCATGGCTGACGCCGTCGCGGGCCTCGATCTCGAGCCTGACGAGCTTGCGCACGCTGCTCGCGACGGCGGGCGAGTGCGGCCTTGCCCAAGAAATCCGCCTCTTCGATTTGGGCACCGTGAAGCCGATGCCGGCCTCGAAGGGATCGGTCTCGTCGAGAACTCGCAGTTGGCGAAGATGAGGCTCGTCTTCGATGCGCAACATGTCGAGCGCGGCCGCCGAGCGGCTTCAGGCCGTGCGCTTGCCGGCCTCCCAAATCGCGTCGAACACCGTCCCGGCGTCCTTGGGATGACAAAACACCTCGAAGCCGAGCTCGCCCGTGTATCCGGTGCGCGAGACGACGACCGGCGCGCCCTTGAAATGACCGATACGGCCGACGCAGAAGCGGAACCAGCCGAGCCTCGGCGACGGGTGGCCTGCGCCGGCGCGGTCCAGATGATGTCTTTCAGAATGTCGCGCTGACTTCGACCCTGCACTTGCAGATTGCAGAGCTGATCGGTGGAGGAACGCTTGAAGACCTTCAACCCGAGCGTTTCGGCGAGCTGGTGCAATGCTCGCCGCCGTACTCGTCACCGCCGATCCAGCGGAAGTTGTGGGGATCGAGACGAACACGGTGCCGTCGTCGATCATGCCGCCGTGCTCGTAGCACATGGCGGTGTAGACGACCTGGCTGATGCCGAGCTTGGCGATGTCGCGCGTCACCATATTGCATCAGCGCTTCGGCATCGGGGCCGGTGACCTCGAATTTGCGCAAGGGCGTCAGATCAGTGACGACCGCCGCCGTGCGCGCTGCCCAGTACTCGTCGATCGCGCCACCGTTCTTGAACTGCTGCGGCAGCCAGTACCTGTACTCGCCGAAGCTGCTGCGGGGTGATGGACATCCGCCTGGAAGGGCGTCTCTTCGTGAGCTTGGGCCTCGGCATCGGGTTTCATGAAAGGCCACCGCGCGTGAGAAAGTTTTCTCGGCCGCATAGGTGCGGACGTGCATGTCGGACGGATCCCAGGCGTTCGCCGCGTCGATGTCGTCGGGGCAGAGGAGCGACGCAGACGAGATCGGTCATCGCGCGCAACAGCACGTAGTCGCCCGGCCGCGACCACGGCTCGTCGAGATAGATGACGTTGCGGCGTCGATGCCGGTGTTGTAGAAGAAGTTCATCGCCACCAGCCGGGCCGCGCTTGATGCCGTAGGGCGAGCGCGGCATTGAAATTGTCCGAGCAGTTGGATGGCCGACAGCTCATGTCGTCGTAGTAGCGCGCGGTACAGCGAGCCCGAAGGCATCGTGGCGGCCGCAGGTGTCGCGCACGACCTCGATGATGGATCCAAATCCCGGTCGAAGGCTTTCGAGGGCAGACCCGGCGTCGGATAGCCGTGGCCGATCATGGTCCGCGTCGAGGTGACGTCGAGCGGCCGGCTGAGGCCCCTTGCCGGCTTGCGGACGTCGAAGCATTGAAGTCGGTACCGCCGGCCGTCGACATCGATGATCTGGATGTACTCGCCGGCCTTCACGACGAAGGCCGAAGGCCGCGGTCGCGGCCTTGATGCGATGATCCTGCAGAGGATCGGCGAGCGGCTCGGGCAGTATCGGTGACGCGAGCCCGATTTGCGACGGGGCTTGGCGCGGCGGATGCGCAGCCTGGATCGCGGTCGCGGTCGTCTGCTCGTCCGGCGCAATGGCTCACTGGCGCCGCGACGATCAACACGCCCTCGCGCGTCATAGCGAGCTCGGCGCGCGTGCCGGCCGGGCTGTCGGCGGAAAAATAAGCGAAGGGCCTCATGCGCTCGACACATCGATCTTGTGGCGCCCGAGGCCGCGCCGGACGATGCGGGCGCCTCCTCGTCGACTGAGAGCGCCGCGCGGATGCCCTTGGCGGCGGCATTGGCTTTGACGCCCAGGATCGACAGATCGATCCGGCCTGGGGTCGGCGGCCACGAGCCCGGCTGGTTGCCCGCCCTCGACATCGGTGAGGGTGAGCTGGTCGCCGGGCTCCACCGCGACGACGATGAGCCGCCCGCCCTCGACCGTATACTGCTCGACGCCCGCCTCGAGCTCCGGCACGCCTGGCCGCAGGATAAGGCCTGCGCGGGGCGGGCCCATCCGTCTCGGATCGATCGGGAAGTCCCGTACTCGGCCTCGCCGCAGGCTTTGTACGTGCCTCAGTCTAGGGTACGCGGCCCTTCCGGCACAATGGCTATCCGCCAGCATAGCCGGTCCGGAGCCCGCATGGCTTGCGTTGCGTCGGGACATGGCTGGCGGCTCGCCGGGCTACACGAATAGTGGCACAGTCGATCTCAGCGTGGGAGCCCCGAAAGCTCTCGAGACCGATCAGCGGAGCGGACATGGCCAAGCAGGATTGATCTGGCGTACGGCGCTTCTGATCATCGACGCAGAACGACACCGTTCATCCAAAGGCCTACGGTCGCGCCCGGGCTGCAGTCCCTCGGTCAGCGCCCTGCCGAGCCGCATTCGCCTGCTCGCCGACGCCATTCGCGCCAAGGACGGGTGGATCGTCTCGACGCATCTCGACGCTCGTCGGCCGGCAAGAACGGCGAGCCGTTCATCAGCGATCACTTGCGGCGCTTGCGGCTGGCCTCGGCAAGGGCGACTTCCAGGCCGGCACCTGGGGCCACAAGCTCGTCGCCGAGCTCGAGCCGGTGGATCTCGCGATCGAGAAAGTCGCCTATTTAGCATTCTACATGATGGCTGCCTGAATGGGTGCTGCGCCAGGCGTCTATCGAGACTTTGCTCGTTACCGGCATCACCACCGCGATCAGCGTCGCCATCACGGTGCGCGCGATGCGCAAGGCGGCGCGATTTCCTCGAGGATCGTGCTCGAGGACGGCTGCGCTTCCTTCGACGAGGAGGTGCACAAGACGGCCATCGCCGACGGCCGTGGTCGTACTGATCAAGACGATCGCCGATGCCATGGACATGGTCGGCATCCAGGGTTTCTACCCTCACGCTTCCGTGACCGCCTTTCGTTGCAGCGCGCGCCGGGCCGGGCACACTCGGCGGGTGTCGATGGCTCGTCGCGTGCTGCTAACGCTGATCGCGTCATTGCTGGCTCTCGGGCTGGCGTCATTGCGCGCGCGAGGACGTCGATCTTGAGCTCGTGCTCGCCGTCGATGCGTCCGGCAGCGTGGACGAGACCGAGTTCCAGCTGCAGATCCGCTACCGCCGAAGCGTCCGCGACGAGGCGGTGCAATCGGCCGTCGGATCGGGGCTCCATGGGTCAGGATCGCGGGTGGAGCTCGTGATCTGGGCCGACGCCACCAATCTTCCCGAGCTGCAAGAGCGACGGTTCGTGCTCCACGATCGCACGAGCGCCAATGCGTTCGCCGATGCGGTTTCGGCAATTTCCACGCCGCGTCGAAGGCGGTACCGGCACGGCTCGGCGATCTCCTATTCCGTCCGCCTGATCGGCGCCAATCGTTTCGAGGCGCCGCGCCGCGTCGTCGACGTGTCGGGTGACGGCGTCGAGACGCCGGCGCGCGAGGACCTGACGATCCTCTTGCCCAGCCCGCGCCACGGCGGTTGCCAACGACGTCGTCGTCAATGGCTTGGCCATCGTCAACGAGGTGCGCGAGCTCGACGGGAGTACTACCGCCAGAACGTGATCATCGGTCACGACAGCTTGCCGCGAAGTCGCGGGGACCATGAGAGCCCCGCGAGGCGATCCCGCGCCAAGCTGTTGCGCGAGATCTCGGCCCGCATCGCGGGGCTCGAGGGCGAGCGGGAGGCGGGTGAGGAGCGGGTCAAGCGCGGCGGCCGCCGAGCACCCAATCGCGAGAGCCATCCGTATCGAGATCGCTAAGGTCGAGAGTGCAACTTCTTCCGGCTTTGTCGCAGGGCTGACGAGGTCCTGCTCCGTGGTTAAGCGACCAGATAGAAAGCGTCCATCGAAAGCAAGCGAGTCGGATGAGCGCCGCTTTGGACAAAGTGGCACTAAGCCCGCCGAGCGGCGGTGCGGGTACGCCGACGGCCCCGTGAGACTTCGAGAAGATGACCGGGCGCCCGGTTTCTCGTCTACCCCAGATCGGGGCGTGCGTCTTGAGCTTCGCTACGAGGGGACCGACCCTGCCTACGCAGCGGCAACTCGCTGAAATGTTCGGTGTCGATACTGATACTATCGGGGATCACATCCGTGGTTCTCGAAAGCTCCGGAGAGCTTTCGGAGGCAACTACCGGGAATTTCTTCGGCAGTTCAAACTGAGGGCAAGCGGGAGGTACGTCGACCGTCAAGCACTACACCCTCGACGTGGCGTTCTATGTCGGCTACCGCGTCAACCTCGACGGCCGGCGTTCTCCCGACGCTGGGCGACCGCTCTGCTCGTTCAATTCGGGCGACAAAGGGCTCGTTGTCGACAAGCAGCGGCTGGGAGCCTGGGCGACGCCGCCCCCGACCGCATCGCCGAGCTGCGCGACATCGTTCGCGACATCCGTGCCTGAAGTCAACACTTACCGAGAAATCCGGCAGCTCTGCACCATGTGCAGGCGATCATGATCCTGAGGGCAACCCTGTGGCGCGACTTATACGCGGATGCAGAACAAGTTGTTCTGGGCAACGATCCAGACGGTATCGACTCAGTTGCGGCTGGATCGTGCCAACGCTGGCGCCACGAACATGGGTCTCGTCAGTTGGAGCGGCGATCGCATCAAGCAGGGCGATACGCTCATTGTGAAAAACTATCTCGCCGCTCCGAGGTCGTGGCGAGCTGCATCGATCCGAGAGTGTTCGCCCTACACAAATTCTGGATGTCGAAGCAACCAGATCGAGAGCCGCTCAAACGTCGACGCGATACTGCTCAAGCACGCGCAGTCGCCATGGTTGCCAAAGACTATCTCGACATGACGTTCTCGGCGAAAGGCCTGGAGGCATTGCCGATCGACATGGTTCGCTGCGCGAAAGAGCTGACGGCGAAACCGAACAATCGATCATCGCGCTAGGCCCAGGCAAATCCGCGACGGCACCGCTGAAGCCCCAAGCCCTTCAGTTCAACCGCTCGAGCCGCTTCGACACGGCGATCGCGTAGCGCCACAGGCGCTTGTCGCCGTCCGTCCAGGCCCGGTCGTCGGGCTTCTTTTCCATGAGCTGGAAACCGGCTTCGAGCGCGCTGGCGCGGCGATCCCAAATCACCATCGCTCGAGGCTTGGATGTGGAAATCTTCAGTCGCATGCCTTTGGCCCCCGCATGTCCCCATGCGAGAGTCTAGGTGATTCGGCTCGATGCGAGCATGGCGCGGCTGCATCGCTTGCAGCCGCAACAGTCGCCAAGCGCAAAACTTATTTCGTGTAAAGGCGTCCGAGCTCGGGCCGCTTGGTCTTGATGCCCGCGAGCCGCATGCAGTGCCAGGCGAGCGCGTGGTTCGACGACGTCACCGGCAGGCCGACAGCCTTCTCGATGTCGGTTACGGCCTCGACGAGCCGCAGCCCCGTGCACGACACGAACACCATGTCGACGTCGCGGCCCTTGGTGATCGTGGCGATGCCCTTCTTCAGGCTCGGGATGTCGATGTTGGCGACGGTCGTGTCGTTCTCCTCGTTGAAGGAGCCGAACACGGGCACCTCGTAGCCTGCCTTCTCGATGTACTTCTGCACGATCGCGTTGACGTCGGCGCGATAGGGCGTCAGCACGGCGATACGCTTGGCCTTGAAGGCGTCGAAGGCGGCGAACGCCGCACTGATCGGGTTCGTGACCTTGGCCTTCGGCTTCGCCTTCTTGACGAGCGCCGAGATCTTCTTCTCGCCGAGCACCATCGAGGCCGAGGTGCAGCCGTAGCCGATGACGTCGAGATCGGTGCCGGGCAGCAGCAGCTCGGCGGCGCCTGAAATCAAGGGCTCCATGGCGGCGAGCGTCTCGGGCGTGATCGTCGTCGAATTGTAGAGGCGGCTCTCGAACAGGCCGACGCCCTTTTGGCCGGCGAAGGCCAGGCGGAACTCGTGCTCGATCGTGTTGTCGGAAGCGAGCACGATGAGGCCGACGCGCGCCTTGGGCGCGAGCCCGGCATCGGTCTTGAAGGGAATGTGCTCGATGAGCTCGGTGGCGGCGGGCTTCGCCTTCGCGGCGCGGCGAGATTTCATGCCGACTTCGGTATCAATGCTCATAGCGCATTCCTTCCAGATCGATGGCGGGACGCCGTTGACCGACGAGATCGGCGAGAATTCTGGCCGAGCCATTGGACATCGTCCAGCCCATGTGGCCGTGGCCGGTGTTGAGCCAGAGGTTGGAGACCGGAGAGCGGTCGACGATCGGCAGAGCGGTCGGCGTCATCGGCCTCAAACCCGCCCAATGCGTCGCGTTCGCCCAGTCGAGTCCTTGCGGGAAGAGGGCCTTCATCCGCTCCGTCATGACGCGGAAGTCGCTCGGCTTGTGGCTGTTGTCGTAGCCGGCGATCTCGGCGGTGGCGGTGACGCGCAGCCGCTTCTCGAACGGGCAGTAGGCGAGGAGGTTGTCCTCATCCACGCCGCCCAACCGCGCGACCTTGCTCTTGTCGCTGATCGGGATGGTCATGGCGTAGCCCTTGACGGGATAGACCGGCAGCTTGATGCCGAGCGATTTGGCCAGCTCCGGGCTGTAGATGCCGAGCGCGAGCACGTACGCGTCGGCCTTGATCGGACCCGCGCTCGTCTCGACGCCGGTCACCTCGCCGTTGCTCGTGACGATGCGCTTGATCGAGACGCCGAACTTGAAATCGGCGCCCATGGCCTTGCACTTCTCGACGAGCGCTTGCGCGAAGATGCGGCAGTCGCCGCCTTCGTCGCTCTTGACGTAGAGGGCGCCCGCGATCTGGCTCGCCGCGTGCTTGAGGGCCGGATCGAGACGGACGGCATCGTCCGTGGTGATGGCGTCGATCGGGATGCCGGCCTTGCGCAGGACGTCGGCTTTCTTCGTCGCCTTCTGGTAGCTCGCGCTCGAGCGGAAGAAGTAGATCAGGCCGCCGCTGACGCGGTCATAGGGAATCTTCGTTTCCGCGCCGACCTCGTTCAGCATCTTCTGCGAGTAGATGCAAAGGCGCGCCTTGTGCTTCGTGTTGGCTTCCGCCTTCTCCGCCGTGCACTCGGCGAGGAACTTGCGGATCCACGACCACTGCCGCGGATCGAGCCGGGGCTTGAAGCGGATGGCCTGATCGTTGCGCCACTGCGAGCGCCACATCATGCCCGGTGCCGCCGGTGACGCCCAGGCATACGCATGCCCGGGTGCCACCAGTCCGGCGTTGGAGAAGGAGGTGAAATTGGCGGCCTCGGGCTCGCGGTCGATCACCGTCACCTGGTGACCGTCCTTGAGCAGTTGGTAGGCCGACGTGACGCCGACGATACCGGCGCCGAGAACCGCGATTTTCATATGTGCCCGCTTCCCCTCGTGTCCCGTTCGCGAAGTTCGTCAACACCTGCTGCGCATGCTCACGAACTTCGCGAACGATAAGGACACGAGCAAACGCATGGGCTGGGTGTGGCGACTTATTCGGAAGTCCGCATATTGTGCTTGCCCGAAGACAGATGCGGACTTCCGAACCGCCACACCTGAGCCGACGTCAGTCGATCGCCGCCGACACCATGATCTCGACGGTGAACTCGGGCGCCGCGAGCTTGGCCTCGACGGTGGCGCGAGCCGGCGTGTTGCCGGGCGACACCCACTTGTCCCAGACCGCGTTCATCTCGGCGAACTTCGAGATGTCGGAGAGCCAGATGTTGGTGGTGAGGAGCTTCGACTTGTCGGTGCCGGCCGACTTCAGATGCTTGTCGATAGTGTTGAGGATGTCCTGGGTCTGCGCGGCGACGGATTGACCCTTGGCGCCCTGGGCGACCTGGCCGGCGAGATAGGCGACCTTATTGTGAATGACCACCTGGGCCATGCGGGGGCCGGCCTCGATACGCTTAATCGACATGTCGCTCGCTCCGTTTTTTTGTGATGGGACGCTCGGGCGAGCATATAGCGGCCGAGGCTCGTCAGCGACAAGCGCGATCGCACGCCAAAGCCATGGACCGTGAACAGAGCGGACATACGAAAAGCGGCGGTCACCCGTCCGGGCAACCGCCGCTTCGAATGGTCATCTCACGGGCGCCCTATCGGGGCGCCGCACGAGCACCGGCGTCAGGGCCGGCGGAAGAAGTGGTCGTAGGCCGAGGCGTTGTCCCAGAAGTTCCGGGGAACGTCGGCGCGCGAGAGGCCGATATCGGCAAGCTCGCGGTCCGAGAGACGGGCCAATTCACGGCCGAGCTCGCGGCGCTCTTTGTCTTCCTTGAAAGAGCGCGCGACGTTGCCGAATATTGCATTGCCCAACGCCTCTGCGGCGAACGACATGACACCCGCGCGTCCACGAACCATTTCGTTGTAAATGCTCATGTTTTTATCTCCTTTGTGCTCACCCGCAGTTGCCTGCGAGCGCACGGTCTCTATAGCCGTGTTGTTGCACCGCAATATGACGGTTCTGAACAAGATTCACTAGGCCCTTTGCCGCATCGAGGGCATGCGCCGCACGCATATACTGAACATTAAACTTTGGGGCGCTCCAGAGCTGCTCAGGCAACCCTGGAATTTTCGTTTGTACGCCAACGAGCTAGGCCGTTGGTTGTAGGCGCCGCCGTCCCCCCGGTAAGCCACGATTGGGCCTCTGCGCGACCCGCGGACCTGAGGTGCGACAAGAGTTCCCAGCCCGGTTGGAGCTTGGTTTCGGGGCCCATTTCGCTCGTATGGGCGGCCGCGCTGAGGGTATGGAGCGCATGCGCCGCCAGACGCCGCTCCTCGGGTTGTGCCAGCCACCTGCGCCAGCCCGTCCCGACCGCCCGCCGGCGGCTCTCGATTTCGGCGAGGTCGCGGAGGACCGGCTGATTGAAGGTGATGCGGCTCACCCCATCGGCGATATCGCGGGCGCGCTTGGGCACCTCGGTCGCCTCGAGCGGGTTGAGGAGGATGAGCAGCGTCTCGGCAGCCTGCGATCCCAAAATGAGCGAGATCAGCTCCGGATTGGCGGAGAAGCCGCCGTCCCAGTAGCTGCGGCCCTCGATCTCGACGGCCCGGTAGAGCGAGGGCAGGCAGGCCGAGGCGAGCACCACGTCGACCGTGACCTCGGTCTCGCGGAACAGCCTGGCCTTCCCCGTCGCGACATCGGTTGCGGATATGATGAGCCGAGCCGGCGGACGGGCCCGCAGCCGCTCGAAGTCGATCTCGCGGGCCAAGATCGATCGCAACGGATTGATGTCGAGCGGATTGAACGTGTAGGGCGAAACGAGGGCCGGCACCCGCGCCAAGCCTGCCAGGAAGGGATTGAGCCGCGCGACGTCCGGAAATCCCGCCTTGCTGATTGCCTGCCAGACGGCCTCAAGCTTGGCGCGCGCCGTCTCCCGGCCGCCATCGGCGAGGCCGTCGAGCATCGCCACCGCATTGACGGCGCCGGCGCTCGCCGCACTCACCGTATCGAGCGCGAGCCCCTCCTCCTCGAGCAGCCGATCGAGCACGCCCCAGGTGAAGGCGCCGTGCGCGCCGCCGCCCTGGAGGGCCAAATTGATCGTGCGCGATGGATGTCGCTTCTTAGCGATGGTCTTGTCCCCGGTCGGCAGCCGACGCCCCTCGGCCGCTTGCCCATGATGCGGGTCGAGCACCACTCCCGCAACGTGCCAATTGCCCTATGGACGGTCCGCTTTTCGCCTCAATGCGCGACGACCACGGGCACGCCGTCGATCTCGGTGACCACGGCCGTGACGTCGAAGGCCTGGCTCAGCCGCTCGGGCGTCAGCACCTCGCGCGGTGAGCCATCGGCGAGCACGCCCCCCGCCTGCATGAGCACGAGGCGGTGACAGTACCGCGCCGCTGCCGAGAGGTCGTGAAGCGCCACGATCACGCCCAGCCCCGAATCGGCGAGGCCGCGCATATGACGAAAGAGCGAGAGCTGGTGCGCCGGATCGAGACCGGCGGAGGGTTCGTCCGCGATGAGGATCTTGGGCTCCTGGGCGAGCGCGCGCGCCATCAGCACCCGCGCGAGCTCGCCGCCGGAGAGCTCGGACGCCAGCCGCGTCGCCAGATGCGTAACCTCCGCAGTCTGCATCGCCCGAGTGATCGCCTCGCGATCCCCGGCGCTCGGCTCGACGGCGAAGGCCGCATAGGGCAGCCGGCCGAGGCCGACCAGCGTCTCGACCGTCACTGGCCAGTGCACGGTGCGGCTCTGCGGCAGGTAGGCCAGCCGGTGTGCGAGGTCGCCGCGCGACAGCGTGCGGATATCCTCGCCGTCGAGGAGCACACGCCCGGCGACCGGCGCAATGAGCCCGGCCATCGCCTTGAGGAGCGTCGACTTGCCTGCTCCGTTTGGTCCGATGACGCCGACGAGCTCGCCCGCCTCGCAATGGGCGGTGACGCCTGCGAGCACGTCGCGCGTGCCGAGCCGGACATCGATCGCTTGCGTCTCGAGTCTCATGCCATGAGCTCCCGGCGCGAGCGCAGCACGAGGTAGAGGAAGAACGGCGCACCCAAGATCGAGGTCAGCACGCCGAGCTTGAGCTCGCCCGTGTCGCCCATGAGGCGGACGACGATGTCGGCGGCGAGCACGAGCGCGGCGCCGCCGAGCGCCGACGGCAGCAGCAGCCGCCCCGGCCGGCTCTTGACGAAGGGCCGGAGCAGATGCGGCACCACGAGCCCGACGAAGCCGATGGTGCCCGCGACCGAGGTCGAGGCGCCGACGGCGAAGGCCGTGCCGAGCACGATGAGGCCGCGCAGGCGATCGAGATCGACGCCGAGGCTCGCGGCCGCCTCCTCGCCCAGCGTCAACGCATCGAGCGCGCGGCCGGTGAGGATGAGCAGCAGGCTTCCCGGCACGATGAAGAGCGCGGCGAGCGTCGCATGCAGCATCGAGCGGTCGCCGAGCGAGCCCAGCATCCAGAACAGGATTTCCGTCGTCGCGTACGGGTTGCGGGAGAGCGAGAGCGCGAGTGCCGTCAGCGCGCCGCAGACGCTCGTCACCGCAACGCCGGCGAGGATGAGCGTCACGGGCCCCCCGCGCAAACCGGCGAGCCCGAGCACGACGGCCATGGCGATGAACGCCCCGGCGAGGCCTGCGAACGGGAGGGCCAGCACCGTCAGGCCCGCGAGCCCCGTGTGGATCGCGAGCACCGCGCCGAGCGTACCCCCAGCCGAGACGCCGATGAGCCCCGGCTCGGCGAGCGGATTGCGCAGATAGCCCTGCAGCGCCGCACCCGAGAGCCCGAGCGCCGCGCCGATGAGGAAGCCGAGCAGCGCGCGCGGCAGCCTGATCTCTCGCATGATGAGGACGGTCGCCTCGTGCTCGGCCGAGGTGCCGAAGAAGAGTCCGTTCAAACCCTCGACAAGCCCGACGCCGGCCGGACCCGTCAGCAGCGAGCCCAGGAAGAGGATGGCGACGGCGGCGAGCAGAGCCGCCAGAAGCACGCGCTCGGAGCTCACGGCGCGGCACCGGCGTAGTGCTGTTTCGTCAGCAGCAGGCGCGCCGTCGCGAGCCGGTCGATCGCGTCGGCGACGAGCGGCGTATCGCACATGAGGAGCGCCTGCGGCAGCACGACGGAGGGTACCGTATCGAGGATCCGATGCAGCGCCGGATGACGCAGATTGTCGGCGATGATCGTCTTGAAGTGCTGGGCGCCGTTGCCGAGCACGATGAGATCGGGCGGATCGGCGACAAGCCGCTCGAGCGGCAGGTAGCCCTCGCCCTCCACGCCCTCGCGGGCCGCGAGATTGTCGAAGCCCGCGGCGGTCAGCACGGCATCGGCGAGCGTGCCGCGTCCGGCGGTGAGGCTGTTGACGTAGTAGACGATCGCCGTCGGCCGCCGGGTGCCGGGCATCGGCCGGGCGTCGGCGAGCCTCGCGTCGAAGTCGGCGAGGATATGGTCGCCCTCAGCCTCGCGGCCGAGCCACCCTGCAACGAGCCGCACGTTCGCGCGAATGCCGTCGAGATCGTTCGTCATCGGCAAGACCTCGATGCGCTCGCCGAGCCGGCGCAGCAGCGCGACGGTCGCCGGCGTCGAGTAGACGCCCGCGATGACGAGATCGGCGTCGAGCGGCAGCACCTCCTCGGCCTGGCCGCGGATCAGCCGGTATTTGCCCGACTGCGTGGCGAGCACCGACATTTGCGGATCACCGGCAAGGAACGACAGCGCCTGCACCCGCTCCGGCGGCGCCAGCATCTGCACGAGCTGATCGGCGCAGACGTTGATCGAGACGATGCGCTGAGGCGGATCGGCGGCGGCGACGGGACAGGCTGCAGCGACGAGCGAGGCGAGCAAAAACACCCATCGAGCCGCGCACCCGAAAAAGAACGAGCGCTTGCTGGGGGTCAGACCCTGCGGGTCTGACCCCATGGCTTGGACCTTGGAACAGGGGTCAGACCCGCAGGGTCTGACCCCAATCGAGTCCGTGGGTGCTTGGGATGAGGGTGACGAGGTAGGCGTGAGGCACGCGGCGCACCCCCACCCCTGCCCTCCCCCTCAAGGGGGAGGGGAGTCGGCACAGCACAATTCGGCGACACTCGTAGGGCGGGCTGAGCGAGGCGCGAAGCCCGCCGCCAAGAGCGCCACGCGAAACAGCGGGCATCTCCCGGGCCAGGTCCGGGGTCGGCCCGCCCAACGCGCTGTCCTCTGACAAGCACTCTTCAAGCGCCTTCCTACTTGAGCGTGTCGGCCGCCGGCTCGGGCTCGTCCAGCTTGATCTTGATGCCGCCATAGGCCGCGGCACCCGCCGTGTTGAAGCCGTAGATCTCCTCGTAGTCGGCATCGAAGGCGTTCTCGAGCCGGCCGTAGACCTGCACCTGATCCGTCAACGCGTAGCTCGCGCCGAGGTTTACCACGGCGTAGTCGTCGAGCCGCACGTCACGTTGCGCGAAGGTGAATGCATCGAACCCGACATCGCGCATCTGCCCGTTGTAGATGACGCCAGCGCTCAACAGCCCGCGCCCTTCCGCGAAGCGCCAGTTGGCACTGACGCTCGCCGCGTGCTCGGGCCGGCGGATCTCGTCGAGGCCGGTCGAATCCTGCGCGTCCAAATGCGTGTAGGTGACGATGATGTCGAGATCGTCGGTGGGTTTGAGCGTCGCCGATACTTCCACGCCCTTGCGCTCGCTCTCACCCGGCAAGTTGACCGGCGGTCCGAAGAAGGTCGAGAAAATCTCGTTCGTCAGGTTCTGCTCGAAATAGGTGACGTCCACGACAACGCGTCCGTCGACGAGCGTCTGCTCGATGCCGGCATCCCAGCCGGTCGATTCTTCCGGCAGCAGGTCCGGATTGGGCGTGTAGAAGCCCGGGATGACGCCGAACTGCTCGAACATGGTCGGGAAGACGACGCCGGTGCCGTAGCTGCCGTGGAAGCGCGTCTCGGTCTGCTGGAGCAGCCACGCGGCGCCGAGCTTGTAGGTGTCGAAGGGACCGAACACGTCGCTGTCGTCATGACGGATCGCGCCCGACAGAAACAGATGGTCGAAATACTCGCCGCGGATTTCGCCGGCGACGCTCGTCTTCTCGCGGCCGTGATCGAGCGGGTCGGAGGAAACGGTGAAGTCCTCGTGCTCCTGCTCGGCGAGGCCGGTGATGATATGGCGGTAGGTGTTGTCGGGGCTCTCGAGCGTCAGCGTCGAGGAGGCGCCGAACCGACGCCGCTGGCCGTCGTTCGTGCTGTTGCCAAAGGCCGGATCGATGTTCTCGCGATCGGTGTCGTTGTAGTTGGCGAAGAGTTGCGTGCGCCACATGCCCTCGAACGGATCGATCGTCAGCGTCGTGCCGGCGACGAGGGTGTTGGAGGTGTTGTAGAGCCCGATGCCGTCGATCGATTCGGCGAGATCGCCGGGCTTGGCGCCGGGCGCGGCGCCGATGTTGTCGTAGTCGGCGCGCTTGTCCATGTCGCGCACGAAGCCTTCGGCCGTCAGCCACGGATGCAGCTTGACGCCGCCGCGGGCCTGGAAGTTGACGATGCGCGCACCGTCCGCCTCGGTGCCGTTGTCGGAGATGTTGAACCCGTCGGTTTCCAGCGCCGAGCCGCTCACCGAGCCCCAGGCATGCTCGCTGCCACCGCTGACCCCGAGCGTCGCCGCACGCGTGTTGAACGCCCCGCCTTCCGCCGACGCATGCACACGCGCTGGCCCTTCGCCGCGCCGCGTGACGATGTTGATGAGGCCCGAGAGCGCATTGGCGCCCCAGATGCCGCTTTGCGGTCCGCGCACCACCTCGATGCGCTCGATGTCGTCGACGAGGAGATCGGAGAAGTCGAACTCGCCGTCGGTCGTCGAGTTGATCTCGACGCCGTCGATGAGGACGAGCACGTGGTTGGCTTCGGCGCCGCGCATGCGGATCTGCGTGACGCTGCCCGGTCCCGACGTCCGGCTGACGGTGACGCCCGGCACGGTGCGCAGCGCTTCGGCGACGTGCTTCACCTGCTTGGCTTCGAGCTCGTCATGCGAGATGACGGTGACGGACGAGCCGAGCTTCTCGACCGGCACGGGCGTCAGCCCCAGATCGCCGCTTTCGACGATGATGGGGGCAACGGTCGTGCCCTCTTGAGCCTGGGCGGATGCCCCCAGCGCAACCAGCAACGCCGACGCGGCGACGCTGCTCCGCAAAGCCTTCGATACAGAAATTTTCTTCATGACGGCACGAGCCCCCCGATATGGACCAACACACGTGTCCCGGGCCGCGAGCTGAACGCCGATGAACGCCGATTGCGGGGCTACGAACGCGGGAGCGACAGCTCCACGTCCGTCAGACTTGAACTGATCCGCAGCGCAGCAACATCCGTAAACAGGTCGAGGCACGAAACATGCGTCGCCACTACGGGTGTCCGCTCGAGTGCACGCCCCGCGCACAAGATGGGCGACCGCTGTTGGCAGGTCTCCTGGCTCACGGCTCGATCGCTGCCGGCGCCTTCCCGGTCCTTAAGTGTCGGACCAGTGGCTCGTTACCGGCGAGCTCGCCGCTTACAGTTGCGGGGGCAGCCACGGCTTAGTTCCCGGCGTTTGGACCGCCGCGACACAGACCGTGTTCCCTTTTCACCTCACGCTCGTCACGCGAGGAACCAACAAGCGTGGCAATCGAGCCAGAGGGTCGGAGCGAAGTCAAGTATCGGCGTCCGTGCGCGCGCAAGTCCCGCGAAGCGTGCCCGGAACGCAACAGCTCCCCAGACGATTGCAAGGGAGCACGCTCCGGCGCTGAGGCGAGGTTGGGAATCGGCCGCGCCCCTCTCTAAGCTTCACAGTGATGACGAGCCGCCTCACCATTCTCGATCGGATCTCCGTTGCGAGCGGCGCCGTGAACGACGATCGGGTTGGGGCTGCGGGCCCGCTCGCCTGGGCGATCGACGGCGCCACCGACGTGCTCGCCGAGCCATTGCTGCCCGGCGGCAGCGATGCCGCCTGGATCGCGGCGGTCGCGGACGCGGAGCTCGCGCGATTGGGCGCGGGTTTTTCAGGCGCGCTCGACGATCTTGTCTTGCGGTTGACGGAAACCGCCGCCCGCCGCTTCGCCGCCGAGCGCAGTCGCGCGCCGATCGACGCCCACGAGCAGCCCTCCGCCGCAGCCCTCATCGTTCGTCTCGCGGGCCTCAACGTCGACTATGTCAGCCTCGCCGACTGCCAGTGTCTCGCGCGGGCGCCAGGTGAGGCGACAACCGCGCTCGGCCACGATCCCGAGGTGACGCAAGGCGACCGGCGCGCCATCGAGGTGATGCAGACGTTCCGCGCCAACGCCCAAAGCTCGACCTGGCGCGAGGCGCGCGCGCATCTGTGGCCGCGCATCCGCGCCGCACGCGGCCGTCTCAATACGCCCGACGGCTACGGCGTCCTGAGCGTCATCCCGCCGCCGGAGAAGTTCATGCGGACCGGCCAGACGCGCGTGGCGCCGGGCACGCGCCTGTTGCTCGCGACCGACGGCTTCATGCGCCTGACCGATCTCTTCGCGCGCTACAGCTGGGACGAGCTGTTCGATCTGGCCGCGCGCGACGGCCTCTCGGCCCTCGTCGACGAGCTCCGTCAGATGGAGGTAGCCGACGGCGACTGCCTGCACGTTCCGCGAACCAAGCCCCACGACGACGCGAGCGCGATACTGCTCGAGGTGATGGGGTAAGTGGCGGAAACCGGCTCGTACGGCCTCCGGCCAGACGCTACGCTTACTTCTGTGTTGAGCCGGCTCAACGCATTCGCCTCCTCCCCTTTCTTATGGGGGAGGACCGCGCGCCTTGGAGTTAGGTGCGCAGCAGCTAAGTCCTTAGGCGCGCCAAGGTGGGGGTGTTGGTTCGGCAGAACGGAAACCGTAGGGTGGACTGAGCCGTCTGGCGAAGTCCACCGTGGCAAGCACCGTGCTCGTGATGGTGGACTTCGCCAGACGGCTCAGTCCACCCTACGGGATCAGCTCACCGCTAAACCCAAGGCGAACCGTCCTCCCCCATACGAAGGGGAGGCAAGACGCGGCGAGATTGCGCTCAGCGAAGCCGCCCTACTCCCGCCAGAGCACCCGGTTGACGATGAAGTTCGCCCAGCCTTTGGCGCGGAAGGAGGCGCGGACGGCCTCGGGGTCGTAGCGGGTCGCGACCCAGGTCTCGAACGGCTCCTCGCCGCTGGGATTGTCCTTGAGATAGCTCTCGAAGACGTGGTCGAGGATGCCGGTATTGGCTTGGCGGAAATGCCCATAGCGCCAGTCGAGCTGCTTCAAGGACTCAGCCACCGGCCGGCGCTCCTTCAGAATCATGTAGAGCGTCGACATGAGCCCGGCACGGTCGGCGCCGGACTTGCAGTGCATGAGGATCGGATACTCGATCTCCGAGAACAGCTTGGCCGCGGCGAGGATGACCTCGGGTTCCGGTGTCGCGCGTGATTTGACAGGGAAATCAACGAGCTTGAGACCCGTCGCCGCGCACGTCTTGACCTCGAGCCGGTAGGCGCCGCAATCGCGCACGCCACGCAGGTTGACGATCGTGCGGATGCCCTCGCGAGCGGCGCGGCGCAGATCCCGCGGGGCCGGCTGGGCCGCGCGCCAGGCGCCGGGCGCGATCTCGTGCCGGTTGAGATAGGCCATCCGGAAGATGCCGTGATCGATCAACAGCATATCGAGCGTGTCGACGACCGGTCCGGCGGCCCGGCGCAGCCACGCGGGCGACGCCTCGGCGACGCGGTCGCGGAAGCGGCGCACCCCGCGCCTGAACTGTCGCCGCTGCGTCTTGGCGATCTTCATTCCGCCTCGAGCCGTCTCCGATTGGCGCACGCGATGCGCTGATATGGCCTGGGAATCACTTTCTCAGGCGCCCCCCGATGCTATGGCCTGCGGTGATAATCCAGTATAGAAGGCCGTGCCAAGTGCGGCGCTAGAGCGCGCGCCCGTAAACCCATTGGAATGCCGGCCGAGAATGTCATCGAGCAAGGCGAGAAAGGCCCTGCCGGCCGTCTCCGGGGCGATGCTGGCGCGCTACATCCGCTTCGTCTACCGAACGAGCAAGGTGGTTGCCGAGCCGGCGGACTGGCTCGCCCGCCTCGAGGCCGAGCGTCCGTTCATCTATGCCTTCTGGCACGGCCAGTTTCTCATGATCCCGGCCTTGAGCCCCAAAAGCATTCCCGTCGACGTCATGGTCGCCCGGCACGGCGACGCCGAGCTTCTGAGCGAGGCCCTCAAGCATTTCGACATGGGCCTCGTGCGCGGAGCGGGCGCCGGCAGCCGCAAGCGCGACCGGGGCGGGGCCGCAGCCCTCAGAGGCGCCATGAAGGCGCTGGAGGAAGGCCGGTCGCTGTCGATGACGGCCGACGTGCCGCCGGGCCCCGCAAGGCGGGCGGGTGAGGGCATCGTCACGCTGGCGCGCCTCTCCGGCCGGCCGATCGTGCCGGTGGCGGTGGCGAGCTCCCGCTTCAAGGTGCTCGACACGTGGAGCCGGATGACGATCAACCTTCCGTATTCGACCATCGGCGTCGCCGTCGGCGAGCCGATCCGCGTGCCGCGCGTGCTGACGGCGGAAGGCACCGAGGCCGCCCGCCTCGACGTCGAGCAGAAGCTCAATGCCGTGACCGCATCGGCCTATCGCCTCGCCGGTGCCGATCCAGCCCGCACCGCACCGCGCGCCACCACGAGCTCGAAGGGCCTCTGGCTGCCGACCTACCGCGGCCTGACCCGCGCGCTGACCCCGGCCGGACCCGCAATCCTCGCCTATCGCACCCGGAAGGGCAAAGAGGACGCCTCCCGCCGCAACGAGCGGCTGGGCATCGCCTCTCGCGCGAGACCCTTGGGCGAGGTCGTGTGGATGCATGCGGCGAGCGTCGGCGAGGCGAACGCGGTGCTGCCGCTGATCCATGCGCTCTCAAGGCGCCGCCCGGATGTCACCGCCCTCCTCACGACCGGCACGGTGACCTCCGCGAAGCTTGCCGCCGAGCGGCTGCCGACGGGCGCCATCCATCACTACGTGCCGCTCGATTCGCCCTTCTACGTGCGCCGCTTCCTCGCTCACTGGCAGCCGACGCTCGCGATCCTCGTCGAGTCGGAGGTGTGGCCTAACCTCGTGCTCGAAACCCGCGCACGCCGCATTCCGCTGATGCTCGTCAACGCGCGCATGTCGAAGAAATCGCTCGAAGGCTGGAAGCGGCGCCGCGGCATGGCCCGCGCGATCTTCGGCAGCTTCGATCTCGTGCTTGCGCAGAACGATGTGTTGGCGCGGCGCTTTCAAAAGCTTGGAGCACCGCGTGCACTGCCTGCCGGCAATCTCAAGATCGATGCACCGGCCTTGCCGACCGACGAGGCGGCGCTGGCGAGGCTGAAGCAGTCTGTCGCTGGGCGGCCCGTGCTTCTCGCCGCGTCCACACATGCGGGCGAGGAGGAGGCGATCGCCCGCGCCGCGCGGCTCGCTGCGAAGGCGCTGCCCGGTCTCCTCGCCATCATCGTACCGCGACATCCCGAGCGCGGCCGGGAGATCGCAAGAACGCTCGTCGAGAGCGGTGCCAAAGTCGCGCTGCGCTCTGCAGGCGAGCTCCCCGGCCCCGAGCATCAGATCTATCTCGCCGATACTCTGGGGGAGCTTGGAACCTTCTATCGCCTGTCGCCTCTTGCTTTCATCGGTGGCTCGCTCATCGAGCACGGCGGCCAGAACCCGATCGAGGCCGTGAAGCTCGGCTGCGTCTGCCTGACTGGGCCCCATTGGGAGAATTTCAAGGACACGTTCGGTGCGTTGATCGAAGGCGGCGCCGCGCGCGAGGTCAAATCGGAAGGCGAGCTCGCGGAGGTGTTTGCGAAGCTCTCGCAAGACGAGGCGCTGCTGCGTGAGATGCAGACCCGCGCGGAGAAGGTGCTCGCGGAGATGGGGGGCGCGCTCGAGCGCACGCTTACACACGTGGAGAGCTACCTCGGCGCGGAGAGGCGTCTCGACCGTGCCTCGTAGGGCGCCATCGTTCTGGAGCCTGGCGCGTCCGACCGGCGGCGCACGATTGCTTCGGCCGATCGCCGCCGTCTACGGCGCGATCGCGGCGCGGCGGATGGCGGGTGCTGGCTATCGCTCGCGGCTGCCGGTCGTCTGCGTCGGCAATTTCACGGCGGGTGGCGCGGGCAAGACGCCGACGGCGCTCTGGATCGCGAGCGAGCTCCAGCGGCTCGGCCGCCATCCAGTGTTCCTGACGCGCGGCTATGGCGGCAGCATCGTCGGGCCGTATCGCGTCGATCCTCGGCACGACACGGCGGGCACGACCGGCGACGAGCCGCTGCTGCTGGCGAAGGTCGCGCCGGCGGTCGTCGCCCGCGACCGGGGAGCGGGCGCGCGCTTTGTCGAGAGCCTCGAGGCCGATGTCATCGTCATGGACGACGGGTTGCAGAACCCGTCGCTCGAAAAGCAGCTGACCATCGCCGTCGTCGATGCGGGCGCGGGGCTCGGCAATGGGCTCGTCATTCCCGCAGGACCTCTCCGGGCGCCGCTCGCGGCCCAGATCCCGCGGGTCCAAGCGATCGTCAGCGTGGGCGTCGACGGGGAGGGTGCGCGGCCGCTCGCGATCACCGGCTGGACGAAACCCATCCACACGGGATCGCTCTTGCCGGTGGAGGATGCCGCCTGGCTGCGCTCGGGCCCGATCGTCGCCTTCGCCGGCATCGGGCGGCCGGAGAAGTTTTTCGCGACCTTGCGCCAACTCGGCGCCGATCTCGTCGCGACGCAGGCCTTCCCCGATCATCACGCTTTCACGGCCGCCGAGGCGAGGGCACTGCTCGATGAGGCGCGGGCGTGCGGAGCCCGCCTCGTCACGACCGAGAAGGATCATGTGCGCTTAACGGGGAGTCCCGATCTCGGTGCCTTGGCCGCGGCCTCGACACCGCTCGCCGTGCGACTGGCGATGCCGGAGGTCTCTCGTCTTGCGCTTCTCGATCTGCTCAGGGCGCTGCCAAGGGTTTAAGGGCTCGAGAGCTCCGGACCGTAGGGCGGGTTGAGCCGCAGGCGAAGCCCGCCGCCGCATGCACGCTGACCGACATGGCGGACTTCGGGCCCGCCCTCAGTCCGACCTACGAGACTGCGCCTAGCGCGACGCCGCCGCCTTCACCTCGAGGTGGCGCTTCAGAGCGACGGTTGCATTGAGATAGGGCTCCTGGCGCTCGACATTCCAGTACTTGAGGTTGGGGAGCAGGATCGGCTCGCCGGTCACCACGCAGCGCACATGGTCGCCGGAGGAAAGCACCTGGAACTCGCCGTCGAGGTAGCGCACGCGCGCTTCGCCCTTGAGGCCGGAAATCTTCTCGAAGCGGTTCATGAGCCACTCGTTGCGACGGAGAAAGACGCTTATCGCCTAGAAGAGCTGCCCCTGTCCACCGCCGCCGCGATTGCCTGAAGGACCGCGCGGCGGCTTCGGCGGCGCCGATGGCGGCGGGGGCGATGCCGTCCCACTTCCCTCCGCCCGCACATGGCGGCGCCCGTCGGCGAGCTCGAGCTCGAGCCGCTGCCCATCACCGATCGCAGAGGCTTGCCGGATCATCTGCCCGCTCTCATCGCGCACCAGGGCGAAGCCTCGCGCGAGCACGCTTCTGTGGCTGAGCGAGACGAGCATCTTGGCCTCGGCATCGAGCGCCCGGCGCAGCGCTGCCGTGCGGCCCGCCATCGCGGCCTTGAGGCGGGCCCCGAGCTCCCCCGTCCTCTGGGAGCCGCGACCGACCTCGGCCATGAGAGTCTGCGGCTTCAGCCGGTCGCCAGCGCGGTCGAGCCGCGCGCGCCTCACCTCGCGGACCCGCGCCAGCGCCTGGTTGGCGAACCGCCCCAGCGCGTCGATGCGATCCCGCGCGCGCACGATCCGTTGCCGCACGAGCTGCGGCGCAAGACGCCCCGAGAGACGCGCGAGGCGCGTGCCGTGCGCCTGCGTGTTGGCGGCGAGCGCACGCGGCAGCCGGCCGGCCGCCGCGTCGAAGCGTTGCCTCGGCAGTGCCACGAGATCGGCCGGACGCGGCAGCGCGCGAGCGAGCGTCGTCAAATGCCGCCGCTCGTTTTCCAGCAGCCGGCGGATCGTGAGCGCCAGCCGATCCGACTGCTCGCCGAGCCGCTGCATGAGATCGGACTTCTTCGGCACGGCCCATTCGGCGGCCTTCGTCGGCGTCGGGGCGCGCGCGTCTGAGGCGAGATCGATCAGCGTCCAGTCGGTCTCGTGACCGACGGCCGAGATCAGCGGAATGCGGCTCGCGGCGGCCGCGCGCACGACCACCTCCTCGTTGAACCCCCACAGATCCTCGAGGCTGCCGCCGCCGCGCGCGACGATCAGCAAGTCGGGCCGCGGGATTCGCCCGCCGGGTTGCAGCGCGTTGAAGCCGTTGATGGCGTTCGCCACCTCGCGCGCCGAGGTTTCGCCCTGGACCCGCACCGGCCAGACGACGACATGCGTCGGAAAGCGCTCTGCGAAGCCTGCGAGCATATCGCGAATGACCGCGCCCGTCGGGGACGTGATGATGCCGACGACGCGCGGCAGGAAGGGGATCGGCCGCTTACGCTTCTCGTCGAACAGCCCCTCGGCCGCGAGCTTCTTCTTCCGCTCCTCCAAGAGCGCCATCAGCGCGCCAGCACCCGCCGGCTCCAGGCTCTCGATGACGATCTGGTATTTGGAGGAGCCGGGATAGGTCGTCACCTTCCCCGTGACGACGACCTCCATCCCCTCCTCCGGCTTGAAGCGGAGGCCGTTGAAGATGCCCTTCCAGACGACGGCGTCGATCTTGGCCTTGTCGTCTTTCAGCGAGAAGTAGCAGTGGCCCGAGGAATGCGGACCGCGATAGCCGAAGATCTCGCCGCGCAGCCGCACGTGGCCATAGGAGTCCTCGATCGTGCGCTTGAGCGCAAAGGCGAGCTCGGAGACGGAGAGCTCGGCGACGTTGCGACCCTGACGCGGCTGTGGGGCGGTCTCGGCCAAGGCGGGCTCCAGCTTCTGACGTCCATAGCTCGGACGCCGACGGGGTCGGCGTCAACCCAGACGCTTCTCCATGAACACGCAGGCCGCGTGGTCGGCGTAGTCGCCGAAGGGCCCACGCGGCTCGAAGCCGGCACGGCGATAGAGCTTCAACGCCTCATTCGATAGATTGCCGGTTTCAAGGCGCAGAATCGCGAGGTCCTCGGCGCGGGCGAGCCGCTCGATCTCGGCGAGGATGCGGTGGCCGATGCCCCGCCCGCGCACGGCCGGGCTCGCAAACATGCGCTTGACCTCGCCGTAGTCGCCGGCGTGCACCCAAAGCGCGCCGCAACCGACGGCCTGACCGTCGAGACGGGCGACGAGAAAGCGGATGTCGGGGACGTCGAGCTCGTCGAGGCTCAGCAGGTAGCTCGCCTCGGGCGGGTAAAGGCCGTCGTTGAACTGATCGAGCGCGGCGATCAGCGCCACGATCTCGGGCTGGCGCGGGCTTTCGAGCGCAATCGTCAGAGGTGTCGTATCAGGGTTGGCCATGGGCTCGACTGAAAAGCCGAGCCCAGGCCGGTCTGTCAAGCCGGAGCGCCTACCAGGTACGCTTCGGACCCGCGTCGATGTGGAAGAAGCCGCTCGGATAGCGGTGCAAGCCGCCGACGTTGGGATTGTTCCTCAGGAACGCCCAAAGGCCCTTCGTGCTGCCATGGACGCGGAAGTCCACCGCCATGCAGCGCAGATGGTAGGAGTTGCGCACGCCGCCGACCGCCCGGTTGTGACGGCGTCCACGGCTCGTCGAATTGACGACGACGCTGCCGTAACGCTGCGACACCTGATGGAGGACCGACTTGAGCTGGCCCGGCACGCAGCCGGACGACGCATTCCAGGCGACGCCGCCACCACCCGACTTCACGCGCGACTTGCGGCTGGTCGCCTTCGATGACGCAACCCTGTGTTTCTTGGCGTGCCGTGTCGTCTTGTGCGCGAGCTTCGTGCCCGTCGCTTTGCGCGACTTGCGGGCTTTCGTCTTGGCGGCGATATGCGCCTTCTTCGCCGAACGCTTCTTGGTTTTCGCCAGCTTTTTCGGTGTGTCGGCCTGCTTGAACGCGGACAGCGTGCGCATGTCCTTGGCGCTCAAGGCGTTCATGCCGTCGGCTGCGGCGAATGCCGCCTGTCCCGTGACAGCTGCCGCGACGAGCATCACCAGCGCGGTCAGAACGAGACGCGATCGACGAGCAATCGAACCTTCCCTCGTGCCCCTCAGCATACTCAAACTCCACTAACAAAGGGTGCGGTTACGATGTATCGCACGGGCTCCCCCTAAAGCGCCAGCGATACAAGTCAATCAGTTAGGCACGACGGTTCCTGCGCCATGTTAGCGCACGCCGTGATCACATGTAATCTGAGGTTACGCTATTCGCCGCCGGAGCCATCGAGGCCGTGCGCGATCGCCTTGCGCATGAGCGAGGGCAGCGCCTGCGCCGAAGCTCTCTGCGCGGCACCCATTTACACCGCTCTTGGCCGGCCCAGAGAGTGAGCGGCGTACCTGCCGGCACGAGCGCGCGATAGACGATCAGCTCGAGCTTGAAGTGCGTGAAGGTGTGCGTGACGCGACCCGGCACCGGCCACCAGCGGGCCTTAACCGGCGCATCCCGCAACGCCTCGTCCTCGCCGACCCACTCCTCGATCCAGGCGGTGGACGGGATTTCCATCATCTGCGCCAGCAGACCGTCGTCGGCGCGCTGCCGCAGGAGCACCTCGCCCCGCTCCGACAGCGCGAGAAAGGCAACGCCACGCCGGACCGGCCGCTCGGCCTTCGCCTTGCGGTGAGGCAAGATCGAGGCGAGGCCTTGTGCGCGGCCCCGGCAGAAGGCCTCGAGCGGACAGATCATGCAGGACGGCCGGCGCGGCGCGCAGACGGTGGCGCCGAGATCCATGAGCGCCTGCGCGAGGTCGCCGGGGCGCTTCGCGGTTAACAGGTTTCTGGCGAGCGCCTTGAGCTCGGGCTTCGCCTCCGGCAACGGCGTCTCGACCGCATGCAACCGTGCCATGACACGCTCGACATTGCCGTCGACCGGCATGGCGGGTGCGTTGAAGGCGATCGCGGCGATGGCCGCCGCGGTATACGGACCGACGCCCGGCAACGACAGCAGCTCGGCCTCCGTGCCCGGGAACCTGCCGCCGTGCTGCTCGACGACGACCTTCGCGCAGTCGTGCAGATTGCGCGCTCGCGAATAGTAGCCGAGGCCGGCCCAAGCCCGCATGACGTCGTCGCGATGCGCCTTGGCGAGCGCCTCGACCGTCGGCCATAGAAAGAGGAAGTTGTGATAATAAGGGATGACGGCCTTCACCGTCGTCTGCTGCAGCATGACCTCGGAAAGCCATACGGCGTAGGGGTCGGCTTTGACACCGGGCGCCTTGCGCCACGGCAGCTCGCGCCGCGCCTTGTCGTACCAGTCGAGCAGCGCCGCGACGACAGGCGGCTCGGCAGCCGCCTCGGCGGCCTGATGCAGCTTAGCCACAGCGCTCATCGGGCTCGTCCCCTGCGGGTCGCGAATCGATGACGCCATGTTAGCTTCGCCCTCGGTGTTGGGAAATGATTCGGGGCGGATCATGGCGAAGCTCGGGGGAAGTGGTGGCTGGAGCACCGGGCTCAAGCTCGCCTCGGGTGTCCAGGCGATCGGCAATCTGGTGCCGGACGTCACGCGCAAAGCCTTCGAGCGGCACGGTTTTCCAGCCGGACGCCTTGCCGCCGACTGGCCGGCGATCGTCGGCGCGGAGCTCGCCCGCTTCTGCCGGCCCGAGCGCATCAAATGGCCGAGGCCCGTCGAGAGCGACGACGAGGACACCGATGCGTCGTCGCAGGCGGGAGCTACTCTGGTGCTCAGGGTCGAAGGCGCCCGCGCGCTCGACGTTCAATATCGCGCCCGCCAGCTCATGGAGAAGATCAACGGCTTCCTCGGCTACCGCGCCATCACCGAGATCCGGATCGTGCAGGCTCCGGTCGTCTGCCGGCTGGGTAGCAGCGCCAAGCCGCGGCCGGCGTTTGCCAAGCCCCGCCAATGCATCGCTCCGAGCACAGCCGACACGCCACTGGCCCAAGCCCTCGATCGCCTCGCCCAAGCGGTCGCGATCGCCCGGCGCGCCGACGCGGGCTGAACCTCCGCCGATCAAAGAATTTTGTTCTGGACCGCGGCGTTGCGGCCATATCCAACGTGCCGAAATGTGCTAGAGGAGCCGGAAATCGAGGCCGCGCGCCGCGAGCCGGATTATCGTGTCCGCGGCGCCCTAGTCGAGGAGCTGTATGTGAGCAACGACCCCAAGAAGCCCGAAGCCAAGGGCTCTGAGAAGCGCGGTGTGCCGGTCGGCGGTATCATCGCGGTCGCCGTCGCGGCGGCGCTGTCGGTGCTCGTCTATAACTTCTATACGCCAGGGCCGGCGCCGGCCCCGACGACGCAGACGACGACCTCCGGGTCGTCGACGAGCGGCACGGCGACCACCGCCTCCGGCACGACGTCGACGGATACGTCGAGCGCGAGCACGACCAGCACCTCGGGGACCACCTCGTCCTCCACCACGACGACCACCACGACCGCGACCGATACGGCAGCCTCGGGCACGTCGGCGAGCGGCACCTCGACCGACGCCGCGGCGACGACACCCGCCGCTTCCGACACCACACCGGTCTCGACCACGCCGGACGTCTCGGTCGAGGAGCTGATGGCGCCAGGCGCGCTGCCCGACATCGTGCTCGGCGATGCGAAGGCGCCGGTCACGATCGTCGAGTATGCCTCGATGACCTGCCCGCACTGTGCGCATTTCCAGACCGAGATCATGCCGCAGATCAAGACGAAGTACATCGACACCGGCAAGGCGAAGATGATCTTCCGCGAGTTCCCGCTCGACAATCTCGCGGTCGCGGTCTCGATGCTGGCGCGCTGCGGCGGCGAGGTGAGATTCCACGCCTTCATCTCGACGATGTTCAAAACGCAGCTCACTTGGGCGACCGGCGAGGGCAGCCCGCTGCCCAAGCTCAAGGAGATCGCCAAGCAGGCGGGCTTCACCGACGAGAGCTTCGACAAGTGCCTCGCCGACGAGGCTCTTCAGAAGAACATCCTCGCCATCCGCTCGCGCGCCGACGAGAAGTTCGGCATCTCGGGCACGCCGACCTTCTTCATCAACGGCATCAAGCTCAAGGACGGCTTTGCGCTCGAGGACTTCGACAAGGTCATGAAGGCGATCGGGCAGGGCTAGCCGAGGCGAATGGGGGCATGCGCATGGCGATGGGGCGAGAGATGGCACGGCTCGGACAGGTCGTGATGCTCGGCGCGGCGCTGATGCTCGCCGGCTGCTCCAACGAGCCTGCTGCCGGTCCCGGCGTCATCGGGGCCGCGACCGCCGACACGGGGGCCGGCACGCCTGATACTCAAAGCCTCGCCGCCTATCCGACGGCGTCGAGCGCCGAGCCTGCGCAGCCCGTTGCCACGGGACGCGCTGCGGCCAGCGCCTCGACGACGGACTCTAGCACCGGCAAGCGCGAGGTGATCGAGAATCCGACCGCTGCCGATCTCGCCCTCTCTGGCCCCCTTGGCGACCGCGTGCTCGGCAGCGCCAGCGCGCCCCTCACCGTCTACGAGTTCGCCTCGATGACCTGCCCACATTGCCGGGCGTTCCACGAGATGAGCTTCGAGAAAATCAAAAAGGCCTACATCGACACCGGCAAGGTCAAATGGGTGATCCGCGAGTTCCCGATCGGGCGCTCGTCGGGCAATGCCTGGATCGCGGTGCGCTGCGCCTCCGACGACACCTGGCTCAAGGTCTACGAAAGCCTGATGTTCGACCAGGCGAGCTGGGTCTCCCAGGAGGTTCGCATCGACGCTATCGCTGCGGCGGCGGCCAAGGGCGGCCTCGATCGCGGCAAGCTCGATGCCTGTCTCGCCAATCAACAGCTGATCGACGGGCTCAACTGGGTGAAGGAGCGCGGGCGCACGCTCGGCGTGATCGGCACGCCGACGTTCTTCATCGGCACGAAGCAGGTTCGCCAGGTGCTGACGCCCGAGGAGTTCAAGGCGTTTGCCGATCCCTTGCTGGCGGGTGGCGTCGTGGCGTCTAGCGGGTGAGCATGCGGTGTGTGCGTACGTGCCGAAACGACCCTAAGAGCTAGCCCGTGCACATCAAGCGGCTGAGGCTAACCGGCTTCAAATCCTTCGTCGAGCCGACCGAGCTCATCGTCGAGGCGGGCTTGACCGGCGTCGTCGGCCCGAACGGCTGCGGCAAGTCGAACCTGCTCGAGGCGCTCCGCTGGGTCATGGGCGAGACCTCGCACAAGAGCATGCGCGCCGCCGCCATGGACGACGTGATCTTCTCGGGCACGCAATCGCGGCCGGCCCGCAACTTCGCGGAAGTGTCGATCCTGATCGACAACTCAGCGCGCAAGGCGCCGCCCGAGCTCAACGACAGCGACATCATCGAGGTGAGCCGTCGCATCGAGCGGGAGGCGGGCTCGCTCTACCGCGTCAACGGCCGCGAGGTGCGGGCGCGCGACATCAAGCTCTTGTTCGAGGACGCGGCCACCGGCGCGCGCTCGCCAGCGCTTGTGCGCCAGGGGCAGATCGCCGAGATCGTCAACGCCAAGCCCGAGCAGCGCCGCCGCATTCTGGAAGACGCGGCCGGCGTCGCCGGTCTGCATTCGCGCCGCCACGAGGCCGAGTTGCGCCTGAAGGCCGCCGAGACGAACATGACGCGCGTCGCCGACGTGATCGGCGGGCTCGCCTCCCAGGTCAACAGCCTGAAGCGTCAGGCCCGTGCGGCGCGGCGCTATCGCGAGATTTCCGACGAGATCCGGCAGGCGGAGACCATCCAGCTTCTGTTGGTCTGGTCGAACGCCGAGATGGACGTCGAGACGAGCGAGGCGGCGCTGCAAGAGTCGTTGCGGTTGCTCGCCGAGCGCACCACGGCGGAAGCCCAGGCGACGACGCGCGATGCGGAAGCAGCCGAACGGCTGCCGGGGCTGCGCCAGATCGAGGCCGAGAAGGCTGCCGGCCTGCATCGCCTCAATGCCGAGGCGCAGAGCCTCGAGCGCGAGGAGACGCGCGTCCGCACCCGTCTTACCGAGCTCGACCAGCGCAAGACCGAGATCGCCCGCGACCAGGAGCGCGAGCAGGCGATCGTCACCGAGTCGCGCAGCCATCTCGCCGATCTCGATCAGGAGAGCGCGCGGCTTGCCGAGGTCATGCAGGCGGCAGAAGCGGAGAGCGTCGAGGCCCATCAGGTCGTGGCGGAGCGGCGCGAGGCTTCCGCCGCAGCCGACGAGCGCCTGGCGACGCTGACGCGCGAGATGGCGACGCATGCCGCCAATCGCCAGCGTCTCGCAGGTCTCTTGAGCGAGGAGCGGCGGCGTCTCGCCGACATCACGGCACGCCACGCCAAAACGCAGGCCGAAGCTGCGGCGCTGGCCGACGACGCGCATCAGACGGCGATCGGCACGTTGAAGAGCAAGGTCGAGACCGAATCCACCGCCGTGGCCGACCTCGAGACCGCGGTCGAGGCCGCCGAGGACGCGGCGACGCGCGCGGCGCATACGGAAGCCGAGGCGCGGGGCGAGCTGTCGCGCTCGCAGGTGGAGGTCGGGCGGCTGACCGCCGAGGCCGAGACGCTCAAGCGTCTCATTGCCTCCGTCGGCGGCCATGCCGAGCCGATCGCGGATCGGCTGACCGTCACGAGCGGCTACGAGACGGCGCTCGGCGCGGTGCTCGGCGACGACCTCGATCATCCGATCGACACGGGGGCCGCCGCGCATTGGTCGCGCGTCGAGATCGCGGCGGACGATCCGGCCTTGCCCGAGGGTGCCGCGCCATTGTCGGCCGTCATCGACGCGCCGCCGGAGCTGGCCCGCCGGCTTGCCCAGACCGGCCTCGTCGATCGTGGCGACGGCGCCCGTCTCCAGCAGCACTTGAAGCCCGGGCAGCGTCTCGTCAGCAAAGAAGGCGACGTCTGGCGGTGGGACGGCCTCGTGGCCGCTGCCGAGGCGCCGACCGCCGCCGCCGCGCGCCTCGCCAACCGCAATCGGCTGGCCGAGATCACGCTCATCGCGACGCAAGCCGGCGAGCGTCTGTCCGCCGCAACGCAAGCGCTCACCGTGGCGAGCGCCGCCGCCAAAGAGGCCCGCGACGCGGCCGGGCTCAAAAAGAGCGCGCTCAAAGCCGCGCGCGAAACGCTCGCCCGTAGCCGCGACGAGCTCACGCGCAACGAGCGCAAAGCCGCCGAGGTGGAGAGCCGCCGCGCTGCCGTCGCCGCGACGCTGTCCCGCGACGCGGAGGCAATAGAGATCGCGAGCGCCCGCGCCGGCGCTTACGATGCCGAGTTCCAAGCTCTGCCGGACTTGGCGCCCCTGGCAGCCCAGCACGAGGAAGCTTCGGCATCGACGCGCGACTTGCGGCGGCTGCTCGTCGAGGCGGAGGCCAGAGCCACCAACCTCGATCGGGAAGCGCGTCAGCGCGAGGAGCGTCAGAAGGCCATCGCGCAGGAGCGCGCACGATGGACATCGCGCATCGAGGCGAGCGAGAGGCATCTCGAAGGATTGGCGAAGCGCCTGGCCGACGCCGAGACCGAAGCGCAGTCGCTCGCCGCCGAGCCCGAACGGCTCGGCCAAGCGCGCGCCCGTCTCGCCGATGCGATCGTCGCCGCCGAGGCCGAGCGCCGGGCTGCCGCCGATGCCCTGGCCGAAGCCGAATCGGCGTCCCGCGATCTCGCCCGGGCACTCAAAGATGCGAGCGAGGCCGTCGCGATGCAGCGCGAGGCGCGCGCCCGCGTCGAGACGCACCTCGAGCAGGCGCGCGAGTCGCGGCTGCAGGCCTCCGCCCGGTTGCGCGAGGCGCTCGACTGCGTGCCCGAGCATGCGCTGGCGAAAGCCGGGCTCTCGGAGGAGGATCCGCTTCCCGATCTCGCCGAGACCGAACGGCGCCTGACGAAGCTGCGCCAGGATCGCGACGGCCTCGGTGGCGTCAACCTGCGCGCCGAGGAGGAATTGGCCGAGCTCGAGACGCAGCACGACACCCTGGAAAAAGAGCGCGCCGATCTCGAAGCCGCGATCGAGCAGCTGCGTCAGGGCATCGCCAAGCTCAACCGCGAGGGCAAGAAGCGGCTCGACGAGGCCTTCGCCATCGTCAACGGTCACTTCCAGCGGCTGTTCACGACGCTGTTTGCGGGCGGCGAGGCCCGCCTCGAGATGATCGAGGGCGAGGATCCGCTCGAGGGCGGGCTCGAGATCATCGCCAAGCCGCCGGGCAAGAAGCCGGCCACGCTGTCCTTGCTCTCCGGCGGCGAGCAGACGCTGACCGCCTTGTCGCTGATCTTCGCCGTGTTCCTGTCGAACCCCTCGCCGATCTGCGTGCTGGACGAGGTCGACGCGCCGTTGGACGACGCCAACGTGGATCGCTTCTGCACGATGATGGAGGAGATGGGCCGCACCACGCAGACCCGCTTCCTCGTCATTACCCATCACCCGATGACGATGTCGCGCATGCAGCGGCTGTTCGGTGTGACGATGGCGGAGAAGGGCGTCAGCCAGCTCGTCTCGGTCGATCTCGCGACAGCCGAGAGCTATCGCGAGGCGGGGTAGTCGGCGGCAGTCACCGGATGAATTGCCGCACAGGCCGGAAGGCCTCAGAAACCAGCGTTTTGCGTGGCTTTCCCGATAGGTCACGATCCTTGACACACCCTCCCCCCGCCACTAAGGTCCGCCCCGGTCGATAGCCTGATTTCGTCGACAGCCTGCCTGTTTTCGAGGCCTCCCATGAGCGAGCCAGCGGACCGATCGGGCCGCGGCGATCTGAGCCCCGAGGAGCGCGCCGCTTTCGAGCGTCGCGTCAAGGAGCTCGATGGCAAGCTCGACCGCGTCCGGGAGGCGCGAGCGGCCGAGGCTGCGGCCGGACAGCGTGGCGCTGTCTCCAGCCGCGGCATGGGCTACGGGTTGCGGATGGCCTCCGAGCTCGTGGCGGCGGTGCTGGTCGGCGGCGTCATCGGGTACTTCCTCGACTACCTGTTGGGTACCAAGCCTTGGCTGCTCCTCGTCCTGATACTCATCGGTTTCGTGGCCGGCATCACGAACGTGTTGCGGGCGCATAAGAGACTGCAGGCCGAGATCGACGCCGAGACCGGCGGAAACATCGGGCACTCCGTGCCTGACGACGAAGAAGACTGATTGGGGGCTCGCGTGACGGAAGCAGCTGAAGGACATGGCGGCGGGGGGATGCCCGACCCGATCCATCAGTTTCAGATCAAGCGCTATTTCAATCTCGATCTGTTCGGCTTCAATGCCGACTTCACGAACTCGTCCCTGTTCATGCTGCTCGCGACGGCCATTGCCTCGCTCTTCCTCATCTACGCAATGGGCGGCCGGGCGCTGATCCCGAGCCGCATCCAATCGATCGCCGAGATCGCCTACGAGTTCATCGCCAATATGCTGCGCCAGGCGGCCGGCGACCACGCGATGAAATACTTCCCGCTCGTCTTCACGCTGTTCATCTTCATCTTCACGGTGAACATGCTGGGCATGGTGCCCTACGCTTTCACGGCAACGAGCCACATCATCATCGCCGCGGCGATGGCGATCATCGTCTTCCTGTCGGTGCTCATCATCGGCTTCGCCAAGAACGGTTTCGGCTTCCTGAAGCTGTTCGCACCGTCGGGCGTGCCGCTCTACATGATGCCGATCGTGGTGCCGATCGAGATCGTCTCCTTCCTGTCGCGGCCGATCAGCCTGTCGATGCGTCTCTTCGCCAACATGCTGGCGGGCCACATCGCGCTGAAAGTGTTCGCAGGCTTCGTCGTCATGCTGCTCGGAGCGGGCGCCTGGGTCGCGCTGTCGCCGCTGCCGCTGTTGGCCGCCGTCGCGCTGACGGCGCTCGAATTCCTCGTGGCCTTCCTCCAGGCCTACGTCTTCAGCATGCTCACCTGCATGTACCTCAACGACGCGCTGCATCCGGGACACTAGACCGGACACGCTCGCACAAGCCTTCCTCAACCAACGATCTAGAGAAACGGGAGAAGTCACATGGAAGCTGATGCCGCAAAGCTGATCGGTGCCGGTCTTGCAGCCATCGGTGCCGGCGTCGCCGGCATGGGCGTGGGCTCGCTGTTCGGCCAGTACCTGCAGGGCGCGCTGCGCAATCCGTCCGCCGCTCAGGGCCAGTTCGGCAACCTGATCCTCGGCTTCGCCGTGACGGAAGCGCTCGGCATTTTCGCGCTCGTCATCGCCTTCATGCTGCTCTTCGCAGTCTGATCGGCGACGAGCTCTCTGATCGTTGGCGCGCGCTCGACCGCTTCGACAGCGGTAGCGCGCGCATACTTCTTATTTGACGGCGGATCGCCACCATGACGGACCAGACGGCAGGACAGGAGATCATCCTGGCGCAGACCGAGACCACGACCTCGGGCTCGGCCACGACGACGACCTCGACCGCGACGGAAGGCACGGCCACGGGCGCCGCCGCGACGACCGGCGAAGCGCTCACGACGAGCGTCGGCGCACCCGAGGGCGAAGGCCACAAGAAGGTCTTCCCACCGTTCGATCCGACGACCTTCTCCTCGCAGCTCATCTGGTTCGCCATCGCTTTCGGCGCGCTCTACCTCATCATGTCGCGCATCGCGCTCCCGCGCATCGGCTCGGTGATCGAGGAGCGCAAGTCGCGCATCCGCCGCGACCTCGACGAGGCCGAGCGTCTCAAGGGTGAGACGGAGCGGGCTCTGCGCGCCTACGAGCAAGCCGTCGGCGATGCGCGCGGCAACGCGACGAAGATCGCACAAGAGACGCGCGACAAGCTCAAGAGCGAGGTCGACGCCGAGCGGCAGCGCCTCGACAAGGAGATCGGCGAGCGGCTGGCTAAGGCCGAGGCGCAGATCAAGTCGGCGACGGCGACCGCGATGGGCCGCGTCAGCGAGATCGCGACCGATACGGCCGAGACCATCGTCGGCGAGCTCGTCGGGCTCAAGGTCGATCGCAGCGATATCACTGGCGCCGTCAAATCGGTCTTGAAGCACTAGGACAACGCTCATGTTGCATACGGCCGAATTCTGGGTGTTCATCGCCTTCGTCGTCTTCTTCGCGATCATCCTGTGGAAGGGCGTTCCCGCGGTGATCGGCAAGGCGCTCGACGCGCGGGCCGAGGCAATCCGCAAGGATCTCGAGGACGCCCGCAAGCTCAAGGACGAGGCCGAGAAGCTGCTCGCCGACTACGAGCGCCGCCGGAAGGCCGCGGCTTCCGAGGCCGAGGCGATCGTGGCTCAGGCGAAGTCGGAGGCGACGGCACTCGCCACCGAGACGCGCAACAGCTTGAAAGAGAGCCTCGAGCGCCGCACGAAGCTAGCCGAGGACAAGATCGCCCGCGCCGAGGCGCAGGCCGCCGCCGACGTTCGCGCTGCCGCCGTCGAAGCCGCCGTCTCGGCTGCCGAGCGCTTGATGGGTACGAAGCTCGATGCCGCCAAGGCCGGCAGCCTCGTCGATCAGAGCATCAAGGACCTCAAGGCGAAGCTCGGCTGAGCCGGCGACGCTGGCTTACGCCTCGCCCTTGCCTTTGAGCGCCGCGGCGATCCGTTGCCGGACATCCTCCGGCTGCGCTTCGATCGCGGCCGCCATCGTGCGCACCAGCCGCCGCGCATCGTGCAATTGGTCGAGCAGCGACAGCACGACCGGCACGCTGTCGTCCTCCATCGCCAGGTCGTAGACGAGATCGCAGATGAGTTGGGCGCGCGCCGCGTCCTGCTCGTCGAAGACGGGCGGGCTGGCGGCCGGCTCCGGCACGATCCAGCCGAGCGCGACCCAGCGCCTCAGCACCGTCACCTCGACCCGGCCGACGGTCGCGACGAGCTCGTCCTCCGTCATCATGATGCGCCTCCCGTCCGCCGCCGCGGATCATACGGATGGGCCTTCTCCCACTCGGACACGAGCCGCTCGAGCTCGGCATCGGGGGGATCGGGCAGCATGACGCGCAGCTCGACGAGGTGATCGCCGCGCTGGCCTTGCGAATCCGGCGCGCCTCTGCCGCGCAGGCGCATGACGCGGCCGGTGTTGGACCCCTTGGGAACCTTGAGGTCGACGGGGCCCGTGACCGTCTCGACGCGGACGCTCGCCCCCGAGAGCGCCTCGCCCACCGTGATCGGCAGCACCGAGCGGATCGTCGTGCCGTCACGCTCGAAAGTCGGATGGGGCCGCACCTCGATCTCGATCAGCGCGTCGCCGGGCGGGCCACCGTTCACGCCGGGTCCGCCCATGCCGGCGAGCCGCAGCACCCGGCCCGTCTCGACGCCTGGTGGAATGGTCACGTCGAGCGTGCGATCGCCGGGGAGATCGATTCGCTTGCGGGCGCCGTTGACGGCATCGAGAAAGTCGATGGGCAGGCGGAAGCCCATGTCCTGGCCGCGCATGCGGAGCCGTGCGCCGCCGCGCTGCGGCCCTCCACCCTCGCGGAACATCTCGGAGAAGATGCCGCCGAGATCCTCGTATTGGCCGAAGTCGTCACCGGTGCCGTAGCGGAAATTCGGGCCCGCGTCCGCATACTCGCGATAGAAGCGCCGCTCCGGCGGTTTTTCGGCGCCTTGCTCGTCGATCTCGCCGGCGTCGTAGCGGCGCCGCTTCTCGGGATCGCTCAGAATAGCGTTGGCGGCCGCGACCTCCTTGAACGTCTGCTCGGCCTGCTTGTTGCCGGGATTGAGATCGGGATGGTGCGCTTTCGCGAGCTTACGGTACGCCTTGCGGATCTCGTCGTCCGTGGCGGTCTTCTCGACACCGAGAGTTTCGTACAGCGTCGGCATGACGGTTCCAGCCAACAGAGCGCCAGAGACGGATCGCATGATCCGCTGGTGCACCTAGCTTGGCGCTGACCTCGATCAATGTCGAGATGCCGGTTGCAGTTCCGAAAACGAAGGCCGGGCGGCCTCCGTCTCACCCGCCCGAGACGGTGGCGCTCGACGGCCGGAAGAGCTAGCTCTTCTGGCGCGAGAGGAAGTCGAGCATGGGTTTCGCCACCGACGGCGCGTCCTCGAGCAGGATGGCGTGGCGCAGCACCGGCAGCACGACGAGCTCGGCGTTGGGCATAGCCTTGGCGATCTGCTCGTTGAGCCGCGGCGGGCAGCCGCCGTCGTTCTCGCCGGTGAGGACGAGGGAGGGGGCCTTCACCTCGTGAATCCAAGGCGCCATCTCGGTGCCCGCGTAGATGTCGAACACCGACAGGAACACCTCGGGATCACAGTCGATGACCTGCTGCATGCGGCGCGAGATGACGTCCGGGCGGCGCTGGCCGAACTCGGGCGTGAACCAGCGGTCCTTCAAGGCCTCGAGCACGGGCGCGATGCCCTTCGCCCGCATGGCCGCGACGACGCCCTTCACCTTCGTCGAATCGTCCTCGGTGCGGAACGCCGCCGTCGAGAGGAGGCCGAGCGAGAGCACGCGGTCGGGATAGCGGCGGGCATACGCCGGCCCGATCATGCCGCCGAGCGAATGGCCCGCGAAGTGCGCCTTCTCGATGCCGAGCTCGGCCCGCAGCGCTTCGAGATCCTCGACGAGATCATCCAGCGTGTAGGGGGGCTTGGGCTTGGGCGACAGGCCGTGGCCTCTGAGATCGTAGTGGATGCAGCGATACTTGTGCTGCACGGCTTGCACGAGCCCGTCCCAGGAATGGCGCGAGGCGCCGATACCATGGATCAGAAACAGCGGCGGGCCTTCGCCCTGGACGGAGAAGGCGGCGCGAATTGGGGTCGGCATGTCGGGGACCTCTGGATGACTAGGCAGTAGGCAGTAGGCAGTAGGCAGTAGGCAGTAGGCAGTAGGAAAGGTCGGGGAGTCGCTTGAAGCAAGCAGAAAGTCGATGCGGATCGAACTGCGCTCTTATCCTACTGCCGACTGCCTTACTGCCTACTGCCTCCGTCGATCATTCCGCCGCCCGCGCCTTTGACTTCTGCAAATGCGGCATCACCTCTTGCGAGAAGCGGCTCATCATGTCGAGCGTCCAGGCCTGGTCCTGGCCGAAGTTCGACGTGGAGATGACGGCATCGATGCCGATCTCGGAATAGACGCCGAGCCGATCGATCATCTCGGAGGCATCGCACAGCAGCAGGTTGCCGGTCAGCTCCTCGAGCGTTTGCGTGCGCGGCAGCGGGCGGATGATGCCCTTGTCGACGATGCCAGGGCCGCCGAAGACGTTGTCGAAGCTCTTGTAATACTCGAAGGCGAGCTCGGCGATGCGCCGCTTCTCCGCCTCGTTGCGGACGAGGAACAAGCCGCGCTGGAGGCTCAGCGTGCTGGTGAGCGGCCGCCCGGCGGCAGCGCGTCCGCGTTTGTAGGCGTTGACCTGATCGAGCAACTGCTGATGCGTGCCGCCGAGCGGCGTGGTCTGCACGTGATAGCCGGCCTTCGCGGCGGCCTCGATGCCGGGAGGCGCCATGACGGCCACCATCAGGGGAATCGGATCCTCCGGACGCGGCATGATGGTCAGCGGCTCGAAGCTGTAGTGGTCGCCTTTCCAGCTGACCTCCTCGCCGGTCAAGAGCGCCTCGAGGACGCGCATGTCCTCCTCGAACAGCGGCTTCGTCTGGCCGAAGGGCACGCCGATACGCTCCGTCTCATAGGCGAACGCGCCCTTGCCGACGCCGAGCATCAGCCGCCCTTCGCAGAGCACCTGCGCCTGAACGACCTCGCCTGCGAACACGCGCATGTCGCGCAGCGGCAGCTGGCAGACCGAGGTCACCAGCGACACGCGCTTGGTGTGGGCGGCAATCTTCACCGCCATCTGCAAGGGCGAGGGGATCAGGAGAACGTTGACCAGGTGATGCTCGGGAATGCCGACGCCCTGAAAGCCGCACGCTTCGGCATGCAGCGCCTGCTCCAGAACCTCCTTATAGAGCCGCTTGCCGCCCTGCTTGGGATCGAGCATGTGGCTCGACAGGAAGTGAATGAAGTCCATGGATGCGCCCCTCGTCTTAGCGTGTTGGTGTGGCCGGGGAGGATGCCTTGGCGGCGTGTATCTGGAAAGTGAATAATAATTGACTTATAGTTCGATTTTATCGATTTATTCGCTCATGAACCTCGCTGAAATCCAAACATTCCTCGCTGTCGTCGAGACGCGCAGCCTGATCCGCGCCGCCGAGCGCCTCAACGTCACGCAATCGACCGTCACGACCCGGATCGACAGTCTCGAGCAGCGGCTCGGCCAGCGCCTCTTGCATCGGGCGAAATCCGGAACTGAGCTGACCTCGGCCGGATTCAAATTCCAACGCTATGCGGAGCTTTTCACCCAGCTCTGGGGGCAAGCCCAGTACGAGGTCGGGCTGCCGCAGGGCTTCACCGGCGTGTGCAACGTCGGCTGCTACGTCGACCTGTGGGAAGGCATCGGCGAGCGGTTTCTGGAGCATGTCCGCACGAGGCATGCCAATGTCGCCGTTGCTGTCTGGCCGGGCGATCAGGCCAACATCGACCGCTGGCTCGCCACAGGCCTCGTCGACATGGCCTTTTGCTATGCGCCGCAGGCCCGGAGTCCCTTCGCCATTCGCGAGTTGAAGCGCGACACGTTCTTGAAGGTCGCCTTCGAGCCACCGGCTGGTGAGGCCGGTGCCGGCTATGTCTATGTCGACTACGGGCCTCGGCTCCGGCGCGATCACGCGGTCCTGTTCGCGCGCGAAAGCCCGTCCGCGATTACGATCGCTTCGGCGCGTTGGGCGATCGACTTCCTCTCTCGCACAGGGGGCTCGGCTTATCTCCCGGAGCGCCATGCCGCGCATTTTTCTCCGCACGGCCGGGTCGTCGAAGATGCGCCCGTGCTCGAGCAGACGATTGCGCTCGTCGAGAACACGAGCGTGACGCGCCAATGGCCATGGCTCGACGAGGCGTTGGCTGCGTTGGCGTTGTGACTTCTGTGCTGTGCGCCAGGTCCTTACAATTTTAGCGAAATTCGCTCGGTGCCCATCCAGCTGGCGGTAACCCTCCCCCTGAAAAGCCCACCAACTCAGGGGGCCGTCGGCAGTCTGTTAATCGCTTGCGCCGTATGACGTCCGTTCAAGGTGTGGTTCAGGAGTCTTCGTCATGGCCATCGTACGGGGCACAAAGCTTGCGGATCTCCTGACGGGGACGGCCGACTCCGACAAGCTGTTGGGTCTCGCGGGTGACGACACGCTTGCCGGCGGCGATGGCAACGACATTCTGACCGGTGCTGGCGGCAACGACACCATTACCGGCGGTGCCGGCGCCGACAAGATCAACGGCGGCGGGGGCAACGACGAGATCTCCGGCGGCGACGATAACGACGACATCATCGGCGGTGGCGGCGACGACGTCATTCAGGCCGGGAGCTCAAACGACAAAGTCAAGGCCGGCGGCGGCAACGATATCGTGCGCGGCGGCGACGACATCGACAAGCTCTACGGCGAGAACGGCAACGACACGATCTACGGTGACGACGGCGACGATTTGATGTACGGCGACGCCGGCAACGACACGATGGATGGCGGCCTCGGCGCGGACTACATGAACGGCGGCATCGGCGACGATACAGTCAGCGGCGGCGCCGGCGCCGACCGCCTCTACGGTCTCAACGGCAACGACACCATCAATGGTGATGACGGCAACGACATCATCAATGGCGGCATCGACAACGACACGATCCGCGGCGGCAACGACGACGACCTCATCGTCGGCGAGGTCGGTCACGATACGCTGTACGGCGACGCCGGCAATGACGCTCTCTACGCCGGGTTCGGCAACGACACGGTCTACGGTGGCGACGGTGACGACTATGCCTTCGCCGATGCCGACAACGATTTCGTCTACGGCGAGGCCGGAAACGACACGCTCCTCGGCGGCGATGGCAACGACACGGTCTCCGGCGGCGACGGCGACGACTCCCTCGACGGTGGCGAAGGCACAGATTTCCTCATCGGCGGCGCCGGCAACGACGTTCTGAGCGGCTGGCTCGGACAGGACACGGCCGTCTTCTCGGGCAATCTCGCCGACTACGACCTCGTCTTCGTCGGCACCGACATCTTCGTAACGCACACGCGCGGCACGGCGACCGACGGCACCGACACCGTGCGCGGCAACGTCGAGTGGTTCCAGTTCGCGGACGGAACCTATGCGCGGCCGTCCGCCGGCGCCGACAGCTACGACGTCAGTACCCCGACCGACAGCAATTCGACCGCCAACTTCGTCAACGAAAACTCGGTCATCGGCTCGGCCGTCGGCATCACGGCGCATGCGACGGATGCCGATCTGACGAACAACCTGGTCACCTACTCGTTGACCGACAACGCCGGCGGCCTGTTCCAGATCAACGCCTCGACCGGCGTCGTGACGACGCTTGCCGCGATCAACGCCGAGACGGCCGGCACGTCGAAGACCATCACCGTCCAGGCAGCATCGTCCGACGGATCGATCTCGACGCAGACCTTCACGATCACCATCGGCGACGTGGACGAGTTCGACGTCGGCACGGTCACGGACAACAACAGCGCGACGAATACGGTTGCCGAGAATGCGGCTGTCGGCACAACGGTCGGCGTCACCGCCCGTGCCACCGACGCCGACGCATCCAACAACGACATCACCTACACGCTGACGAACGACGCCGGCGGCCTGTTCCAGATCGATTCGGTGACCGGTGTCGTGACGGTGCTGGGTAGCATCGATCGCGAGACACTCGGCGCGAGCACGAGCATTACCGTCAAGGCGACCTCCTCCGACGGCTCGTTCTCGAGCCAGACCTTCACGATCGCAATCAGCGACGTCAACGAGTTCACGCCTGATGTTCCGGACGACTCGAACGCAGCCGCGAACGCCGTGAACGAGAACGCGGCGGCGGGCACCGCTGTCGGCATCACGGCGAGCTCGGTCGACGACGATGCGACGAACAACACGATCACCTATTCGCTGACGGACAGCGCTGGCGGCCTATTCCAGATCAATGCGACGACGGGTGTGGTCACCGTGCTCGGCGCGATCGACCGCGAAACGGTGGGCGCAACCGCCAACATCACCGTGAAAGCGACCTCGTCGGACGGCACCTTCGCGACGCAGACTTTCGCGATCACCATCAACAACGTGAACGAGGCCGCGTCCGTCACGGGCGCTTCGGCCAACGCGACGCAAATCAGCTTCACGGCGACCGATGGCGACGCCGGCGACAGCTTGAGCATTGCGACGCCGTTCGCCACGATTTTCGCCGGCGCGGTGAACAACGGCACAGTGACGACTCGGACGGTCGCGGAGCAGACGACGCTCACCTCCGGCACGCTCAGCGTAAGGGATACCGCAGGCCTGACCGCGAGCGTCATGGGCCTCGTGCTCGGCACCTCGGCCGGTGAAACCATCACGGCTCCGGTCGCCGGCGGCGCCAACGCGCTCTACGGTTTCGGCGGCAACGACACGATGACCGGCAGCACAGTGGCGGATGTCTTGGTCGGCGGCGCCGGCAGCGACGCGATGACGGGTGGCACGGGCATCGATACGTTCTACGTCGACTCGGGCACGGACACGATCTCCGATCTCGGCCAGGGCGGCGCCGACATCCTCGTCGTCTCCGCAGGTGCGAGCGTCACGGCGACGGCGAACGCCGCTTGGACGGCGACGTCGTCGACGGTCAACGCCGGCACCGCAACGATCAATACCGCTGGCAAGAACATCGACGTCAGCGCAGCGACGGGCACGACCGGCTGGACGATCACCGGTTCCGGCTCGACCGCCATGACGCTCACCGGCGGCGCAAACGCCGACACGATCACCGGCGGCACGGGCGCCGATACGATCAACGGCGGCATCGGCAATGACGCGTTGACCGGCGGCAGCGGCATCGACACCTTTACGATCGGCTCGGGTACCGACACGATCTCCGACCTTGGCAATGGTGGCGCCGACATCGTCACCATCTCGGCTGGAGCCACCCTCAACGCGACGGCAACCGCTGCCTGGACGGCCACGGCGTCGACGGTGAACAACGGCACGGCCGCGACCATCGCCACGGCCGGCTTCGGCGTCAACGTCGCGGCGGCGACCGGCACGACGGGCTGGACGATCACCGGCTCCGGCGCCACCGCCATGACGCTGACGGGCGGCACCAACAACGACACCATCACCGGTGGCAGCGGCGCCGACACGATCAACGGCGGCGCAGGTGCCGACACCCTGACTGGCGGCGCCGGCATCGACACCTTCACCATCGGATCGGGCACCGACACGCTGACCGACCTCGGCAACGGCGGCGCCGATGTATTGGTGATCTCAGCGGGCGCCACGCTCAACGCGACCGCGACGGCAGCTTGGACGGCGACATCCGCGACTGCCAACAGCGGCACGGCGGCGACGATCGCCACCGCGGGCTTCGGCATCAACGTCGCCTCGGCGACCGGCACCACGGGCTGGACGATCACCGGCTCGGGCGCGACCGCCATGGTGCTGACCGGCGGCGCCAACGCCGACGTCATCAAGGGTGGCTCCGGCGCCGACACGATCAACGGCGGCGCCGGCGCCGATACGATCTGGGGCGGCGACGGCGCCGACACGATCAACACCGGCGCCGCCGACGACAACCTCGTCGACGTCATTCGCTACGCAGCCTCGACCGAGTACGGCGACACCGTCACGAACTTCGATACGACGGGAACGGTCGACGTTGTTCGTTTCACGGATGCGCTGCGTACCGACTTCGACGACGTGTCGGTCAACGGCGTGTTCACCTGGGCCACCGGCAATAGCGCGGCGGGCACCGGCACGAGTGCCATTCTCACCTCCGTGGAGGGTCTCTATCTCAGCGGTGTCAGTGGCGAAGGCGTGACGAATGCACTGCTCAATAGCGCTTCGTCGGTCGCCGCGGCATTCAACACCGAGTTCGCGATCTCAGGGAGCGGCGACGCCGTGCTCGTCATCAACGACACGGACCTGAACGGCTTCTCGGTCTGGCACTACGTCGAGGCCGGCACTTCCGAGATCCAGGCCGCCGAGCTCACGTTGGTCGGCGTGTTCAGCGGTAACGGAACGGTCACGACGACGAGCTTCACCTTCGGCTGATGCTTTCCGGACGGGGCGGCATCAGCCGCCCCCGAGCACCCGGCCGGCGACCGCATCGAGCTTTGCGATCACGGACGGGTCGCGCTTGTCGGGCGGCGTCATGATCGCGACCTCGAGCGCGCGATCGGAACCCGCCGGGCACGGCGGATGCTCGAGCGGAAAATCGGCGACGAGGCGGGCGACCAGGCTCTGCGCGCGGTGCGCATTGTCCTTGAGCACGGCGATGACGGCCGCGACATCCACGTCGGCATGCTCGTCGTGCCAGCAGTCGTAGTCGGTGACCATGGCGATGGTCGCGTAGCAAATCTCGGCTTCCCGCGCGAGCTTGGCTTCCGGCATGTTCGTCATGCCGATGACCGAGCAGCCCCAGGAGCGGTAGAGATTGCTTTCGGCCCGCGTCGAGAACTGGGGTCCTTCCATCACCATGTAGGTTCCGCCGCGCGTATAGGCGATGCTTTCGGCCTTGGCCGCCGCCTCGATGCGATCGGCGAGGCCGGGCGAGACCGGATCGGCCATCGAGACATGCGCGACGCAGCCCTCGCCGAAGAAGCTCTTCGGCCGCGCGAAAGTGCGGTCGATGAACTGATCGACGATCACGAAATGTCCGGGCGGCAGCTCTTCCTTGAGCGACCCGCAGGCCGAGATCGAGACGAGATCGGTGACGCCGGCGCGCTTCAGGCAATCGATATTGGCCCGGTAGTTGATGTCGGTCGGCGAGACGCGATGACCGGTGCCATGGCGGGGCAGGAACACCACCGGACGTCCCTTGATATCGCCGAACGAAAGCGTGTCGGAGGGCTCCCCCCATGGCGAGGCGATGCGGCGCTTCTCGCGCTTCTCGAGGCCGGGAAGATCATACAGCCCCGAGCCGCCGATGATGCCGATCACCGATTTGACCACGTCCGCCCTCCCCTCGCTTCGCCTTCTCGAAAGGCTAGCGAGCGATCGGCCGGGCGTCAAAGCCCGCCAGGGAGCGGAACGGAAACGGCCGAGCTTTGGGCCCGGCCGCTGTCAGTGTCAGATCGGCGTTCGATCGCCTCAGTGCGGAACGCCGCGCCACAGCGCGCGCTTGGCGAGCCCGAACAGGAATGCGGTGATGACGAGGTAGATCAACACCCGAAGACCCAGGTGCTTGCGCGCCTCGAGGTGGGGCTCCGACGCCCACATCAGGAATGCCGAGACGTCGCGCGAATACTGGTCGAGCGTCTTGGGTGCGCCGTCCGTGTATTCGATCTGGCCGTCCGACAAGGGCGCCGGCATGGCGATCTGATTGCCGGGGAAGGCCACGTTGTAGTTGAGGCCTTCCTGCACGACGAAGCCCTCGGGCGCGTCGTGATAGCCGGTCAGCACGCCGTAGATGTAGTCCGGACCGCCCTCCTGATAGCCCGTGGTCACATCGCGGACGTACTTGAGAGGCTCGCGATACCAGGGCATCTCCTCGTGCACGTTGCGCGCCTTCGCCATCACCGACAGGTCGGGGGGCAGCGCGCCGCCGTTGGCGGAGCGCGCGGCATTGTCATTCGGGAACGGCGACTTGAAGCGATCGGACGGCTTGCCGGGACGCGCGACGGGGGTACCGTCGTCGCCCAGCTCCTCGACCTCGGCCTCGGCGGCGAGCGTCTTGACCTGGCCCTCGGTGAAGGCCGGTCCGCCCGCCTCGGCGAGGTTGCGGTAGCTCAGGAGCTTCATCGAGTGACACGAGGCGCAGACCTCCTTGTACACTTGATAGCCCCGTTGCAGCTGAGCGTTGTCGTAGTGGCCGAGCACGCCTGCGAAGGTCCACGGTTGATGCTCGATCACGTGCGGCTCCGCGGCTGCGGCGGCGCCCGTCTTCGGTTCGGGCGCCTCGGGTGCGAAGAACAGCAACCCGAAGCCGAGGATGACGCCGAAGACGACGAGCGCGGAGATCAGGCCTTTGAGCGAAGAGCCAGCGCTGCTGGACGTTGCCATGGGTCTGTTCTCCTAGCGCTTCTCAGGGGCCGCCGCCGCGCCCGCAGGCACGCCGGCATGTCCGCCCTGTCCACGGCCGAGCACCGAGTCGGTGATCGAGTTGGGCATGGGCTTGGGCGTCTCGATCAGGCCGAGGATCGGCATGATCAGCAGGAAGTAGGCGAAGTAGTAGATCGTGAAGACGCGGGCGAAGAACACGTACCAGCCATCCGGCGGCTTGGCGCCGAGGTAGCCGAGCGCGATGCAGCTGAACAGGAACAGCCAGAAGAACCACTTGTAGATCGGACGGTACTTCGCCGAGCGCACCAGGCTCCGGTCGAGCCAGGGCAGGAAGAACAGCACCGCGATGGCTCCGAACATCGCCAGCACGCCGCCGAGCTTGGAGGGAATGGCGCGCAGGATCGCGTAGAAGGGCAGCAGGTACCACTCCGGCACGATGTGGGCCGGCGTCTGCAGCGGGTTCGCGCCGATGTAGTTGTCCGAATGGCCGAGATAGTTCGGCGCGTAGAACACGAACCAGGCGAACAGGATCGCGAAGACGAACAGCGCCAGCGCATCCTTCATCGTGATGTAGGGCGTGAAGGGCACGACGTCGCTGTCGCGCTTGACCGAGATGCCGGTCGGATTGTTGGAGCCCACGACGTGCAGCGTCCACAGATGCAGCACGACGAGACCAAGGATCACAAACGGCAGCAGATAGTGCAAGCTGAACAAGCGGTTGAGCGTCGCGTTGCCGACCGCGTAGCCGCCCCAGATCCACTCGACGATGCCGGTGCCGAGGCCCGGAATGATCGAGTCGAGGGAGGAGAACAGGTTGGTGATGACGGTCGCGCCCCAGAAGCTCATCTGCCCCCAGGGGAGCACGTAGCCCATGAACGCCGTCGCCATCATGACGAGGAAGATGAGGACGCCGAGGATCCACAACACCTCGCGCGGGGCCTTGTAGGACCCGTAGTAGAGGCCGCGGAAGATGTGGACGTAGACCGCCAGGAAGAACATCGAGGCGCCGACCGCGTGGGTGTAGCGGATGAGCCAGCCCCAGTTCACGTCGCGCATGATGTGCTCGACCGAGTCGAAGGCCATGGTCTCGTTCGGCACATAGTGCATCGCCAGCACGATGCCGGTGATGATCTGCACCATCAGGCAGAAGGTGAGGATGCCGCCGAACGCCCACAAGTAGTTGAGGTTGCGGGGCGTGGGGAACGTCAGAAAGTCGTAGCCGACGCGAACGATCGGCAACCGCTCGTCGAGCCAGCGCTCGATGCCGGTCCGGGGATGGTAGGACGATTGATGCGACATGGGTCTGTTCCTCAACCGATCCTGATTTTCGTGTCGGACGTGAACTCGTAGGGCGGCACCGCGAGATTTTGCGGCGCCGGGCCCTTTCGGATGCGGCCCGCGGTGTCGTAGTGCGAGCCGTGGCAGGGGCAGAACCAGCCGCCGTAGTCGCCCTTGGCGTCGCCGATCGACTGCCCCTTGGGGACGCAGCCCAGATGCGTGCAGACGCCGAGCAGCACGAGCCAGGGCTCCTCGTCCTTCTTCGTCCGGTTCTCGTCGGTCGCCGGCGTATCCTCGGGCAGCGCCGCGTTGCGCGCCTTCGGATCGCGCAGCTCCTCGATCGGGGTCTTCTTCGCCGCGTCGATCTCCTCGGCCGTCCGGTGACGGATGAAGATCGGCTTGCCGCGCCACATGATGGTGACGGCCTGACCTTCCTTGACGGGGGCCAGATCGAACTCGACCTGGGCGAGCGCCAGCGCGGAAGCGTCCGGGTTCATTTGATCGATCAGGGGCCAGAGGGCCGCGGCGCCGCCAACAGCCGCGAAGGCGCTGGCCGCGATCGTCAGGAAGTCGCGTCTCGAATGACCACTTTCGTCGGCAATTTCGGCAGCCAAGGCTTGCCTCCTTCGGAAGATTTCGCCGCGGCGCGACCACAGGTCCGCCTTGGGTGCGGGTTTGGAGATCGCGACGGAACTGAGTGGGGCCGTACTCGATCGAGCCGGACGGCTCTGACCGCTAATATGTCAGCAACGACCCCACCGCGCACCCCTGCGCATCCCCGAAACCGCGCGACCTTTTGCCATCGTTCCGGCGGATTCTCAAGAGAAGCCGCCCCGCTTATGCCGGTCATCTGGGCTGCGGCATAGGGTCCGCCGCCGGTGGAGCTGCCGCTTATGCGTATTGCCCTCTACCAGCCGGACATCCCGCAGAACGCCGGGACGATCTTGCGGCTGGCCGCCTGCATGGGTGTACCGGTCGACATCATCGGCCCGGCGGGCTTCGATTTGAGCGCCAAGGCGCTGACGCGGGCGGGCATGGATTACCTGGCCCAGGCGCGTCTGATGCAGCATACCTCATGGGCGGCTTATCTGGCGGAAAGCACCCCCGGCCGGATCGTGCTGCTCACGACCCGGGCCGGGATCCCCCATCACGCCTTCCGTTTCCTGCCCTCGGACATCCTGCTCCTCGGCCGCGAGAGCGCCGGCGTGCCGGCCGAGGTGCACGATCGCGCCGATGTTCGGCTACGCATCCCGATGGCGCCCGGGATGCGCTCGCTCAACGTCGCGGTCGCGACGGCGATCGTGCTCGGCGAGGCGCTGCGTCAGACGAATGGCTGGCCGGAGTGAGGCGGACTAGCGGAAGGTGTAGACGAGGCCTGCCGAGATGATGTCGGAAGAGTTGTCTGCGCCGGAGGAATCGCCCGCCCAGTAGTCCACGCCCGGTCCGCCTGGCGCGATCGACGCCCGGACCGACCCCTTCATCTCGTCGTACGCCTGGTGTTGCCATCCCGCCTTCAGAGCCATGTTGTCGGTGAACTGGTATCGGCCCTCGACCTCGTAGTGCAGCATGTTGCCGCCGTCGTAGGTGCTCTGGAATTCGAGATGGCGGAGCCAGTGGTCGTCGACGCTGTGCATGCTCGCCCACCAGGAGGCGGTCACATTGCCGTTCAAGGTGAAGTCGCCGAGCCGGAGCTCGCCGCCGAGACCGATGTAAGGAGCGCTATACTCCTGCTTGTAGGATCCCACGATCTCTCCCGGCTTGAAGATTCCGGTATCGTCGCGAAAGCCGGTCGCCGACGAATAGACGTAGCGACCGCCATAGGCCGACCAATCGAACTTGTCCCAGCGATAGCCAGCGATGCCCTGCAGGTCGAAGAAATCCGTTCGCCACAGCGCGAGCTTGGTGGAGAGGTCGACGCCCATAGCGCGCTCGAGGCTCGTGTCCTCATGATGGGACCAGTGTGTCCAATCACTCGTGTTCAGATCTAACCAATCGTAATCGTCGATGGTCGCCTCGTGGGTGCCGTTGATATAGCCTCCCATCTCCACGGACCACCAATGCGATGGCCGGATCGCGACCTTGCCGCCGATGATGACGACGTCGTCCATCGACCAGATCAGCTCACTGTTCTTGTGGCCACCGAGGTTGGGGGCATACACGAACTCGTGCGACGTACCGCTCAAGCGGCCCGCCGTCAGCTCCGTATCGATCTTGAAGTCGTAGTTGGGATCGTCGAAGGCCTCCTCGCGGATGCCGAGATCGCCGGCTGTCGCGGCCACGCCGCTTGCGGAAAGCCAGAGCAAAGCAATGGCGCTCGCGCAGAGCGCGCGGCGGAACGTGCGTGTCATGAGGCACCTGTTTGAGGGACCAGGAAGCCCACGCGCAAGACGCACAACGAGGCGAGGCGTGAACGGATCGTCTCGACTATAGGTTGAGCGCCTAAACGAGAGGTAAACAGCCGTCCCCGTCCGTGCACCCTCCCTACTCCGCCGCCGCCTCCGCCAGGAAGCCACCCGACTGCCGTGTCCAGAGATCCGCGTAGACGCCGCCTCTCTGCAGCAGCGCCTGATGCGTGCCCTGCTCGATGATCGCCCCGTCGTCCATGATGACGAGCCGGTCCATGGTGGCGATGGTAGACAGACGGTGCGCGATGGCGATCACGGTCTTGCCTTCCATCAGGTTGTAGAGCTGCTCTTGGATGGCAGCCTCCACCTCGCTGTCGAGCGCGCTCGTCGCCTCGTCTAGGATGAGGATCGGCGCGTTCTTGAGGAGCACCCGGGCAATCGCGATGCGCTGGCGCTGGCCGCCCGACAGCTTGACGCCGCGCTCGCCGACATGGGCTTGATAGCCCGTCCGGCCTTTGAAGTCCTGCAGCCCCGGCACGAAATGGTCGGCTTGAGCCTTGCGGGCGGCCGCGATCGCCTCGGCCGCGCTCGCCTCCGGCTTGCCGTAGAGGATGTTGTCGATGACGGAGCGGTGCAGCAAGGACGTATCTTGCGTCACCATGCCGATGTTGGCGCGCAGGCTGTCTTGCGTGACGCGGGCGATGTCCTGACCGTCGATCAGGATGCGGCCGCCTTCGAGGTCATAGAAGCGCAGGAGCAGGTTCACGAGTGTCGACTTTCCCGCCCCCGACCGTCCGACGAGGCCGACCTTCTCGCCCGGCCGGATCGTCAGCGACAGGTGGTCGATGACGCCGTTGCCCTTGCCGTAGTGGAATTGAATTCCCTCGTAGCGGATCTCGCCGCGCTCGACCTCGAGGGGCTTGGCGTTCGGCGCATCGACGACATCGTGGGCGCGGGCGATCGTCTCCATGCCCTCTTGCACGGCGCCGATATTCTCGAAGATGCCCGTCACCACCCACATGATCCAGCCGGACATGTTGACGATGCGGATGGAGAGGCCGCTCGCCAGCGCCACCGCGCCGATCGTCACCGCGCCTTGCGACCAGAGCCATAGGGCGAGGCCCGCCGTTGCGACCATCAGCGCGCCGTTCAGCGCCCAGACCGTCACGTTCATGAGCGTGATGATCTTGAGCTGGCTGCGGAAGGTATCGAGATGCTCGCGCATCGCGCCGGCCGCATACGAATCCTCGCGATCGGCGTGCGCGAACAGCTTCACGGTCATCACGTTCGTATAGCTGTCGACGATGCGGCCGGTGAGCATCGAGCGCGCATCCGCGTTGGCGACGGCGCGGTCCTTCACACGCGGCACGAAGTATCTGAGCGCGACGATGTAGAGCACGAGCCACGCGATGAGCGGCGCAGTCAGCCTCGTATCGGCTTCCGCGAACAGCCAAAGCGCCGAGAAGGTGTAGACGAGCACGAACCAGATCGCCTCGATCACCTGTGTCACCGACTCGCGCAAGGCCGGCGCCGTCTGCATAATCTTGTTGGCGATCCGGCCGGCGAAGTCGTTCTGGAAATAGCCGAGGCTCTGGCGCAGCACCCAGCGATGCGTCTGCCAGCGGACGCGGTTCGTGAAGGGCGGCGAGATCAGCTGGTTCTTGATGAGGTCGGACAGCGCGAAGACGAGTGGCCGGAAGACGAGTGCGACCGCGCCCATCCAGAGCAGCAGGCTGCCGTGGTCGCGGAAGAAGCTCGCCGGGCTATCGGCGTTTTTCATGAGATCGACGAGCGAGCCGATATAGGCGAACAGCGAGACCTCGATGATCGAGCCGACGAAGCCGACGACGAGCATCAGCACGAGGTAGGGCCAGATCGGCTGCAGGTAATGCCAATAGAAGGCCAGCAGCCGCTCCGGCGGCCGCGTCTCGCTGCCCCGCTCGAACGGATCGATCTGTCTCTCAAACCAGCCAAACATGGGGGCGAACGGCGCTTGTGGGCGGCCGATTCCTCTTCAGTGTCGGGGTTGCGATGAGTTTATAGGAGGTCGCGATCGAACGGGCAAAGCAAAACGACCTGTTGCCAATGTTGAATTGTTGCCTCGCCGCCGCAGCGCAAGCTCGAGGCAGGATATACAGTGCGGGCAATAGGGACCATCTCTATGCCCGATAATGCAGAGCTCACGATCGACCCCAAGGATCGGATCTCGCCTGCCAGACCGAGCCCCAAAGGCTTGGGTGGCTGGTTGATCCTGCCCTTTCTGCACTTTCTCATCCTGCCGATCGCCTACCCGGTCCTTTTTGCCATCGGCGTCGCAAGTGAGCTGAAGGCCGGCGACGAAGGCGGTGGGCTCGATGCGAGCACGTTCTCCGTACTGCTTCAACTTTCGTTTGAGGATTGGGTGCGGATCTTCACTTCCGACCCTGCCTCCTTCAAGGAGCTCGCCGTCGGGCTCGGACTGATGCTGCCCGTCCTTGGGCTGTGGGTGCTGAGCACTATCTGCCTGATCCAGATGCTGCGGAAGGCGGCGGCGCTACCCACGCTTGCTATCGTCTACTATGCCGTCGCGCTTGTGTTCAGTGTCGCCTATCTGGTCGTGAGCCATTCCACGCTTCTGGAGTTCACAGCCGCAGAGCAGAAAGATGCGCTCAAGGACGCCATCCGGTCGTTCTGGAGCGCCCTTATCTGGATCAACTATTTCCGGCATTCAAAACGAGTGAAGAACACGTTTGTGAACTGATACGGCGCACGTGATTGGCGGCGATCTCGATGCTATAGAACGGATATCTCAAGGCAGCCCAGAGCCATCATCCCCATGCCGACCGACCTCCTCCCTCGCCGTCAATCCGAAGCCCGCGCTTGGTTCGAGCGCTTGCGCGACGACATCTGCGCGGCCTTCGAGCAACTCGAGGACGATCTGCCGGCCGGGGCGCCGATGAGCGACCGGCCTGCGAGCCGGTTCAAACGCACGCCCTGGACGCGGACCGATCATGCCGGCGGCGAGGGCGGCGGCGGCACGATGAGCCTGATGACGGGCCGCGTTTTCGAGAAGGTCGGCGTGCATACCTCGACGGTGCATGGAACCTTCGCGCCCGAGTTCGCCAAGCAGATCCCCGGCGCCGATGCCGATCCGCGCTTCTGGGCCTCCGGCATCTCTCTCATCGCGCATCTGCAGAACCCGAACGTGCCGGCCGTGCACATGAACACGAGATTTGTCGTCACGTCGAAAGCGTGGTTCGGCGGCGGCGCCGATCTGACGCCGGTGCTCGACCGGCGCCGCACGCAGGACGATCCCGACACGCGGGCCTTCCACGCCGCCATGCAGTCCGCGTGCACGCCACACAAAGTCGCCGACTACAAGCGCTACAAGGAATGGTGCGACGAGTACTTCTTCCTGAAGCATCGGGGCGAGATGCGCGGCATCGGCGGCATCTTCTACGATTATCTCGACTCCGGCGACTGGGACGCCGATCTCGCCTTCACGAAGGACGTCGGCCGCGCCTTCCTCGACGTCTATCCGAGGCTCGTACGGGCGAACTTCGCGCGCGCCTGGACCGACGCCGACCGTGAGGAGCAGCTCGTCCGCCGCGGCCGCTATGTCGAGTTCAACCTGCTCTACGATCGCGGCACGATCTTCGGCCTCAAAACCGGCGGTAACGTCGACAGCATCCTCTCCTCGATGCCGCCGGTCGTGAAGTGGCCGTGAGGTACGCGCTCAGAAGAACGCCGCCGCGCGATCGCGCCAAGCTTGCGCTTGCTCCTCGGCCTCCTTGCGCTCCTCGGGCGTGAGCTTGGAGATCAGCACGTCGAGCTCGAGATCGCTCGCACCGGCGGCGCGAGCGATCAGATGCCAGCGCGCGGCGGTCGGCAGGTGCTTTTCGAACACGACGCCGAACGCGTAGAGCCGCGCGAGCCTGTTCTGCGCCACCGGATTGCCCTTCTCGGCGGCAGCGAGCAGGAACCAGGCGCCGCGCGCCTCGTCCTTCTCCACGCCCCGGCCCTTGAACAGCATGATCGCGAAATCGACCTGCGCATCGACATAGCCCTGCTCGGCCGCGAGCCCGATCCAATGCGCCGCCGTCTCGTCGTCCGGCTCGACGCCCTCGCCCTTCGTGAAGAGCACGCCGTAGTCGTATTCGGCCGGGGCCTCGCCCGCCTCGGCCGCCTGACGAAGCAAGTCCGCCGCCCTCTTGATGTCGGTCTTGCGGCCGTCGCCCGCGGCATAGATCAGGGCAAGATTATAGGCCGCGAGCGCATGCCCTTTGGCGGCGGCCTGCTCGAACCAGTCCGCGGCCGTCTTAGCGCTCTTCTCGACGCCGGCTCCCCCCAGATGCATCATGCCGAGCGCGAACATCGCATTCGTGTCCCCGAGCTCGGCGCCCTTGCGATACCAGGCGGCGGCCTCCTTGAGATTGCGGTCGACACCGAGACCTTCGGCCAGAATGCGGCCGACCAGCGTGTGCGCCGACGGCTCGCCCTCGGCCGCTTTCTTTTTGGCGAGGTCGAGCGCCGTCAGATATTTGCCGTCGTCGAAAGCGGCGAAGGCCGCATCCGCGGCGAGGCCCGTCTTGGGGCCGGTCGAGGCTGGGGCCGGTTGAGCCGCCGGGGCCGCTGTGCCGGCAGCGAGCGCCGGCATCGGCAAGGTGCCGGCCATCATGATCAGAACGGCATGGATGAGGCCTCTCATCGCCCGCGCTGCCCCGTCGCGATCGCCTCCGCGATCAAGGCGACATGCGCGGCGTCTGCTTCCGGCGCCGCGCCCGAGAGCTCCACGGCAATGAACTCGACGCCGGCGGCGGCCAGACGATCCGCTTCGGCCGCACTGTCGACGCCCATGGCGACACCGGGGACCTCGAACAGCTCGGTCCACCATTGCGCCAGCGCGCCAGGACTTTCATCTTGCCCCTCACCGGCCGCCCCTCGAAGGCGACATAATCCGCGCCGATCTCGCCGTAGACCATGGCCATATGCTTCGAGAGTCCGGCCGACGCACCGACGGTCCGCTCGCTGCCGAGCGCCGCCCGGGCGATCGCATAACGGCTGCGCGCCTCGTCCTCGTCGCTGCCGGCTGTCAGATGCACCCCGTCGGCCCCCAGCGCACGGGCCAGCTCCACGTCGGCTTGCAGGAGCACCGCCACATCGCGCGCCTGGATTCGCCGGATCGCGGAGCCGAGCTCGCCGGTCCCGAGCGTCACACCCGGCAGCGGCGTCAAGAGCACGCAGGCGATCGCGGTGCCTCCAGCCGCCAGCATGGCTTCCAAGCGCTCGAGCCCGGCGCCGTGGGCGTCGGTCTCCAGAACGATGATGAGCCGGCAATCTGTCGAGGCCAAGGTCATGAGCGCCTGTGGTGCGAGGGTTCGGGCCAGCATAGTTGGCTGGATTCCGGCGGAAAAGAGACTTCGACCCGTCGTGCCCCAAAGCTGCGCCATCGCGCCGCCGTTTGTGCACAGGCACTTGATCAACCAAGGGAAATGCGCACGGACACGACCTCCCGGTGGCGCATGCCGATACTCCGCCAGATCGTCCGGCCTCATCAATTTTGATGATGTGCGGATCTCTAGACCCTCCTAGCAATGCTCGAACGATGGCATCGGCATCAGGGAGGATGGTCACTTGGCAACGATCCGCGGCACGAGCAAACGGGACATCCTGCGAGACAAGAGCGCGAGCAACACGCTGCTCGGTCTCGGCGGCAACGACGATCTCTACGGCAACGGCGGCAACGACACGCTGAAGGGCGGCAAGGGCAACGACAAGCTCTCCGGCGGCAAGGGTAACGACAAGCTCTTCGGCGAGGCCGGCAACGACCGGCTGGACGGAGGCGCAGGCAACGACACGCTGGACGGCGGCACCGGCAACGACATCATGAAGGGTGGCCTAGGCAACGACACCTTCGTCGTCAACAGCGCCGCCGACGTGATCACGGATACGGGCGGCATCGATCTCGTGAAATCGAGCGTCACCCACACGCTCGGCCTCGGCCTGGAGAGCTTGTTGCTGACGGGCGTTGGCACCATCAACGGCACCGGCAACAGCGGCGACAACACGATCACCGGCAATGCCGCGGCCAACACGCTCGACGGCGGCGATGGCATCGACACGCTCAACGGCGGCGACGGCGACGACGTGCTGATCGGCGGCGCCGGCGGCGATGCGCTCGTCGGCGGCCTCGGCACCGACACGGCGAGCTATGCGACCTCCGCGCCCGGCATCACGATCGATCTCGCCGATACCTCCGTCAATACCGGCGACGCCGCCAACGACACTTACGACAGCATCGAGCGCCTGATCGGCACCAGCGGCGCCGACAACCTCAGCGGCACGATGGCTGGCGGTGACATCATCCTCGGCGGCGCCGGAGCCGACATCATCACCGGCGGCGGCATCAGCGGCGGCGGCAACGACACGCTGTCCGGAGAAGGCGGCAACGACTACATCGACGGCGGCGCGGACAACGACACGATCGACGGCGGCGACGACGACGACATTCTCGTCATCAGCACGGGCACCGACACTCTGGCTGGGGGCGCCGGCACCGGCGACATGATCTCGTTCGAGAACGCCGGTGGCGTCTCCAGCATGTACTTCACGCTGAGCGCCACGGGTGCGGCGACAGGCGTCAATGCCTCCGGGGTCGGCCTCGGCACCTTCGACTACTCAGGTATCGAGGGCGTTCGCGGCCGCGACGTCGCCGCCTCCGACCTCATCACCGGCAACAGCGCCAACAATCACCTGGATGGCCGGGGAGGCAACGACTTCCTGGAAGGCGCCGGCGGCGACGACACGATCGACGGCGGCTCCGGCAACGACGCCATCTCGTTCTTCAGCAACGCGGCGAGCGTCACCTTCACACTCGCCGCCGGTGGCAGCGGCGTCGCCAACCTCTCGGCCTACGGGCTCGGCACCGACACCTACACGAGCATCGAGAACATCGACGGCAGCAACGATGCCGCGGGCGACGTCTTGACGGGCAACACGGGCAACAACGTCATCAATGGCTTCAACGGCTTCGACACGCTCAAAGGCGGTGACGGCGCGGACACGATCAACGGCGGCAACGGCGGCGACCTGATCGAAGGCGGGACGGGCGCCGACACGCTCGACGGCGGTGGACAGATCGATACGCTCAGCTACTTCAGCTCGGCCGCCGGCGTGACTGTGGACATCAGTGCCAACACGGCTTCGGGTGGCGATGCCCAGGGCGACGTGATCGCGAACTTCGAGGATCTCGTCGGCAGCAACAACACGACGACCGGCGATACGCTGATCGGCAACAGCAGCGATAACGAGATATCGGGTGAGAACGGCGACGACACGCTCGACGGCGCCGGTGGCGTGGACTTCCTGACAGGCGGCGCGGGCGACGATACGCTGTTCGGCGGCACGGGCGACGACGGCCTCGTCGGTGGCAGCGGCGCCGACAACTTCTCGATGCTCGGCAACAACGGGATCGGCAGCTTCACGGGCAATGACACCATCACCGATTTCAGCCATGCCGAAGACGACGAGATCTACCTCCAGAACGGCAGCGCCGGCTTCTGGAGCCATACCGTGAGCGGCGCCAACACGGTGTTCACCTATTTCGACCTCACCGCCTTCACGATCACGCAATCGGTCGTCGTCACCGGCGTCACCGGCCTGATCAGCGGCGACGACTACTTCATCTTCTGAGCCATGGTCATTGGCGCGGGGGTGGGAGCAACGGTCCATCCCCCACGCCAGTGACGCCCGGTATCGCATGAGGAACTAGGATCAGGATCGCCATGGCCACTATCCGCGGGAATGCAAAGAAGAACCTTCTCATCGGCACCTCGGCCACCGACCGGTTGCTCGGGCTTGGCGGCAACGACACGCTGGTGGGAAGATCTGGCAACGACACGCTCGACGGCGGCAAGGGCGCCGACGTCATGAAGGGTGGGCGCGGCAACGACACCTACGTCGTCGATCATGCTCTCGATCGGGTCGTCGAGCTCGCCGGGCAAGGCACGGATACCGTCAAATCCAATATTTCGTTCACGCTCCGCGCCAATGTCGAGAACCTGACACTGACCGGCACCGCCGGTGTCAGCGGGACCGGCAACAGTCTCAACAACGTCATCATCGGCAACGCCGCCGCCAACACGCTGAATGGCGGCGCCGGCAACGACACGCTCGCCGGCGGCCTCGGTGACGACGTGCTCGTGGTCAGCACCGGCACCGATACCCTCGCCGGCGACGACGGCCAGGACACGATCTCCTTCGTCTTTGCGACGGCCGGCTCCGGCGATTTCACCTTCCAGCTGGATGGCACGGGGGCGGCCTCTGGGATCGACGGCAGCGCCTTCGGGCTCGGCACGTTCTCCTACACGAGCATCGAGAACATCACCGGACGGGATCTGGCCCTGTCGACCGACTACCTGATCGGCAACAGCGCCAGCAACGTGATCTCGGGCGGGGCGGGCAACGACTACATGGAGGGCGGCGGCGGCGACGATACGATCGCCGGCGGCGCGGGCAACGACACGATCTCGTTCTACACGAGCGCGATCGATGTGATCTTCACGCTCGACAACAGCGGTGGTGGCACCGCGAATCTGACCGCCTCCGGCCTCGGCACCGACACCTATTCGAGCATCGAGAGCATCGATGGCTCGAACGTCGGCAACGATACCTTGCGCGGCAACAGCAGCGCCAACGTCATTCGCGGCTTCGGCGGCGACGACATGATCGAGGGCGGCGCCGGCGGCGACGTGCTGGACGGCGGCGGCGGCGTCAATATCCTCTCTTACATCCTCTCCAACGCCGCCGTCTCGGTCAATCTCGCAACGGGCGACGTCTCGGGCGGCCATGCGCAGGGCGACATGATCGCGAACTTCCAGAGCGTGATCGGCTCACAGCTGTCGGGCGACGTCATCGTCGGCAACGGGGCCGCCAACATGCTGATCGGTGCCGGCGGCAACGACACGCTGACCGGCGGTGGCGGCGCCGACAAGTTCTTCCTGAGCTCCTACAGCGGCAACGCCGAGGCGATCCTGGACTACAGCCAGGGCGATGGCGATCAGCTCACGATCAACGGCGGGAATTTCGGCATCACCAGCATCGTCCTATCCGGGGGCGGGCAGAACCTGTTCAACCTGAGCAACTTCGCGCCGGACAACACGATGGGCGCCACGGGCACGCCCGTCCTCCTCTACAATCGCTATGTGACACCCTCGTTGCAGATGGTCGGCGATCTCTACTATGACGCTGACGGCGCCGGCGGAGCGACTCCGCTTCTCATCGCCTCGCTCCAACCCCCGGGCACGTCCCCGACCACACTCAGCTTCGGCGATTTCGACATCATCTGAGGCCGAAGCGGCACGGCGCACGAGAGCCGGCCGGTGGCGTCCGCCGCGGCTCCGAGGGATGAGCTGCGAGCTCGCCTCGATAATCCGACGAGAGCGTCGCTACCGAACAAGCTCACGGCCTCAGACTTCCGGCTCTGAGCGGCATCGGCAGAATCGAAGAGGCCGCACCTGTGACGATGCGGCCTCTCCCTCGTCATCTCGACAGTTTGAGTTGACGATGCGATCTCTACTGACGAAGCTACATGCTGACTTCGATTGTGCTCGCGGATGCCATGTCCGCAGGCCATTTGCTGAGGGGCGGCACCATGGCGACCATTCGTGGAACGAGCAGACGGGATATCCTGCGCGACGGCAGTGCGAGCAACACACTGCTCGGCCTCGCCGGCAACGACGGGCTGTACGGCAACGGCGGCAACGACACGCTGAAGGGCGGTGCGGGAAACGACCTGCTGGGCGGCGGTGCCGGCAACGACAAGCTCTTCGGCGGGGGCGGCATCGACCGTATGGACGGCGGCGCCGGCAATGACACCTTGGACGGTGGCCTCGGCAACGACAAGATGAAGGGCGGCCTGGGCAACGACACCTTCGTCGTCAACAGCGCCGCCGATGTTACGACCGACACCGGCGGCATCGATCTCGTCAAAGCGAGCGTCACATGGGTGCTCGGAGCGGGGCTTGAGAACCTCCTGCTGACGGGGGCGGCTGCCATCGACGGCACGGGGAACTCGGACGACAACGTCATCACCGGCAACGCGGGCGCCAACACGCTCGATGGCGGTTCGGGCAACGACACGCTCAACGGCGGGCAAGGCAACGATACGCTGGTCGCCTCGACAGGCACCGATGTGTTGAACGGCGGCGAGGGCTCCGACATCCTCTCGCTGATCAAGGGCACCGCAGGACCCGGCACCCTGGCGTTCATTCTTCCTGACTCGGGGAGCGGCAGCGGAGCGGACCTCACCGCCTTTGGCCTGGGCGTTCTGTCCTTTTCGAGCATCGAGGGATTGCAAGGCCGCGATCTGGAATTGTCGTCTGATCGTCTCGCCGGCAACAGTAGCAACAACGTTCTGCTCGGCATGAATGGCTCAGACTATCTCGAAGGCGGCGCTGGCGACGATACGCTGAACGGCGGACTTGGCCAGGACTACGTCTCGTTCCTGAACAACATGGGCGGCGTGACCTTCGCTTTGCCAACGGGCGGAAGCGGCGTCGTGGACCTCGGATCCGCCGGCTTGGGAATGGATACGCTCATCTCCATCGAGAACATCGAAGGCAGCAACTTCTCCGACCATCTGACCGCCAACGACTCTGGCACCAATATGCTCGGGCTGAGTGGCGGCGATACATTGACCGGTGGCGCGGGAAGCGATCAGCTCGCGGGTGGAGCTGGGACGGATACGTTGAACGGTGGCGGCGATACCGATTTTCTCTTCGGGAATGAAGACGCCGACACGCTGACCGGCGGCGACGGTGCCGACTACTTCTGGTTCGCCTCGCCGCTCGCGGCGGAGACAGGCGATACGATCACCGACTTCGTATCGACGACGGATCATATCAACGTGCTCGACGACCTGTTTGGCGGTGGCCTGGTCGGCAACGGGTACCTCAACGGTCAAGCCTTGAGTGCCGGCCAACTCGTCAACGGCAATGCACCCGATCAGGCCAACGGGCAATTCCTCATGCACGCGAATGGCGAGCTCTGGTGGGACGACGACGGAACCGGCGGGAATGCCGCCGTTCTGATTTGCACGCTGACCGGCGTCGCCTCGCTCGCGTTGGCCGACATCACGGTGACTTGAGCAAAGCAAAAGCCGCCGACGGCAGGCCGTTAGCGGCTTTCGATCCGTGAGAGCGCGGTCGGCGGGAGTAACCTAAGCCGCCTTCTCCAGCGCCTTCTCCCATTTGCCGACCGCCGCCAGCGCGTTCATCTTGGCGCGGTGCGAGAAGGCACGTTGGGCTGCCGCCGTGTTCTCGGCCTTGCCGCTCCAGGCTTTCTGCGGGGCAGCTTGCAGCGCGCGGCCGTAGGAGAAGGTCAGCGCCCAGGGCAACCCGCCGATCGCGTTCATAGCGGAGAGATGCGCGGTCGCGTCCTCGTCCGACTGACCGCCCGACAGGAAGGCGATGCCAGGCACCGCCGGCGGGACGGTACGGCGCAGCACCCGCACGGTCTTTTCCGCAACCTCCTGCACGCCAGCCTGCGTTTTGCAGAGCTTGCCGGCGATGATCATGTTCGGCTTCAGCACCGTGCCCTCGAGCTTCACGCTCGCCTCGGCGAGGTCGTGATAGAGCTGGGCCAGCGTGATCTCGGTCACCGACGCGCAGCGATCGATACCGTGGTCGCCGTCCATCAGCACCTCAGGCTCGACGATCGGCACGATGCCCGTCTCCTGGCAGAGCGCGGCATAGCGGGCGAGCGCGTGCGTGTTCGCCTTGATGCAATACATCGAGGGCACGGTCACATTGCCGGCGCGGCCGATGTCGATGACCGCGCGCCACTTCGCGAAACGGGCGCCGAGCGCGTGGTACGCCTTCAGCCGCTCGCGCAGCTTGTCGAGACCTTCCGTCACCTTCTCGCCGGCAAAGCCCGAAAGATCCTTGGCGCCCTCGTCGACCTTGATGCCCGGCACCGCGCCCGCGGCCTTGATGATGTCGACCAGCGGCGTGCCGTCCTTCGCCTTCTGCTTGATCGTCTCATCGAACAGAATGACTCCCGAGATGTGGTTCTTCATGGCGTCGGTCGAGCGGAACAACAGCTCGCGATAGTCGCGGCGATTGTCCTCGGTGTTGGTCACGCCGATCGCATCGAACCGCTTCTGGATCGTGCCGGAGCTCTCGTCCGCGGCCAGAATGCCCTTGCCCGGCGCAACCATCGCCCGCGCGATGTCCTCGAGCGTCTTCGTCATCGCTTCCTCTCTTTTCTCGTCATCGTCCCGCACTCGGCGCGAGACTTGTTCCCTTTTTGCGTCCTCAACTCAGAAACCGGCCACGCTCAGCCGAGTTTGCCCATCGCCACCGCCGTGTCGCACATCCGGTTCGAGAAGCCCCACTCGTTGTCGTACCAGGACAGCACGCGCACGAGCCGGCCGTCGACGATTTGGGTTTGCGTCAGGTCGAAATTCGAGGAGTGCGGGTTGTGGTTGAAGTCGATCGAGACCAGCTCCTCCTCGACCGCCGACAGGATGCCCTTGAGCTCCTGGGAGGCGGCGCGCTTCACCGCCTTGTTGATCTCCTCGACCGTCGTCTCGCGGTTCGGGATGAACTTCAGGTCGACAACCGAGACGTTGGGCGTCGGCACCCGCATCGCCGTGCCATCGAGCTTGCCCTTGAGCTCGGGCAGCACGAGGCCGACGGCCTTGGCGGCGCCCGTCGAGGTCGGGATCATGGACATGCCGGCTGCACGCGCGCGGCGGGGATCCTTATGGACCTGGTCGAGGATCTTCTGGTCGTTGGTGTAGGCGTGGATCGTCGTCATGTAGCCCGACTGGATGCCGCACAGGTCGTTCAGCACCTTGGCGACGGGGGCGAGGCAGTTCGTCGTGCAGGAGGCGTTCGAGACGACCCGATGCTCTTTCGCCAGCTTGCCGTGGTTGACGCCGTAGACGACCGTGATGTCGGCGCCGTCGGCGGGCGCCGAGACGAGCACGCGCTTGGCGCCCGCGTCCAGATGCACGCCTGCGGTGGCCTTGGAGGTGAAGATGCCCGTGCACTCCATGACGATGTCGACGCCGAGCTCGCCCCACGGCAGCTTCTTCGGGTCCCTTTCGGCCAACACCTTGATCGGCTTTCCGAAACCGATATCCATCTTGTCGCCGTCGACCTTCACGGTGCCGTGATAGACGCCGTGGACGCTGTCGTACTTGAAGAGGTGGGCGTTGTCCTTGGCGGACGCGAGATCGTTGATGGCGACGACTTCCAGATCAGTGCGTTTGGCTTCGGCGACCGCGCGCAGGATGTTGCGTCCGATGCGACCGAAACCACTGATGGCAACCTTGACGGACATGAGAGCCTCTTTCGTGAATGGCATTGACCGGCAAGGGGCTTTAGCGCCGGCGGGTGATGGCGGCAAAGTGCGATCAGCGCGCTCGGCCTGTCAATGGGGAGGCCTGGGTTGGTCAGCGGGCGCATTGACGCGATAGCGGCCGGCAGCCCCGCTACACGGTTTTGGCATAGGCAGCACGCATCGCCTGCATTATGGTCCGCCCAATGGGCATGTGCGGGCGTGCTGAGTTGGAGTGAGTTGACATGGCTAAACGGAACGCGAGCCCCGCCCCCACCCGCCGCCAGGCCGCAGCGAAGCCGAAGACTGCGAAAACCTCACGGCCGAAGGTCACCATCACGCGGACGAGCCCCGAAACGCTGACGATCGAGCTCGAGGCGGCGCATCGCCGGATTCGAGATCTTGAAGAGTTGCACCGCAAAGTCGGACAACGGCTTGATGCGGCGATCGACACCATTCATAAAATTCTCGGCCACTCCGCCTGATTCGTTGAAACAGTGTTGGCGGCGCGCGGCGGCAACCAGAGGGGGCTTGCCCATGGGCGTGGTCAGCCTGACGCTCGACGGTCGCGGATATCGAATCGGCTGCGCGGACGGCGAGGAATCGCGACTGAGGGTCTTGGGCGAGCACTTGGCCGGCAAGATCGAGCGGTTGAGCGGCGAGCACGGGGCCATCGGCCACGACAAGCTCCTGGTCATGGCGGCGCTGCTCATCACCGACGAGCTGCTCGAGGCGCGTGACGCCAATGTCGAGAAGGTGACGAGCCTCGCCCAGGCCCGCCTCAAAGCCAAGGCCGATACCGACGTCTGAGCCGCCGATTTAGCCGTTGCGAAACCGTCGCCGGCCAAAGGCGTTTCCGTCGGCGGCGAATTCCTCTACACTCGCCCCCGAGCAGTTCTGCGCGGCACGTCAGGCCAACGAGATCCCCGGGGCCTATAAGATCTGCATGGGAGCTGACCCTGTTTGGGACCGTGGTCCCCGACACTCGGCGCCCCCCTACTTTGTAGGGACCATGCGGGATCTGACCGGCCAACGGCCGTCGTGGGCTGCTCGCTTCCTCCTCAGTGATATCGTCGGGGCCAGATGTCTGACGCCGCGCTCTCTGCCGCCAAGTCCGGCATCCGCAAGGCCGTTCTCGCGCGGCGCGCTATGATCGATATGGCGGTCGCCGCTCCGCGCGCGCAAGCCGTGGCAGAGCGGATGATGGCGCTTCTCGCCCGTTTTCCCATCGGCGCGATCACCGCCTTCCGCTCGTTCGGCGACGAGATCGGCACAGCGCCGCTACTGACCGCACTCGATGACGCCGGCTACCGCATCGGGCTGCCGATCGTCATCGGCAAGGGAAAGCCGCTCGTGTTCCGGCAATGGCGCCCGGGCGATGTGATGGGATCAGGTCCGTATGGCATCGAGCAGCCGCTGGCGACGTCGCCGGAGATCGAGCCCGACATCCTGATCGTGCCGATGGCGGCCTTCGACAAGGACGGCTACCGCGTCGGCTACGGCGGCGGGTTCTACGACCGCTCGCTCGCAGCATTCCGCTCCAAAAAGCCGATCATCGCCATCGGCCTCGCCTTTGACGAGCAGGAGGTCGAGGCCGTCCCGCGCGACGCCTACGACGCCCGCCTCGACTATCTCGTCACGCCGACCCGGACGCTCGCGTGGGGGTGAGGACTGTTCCCGGGACGTAGGTTGGGTTAGCGCGGGCAAGGAAGCTCGTAAGAGGAACAATCTCGATCCGCGCGTAACCCAACGCCACATTCGCAAGTCCCTGTTGGGTTACGCGCTTTGCGCTAACTGTGATGTTACAGGAGGTTGTCCATTCGGTTCGGTCCGGAGAGACTGAGGTTGCGAGACTTCAGCGATCACCGGGGAGAGCCGAATGGACGTCCACAAGAATGCCCGCCTGACGCCGCGAGGTCGAGAGGAGATGGTGCGCGCCGTCGTGGAGCAGGGATTGACCCCAGCCCAGGCCGCGCGCCGCTTCATGACCACCGCCAAGACCGTCAGGACGTGGGTGGATCGCTATCGCAAGCAGGGCGTCACCGGCCTCCGCGACCGATCCAGCAGACCCCACTCGTCGCCGCGCCGGACCCCGGCCGCCATATGCCAGGCCGCCGAAACCCTACGTCGGCAGCGCCACACGCAATGCCATATCGCCTCCGCGCTCGGTCTGTCGCTGGCGACCGTCTCTCGTCTCATGGCAGCACGCGGCCTCGGCCGGCTCGCCGCGATCGAGCCGACTGAACCCCGACCTCGCTACGAGCGCGAAACGCCCGGCGAGCTCATTCACATCGATATCAAAAAGCTCGGTAAATTCTGGAAACCGGCTTCCGTATCACCGGCCGCAAGACCGGTCACAAGCGCAGCGACGGCGCCGGCTACGAGTTCGCTCACGTCGCCATCGACGATCACTCGCGCATCGCACGCATCGATCTGCTACCCGACGAGCGAAAGGAAAGCGCCGTCCTCTGCCTCGAAAGAACCGTCGCCTATTTCGAGCGCCTCGGCATCCGCGTCGAACGTGTCATGACCGACAACGGCTCGTGCTACCGGTCGAGAGCCTTCGCCAATGCCTGCCGCGCACTCGGCATCCGGCACATCATGACAAAGCCCTATACGCCGCAAACCAACGGCAAAGCCGAGCGCTTCATCCAAACCGCGCTGCGCGAATGGGCCTACGCTACCGCTTTCGAAACCTCAGACGAGCGCAAGGCCGCACTGCCGGAATGGCTGCATCGCTACAACTGGCACAGACCACATGCCAGCCTCGACAAAAAACCACCCATCAGCCGAATCCGACTGACCCAGGACAACCTCTTGCAACTCCACAGCTAACCCAACCTACGTGGCGGTCCTCTCCCGGTTGCAGAGGGGTAGGCCTACCCCATCACATTGCCGCGCGAGGACAGGAACTCCTCGACCGCCGCCACGAACGAGTCGTAATGCTTGTCCGTCAACGGCAGCGACAGCGAGATGAAGCCACGGCGGGCCAGGTACTGGCCCATCTCCAGCATGTCCAGGTGGAAGAGCTTGGAGAGCTGATCCAGACGCTTCGTTCCCGCATCGTCGGACGGCCACCAGTCCTCGGGCTTCTTGATCGGGCCGGTCTTGAAGTGCACCGCCATGATCGAGCCTTGGCCCGTGATCTGGAACGGCAGGCCCTTCTTCGTCGCGATCGCATTCACACGCGCGCGCAGATCATCGCCGCGCTTGTTGAGCTCGACGGCTGCTTCCGGCGTGTAGATCTCCTTCAAGCCGACGACGCCCGCCGCCATCGACAGCACGTTGTTGTTGAAGGTGCCGGCATGCGAGACGGCATCCGCACGATAAGGATCGTAGCGGGCCATGATGTCCCGCCGCCCGCCGAACGCTCCGAAGGTCATGCCGCCGCCCAGATACTTGCCGAACGCCGTCATGTCGGGCGTGACGCCGTGCTTCTTCTGCAGGCCGCCGTCCGAAAGCCGCGACGTCATCACCTCGTCGAAGATGAGGATGATGCCGTGCTTCGCGGTCGCCGCTCTCAGCGTTTTCAGGAACTCGGGCTCGGCCGCAACGCCACCACCCCCACCCATCATCGGCTCGATGACGACGGCGGCGAGGTCCTTCGCGTGCTTCTCGATGAGCGAGAGCGTCTGCTCGGTGTCGTTGTAGGTCGAGATCACCCAGTTGAAGGGTGCGTTGATCGGCGGCTTCACCTTGCCGAAATAGAAGACGCCGCCGTGGTAGGCGCCGTTGAACACCAGAACCTTGTCGCGGCCGGTGTGCATGCGCGCCGTCGAGATCGCGAACAGGTTCGACTCGGTGCCCGAGTTGCAGAAGCGGATGAGCTCGATGGACGGAAAGCGGGCGCACATGAGGCTCGCCAGCTCCGCCTCGTACTCGTTCGGACCGCCGAGCGTCACGCCCTTGTCGAGCGCGGCCTTGATCGCCGCCTTGAGCTTCGGGTTGGAATGACCGTAAAGGCCCGCCGTGTATTCGCCGAGAAAGTCCGTATAGGTGTGCCCGTCCATGTCGGTGACGGTGCAGCCTTCGCCGGAGGCGAGCGCCAACGGGAACGGACCATAGTGCAGCACCGTACGGGTGTTGCCGCCCGGCATGCTCTCGGCGGCCTTCTCGGCGCGCGCCTTGCTCTTGGGATTGCTCGCGATGTAGCGCGCCTCGGCTTCCGCCGCGGCGCTCGCAAGATCGGCATTCGGCTTCAATTTCGGCTGGGCCATCACGGGCTCCTTCCTTTGAGCTTATTTGCGCTTCTTCGCCTTGCGCTTGGCGTGGCTGTCGGCCACGACGCAGAGCATTTCCCACATGAGATTGGCGGCGGTCACCGACGTGATGCCGGAGGGATCGAAGCAGGGCGCCACCTCGCAGATGTCGCCGCCGACGAGATGCTTGCCCTGCAGCGAGCGGAGGATCACCTGGCAATCGCGCGGCGTCAGGCCGCCAATCTCCGGCACGCCGGTGCCGATCGCCCAAGCCGGGTCGAGGCCGTCGATATCGATCGTGACGTAGGACGGGCCTTTGCCGAGCACGCGATCGATCACCTCGATGGCGGCCTTGCGGCCCATCTCCTCATACTCGTCGAAGGTGATGCAGGTGAAGCCCTGGTCCTGGCCCCATTTGATGTCGGTCGGCGAGAAGCGGCTGCCGCGCAATCCGAGTTGCACGACGCGCTTGGGATCGATCAATCCCTCCTCGACGGCGCGGCGGAAGGTGGTCGCGTGATTGACCTTCGTCTCGGCGAGCGTATCGAGCGTATCGGCATGACTGTCGATCTGCAGGATGCCGACCGGCTTGTCCTTGGCGATGGCGCGCAGGATCGGCAGCGGCACGGTGTGATCGCCGCCGATCGTGATGGGGGCGGCGCCGACCGCATGAATTTTCCAGAAGAAGCCCTCGATCATTTTCAGCGAGCGATCGAAGTCGATCGGATTGACCGGCGCATCGCCCACATCGGCGACGTTGCAGAGCTCGTAGGGCGCGATACCGCTGATCGGATGGATGGCGCGGATGAGCCGCGACGCCTCGCGCACGGAGGCCGGCGCATGGCGGGCCCCGGCGCGATAGTTGACGCCCAGATCGAACGGCACGCCGACGAGGGCGATGTCGAGCTCGGGCGTGATGTCGTGGCGCTGCGTGCGCATGAAGGTCGCGACGCCCGAGAAGCGGGGTGTCACGGAAGCATCGACGGGCTGGTAGCGAGGATCTTTGGACATGGGACTCTTCGGGTTATCTGCCGACGTAGTGATGGAGTGCAAGGTGGCAATTGTTGTGCGGCTCTTCCCCCCTTGAGGGGGAAGGCCAAGCGCCTTGGGCTTGGACAGGCAGCGACCAAGTCCTTAGGCGCTTGGGATGGGGGGTACCAGTCGGGCGTAGTGTCATTTGCTTTCGACCCCCCACCCTACCCTCCCCGTCAAGGGGGGAGGGGACATATACCGGCCCCGGCCGTATGACGTCATGACGCGATCAATCCGCGCGCCCGCACATCCTTCTCGAACTCGGCGAAGGTGGCGCGCAGGAGCGTCAGGCACTCGTCGCATTCGCGGCGGGTGACGTTCATCGGCGGCGCGACGATGATCCAGTCGCCGTTGCGGCCCTTGGCGGTGCGGCGGGCGTAGATGATGAGGCCGTTCTTCAAGCCGGCAATCCGCATGTAGTCGGTCGGCGCGAAATTGACCGGGAACGGCGCCTTCGTCGCCTTGTCGGCGACGAGCTCGACCGCCATGCAAAGTCCCATGCCGCGGACATCGCCGATGACGGGGCTGTCCTTCATCATGAGCTCGAGGCCCTTGCGCAGATAGGCGCCCTGCTCGACCGTGTTGGCGATGACGTTCTGCCGCTCGTACTCCTCGAGCACGGCGACGCCCGTCGCGCAGCTGACGGGGTTCGCGCAATAGGTGTGCGAGAAGCTGAAGCCGGTATGCTCGGCCAAGCGGTCCGCCCACTTCGCCGGCATGAGGGTGGCGCCGAGCGGCGTGTAGCCGGAGCCGAGCCCCTTCGCCATGACGATGATGTCGGGCAGCGCATCCGGCCAGTTGTGCGCGGCGAGGAACTTACCCGTGCGGCCGGTGCCGCAGAGAACCTCGTCATAGATGAGGGCGATGTTGTGCTTGGAGCAGATTTGCCGGATTTGCCGGTGATAGCCGGCGGGCGGCACGTTGCAGCCGGTCGCCAGTCCCCCGACCGGCTCCATGATGAAGGCGAGCACGGTGTCGGGTCCAAGCTCGTTGATCTTGGCGTCGAGCGCGTCGGCGCAATGGCGCGCGTAGGTCTCGGGCGTGTGGTTCTGCGGCACACGGTAGGTGAGCGGCGCCGGCACGCGGTGTTGCAGCGGCTGGAAGCCATCGAGATAGGGCACGAGATCGTCGTCGCCCGACATGGCGAGCGTGAACATCGTTCCACCGTGATAGGAGGGCATCAGCGAGATGACCTTGGTGCGCTTGCCCGTGCCGAAGGCCAGATCGTAGGTGCGCAGGAACTTGATGGCGATCTCGTTCGCCTCGCTGCCGCCCGACGACAGGAACACGCGCTCGAAACCCGGACCGGCAAGCCGGGCGATCTTGTCGGCCAGATCGATATTCGGCTGCTGACGGGCGACGCGCGAATAGGCGAAGTCCATCGTCTTGGCTTGTTTCGCCATCGCATCGGCGACGTACGCGTTACCGTGACCGATGTTGGAGACGATCGGACCGGACGAGAGATCGATGTAGCGGTTGCCGTCCTCGTCCCACTGATAGATCCCTTCCGCGCGCACGATGAGCGGCAGCGGCACCGGGCTCGAGCGGGCGCGGAAGATCTCCTCGCCTCCACCGACCGGCGGAATGGCCGGGGTCTTGAATGCGTGCTGGTTCATGAGTGTGCTCCTGTCAGCGATGCGCCGCCGCAAGCGGCGACCGTGTGGCGGTTGGATGAGCGCAGCCCCGCCGCCGGATTGGTCGACGAATGGGCTCTGCGCACAACCCAAATTGGGCCTGCGACTGGTCAGTTGGGATACGCGCGGATCGGGATCGCGGCTTGGCTCGCCCGTCGATGCCCGCGCTGACCCAACCTACGACTTGCATCTCACAGCCCCTTCGGACGGCGGAAGGGTGCAACCTGCTCGGCGGCGGCGGCAATCGTGAAGACGGACTGATCGTCATAGGTGCGGCCGACAATCTGTACCGAGGTCGGCATGCCGTTCGCGGCGATGCCCGAGGGCGCCGACATCGCCGGACACTTGTTCAGCATGTTGAACTGATGGCTCGCGACCCAGCCGTACTCGCCATCGACCTTGACGCCGTTGATGCGGAAATCGGGATCGTAGGGATCGTGCTCGGCCTTGATGCCCGGGATCGTCGCCATCGGGCACAGGAACGCATCGAAGCGCTCCATCATCGGCCCGAAGGTCTGATACATGCGGTCGACCATCTCGAGCGCGCGGCAAGTGTCGTCGAGCGTCGTCTTGCGCACGAATTCGGCGAACTTAAGCGTGTAGTCGCAGAGCAGCTCTGGGTTCTTATCCGCCTGCCAGACGGTTACACGGCCGAAGTGCAGGCTGTTCCACCAGGCAAGGCCTAAGCGCTCGACATCGCCCGTCCAGCCGAGGTCGACCTCCTCGACCTGCGCGCCTTGCGCTTTCAGGCCGTCGAGCATCGCCTGCATGTTGCGCCGCACCTCGGCATCGACCTGCATGTAGCCGAGGTCGAACGAATAGGCGATGTGCTTGCCCTTGAGACTTTTCAGTCCTGGATCGACGACGACGCGATCGCGCAGGCTGTCGAGATCACGCGGATGCGCGCCTGAGACGATGTTCTGGAACAGGGCCGCATCGGCGACCGAGCGGGCGAGCGGCCCGCAATGATTGAACGGATCGAGATTGGCCGGAAACGCTTCCGGATTGCGGCCGTGCGGCGGCTTGTAGCCATAGAGCCCGCAGACGGCGGCTGGAATGCGGATCGAGCCGCCGATGTCGGTTCCGGTCGCGAGCGTCGAGGTGCCGGCGGCGAGCGATGCCCCAGAGCCGCCCGACGAGCCGCCAGGCCCATAGTCGAGATTGTGCGGGTTGCGGGTCGTGCCGTACAGGCGCGAGCGGCACACACCCGATAGACAGAACTCCGGCACGTTCGTGCGGGCATGGATGATCGCGCCGGCGTCGAGCAGCCGCTCGACCATCGGGTCCGAAACCGTCTCGACGGTATCCTTGAGCGTGAGCGAGCCTTGCGTCGTGCGCTTGCCCTTGAGTCGTGCCACATCCTTGAGCGCGACCGGAATGCCCTCGAGCGGCCGGGGTGCTGCGCCCCTGCCCATGTAGCGCGCTTCGGCAGCCTTGGCTTGCGCCCGCGCCTCGTCGAAGTAGCGGTCGCCGAAAGCGTTGATCTTGGGCTCGACGGCCTCGGACCGCGCGATCAGCGCATCCAGGAGCTCGACCGGCGACAGCGTCCGCGCAACGAAGCGCTCGCGCGCCGCCGTGGCCGTCAGGTAGCAAAGGTCCTCGCCGGACATGGGGGCTCCGCGGTGCGGGATTGCCCCCGAAGGTTGGCCCGGACCGGCCCCGAAAGCAATCCACGCCGGACGCAGCCCTCCAATTCCTCAAGGCGAATGCGCATTTCTGCCCTGTCAGCGCTGCATGGGGTGGCGGCGAGTGTGCATGGTCCACGCGATCACGGGGCAAGAGCAGAGATCCCCCGGACAAGACACCTGTCCGGGCGCCAGATAGGCTGCCTTAAGCGTCCAACGGAGATTCGGCATCCCATGATCCCAGCGCCTCGTCCCAACGTCATCCTCGTCCTCGTCGACGACATGGGCTTCGCCGATCTCGGCATCATGGGCTCGGAGATCCGCACGCCCCACATCGATGCGCTCGCGACCAACGGCCTCCTGCTCTCGTCGATGTACAATTGCGCGCGCTGCTGCCCGACGCGGGCTTCGCTGCTGACCGGCCTCTATCCGCACAAGGCCGGCATCGGCCACATGGGCGCCAATCTCGGGACTCCCGCCTATCAGGGTTATCTCCGCAACGACGCGGCGACGATCGCAGAGCTGATGCGGCTCGGCGGCTACCGGACGCTGATGTCGGGCAAGTGGCATGTGGGCGGCGATTTCTGGGCCCGCCTCGTCGACACCTGGCGGGTCGGCGATGTCGACCGGCCGACACCGCGCCAGCGCGGTTTCGACCGCTTCTATGGCATCATGGACGGCGTCACGCACTTCTTCTCGCCACATTACGTCATGGAGGACGACCACCGCGCCGAGGTCTCGCCGACCGATTTCTATTTCACCGACGCCATCACCGACAAGGCGAACGCCATGATCGAGGAGAGCGTGGCGCTCGCCCAACCCTTCTTCCTCTATCTCGCGCATGCGGCGCCGCATTGGCCGCTGCACGCCCACGAGGAGGACATCGCCCGCTACGACGGCGTCTACGCCAAAGGCTGGGATCAGATCCGCACGGCCCGCCACGAGGAGATGCTGTCGCGCGGCGTGCTGCAGCACAACTGGGCGATCTCGCCACGCGACGCAGAGGCGCCCGCCTGGGGCGATGTGAAAGTCAAGGATTGGGAGGCGAGCCGCATGGCGGTCTATGCCGCCATGATCGACCGCATGGACCAGTCGATCGGCCGGGTCGTCGCCACTTTGAAGCGGCTCGGCCAGTACGAGAACACGCTCATCCTGTTCCTCTCCGACAACGGCGGCTGTGCCGAGTTCATGGCCGAGGACGGTTGGGCCAAGTTCATGCCAGACATCCACAACGACGGCCGCAAAATCGCGATGGGCAACCGGCCCTCGCTCCGGCCGGGCGGGCCCCTCACCTATATGAGCTATGATCTTCCCTGGGCCAACGTCTCGAACGCGCCTTTCCGGTTGTTCAAGCATTGGGTGCACGAGGGCGGCATCTCGACGCCGCTGATCGCGCATTGGCCCAGCCGCATCAAGGCGCCTCGCGTCGTGCATTCGCCCTGCCATGTCGTCGACCTGCTGCCGACCATCCTCGCCGCCGCCGGCGTCGGCTATCCCACCGAGCTCGGCGGCTCGGCCATCCAGGCGCTGGATGGCGAGAGCCTGATGCCGCTGATCGACGGCCGCGACTGGACTCGCGAGCGCCCCCTCTACTGGGAGCACGAAGGCAATGCGGCCATCCGCATCGGCAGTTTCAAGCTCGTGCGGAAATTCAAGCAGCCGTGGGAGCTCTACGACATGGAGCAGGACCGCACCGAGCTCAACAATCTGATGGGCAAGAACGATCCGCTGACCGGCCGGCTGACCCGCGACTACGAGGCCTGGGCGGCCGCTGCTGGAGTGATGGATTGGAGTGTCGCGCTGCCGAAGCTGCTCAAGATCTGGCAGATGGAGGATGCGCATGGCTAGGCTGACCTAGCGCCCAGTCGACAAAGCGGGGGCGGGCCCATAAGGTCGCCGCCGCCGAGATTGCTCATTCGGAGACCCCCATGCCCAAGCAGCTCAATCCCGATACCGTCACGAAACCTGCCTCCAACTACGCGCAAGCCGTGACTCACAAGGCCGCCGCGGAGCGGATCGTCATCTCGGGCCAGATCGGCGTCACCAAGGACGGCGCGATCGTCAAGGAGCTCGGGCCTCAGATGGATCAGGCCTGGGCGAACCTGTTCGCGATCCTCGCGGCCGGTGGCTACAAGAAGACCGATCTCATACGCATCATCATCTACATGACGGTGCCCGCCGATATACCGCTCTATCGCTCGACGCGCGATCGCGTGCTCGAGGGGCATTCGTGTGCAACGACCTTCGTGCAGGTGGCTGGTCTCGCCCATCCCGATCTCAAATTCGAGGTCGAGGGCGAGGCGGTGAAGGAATAGGAATTCGCACATGACGGCCGATACGATCGCAAAGCTGCTCGCCGGCAAGGATCAAAACCGTCCGGCGCTCGGCGCGCCGGGGGCGAAGTCGCTGACCTTCGGCGGCCTCACCGCCCTTGCCCATGACGTCCGCTCGGGCCTCGCCTCGGCTGGCGTCGGCCGCGGCGACCGCGTCGCGATCGTGCTCCCGAATGGGCCGGAGATGGCTGCAGCCTTCGTCACCATCGCGCAGGCAGCGACGACGGCGCCACTCAATCCGGCTTACCGCGCCGACGAGTTCGAATTCTACATGAGCGACTTGAAGGCCAAGGCGCTCGTGACGCTGCAGGGCTTCGACACTCCGGCGCGCGGCGTGGCTGAAAAGCTCGGCACGGCGATCATCGACATCGTGCCGGATTCGGAAAAGGGCGCTGGTGCGTTCAAGCTCGTGGTGCCCCAAGGTGCCAAGGCACGCCCCGTCGAGGAGCCCGGCCCCGACGACATCGCCCTCGTGCTGCATACGTCAGGCACCACCTCGCGGCCGAAGATCGTGCCGCTCGCGCAGTCGAACGTCGCCGCCTCCGCCCGGCACATCGGCGCGACGCTTGGCCTGACGGCCGAGGATCGCTGCCTCAACATCATGCCGCTGTTCCATATCCATGGACTGATCGCGGCTGTGCTGTCCTCGGTCGCGGCCGGCGGCGAGACGGTCTGCACGCCGGGATTCAACGCGCTCAAATTCTTCGCCTGGCTCGACGAGGTCGCTCCCACCTGGGTGACGGCCGTGCCGACGATGCATCAGGCGATCTTGTCGCGCGCCGAGCGCAATCAGGACATCCTGGCGCGGCGGAAGCTCAAGTTCATCCGCTCGTCCTCGGCTTCCTTGCCGCCGCAGGTCATGCTCGAGCTCGAGAAGACGTTCGGCTGCCCCGTCATCGAGAGCTACGGCATGACGGAAGCGGCGCATCAGATGGCGTCGAACCCGCTGCCGCCGCGCGCCCGCAAGCCGGGCTCGGTCGGCATCGCGGCGGGCCCCGAGGTCCGCATCATGAGCGAGGACGGAACGCTCTTGGCGAACGGCGAGCTCGGCGAGGTCGTCATCCGCGGCCCCAACGTCACGAAGGGCTACGAGGCCAATCCGGAGGCGAACGCCAAGGGCTTCACGAATGGCTGGTTCCGCACCGGCGACCAGGGCGTGATGGACGAGGAAGGCTATCTGCGTATCACGGGCCGTTTGAAGGAGCTTATCAATCGCGGTGGCGAGAAGGTCTCGCCGCTCGAGGTCGACGAGGTGCTGATGGATCACCCGGCGGTGGCGCAGGTCGTGACGTTCGGCATGCCGCACGACAAGCTCGGCGAGGAGGTGGCGGCGGCTGTCGTTCTCAAAGAGGGCCAGCAGGCGACCGAGCGCGAGATTCGCGAATTCGCGCTGCAGAAGCTCGCCGACTTCAAGGTGCCCCGCAAGATCGTCATTCTCGCCGAGATCCCCAAGGGCGCCACCGGCAAGCTGCAACGCATCGGCTTGGCGCAGAAGCTCGGGCTTGGTTGAAGCCATGAAGTATTCCGCGCCACCATGCTCTGAAGAGTGCGGGCTGTTTCTTCCCCCCGTGAGGGGGAAGGCCAAGCGCCTTGGACTTAGGTGCGCAGCACGTAAGTCCTTAGGCGCTTGGGATGGGGGGATAGACGCAAGCACCGAGTCATTTGTTTTCGCCCCCCCACCCCTGCCCTCCCCCTCAAGGGGGGAGGGGGTGTCTGCGCGATTTCTGACGCACGCCGATGAGTTCGCCACCGCAACCGTCGCAAGCCTAAATCATACAATGCACCTCTGAGGCGATGACCATGCGCATCTGCATTTTCGGCGCGGGCGCGATCGGCGGGTATATGGGTGTGCGGCTCTTGGAAGCCGGCGCCGACGTCACCTTCCTGGCCCGCGGGCCCCATCTCGCGGCCATGCGCGACAACGGTGTGACTCTGATCTCGGACGGCAAAGAGACGGTCGTCCGGCCGCGCCTCGCCGCGACGCCCGAGGAGGCCGGCCCGCAGGATTACGTCGTCATCACGTTGAAAGCGCACTCGATCCCGGGCGCCGCTTCCGAGATCGCCAAGCTCATCGGCCCCTCGACCACCCTCGTCACCGCCGTCAACGGTGTGCCGTGGTGGTATTTCTACAAACACGGCGGCCCCTACGACGGCACACGCATCGAGAGCGTCGATCCCGGCGGCGTGCTGACCCAGAAGCTGCCGCCGTCGTGCTGCCTCGGCTGCATCGTCTATCCCGCCGCTGACGTCATCCGCCCCGGCGTCATCGAGCACACCTATTCCAATCGCTTTACGCTCGGCGAGCCCGACGGGTCGCGATCGGAGCGGGCGACGCGCTTTTCCGAGTTGATGATCAAGGGCGGCCTCAAGTCGCCGGTGCGTCCACGCATTCGCGACGAGCTGTGGATGAAGCTCTGGGGCAATCTCGCGTTCAATCCACTGTCGGCGCTGACCACGGCGACGCTCGACCGGCTGGCGACCGAATCCGGATCGCGCAGCGTCGCCCGCGCGATGATGGTCGAAGCGCAGGAGATCGCGGAGAAGCTCGGCGTGAAATTCGCCATCGACGTCGACAAGCGCATCGAGGGGGCGGCCGAGGTCGGCGCGCACAAGACGTCGATGCTGCAGGATTTGGAGCGCGGCCGGCCGATGGAGATCGATGCGCTGCTCGGCGCCGTCGCCGAGATGGGCCGGCTCACGCAAACCGCGACGCCGATATGCGATACGGTGCTCGCCCTCGTCCGTCAGCGCGCTGCGGTGGCGGGCCTCTATGCACCGTCGTGATTGGCAGCTTTGCCTCTACCTGGCGTCAGCCACGATCCGCTTGAAGCTCGCGTAGAGCCGCTCGGCACTCGCGACGAAGCCTGCCATGTTGCGATCGGCGCCGTGCATCATCTGCGGCAGGCCTTCCGGGCCAAGCGCCTGATCGAGGGCCTGGCGGTAGGCCGGTACGACACCCCAGTTGGCGACCGTGTCGGGCTCGACCTCGACGTGATATTGCATCGACCAAGCCAGCGGCCCGACGCGCATCGCTTGAACCGAGCAGAGCGGCGAGCGCGCCAGCACGGCGGCTCCCTCCGGCGGTTGCGCTACGCGGACGGAGTGCCACTGCAGACACTTCTGACGCTTGGGAAGTCCAGCAAACAGCGGATCAGCCCGCGCTTCGTCAGTCAGCTCGACATCGCAAATCCCGATCTCGGGCGGCTTCTGCGGGCCGCACGTTCCACCCAGCGCATCCGCCAAGAGCTGATGCCCGAGACAGAAGCCGAGAAAGGGCTTGCCGAGATCGCGAACCCAACGCCGGATCGCCGCTTTCTCGGGGACGAGCCAGGGATGCTCCTCGACATCCCAGACATCCATTGGACCGCCCATGACCCAGAGCGCGTCGTAGGCCGCAAGTTCCGGAATGGGCTCACCTCGATCGAGCTCCACCGCCGTCCACGCGATGCCGTCACGGGCGAGCATCGCGCGAAAGGCGCCCGGATGCTCGCAGTCGATGTGCTGGAAGACGAGCAGACGCATGCGATCGACCATAGCTGTTGCAAGGGCTTGGCAACGCTACGGCATGGCCGCCGGATTGTCTTTCAGAAACCGAGCATGCTCCGCGCCCCTTGGAGCCCGATCAGCAGCGCGATGACCGCGATCAAGATGAGCACGCGGCGGCGGAACACGGCCGGGTCGCTGCCCTTGAAGCTGCGGGCGCCGAGGCTGATGCCGATCAGCAGCACCGGCAGGAACAAGGCCGCCCGCCAGACGTGATCGAGGGTGATGAGACCGTTCCAGGTCTGCGTCGCGAGCCCGATCAGATCCATGCCGAGGAACAGTGCGATCAGCGAGGCGCGCCCGGCGATGTCGCCCGCGGGCGAGGAGAAATAGAACAGGATGATCGGCGGACCGCCGATGCCGAACGCGCCGTTGAACAGCCCGCCGAGCGCGCCCGTCGCCAGCGTCGCCGGCGACGAGGGAACCCGCTTCAGGGCGAAGCCCCGCCAGAGCAGCGCCACCGCGACGAGCACGAAGGCCGCGAGCGCCACCCGCATCGGCGCTTCCGGAACCTGCTTCAATAGCGATACGCCGATCGGCGTTGCGATGGCCGTTCCGATCAGAAGCAAACCGACCGATCTCCACTGAACGTCGCGCCAGATGCCGGGCAAGAGATGCAGGCTCGCCGCGATCTCGAGCAGAAAGATCGAGGCGATGACCTCGACGGGCGAGAACATCAGCGACAGCGCGCTGATCGTCAGCAGCGAGAAGCCGAAGCCCGAGTAGCCGCGTACGACAGCGGCCCCGAGCACGACGAGAACGGCATAGGCGATGGGCAGGATATCCATGCGGTCACCCTTAGCGGCTAACCCGTGAGCCGTCGTGGTCCAGTTGCCGCCCTTCGCTCAACCAGCAGCCATGCGACCCGCCCCCGCCATTTCCCAAGGCGCCGATCTGCTTTAAGAGCAGGAGCGCAAGTCGAGCAGCAGGGAGGCCCAAATGGCGAAAGTGGCGTGGATCGGACTGGGCGTGATGGGCTATCCGATGGCGGGGCATATCCGCGCGAAGGGCGGGCACGAGCTCACCGTCTACAATCGCAGCCGCGAGAAAGCGGACAAGTGGGTCGCCCAGCACGGCGGCAAGGTGGCCGCGACCCCGGCCGAGGCCGCGAAGGGCGCCGAGTTCGTCTTCTGCTGCGTCGGCAACGACGACGATCTCCGCTCGGTCACGACGGCCAAGGACGGCGCGTTCGAAACGATCGGCAAGGGTGCGGTCTTCATCGACAACACGACGGCTTCCGCCAACGTCGCCCGCGAGCTCGACGCGATCGGCCGCGCCAAGGGCTTCGGCGTGCTCGATGCGCCGGTGTCGGGCGGCCAGGCGGGCGCCGAGAACGGCATGCTCACCGTCATGGTCGGCGGCGAACCTCAAGTCTTCGCCAAGGCCGAGCCGGTCATCGCGCACTATGCGCGCATGGTTAAGCTGATCGGTCCGGCGGGCTCGGGCCAGCTCGCCAAGATGGTCAACCAGATCTGCATCGCCGGCGTCGTGCAGGGGCTCTCGGAAGGCTTAGCCTTCGCCGAGAAGGCCGGTCTCGACATCCCGGCCGTCATGGAGACGATCTCGAAAGGCGCCGCGGGATCCTGGCAGATGGAGAACCGCTGGAAGACGATGATGGAGGACAAGTTCACCTTCGGCTTCGCCGTCGACTGGATGCGGAAGGACTTGGGTATCTGCCTCGAGGAGGCCCGCCGCAACCGCGCGCATTTGCCGATGACGGCGCTGGTCGACCAGTTCTACTCCGAGGTGCAGGCGATCGGCGGCGGCCGTTGGGACACGTCGAGCCTCGTCGCGCGCCTGCGCAACGCCGACAAGGGGAAGAAGTCGTGAGCAAGGGCGGCGCGCAGATCCCGTCGGAAGAAGTGGGCCGCCGCCTCGTCGCCAAGAGCCCGGTGCTGCAATGGCTCGGCGCCGAGATCGTCGTCATGCAGCCGGGGCATTGTCATCTGGCGATGATGGTTCGGCCCGATCATACGAACGTCATCGGCACAATGCACGGCGGCATCGTTTTCACGCTGGCCGACGCGGCCTTCGGCTTCGCCCAGAGCTGCCGCAACGAGCGCATCGTCTCGGCGGATGCGGAGATCCGGTTCCTCGCGCCCGCCAAGGCGGGTCAGCGTCTCGAGGCTGAAGCCAAGGAGATCTGGCGCCGCGAGCCGCATGCGCTGATGGATGTCGAGGTCCGCCAGGGTGGACACGTCATCGCGCTGGTGCGCGGGCGGACGCGGGCGTTGGGTGAGCCGCATTTCAGCGAGTAGTCGGTAGCGAATAGCGAATAGGCTACTCGCTCTTCGCTCTCTCTCACGCGTCCCGTCTCAGCAAGAACCGGTACACGCCACCATTGCGACGGAAGAGCATCAGTGTCGCCTTGTGCGCGACGCAGAAGTCCTTGAAGTCGTCGACGGCGAGCGGATCGGTCGCCACGACCTCCATCATGTGGCCGCGCGGCAGATCGCGATAGGCCTTCTTGGCCTTCAGGATCGGCAGCGGACAGTGCAATCCGCTCGTGTCGAGCACGAAGTCCGGCCGGCCGCGCGGCATGAGCGCGTGCGTCGTCCACACGCTGCCGTCGCTCAGCGCGAGCGTCGCCGGATCCGCCCCGACGACAACGCCGCCGCCTTTCAACCGCTTCTGCCGGCGATGCTCGGCGGTGAGGCTCCACAGGTTGCCGGCGAGAATGACGACGCCGCCGAGCAGCACCATGGGATCGAGCGGCTCGGCGTAGATGAGCGCGCCCGCCACCGCGATCAGGGGCAGACGCAAAAAGTCGAGCGGCGCCACCATGACGGCGTCGGACAGCTTGAGCGATCGGGCGATGCAGTAATGCGCGCCCATGCCCGCCAGCGTGATGGCGGTCAAATAGGCGTAGATGATCGGCTGCTCGACCTCGAGATAGCGATAGGCGAGGGCGACCGTCACCGGGATCTGCAGCGCACCCATGTAGAAGACGATCGTGATCGGCTTTTCGGTCGGCGCCAGCAGCTTGGTGCCAAGCATGGATCCTGCAAAGCCGATGGCGCCGACCAGCATCACGCCCGCACCGATGTTGAAGGCCACCACGCCCGGGCGCGCGACGATGAGCACGCCTGCGAACCCGATCAGCGCCGCGATCACGCGCGCGACCGTCATCCGCTCCTTGAGCACGAAGGGCGCCAGGATCGCGACCCAGATCGGCGCCGTGAACTCGTAGGCGAACACCTGCGCGAGTGGAATGAGACCGATGGCGTAGAACCAGCTCATCTGGCCGCCGAACTGGAAGCAGTTGCGGCCGAGATGGGTAAAGATGCGCTTGGTCTTGAGAACGCCGAGGCTTTGGCCGGTCACCGCCAGGATCAGGAGCACCACGGTGGTCGAGATCAAGGCGCGGAACATCATGACTTCGATCGGCGAGACGGCCTTCGTCACCTCCCGCCCGCCGAGCGCCATGACGATGAAGCAGCAGAGCGCGCCCGACATCCAGAGCACGGTTTTCACCGTTGCGCTGGTGCGGCCCGCATCCGCTCCCCCGCTCGCTACCGCTGACGCCGCCATCCGCCGCTCCGATCAGTCAGCTTTCGAGCACATGTCTGGCACAGATGTGCCCCGGCATGATAGTGGTCCCCGAGTTCCACCCGAAAAACTCCGGATTTCCATGGCCCCGCACCAGGACAACCCCGCTCGCACCCAGCAGTTCGCCTCTGACAACAACGCCGGCATCGCGCCCGCTGCGTTGCAGGCGCTTCTTGCCTCCGACGCCTCCGGCCACGAGCCCTCCTATGGCGAGGATCGCTGGACGGTCGAGGTCTGCGATCGCATGCGGCGGCTGTTCGAGACCGATTGCGAGGTGTTCTTCGTCTTCAACGGCACGGCGGCCAACTCTCTGGCACTGGCTTCGCTTTGCCAATCCTACCACTCGGTGATCTGCCATGCGCTGGCGCATGTGGAGACCGACGAGTGCGGCGGCCCCGAGTTCTTCTCGAACGGCTCGAAGCTGCTGACGGCCGACGGCCCGAACGGCAAGCTCACACCCGATGCCGTCGACCGGCTGGCGACCAAGCGCACGGATCTCCATTTCCCCAAGCCCAAGGCCCTATCGCTCACCCAGGCGACCGAATGCGGCACCGTCTACACCGTGGACGAGCTCAGGGCGATCGCGGCGATCGCCAAGCGGCACAGCCTCAACATCCACATGGATGGTGCGCGCTTCGCCAATGCGGTTGCGCGCTTGGGCGTCTCTCCTTCCGACATTACCTGGCGGGCCGGCGTCGACGTGCTGACCTTCGGCGGCACGAAGAACGGACTGCCGGTCGGCGAGGCCGTGATCTTCTTCAAGAAGCAGCTCGCCGAGGATTTCGCCTGGCGCGCCAAGCAGGCGGGCCAGCTCGCCTCCAAGATGCGCTTCGTCTCGGCCCCCTGGCTCGGGATTCTCGAGAAGGATGGCTGGCTCGCCAATGCGCGCCACGCAAACACGATGGCCGACCGGCTCGCCAAGGGCCTCGGCGAGGTGCCCGGCATCCGCCTCATGTTCCCGGTCGAGGCCAATGCCGTGTTCGCCGAGATCCCGGCGCCGATCCAGGCGGGGCTCAGGGCCAAGGGCTGGCGCTTCTACACCTTCATCGGCGACGGCGGCTGCCGGCTCATGTGCGCGTTCGATACGTCGCCCGAGACAGTCGACCGTTTCGTTGCCGACGCGCGAGCTCTTGCCGGCAGCAAGAGCTCCAAGGCCTGAGCGGCGCCGCTACTGGAAGAACAGGTCGAAGATCGATTTCGTCTTCTTCTTTTTCTTGGCGACCGACTTCTTCTGGGTCGTCCTTTGCGGCTGCGGATCGTCGCCGAACAGCAGGCTGTCGAGCGTCTGCTTCGGCCGCGCCGGTGCCGTCGTGGTGGTCGTGCGCTTCGCCACGGACTTTGGCTGGCGCAGCTTGAACGCGCTCGTCACCCCGTCGGGGCCTTTGACGTTCACGACGCCGTCCTCCCAGCTCCACACCGCGAGCTTCTGGCCGACACGATAGGGCTCCAAGCTGATGATGCGGCCGTTGTAGACGTCGGCGATCACCGCCATCTCGATCTCTTCCGAGCGCCCCTCGGCACCGAGCTTGCCGGCTTTGTAGCGCAGCACGCCGATGCCCTTGAACGGCGACGTCTTCATCTCCCAATCGAGCAGCCGTGGCGGCTCGTCGCCATAGACCTCGAGGGGCACGCGAAACTTCTCGAAGCGATCGTTCATGGCGAAGTAGCGCTTCTGATGGTCGACGTAGACGCGCCAATCCTCGAACTCACCGCCCGCGACCTCGCGCGGCGGGGGACGGCCCTCGCCGGTCAGCTGCTCGATCGAGGCCCAGATCTCGTCCGTGTCGAGGCCGAGATGCACCGCCTGTCGATAGTCGGTGACGGCGGCCTCTGTCCGCCCCAGCGCCTCGTTGATCTGCGCGCGTGCCTCGAACGCTTCGGCGCTCTCGGGGTCGAGCTTCATCGCCCGATCGATATCGGTGAGGCCAAGCTCGGGCTGACCCTGCTTCATCTCGGTCCAAGCCCGGTAGACGAAGGTCACGGCCAACCGCGGATCGGCGGCGATCGCCGCACTGAACGCCGTGAGAGCGGCAGGGTAGTCGCCGGTCAACGCGAGCACGTGCCCGCGCTCGGCGATGGCTGGGACGAGCTTCGGATCGAGCTCGGCGGCGCGATCGATGTCGCGCAGCGCACCCTGGTATTGTTTCGTCGCGATCTGCGCTTTGCCCCGGGCGAGCAACAGACCCGGATCGTCCGGCGCGGCCTCGAGCGCACTGTTCAAATCGGCGATCGCCTCCTCGTCCCGGTCCAGCCGCAGCTTGAGCTCGGCCCGGTTGCGGTAGCCCGAGCGATAGCTCGGATCGAGCGTGATGGCCCGGGAGAAGTCCCGGATCGCTGCATAGGTGTGGCCGAGCATGAGCTGGGCTTGCCCGCGTCCGTTGATGGGCGCGGGCGAGGTCGGAGCAAGGTTTGCCGCGCGCTCGAAGTCCTCGACCGCCTCTGTGTATTTGCCGAGCTGCATATTTGCGATGGCGCGATTGTTGATGGCGGCGACATAGTTGGGCGCGAGCAGCATCGCGCGCTCGAAATCCTTGGCCGCCTCGGCCGGCTGGTTCAAACCGAGCAGCACGTTGCCACGATTGTTGTAGGCGGCGGGGAGCTCAGGATAGAGCGTCACGGCCTCGTTGAAGCTTACGATCGCCCCGCGGCTGTCGCCCATGCGCCAGCGGGCGATCCCCTGGTCGTTGAGCAGGCTCGCGCGCCGGTCTTTGGCGAGGCCGTCCTCAGCCAGCGCCTCGGTGATCGTCTGGGAGGCATCGGCGAACTCGCCCCTGGCGAGAGAGGCCGCCGCGCGATCGGCAAGCACCTCGACCGGCTCGGCCGCCATCGCTGACGCCACGCCCAAGAGTTGCATCATCAAGCAAATAATCAGCCGTCGCCGCATTTTCCTTGGCCTTTCGCGTCCCTCAAATAGCACACGGCAACCATGACGGGTTGTATCGATTGCGGCACTTATGCTGACCGGTCAACAAAGGACCACAAGTTGACCCCATGTGTTTGGCGGAAATGCAGGCGACAGAGAGCCGACGCGCGAGATTGGGACGGCGGATCCGGCAGGCCTCCGAAGCCATAACCTGGCTGGTGGCGGCGGCCATGATTATGCTCGGCCTGATGACGCCAGCAGCCCCCTTGCCTCCCCCCTATGCGCTCGCCGATCTGTCGATGTCGCCGGACACCGCGACCGACGATCTCGACGCCATGATCGGGCAGATGCTCGTGCTGGGATTCGCGGGCCAGTCGCCGTCCGATGGCTGGACCCGCAAGATGCTGTCCCTCGTTCATGCCGGGCGCATCGGTGGTGTCCTGCTGATGGAGCAGAACATCGCGACCCGCACTCAGGTCGCGGCTCTCACGGCCGCGCTCAGGGAAGCTTCGCCGCCCCAGCCGCTGTTGATCGCCATCGACGAGGAAGGCGGTGCCGTCCAGCGCCTGGGTCCGAGGCAGGGCGTCGATGCGGTGCCTGCCGCCGCGACGATAGCCAAGGCCGGGTCGCCGGAAGCTGCAGCCAAAACCTATGCGAGCCTTGCCGCCGATCTGAAGACGCTCGGCATCAATCTCAATCTCGGCCCCGTCGTCGACCTCGCCCGCAACCAGAACAACCCGATCATCGTCCGCCAGCGGCGCAGCTACGGCGCCGATCCGGCGACGGTCACCGCCTTCGCTCGAGTCTTCATCCGCGCCCACCGGCAAGCGGGCGTGCTGACGGCCGCCAAGCATTTTCCCGGTCACGGCTCGAGCTTGGCCGATAGCCATGCCGGCAAGGCCGACGTATCCAAGAGCTGGAGCGACATCGAGCTCGAGCCCTACCGCCGCCTGATCGCGAGCGAGCCGCCGCCGATCGTCATGGTCGGCCATCTGCATCTCGACAAGCTCGGCGGCGACGACGCGCTCCCGGCGACGCTGTCGAGCGCGGCCATCGACGGACTGCTGCGCCGGGACATCGGCTACCAGGGCGTCGTCATCACCGACGATCTCGATATGCGGGCGATCCGGCGAAGCTTCGCGATCGAGGACGCGGCCGTTCGGGCGATCGCGGCGGGCAACGACCTCATCCTCGTCTCGAACTCGAGCAGGCCCGATCCCGATCTCGCCGACCGCCTGCATCAGCGCATCCGCGCGGCCGTCCTCGACGGCACGCTGTCGGAGTCGCGGATCGAGCAATCCTATCGGCGGATCATGGCCCTCAAGGCCGAGCTCACCGCCCCCGTCGCGAAGGCCGCTTCGGCGCATTGAGGCTTACGGGCGGGCGTCAGCCGAGCCGGCCGCTGGCGTGGGCGAAGAGGAGATAGACGCGCCCGGTCTCGGCGGTCAGATGGCCCTGCGCGGTGCGACCCGTCGGATCCTTCTGATCGGCCTCGCGCAGCAAGCGCTCGAAGTCGGCGAGATAGCGGTCGGCCATGGCGCGGAAGCCGGTGTCGGTGCGGAGCTTGCGCGTGATCTCGTCGAAGGTCAGCTGGCCCTGACGGGTGTAGATTTGGCGGGTGAAGACACCCCGCTCGCCGTTGCGGTAGCGCGACCAGGCATTGGCGGCGGCACTCGCATCGATCGCCTGCGCGATCTCGTCCAGGCTGAAACTCGCACTGCCGCCGGAAGCCCGATCCTCGTCGTCCTTCGACGCGCGATTGAGGAGGTCGGACAGCGACCAGCTCTCGCGGCCCGCGCTCGGGATGTCGGCGGGCGGAGGCGGCGCCGACGGACGAGACAGGCGGGCCGTCGCAGACGTGGATCCGGCGAAGCGTCCGCCCCCCGCGCTTTCCGGCGGGGTCACATCGCGGGCGATGCGTTGCTCGCGCGACATCTGCGACAGCCGCTCGATGGCGGTGAGTTGATCCTGCAGCGTCTTGCGGATGGTCAGCGCACTTTCGCGCGCCGCGCCGTGCATCTCGCCGGCCCGGCCGTCGACGAGCGAGCGCGAGCGCTCCTGGAACTCGTTGGTCTGCCGCTGGACGTGCTGCGAGAGGCTCGCCAGCTGCTCGTTGACCTCGCGCGAGGCATCCTGGAAGCGGCTGCGCAGATCAGCGAGCGCCCGCTCGGTCTGCGACTCGGCTTCCGTCCGAATACGGTCGAGCTCGTATTGCGACACGGAGGCGCCGCCGCCGCTGACGAGCATCTGCCCGTGCCGCTCGAAGCGGTCGGTCAGCTGGCCGATCTGGCCGAGCAGATCCTCCGAGACTTCCTTGAGAAGCTTCGACTGCAGATTGAGACCGCCGATCGCCTGCACCGACTGATGTGCGATCTGCTCGCTCGTGCGGCGGACATTCTCGATGCCGTCGACGAGTGTCCGGTCAAGTTGGCCCGACTGGCGGCGCAACACCTCGCCGAGCGCGTCGGCGTGGCTTTCCATGGCGTTGCGCAACGCAGCAGCCCGATCGGCGACGACCGAGTCGAGCATTGCCGCACCACGGTTGATGCTGTCGTCGAAGGTGCGCATGCGCTCGACAAAGGCGGCGTCGATGGCGCGGGTGCGCTCGATGAGTGCGGCGTCGAGCGCATCGCTGCGCGACACCATCGCATGCTCGATGCGCTGCATCTTGCCGTCGAAGGACCGATCGAAGGAGTCGATGCGGCCGACGACCGACGCATCGATCTCGGCGAACTTGGCGCCGAGCGAGGCGTCGAGCGCCCGCGCACGATTTTCGAACAGCTTCAGGCGATCGTTGAGCGAGCTGCCGAAATTCTCGGCCTGGCCCGCGAAAGCGTCCTCGACCGCCATCTTGAACTCGCCGAGCACGCGCTGCAGATGGCCCGTCCGCTCGCCGAGCGTCGCCTCGAGGCTACCGGTCCGCTGTGCGAGCGCCGTCTCGAGCGCCGTCAGATTCTTCGCCGCGCCTTCGACGATGCGCGTCAACCGCGTCTGCTCGCCGCCGAGCTTCTCGAGCAAGGTCGGCACCTCGGTGCCGATGCGCTGGTTCATGACGTTGAGCGAGGCGTAGAGCGAGTTGCCCTTCTCGGAGAGCTGATCGGCAACCTGAGTTCCTGCCTGAGCGAGCCGCCGCGCGGCCTGGTCGGTCGCCGAGAAGATGTCGTGGGAGACCTGCGCGCCGACGCCGCGCAATGTCTCGGCGACGCGATCGCTCGAGTTGGACAAGGCATCGCGCTCGCTGACCAGCTCGTCGATGAGGGAGCGGATGCGATGCTCGTTCTCGCCATAGGAGCGCTCGAGCTCGGCGACCTCGCCATGCACCAGGGCTTCGAGCTCCGCGGCCCGGCCGAGGGCGCGCGAGATCGCGTCGTTCATCGCGCCGACCTGCCGGCGCACCGACTGGCCGAGCGAGGCGATCTGCTGCTCGGCCAAGCGATCGGGCTCGGCCAGGCGAATGGCCACCTCCGCCATCGTCGAGCTCATGTTCTTGAGCTCTTGGGTGCGGACGGCGAGATAGGCAAGGAACCAGAGCAGCGCGATCGGCACGCCGATCACCGCAAGGGCGGACATCGCGGTCGGGCTGAGCAGCGCGCCGACGAGCCCGGCCTCGCTGATGTCTTGGGCGATCATCGCCGCGCCGAGCACGGTGCCGACGACACCCCAGGCGATGCTGCCGAGAGATGCGTACTTATAGGGCGTGCGCGAAGGTTGCTGCTGCAGCGCGTAAATCAGGCCGCCGATCGAGGGGCTGTCGTCGTTGGCAGCAATGCGCTCACGCGCGGGGCCTGCGGCCCGGCGGCGGCCGACGCGGCGCACCGGCGCGAGCTCGCGCGATGCCTGTTGCGGCGACGGAACGGCAGGCGCTTCTCCAGCGCTCACCGGTCTTGCAACCGCGCCCTCTCCGGCCTGACGATCCAGTGCCATCCCCAATCCCGTCATTCGGTCCCACCCGCGGACCGAAATGCCCTGATAGCCCAAAACACCGGCACTGTCACAGGTGCAAGACACCCTGACAAGGACGACGTGGTGAGAAGTCGTGGATTGCTCCGGCGGCCCGACGGCCGGCCCGCATGGCGGCTCCCCGCTTCCCCTTCTCGCAAGGTCCGACGCTGGCTAGGATTCTTGGCGAAATCATGAGACCTCGCGTGCCGCCCCTTCTTTCCGGATCGGCTTAACGATTTCTTTTGCGGCCGCTGCGCAGGATGGCCGGCTGAAGCCCCCGCGCCGCTGCCGAGGATCGCATGCCGACATCCGCGCCCGACCAGACCCTTGCGGTTATCGACACCGAGCATCTCGACCGCGTCACCTTCCGCGATCCGGCCTTCCGCGACGACATCCTCACCCTGTTCATTCGTGAGGCCAAGGCGATCGAGCAGCGACTCACATCCGCCAGAACGGACGAGGATTGGCGCGTCGCGGCCCACACGTTGAAGGGCATGTCGCGGGGCATCGGAGCGGCGCGCCTCGCGGCAATGTCCGAGCAGGTAGAGCGGCTGACCTCGACGAGCGCCCGCACGGATGCGCTTGGGCCATTGTCGCACCACATCGCCGAAGCGATCGAAGCATCCGGCCGCATCGTCTCCGGCCGCTGATCGCCGCCGTTAACCGCGACCTGTGGCCTCAGGTGGCGCCGCTGCGGCCGAGCAGCTACTGACTTTGCCGATCGAGCTGTCCTATAGAGACCGCGCGCCCGCCACATGTTCGCACCGGCCGGGATCGCGCCCGCCTTACCGCCGCTTCCGGAGCCCCTGAGAGCCATGGTCAAGATCACCTATATCGAGCACAACGGCACACCCCACGAGGCCGCCGCCGAGCCCGGCTTGACCGTGATGGAGGTGGCCTTGAAGAACAGCGTGCCCGGCATCGAGGCCGAATGCGGCGGCGCCTGCGCCTGCGCCACCTGCCATGTCTATGTCGACGAGGCGTGGGTCGAGAAGGCCGGCAAACGCGCGGAGATGGAGGAGGATATGCTCGATTTCGCCTTCGACGTCCGCCCCAACAGCCGCCTCTCCTGCCAGATCCGCGTCACCGAGGCCCTCGATGGACTCGTCGTGCGCGTGCCCGAGAAGCAATTCTAAGCCTGCCTTCGGCCCATGCGCCCGGCAAAGGACCGCCCCATGACCACCGATACGACCATGATCGAGACCGACGCCCTCATCATCGGCGCAGGCCCCTGCGGCTTGTTCGCCGTCTTCGAGCTCGGCCTCCTCGACATCAAGTGCCACCTCGTCGACATCCTCGACCGGCCGGGCGGCCAGTGCACCGAGCTCTATCCCGAGAAGCCGATCTACGACATCCCGGCGCTGCCGATCGTCACCGGCCAGGAGCTGACCGAAAAGCTCATGGAGCAGATCAAGCCGTTCGGCCCGACGTTCCACTACAACGAGCGCGTCGACAGCCTCGAGCGTCTCGGCGACGGCCGCTTCCGCCTGACGACGGATGCCGGCACCAGCTTCGTGACGAAGGTGGTCGTGATCGCGGCCGGCGGCGGCTCCTTCACGCCCAAGCGCCCGCCGCTGCCCGGCATCGAGGCCTACGAGGGCACCTCGGTCTACTACTCGGTGCGCAAGATGGACGCGTTCCGCGGCCACGACGTGCTCGTCGTCGGCGGCGGCGATTCAGCGCTCGACTGGACGCTCAACCTGCAGCCGATCGCCAAGAGCATGACGCTACTGCACCGTCGCGACGAGTTCCGCGGCGCGCCGCACTCCGTCGAGAAGATGCGTAGTCTCGTCGCGTCGGGCGCCATGCGGCTCGAGATCGGCCAGATGACGGGGCTCACCGGCACCGACGGCAAGCTCTCCGGCGTCGCCATCAAACGCAACGACAATTCGACCGAGACGCTTTCCGTCGACCGCATCCTCCCCTTCTTCGGGCTGACGATGAAGCTCGGGCCGATCGCCGATTGGGGCTTGAACCTGCACGAGAACCTGGTGCCGGTCGACACCGCGAAGTTCGAGACGAGCGAGCACGGCATATTCGCCATCGGCGACATCAACACCTATCCGGGCAAGCTCAAGCTCATCCTCTCGGGCTTCCACGAGGCGGCGCTGATGGCGCAGGCGGCGAACAAGATCGTCTACCCGGACAAGAAGGTGATCTTCCAGTACACGACCTCGTCGTCGAGCCTGCAGAAAAAGCTCGGCGTGCGGTAGCCGCCGAAAGCTTAAGCGCCCCAGCCGAACGAGTAGGCGGCGAGCGGGCCGAGCGTCATTACGGCGGCCAGCAGAAACGCTGCGGTGTCGAGCTGGTCGAGCGTTTTGAGATCCGGTTTCGATCGGGTCTGGAGGGCCGGCCGCACCGCCTCCCGCATGACCGGCGGAGTGACGGCGGTCGTGCTGGTTTCCACGCGCTCGTGGGGCAGTACGGGGCGCTCGGGGGTCGGCCGCGGCGGGTCGAAGCTCGGATTTGTCGTCGCCATCTCTGGTCTCCTTTGGTCTCTCCCACACCCCGGCTAAAGCTTGAATTTCGGCGGAAAGTTCCGAGCCCTTCCAGCGCGCGCCGTCCAAACCGCCACCTCCGCATATTGCAGCGAAGCGCAAGAGGTCCTTAACTCGGCAGTCGACGGGGCCGAGCGCCTCGTTGCTTCATGCGACGGAGACCTCCCGTGTCGGCACGGCGTCAGGGCGGCAGCAGGGATCGGCGGGCGCAGAAGCTCAATCCGGCGATCATCCACAACCCGCCGATCGTGCGGCGCATTCCCCTCGTCGAGGTGACCAATTGCGAGGGCGTGGAGCTGATCCACGATCTTGCGATGAAGATCGTCGAGGAGGTCGGCTGCGTCTTCCAGGACGAGGAGTCGATCGGCTATTGGCGGCAAACGGGCGCCGAGATCGACGGCAACCGCGTCACCATCGGCCGCGACGAGCTGATGACGCTGGTCGCCCGCGCGCCCTCCTCCTACATCCACCATGCGCGCAATCCCGCGCGCAGCGTGCGCGTCGGCGACGGGCATGCCGTGGTCGCCCCGAGCTATGGCGCGCCGTTCGTCCAGGACATGGCGGGCCATCGCCGCTACGCGACGCTCGAGGACTTGAACAACCTCCAGAAGCTCAACCACATGGCGGCCAACGTGCACATCGCGGGCGGCCCGATCGTCGAGCCGGTCGACCAGCCCGTCGAGCACCGGCACATGCACATGACCTACAGCGGGCTCAAATATTCCGACAAGCCGATCGTCGGCAACGTCACCTCGCGCTCGCGCGCCGAGGACACGATCGCCATGATGGCCCTCGTCTTCGGCGACGCCTTCGCGCGCAACAACACGGTGACGACCTCGCTCATCAACTCCAACTCGCCGCTCGTCTGGGATGCGACGATGCTGGATGCGCTGAAGACCTATGCCGCCAACAATCAGGCGGTGCTGTGCTCGCCGTTCTCGATGGCGGCGGCGTCGACACCTGCGAGCAATGTCGGCACCATGGCCGTCGTCACCGCCGAGGCGCTGATGGCGATCGCGATGGCGCAAGTCGTGCGCCCTGGCTGCCCGATGGTGTTCGGCGTGCCCGCCATGACGGTCGCACTCAACACGGGGGCACCGGTGCACGGCTCGCCGGATTCGGCCGTCGTGCAGTTCCTCGCCGCCGCCATGGCGCGGCACTACAAGCTGCCGCATCGCTCGATCTGCAACGTCTCGACCTCCAAGTCGCCAGACTTGCAGGCCGGCTACGACAGCATGTGGGGCCTGTTTCCGGCGATGCTCTCGGGCTCCGATTGGATCACCATGGCGGGCGGCATGCAGGAGGGCGCGCTTACCGTCAGCTACGCGAAGACGATGATCGACTTCGAGCAGATCGACGCCTTCTGTCATTTCCTCAACGGGCCGGAATTCCACGATCTCGACGAGATCTTCGAGACCATCAAGACGGTCGGCCCGGGCGGCCACTTTCTCGGCGAGCCACATACGCTCAAGTCGAATCTCTTCATCTTCCCCTCGCAGAACAACGCGACGTTCGAGCAATGGGAGGTCGAGGGTCACCCGGATTCGGTCACGGCGGGCAACGCGAAAGCCGCCTCTTGGTTGAAACGCTATACCGAGCCCGATCTCGACCCCGCGCTGGATGCCGCTCTGCTCGACTTCATGGCGCGGCGGCAGCGCGAGTTGGCGGCCGGTGGGTGAGCAACCGGCGCATACCGTAGGGGCGAGCGGCGCTCGCCCCTCTTGCATTTCGACGACACGACGAAGTGGGGCGACCTGCCGGTCGCCCTTACGTCCTCCCCATAAGCACATCATGCCCACGAAGAGAGGCGGATAGGCTCTTGCCTCCCTGACGTCAGGTGAGCACACCGCGCACGGCGTAGGGGCGAGCGGCGCTCGCCCCTCTGGCATCACGACCATCCGACGAAGTGGGGCGACCGCCGGTCGCCCCTATGGTCACACCACATCCGCAGTTCCGTAGGGGCGAGCGGCAGCTCGCCCGCTCGCACGACGGGCTCCGCGCTCGAGATGCACATCTATACTCCTTTTCCCCGAACGCCCGCGTAGCGTGAAGGCAGAGTAAGGCGCTGCCACAAGGGAGATCGCTGCCAAAACCATCGTCATCGTTTCGCACAAACACGTGCCGTTGGGCGGACTTCTCCCTGAGAGCGTCCGAGAGAAGCCCGCCGCCACACGCACGGCGCAAGAGACGCGCGCTCGCGCTGTCAGGATGACGCAAAGGGCTTAAGCCGTCGCAATCGTCGCCGGTCCACCTCGGGTGCCCGCCCTGTTCGCCGCCACCATCGCCGGCACCACCACGCGCACCGCGCCGAGGCGGGCTGGCGCGGACGACCGCTCTCCCGCCGCCTCGGGCTCGATCTCCCCGCGCCCCGCAGCGCTGCCCCCCGCACGTGCCCGCTTGACCACATGCGCGCCGGCTGTAGCATCACGATCTCCGGCGCGTCCGCCGCGGATGCGCCCCGCACGAGGAGAGCCCCGTGGCCGAGGACGCCGATGCGCGGGACGCCGCGCCGCCCAGATACCCCGAGCTCTATGACGCGTTCGACCGCAGCTCTCCGATCGTCGCGCGCGACTTCGATGCGGTCAACGACGACCTGCTCGCGCACTGCCCGGTGGCGCACACCGCCCGGCGCGACGAGGAGGGCTACTGGCTGGTCAGCCGCTTCGAGGACGTGCGCCTGCTCGGCCAGTCCCGCGCTTTCACGACCGCACACGGACTTCACCCCGGCCGGCTGGAGCGTTGGGCGCCGGAGGAGGTCGAGGATCCGCTGCACACGCCGCTCAGGCGGGTGATCGACATCAACCTCTCGCCACGGGTCGTCCAGGCGGCACGCCCCGCGCTCGAGGCCGCGGCGCACCGCCTGATCGATGCCTTCATCGAGGACGGCCGCGTCGACGCCGTCGCGCAGTACGGGCGGCGCCTCGCGGGCGAAGCCTTTTCTATCGTCACCGGCATGCCGACCGAGGACACCCCCGACATCGTCGCCTGGTTTCACGCCCGCTTTCTCGGCGCGACCGCCGAGGAGCGCCAGGCAGGCACGGACCGCCTGCTCGACTATCATCGCGCGTTTCTTCAGCGCCGGCGTGCCGAGGGGCCGCGCGGCGACCTCATCGACGCCGTGATCGCCTTCGAGCACGAGGGCTTCGACGACGAGGCGAAGGCCGGCTGCATCACGCAGCTGAGCGAGGGCGGGCTGCTGACGACGAGCAACGTGCTCGGCGCCGCGCTCCTGTATCTCGCCGGGCGGCCGGACGACCGCCGCCTCATGATCGCCGAGCCCGAGCGTCTGCCGCGCGCGCTCGAGGAGTGGCTGCGCACCGCCTCGAGCGTGTTCGCGGTCGGCCGGTGCGCGACCGAGGCGGTCGAGGTCGGCGGCGTCGCGATCGCGCCCGGCGACTGGGTGTACATGAACTTCGCAGCTGCAAACCGCGATCCGCGGAAATTCACCGACCCCGAGCAAATTGCGCTCGACCGCTGGCCCAACCCCCATGTCGCCTTCGGCTTCGGCCGCCACCGCTGCCCGGGCTCGCACTTGGCGCGGCAGAGCCTGCTCGTCGGCATCGAGGCGTTTCTCGCGCGCATCCCAGACTTCACGACCGCGCCGGGCTACGTCCCGAGCTACGAGGTCGCCGGCTTACGCACGCTGCGCTCGCTCCACCTGCGCTTCGACGCAGGCGGTGTACGATGAAGGCGCGCATTCATGCCGACCGTTGCTCGGGCCACGGGCGCTGCTATTCGCTGGCGCCTGCCGTCTACACGGCAGACGACGCGGGCTACAACGCCTGCCGGGGCCAGGTGATCGAGGTGCCGCCCGGCCGCGAGGCCGCCGCGCGCGAGGGCGCCGAGAGCTGCCCGGAGGCCGCGATCGATCTCCTCGACGACGCAGCGGGAGAGTGAGCGGTGGATGTCGATTTGACCCGCAGGCGAGGATGACGGGCTGCTGGCTTTGACAGGCTTGGGCGGACGACAGGGGCTTTCGAGCGGCAGAACCGCCTCGATTGCGAGGGCAGAACAGACGGCCCGGTGACGCCAGCGCTCGTCGCCATGAAGCTCGCGAGCTACAAACCGACGTGACAGGGAAAACCATGGCAGATATCGCAGTCATAGGGCTCGGGCCCATGGGAGGGGCGCTCGCAAAAGCCCTGATGGCGAAGGGTCACAAGACGGCCGTCTGGAATCGAACCGCCGATCGGATGCGGCCACTCGTGCAGGCCGGTGCGATCGGCGCGAAAAGCGTCACCGAAGCGATCTCGCTCGCACCCATCGCGATCGTCTGCGTCCCGACCTACGCGATCACGCGCGAGCTCATCGATGTGCCTGAGGCGAAGGCGGCACTGAAAGGCCGCACGCTCGTCCAGCTCAGCACAGGTACGCCCGACGACGCCCGATCGCTCGCAGCGTGGGCGGAGGGGGTGTGCGGCGGCTATCTCGACGGCGCCATCATGGCCTTCCCCCAGGAGATCGGCGGACCGCCGACAGTGATACTCGTCGCAGGCAGCGATGCGGCCTGGCAGCGCTGCAGGCCCTATCTCGAGGCCTTCGGGGGCAAGCTCAAGTATCTCGGAGAGAACCCCGGCGCGGCATCCGCCTTCGATTTCGCACTCCTGGTGACAGGTCTCGGGCACATGCTTGGCGCGGCCCACGCCGCGGCCATCTGCGAGGCCGAAGGTATCGACCTCCAGGACTTCACGTCCGTTGCCGGGCCGCGCAATCGCGGACAGCACATCCTGGAAGCGATCATGGGCGGCACCTATGCCAATCCGGGGGCCGCGATCGCCACCTGGCAGAAGGGCCTGCAGTCGATCCAGCGCCATGCCCGCGACATGGAGTTGAGCACACAGGTCCCGGATTTCATCTCGGGCCTCCTCGCGCAGGCGATCGCGGCGGGACACGGAGACAAGCACATCGCGGCGCTCTTCCAGATGCTGAGGCGCGAGCGGAGCTAGCCGATCGAGCCGGACGAGCGACTTGCGCTTCCCCGGTAGGCTGAAAGCCGTTGCAAGACATGGGCGCCCCCGATGCGCACACGCGCGGTAACCTTGTGGGTCGAAGCCGCAATGACAGCAGTGGATCACCGAGCCGCCTTGGCATCGCCAAGCGAAAGGCCCGCCCGGCAGGAGAATGCCGCTGTGCCCCCCGCGACCCGTGGGGCGTGCCAATGTCCGCGTCGCGTCATTCACCACAAGTCCAGCCGCCTCCCCCATTGACGCACCGCGTCCCCTCCCGCACCTTCGCATCGCCACCCAGGACCCCGGACCCCACGCCTCGTGCCCGCGACCGCCGCCACAGCCTCTGCCGACCTCGCCGCCACCATGGCTGGCATCGGGAAAGCTGCGCGGGCTGCCCAGCGGCGGCTGGCGTTGGCGACGACTGACGAGAAGAATCGGGCGCTGACCGCTGCGGCTGACGCGTTGATCGCCCGTGAGGCCCAAATTCTCGCAGCCAACGCGCGCGATCTCGACGCGGCCCGCGCTGCCGGACGGCCGGCGGCCTTCCTCGACCGTCTCAAGCTCGATCCCCAGCGCCTGGCCGCGATCGCCCAGGCGCTGCGCGACATCGCCGCGCTCCCCGATCCGGTCGGGCGCGTGCTCGCCTCCTGGACGCGGCCGAACGGCCTTAACATCGAGCGTGTGGCGACGCCGCTCGGCGTCGTCGGCATCATCTTCGAGAGCCGGCCGAACGTGACGGCCGACGCGGGCGGGCTTGCGCTGAAGGCCGGCAACGCCGCGATCCTGCGCGCGGGCTCGGACAGCCTCGCCTCGGCGCTGGCCATCCATGCTGCACTCGTGGAAGGTCTCCAGGCCGCGGGCCTCCCCGAGGCGGCGATCCAGGTCGTGCCGGTGCCGGACCGGGACGCGGTCGGGCTGATGCTCGCCGGTCTCGACGGCGCGATCGACGTCATCGTCCCGCGCGGGGGCAAGAGCCTGGTCGAGCGCGTGCAGACAGAGGCACGCGTTCCCGTGTTCGCGCATCTGGAAGGCATCTGCCACGTCTATGTCGACAAGGCCGCCGACCTCGGTATGGCCAAGCGCATCGCCGTCAACGCCAAGCTCCGGCGCACCGGCGTCTGCGGCTCGGCCGAGACGCTCATCGTCGATCGCTCAGGCCCGCCCGAGGTGCTGCCCGCGCTCGTGAAGGCGCTGCTCGACGCCGGCTGCGCGGTGCGCGGCGACAAGGCCGCGTGCGCCGCCGATCCGCGGGTGACCCCGGCGAGCGACGCCGACTGGGGAACCGAGTATCTCGACGCGATCATCACGGTGGGTCTCGTCGACGGCGTGCCCGGCGCCGTCGCGCACATCGCCAAGTACGGCTCCGAGCATACCGAGAGCATCGTCACCGAGGACCACGCCGCCGCCGAGCGGTTCTTGAACGAGGTCGACTCGGCCATCGTGCTCTGGAACGCGTCCACCCAGTTCGCCGACGGGGGCGAGTTCGGCATGGGCGCCGAGATCGGCATCGCCACGGGGCGGATGCATGCGCGCGGCCCCGTCGGCGTGGAGCAGCTGACGAGCTTCAAGTATAAGGTCCGGGGCAGCGGCCAGATCCGGCCCTGAGGAGGTCCATGATGGGCGAGACGCCGAAGACGCTGACCGGGCGCTGCCTGTGCGGCGACGTTCGCTTCGAGGCCGACGCACCGTTGCGGCCGGTGAGCGTCTGCCATTGCCGCCAGTGCGCGCAGTGGACGGGCTCGATGGTGATGGCGACCTCGGTGCCCCTCGCGCGGTTCCGCTTCACGGCCGGCGAGGACACCGTCGCCTGGTATGCGGCCTCCGGCACCGCCAAGCGCGGCTTCTGCCGGCGCTGCGGCTCTAGCCTGTTCTGGAAGCCCAATGCGGGCGAGCGCATCGCGATTGCGGCCGGCAGCCTCGATCCGCCGACCGGGCTCAAGGTCGACCACCACATCTTCGTCGCCGACAAATCGGACTACTACGACATCCACGACGGCCTGCCGCAGGAGGCGCAGTGGGGCGCGCCCGCCAAGGCCGCCGGCTCCGGATGAGGGCGCGCCCAGTGCTGCGCCACCTCGCGTGCCGACAACCCCAGATTGCCGATCGGCACTCCACCCACCCCAACCCTCCCCACGAGGGGGAGGGGGCACGAGCATCGTACGTCCCTCGCGCTGCCATAGCCGAACATCCTGACAGGCATCGTCATCGTACCGAAGCCTCGGCGGGCGTCGCCGTAGCCGCTCACGTCGGCGGCTTACGCGATGTCCACTCAATCGGCGCGCCCTGCGTTCGGCCCGGCCCCTCCCCGTCGTCCCCTCCCCCTCGTGGGGAGGGACAGGGTGGGGGGACGAGCCCGATACCCGACGTCGCGCAATCGCGCTCGCCACGAGCCCAGCCATGACCACGCGCCGCCCGCTCGCAGCCCTGCCGCATGCCGAGCCCGGCATGCGCATCGGGCTGCTCGGCGGCAGCTTCAATCCGCCCCATGCCGGTCACCGGCATGTCAGCGTGGAAGCCATGCGGCGGCTCGGGCTCGATCAGGTCTGGTGGCTCATTTCGCCGGGCAACCCGTTGAAAAGCCACGACGGTCTGCCTTCGATCGAGGAGCGGATAGCTGCCGCGATCGACGTGTCCGCGCATCCCAGGATCATCGTCACCGGTTTCGAGCAGGCGCTCGGCTCCCCCTATACGGCCGAGACGCTCGGCACCTTGAAGCGCCGCTTGCCGCTCGTCCGGTTCGTCTGGCTGATGGGGGCGGACAACCTGGCTCAGATTCATCGCTGGCGGCAGTGGCAGAGGATCTTTGCGACCGTCCCCGTCGCCGTGCTCGACCGGCCGGGATGGCGGCATAAGGCGCTCGCCTGCCCGGCGGCGAGCCTCCTGCGCCACCGGCAGCTGCCCGAGGCGGAGGCCCGGGCGCTCGCCCTCGCCGCTCCCCCCGCCTGGGCGTTCCTTTCGATCCAGCTCTCGAGCCTCTCCTCGACCGAGTTGCGCCGGCAACGATCGCGCCGGCGGCATCGGTAGCGAGCCTATTGGCTTTGAGCACGTTCTTGCGGCCAACCGGCGCCCGCTTCGCCGGAACGTGCTCTTGCGGCCCTGAAACCACAGTTCAGCCCTCGTTCAGTGCAACCGTGCTCAGGTGTTGAACGTAAAGCTGAGGCCCATATATATTGGTGTCGCATCGCTAGGGTATCTGTGTCTTGCCCAGTCCGGGCCGATGCGCCGAAACGAACGGGCAGACTTGGACAGGTACGTGACGAAAGGACCAGCACCTGACAACTGAAACCACCTCCGGGCGGGCTCGCAGGAGCCAGCCGAAGGCCGACTTCGTGCCGCCGCGCGCGAGCTCGGCCAACCTCGATGGCCTCGTCCTCGCAACGCTCGAGGACGCCAAAGCCGAGGAGATCGTGTCCATCGACCTCGCAGGTAAGTCGTCGATCGCCGACACGATGATCATCGCCTCCGGACGCTCCCAGCGCCATGTGGGCGCCATCGCCGACCAGCTCCAGAAAAAGCTCAAGGACTCCGGCTACTCCCGCGTCAGGGTGGAAGGCATGCCGGCCTGCGACTGGGTGCTGATCGACGCCGGCGACGTCGTCGTGCATGTGTTCCGGCCCGAGGTTCGCGTCTTCTACAATCTCGAGAAGATGTGGTCGGCCGATCGTCCCCCGGAGAGCCTGGTCTCGTAAGGGCCGGTTCGGAGCCAAGCGATGCGGCTTATGATTGCGGCCATCGGCCGGCTGAAGGCCGATGGCGAGCGTGAGCTCGTCGCGCGCTATGCCGAGCGCATCGACGGGCTCGGACGCGCCCACGCGCTCGGACCCCTCAAGATCACGGAAATCGCCGAAAGCCGGGCGGCCAGCGCGGCCGAGCGCAAAACCGAGGAAGCCGCAGCCCTCCTCAAGGCCACGGCCGAGCGCGGCAAGCTCGTTGCCCTGGACGAGCGCGGCAAGCCGATGACCTCCCGCGCCTTTGCCGATCTGATGCGCCGCGAGCGCGATGCCGGAACGCCCGAGCTCGCCTTCGTCATCGGTGGCCCGGACGGCCACGGCGAGGCGCTTCTCGCCCGCGCGCCGATCAAGCTTTCGCTCTCCGCCATGACGCTTCCGCACGCGCTCGCGCGGGCCGTGCTCGCCGAGCAGATCTACCGCGCCGTGACGATCCTCGCCGGTCATCCCTATCATCGGGACTGAGGCCGGGGTATTCACACTAGAGCGGCGTGCGCAAAAGTGTGCCGCGGTTTTGCGCCAAACGCCGCGACAAACCAAAGAGCTAGCGCATCGTGCGGACTCGGGTTTTGTGCACGATGCGCTAGAATCGCCTTATTCGTCATCGACACAGGCGGTCGGGGATATCGTTTCACCGGAGTGAACCCGAGGTGCTCGCGCCCTCGCATCGGCAGCGTCGTCTCGGCATGGCCGCATCCGTGGCCGTGGCGCTCGCGCTCGCGTCGCATCCGGCAGCAGCGCAGACCGAGCAAACGCTCAAGAAGGACAGCGCCGCCCAGTCGCTCGAGCAGGCGAACCAGAGCCTCGAGGCGACGCAAACGCGCACCCAGGAGCTCGAATCGCAGCGGAAGTCGCTCGGCAAGGAAATCGCCCAGCTCAACCGCCAGATCATCGAGACCGCCTCGCGCGTGCAAGACAGCGAGTTGAGGCTCACCGAGCTCGAGCGCAGCCTGACCGAGCGCGAGGCGCGCCGCAAAGGTTTCGAGGCCGAGTTCGGGCGCGAGGCCAAGAAGCTCAGCGCCATCCTGGTGTCGCTCCAGCGCATGGGTGCCAATCCGCCGCCGGCGATCATCACGCATCGCCGCGACGCGCTCTCGATGGTGCGCAGCGCGCTGATGCTCTCCAAGATTTTCCCGCAATACCGCGACCAGGCGGTGGCGCTCAGGCACAAGCTCGAAACGCTCGACGAGGCGATCGTCGCCGAGCGGACCGAGCGCGACAAGGTCAAAGGCCAGCGCGACAGTCTCGATGCCGACCGGGCCGGCCTCGAAAAGCTCATGGAGACCAAGCAGGTCGCCATGGCCGATGCCGACAAGGAGCTCCAAGGCGTTCGCGAGCTCGCCAAGGTCCAGGCCAAGCAGGTCACCGACACGCGCGAGCTCGTGCGCAAGCTCGACGCGGAGATCGCGGAGAAGACGACGCTCGGCGCCTACGAGACCGAGCTGGCGCTGTCGGCCGCCAAACCTGCGCTCGACGCAGCGCCGGGGGCCGCGGCGCCGGAGCCGGCCGAGACTGCGCCGCCGCAGACACCCGAGGCCACCGCCTCGCTCGCCGCGCCGCCCGCCGAGGCGCCTGCGTCCGAAGAGCCCAATCTCGGCAAGCCGCTCGCAGCCGACGTCGCCTTCCTCGACCCCGGCCGCATCAAGCCGGCGATGCCCTTCGGCGACGCGAAAGGCCGCTTGCCGATCCCGGTCAGCGGCGATCGGGTGCTCGCCTTCGGCCAGCAGACCCGCTCGGGATCGAAATCCAAGGGCGTCGCGTTCGCCACCCGTGAGGAAGCGCAGATCACATCTCCGTGCGATGGCTGGGTGGTCTACGCCGGCGAGTTCAGAAGCTACGACCAAGTCTTGATCATCAATGCCGGTGGCGGCTATCATCTGCTGCTCGCCGGAATGGCGCAGATCAACGTGCAGGTCGGACAGTTCGTGCTGTCGGGCGAGCCGGTCGGCAAGATGGGCAAGGCGAGGGTCGCGGCCGGCAAGGACGGCAACCCGGCACGCCCGATATTTTATCTCGAGCTTCGCTCCAAGGAGCGGCCGATCAATCCGGACCCGTGGTGGGGTCCCAGCGGTCAGAAGGTGGCAAACGGATGATGCGCAAGAGCGACTACGCGTTCTGGACATTCCTGGTCCTGTCGGTGTTCGCCGCCGGCACCACGGTGTTCAACGTCACCACGCAGTCGGCGACGAAGCCGAACGCCGATCTCTATCGCCAGCTCGACCTGTTCGGCGACGTCTTCGAGCGCGTGCGCGCCGACTACGTCGAGAAGCCCGACGACGCGGCGATGATCGAGAATGCCATCAACGGCATGCTGTCCTCGCTCGACCCGCACTCGTCCTACATGAACGCCAAGAACTTCACCGACATGCAGGTGCAGACCCGCGGCGAGTTCGGCGGGCTCGGCATCGAGGTGACAATGGAGAACCAGGTCGTCAAGGTCGTGTCGCCGATCGAGGACACGCCGGCGGCCAAGGCCGGCATCATGGCCAACGACCTCATCACGGCGCTCGACGGCGAGCAGATCCAGGGCCTGACGCTCGAGCAGGCGGTCGACAAGATGCGCGGCCCCGTCAACTCACCGATCACGCTGACGATCTTCCGCAAGGGCGTCGAGCAGCCGTTCGACGTGAAGGTCACGCGCGACATCATCCGCATCAATCCGGTGAAGTGGAGCGTGGAGGATGACGTCGGCTACATCCGCCTGACCGCCTTCAACGAGCAGACCCACGACAACCTCGTCAAGGCGGTGACGGATCTCAAGGGCAAGATCGGGACTAAGCTCAAGGGCTGGGTGATCGATCTCAGGAACAATCCGGGCGGCCTCCTCGATCAGGCGATCGCGGTCTCCGACGACTTCCTCGAGCAGGGCGCGATCGTCATCACGCGCGGCCGCAACGAGAACGAGACGCAGCGCTCGAACGCCCGCGAGGGCGATGTGGTCGACGGCAAGAAGGTGGTGGTGCTGATCAACGGCGGCTCGGCCTCCGCGTCCGAGATCGTCGCCGGCGCTCTCCAGGACCACAAGCGGGCGACGATCATCGGCACGCGCAGCTTCGGCAAGGGCTCCGTGCAGACGATCATCCCGCTCGGCGCCAACGGCGCGCTTCGTCTGACGACGGCCCGCTACTACACGCCGGCCAATCGCTCGATCCAGGCCAAGGGCATCGTTCCCGACGTGGTCGTCGAGGAGGAGCTGCCGGACGAGCTGAAGAATGCCGAGAAGCCGCGTGGCGAGGCCGACCTGCGCGGTCACCTCAAGAACAGCGAGGAAGGCGAGGAGCAGTCCGGCTCGTCGTCCTACGTGCCGAAGGAAAAAGAGAAGGACACGCAGCTGAAGTATGCGCTCAACCTGCTGCGTGGCGTCGCCCAGGCGACGACACCGCCGGCCGCTGGCGGCACGGCGCAGCCGGCGACCGGGACCGATGGATCGCAGCCGGCGACGGTTCCGAACTGACCGATCGGCTGGCGGCGTTTGCCGCCATCGCGCGTGATGAAGAAGGCCCGGGCGGGCCTAGGCTCCCGCCCGGCGCGAAGAGATCGAAGCGCTGAGGGGACGCGAATGAAGTCGCTGGTCTTCATGATGATGCTGTCGATGTTCCTGGTCTCGGCCGGCGTCGTCTATCTGTCGATCAACCGCGACCCGCTCGGCGGCGTGCCGCATGTCGACGTGCCGCTCGATCCGGCCCCACCGGAGCAAGCCGCGGCAGCACCCGCCGCCCCGGCCGCGGACACGGCGACGGCCGATCCGGCTGGCGTGGATCCGGCTGCGAGCGATCCCGCTGCGAGCGATCCCGCAGCATTGACGATCGGCGCGCCCTCGACGGAGGCCAACACCAACAGCGACGAGCCGCTGACGGTCACGACCTTCCCCATCCCCGATCCCAACGCTCCTGCGACGGCCGGCGATGCCGCAGCGACGACCGACACCGGACAGTAGCGCCGCGCCAGATCAGGCTCCCATGACCAAGCGCCCGGCGCCGACTGCCTATCGCCCCTGCGTCGGCATCATGCTGCTCAGCGCCAAGGGCGATGTCTTCGTCGGGCGGCGGCGCGACATGCCCTCCGACGAGGGTGGCGCCAACTTCTGGCAGATGCCGCAGGGCGGCATCGACCGCGACGAGGATCCGGCGAAGGCCGCCTTCCGCGAGCTCTACGAGGAGACCGGCATTCGCTCTGCGACCATCCTCGCCGAGAGCGCCCGTTGGCATCGCTACGACCTTCCCCCGCATCTCATCGGCGTCTCCTGGGGCGGCCGGTACCGCGGCCAGGAGCAGAAGTGGTTCGCGATGCGCTTCACCGGCGCCGACAGCGAGATCGACCTCGCGCCCCCCGGTCACAAGGCGGAGTTCGATCTCTGGCAATGGGCGCCGATCGATACGCTCACGAGCCTGATCGTGCCCTTCAAGCGCGCCCTGTATGCCGAGGTCATCGCCGAGTTTCGTCCCCTGGCGGCGCCCGCATGACGACGGCCGCCAAAGGCTACCGGCCGAATGTCGGCATCGCGTTGTTCAACGCGGCCGGCTTCGTGCTGATCGGGCGCGCCGAGAGCGCCGGCCCCGAGATCGTCGAGCCCGGGCGCGACTGGCAGATGCCGCAAGGCGGCATCGACGGCACGGAAGAGATCGTCGCTGCCGCGCAGCGCGAGGTGTTCGAGGAGACAAACGCGCGCTCGGTCGAGCTGCTTGGGCTGACGGACGACTGGTGGCAGTACGACTTCCCGCCCTACAATGGCCCGCCACACAAGCTGACGCCCTTCCGCGGACAGCGTCAGCGGTGGGTCGCCTTCCGCTTTACGGGCGACGACTCCGAGATCGACGTCACCCGCCCCGGAAACGGTCAGCCGCAAGAATTTTTCGAGTGGCGGTGGGAGCGCCTCGCGCGCACGCCCGATCTCGTCGTCAGCTTCAAGCGAGACGTCTATCTCAAGGTCGCCGAAGCCTTCCGCCCGTTCGCGGCAATCTAGGTCATGCGCCCGATCCGGCATCTCCTGCTCGATTGCGATGGTGTCCTCGTCGACAGCGAGCCGATCGCGGTCGAGGTCGAGGTGGCGATGCTGCGGGAGGCGGGCATCCCCGCCGATCCCGCGATGATCGACGAGCATTTCGTCGGCAAGGATCTCACCGCCATGATCGAGATCGTGCGCGAGCTGTTCGGCGTGACGCTTCCCGCGACCTTCGAAGCCGATCACGGCCGCCGGACGCTTGCCGCTTTCGCCGGGCGGTTGCAGCCGGTTCGCGGCTTGCCCGAGGCGCTCGCCGCCATCCCGCTCGGCAAAAGCGTCGTCTCCAACAGCGTACGCGAGCGCGTGCTCTATTCGATCGCGACCGCCGGCATCGCTCATCACTTCGGCGACCGCGTGCATGCGGCGGGCGATCCGGGCTTGCGCGCCAAGCCGTGGCCGGACCTCTACTTGGCGGCGGCTGAAAAAGCCCAAGTCGACATCGCTGATTGCCTCGTCGTCGAGGACAGCGCATCGGGCGTCCGCGCGGGCGTTGCCGCCGGAGCGCGCGTGCTGGGCTTTACGGGCACATCCCACGACCCGGTTGTCCACAGCGCCAAGCTCCGCGAGGCTGGAGCGGAGCGAACCGAATCCGATATGGCTCGGCTGCCATGGTGGATCGAGGCGTTCGCATCGGGGTTCTCGGCGCTGCGATAGCGCTTGTCGCGGTGAGCCTTGCCGCGTGCTCGCAAGGCATGTCGTCACGGCTCGGCACGACGGGTGCGCTGCCGCCTCAGGAGGACGCGTCCGCCGGACCGGCCGACACCGCAGCGGCCGAGATCGCCATCCTCGCCGGCATCAACGGCCTCAGGCAGGAGGCCGGCGTCACGCCGGTTGCCCGGAACCCAGAGCTCGATGCGACGGCACGCGCCTTCGCCGCCTTCATGGCCGACAACGACAAATACGGCCACGACGCCGACGGCCGCCGCGCTGGCGATCGGGCGCGGGCGCAAGGCTACGAATCCTGCCGGCTGTCGGAAAACATCGGCCGCATCGAGAAGAGTGCGGGTCTATCGACGGCGGGCGTCACGCGCTTCTTCGTCGAGGGCTGGCGGGATAGCCCGGTGCATCACGCGGCGCTGATGTCGCCCTCCGCCATCGACACCGGCATCGGCGTCGCCAAGTCGCCGGGCGCCAATCGCTATTACGCCGTGCAGTTGTTCGGCCGGCCGCGCTCGAAGGAGATCCGCTACGCCCTCGTCAACCGGCTTCCCCAGACGATCGCCTTCCGTCGCGGCGGCAAGCCCGATCGCCTGGCGCCCGGCATGGTCGTGACGGTGCGCTCCTGCGCGCCCAACGAGATCGCACTCGACGGAGTCGCGGGATCGGGTGTGCTGCTCGAGCCCGAGGACGGCATCCGCTACGAGATCGTCGCGGATGGGGCGGTCGCGAAGGTGGTGCCGAAGCGGATGGAGTAGTCGATTCTTGCGATCGACGCGTCCTGCCAGTATGCCGTGGCTATGATCGATCCTGTGGCGGCGCTCCCAGCTTCCCAAAGATTTCTCGCCCTCGTGCTCGATGGCGAGCCGCCCACACTGACCGCGCTTTATCGCGCGCTCGATAACCTGGCGATGGCATATCACGCTGCCCCCGACATCGAACCAGACACGTCCGACGTCGAGGCGCCGCGACGCGATCAGTCCGAGCTACGCCGCGAGCTGTCACCGCGGTTTCCGAAGCTCGGTTACTACAATGCCTTGGATACCGACCGGCCGCTCGGCGCTCCCGCACTCGTCGGCGACGCGATCGATGATCTCGTCGATATCGTGCAAGACCTGATGGAGGTCGTTTGGCTGTTTGAGAACAGCCACATCAATGATGCACACTGGACGTTTCGCTTCGGCTACGAGCATCACTGGGGCCAGCACCTTCGAGGATTGAGCCTCTACCTGCACGAGCTTATCTTCATGCAGCATGCCGAGTACGAGGCGACCGGTTCTGCATCGTGAGCCCTGCAAGAAACCTGCTTGGCTTGTGAAGCCCCTCAGTCATGCCTGCAAAGGCAGGCATGACGTGGTCGATGGCTTAAGCCTCACGGGGGATCCCAACGGCAGCGGACGGCGCTCGGCTGTCTCTTGCCGTCCCTAGAATGCAATCGAGCAACCCCTCCAACCTTGGCGCCTCGAACACGAAGCCGGTCGCGAGTGCTTGGCTCGGCACGACTTTCTGACCGCCGAGTAGCAGCTCGCGGGCAAGGTCACCGCCGAGGCGGTCCAGCACCCAAGCGGGCGCATGCATGACGGCCGGACGATGCAGCGCGCGCGCGAGCGTTGCGACGAGCTCGGCGTTGGTGACGGGCTCCGGCGCCATCGCATTGAGCGGGCCGTCGATCCGAGGCGTTGCGATCGCGTGCGCGATGAGCCGCACGAGATCGTCGCGGCCGATCCAGCTCATCCATTGTTTGCCCGTGCCGAAGCGTCCGCCCAGTCCGAACTCGAAGGGCGTCAGCATGCGCGTGAGCATGCCGCCTTCGGTTCCGAGCACGAGGCCGATCCTGAGCCGCACGACGCGCACGCCATGGGCCTCGGCCTTCTGCGCGGCGTCCTCCCAGGCGACACAGAGCTCGCGGCTGAAGCAGGCGCGGCCGTCGGACGCCTCATCGAGCGCTTCGTCGCCCCACAGCCCGTACCAGCCGATCGCCGAGCCGCTGACGAGCACCTTCGGCTTCACATCGAGGCGCGCGACGAGATCGACGACGGCCTTCGTGGTATCGAGCCGGCTGGCGAGAATTCGCGCCCGCTTTCTGGCGGTCCACAGCCCGTTGGCGATCGGCTCGCCCGCAAGATTGACGATGGCGTCGATGCGGGCATCGCTCCCGATCTGATCGAGCGCGGTGACGAGCGTCAGCGGGCGCATGCGAAGCGCATCCGGATTTGCATCGCGCACCAGGGCGATGACGCGATGGCCGCCCGCGACCAACCCCTCGACGAGTCGGCGGCCGATGAAACCGGTGGCGCCGGTCACGAGCACGGTTTGGCGCGGCGGCAGAGCCTGCATCAACGGCGCCGCCGGCCGGCCCTCGAGCCTGAGGCTGCGCTGCGCCGCATACCAGTCGCGGACGAAGAACACCGCGACGGCGGGACCCGCGAAGGTCGCGAGCAGCGTCCAGATCCCGTGCGTTGCGATGGCGAGCCCGGACGGCGCGTGAGCCCAATCGACCAGCACCGGCAGCACGAGCGAGAGGATCGCCCCGTAGTTGACCGCGAGTAGCGTGTGCAGCACGCGCTCGGTCGGCGGCAGGCGGCGGCTCACATCCTCCTCGACGAAGTCCCAGAGGGTAATGACGACCTCGATGGCCAGCAGCGCCATGACGAGAGCCGCCCAGATCCCGGTCGTTTGCAACCAGCCGAGCGTCAGAAACAGCACGGCGTAGATACCGTTGCGCACCGCGTGCAGCTGCAGCTCGCGATGCTGCGACGGCCGCCAGGCGAGCCGCTCGGTGAATTCGTGATGGTAGAGCATATCAAACGCACCCATCGCCATTTGGATAGCGATCAGCGTCCAGAGCAGATCGGAATTCATGTGGGGGACTCCTCGAAAACGACCCGCTGGTGGATCAGCGATCCGAGCCAGGGGTGATGCAGATCGAGCGTGAAGGCAAAGTGCGTGTCGTCGATCTCGGTGTGGGCGAGCGTCATGTGGCCAGGCGAGAGCCAGGCTGGGAGGTGCAGGCGATGGCGGCCGAGCGCTAGGAAGTACCGATGGCTCGTGAAGATCAGCGCCGTGTCGGTTGCTGCGAGGAGAAGGCTCATGCCCACGCCGCCACCAACATGCTCCTCGAGCCCGGTCTCGCCAGAGAACCGTTTGCGCGAGTGGATCATCTGCGGCAGGCGGTACTTGCGCGCGTAAAGTCGCGTCCAGACTTGGCCCCCGTAGCGCTGGTCCTCGGTGACGGTGACGACGGCCGCAACGCCGGTATCGCGCGAGAGGGGGAGCGGTGCGCCGATGAGGCGGGCGAGATGCGCGAACAGGAAACCGCCGCGGCTCATTCCCATCTCGACGACGAGACCGCGATAGACTGCGGTAGCGCCATCCGAGAGGCGCTTCGAGAACCGGCGGCGGACGGCCGGCGGCAGGCGTTGCCAATCGGCCTCGGCAAGCAGCGCGCGGAACCGCAGGTCGGCAAGCTCCGCGGTCGGCCTAGGAATGATATCCTTTCGGGCTTGGTATGCGACTTGCCCAACGCGGCCACCGATTGCCACGACACGCTCCTGCTATTTGCTCTTGTCGCCCGGGATGAACTTGATGATGCGCGCGCCGAGCTTCATCAGCGTCGCGAGCTTCGACTTCGGCACGCTCAGCATCTGCGTGTACCAGGTGTCCGCCGTCTCGACGAACTTGAGCATCTCGCGAAGCCGCTCGACGGCGACGGGGCTCACCTTGCGATCGCCCTCTGCCTCGGCGAGAGCCGACTTGAGCGCCGCCATCGCCGGATCGATCTCGCGGGTCTTGCGGCCGGCGGCGATGCGCTGGACCATCGTCCAGACATCCGTCTCGGCCTCGAAATGCTCGCGCCGGTCGCCGCGCACCGGCACGCGCCGGATGAGATCCCAGCCGATCAGCTCCTTCAGCGAGTTCGAGACATTCGACCGCGCGATGCCGAGTTGTAGCACGATCTCTTCCGCCGTCAGCGGCCGCTCGGAGACGTAGAGCAGTGCGTGGATCTGGCTGACCGACCGGTTGACGCCCCAGGTCGAGCCCATGTCGCCCCAGTGCAGCACGAACCGCTCGATGGCGGGGTGGAGGCGGGGGGCGTCCTTATTGTCGGTAATTTCTGTCATGGCAGAAATATCGGACACGACGGGAGAGAAGTCAAGGGGTGCCGACACGGTCCGTAGGTTGGGTTGGCGCGAAGCGCGTAACCCAACATTGGCTATGTGCGTTCGAGCGTTAGGTTACGCGCGGAGAGCCGCAATGCTTGCCCGTTGGGATGTTGCCCGCGCTAACCTAACCTACAGTCCGACCGCCCTCTGCAGCAGCACCAGATCCAACCGCCGGCCGAACTTGAAGCCGACCTCCTTCAAATGCGCGGTCTTGGCGAAGCCGAGGCGCTCGTGGAAACGGATGCTTCCCTCGTTCTCGGCATCGACGCCGGCGATGATCATGTGTTTGCCGAGCTTGGCCGCGATCGGCCAGAGCCCCTTGACGAGCTTTTCGCCGATGCCCTTGCCGCGGTGGCCGTCACGCACGAGCAGCGAATGTTCGACGGTGAAGCGATAGCCGGGCCAGGGGCGGAAATCACCGAAGGAGGAGAAGCCGAGCACGTGGCCTCCCTCCTCCGCGACGAGCACCGGATAGCCGAGCGTCTCGCGATCCGAAAACCACTGACGCCGGTTGTCCAGCGTCAGCGGGTCGTCGAAGTAGATGGCGGTCGAGTTGGCGATGACGTCGTTCGTGATGTCGAGGATCTGAGGCAGATCCGCGAGCGTCGCTGAACGGATCGTCACCATCGCCCTCACCTCTTCTTGGCTTTGCTCGCGGCCTTGCCGCCGCCCGCCTTGTTGCGCGCGACGTTGTCGGCGAGCAGGCAGAGGATCTCGAACATGAGATTGGCCGCCACCAGCGCCGTGCCGCCTGTCATATCGAACGGCGGCGAGACCTCGACCACGTCGGCGCCCATGAAGTTGAGCCCCTTCAAGCCGCGCAGCATCTGCTGCGCCTCGCGCGGGTTGTAGCCGCCGATCTCGGGCGTGCCGGTGCCGGGCGTGTAGGTCGGATCGATGCCGTCGACGTCGAAGGAGAGATAGGTCGGCTTGTCGCCGACGACGCGGCGCGCCTCCTTGATCACCTTCTCGAAGCCCATCTCGAAGACGTCCTCGATGAAGAGGAGCTTGACGCCGTTCTTCTCGGCCCACTCGTGATCGTCGGCGGCGTACATCGAGCCACGGATGCCGATCTGGATGATGCGCTTGGGGTCGAGTAGCTCCTCCTCGATGGCGCGGCGGAAGGGCGTGCCGTGGGTGATCTTGAAGCCGCCGAAATACTCGTCGTAGAGGTCGGTGTGGCTGTCGAAATGGATCATGCCGACGGGGCCGTCATTGGCGATGCCGCGCAGGATCGGTAGCGAGATCAGATGATCGCCGCCGGCCGTCAGCGGCATGATCCCGCGCGTCTTCAAATCCGAATAGAATCCGGTGATGCGCTCGAGCGCATTGTCGAGATCGGCCGGGTTGACCGGGCTGTCGCCGACGTCGGCGCAGTTGGCGAGCATGAACGGCGAGAAGCCGTGCGTACGATGAAAGCGGCGGATGATCGAGGACTGGTCGCGGATCTGGCGGGGGCCGTGGCGCGGACCGGTGCGGTTGGTGACGCCCTGGTCGAACGGCACGCCGACGAGTGCGATGTCGAGGTCTTTGGCGCGCGCGTCGTCGAGCGGCACGTAGGGCAGCCGCATGAAGGTCGCGATGTGGGCAAAGCGCGGCCAGGGGTTGATGCCGAGCGGCATGAAGTTGTCGGTCATGGATGGTCCTCCCGTTTGGTGCAACCGCAGGCGGCCCCCTTCCCCCCTTGAGGGGGAAGGCCAAGCGCCTTGGACTTAGATGCAAAGCAGCTAAGTCCTTAGCGCTTGGGATGGGGGGAGAGACAAGACCAATGAGTCATTTGCTTTCGACCCCCCACCCCAACCCTCCCCCTCAAGGGGGGAGGGTGTACCAACCCGATCGGTCTAAAGGCAGTCGCGCCATCAATAGTCGTCCGCGCCGGGCCCTGCAAAGCCCTATGCCGCAATCGAGCCCTGCACCACGTGCGAGGAAGGGACCCTAATCCACTGACTTGGCGATAAATTCTGCTTTACCAAGCTCGGCGAAACTGGCGGAGACCACTGCCGTCAGGAGTTGCCATGACCACCGTTGCCAAGCTCGACGTCCTGCCCTCGCCGCAGCGCATTCTCGACATCGATCCGCCCGAGAAGCCGCTGCCGCTGCCGCAGATGCTGAAGCTCGTCGCCGAGAAGCACGGCAAGTCGCTGCCCAACATGGTGGCCGAGATCGCCCGCCTCTCGTTCGGCCCCGGCAAGGTCTCGACGGAGGAATACTTCGATCTGCGCCTCTACGACGACGCCCTCTCGCCCCAGGACAAGAAGACCTTCCTCGGCATGCGCGGATCGAAGCAAGTCGGCCTCGATGCCAATCAGAACGAGCACTGGTTCTCGGTCGTCTCCGACAAGATCGTGTTCTACACGCTGATGGCGGGCTACGGCTTCCCGACCATCAAGCAGAAGGCACTCTATCATCCGCACTTGCACATGCCGGCCTTCACGATGCTGCGCAAGGCCGTCCAGATCGTCGACTTCCTGAAAACGACGACCGACTTCCCGCTGTTCGGCAAGCCGTGCAACTCCTCGCTCTCGCTCGGCACCGTCTCGATCGATGCGCGCGACGAGGCCACCGGCGAGCTCATCCTACGTGGCGGCCGGCGCGTGAAGCCGGAGGACCTCGCCCACGAGATCGCGATCCGCTACGTCGGCGGCTACATGTTCCAGGAACGGCTCGAAGCTCATCCGGACATGAAGGCCTTGATGGGCGACCGCATCGGCACCATCCGCGTCTATACGACCTTTGGGCCCAAGGGTCCGAAAGTGTTCCGCGCCTGCTGGAAGGTTTCGGCCGGCTCCAACCGCGCCGACAACTTCTGGCGCAACGGCAACATGCTGGCGGCCGTCAACACCGATAGCGGCGCCGTCACGCGTGTCATCCGCGGCATCGGCCCGATGCAGGAGGAGATCGTCACGCATCCCGATACGGGCGCGACGCTTCTCGGAACGCAAGTGCCGTGCTGGAAGGAAGCGCTCGAGCTTGCGATCTCGACGGCCCGCGACCTGCCGCACGTGCCCTTGATCGGCTGGGACATCGCGGTGACCGGCCGCGGCCCGGTGCTTGTCGAGGCCAACAACACTCCTGATTTCCGCTTGGTGGAAATGTGCGAGCGCCGCGGCGCCTATGACGACGAGCTGAAGGAATTCCTCACCTTCATCGGCAAAATTTGGTCGAACGCCAAGACGAAGGACAAGGCGAAACTCAAGCAAAACCGCATGAAGGGTGTGCGCAAGGCGATCGAGTCGGGGCGCAAGAGCGCCTAACGGAGAGAATCCTCTCGGAACGGTTCCACCTGACGGGACGCTGTCAGGAGCGATAAGCCATGCTATCGCTTCCTGCCATCGTGGCCTTCGGGCGCGACACCGATCGGATGCGCATTTGACCGCAGTTGCCAAGGACAACATTCCGCTCGCCATCGGCGCGATCCTGGCGACCTCGCTGGCGCTTGCCCTCGGCGATGCGATCATCAAGCAGATCAGCACGGGCTTCCCGCTCTGGCAGATTTTCGTGCTGCGGTCGGTGATCGCGCTGCCCGTACTGGCGGGCCTCGCGACCCTGCGGGGGGACGCCCGGCGCTTGTACCCGGCGGCCATCCTCTGGACCGGCCTGCGCAGCCTCATGCTCGTCGCCATGTGGGTCGCTTTCTATGCGTCCCTCCCGCATATCCCCCTCTCGGTGGCGGCCGCGGTGTTCTACACGCTGCCGCTGTTCATCACGCTGTTTGCCGCAGCGCTCCTCAGCGAAAGGGTCGGCGCCCTCGGCTGGGTGGCCGTCGCGACGGGCTTCACCGGCGTGCTGCTGATCCTGAAACCGAGCGGCTCGGATTTCGACGTGTACGCGCTCCTTCCTCTCGCCTCCGCTGTGCTCTACGCGCTCGCCATGATCCTCACGCGCTCCAAGTGCCGCGACGAGCATCCACTCGCCCTGTCGTTCTCGCTCAATGTCACTTTTGTAATTGCCGGCGCAGCGGCAATGGCGCTGACCGCGATCGTGCCTCCAGATCCATCGGCGGTGGCGGCAGATCCGTTTCTTCTTGGTCCTTGGACGGCGATGGCGCCACGCGAGTGGATGGTCATGGCGCTGCTCGCGACCGCCACGCTCATCGGCAGCATCGGCACGGCGATCGCCTATCAATCGGGTCCCGCCTCGATGGTCTCGACCTATGATTTCGCCTATCTCGCGTTCGTGGCCCTTTGGGGATTGATGTTCTTCGGCGAGATCCCGGATGCGATGTCCGCACTCGGCATCGCGTTCATCGCCGCGGGCGGCATCCTCTCCGTCCGGCGCGCGTGACGCGGCCCGCTACATGCGCCGCCGCGCCTCCGGCTCCTCGACGACCATGGTGAACGTCGTGAGGCCGCGGCCGTGGCCAATGTAGGCGTGCGGACGATCGGCGTCGAAGACGGCGGCTTGGCCTGCGGCGATGGTTTCGATGCGATCGGCGATCTCGAGGCCGAGCACGCCCTTCTCGACCGATACGATTTCGCGCGTGCCAGCCGAGTGGCCGGGCGATGCATAGCGCTCGCCGGCCTCGAGCTGCCATTGCCAGAGCTCGAGCATGTTGGGTCCACGGGCACCGATCACGAGGCTCGCGCGCCCGCCGTTCGGTCCTTTCCAGAGCACCTTCGGCTGTGAAGAGACGGCGATTGCGACATCGGCCGGCGCGGCCTCCGACACGAGATCCTCGACCGACATCCCGAGCGCGATCGCCAAGCGGCAGAGCGAGGTGATGCTCGGATTGGCGCGACCCTGCTCGATCTGCACGATCGTGCCCTTGCTCGCGCCGGAAAGGCGGGCGAGCTGATCCTGCGAGAGCCCGAGCTTGCGGCGGGCCTCGGCGACGCGGCGGCCGAGCGAGGAGGTCAGCCCGGCGGCGCGTGCGGCACTGAGCGCATCGGTCGTTATGTTGACTGCCTTGGTCATTATTCTATACTAGCGGCATGTCCGAGAAACACAACCTTTCCGCGTCCGGTTTCGCGCCGCGCATCGATCCAGCGATTCTGGCGCTCCGGCCCGACTTCGTCGCGCTCAGCCTCGTCGTCAGCGGTGGACGCAACGCGCCGAGCCCCGATTGGGTCCAAGCACAGCTCGCCGCCGCGTGCGCTGATGTCGCCTCCGGACCGGCCTGGGGCGCGGATCACCTCGCCGCCTGGCAGGACGCCTATCGCGCCTTCGGCGCCAAGCCCCAGCGCACACCGTGCTCAGCGGAAGCGCTGCGCAAGCGCGCGGCAAAGGACGGCTCGATGGGCTCGATCAACGCCGTCGTCGATCTCTATAATGCCGTCAGCATCGCCTATGCAGTCCCAGTCGGAGGCGAGGACATCGCGGCCTATGTGAGCTCACCCACGCTCACGATCGCGACCGGCACGGAACCGTTCGAGACCATGAAGGACGGCGCGCCGTCGATCGAACATCCCGAGAAAGGCGAGGTCGTCTGGCGCGACGAAAAGGGCGTCACCTGCCGCCGCTGGAACTGGCGCCAGGGTCCGCGCACGCGCATCACGGAAAAGACCCGCGACATGTGGTTCGTGATCGAGCGCTTAGGCCCGATGCCGATCGAGGCTCTGCACGACGCAGGCGCGGCCCTCGCCAAAGGCCTCCTGCGTCTTGCTCCCGAGGCGCGCATCGCAACCACGCTTCTGACCGTGTAGGATCGGCAAATGCTGTACATTCCCCCCGCCTTCAAGGTCGAGGACCTCGCCACGCTGCACGCGCAGATCGAGGCGACCGGCCTCGCGATGCTGGTGACAGTCGGTGCCGAAGGCCCGATCGTCTCGCACGTGCCGCTGTTTCTCGATCGCGATCGCGGCCCCTATGGCACGCTCGTCGGACATCTCGCACGCGCCAATCCGCAGGTGAAGCAGTCGCGCCTCGACATTCAGGCCGTCGCCGTGTTCCAGGGACCGGACGCCTACATTTCTCCCGGCTGGTATCAGGCCAAGCGCGAGCACGGCAAAGTCGTGCCGACGTGGAACTACAAGGTCGTGCATGCGCGCGGGCAGCTCACGATCTTCGAGGACCGCGAGCGCCTGAAAGCGATCGTCGACCGGCTGACGGGACTGCACGAGGCGCGCTTCGAGAAACCCTGGGCGACGAGCGACGCGCCGGAGGACTACATCACGGCGCAGCTCAAGGGCATCGTCGGCATCGAGCTCGCGATCGCGGCGCTGGAAGGCAAGCACAAGCTCGGCCAGAACCGCTCGGAGGCCGATCGCCAAGGCATCGTCGAGGGTTTGTCGGCGAGCGAGCGGCCGGGCGATACGGCAACGGCCGAGGAGACGCGCAAGACGCTCGCGCCGAAGCGCTAGCCTCATCGCACCCGCGTGCGTTGGCGAGCGCTTTCGGATAGGGTCGGCGGCCGTTTCGCCGTCGATCCCAAAGAGCGCCGCCGTTGACAAGCAAATCCTCCACCACCGATTGGGGCCAGCTCTGGCGCTCGGGCGTGTTGCCGCGCTTCTGCTTCGTCGCGCTCGGCATCACGTTCCACGCCGGCGCCGAGAACATGATCTCGACGATCATGCCCGTGATGGTCAGAGACATCGGCGGCATCGAGATGGCGGGATGGAGCTTCGCCATCTACGAGATCGGCTCGATTATCGCGGGTGCTGCGACCGGACGGCTCACGACGTTCTGGACGGTCCGGGCCAACATGGTGGTGGCGGCGCTGATCTTCGCCCTCGGCGCCTCGATCACGGCGATGGCGCCCAGCATGCCGGTGGCCCTCGGTGGACGCCTCGTCTCGGGCTTCGGCAGCGGCGCTCTGATGGCGCTGTCGATGGTCGGCATTCAGCGGTACTTCCCATCGAGCATCTGGCCGCAGCTTATTGCCATTCTCTCGGCTGTCTGGGGCGTGACGGCCTTCGCCGGGCCACTCTACGGCGGCATCGTCGTCTCCGTGCTCACCTGGCGATGGGCGTTTCTCCTCTTCGCCGCCGCGGCCCTTCTCTACAGCCTCGCCTGCCTCGTCGTGCTCCGCAACGAGCCGCCTCCCATCCGCGATGGCCGCGGGCTGTCGGGATTTCCGGCCTTTGCCCTGCTGTGTCTGGCGCTCGGCATCACGGCGATCGCCGCGGCCGGGGTCGAGACGCGGTCTGCCATTGCCGCCGCGCTCGTGAGCGCCGGCGTCCTGGGCATTCTCGCGTTCTTCCTGATCGATCGGCGGCGGGGAGTGTCGCGGTTGTTTCCCTCGGGCCCCTTCGATCCGAGGACCAAGGTCGGCTCGGGCATGCTGATGGTCGGCCTGCTCGCGCTGTCGACCTGCTCGTTCGGCTTCTATGGCCCCTTGCTGCTCGCCGCCCTGCACGGGTATTCGCCGGTCACCACCGGGCTCATCATCGCGAGCGAATCCGTTTCCTGGTCGCTCATGTCGATCCTCGTCGCCACCGCCCCCGTGCGACACGAGCCGGCGATCGTGCGGGGCGGGGCCTTGATGATCCTGGGCGGCATCGTCGGGTTCGCCTGGGCGGTGCCTCAGGGCTCGATCGCAGCCCTGCTCGTGTTCGCGCTGTTGCAGGGCGGCGGCTTCGGGCTGCTGTGGCCCTTCGCCAACCGCGCCGTCGTCGAGGCGGCGCGCGACGGCGAGCAGGAGATCACGGCCGCGGCTTTCTCGACATTGCAACGCATGGGTTATGCGACGGGCGGTGCGGTCGCCGGCATCATCGCCAACGCGAACGGCTTCTCGGGAGGCTTCTCTCAGGCCTCCGCCGCAACGGCCGCCGTTCCCCTGTTCCTCTACTTCATTCCGATCGCGTTGCTCGGCGTCGCCGCGGCCTTCCGGCTCGCGCATCTGATCGTCACGAGGACGAACGTGCCGCAGACGCGCTGAGCTTGGGCCCGTGCCCAGCAATCCCTATATCAGCAATGGACACACAACCGCACGGAGGGAAATCGCCGTGAAGCTCGACCGCACATGGATACTGATCGCCGACGCCGCGCGTGCTCGCGTGCTCCTCTATCGCGGCCCCGAGCACAAGCTCAAGAGCGTCGAGGGACTGACGATGGAGGCCGATCACAAACGCGCGAGCGAGCTCGGCGCCGATAAGCCCGGGCGCTCCTTCGAGAGCGTCGGCGCGACGCGCCACGCGGTGTCCCCCCACTCCGATCCCGAGCGGCTCGAGGACCGGCGGTTCGCCATCGCGATCATGGCGCGCTTGGACAAGCACGCCTCGCAAGCGGAGTTCGAGCACCTCGTAGTGGTCGCCCCGCCCGTTATGCTGGGCGAGTTGCGGCATGCCTTGACGCCACACCTGTCAACGCTGCTCACGGCGACGCTCGACAAGGATCTGACGAAGATCCCCGAGGCCAAGCTCGCCGGGCATCTCAAGGCCGTACTGCCGCTCGTATGACGCTGTTGGGCCAGATCGGGTTCAGTTCAAATGGACTCGAGAAGCCGAGCTAGGCTGAGGCGAAGCGGTGTCTACTTCGCCTGAGCGCGCCTTAGCGCCCGACCGCATGCCGCCGTGACAGCGCACGGCGGTACTCGTTGAAGAAGGTGCGGCTGTTGCACCGGCCCCCGTGCGAGGCGGCCAGGGCGCGCCGCAGGACTTGCATCTCCTCGCCCGTCAGCACGTCACGCGCGAGTGGGATCAAGACGTTATTTTCCCACTCGATGTGGCGGCGCTGGCTCTCGAAGAAGAAGCGCAGCATATAGCCGAGCATCTCCGGATTATCGACGATGCCCTCGCCGATGAACGCCTCGAGTGCGTCCGCCACCTCGCCCAGGAACTCGACGTCGACCTCGTGCTCGCGCGTGAGCTGGGTCGTGACCGCCTTCACTTGCGGCATGGTGGTGTGATGGCCGCGCAGCAGCGGAAAGAGTTGTTCCTCCTCGAACCGCATATGGCCGGTGACACCCCGCCTCAAAACCGGAAGGATGGCTGCCGCAATGACGATATCGCCATCGGGCAAGCTATCGGCCAACCCTTCCATGAGATCGCAGAGCTCGAGCTGGAATGCATGATCATGCTGCAGCGCATCGAGCGGGTCCAGGTGCTCGATGGGCTCGTGATGATGACCGTCCAACGGATCGGCTATGCCGTCGCTCGCCATCGGCCGTCCCTCTCTTGAGGCGCGCCCTGGTCTGGGGGCGATTTCGTGCGCCTACATGCTAGCGAAGGGAAGCGCACGCCGGTTTGACCTCGGTCAACTCGTAAGACGTGCGACGGCTTGCGTCCAACCGGCATATTTGCGGTCGCGTGTCTCCGCCGCCATGGCAGGCAGGAACCGCCGGTCGCAGCGCCAGAGCGCAGCAAAATCGTCAGGGCAAGGATAAATGCCCGCCGCGAGCCCCGCGAGGTAAGCCGCGCCCAGCGCCGTGGTTTCCAGCACCGCCGGGCGATCGACGGGGGCATTCAGACTGTCGGCCAACGCCTGCATCGTCCAGTCGGACGCGACCATCCCGCCATCGACGCGCAGCACCGTCTCGCCCTGGCCTGCCGTCCAATCGCGTTGCATCGCCTCGACGAGATCACGCGTTTGGAAACAGACGCTCTCGAGCGCGGCGCGGGCGAGCTCCTTGGGTCCGGTCGCGCGCGTCAATCCGAACAAGGCCCCCCGCACGTCGGGCCGCCAATAGGGCGCACCGAGGCCGACGAAGGCGGGCACGAGATAGACGTCCTGATGGGGATCGGCGGCGGCGGCGAGCCGATCGGTCTCGGCCGCGGTCTCGATAATGCCGAGACCGTCGCGCAGCCACTGCACGGCCGCCCCGGCAATGAAGATCGCGCCTTCGAGCGCATAGGTGCGCCGGCCGCCGAGCTGGTAGGCGACTGTCGTCAACAAGCGATTGCGGGAGACGACGGCGTCGGCGCCGGTGTTGAGAAGGGCAAAGCAGCCGGTGCCGTAGGTCGACTTCATCATGCCGGGGGCGAAGCAGGCCTGACCGACGAGGGCAGCCTGCTGGTCGCCGGCGATGCCGCGGATCGGCACCGGCCGACCGAGGATCTCCGGAGCGGTCTCGCCGAAGTCGCCGGAGCAATCGCGGATGCCGGGAAGCATGGCGCGGGGCACGCGAAAGAGACGCAGAAGGTCGTCGTCCCAAGCGCCCGTATGGATATCGTAGAGCAGCGTGCGCGAGGCATTCGTGGCATCGGTTGCATGCACACGGCCGCCCGTCAGCCGCCAGAGCAGAAAGGTGTCGACGGTGCCGAACAGAAGCTCGCCCCGCTCGGCCTTGGCGCGGGCGCCCTCGACGTGATCGAGGATCCAGGCGACTTTGGTGCCGGAGAAATAGGGATCGAGCAGCAGCCCGGTCCGTGCGGACACGTTCGGCTCGTGCCCCTCGGCCTTGAGACGGGCGCACACATCCTCCGTGCGCCGATCCTGCCAGACGATGGCGTTGTGCACCGGCCGTCCCGTCGCCCTGTCCCAGACGAGGGTCGTCTCACGCTGGTTTGTGATGCCGATGGCAGCGAGACTGCCGGCGTCCGTCCCCGCCTTCGACAGCGCGAGCTTCATCGTCGCCAGCGTCGAGGTCCAAATATCCTCCGGATCGTGCTCGACCCAGCCCGAGCGCGGGAAATGCTGCTTGAACTCCTGCTGACCGATCGCTCGAACGCACGTATCGGGTCCGAAGACGATGGCACGCGAGGACGTCGTGCCCTGGTCGATGGCGAGGATCGAGCCGCTTTGACCCATGGCACGGGACCTAAAGCGTGTTGAGCAGCCCGCTCCGGCCCACATCGACGATGAAGGCGATCGCCGCGAGCCCGAACAGGATGAAGGCCAGGTAGAACATGTAGACGTGGTTCTTCTGCACGAGCCTCTCGTACTCGGCGCGCGCCATCTCGTGCTCGGGCGAGCCTGAGTCGCCGCCCATCTCCCAGGCGGGCGTGCCCTTCACCAGCGCCTTGTACTGGCTGCCGACCTTGACGCTCGCTTTGACCCCGAGCGGCACGCCGGATCGCCGCGAGATCTCCTCGGCGATGTGAGCGATCGGGAAGGCCGGATCCTCGGACGCCTCGTGCACGTAGCCCAAGTGGATGCGCTCGCCGGTCTTCGTCGTCAGCACGGCCGAGCGGAGCAGCGTCGGCACCGCGATCTCCTTGTAGATCTCGCCTCGCGTCTCGACCTTGTCGAGCTCCGAATAGGGGATCTCGTACTTGACGTAGCGCAGACCAGGCGTCGGGCCCCGCCAGCGCGGTACGGTGAGCTTCACCGCATCGTCCCGCACCTCGATGCGGCTGCGATAGGAGTAGACGATGTGCACGAGCAGGAAGAGCGCCGCGGCGACGAAGATGGCGCCGCCGATGCCGAGCGTCAGGGCATCGTGGAGGTGGCCCGCCGTGGCGCGCCAGGTCACCATCACGGGCAGGCTGATGAGGAACGGCATCAGCACGAGCAGCACGACGGTCAGGACGAATTTGCGGCCGCCGCCGGCCTTGTAGACGGTCGGCTTCGCGGACGTGACGGGCGCGGCCCTCGGAGCGGCGGCCTCAGGCGACACTGAGCCCTGGGCAGCCGGCCGGAGCGCGGCGGCGATGGCCGCGGCGTCGAGAGCGGGCTCGGAGGCCGGCGGGGCCGTCACCGCCGCGGGCTGTGTTGGCGGAGTGGCCGCTGGCGCGGCCGCGGCCTCGGGAGCGACGCTCGGCGGCGCTGTGGGTGCAGCGACGGCTTCCACCGGTGCCGGGCTCGCCTCGGGATCGGGGGACGTCTCGGGTGCGGGCGCCTTCGTCTCGTCGGCCATGCTGGGCCCTCCTCCGCTCGGACTGAACTGCCCCATGAATAGCAACCTCTTGACCGATTTGTGAGAGGCACGTGAGCAACGCCCGCCCTATATGATAGGCAGTAGAACGCGACAGACGCCAATGGAGGCTTCCCTTTGCTGTTCGCCCGCAAGTCAATCGAAATGCCGACCGCCGCGACGGCCCTTCCCGGCCGCGACGAGGCGATCCCGACCGCCACGCATCACTTCGTCAACGGCCAAGCTCTGAAAGGGCCCTACCCGGCGGGCTCCGAGATGGCCGTCTTCGGCCTCGGCTGCTTCTGGGGCGCCGAGCGCGTGTTCTGGCAGCTGCCCGGCGTCATCGTCACGGCGGTCGGCTATGCCCAGGGGATCACCCCCAACCCGACCTATCGCGAGGTCTGCTCGGGCATGACGGGCCACAACGAGGTCGTGCTCGTCGTGTTCGACCCGGCCCGCATCTCCTACGCCCAAATCCTCAAGGCGTTCTGGGAGAGCCACGACCCGACGCAGATGATGCGGCAGGGCAACGACGTCGGCACCCAGTACCGCAGCGGCATCTACACGGTCACGGCGGCGCAGAAGTCCGAGGCGGAAGCCTCGAAGGCGGCTTATGGCGCGGCGCTCAAGGCCAAGGGCTACGGCCCGATCGCGACCGAGATCGTCGAGGCCGGCCCGTTCTACTTCGCCGAGGACTACCATCAGCAGTTTCTGGCGAAGAACCCCGGCGGGTATTGTGGGCTTGGCGGCACCGGCGTCAGCTGCCCGATCGGCGCCGGACGCGTGGCGGCGGAGTAGGGAATAGCGGGCAACGGGACTGACCCCGGAATTGATCCGGGGTCAGTCCGCCAGCGAAGAGCACGTCCGACACGGCGGACTTCGCCCTGCTCAGTCCGCCCTTGTTATATCAACCTCTGCTATTCTCACGCCGTTCCTCAAAAGGAACGCTCTGCCGCAGACGGCCATCCGCGGCAGAGCCGCTGGTGATCGGATCGTGTCCGCCCTGAGCCGCTTCTGGCTGCTTCGTAGCTCGATCGCACCAGTGTCTTCATCTGGCCTGCATGGCTGCCCGAACTTTCAGGTTCGCTAACAAGGCAGGGACGACGAAGATGCGCCAATCTACCACCACCGCCACATCGATACAGGCAAACATTCCCTCGATGTCGCCCTCGATACCTCCGACAAAACCCTCAAAGCCGACAACTCGCCCGAAGGCTGGCGCCAGATCGCCCGGCTTCCTCAAAGCCAACAACGTCCGCCGCGCCGCCACCGTGAAGCCTCCGGCGGCTACGAGCAAGGCGTCCTCGCCCATCTCAGGTGACCAAGGCCTCACCGTCCTCCATCTCCAGCCCATGCAGGTCAAGGCCTTCGCCCGCCAAGCACCCTCAAGCGGGCCAAGAACGATCGCCTCGACGCCCGCCTCATCGCCCAGTGCGCCGCCCGGCTGAAAGCCCGCAAAGCCCCTGGATAAACGCCTCGCAAAGCTCGCTTCCACCTCACCTACATCGAGCAGATCGAGGAGGACATCGTCCGCTTCCAGGGGCCGTCTCCTCGAGCACACGCGAGACTTCGAATCAAAGCGCGATATCCCGCAAGCAATATCGTTGCCTTCCGCGATCTCCTCAAAGCCGAGAAGAAGCAACTTGCCGCCGAGCTCAAAGCGAGCCCCGACCTGGCGCGCCGCCTCGACCTCGTCCGCTCGATCCCCGGCATCGGCGAGCGGACCGCCCTCGCCCTCGTCATCCGCATGCCCGAGCTCGGCGAGATCTCGCGCGAGGCGGCAGCGCTGGCCGCCTCGCCCTTCGACGACGACAGTGGCAGCTAATAACGGCCATCGCCACATCGCCGGTGGACGCGCGCGCCTGCGCCGCTCCCTCTACGCCGCAGCCTTCCCCGCCGCATTCCACTGGAACACGGCCCTCATCGACCTCTACGCCCGCCTCACCGCCCGCGGCCGAACCCACAAATCCGCCCTCGTCGCCTGCGCCAGAAAGCTCCTCGTCTACGCAAACACAGTCGTCCAGCGCGGCACACCCTGGCAGACAAAAACAGCATCAACATAATGGTTGCTACCGAATGGTTCATGGGGTCAGACCCTGCGGGTCTGACCCCAGTTCGAGATCTCGGCATCAGGGTCTGACCCCAGGCGCGGTCCCAAGAGAGCCGTCAGCTCGCGCAACGTATGCCGCTCACCCTGCCAAATTCTCGCGGAGCGTTCGGCCCGTGTACGCCGTGCGGAACAGGCCGCGCCGCTGCAGCTCGGGGACGAGCGCGCGGCAGATGCTTTCGTGCGTGCCGGGCGCCCAGAGCGGCGAGAACACGAAGCCGTCGCAGGCGCCGGACGTGAACTGATCCTCGAGGATGTCCGCCACCGTCTTCGCCGAGCCGACGATCTGGCCGGCGCGCACCTTGGCGGCGGCATCCCGCATCGTCGTGCCCTGATCGCGGGCGAGTTGCGCCAAGAGATCGGCGGAGCCCTGCATGCCCTGCGTGCCGCGCTTGTCGAGATCGACCTCTTTCATCTTCGTCAGATCGACGCCGACCGAGCTCGACACCGAGGCGACGTTGAGCTCGGTCTTGGCGAGACTGTTGAGATAGTCCGCTCTCTCGCGCGCGATCGCATCCGTTTCGCCGAGGATGACGCGCGTCTCGACGAGCACCTTGCAGGCCGAAGGCCGCCGGCCGCGGCTCGCCATGCGCCCGCGCAAGTCCTCCGAGAAGGCCAGCATGTCGGCCTTCGTCGCCTGGGTCACGAACACGAGCTCGGCCCAGCGCGCGGCGAAATCGCGGCCACGATCCGACGAGCCCGCCTGCATCAGCACGGGGTGCCCCTGCGGGCTCCGCGGGATCGAGAGCGGCCCCCGGGTCTTCACCCATTTGCCCTCGTAATCGGCGTAGTGAACCTTGGCCGGATCGGACATAATGCCCTTGGCCTTGTCGATCACGAACGCGCCCTCGTCCCAGCTCTGCCAGAGCTTCAAGCACGCCTCGACGACCTCGTCGGCGTAGTCGTAGCGGCTCTCGCGCGGCGGCAGCTGAGTGCCGAAATTGCGCGCTTCGAGATCGGTCGCCGAGGTGACGATGTTCCACGCGACGCGGCCCTTCGAGAGCACGTCGAGCGAGCCCAGCGAGCGGGCGATCAGATAGGCCGGGATGAACGTCGTGGACAGCGTGGCTCCCAGTCCCAAATGCCGCGTGGCATTCGCCATGATCGGCAGCACGGTCATGGGATCGAGATAGCTGATCTGGCCGCCGTCGCGCACATAGGTCTCGAACGAGCCGCCGTGGATATCGTAGAGGCCGAGCAGGTCGGCGAAGAAGCAGCCATCGAAGCAGGCGGCTTCGAGCTCGCGTGCAATCTGCTCGTAGCGCGAGGGTTCCAGAATGTCGTCGAGCCGCGCTTCCGGATGCCGCCAGCCGCCGGCGTGCAGCGCCGTCGGGCCGGTTTTGAGATAGGCGACGAGATGCATCTGGCGTCGGGACATTGGGACGGCCTTCGGTCGCGATACGCGCTGATCCTAAGCATACGGCGAATACCGGAGGTTTGGTATCCGGCCGAGGCGCGGCTGCTCGGCTCATGCCGCCTTGACGAGGGTCGATTTGGGCCATGATGCTCCGGTGTCTCGCCTCGTTCCACGGGAGCCTGCATGTCGATCCGGCATTTTCCAAGTCAGGGCTATGTCCGCATGTCGTGGAAGAACGGTCGCGGGTCCACGGACGAAATCTGCCTAATGCCGCCCGGCGCCTCGCGTGACGCCTTCGACCTGCGCATCAGCCGCGCCTCGATTCCCGAGCCGGGGCCGTTCTCGGCCTTTCCGGGCGTCGAGCGCACCATCACGGTCATCGACGGAGCCGGGCTCAAGCTCGACTTCGGCGACCAGGTGGCGACGCTCACGGCCCGCCAGCCGTACACGTTCGATTCAGGCCTCGCGCCGCTCGGCATCCCGAAAGGCGGCCCCGTCCGCGTCGTCAACGTCATGGCGGCGCGTGCCGTCTGGCGCATCGCGCCTGCGGCCGTCGTGACGGAGACCGCGAGCCTCGACGCTGTCCTATCCGTCGTGTTTGCGATCGATGGCAACTGGCTTCTGGACGATGGCCCAAACCGGACAACACTCGTGCGAGGCGACACGGCTCTGAGTGAAGGGCCTGGGAGCCTCGCGCCTCAGAGCGCCGGTGCGGTGCTCGTCGTGCCTCTCATCCCTGCGTGAGGCTCGACGCCTGCTTGGCCAGCGCCGCGACGAGACGCTCGCGCGCGTCCGGCAGCCGCTCGTGACGCGCCTCGGCGACGCGGGTCTCGAGGAAGGTGCCGGTGAGCGCGAGGGCGGCGGCGAGATCGCCGGGCCTCAGCGTCGTGTCGCCGGTGCCGCGCAGGAAAGGCGGCAAGCGCAGCAGCTTGTCGTGATAGGGCGCGCCCGCTTCCGCCGACACGGCCCGGCCGCTGCGCGGCGAGACATAGACGAGGTTCTCGGTCGTCCCGGTCTGCGCGCACTTGGTGAGATCGAGCGCAAATCCGAGCTCAGCGAGCAACGCCAGCTCCCAGCGCGCGTAGACGGCCGGCCACACCTCGTCCTCGTCGAGATAGGTGAGCACGAACAGAGTCACCTCGTAGAGCCCAGGATGGGGATCGCGCTCCGGCAGCAGCCGCAGCATGGCGGCGAGACTCGACAGCCCCATGAGCGCCAGCGGCCGGTCGAGCACGCCCGCGGCATGGCTCTTGGCGGGCTCGACGTTGAGTTGCCCCAGCTGCTCGGCAAGCCGCGCCTTCCAGGTCGCCTCGACCTCGTTGCCGGGCTGCAGCACCGGCCGCATCTTGCGCGACCGCCCGCCCTGGACGAGTCCCAGATGCCGGCCGTGCCCGCGCGTGAACAGCTCGACGATGGCGCTCGTCTCGCCATGCGGCCGCGCCGACAGGATGATGGCCTCGTCGCTCCAGTGCATCAGTGAGACTTAGGCCTTCGAGATCGCGACGCCAAGCGGGGCGACGGGCGAGCGCCGCTCTCCCCTACAATGGCGCCGATGGCGTAGGGGCGACCGGCGGTCGCCCGGCCAACCGCCGGCGCGTTGGTCGTGGTGACGCGGGCGAGCGCCGCTCGCCCCTACAATCGAGATGCACCGCTCCTACCTCTTCAACCGCGGCAGGATGATCACCAGCAGCGCCGCGAGGCCGACCGTCGGGAACAGGGCATAGTTGATGCCGTTCCAGCCGACGTGATTGAACAAGAGCCCCGAAAGGAACGAGCAGGTGGCGACGAACGAGAAGATGCTGAGCTCATTGGCGGCCTGCACCTTGCCGCGCTCCTCCGGCGTATGGCTGTCGGCGACGATGGAGGTCGCCGCCACATAGGACAAGTTCCAGCCGGCGCCGAGCGCCACCATCGCGAATGTGAACTGCATGAGCGAGACGCCCGACAGCGCGATGACGCCGCACAGCACGAGGATCGCGAGGCCGATAAGCGCGATGCGCTCGCGGCCGAAGCGGGCAATCAGGTGGCCCGCGAAAAAGCTCGGCAGGTACATGGCGACGACGTGCCAGCGGATGGCGCCCGCCGCGTCGAGATTGGTGAAGCCGCAGGCGACCATGGCGAGCGGGGTCGAGGTCATGACGAGGTTCATCATGCCGTAGCTGACGGCGCCGGCGCAGAGCGCGGCGAGGAAGCGCGGCTGCCCCATGATCTGAAACAGCGGCCGGCCGGCGCGAATGCCGAGCGGATTGTGCGGAGGACGCGGAATGCGCAGTTGCGTCAACGCGAGAAAGCCTGTGAGCGCCGCACCGGAGGCGGCGAGGAAGCAGGCCGCGCTCAAGGGATAAATGTCGTTGGTGAAGCGCACGACCTCGGGCGTCAGCAAGGCGCCGACGAGGCCGCCGCCCAGGGCGTACGAGATCGCCTTCGGGCGGAAGTTGAGGCTGGCCGTGTCGGCGGCGGCGAAGCGGTAGTAGCCGGCGGTCGCCTGATAATACCCGAGGAAATGGGTCGCGAGACAAAACAGCCAGAAATTGCCATCCGTTATCGCCTTGAAGGCGACGAGGCCGCCGATCGCCCCCGCCGTCGTGCCGATCAGGAAGCCGATCCGCCGGCCGAAGCGCTGCATGAACAGCGACGCCGGGATGACCGCCACCGTCGTGCCGATCATCATCGTCGTGATCGGCAACGTCGACAGCGACTTGTCGGTCGCGAGCGTATGGCCGACCACGCCGCCGAGCGTGATGACGAGCGACACGGCGATGCCGTAGCAGGCCTGCGCCACGAGCAGGATCATCGCATTGCGCCGCGCCAGGCGGTCGTCGACGAGGGGCGCCGCCAAGGTCGCTGTGCTCATGACGCGTCCGGCTCGCCCTTGAGTCCCAGCTCGGCGGCGCGCAGCTTGTGCGCGAGCTTGTCGAGCACGCCGTTCACGACTTTGGGCTCTTCCCCTGAGAAGAAATCGTGCGCGAGGTCGACATAGGCGGAGATCACGGCCTTCACCGGCACGTCCTCGCGGGCCATGAGCTCGTAGGTGCCGCTGCGCAGGATCGCGCGCAGGATGCTGTCGAGGCGCTGCAGACGCCAACCGGTCGCGAGTTGCTTGTCGATCATGGGATCGATCTCGCGCTGGCGGGCGACCGCGCCCTTGATCAGATCCTCGAAGAAGGCCTGCTCGACCTCGCCGTGTCCGATCTCGTCGCTCGCTTCCGCGAAGCGGTGCAGCTCGAACTGCGCGACGACCTCGTTCAAGTCGGTCTTGACGAGATCCATCTGATAAAGCGCCTGCACGGCGGCGAGCCGCGCGCCGTTGCGGGCTTTCGTCCGCGCATGTTTGGGTTGCCCCGCCTCGGCCATGGCTAGGCTACTCCCGCGAGTGCGCGCTTCAGCGCGACCAAGGACAGACACGCGCGCACGGCGTCGCCGCCCTTGCCGGCGCTGCCGCCTTTCGCGCGCACCAGCGCCTGCGCCTCGGTGTCGACGGTGAGGATCGCGTTGCCGACCGGAATGCCGCGCGCGATAGCCGTCTCCATCAGCCAGTGGTTGGCGTTATTGCAGACGATATCGTAATGGCTCGTCTCGCCGCGGATGACGCAGCCGAGCACGATGGCGCCGTCGAAATGGCCGGCGCCGGTGCCTTCGAACCGGCCAGCGACGGCATAGGCCTGGAACGCCTGCGGGATCTCGAGCGCGCCCGGCACCTCGATACGCTCATGCGTGGCGCCGGCCTCGACGAGCGCGGCCACGGCGCCGTCGAGCAACGCCTCGCCGACCGCATCGTAGTAGCGCGACTCGATGACGAGCACATGCGCCTTGATCGGTGTGACCTTGTCCGCTCCCGTCTTGACGCGCATCAGCTCAGTCCCTCCGCTTGGGCGAGCCTTGCCACATAGCGGGCGAGCAGGTCCACCTCGATATTGACGCGATCGCCTGTCTGACGCCCGCCCCAGGTCGTCACTTGCAGCGTATGCGGGATGAGGTTGATGCCGAAGGTCAGCCCCTCGACCGCGTTGACGGTGAGCGACGTTCCGTCCAGCGCAACCGAGCCTTTCTCGGCGACGAATTTGGCGATCGCCTTCGGCGCCTCGATCACGAAGCGCTCGGAATTGCCGTCCGTCGTGCGCGAGACGATCCGCGCCAGGCCGTCGACATGACCGGTGACGATGTGGCCGCCGAGCTCGGCGCCGAGACCGAGCGAGCGCTCGAGATTGACGCGGCGGCCGGGCGTCCAGTCCCCGAGCGTCGTGCGCGACAGCGTCTCGTTCGAGACATCGACGGCGAAGTGCGTTTGTCCACACTCGGTGCCGATCGTCACCGCCGTCAGGCAGCAACCGTCGCAGGCGATCGAGGCACCGATGGCGATGCCGTCCGCCGGGTAGGCGCAGGCGATGACGAAGCGGCCGCCGTCGCGCGAGACGACCCGTCCGACGTCCGTGATGATGCCCGTGAACACGCCTTCAACTCCTCAACCCGGTCGCGAGCGAAACACGCCCATCCGGTCGCTACCGATGCCCTGGTCGCTCACCAGCGCGAAATCTGCCCTGGCCCCATACGCGGCCGTCAGTCCGGCCTGCAGCGGCGCCGAACCCTGCCGGAAGACGACGATCTCGTCGGCGAGGCCCGCCTCGAGGACGCTTCGCCAGACGGTCGGGCCCCCCTCGACGAGCAATCGGGTGATGCCTTCGCTGGCGAGAAACGCCAAGACGCTTCGTAAATCAAGGTGACCGGTCGACTTCGGCACCGCCACCAACCGCGCACCAGCCTTGCGCAAGGCCTCGGCGCGGGCCGAAGGGGCTGTTTCGCAAAAGAAAATCGTGACGGGATGCCGCGCCGTATCCTTAAGCAGGCGCGCCTTCGGCGGCATCGTAAGCTGCGCATCGAGGACCAGCCGGAGCGGCGTGCGGCCGGTCATGCCGGGCAGGCGGCAGGTCAACTCGGGGTCATCGTCCCGGACGGTGCCGGCCCCGACGAGGATCGCGTCCGCCTCGGCGCGCAAGAGGCGCCCGGCGGCGCGGGCTTCCGGACCCGTGACCCAGATGGGTTGCCCCTGCGCCCCCCGTGCGATCTTGCCCGCGGCATCGAGCGCCATCTTGAGCTGGACGAACGGGCGCTTGGCCGTTTGCCTCAGGATATGCCCGAGCGTCACCTGCCGCGCCTCGGCTTGCAGGATATCCTCGACAACCGTGATACCCGCCGCGCGCAGCCGCGCGATGCCCTGCCCCGCCGTCCGAGGGTCGGGATCGCCCGTGCCGACGACCACGCGCGCAATGCCCGCCGCGATCACCGCATCCGCGCAGGGCGGCGTCTTGCCGTGGTGCGCGCAAGGCTCGAGCGTCACGTAGAGCGTCGCGCCACGCGCGGCCGCGCCGGCTTGTGCGATCGCTTGGGTCTCGGCATGCGGACGGCCACCCGGTGCCGTTGAGGCGCGCGCAAGGACGATCGCGCCCTCCGCATCCGGCTTGACGAGCACGGCGCCGACGGACGGGTTGGGCGCCGTCGTCCCGAGCCCGCGCTCCGCCATTTGGATGGCGAGCGCCATGAAGCGCTCGTCCTCAGTCGGCATCGGCGGCGTCGTTTGTAGCCGTTGTTCCATCCTCGCTGCCGATCTCGCCGAGCACGGCGCGGAAGTCGCTCGCCTCGCCGAAGTTGCGGTAGACGGAGGCGAAGCGCACATAGGCGACGCCATCGAGCGTCTTCAAGCCCTCCATGACGAGCTCACCGATGCTCTCGGACGCGACCTCCGGCTCGCCCGAGCTTTCGAGCTGGCGGACGATGCCGTTGAGCATGCGCTCGACGCGCTCGGTCTCGACGGGCCGCTTGCGCAGCGCCAGCATGACGGAGCGCGTCAGCTTCTCGCGGTCGAAGGGGACGGAGCGTCCCGAGCGCTTCTTCACCATCAGCTCGCGCAGCTGCACCCGCTCGAAGGTCGTGAAGCGCCCGCCACAGGCCTCGCAGTGGCGGCGGCGGCGGATGGCCGAGTCGTCCTCGGTCGGCCGGGAGTCCTTCACTTGCGTGTTGCTCGACGAGCAATAGGGGCAGCGCATGCTGAATCGTTCCTCGATTTTGGCATGCTGGATAGCACCCGGCGCCAGAGCCGACAAACGGGATGGCGGGCGGGGTCAGGCTCCACTAAAATCCTCGCTATGACCGACGATCTCTCCCGGCCGATCGCCTATATGCCGCGTATCGCAGAGTACTACCGCGCGCTCGGCTTCGCGGAGCCGTACCGCTACGCACATTTCGAGGACGTGCCGTTCGCGCGACTCACGAAGCCACTTGCGGCCACGCGGATCGCGCTGGTGACGACGGCGGCACCCTATCGCCCCGAGCTCGGCGATCAGGGGCCGGGCGCGCCATACAATGCGGCAGCGAAATTCTTCGAGGTCTATGCGCTGCCGATCGACCCGCCGCCAGACTTGCGCATTTCCCATGTCACCTACGATCGTACGCATACGAGCGCCGAGGACGCCGGGACTTGGCTTCCGCTCCCGGCCCTGAAGACGGCGGCGCGCGAGGGCGCAATCGGCGGACTCTCCGCGCGCGTCTACGGCATGCCGACGAACCGCAACCAGCGCACGTCGATCGAGACGGATGCCCCTGCGCTTCTCGCCCGCATCCGCGAGGACGGCGGCGAGGCGGCGGTGCTCGTCGCCAACTGTCCGATCTGCCACCAGTCGATCTCGCTCGCCGCGCGGCATCTCGAGGCGAGCGGCTTGCCGACCGTCGTCATGGGTTGCGCCAAGGACATCGTCGAGCACGTCGGCGTGCCGCGGTTCCTGTTCTCGGATTTTCCGCTCGGCAACGGCGCGGGCCGGCCGCATGATTGGGCCTCGCAGCGTCAGACGTTGCAGCTCGCGCTCGGCCTGCTCGAGAGCGCCACCGGCCCACGCACGACCGTGCAGTCGCCGCTGGTCTGGCCGGGCGATCCGTCCTGGAAGCTCGACTTCTCGAACGCGAGCCGGATGACGGCGGAGCAGCGGGCCGATGCCCGCCGCGCCTTCGACGCGCGTGAGGCGATCGCGCGGCAGCTCCGGGACGGCACTGCGCGCACCGCCGATTGAGCCGCGCTACTTCTCCTTGCGCACGCCCTTGAACTTCTTCTTGTCGGCTTTCACGTCCATGAACTTGCCGCTCTCGGCGTCGCGCTTGACGTAGCGGCCGGTCTTCGGATTGAGCACCTGCGAGCGTTTTTTCACCGCGCCGACGCGCTTGTCGTCGCCGGCTTCTTTGTTCTTCGCCATCTGAATCTCCTTCGCGAGAGAGGGGAACACGGTACAGACTGCGACTCGGCCGAGTGATGATAGCCCCGCGGCCAAGCTCCGGCGACAGATTGTTGAGACGTGAAGGTTAACCGCTCCGCCACTTTGACGGCGGAGGCGCACTGGGCTACCTCGCGCGCTATGTCCCGCTTCCTCAGCCTCTTTCCGACGCGCCTCTACCGGGCGGAGCTTACCGGCGCCGACAGCCAGCGCCTCATCGCGGACCTCCGCCGTGGCAGCATCGGCATTTCGCGCGAGGATGTGGCCGGGCAGAATTGGAGCCGGGAGAACGGCTATCCGGGCTACACCTCCTACGCCTCCCTCGACGATCTCGCCTGGCGGGCACCCGAGTTCGCCGAGCTCTCCCGGCATCTCGAGCGGCATGCGAAGATTTTCGCCAGGCGCCTGCAGTGGGACATGACGGGGCGGAAGCTGACCCTCGACAGCCTGTGGATCAACATTCTCGATCCCGGCGGCGCGCACACCTCGCACATCCATCCCTTGAGCGTGCTGAGCGGCACGGCCTATGTGGCGATCCCGCCCGGCGCCAGCGCCTTGAAGCTCGAGGATCCGCGGCACGGGCTGATGATGGCGGCGCCGCCGCGCAAGACGAAGCTCAGGCCGGAGAACCAGACCTTCGTCGAGGTCGTGCCCAAGCCCGGCACGATCCTCATGTGGGAGAGCTGGCTGCGCCACGAGGTGCCTCCGAACCGCGCCCGCAAGGAGCGCATCTCGGTGAGCTTCAACTTCGGGCTCGCGGCACGGTAGGAACCACCGGACAACGTAGGACGGACTGAGCCAATCGGCGAAGTCCGCCATCACACGCACGGTGCCTGCCGTGGCGGACTTCGCAAAACGCTCAGTCCGCCCTTGTTATATCAACCTCTGCTATTCTCACGCCGTTCCTCAAAAGGAACGCTCTGCCGCAGACGGCCATCCGCGGCAGAGCCGCTGGTGATCGGATCGTGTCCGCCCTGAGCCGCTTCTGGCTGCTTCGTAGCTCGATCGCACCAGTGTCTTCATCTGGCCCGCATGGTTGCCCGAACTTTCAGGTTCGCTAACAAGGCAGGGACGACGAAGATGCGCCAATCTACCACCACCATCGGCATCGATACAGGCAAACATTCCCTCGATGTCGCCCTCGATACCTCCGACAAAACCCTCAAAGCCGACAACTCGCCCGAAGGCTGGCGCCAGATCGCCCGCTTCCTCAAAGCCAACAACGTCCGCCGCGCCGCCATCGAAGCCTCCGGCGGCTACGAGCAAGGCGTCCTCGCCCATCTCAGAGACCAAGGCCTCACCGTCCTCCATCTCCAGCCCATGCAGGTCAAGGCCTTCGCCCGCTACACCCTCAAGCGGGCCAAGAACGATCGCCTCGACGCCCGCCTCATCGCCCAGTGCGCCGCCCGGCTGAAAGCCCGCAAAGCCCCCGATAAACGCCTCGCAAAGCTCGCTTCCCACCTCACCTACATCGAGCAGATCGAGGAGGACATCGTCCGCTTCCAGGGCCGTCTCGAGCACACGCGAGACCCCCGATCAAAGCCGATATCCGCAAGCACATCGTTGCCTTCCGCGATCTCCTCAAAGCCGAGAAGAAGCAACTTGCCGCCGAGCTCAAAGCGAGCCCCGACCTGGCGCGCCGCCTCGACCTCGTCCGCTCGATCCCCGGCATCGGCGAGCGGACCGCCATCGCCCTCGTCATCCGCATGCCCGAGCTCGGCGAGATCTCGCGCGAGGAGGCGGCAGCGCTGGCTGGCCTCGCCCCCTTCGACGACGACAGTGGCAAGCACAACGGCCATCGCCACATCGCCGGTGGACGCGCGCGCCTGCGCCGCTCCCTCTACGCCGCAGCCTTCCCGCCGCATTCCACTGGAACACGGCCCTCATCGACCTCTACGCCCGCCTCACCGCCCGCGGCCGAACCCACAAATCCGCCCTCGTCGCCTGCGCCAGAAAGCTCCTCGTCTACGCAAACACAGTCGTCCAGCGCGGCACACCCTGGCAGACAAAAACAGCATCAACATAATGGTTGCTACACGCTCGAATTGAGCGCCCCGGTGTTCAGCTCACGTGCGCGTGTGCGTGCGTCTGGGCGGGGCTGAGCTCGGCGCGGATTTCTGCAAGCGCCCTCTCGGCCGCCGCCTCGCCGATGGCGATGAGCTCGTCGGCGCGGTGGAAGTCGAACGTGCCGATGTGAGCGAGCTTGGGTGAGATCGTGAAATCGGGCGGGTCGCCGGCGAGCCGCGAGCGGGCGATCCGGTCCTGCGTGATGTTGAAGGCTTCCATCATCACCGTCGAGATGCCCGGCGCATCGCTGCCGCGGCCGAAGAACTGGCGATGCAAGAGCTTCAGCGCGCCGCCGCCCTTCTGCTGCTCGACCATGCTCCCGTCGAGTCCGTCGGTCTCGATCTCTTCCAGCGTGCGCTGATCCGACAGCACGGCGCCGCGGCCGAGCGAGTCGCTCTGCAGGTTCACGGCGATGACGATGTTGGCGCCCATTGCGCGGCAGACGGACACGGGGATCGGATTGACGATCGCCCCGTCGAACAGCCAGCGGCCGCCGAGCTTCACGGGACGGAAGATTCCGGGCAGCGCATAGGACGCGCGCATGGCATCGACGAGATGCCCACGAGAGAGCCAGATCTCATGACCGGTGCCGATCTCGGTCGCGACCGCCACGAACCGTCGGTCGAGCGTTTCGATCTGGGTGTCGCCGAGATGCGAGGCGATCCGGTCGCCGAGCTTGTCGCCGGAGATCAGACCCGATCCGCTCATGTTGAAGTCGAGGAAGCCGAACACCCGGCGGCGCGTGAGCGAGCGCGCGAACACCTCGAGCTCGTCGAGCTTGCCCGCGACGTAGCAGCCGCCGGCGACGGCGCCGATCGAGGTGCCGGCCACGATGTCGGGCTTGAAGCCGGATTTCTCCAGCGCCTTCAGGACGCCGATGTGCGACCATCCGCGGGCGACACCACCCCCCAGCGCTACGCCGATCTTTCCACGTGCCATGCCGTTCAGACTCCTACGGCCGTACTCCCGGAGGCGCCCGCGTCCCCCGGCCAGGCCAACTGGGCTGCAAGGCCCATGCCTAACGGCGACACGCAGGCTTCACGAGCCCTCGGGAGCAATAAAGTTAACAGAGCGCCGTTGCCAATCGATGAAGAGCAGTCCGGGCGAGGCTAGTCATCAACGCGCACGAGCCGGTAACCGTTGCCGTCGGCACCTGCCGGCCCGATCCGGCGATAAAAGCACGATACAGCCCCCGTGTGGCAGGCGACACCGTCTCCGGCTACCGCGACGCGGAGCCAAATGGCGTCCTGGTCGCAATCGACGCGCACGTCCAGGACCTTGAGCTCGTTGCCGCTCGTCTCGCCTTTGCGCCACAGCGCGCCCCGCGAGCGGCTCCAGAAGTGGGCGACGCCGGTCGCGAGCGTGCGCTCGAGCGCGGCGGCGTTCATGTAGGCGAGCATGAGGGCCTCGCCCGTCTTGGCGTCGGTCGCGATCGCCGGGACGAGGCCGTTGGCATCATAGCGGAGCTTGAGCTCCGACGTCGTCTCGATGCCGGTTGCGCTCACATTCAGGCCTCAGAAGCGGGAGCCGCGCTGCACCAGCGACAAGAACCGCTGCTGCTGGGACGGGTCGTCCTTGAACAAGCCGGTGAACTGCGTCGTGATCGTCGCGACGTTCGGCTTCTGCACGCCTCTCAGCGACATGCACTGGTGCACCGCCTCGATCATGACGGCGACGCCCTTGGGCTCGAGCGCACGGTTGATCGCCTCGGCGATCTGCGCCGTCATCGTCTCCTGAGTCTGCAGGCGGCGGGAGAAGATCTCGACCACGCGCGCGAGCTTGGAGATGCCCACCACCTTCTCGGCCGGGAAATAGGCGACGTGCGCCTTGCCGATGAAGGGGATCATGTGGTGCTCGCAATGCGAGTTCATGTCGATATCGCGCAACATGACGATGTCGTCGTAGCCGGCGACGTCCTCGAAGGTCCGGTCGAGCTCGTCGATCGGGTCCTCCTCGTAGCCGCGGAAGAACTCGGAATAGGCGTTGACGACGCGCTTGGGGGTATCCTTGAGCCCCTCGCGAGCCGGATCGTCGCCCGCCCAGGCGAGCAGCGTGCGCACCGCCTCCTCCGCCTGCTCCCGGGTCGGGCGCTGGCGCTTCTGAGGCCTGATGGCTAGGGGATCGGCGGCTCTCGCGATCTTCTTCACGTACTGGTCCATGATCTTCAAGGGTTCCGGGTCTTGGTTACCGCCTTGGCAAACCACCGCTCGCGCGACATATAACAGTCGCCCGGACGGTCTCTTGCAGGCTCTGCGCCAGATACGTGGGCCGGCGCGGCGCGGTTTAGGGCCTGTGAGCCAAAGCCACAGAGGCCCAATTTCGTCTCGCGTCCGAAGACGATATATAGTTGCGGGCCGGGTGTCGCAAGCAGACGCGACCATCCGCGTCGGCATAGGAGCAGCGATGACGGCGCTGGAAGACATTTATAGTCAACGGATCCTCGAGCTGGCGGCCTCGATCCCGCGAACGGCGAGGCTCGCCCACCCCGATGCGACCGAAACCGCCCATTCCAAGCTCTGCGGCTCGACCATCACGGTCGACCTCAAGATGGACGGCGACCGGGTGACCGACTTCGCCCAGTCGGTCAAAGCCTGCCTGCTCGGCCAGTCCTCGGCCTCCATCGTCGGCCGCCTGATCGTCGGCTCGACGGCGGGGGAAATCCGCCAGGTTGCAGAGACCATGCGGAAGATGCTGAAGGAGAACGGGCCGCCGCCGGCCGGCAAATGGGCGGATTTGGCGGTGCTCGAGCCGGTTCGGGACTACAAATCCCGGCACACGTCGACCTTGCTCGTCTTCGAGGCGATCGAGAAGGCTTTTGCCCGGATCGAGGCCGCCCGCGCCGGCGCCAAGGCCCCGGCGGCCTGAGGCGCGTAACCAGGAGGGGCGCATGCCTGTCATTCGCGATCCGAAGGCCATCGAGGGCCGCCGCGGCACGATCTATCCCAAAGAGTTTGCCCAAGGCTTCGAGAGGCGCGTGAAGCGCGCCCTGACCGGCCCCTTGGGCCTCACGCAGTTCGGCGTGAACCTGACGACGCTCGAGCCCGGCGCGATGTCGGCTCACCGGCACTGGCACAGGGCCGAGGATGAGGCGATCTACGTGCTCGAAGGCGAGATCACACTGATCGACGATGGCGGCGAGACGGTGCTCAGGGCTGGCATGGCGGCCGGCTTTCCAGCGGGCGACGCCAACGGCCATCACCTCGTCAATCGTTCGGCTTGTCCCGCAACCTATCTGGAGATCGGCACACGCGCCGAGAGCGAGGACGCGACCTACCCAGATATCGATCTGCGTGGCGAGAAGCGCGGCAGCACCTTCCGGTTCTTCCACAAGGACGGCACACCCTACACATGAGCGTCGCCGCCTGGCTCCTCAAGCTGCCGATCTATGCCTACCGCTACACGCTATCGGCGTTCATTGGCCGCCACTGCCGGCATCTGCCGACGTGCTCGGAGTATGCGCTCCAGGCCATCGATACGAACGGGCCGTGGCGCGGGCTCTGGCTGACATTCGCCCGTGTGTGCCGCTGCCACCCCTGGGGATCGAGCGGCTACGACCCCGTGCCCGACATCCGCACCGAGCGGCATCCCCTGGCGCCGTGGCGGTACGGGCGGTGGAGGATCGGGCGCGACTCGTAGGTCGGGATAGCGCGGCCCCGGTACTTGCGACATTTTCGATGTCATTGCGCGCGTACCCCAACAGGGACTTGCGATCGCGGCTGTTGGGTTACGCGCGGATCGGCAGCGGGCCAGACGAGCGCCGGTTTTGCCCGCGCTGACCCAGCCTACGTATCAATGCCCTTGAAACACCGTGTCGCCGCCCTCGCCCCCGAACAGAACCGTGTTGTAGGGCTCGGTCGCGCCGTCGGGCTGCTCCATCCCAGGTGACCCCATCGGCATGCCGGCGACGGCGAGGCCCTTGGCCTTGGGGCGCTCCTTGAGCAAACGGTCCACGTCGGCGGCCGGGACGTGCCCCTCGATGACATAGCCGTCCACCATTGCCGTGTGGCAGCTTTCCAATGCCGCCGGCACGCCGGCCTCCTTCTTGATGACGCTCATGACCTCGCCATCGACGATCGTGACGGTGTAGCCCGCTGCCCGCATATGCTCGGCCCACTGACCGCAGCAGCCACATCCCGATTGCCGGAACATCTTGATCTCTGCGGCGATCGCCGGCGACAGACTCATCACCAGCAAAGCCAAAACCGCGAAAAATCGGACGCGCATATCCACCTCCGCGTGTCGTTTCTCAGTCATCCACAACCCTATCCGAAAGCTGTGGACTTCAGAAATGCCGCCGCAATCAATTCGCTGCGAGCGCGTACTTTAGCCGCGTGTGATCCGGCGGGTGCCGGTAATCCACGGGGACAAAACCGAGGCCTGCTTGCGACTCGCGACTCCCGCAGCTTAGGTCGCAACGGTCACGACGAGACACGGTCTTCTCGACCTTCCGATGGCGAAAGCCTCCAGAAGGTCCGAGGACCCAAGGTGAGCTTAGAAGGAAGGCGCATGGCATCCGCAGATCTGAAGTTTGGACGGGCCTCGAGCCCGATCGACCTCATCGAGCACATCGCGACCGACCAGGACTGGTCCTTCGAGCGAACGGCCGAGGACGAGCTCACCCTCATCGTCGCCGGCACCTGGACCGACTATCACGTCTCCCTCACCTGGCGGGACGACCTCGAGACGCTGCATCTCGCTTGCGCCTTCGACTTCAAGATTCCGGACAACCGGATCAACGAGATCTACAAGCTGCTCGCGCAGATCAACGAGCACCTCTGGCTCGGCCATTTCGACATCTGGGCGAGCGACGGCCTGCTCATGTACCGGCACGGGCTGATGCTCAACGGCGCCGTCGCCACGCCGCGGCAATGTGAGGCGCTGTTGCAGGCGGCGCTCGAAGCTTGCGAGCGCTACTATAAGGCCTTCCAGTTCGTGGTGTGGGCAGGGCGCGAAGCCCGCGAGGCCCTGTCGTCTACCATGTTCGAGACCGAAGGACAGGCGTAAAACATGCAGCTCTCCGGCCCCCTGGTGCTGGTCGGGGCCGGCAATATGGGGGGTGCGCTCCTCAAGGGCTGGCTCGATCGCGGTTTGGCCGCGTCCAGCGTCCTCGTCCAAGACCCGGCCCCGCCGCCGCCGATGGCGGCCCTTCTCTCCAAGCATGGAATCCACAGTGCGGAACGGTTCGGGGCCCTCGCGACACCGCCCGCCGTCATCCTCCTCGCGGTGAAGCCGCAGATCATGGATGCGGTCGCGCCGACGGTCGCGCATTTGGCAGGGTCCGGCACGGTCGTGCTGTCGGTCGCCGCCGGGCGGACGATGGCGAGCCTCGCCCAGCACTTCGCCCCTGGCACCGCCATCGTGCGGACAATCCCCAACACGCCCTCCTCCGTCGGCCGCGGCATCACGGTCGCGGTCGCCGGGCCCGGCGTGACGCAAACCCAGCGTGCACTCTGTCAGGACCTGCTCGAAGCCGTCGGCTCGGTCGGCTGGGTCGACGACGAGCAGCTGATCGATTCCGCGACCGCGGTCTCGGGTTCCGGCCCGGCCTACGTGTTCCTGCTGGCCGAGTGCCTGGAGGCTGCGGCGAAGTCCGTCGGCCTTCCCGCCGATCTCGCGCGTCAACTCGCCCGCGAGACGGTCTCGGGCGCCGGCGAGTTGCTCAGGCAATCGGATCTCTCGTCTGCCGTGCTTCGCCAGAACGTGACCTCGCCCAAGGGCACCACGGCGGCGGCGCTCGATGTGCTGATGGCCAAGGGCGCGCTGCCGGACATCATGGAGCAGGCCGTCAAAGCCGCCCGCGACCGCGCCGAGGAGCTGGCGAAGTAGGCGAGAGCCTCGTGACCTCATTCGAAAGCGGCACGATGCTCTAGCGTATTGGTTTGTCGCGGTGTTTCGCGCAAAACCGCAGCACAGTTTTGCGCCCACCGCCCTCGAGTTCACCCTGCAGCCGACCGTGATCTGGCGGAGAAGCGTCCTCCGGCGTTATCCTCCCGATCAAACGCGAGGAGCCTTCCCATGCTCGATGACACCACCGTTCGCAGCCGCGCGATCGCAGCGCTCATGCGCCTGGCCGAGACGAAATCCTGGCGAGAGATCTTTCTCGCCGATATCGCTGCAGAAGCCGGCCTCACCTACGCCGAGCTCACCGCCGAGCTCGACAGCAAAGCGAAAGTGCTCGCCGCCTTCGTCAGGGCCGTCGATCAGGAGGCGGCCGAGCGGATGGCCGCCAAGCCCGCGACGGATAGCCCGCGTGACCGCTTGTTCGATGCGCTCATGACCCGCTTCGACGTGCTGCAGCCCTATCGCGGCGCGCTCAAGCGTCTCGTCGAGGATGCGCCCGAGCTGGCACTCGCGATCGATCCGATGGCCCGGCTGAAGTCCATGCGAGCAACGCTCGAATCGGCCCGGATCGATGCCACGAGCGCGATCGGCTGCCTGAGGCTCGCAGGCGTCGGTGGCGTCTATGCACGCACCTTCAAGACCTGGCTCGACGATGACGACGCGGGCCAATCGCGCACGATGGCGAAGCTCGACCGGCAGCTGCGCTCGGGCGAGCAGGCAATGCGCACCATCGAGGACATCGCCGGCGGCGTCGGACGCGTGCTCAACGCCTTCCGGTCGCGCCGCCGCCGGACCGAGACGCGCCCGGAGGAGCCGGCCGCGCCACCGGCCGCCAATATCTGACGCCACATCACCCCCAAAGGAGCCTTCCGCATGTCCGAGAGCGCGCCCAGCGCCCCGATCACGTTCGACGATTTTCTGAAGGTCGACATTCGCGTCGGCACGATCGTCGAGGCCGAGCCGTTTCCACAAGCGAGGAAACCCGCCTACAAGCTCAAGATCGATTTCGGCCCCCAAATCGGCGTCAAGCGCTCCTCGGCGCAGATCACGGTGCATTACACGCTCGAAAGCCTCGTCGGCAAACAGGTCGCCGCCGTCGTCAACTTCCCGCCGCGCCAGATCGGCCCCTTCATGTCGGAGGTGCTGACGCTGGGCTTCGCCGATGCCAACGGCGCGGTCGTGCTGATCCAGCCGCAGCAGGCGGTCCCGAACGGAAGCCGGATGCACTAGATCGGGTTTGAGCTCAAATGGAACCGGGAGCTCGATCTCGGCACTTGGCTTGCGCTCAGCAATCGCTGTGATGCACCAATGAAAAACCCCCGAAGAACGCTTCGGGGGTTTCGCATTTTCGCAATCGCTGCCTGTGGCGGTCGGGGCTCAGTAGCCGCTGTAGCTCGAATAGCCGCTGTCGTAGGTCGGCGTGTAGGTGGTCGTGTAGCCGCTCGAATACGAGCTGTCGTAGGAGTAGTCGTGGCAGCCGGCGAAGGCGCTCGACGCGGCGACGGTGGAGACGAGGGCGATGGTCGCGGTGATGATGAGCTTCTGCATGGGAGCCTCCATTGGCTGAGCGGTTCTGATCTCGTTGGCTGCGGGGCCGTTCCGGTCTCTCGCGCCGCCATGACCAAGAGATAGGGCTCGGCGCACCAGGCCGCAGTTCCTGGGGGAACAGGCCAGAGAAAATCGCAGAAACCGTAGCAACCATTATGTTGATGCTGTTTTTGTCTGCCAGGGTGTGCCGCGCTGGACGACTGTGTTTGCGTAGACGAGGAGCTTTCTGGCGCAGGCGACGAGGGCGGATTTGTGGGTTCGGCCCCAGGCTGTGAGGCGGGCGTAGAGGTCGATGAGGGCCGTGTTCCAGTGGAATGCGGCGGGGAAGGCTGCGGCGTAGGAGGCGGCGCAGGCGCGCGCGTCCACCGGCGATGTGGCGATGGCCGTTGTGCTTGCCACTGTCGTCGTCGAAGGGGGCGAGGCCAGCCAGCGCTGCCGCCTCCTCGCGCGAGATCTCGCCGAGCTCGGGCATGCGGATGACGAGGGCGATGGCGGTCCGCTCGCCGATGCCGGGGATCGAGCGGACGAGGTCGAGCGGCGCGCAGGTCGGGGCTCGCTTTGAGCTCGGCGGCAAGTTGCTTCTTCTCGGCTTTGAGGAGATCGCGGAAGGCAACGATGTGCTTGCGGATATCGGCTTGGATGCGGGGGTCTCGGGTGTGCTCGAGACGGCCCTGGAAGCGGACGATGTCCTCCTCGATCTGCTCGATGTAGGTGAGGTGGGACGCGAGCTTTGCGAGGCGTTTATCGGGGGCTTTGCGGGCTTTCAGCCGGGCGGCGCACTGGGCGATGAGGCGGGCGTCGAGGCGATCGTTCTTGGCCCGCTTGAGGGTGTAGCAGGCGAAGGCCTTGACCTGCATGGGCTGGAGATGGAGGACGGTGAGGCCTTGGTCTCTGAGATGGGCGAGGACGCCTTGCTCGTAGCCGCCGAGGCTTCGATGGCGGCGCGGCGGACGTTGTTGGCTTGAGGAAGCGGGCGATCTGGCGCCAGCCTTCGGGCGAGTTGTCGGCTTTGAGGGTTTTGTCGGAGGTATCGAGGGCGACATCGAGGGAATGTTTGCCTGTATCGATGCCGGCGGTGGTGGTAGATTGGAGCATCTTCGTCGTCCCTGCCTTGTTGGCGAACCTGAAAGTTCGGGCAACCATGCGGGCCAGATGAAGACACTGGTGCGATCGAGCTACGAAGCAGCCGAAGCGGCTCAGGGCGGACACGATCCGATCACCAGCGGCTCTGCCGCGGATGGCCGTCTGCGGCAGAGCGTTCCTTTTGAGGAACGGCGTGAGAATAGCAGAGGTTGATATAACAAGGGCGGACTGAGCCGCAGGCGAAGTCCGCCGCACCTGACACCATGCTTGGCACGGCGGGCTTCCCCCCGGATCAAGCCCGGGGTCAACCCGCCCTACGAAGCGCCGACTGCTTCACGCCTTCCGGATCCACACCTTGTTGTCGTGGAACGGCGCGCCGCCGTGGGGGGCCGCCTGCTCGGCGCCGGTGAGCGTATTGATGCCCTCACCACCCGCGAATTGACTGTTGGGAGCGATACCCTCGACGATCACGACCCCTTCCTGCACGCCGTCGAACGCTTTGGCCGACAGCCCGATGTCGCCGCGCGTGTTGCCCATCCGGATCGCATCGCCATCGCGCAGGCCGAGCCGTGACAGATCAGCTGGATGCATCATCGCCGCCGGATGGCCATGCTTCTCGCGACTCGTCGGCGTCTCGTTGAAGCTCGAATTGAGATAGGCCCGGGCCGGGGCCGTGACGAGCCTGAAGGGATGCTCGGCATCCGCGTTCTCCGTCACGTTCCAATGATCGGGCAGCGGCGGCAGCTCAGCATGCCGGCCTTTCAGACCGTCGTTCTTGAAGGGCACCGACGTCCAATCCGGCTTGAAGCGGAACTTGCCGTCCGGCCATGCGAAGCCGTTGAGATAGTGCGAGTCCTCGAACGACGGCTGCACGTCTTTCCACCGCCCGGCTTCCAGATCGGCGAGCGTGCCGTGACCCGAATCCCGCAACGTCCGGTCGATGAGCTCGCGCGGGGTCATGGCGAACCCCGGATGCTCGGCCCCGACGCGCTTGGCGAGCGCCACGATCACGTCGTGGTTCGAGCGGCACTCGCCCGGCGGCTCGACGAGCTTGGGTCCGAGCTGGATGTGGGAGTGCCCAGACGCCTGATAGAGATCGTCGTGCTCGACGAACATGGTGGCGGGGATCACGACATCGGCGAGCTTCGCCGTCTCGGTCATCACCTGCTCGTGCACGGTGACAAACAGGTCGTCGCGCATGAAGCCTTGGCGCACCTTGCGCTGCTCGGGCGCGACCTCCATCGGGTTCGTGTTCTGAATGATCATCGCCGTGATCGGCGGCCCGCCTTTTAGATCGTACGGATCGCCCGTCAGCGCCGGGCCGATGCGCGATTGGTCGATGTTGCGCACGGAAAGGTCGCGCACATCGAGCCCCTCGATCACCGTCTTGTCCCAATGATAGATGCCGCCCTGCGAGTGCATCGCGCCGCCGCCCGCGTGCTGCCACGCGCCCATGACGGTTGCGACTGACAGCACGGCATGCATGGACGCCGTGCCATTGCGCGAGCGGGTGAAGCCGAAGCCTAACCGGAAATAGGTTCTCGGGTTCGCGCCGAGGAGGGCCGCGAAGGCTTCGATTTCGGCGACGCTCAATCCCGTGATGGCGCTCGCCCACTCGGGTGTGCGGGATTTAAGATGCGCCTCGAGCTCGGCCGGGTGATCGGCATACCGGGCCATATACGCGCGGTCGGCTTTGCCGTCGCGGAACAGGCAATGCATGACCGCACAGGCGAGCGCGCCATCGGTGCCAGGACGCAGGATCAGGCCGACGTCAGCCTGCTCCATCGTACCGTTGCGGTAGACGTCGACGGAGACGATCTTCGTGCCGCGCTTCTTTCGCGCGTCCGTCGCGTGCGTCATGACGTTGACCTGGGTCGCGACCGGATTGCCGCCCCAGATGACGATGACGTCGGCTTTCGCCATCTCGCGGCTATCGGGTCCGTAGAGCTTGCCGGTGCCGGCGACGAAGCCCGGATAGGAGGTGCCGACGCAGATCGTCGAGTGAAAGCGCGAGTAGCGCTTGGCGTGCCGCAGGCGCTCGATGCCGTCGCGCATCACGAGGCCCATAGTGCCGGCATAGAAGTACGGCCAGACGGCTTCCGCGCCCAAGGTGCGCTCGGCTTTCAGAAAGGCTTCTGCCGTCAGGTCGAGCGCGTCGTCCCAGGAGATGCGTTCGAATTCACCCGAGCCCTTGGGCCCCTTGCGGCGGAGCGGGTACAGCAAACGGTCTTTGTGATGGACCCGCTCGGCGTAGCGGGCGACCTTGGCGCAGACCACGCCCTTCGTATAGCTGTTGTCCTTGGCGCCGCGGACGCGACCGATGCGATGCTCGTCCAGGAGCTCGATCTCGAGCGCGCAGGTCGAGGGGCAATCGTGCGGGCAGGTCGTGCGGCCGATCGGAACGCGGGCGTCCATGGGCGAAAATCCCTCGCGTGATTTGCTTTGGAAACTAGAACTAATCCAGTAAGGATTGCACGTCCCGAGGAGAGCAGCATGAGCGTCACGATCAGACCGGTCCGGCCCGAGGAGAAGGCCCGCTGGGAGGACATGTTCCGCGCCTATGGCAAATTCTACAAGATGGACCTGACGCCCCAGACGATCGAGACGGTCTGGGGCTGGATTTTCGACGAGCAAGAGCCGTTCTGGTGCGACGTCGCCGAGGCCGAGGACGGCACGCTCGTGGGCCTCACGCAATATCAGCTCATGCACCGCTCGACCGCCGGGGGCATGGTTGTCTATCTCTCCGACCTCTTCGTCGATCCGGAGCAGCGCGGCGGCGGCATCGGCCGTGGTCTCATCGAGCATGTGATCGCGTTCGCCAAGCAGCGCAACATCGGCTTGGTCCGCTGGCTGACGCAGGACTTCAACTACAAGGGCCGGATGCTCTACGACAGCTTCGCGCCGAAGTCCGATTTCATTCTCTATCAGGTGCCGGTGAAATGAAGCCTCGTAGGGCGGGCTTCCGGCGGCGGACTTCGCCTTTGACTCAGTCCGCCCTACGATTCTCCAATTTTCTCTGGTGAGTTCCCTCGGGAACTGCGGCTTTGCGTGGACAGCCCTAAATCTTGGACATGGCGGCGAGAGACCGGAACGGCCCGCCGCCCCGAGATCAGGAAATCAGCACTCCAGAGGAGGCTCCCATGCAGAAGCTCATCATCACCGCGACCATCGCCCTCGTCTCCACCGTCGCCGCGTCGAGCGCCTTCGCCGGCTGCCACGACTACTCCTACGACAGCTCGTATTCGAGCGGCTACACGACCACCTACACGCCGACCTACGACAGCGGCTATTCGAGCTACAGCGGCTACTGAGCCCCGACCGCCACAGGCGGCGATTGCGAAAATGCAAAACCCCCGAAGCGATCTTCGGGGGTTTTTTCTTGGTCAGTAGGGGCGACCGGCAGGTCGCCCAGCCACCACCCGGGGCAATCGAAGCGGAGCGACCTGCCGGTCGCCCCTCCGGCCGTTAGCCTGCCGACACCGGCGCCTTGAATCGCTCGGCGGCTTCGAGGAACGCCGTGATAGCCGCCAGCGTCGGCTCGTCGCGGAGCAGCGGCGCGTGGCCCTGCTGCGGCACGACGAGGCTCTCCATGCCGGGATGCTTCTCGGCCATCAGCGCATGCGTCTGCGCACTCAGGATATCCGATGTCTCGCCGCGGATCGCGAGCAGCGGGCGGTTGGTCAGCGCCTCGAACTGCGGCCACATCGTCGGGATGCCATCCTCGAAGCTCGTCATCGAGATCGCATCCGCGAGCTTGGGATCATAGCCCGGTGTCGGCAGGCCGTTCTCGTCGTTGAACCAGGCGTGCGCGACCTCGAGCCATTCGGCGTCGGAGACGCGCGGGAACTGCACGCGATTGATGCCGGCGACGAGCTTCTGCGCTTCCGTCCAGTCCGCCGGCAGCGGCACGCGGCCGACATAGCCGACGATCCGCACGAGACCGTCGCGCTCGATGACGGGGCCGATGTCGTTCAAGGTGACGGAGGCGAGCGCCGCCGGCCGCATCAAGGCCATCACCATCGAGATCAAGCCACCGCGCGAGGTGCCGATGACGTGCGCGCGTTCCAGACCCGTCAGCGTCATGAAGTCGAGCACGTCGATGCATTCGGTGTGCACCGTGTAGGACTTCGAGTCCGGTGCCCATTCCGAGAGCCCGCGGCCGCGATAATCGATGGCGTAGACGTCGCGGCTGCCGCCGTCTTTCGACGACAGATGCAGCGCGGCGGCATGGAAGTCTTTCGAGTTGCGCGTGAGCCCCGGCAGACAGAGCACCGGCGTGCCGCGCGGCCGCTCGGCGGGATAACGGCGGGCGTGGAGGCGCAATCCATCGCGCGCGGTGAAGTAGAGAGGCTCGAAGCCGATATCGCGCGTCCCGGCCGTCATGGTTGTCCCCGCCGCAAGCTCAGTGGTGGCGTTGTTCTAGCCGAGGCGGCGTAGGGCGCAATAGCGCAGCGTATTGCGCCGGGATTGAGCGACATCAACGGCATGTGGGTGGGTGCAGCGGCGCAATACGCCCGAAGCGGGCTATTGCGCCCTACGATCCGCTACGGCCCACACGCGACGCGATCAATTCTCCGCCTTCACGGTCTTCGCCCGCGCCCTGACGAGATCAGCCCTGATCCGATTGGCGGTCGCGGCATCGCCGAGCCGAGCCCGGTAGACCTGCACGTTCGACAGCACCTTCTTCACGTACTCGCGCGTTTCCTCGAGATGGATGAGCTCGATCCAGTCGATCGGATCGACATTGGGCTTCCTCGGATCGCCGATCTTGGAGACCCAGCCGCGCACGCGCCCCGGTCCGGCGTTGTAGCCGGCGATGGCCATGATGTAGGAGCCGCCGAAGTCGTCGTGGCGGTCCGCGATGTACGCGGTTGCGAGCTTGGCGTTGTAGGCCGGATCGGTCGCGAGCCGCGATAACTCGCACTTGATCTTGTACTGCTGGCAAACGTGCTTGGCCGTCACCGGCATGACCTGCAGGATGCCCTTGGCGCCGGCGCCCGACACCGTCAGGGTATTGAACTCGCTCTCCTGGCGGGCGATGGCGTAGAAGATCGCCTGCTCGGGCAGCTTTCTGAGCGGCGAGAATTCTGGCATCGCCTGCGTCGGATAGGCGTATTGGACGAGGTCGAAGCCCTTCTCGATCGCCGTCTTGCCGATGCGCACCGACGACTGCGTGTCGCCGAGCTTCACCGACAGGTGCGCGAGCAAGAGCATCTCGCCCTCGTTGTCGAAGCGGAAGCGCAGGTGCGAGAGGAACACGCGCATGAGATCGGTCAGGCCGGCCTTCTTGGCGATCACGGTCGCGCGGACGACGTCGCGGGTCAAGAAGCGGTTCAGCACCTCGGCCGGCGGCACCTCGACGGGCGCGATCTTGATCTTCGTCGCCTTTGGATCGAGCACCTGCCGGGCGAGCTGGCCGTAGAAGGTCGTGTACTCCTTGGACGCGCGCCCGTAGTGCTCCTTGGCGGCGGCCTTGTCACCCAACGCGTCCATCGTGCGGCCGAGCCAGTATTCGCCCTCCGAGCGGCTGATCGGTCCGTCGGCGGCGGCGACGAGCGCCTCGAAATGCGTTTTCGCGCGCGGCGCGTCACCGAGGAAGCGAAGGGCGATCCACCCCGACATGAACTCCGCATCCTTGAGCGGATTGACCGTCAGCGGCCCGTGCTTGGCGACGATCTCGTAGGCGACCTCGGGCTTGCCCGCATAGAGAGCGTTGTAGGCATTGTCGCGCCGCTCGAACCACCAGTCGTCCGGGCTGACGAGGGAGGCGGCATCGTCGGGCACCTTGAGCATGCGCTGCCAGGCGTCCGCCTCGCGATCGGTGCGGCGGAGTAGCTGGATCTTGTGATAGGCGACGCCCCAGTCCTTGAAGGCGTCCGCCGGGAGCGCATTGAGCGCCGCCGACGCGCTGCCGGCGCACCTGCCGCCGCGATAGCAGAGGTAGACGGCGATGCGGGCCTGCGCCTTCGCGCGCTCGCCGGCCGATAGCAACGGCAGCAGGCGCTTCACCTCGGCGACGCGCTCCTTGCGCACGCCGTCCCAGCGGCTGTCGTTCAACAACAGGCGGTCGACGCGCCACTTGAAGTCCTTGGGCCCGATGAGCTTGCCGAGGCGCTTCAGATAGGCGGCCTCGTCGTCCTTATCGAGCTCCTGCTCGCGCCAGCCCTTGCGGGCGATCGATGTCGCCTTCTCGCTGTCGCCGAGCTCGAGATAGGCGGCCGCGAGCGCACCGAACCCGGCGCCCGAACGTGGTGGCTCTTTCTCGAACATCGCAACGACGGCTTTGGGGTCGCCACCCGAGGCGAGCAACGCCTCCTCGGTGCGGAACCGAATCTCGTTCGCGGGCCAATCCGGGTTCTTGAGGCGGAATTTCTCGAGCGCGAAGGGATCCGCCGCGCCCTTGACGTTGCGCAACAGATACCACTCGGCGAGCTTGCGGGCCGTCGGATCCTGGATGCCTTGGGATTGCGCACGGGCGCCGGCGATGTCGTCGCGATAGGCCGCCTCGATCGAAGCTTTCATCTGCGCAAGATCGGACTCCGAGGGGAGCCCCGAGAACAAGGGCGCGATCGCCTTGTCCATCTCCGGATGCGGGTCGTCGGCCCGCGCGGCGAGCGGCAACGCCGTCAGAAGGCCGAGCAAAAACAGGCCGATGGCCGTGGCTCTGAGCATGAAAACCCCGTTTGCGGCAGCGCCAACGACAATACCTGTGGGCAGCAATCGACACTATTCGTGATAATCCGGCCAAAAAATGGCCCTGTTCGGCGCACCTGTCGAGGGAAAGCCGCCTTGCGGGGGCGGGTTCCACGGCTTATTCTCGCGGCAATTCACCGCCAGCTCGAGGGAATGCCATGTTCAGAGGCTCGTTCACCGCGCTCATTACGCCGTTCAAGAACGGCAAGGTCGACGAGGCCGCCTACGCCAAATTCGTCGACTGGCAGATTTCGGAAGGCACGCACGGCCTCGTCCCCGTCGGCACCACGGGCGAGAGCCCGACCGTCTCCCACGAGGAGCACCGGCGGGTCGTCGAGCTGTGCATCGAGGTCGCCAAGAAGCGCGTGCCCGTCATCGCCGGCGCCGGCTCCAACTCGACCGCCGAGGCGATCGAGCTCGCCAAGCACGCCAAGAAGCTCGGCGCGGATGCGGCCCTGGTCGTCTGCCCCTACTACAACAAGCCGACCCAGGAAGGCCTCTACCTCCACTTCAAGGCGGTGGCCGAGCAGTCCGGCATTCCGATCGTCATCTACAATGTTCCGGGCCGCACAGTGTCCGACATCTCGGTCGAGACGCTCGCCCGTCTCGCCAAGGTCAAGGGCATCATCGGCATCAAGGACGCGACCGCCAACATCGCCCGCGTCTCGCGGCAGCGGCACACGCTCGGCAAAGAGTTCATCCAGCTCTCGGGCGAGGACATCACCGCGCTCGGCTTCAACTGTCACGGCGGTCAGGGTGCCATCTCGGTCACCTCAAACGTCGCGCCGAAGCTGTGCAGCCAGATGCAGGAGGCGTCGCTCAAGGGCGACTACGCCAAGGCGCTCGAGATCCAGGACCGGCTGACACCCTTGCACGATGCCCTGTTCTGCGAGACGAGCCCGGCACCGGTGAAGTATGCGGTCTCCCGCCTGGGGCTTTGCGAGCCTGATGCCCGCTTGCCGCTCGCCCCCTGCAGCGAGGGCGCCAAGAAGCAGGTCGATGCGGCGATGCGGTACGCGGGGCTGTTGAATTAGGAACGACACTCTTTTCTTACTTCCCCCCGTGAGGGGGAAGGCCAAACGCCTTGGGTTTGGGCGCACAGCGACCAAGCCCTTAGGCGTTTGGGATGGGGGGATAGACACGGAACCAGCTCATTGCTTTCGACCCCCCACCCCGACCCTCCCCCTCAAGGGGGGAGGGGTTACAACAAAGTCGTCCAGAGCGAGCCGCGATCGCTCAAAAAGGTCGCCCCATGTCAGCCAAGACTGACGACGATCGCAAGGTCGTCGCCGAGAACCGGAAAGCGCGCCACAACTACGAGATCGTCGAGGTCTTCGAGGCCGGCATCGCGTTGCAGGGCTCGGAGGTCAAATCGCTGCGCTCTGGAAAAGCGACGATCGCCGAGAGCTATGCCTCCTCCGAGCACGGCGAGATCTGGCTGATCAACGCCAACATTCCCGAGTATCTCGAGGCGAACCGCTTCAACCACGAGCCCAAACGTCCGCGCAAGCTGCTGTTGCGCAAGCGGCAGATGGCCAAGCTCATCATCGCCATCGAGCGCGAGGGCATGACGATGGTGCCGCTCTCGGTCTATTTCAACGCGCGCGGCAAAGCGAAGGTGGCGCTGGCGCTCGCCAAGGGCAAGAAGCTGCACGACAAGCGCGATACCGAGCGCCGCCGCGACTGGAGCCGCGAGAAGGGCCGCCTGTTGCGCGCCAAGGGGTAGAGTGCTTCCGGAAGAGTGCGAAGCGGTTTTCCGATGAGAAGCACGACAATCCATGACCCTCGGGTGTTTTCGTCAGTCACGGAAACACGCTAGAGCGAACACAGCGGAGGACGGCGTGACGTCTCAATCATCGATGCCCGTCTGGTCCTGGCTCGCGCCGGCGACAGGCGTCGCCGTGGCGGTTGCGGTTCTGACGCTGGGCATGGGCTCGGTGATGTCGGTGCTCGCGACCATCGCGCTCATCGCCACCGTTTTTGCCGCCGTCTTCCACGCCGAGCTCGTCGCCCATCGCGTCGGCGAGCCGTTCGGCACGCTCGTGCTCGCGGTCGCCGTCACCGTCATCGAGGTCGCGCTCATCGTCTCGACCATGCTCGCCGCGCCGGAGGCCAAGGCCGGCGTCGCGCGCGACACGGTCTTCGCCGCCGTGATGATCGTCTGCAACGGCATCGTCGGCCTGGGGTTGCTCGCCGGCGGCATGCGCCACCACGAGCAGGGCTTCCAGCTCAAGGGTGCGAGCGCCGCACTCGCCGTGCTCGCGGCCTTGACCGTGCTCACCATGGTCGTGCCGAACGTGACGACGAGCCTGCCGGGGCCGCGCTTCACGGCGCTGCAATTGGCCTTCGCCGGCTCGGTCTCGCTCGTGCTGTATGGAACCTTCGTCTTCGTCCAGACCATCCGGCACCGCGACTATTTCCTGCCCGAGACGGTCGCCGACGAGGATGCGCATGCGAGCCCGCCGACTGCACGGCAGGCGACCTTCAGTCTCGTCTGGCTGGTCGTCGCCCTCGTCGTCGTCGTCGGTCTCGCCAAGCTGCTCACGCCCACCATCGAGGCGGCCTTGAACGGAGCAGGAGCGCCCAAGAACGTCATCGGCATCGCCATCGCCGCGCTGGTGTTGCTGCCCGAGGGGATTGCGGCGCTCCGGGCCGCGCGGGCGAACCGTCTGCAGACCTGTCTCAATCTCGCGCTCGGCTCGGCGCTCGCCAGCATCGGCCTGACCATTCCGGCCGTCGCCATGATCTCGATCGCCTTCGATCTGTCGGTCGATCTCGGGCTGACCGACAAGGACGAGGTGCTGCTCGGCCTGACGCTGCTGCTCGGCGTCATCACGCTCGGCACGGGACGGACGACCGTGCTGCAGGGTGTCGTGCACCTCGTCGTGTTCGCCTCCTTCATCTTCTTCGCCTTCTCGCCCTGAGGACGTCATGAGCGAATCCCTCGCCGACGATGGCCGCGCCGATCATTTGAGCGCGGGCACGCCGATGCCGGCGATCGCTCTCGCCTCGACGTCGGGTGGCGCGATCGATCTTTCGCGGGCTGCGGGCCGCGCGGTGGTGTTCTGCTATCCGTGGACGGGCCGTCCGGGGCTCCCCAATCCGCCCCGCTGGGACGACATTCCCGGCGCCCACGGCTCGACACCGCAGGCGATGGCGTTTCGCGATCTGCACGGTGCGTTTGTCAAACGCGGCATCGCCGTCTTCGGGCTGAGCACGCAGGCGACGGACTATCAGCAGGAGCTGGTGAGCCGCTTGGGATTGCCGTTCGCGCTGCTGAGCGATGCCGGGTTCGCGTTCCAGAAGGCGTTGCGGCTCCCCACTTTCGAGACCGGCGGTGTGACTTACCTCACGCGCCTCACGCTCCTCGTCGCCGACGGCATTCTAGTCGACCGTGTCTATCCCGTCGATGCACCGGAGAGGAATGCGGCGGCAGTGTTGGCGCATACAGGCGGAAGTGGCGGATGAGATGCGCGAGACGCGTGAGAGCCATTCCTCAGAGGTGCACATGAGCATGAAAACGTACGACATCGTGATCGTCGGCGCCGGGTTGTCAGGTCTGGTCGCTGCCCGCGATCTTTCGGCTTCGGGGCGATCCGTGCTCGTGCTCGAGGCGCGCGATCGCATCGGCGGCCGGCTTTTCGCGCGCACGCTGCGCGAGCGAACGGCTTACCTCGACTTCGGGGGCAATTGGATCATCCCCGGTGAGCACGCGACGGTGGAGGCAGAGCTGGCGCGCTACGCGATCGCGACGGTTCGCTCACCCGATCCCGACGCATACATCACCTTGATCGAGGGCAACGCGGTCGACAAAGCGACCCTCGACGAGGCAGACCAGGCGCTCCTCGCGCAGGCGTTCGAACGGGCCCGGCCCGTGGCGAAGCCGGAGATGTCGCTGCTCGATGTCTTGCAGGCAGGCGCGCTGCCGGCGCGGCTGATCAAATGGATCGCAGCCGATCGCCGCTTCCTCAACGGGGCGAGCCTCGCCGATGTCGGTGGCCTGCGGTTCATCGATCAATCGCCCGAGATGCTCGCGTCGCCCGATCACTATTCGACGGGCATCGCCGGTACGACCATGAGCCTCGTGCATGCTATCGCCTCCGAGGCCGGTGCCGAGGTCCGACTGTCGACTGCTGTTCGCCAGATCGCCGAGGCGGATGGAGAGCTCGAGATTTCAGACGCGCACGGGCGCACGGTCCGGGCGCGTCAGGTGATCATCGCTTCCCCGCTCAACACGCTGAACGGCATCCGGTTCGAGCCGGCGATTGCGGCTGTAACGGCGCTCTCGCAGCGGGGCCATGCTGGCCACTCGGTCAAATTGTGGTTCACGGCTCGCAACGTCGAAGGCTATCCGCGCTGGATGAGCGACCAGGGGACCGCTTGTTATGTGCGTGTCGATCGATATCTCGCGAGCGGCGAGGCGCTGATGGTTGCGTTTTCCGACGACCAGGCGGCCGCGCGCATCACGGCCGAGGCCTTGCAGCAAGATCTCAGGCGCTTTTCACCCCAGATCGTGGTCACGAGCGTCGACCTACATGATTGGAACGCCGACCCGGCCTCGCAAGGCACGTGGCTCGCGATGCGGCCGGGCCAGAGCGGGCCGATCGCTACGCTCGCACGCCTCGACGGAAACATCCGGTTCATCGGCAGCGACTTCAGTCAGACGGCCCCCGGTACCATCGAAGGCGCGCTGCGCACGGGCCGCGAGGCCGCCGCAAGCATAATTGCCAAGGCCTGAAGCTTGGGAACATCTCGGCGGCACACGTCGCCAATCCGGCTGTGAAACCGGCATGAGCGTCGAGCCTGCCCTAAGGCCGTCTGAGCACGTCGCAGATCAGGCCGATGGCGTTGACATGGTCGCCCCAGCGATGGTTCAGGCCGACCGCGGCCTCCCCATCGGGACAGGTCTGTTTGTAGTGGTTGAAGCGGACGCCGGCAGTGTTTCCGTACATCTCGTATCCGCCCGCCATGCTGCGATCGTCCGGGTTCATGCAGGTGAAGGTGATGAGCTCGACCTGCCTGTTCTGGTCGGTCGTGAAGAAGTTGATCCCGTTGACGACATGGCCTGGGATGCATTTCGCCTTGGCGTCGCCGCCGCCGGAACCGCCCACGCCCGACATGGCCTTCGAGTCACCGACGCCGCCGCCGTTGAGCAATGGCGCGCATCGGATTCGGATCTGGTCGATCCACAGACCGGTGCGTCCACGGAAGCCGACGATGAAGTGACCGGTCGGGCAGACGGATGCGTTCGAAATGTCGCCGACGCCGCCGTGCACCGTGAATTCCTTGCGCGCGTCTGCAGTCGTTGCGACTCCCGCCGCGCCGAGGAGGAGCGTTGCGGCGAACATGGCCAGCCGGGCAACCTGCGAGAATTTCAATCTATGGACTCCTGACCGCTATTGCCGATCGGCTGCCGGTTTTCACGCGTATCCGCCGATGTCGAGCACTGAGGCGTATACTCTGTGTCCCAACAGCAAAAAGCGTACCGCCCGCGCGCAAGGGCGGCAAGCCGCTGTCCAGAAAACCAGTAAGCATTAACTACAAACGCTCGCGGACCGGAGCTTCGTTCACGCTTTTCGACCGGCAGTGGCATCATCGGCATTCGAACGTCCGCCGCCTTTGGACCCTGTAAGGCGGCGGGCCGTATCGATCGATCAAATCACCTGGATATCGAACCGCGTGAAGTTCACGTCGTTCAGATCGGCGAGGAGGACACGGCCGCCGGCGGCGTTGCCGTTGGAATCGTACCAGAGCTTGTCGACATCGGTCTCGTAGATGAATCGGTCGCTCGCATCGTGGGCTTGGCCGGTGGTGTTGGCGAAGAACGCGGCCGACGACAACGTGCCCTTCGCGAGGCCGCCGAAGGCCGCGGCTTTGACCTGGATCGTGTCGTCGACGACGGAAAAGTCGGAGATGATGTCGCCGCGCTCGGCCACGGAGTTGAATACGAACTTGTCCAGCCCCGAGCCACCGGTGAGGAGATCGACTCCGAGGCCACCTGTCAGCGTGTCGTTGTTGGCGCCGCCGTCGAGCGAATCGGCGAGCTTGCCGCCGGTCAGCGTGTCATCGCCGTCCTCGCCGTACACGGTTCCGATACCAGAGCTCATGGTGACCCGGCCCAATCGTCCGTCGTAGCTGTCGTTGCCACCGCCTAGCTCGACGTTGCCGACCATCAAACCTTTGTTCACGACCGTATCGACGCCGGTGCCGCCGTCGAAGGCCCTACTGGAAAGGGAGCGTATCGTACCCGTGTTGGTGAGCGACAAGGCGTCGTCCTGTCCATTCAGGATCGCGGTGTTGTCGGCTTGAATGAGCCCGGAGTTGGTGATCGTCAGCGTGCCAGCGGGCGCCGAGACCCAATAGATGCCGTACACGCCCGCGATCGTGCCGGCGTTGTTGATGGCCGAATTCGAGGATCGAAACTCGATGGCGTCGTCAGTATTGGTGCCAACCACACCCCCGGCGAGGATGTTGACGGTGTTGTTCACATCCGTGCCGATGCTATCGCCAATCTTGATCCCGTTGTCGGAGCCATAGGCGTGCCCGCCGATGGTGAGCGTGTTGTCGGACCCGGTGACCTCTAGCGCATTGGTGGTGGTTGAAAAGACCGTGTCGCCCGTAAAGCTCAGGAAGGTATCGCCGTCGGTGAGTGTGTAAGCCACGCCGGCGCCGGTCTTTGGCATGCCGATGATCTGGACCATGTCAGGTATCCTCTCTCCTATGGATATGAAGTCCTGGCGGGGAATCGTGTCAAATGCCATCGAAACGCGAATGCTGTTCAGCACTCACACCACTATCAAAGGCGACGATCGGGAGGTGTGGCCGATAAAGCGCAGTTGCCGGATCAACAGGGTTCCGGCCGATACGGAAAGGTGGAGTAACATAGAGCGCGCGGCGCCCTACCCCATCAACCCCTTCGCCTTCGCCATCGCGTCGCGGAACATCTCGGGGGTGAGTTTTCCGGTGTTCGTGTTGTATCGGGAGCAATGGTAGCTATCGACGAGATGGACGCCGCCAGCAAGCCGATGAGCGGCACCATGAGCGAAGGGATGCGCGGCCCGCGGGGCGCCCACTGCCGAGAGCACGCTCTCGTGCGCGATGCGGCCGAGCGCGAAGATCACCTTGAGATTGGGCAAGGAGCCAATGCGCGCGGCGAGGAAGGCCCGGCAGGTCTTGCTCTCCGGCCCGGTTGGTTTGTTTTCCGGCGGCACACATCGGACCGCGTTCGTCAGCAGGCAATCCTTGAGCCGCAAGCCGTCGCCCGGATCCGCCGCGAAGGTGCCCTCCGATAAGCCGAAGGCGGCGAGCGTGCCGTAGAGCAACTCGCCCGCGAAGTCGCCGGTGAACGGCCGCCCCGTGCGGTTGGCGCCTTTGAGGCCCGGCGCCAATCCGACGATCAGCAGCCGTCCCGACGCATCGCCGAACGACGGCACCGGGCGATTGAAGAAACCCGGATAGGTGCGCCGGTTCTCGTCGCGGAATTGGGCGAGCCGCGGGCACAGCCGGCAATCCTCCGGCGGCTCGGGATGAGCAGGCGCAGTCATGGCGATCGGCGCCCCGCGCACTCAGACGTCCGCGAAGTCGTCGGCCTCCTCGCCGGCCGGGCTACCCGAGCGGGCGGGCGCCACGTAGCGCTGCTCGCGCTGCGCGCGCACCGACGGGTCACGCGCGATCTGCGGCATGAGGTCGGCCAGGTCGATGAACTGATCGGCTTGCCGCCTCAGCTCGTCGGCGACCATCGGGGGCTGCGTGCGGAGCGTCGAGATCACGCTGACCCGCTTACCCTTCTGCTGCAGCGCCTCGACCAGCGAGCGGAAGTCGCCGTCTCCCGAGAACAGCACGATGTGATCGAGGCTGTCGGCGAGCTGCATGGCGTCGACGGCGAGCTCGATGTCCATGTTGCCCTTGATCTTGCGCCGGCCCATGGCGTCGGTGAACTCTTTCGTCGGCTTCGTCACGATGGTGAAGCCGTTGTAGTCGAGCCAGTCGATCAGCGGGCGGATCGAGGAGTACTCCTGATCCTCGGCGAGCGCCGTGTAGTACAGCGCGCGGATCAGCTGCCCCTTCGTGCGGAACAATGTGAGCAGGCGCTTGTAGTCGATGTCGAAGCCCAGCGTCTTGGCGGTGGCGTAGAGATTGGCGCCATCGACGAAGAGCGCGACGCGCTCGGTCGGGTAGAAATGCAAGGGACACCTCTGCGATAATGGCGTGCGAGATCAAAATGTCGGGTTCGAAAGCTCGAGGTCCGGCGGCGCCCGTAACCGGGCTCGCTTGAACCGGTCGCCGATCGGGTGATCGGCGGCTTGGGCGATGTTATAGGCGCGAGAGGCAGGCGTGGCAAAGGGGGGGCGTTTGAGCACGGTTACCAGGGAGATGGCGATCCTCGGCATCGGCGCCAATATCGCCGGCGCCTGGGGAGCCCCGCGCGAGACGCTGACCCGGCTGCCACTGGAGCTCGAGGCGTTGGGCATCGCGATCGAGGCGGTGGCGCCGTTGATCGAGACGCCGCCCTTCGGACCGGTGGCTCAGCCATCGTTTCTCAACGGTGCGCTCCGCGTCCGGACGGGTCTACCGCCGCTCGGGCTGCTCGCGGTGCTGAAGTCGCTCGAGCGCAAGGCCGGCCGGGTCAGGACCGAGCGTTGGGGACCGCGCGCGCTCGACATCGACATCGTCGCCTACGGGGATCGCGTGCTCCGGGCCGAGAGCGCCGATGGTCCGCTCGAGATCCCGCATCCCGGATTGCCCGAGCGCGACTTCGTGCTGCGGCCGGTCTTGGCCGTCGCGCCCGAGTGGCGGCATCCGGTGTCGGGCCTTACGGCGGCCGAGATGCTGGAGATTTTGAAGCCGTAGGGCGGACTGAACCTTTGGCGAAGTCCGCCGGGGCGCGCACATCCTTCGGCGGACTTCCCCCGGATCAAGTCCGGGGTCAGTCCGCCCTACACATCCTCACCCCTTCGCCAGCCCCAGCATGTTCGTGATGTTGTTGCGCTGGATGTTGGAGGAGCCGCCGACGATGGTGAGGATCAGCGTCTCGCGCACGAAGCGCTCGATGTCGTACTCGGGCGTCACGCCATAGGCGCCGATGAGCTGCTGGCAGTCGAGCGCGATCGCCTTGGCGCGCTCGGTGCAGTAGAGCTTCGCCATCGCACTCTCGGCGCCCACCGGCTCGCCGCGATCGGCTTTGCCGGCGGCATGAAACAACAGCAGCCGCGCGGCGAGTGAGTCCGTCCGCATGTCGGCGAGCTTATGACGGATCGCCTGATAGCTCGCGATCAGCTTGCCGAACTGCTTGCGCGTTTCCGCATAGGCCCAGGCATCGGCGATGGCCGCTTCCGCAAGCCCCGTCGCCATGGCGGCGACCTCGAGCCGCTCGACGTCGAGCACCGGGCCGACGAGCATCTCCCAGCCGCGGTTCCAGCGCTCCGGCCCGCCGATGATGGCGTCCAGCGGCAGCTCGACGTCCTCCATGACGACGTCGTTGGTCGGCGCCCCGTGCATGGCGATGGTGTCGGTGGTCGTCACGGTGACGCCCTTGGCCGTCGCCGGCACCAGCACGACGGAGAGGTTCTTGTGGCGCGGTGCCGTGTCGTCGCTCTTGACGAGGCAGTAGATATAGTCGGCGAAGTTGGCGCCGGTGCAGAAGCGCTTCGTGCCGTTGAGGATGATGCGGTCGCCCTCGCGCCGCGCGCGGGTTTTGACGCTCGCCAAGTCGGCGCCGACGTCGGGCTCGGTGAGACCATAGGAGAAGAAGAGCTCTCCCGCCGCGATCTTGGGCAGCAGCTCCGCCTTCTGCACCGTGCTGCCGCTCTCGACGATGTTCATGCCGGCGTAGCAGGCGCACATGATGTAGGGGACCGCCACCGCCGAGGAGCGCTTCGACAATTCCTCGATGACGGCCATGGTGGCGGTGATATTGCGCCCCGCGCCGCCATGCTCCTCCGGCACCGTCAGCCCCATGACGCCGAGACTCGCGAGCTTTTGCACGACCTCGCGCGGATAGATGTCGTCGCGGTCCCAAGCCCGCGCCTTCTCGCGCGGCATCTCGCGCTCGACGAAGCGGCGGATGGTGTCGCGCAGGCGGACGATGTCCTCGGTTTCGACAAGCTCGATGGCGGGCATGGCGGCACTCTAGCGGTTGTTTCGTATCTGCAAGCCGTCCTAGAGAGGCGTGCCGCCGGCTGCAAGCGGGCCTTGCGCAGAGCTGGGACGCATCTACTCGCCGGAGGCTCGACCGCGCGAGCATGGACCCATACCGAACCAAATTCGGACTGCGGGGTTATGGTCCGTGGTCTGTGAGCTTACCCTCCGGGCGGGGGGCCGCCAGACGCAGCCGCTCCTTACGCCTGGAAAAGCCCGCGCGGATCAGGGATGATCGACAGGCGCGCCCGCGCCGTATCTCGACGGTCTGTTCGCCAAGCGGCGATCTCGCTCAGGCTGCACCGGGGCCGCGTTGCCCTGTTTCGCCACCCTCGGAGTGCTCGCATCGATGTCCGGCTTCATGACCTTCCTCCCCTTCCTCGGTGCCGTCGTCGCCGTCGGACTGAGCGGCGCCGTGTTCATGCCGGGGCCGTGGTACAAGACCCTCGACAAGCCCTCCTGGACACCGCCCGACTGGTTGTTCGCCCCGGCGTGGACGGTGCTCTACGTTATGATGGCGGTTGCCGGCTGGCTCGTTTGGCAGCAGGCGGGCGTCGGCCCGGCGATCTGGGTTTGGATCGCCAATCTGGTGCTGAACGCGGCCTGGTCCTGGCTGATGTTCGGGCGGCATCGGATCGATCTCGCATTGCTCGACGCGCTCGGCATGTTCGTGACGATCGTGATGTTCATCTCTCTTGCCCAGAGCATTTCGACGCTCGCGGCCGTGTTGTTCGTGCCGTACCTGCTCTGGGTGACCTTCGCGACGGCCCTCAATTACGCGATCTATCAACGCAACCCGGGTGCGAGTGGCACGGCGGTGGGTTGACAGGGTTTCGCTTCGGCGCGCTGACGGTCGCGAGCGCGCCTGCTGCAAGCCAGCCTCGCGCAGGGCAGTAGCGCAATTGGTTTGAGGCGCGAGCAAAACACCGCTTTGCAGTAAGTACGGCGAGGCAACTCACCCTACCATATGGCAGAAGGTCAACATAGTTGTGGGCGAAGCACCGGTGAGCTGACTATTCTCTTGTGAGGCCGTCCGTAAGCAGCCTAACTGCCAAGGCTGAGGGGTGAGCGCCGGATGACGGACGAGCTTGAGGAATGGCGCAAACGTAGTGCGGCTCGAGCTTTGTCCGAATTGCCGCCCACACCAGCACGGATCAGAATTCGGGCGACTGTGCGGTCATGGCTTGTTTCCCACTCGAAGTTGGCCTTGCGCATTACGATGTCTTGGACGGCTCGAGCCTTGAGATGGCTCTTGCGCCAACCAATCGCACCGTTTGTTCTGGCCTTGTCGTTCGCGTTCGGTGCCTGGTTGCTTGTCTCGACGGCCTTCGACATAACTGCGTGGTCTCATGGCTACTCTATCCGCTGGCTGGGGCCCGGGTGTGAGTTCAAATGTGGTCCCGATACCGCCAATCCACTTTTTGTATGGCTTCATATCGCGTGGCTGGCGCTTATCGCTGCGATCTTGGCACCGTTACCACTTGCGGTGTTCAAGGCATGGCGCAGTGGCGCTGTCGTAAGCTTCGTTGCCTGGTCCATTGTGATGGGTATCGTGCCCGTTCAATACTATCTCGAGTATGACAACGGCAAAGGCATGGAACCGGTCCTGGTTCAAGTGCCCGACGACATCGCGCAGTTCCGGCATCCTTGGTGTGGCTCATGGGCTTTCGATAAAGTGTATTGCAAGCTAAAGCCGGACGGCGAGGCCGAATGCACTGGCAAGCGGCTAGGAATAAACAATGAAAACTATCAGCCTCGCCTCCGTTGCGGGGATTGGGATGCGCCGAACTGGTGCATCGTGTGGAGAGATCCGGCGACGGTTCTTCACAGGCGTTGGCCCTTCGACTTGCTCGGAAGCTTCGTAGAGACGTATTTCCCGAGTCAATATGCGGGAGTATCTAATGTGTCGGACGATGCGCGAGTATCCGTACCGCCGGAAGAGCCTCGTATTTACTGCAGTCGAACGATATTTGGTGAGCGGAGATAGCCATGGCTGAATTAATTGTTGCTGATTCGCAGAGCGCGGCCCCGGAACCAAAGCGCTAGTTACAAGACGCACAATCGGATCCAGCCATTGATGCCTCGCCGACGCGGTGCCGGTGCCCGAGATCGGCTCGGGCCGGGATGCTGTCTTGCGCCATCTTCAGGTTTTCAGGCGACCGCTGGCCGTAATATGCTCCCCCGCGAGATCGCCCAACTCCGGAGCCCGCCATGACCGCACCCGCCAAGCCCAAATCCCAGGCCCTGCACGAGCGCGCTCGCAAAGTCATGCCGGGGGGCAATACGCGCGCCATCGTCTGGCAGTCGCCGTATCCGACCTACCTCGCCTCGGGCAAGGGTGCCTACGTCACCGATGTCGACGGCAATCGCTATCTCGACCTGCTCAACAATTACTACACGCTGATCCACGGCCACGCCCGCGCCGAGGTCGTCGAGGCGATGACGCGGCAGGCGGCGCTCGGCGCCTGCTTCTCGCTGCCGACCGAGCGCGAGATCGAGCTCGCCGAGGTGCTGTGCGGGCGCGTGAAATCCTTTGACGAGATCCGCTTCACCAACACCGGCACGGATGCGGTCATGTTCGCGCTGAAAGGCGCCCGCGCGCTGACCGGCCGTCCGATGATCGCCAAATGCGAGGGCGCCTATCACGGCGCCTACGAGCCGGTGGAAGTCTCCGTCGAGACGAGTCCGGAGCGCTGGGGCAACCGGCCAGCGAAGATCATCTACTCCAAGGGCACGCCCGAGAAGATGGTCTCCGACGTTCTCGTCACGCCGTTTAATCGCACCGAGGAGTCGCTGTCGATCCTGTCGGATCATGCGAAAAACCTCGCGGCGATCCTCGTCGATCCGATGCCGGCGCGGATCGGACCCGTGTTCGCGGAAAAGGCGTATCTGGAAGCGCTGCGCGCCTTCTGCGACAAGCACGGCATCGTGCTCATCTTCGACGAGGTCGCCTGCTTCCGCGCCGGTCACGGCGGCGTGCAGTCGATCCTCGGCATCGATCCCGACATGACGACGCTCGGCAAGATCATCGGCGGCGGATTGCCGGTCGGTGCGGTGGCCGGCAAGCGTGAGTTCATGCGCGTGTTCGATCCCTCGAAGGGCAAGCCCGACGCGCCGCATTCCGGCACCTTCTCGGCCAATCCGATGACGATGGCGGCCGGCCACGCCGCGATGTCGCTGCTGACGCCGGCGGCCTTCGAGCATCTCTCCGGTCTCGGCAAGCGGCTCCAGAAAGGCGTTGCCGCCGCGATCTCGGATGCGAAGGCCGACATGCAGGTGATCGGCTACGGCTCGACTTGGCGCATTCATCCGCACACGCGCGATATCGTCGACTATCGAACCTCGCACCCCGCGCCCGCCGAAGCCGCGCGCATGAGCGACTTCGTCAAGCGCCTATTTGCGAAAGGCTTCATCGTCAGCGGCAACGGCTCGATGGCTCTGTCGACGGCGATGGTCGACGCCGACATCGACAGCTTCGTCGCGGCGGTCGGCGAAACTTTGCGCGAGCAAAGCGCGACAACGGCCATGGCGTCCTGAGCGATCGTTCAAATTCTCGTCCGCGCAATTCGAGCATTGTGCGCAGGAAAAATACTTGAATGCCGCTCTGATCTCGTCCAACGTCCGGCTCCGGGCGGTACGAGCAGGAGCTTGAGAATGCAAGTGCATGGACGTCGACGCTGGCTCCTGAAATCGTTCGCTGCCGCCCTGCTGTCGATCGCTTCGACGGGTGGAGCGGACGCCGCCGATCTGAATGCCCTCGTCTGGTGCGATCACTCCGATCCGAATTTGCTGAAGCCGTTCGAGGACGCGACCGGCATCAAGGTCAACGTCAAGGAGTTCGAGGGAACAGGCGCGGGCCTCGCCATCGTCGAGCAATCCCAGCCGGGCGATTGGGACGTCATGGTGATCGATTCCATCGACGTGAAGCGCGTCGCCGAGAAGGGCCTGTTCGAGCCGCTGCCGGAAGACAAGCTGCCGCTCGCCGACCTGTTCCCCGAGGTCGTCATGGACAACATGACGAAGGTCGATGGCAAGCGCTACGGCATCACGGAGAAGTTCGGCTACAATACGATCTCCTATAACAACACCAAGGTCGACCCCGCCGACATGCAGAAGATGTCGTCGCTGTGGGACGCCAAGTATAAGGGCCGGGTCGCGATCTACGACTACTATCTCCCGGTCATGGGAATGGCTGCGCTCGCCATCGGCAAGAAGACGTCCGAGATCACGGCCGCCGATCTTCCCGCCATCAAAGATGTTTTGCTGAAGATCAAAGCCAACTCGAAGCTCGTCGGCGAGGTTGTCGCGAGCCAGACGGCGATCGCGACCGGCGAGGTCGACATTCTCGTCGGTGGCGGCGAATGGGTGACGGCCGGTCTCGCGAAAGAGAACCCGGCGCTCGACTTCTCCATTCCGGCCGAGGGCGGCGTGCTCTGGTCGCAGTCGCTCGCGATGTTCGCGGCGAGCAAGAACAAGGAGAATGCTCTCAAGTTCATCCAGTACATCATGAGCCCGGAAGGGCAGGCGCGACTGGCCACGTCCGCGTGCTACTGGGGCATGCCGTCGAGCACGAAGGCGGCACTCGACGATGCGCAGAAGAAGATCCTGCGCTTCGACGAGCAGAAGGCGTTCCTGGCGCGTGCGCAGCCGTATCCCGCGCCCGATGCCGATCTCGACAAGAAGATGCAGGACACCTGGACCGAGGTTCTGCAGGCGCAGTAGCGCTTTTACATTTCCGGCACGGGGGAGGCCGACCGGACCGGGGGGGCTGGTTCGGCCTCGTCGGGGGAGCAAGCCAGAATGTCCTCTGACATTCGGTTTGCCCGTGCAGCCGCCGTACTTTCAGGCGGCCCTCGCGCCGACTCTCCCTCCGCTGCGGTCAATGTCGCAGCGGAGGGAGGGAGTTTCTTGCTCTTCCGCCGCTTTGGTGAATGCTCAGCCGGCGGTGCAAAAAGGCCCGCGCCGCCAACCTTCGGACGAAGCAGCGCTTTACGTCCGCATGCCTTCCAGCTTAGACTGCGGCAAAAGAAATCCAGCGAACGCCTGATGGGATACGGCCGACGCCTCGCAGAAGGCGATGCCGGCTCGGGCCAGGCTCTGGGGTGGGAAACGTGCAGCGGTCGAGCGGTGACAGCCGCCTGATCGGCGCGGCTTGCGGAACACCGGATGGGGCCGGCGGTTCAGGCAACGCTCCGGCGGGCAATGGACAAGGGCCGGACGGCGCAGGCGGAATTGCCAATCCGCAGACCTATGCCGCGCTCGATCTCGGCACCAACAATTGCCGCCTTCTCGTCGCCAAGCCATCGCGACGCGGGTTTCAGGTCGTCGACGCTTTTTCGCGCATCATCCGGCTCGGCGAAGGCTTGACCGGCTCTGGCCGTCTCTCCGAGCCCGCGATGCAGCGCACGATCGAAGCCCTCCAGGTCTGTGCCGACAAGCTGCGCCGCCGCGGCGTCGGGCGCTCGCGGCTGATCGCGACAGAGGCCTGCCGCAGTGCCGCCAACGGCAGCGAGTTCCTGGATCGGGTTCGCGAGGAGACCGGCCTCGCGCTCGAGATCGTCAGCCGCGAGACCGAGGCCAAGCTCGCCGTCACCGGTTGCGCCTCGCTCATCGACCAGGACGCCCGAACCGTGCTCGTGTTCGACATCGGCGGCGGCTCCTCCGAGCTCATCTGGCTCGATTTCTCGACCGAGCCACGCAGGCGGCTGCACCCGCTGGGCCTCGGCGCGGACCGGGCCATCCGCGCCTGGACCTCGCTTCCCGTCGGCGTCGTGACGCTGTCCGAGCGCTTCGGCGGCCGCGAGGTCGATCAGGCGCTCTACGATCGCATGGTGGACTACGTCGCCAACATGCTGGAGGACTTCGAGGCGACCCACCGCATCGGCCGCCAGCTCGAGACCGGTCAGGCGCATCTGCTCGGCACATCGGGCACGGTGACGACGGTCGCCGGCATTCATCTGGCGCTGCCGGCCTACGACCGGCGCAAGGTCGATGGCTGCTGGCTCGTCAACGGCGAGGTGCGGAGCGTCTCCGACCGGCTTATCGGCATGAGCTACGAGGAGCGTGTGGCGCAACCCTGCATCGGCCGCGATCGCGCCGATCTCGTGCTTGCGGGCTGCGCCATCCTCGAGGCGATGCTCAGGATGTGGCCCTGCGAGCGGCTGCGCGTCGCCGATCGCGGCCTGCGCGAAGGCATGCTCGCCTCGATGATGGCAGAGGATGGCGTGCATCGCCGCCGGCGCCGGTCCGAGGCCGGGCCAGGAGGCGCGTGGTGAAGAAGCCGACGGGCAGCGACAAGACCGGCGCCGGCAAGCGCCGGATGGCCGAGCGCCTGAAAACCGCAAAGGGCCGCACGCCCTCGCAGCAGCGTTGGCTTCGCCGGCAGCTCAACGATCCCTATGTGGCCGCCGCGCGCGATCAGGGCTATCGCTCCCGCGCGGCCTTCAAGCTCGCCGAGATGGACGAGCGGTATCATCTCCTGAAGCGCGGCATGCGCGTGCTCGATCTGGGCGCGACGCCGGGCGGCTGGTCGCAGGTGGCCGCCAAGAAGGCCGGTGTCGGCGAGGTGGCGGGCGCCGCCGTGCTCGCGGTCGACATCAACGACATGGATGCGCTGCCGGGTGTCACGTTCCTGAAGCAGGATTTTCTCGAGGAAGGCGCGGAGGAGCGTATCCGCGCGGCGCTCGGCGGCGCGCCGGACGCCGTGCTCTCCGACATGGCGGCGCCGGCGACCGGGCATCGGCAGACCGATCACCTGCGCATCATGGCGCTGTGCGAGGCCGCCGCGGCCTTCGCGATGGAGATCCTCGCGCCCGGCGGCCTGTTCCTCTGCAAGGTGCTGCAAGGCGGCACCGAGCGGGCGCTACTAGACGAGCTAAAACGGCAATTCGCCGTCGTGCGCCACGTGAAGCCCCCCGCGAGCCGCGCGGATTCCGCCGAGCTCTATGTGCTCGCAACGGGGTTTCGCGGGCAGACCTAGCGACCGTGCCGCGAGCGACGGACGACACCAGCAATCGAAACACGCGCGAATCGGCTATCAGGAGCCCGGGATTGGTACTCGGGGAGACGACAGCGATGTTGCGACATCTGATGGCGGTGGGATTGCTCTCGACGCTCGGCGTTACGGCGGCTGCGGCGGGGGATATCGCCGGCACCTACAGCGTCACCGGCAAGAATCCGGACGGTAGCGAATACAGCGGCGTGGCGACGATCGCCGGCTCCGCGGGCGGCGTCTGCGGCATCACCTGGACGATCGGCGACGGACAGGCGAGCCAGGCCTTCTGCATGCGCCAGGACGAGGTGGTGGGCGCCGCCTACACGCTCGGCGACAAGATCGGTCTCGTCGTCTACCGCATCAATGCCGAGGGCGGGCTCGACGGCACCTGGTCGATCGCAGGCGAGGAAGGCGTCGGCGAGGAGCATCTGACGCCGCAGCCGTGACGGCTTACGCCGCGCCAAAGTCCCGCACCGCCGCGATCGCGCGCGTGAAGGTGGCGCGCTTGGCGCGGATGCCGGCCGAGTGCGGCGACGGCAGGATGCGGCGCGCGCTGGCCGCCGATCGCGGAGGCACGGGCTTGCCGAGCGCCACATAGCCGAGCTCTGCAATGCCGAGCCCCGTGAGCTCCGCCGTCTCGGCGACGCGCAGCGTGCGCCCCAACGCGTCGGCGAGGAACTGCAGGAACGTGGCGTTCTTGGTCAGCCCCCCGTCGACGGAGACTTCGGCCACCCCCTCGCCCGACAGCGCTTCGACGAGCTCGACGGCGCGCAGCGCCACGCCTTCGAGCACCGCGCGGCGCATGTCGGCGGCCGTGGTGCCGAGCCGCAACCCCATGAAGGCGCCGGCCGCTTGGCGATCCCAGTGCGGCGCGGCGAGCCCCGCGAGGGCCGGCACGAAGACGAGGCCGCGCTCGAGGGCCGTCGGGCCCTCCCCTATCTCGAAATCGGCAAGCGAGCCCGCAAGCCCGACGCTCCCCGCCCAATCGACGGCGGCCGCCGCCGTGTAGTCGCCGCCATCGAGCGCGAAGACGGGCGCGGCGCCCCCGAGCTGCCAGGCGACCGTCGGCACGAGCCCCGCCGCATCCCGCCGTGACCGGTCGCCCGTGAGGGCCAGCGCGAAGGAGCCGGTGCCGAAGGTGATCTTGAGATCGCCCGGCGCGCGGCAACCGTGGCCGAAGAGCGCCGCCTGCTGGTCGACGGCGCTGGCGACGAGGGGGATCGATCGCCCGCCGCGATCGACCGTTCCGATCGCCCCCGTCGTCGGCACGATGCTGGGCAGCAGGCTCCGCGGGACGCCGAAAATCTCACACAGCGCAGCGCTCCAGGCTCCCGTGTCGAGCGTCATCAGGGAGGTGCGCGAGGCGGTGGTGATGTCGGTCGCGTAGACGCCGGTCAGGCGCGCGATGAAGAAGGCGTCGGAGGTCGCGAGGCCGAGTTGTCCTCGCGCAGCGAGCGCGCGGGCGTGTGGGGCGTTGTCGAGGAGCCAGGCGAGCTTGGACGCCGAGAAGTAGGCATCGATCGGGAGACCGCTCTCGGCGGTAACGCTGTGCTTCGTGGCGTCCGGCAGCGCGTCGAGCCACCCTTGCGTGCGCTGATCCTGCCAGACGATGGCATTGTGCAGAGGCTTCCCCGTCTGCCGGTCCCAGGCGACGACGGTCTCGCCCTGGTTGGCGAGCGCGATCCCGGCAATGCCGCCCGGACCAGCGAGCGCCTCGCAGATCAGCGCCTCGATGTTGCCGATCAGCGCCTCGGCATCATGCTCGACGAGGCCATCGCCGGGGTGGATTTGCTCGTGCTTGCGCGCGCCGACGGTCTCGAAGCGCCCATCGTCGTGCAACAGAAATGCCTTCGTGCTCGTCGTGCCCTGGTCGATGGCGAGGATGGTCATGGCATGCGCTTCCGGGCGAGATCGAGGGCGATGGAGCGGGCGACGCGCCGTCCCTCGAGCGCGCAGCGTCCGGACGAGCGCACACCATAGCGCACGTTGCCGGCGGCGTAGAGGTGCGGATCGGCGGTCTTGAGGAGGGCGTCGGTGCGCGGTCCACCGGTCTGGGGATCGACGCCGGCCGGATGCTGACGCATGAGCATCGCCTCCGGCACCCAGCGGCCGGTGAAGACGACGGCGTCGCAGGCGATCGTCTCGGTCCGACGGCCACGTGCAACCGTGACGCCCTCGACTCGCGCCTTGCCTTCGATCGAGGCAATCCTGGTACCGAGCCTGAGCGGCACGCCATAGAGCAAATGCGCGATCTGTGCGGCGGGAAACATCACGGAGGGCCGCGCGGCCTCCTCGATCATCGCCACCGGCTTCACCCCTGCGTGCTTCAGCGTCAGCAATGTCGAGAACGCCACGAGCTCGCTGCCGATGATGACGGGGTGCGCGCAGGGGACGAGCTTCTCGAGGTAGATGAATCGCTGCAGCGCACCCGTCGTCAGCACGCCGAACGGCCGCGTGCCCGAGACGAGCCGCGCCGATCGCGGCATCTCGCGGATGCCGGTGGCGAGCAACACGCGGCGCGCCTTGAGGCTAAGCTCGCCTGACGGCGTGCTGGCCATGAGACTGCCTTCGGGCCCGAGCGCGGTGACGGCGGTGCTCAATCGAACATCGAGACCGCGTGTCCGTTCGCGCAAGGCTGCGGCGTAGCGCGGGCCGGTTACGAGCCGATGCAGATCGAGCATGCCGAAGCCCGTATGCCCGCAGTGGCGCACCGTGCCGCCGGCCTCGGACTCGCGCTCGAGGACGACGACCTTGGACACGCCGAGGCGCTTCAATTCGAGTGCCGCCGAGAGCCCCGCCGGGCCCGCGCCGATGATCGCGACGTCGGTCTCCTCAGTGCGCATCGCCGATCCTCCGGACCGGTGGTGGATCGCCGAGGGTCTCTTCGGCGAGCGCCGTCACGTGCGCGAGGCAGTTGAACCCCTGGCAGCGGCCCATGAGCGCGCGCGTGCGCCGCTTGACGCCGCCGAGATCGCCGGCCGGCAGTGGACCTGACAGCGCCGCGCGGATCTCGTCCTCCGTCACCGTCTCGCAGAGGCAGACGATGCGGCCGCGCCCGGCGCGCTCGTGATCGCGAGGCAGATGCTCGGCCAAGTTGGGCATGCGTGGCCAGATCGGCTCGGCGATGGGGGCGAGCTTCTGGAAGTTCTGCTCGATCAGGTCCACCACATGCGCGCCGATGCCGAGCGCGGCGGTGAGGCCCGTCGAACGGATGCCCGCGACCGTGATCCACCCATCGGAGGGGCTCGCGTCGATGATGTAGTCGCTCTTGTCGCTCGCCGGGCGCAAACCCGCATAGGTCGCGGTGACGGGCTCGTCACGAAGCGCCGGCACCATGCGCGCGCCTTCGGCCAGCAGGTTGCGCAACGTTGCTTCGTCCACGCGCGCGTCCTCGCGATCATCCTGGTCCTCCGCCGTCGGGCCGACGAGCACGTTGCCGTAGATGGTCGGGCAGAGCACGATGCCTTTCGTGCGCTCGGTGGGCACCGGTAGTACGATCGTCGGCATGAGCCGGCGGGCGGATTTGTCGAGCACGACGAACTGGCCTTTGCGCGGCCGGATCGCAAAGCGGCCGCGGTGGGCCAGCGCCTCGACGCGATCGCCGAAGTTGCCGGCGGCAGCGACGACCATGCGGGCTGTCACCGGTCCTTGCGGGGTCGTCAGATCCCAGAGCCCGTCGTGGCGCTCGGCCGCTGTCACCTCGGCCTGACGCAGCACGCGCGCGCCGTGGGCGATCGCCTGGAGCGCATAGGCGAGCGGCGCCGACCAGGGATCGATGACGTGCTCGCCCGGCACGACGAGACCGGCGACGGCCGTGTTGGCGAGAAAGGGGTGGCGTGTCTGCAGCTCCGCGGGCGTCGCGGGGCGCACGCTCGTCACGCCGTTCTTGTGCGCCTTGGCGGCGATCTCGGGGAGCTTGCCGGCTTCAGCTTCCGACCACGCGACGAGCAGCGCGTCAGTCTCGAGCAGCGGCAGGTTCAGGCGCTCGCGGATGTCGAGATAGATCGCCCGGCCCCGCTGCATGAGCCGATGCTCGAGGCTGCCTGGCGGCGCATCGAAGGCGGTGTGCAGGAGGCCCGAATTGCCCTTGCTCGCACCCGAGAGAATGTCGGGCCCACGCTCGAGCAACACGCAGCGCAATCCGGCGAGCGTCGCGGCGCGCAACACCGCGCACCCGACGACGCCCCCGCCGATGACGACGAGGTCGTGGGTCGTCGTTGCGGGAAGGGAGCGGTTCATGCCGCTCTGCTAGCAGCGATCGGCCGATGGGCACAAGGGAAGCGAGGAGCGACCATGGTAGCAGATGGCAGGCAATCTGTTCGGGCGCTTAGCCCTCGTATAGGATCGGGCCGTGCGGCGGCAGTGCTGTGATGATCGCAGCTCTAATCCAGTGAGTTTCCTTCATGCGATGGACCAAGGCTCTGACGCTGCCGGCGGTGCTGGCTGCTGTGCAACTGCTGCCTCTAGACTCCGCGACGGCCGGGCCTGGTCCCGGTTGCGAGCTGCGCGGGCAGGTGGCCTCGTCCAACAGCTCGGAGCGGCTCACCCTCACCTTCCAGAACGCCGGCTCGGCCGAGTACTATGTCTATTGGATCGACCAGAGCGGACGTGAGAACGACGGCCAGGGTGGGCAATTCCCGATGCTGACGGTAGCACCCGGATCATCCGGCGAGATGCAGACGTTCGTTGGTCACTACTTTTCCGTTTTCGACGGCCAGCAAAATTGCCTCGGAGTCGTCATGGCCTCCGGCAACCAGGCGGCGGTGGTGTTGCCCGCCGGGGCGTCTGACGGGAGCGGACAATCGGCCGAACCCGGCGCGGCAGAAGGCAACGCGCAGCCTCAGGGTGATACCGCCGCGGCTCCCGCGAGCCAGGGCGGCGACCTCGCCCAGATCGCGCTCGACACGCACAATCGGCTGCGCGCGAAGCATTGCGTGCCGCCGCTCGCCTGGAGCGCACGCCTCGCCGCCACCGCTCAGCAATGGGCGAACGGCTGCGAGTTCAGCCACTCCAACAATGGGCTCGGCGAGAACCTCGCCATGGGCACGTCCGGCGCCTTTCCGCCGGACGCTCAGATCCAGAGCTGGTACGACGAGATCGCCCGATACAATTTCGCCGCCGGCCGGTTCACCTCCGGCACCGGCCATTTCACGCAAGTGGTCTGGCGCGCGACGACCGAGGTCGGCTGCGGTGTCGCGACCTGCGGGGGCGAGGACCTGCTCGTCTGCAACTATTCCCCGCCCGGCAATTTCCAGGGCGAGTTCCAGGCGAACGTGCCGGCGCCGTGTGAGTGAGGGTGTGGCGCATCGAAGGCGGTGTGCAGGAGGCCGGTGTTCGGCTTGCTCGCGCATGAGAGGATGCACGCACCGCATGCATCTCCTCCACCGTCCTTTGAGTGGGCTCCGCGCGCCCTCATGTCAGAGAGGCGCGATACGTAGGGCGGACTGACCCCGGACTTGATCCGGGGGAAGTCCGCCGAGGCAGGCGTGGTGCCCGTGATGGTGGACTTCGCGTGCGCTCAGTCCACCCTACGTGCTCGTCATTCCTCCATCCCAAGCGCCTGAGGTTTGTCTAGGGTCAGACCCGCGGGGTCTGACCCTACAGTCAGGCGCTTGGCCTTCCCGCATACGTGCCAGAGGCGCGCCTCTGGCACCACGATGGGAAGTGATGCCGCCTCGGCCTACAACCCCTTCGCCACCTCGTCGATCGCTTCGGCGAGCCGCTCGGAGATGATATCCGCCTCGGCCTTCGTCAGGCACAGCGCTGGTGCGAGACCGATGATGTCGCTCTCGGGCATCGCGCGGCCGATGACGCCGCGCTTGAGCAACGCGCCCGCCACCTTCACGCCGACCTTCTGCGCCGGGTCGAACAGCTTGCGGGTCTTGGGATCGGCGCACAGCTCCACCGCCGACAGCATGCCGACGCCGCGCACCTCGCCGACGATCGGCGACGAGCCGCAGGTCTTCTTCAGCTTCTCGGTGAAGTAAGCACCGACCTTGGCCGCGTTCTCGACGAGACCCATCTTGTCGACGAGCAGGAGGTTGGCAACGCCTGCCGCCGCGCCGATCGGGTGCGCGGAATACGTGAAGCCGTGGCCGAAGGGACCGAACTTGTTGGAGCCCTCCTCCAGCACTGCCCAGACGCGATCCGACACCACCGAGCCCGACAGCGGCGCATAGGCGGACGTCAGACCCTTGGCGATCGAGACGAGATCGGGCTCGATGCCGTAGGTCATCGATCCCATCATCTTGCCGGTGCGCCCGAAGCCGGTGACGACCTCGTCGACGATGAGCAGGATGTCGTGCTTCTTGAGCACGGCCTGGATCGCGGGCCAATAGCCGGCCGGCGGCGGCACGATGCCCCCGGTGCCGAGCACCGGCTCGCCGATGAAGGCCGCGATCGTGTCGGCGCCCTCGCGCGCGATCATCTCCTCGAGCGCTTTCACGCAATGCGCGGTGAGGTCGGCTTCCGACATCGCGTCATCGGGGCGGCGGAAATAGTAGGGCATCTCGGTATGGAGGATGCCGGGCACGGGCAGGTTGAACTGGTTGTGGAAATACGGCAGACCCGTCAATGAGGCCGACGTGATGCCCGAGCCGTGGAAGGCGCGCTTGCGGGAGATGATCTTCTTGCGGCCCGTGCGGCCGAGCGCGTTGTGATAGTACCAGGCGATCTTGACGTTGGTCTCGTTGGCGTCCGAGCCGCCCAAGCCGAAATAAGTGTGATTGAGGCCCTTGGGCATGCGCTCGGCGACCATGTGCGCGAGCGTGATCGAGACCTCGGTGCCCTGGCCGCCGTAGGCGTGTGCGTAGGCGAGCTCGTGGGCCTGCTTGGCGATCGCCTCCGCGACCTCGGTGCGGCCGTAGCCGATGTTGACGCAGTAGAGGCCGCCGAAGCCGTCGAGAAAGCGGTTGCCGTCGCGATCGGTGACGTAGCAGCCCGACGCCTCCTTGATGATGCGGCTGGGGACCTCGCCCTTGGTGAATTGGGCGAGATGGGTCGAGGGATGAAAGAAGTGGTCGCGGTCCCAGCGGTCGAGCTGGTCATTGGTCAGCATGTGAGGTCTCCAAGAAGTTCTGCAAAATCCGGTTCTTACTTCCCCCCGTGAGGGGGAAGGCCAAACGCCTTGGGTTTGGGCGCGTAGCGACCAAGCCTTTAGGCGTTTGGGATGGGGGGAGAGACGCGATCACAGAGTAATCTGTCTTCGCCCCCACCCCGACCCTTCCCCTCAAGGGGGGAGGGGGAATGCATCGACGCGAGTCGTGAGATCGAGCATCCCACTACCCCTGCACCGTCATGTCCCCGATTGTGACGGGCTGGCCGTTCGCAATCGAGAGGAATTTCGTCATATCGACATTGCGTCCGCTGACGACGAGCGCCGTCGGACCCTTGAGATCGAGCTTGCCTGCGACGAGCGCCGCCGCGCCGACCGAGCCGCCGCCCTCGACGACGAGGCGATCGTCGAGGAACAAGGCCCGCATGCCACGATAAATCTCGGCTTCCGACAGCGTGACGGTCTGGTCTGCGTGCCGGCGGCACAGCTCGAACGTCCAGCGGTTCTCGAGCCCGATGCCGCCGCCGAGTGAATCGGCGAGCGTCGGCAGCTCGGTGACGTCGACCGGCTTGCCGGCCTTGAGACTGTCGATCATCGCCGCACCGAGCTCCATGCTGACGCCGATCATCCGGATCGACGGCTTGATCGCCTTGGCGGCGAGCGCGATGCCGGCGAACAGCCCGCCGCCCGAGAGCGGCACGACGATCGTCTCGATGTCCGGGCGCTGGCTCAAGATTTCGAGGCCGACCGTCCCCTGCCCGGCGATGACGTGCGGATGGTCGAAAGGATGCAGATCCATCATGCCTTCGGTCGCGACGAGCCGGTCGACCTCGAGCTGCGCGTCGTCCTGGCTCTCGCCGATCCGGCGGACCTCGGCGCCGAGTGCCAGGATGCCGTCGACCTTCACCTGCGGCACGAGCTTCGACAGGCAGACGATCGCGCGCACCCCGTGATGACGGGCCGCAAAGGCGACGCCCCGGCCGTGATTTCCCGTCGAGCAACACGCGACGCCGCGCTTCTTCTGCTCAGGGGTGAGATTGGCCATGGCGTTCGCCGCGCCGCGGATCTTGAAGGCGCCGACAGGTTGCATCGTCTCGAGCTTGAGCAGCACCTCGGTGCCCGCCTTCGCCGAGAGAGCTTGCGAGGGGATCAGCGGCGTCTCGAGCGCGATGCCGCGGATGGCATTGCGGGCGGCGAGCACGTCGGCGAGCGTCGGAAAATCGGTCATGGGCACTCAAGATGTCGGGGGATAGGCGAGCGCCATACCGTAGCCGCTCGCGAAGCGAATGACCACCGGGCCATGGGCGACGTTGGAGAGCGTCAACGTCGAGCCGAGCGGCACCTCACGGTCGGTGAGCGGCCAACGGACGCCTTCGAGCGTCAGCTTGGCGATCGAGGCCAGCGCAATGACGCTGAGTCTGGTGCCGTCGTCGAGGTCCAGGCGGGTCTCGCCGGGCAGGAGGGGATGCGCCTCCTCGTCGCCGCTCGTCAGAAACGTCGCGAGGCCGTCCTGAGCAAGGCGCAACGTCAGAGCGAAGTGCCCGAGCGTGTGATCGGCTTGTCCGCCGAGGCCCCCCACCATGACGATCTCGCGCGCGCCCCGCGCGATCGCAGCATCTGCCGCGATCTCGCCGTCGGTCTTGTCCTTGTCGGGGGAGTGGCGGTCGCGGGGGACTTGGCCGTGGCGGGCGAGGAGATCGGCCGGCGTCGAGTCGAAGTCGCCGACCCAGAGCTCCGGCGTCAGCCCCAACGTCTCCGCATGCCGCATGCCGCCGTCGGCCGCGATGACACGGGCACCCGCGATCTGGCGACGGAGACGGGCGGTCACGACGAGCGTGCCGCCCAAGAGGATGACGAAGCGGGTCATGGCCAGAGGTTAGCGCCGGGGGCGGGGTTAAGCGAGGGGCGAACAGATCAAAGCTGCAGCGCGAGCCGGGCCGCCAGCCGCTCGGCGAGCCGGCCAAGCTCGCTCTGACCTGTCACGCCGGTTTTGGAGAAGATGCGGCCGAGATGGGACTTGACCGTACTTTCCGCGAGTCCGAGATGAGCGGCGGTCTCCGTCTGGTTGCGGCCGGCGAGCACGCTGTCGAGCACGCGGTGCTCGGCCGGCGTCAGCTCGAACAATGCGGCGAGGGCCGACGACGGTGCCAGCGCCTTCTCGGCCGTGCTGATGAAAATGGCTGCCGTCGCGGACGGCTCGATGCGGGTACGAACGGGGGGCGAGGCGAGCGGCAGCACATGGGCGAGCGCCGGGCGCTGGTCCGCGAAGGGCGCCGGTAGGCCGAGCCCCGCCGTGCCGATGGCCGCCTCGTTCTCGGCCGCCTGACGGATCGAGGCCCTGAGCGATGCCGTCACCACCTCGTGGTGAGTGGCCAAGCGGCCGCGGTCGGACAGGATCGGATCGCCCGCCCTCAGCATGTCCCGCGCAGCCCGGTTGGCGCGCACGATCTGCGCCTCCGCATTCGTCAGCACGATCGGCGTGCTCAGCATGTCGAGCGCCTGCTCGGACGCATGCGCCTCGATCGCGCGCATCTCGAGGAGGTCGCTGATGACGACGGCGCGGCGCACATGCGGTCCCAGCAGCGCGGCTACGGCGCGATCGCTCGGCCCGACGAGGTCGCGGTCGATCGGCGTGTGCAGAGCGAAGGCGCAGTATTGGCTCTCCGATTTGAGAATAACCGTGCTAACGACGTCTTTGAGACCGGCGGGCTCGCCCCAGCCGCGATAGAACTCGGACGTATAAAAATCGACGACCCCAGACGTGCGGATCATCCAGCCGGTATCCACCGGCTCGTCGATCTCGGCCTTGAGCATGGCGTCGTAGAACGGCATCAGCGGCGCGTAGATCTCGTCGAAGCGGCGCACGTGCTCGGGCCAGTCGGGGGACTCGCCCCACCAAATCCGGAATCGCGTCCGGCGGCCGATCGGATCGTAGAGGGCGATCGAGCCGAGCGTGGCGCCGACGAGGCGGCACATGGACCTGAGGGCGACGGGCCAGCCGGCGGGGTCGATCGCACAATCGTAGATCTCCCCGATGACCCTCGACAGCTCGGCCGGCGGGATCGATGCACTCGGGTCGGGAGGGCTCAGCGGCATCCGGGCTCCGGAAGGCGGGCGAGGGTCGTCAGTGTCCTGCCCGCTTAGCAGAGAAGCCTACGTGAGATAAGCCCTTATTGCGCCGTCAGGCGATGAGATCGAAGCTCGATGTGGCGATGGCGAGACCGTAATTCTGCAGCTCGGCGATCGCGATCGGGATCGAGGCGTTGCCGTTGCCGTCGAGATCGAAGTACAGCGTTTGCGTGATCTGCTCGAAGATGAACTGCGGGACGGCCGCGTTGCCGACGATGGACCCGAGCGTGTTGACGATGTTGCCGGCGGCGAGGTTGAACGAAGGATCGAGGCCGAACTCGGCGCGGCTGATGACGAGTTGCTCGAAGACCACGAAATCCCGGATGACGTCGGCCGCATGGTCGGTCGTGTTGCCCAAATGCAGGACGAACTTGTCGATGCCGCCCGAGCCCGTGAGGTCCTCGCGGGTCTGTCCATGCGCATCGCCGCTCAGTGTATCGCTGCCGCCACCGCCGATGGCCCGGCCGCCGTGGGCAACCGTCAGTGTGTCGTTGCCGCTTCCGGCCTGAACCTCCTCGACACCGTAATAGGTGTCGCCCGCCACAGCACCGCCGCTGATCCCGGTCTCGAGGTTGACGGTGATGTCCGCGGTCAGGCTCGAGTAGACGACGATATCGATGCCATCGCCGCCGTAGATCACGTCGGCCGCGCCATCCGCAGCCGTTTGAGAGGGGTCGTCCGGGTAGATGAGGTCGTCGCCTGCGCCGCCGTAGATGATGTCGGCGCCGCCGCGGCCTTGAATCGAGTCGCCACCGGCGAGCCCCATCAGAATATTGGCCGAGGCATTGCCGATGAGCGTGTCGAAGTCGTTGGTACCCTCGACATTCTCGATGCCGGAGAAGGTGTCGCCAGTGGCGTCGCCGCCGGTGGCCGAAAGAGGCGAGGGGGAGAGATCGATGACGACGCCAGAGCCCGTCTGGTAGCCGTACTTCACCCAGTCGATGCCGGCCCCGCCGTTGATGACATCGGCGCCCGCGCCGCCGATGAGCGTGTCGTTGCCGTCGCCACCCGAGAGGCGATCATTGTCCGCGCCGCCTTCCAGACGGTCGTTGCCGCGACCGCCGATCAGGGTATCCGTGCCCACGCCCCCGAGCAACGTATCGTTGCCGTCGCCACCGTTGAGCTTGTCGTTGCCCGTGCCCCCGTCCAGCCGGTCGGCTCCGGCGAGGCCGAACAGATCGTCGTTGCCGGCGAGACCGCGGATCGTGTCGCCTGATGTCGAGCCGCGCAAGACGTTGCGGGCGTTCGTTCCAGTGATCCGGGCCATGCTGCTCTCCGTGCGTTGGGATGCGTGAGCAGGAAAGATAAGAGCGTTCGTGCCGTGGAGCATCGCCCGCACGGGGGAGAGGCGGTGTCTCCTGTGTAACGGTTAGCGCAACATTCCTCGGCGTGCCGCGGCGGTGGGGCCAGGGCCAGGTGGCTTGCGGGGATCGGGCGAAGCGCCTATGCTTTCGGTCACTTCTACGGGGTGCCTCGCGAGAGGCTGAGAGGCGCGGGCTCACAAGCCCAAAGCCAACCCGATGAACCTGATCCGGGTCATGCCGGCGGAGGGATCGGAAGCTCATGCGAGAGATACGATTGTCCTGCCGCATTGCTTTCCTTAGCACGTTCCGGCGAAGTGGTTTGCCGGTTCGCCGCAAGAACGTGCTCCAAGCCGAAAACCCGGATCGGCTTCACCCATCCACTAAACCCGATCCGGGAGGCACTGCGATGTTGCGATTTGCTCTGACTGTGGCCGCGATGCTGACGGCGGCCCTGCCCGCCCGTGCGGCCGAGACGCTGACCGTCCTCACCTACGAGAGCTTCACCGCCGAATGGGGGCCGGGGCCCGCGATCGAGAAGGCCTTCGAGGCCCAGTGCGGCTGCGATCTCAAATGGGTCTCGGTCGGCGATGGCGTCGCAATCCTCAACCGGCTGAAGCTCGAGGGCGATGCGCCATCCGCCGATGTGGCACTCGGGCTCGACAACAACCTGATCGCGGAGGCGCGCGCGACCGGCCTCTTCGCACCGCACGGTCAGAAGGCCGACGGCCTGAAGCTCCCGATCGCCTGGAGCGACGATACCTTCCTTCCTTACGACTACGCGCATTTCGCCGTCGTCTACGACACGCAGAAGTTGTCGACGCCGCCGAAGTCGCTCGACGAGCTCGTGCGCGGCTACCCCGAGAGCAAGATCGTCATCGAGGATCCGCGCACCTCGACACCGGGACTCGGCCTCTTGCTCTGGGTCAAGGCCGTCTACGGCGACAAGGCGGGCGACATTTGGAAGACGTTCAAGGCGCGCGTGCTCACCGTCACGCCCGGCTGGAGCGAGGCCTACGCGCTCTTCACGAAGGGCGAGGCGCCGATGGTGCTCTCCTATACGACCTCGCCCGCCTATCACGAGATCGCGGAGAAGAGTGCGCGCTATCAGGCGATCGCGTTTCCCGAAGGGCATCCGATGCAGGTCGAGGTCGCGGCCAAGCTCGCGAAGGCGACGAATGCCGCGCTTGCCGACAAGTTCCTGGCGTTCATGCTGACGCCGGGCTTCCAGGATCAGATCCCGACCGGCAACTGGATGCTGCCGGTGGCCTCCACGAGCACGCCATTGCCGCCTGAGTTCGACAAGCTCGTGAAGCCGGCGAAGACGCTCGACATTCCGCCGGCCGACGTCGCCGCCAACCGTCGCGCTTGGACGGACGAGTGGCTTGCGGCGATGGGGCGGTGATGAGCGGAGGCCGTCTCGTCTACGCGGGTCTCGTGCTCGGCCTACTCGCGCTCCTCATCGGCGGGCCGCTCGCGGTGCTGCTCTCGACGGGCGTCGCCGGGCGTCCTGCGGCGATGGAGTATCTGCTCGACGTCGCAGTCTTCACGCTTCTGCAGGCGACGCTGAGCGCGCTCCTCTCGGCCGGCCTCGCCGTGCCGGCGGCGTTGGCGCTGGCGATGCGTCCAACATTTCCCGGACGGCCTCTACTTCTCAGACTGTTCGCCTTGCCGATGGCGCTGCCGGTGCTCGTCGGCGTCATCGGCATCTTGGGCGTTTATGGTCAAGCCGGTCTCGTCAATCGTCTGCTGCTCGCCGTCGGCGCTGGCGGCTTCCCGTCGATCTACGGCCTCGGCGGCATCTTGCTCGCCCATGTCTTCTACAATCTGCCGCTGGCGACGCTGCTGGTGCTCGCGCGCCTCGAGGAGACGCCGTCCGAGACCTGGCGCATCGCGTCATCGCTCGGCCTCAAACCCTGGAGCGTCTTCCGCTTCATCGATCTGCCCGCATTGCGAGAGGCGCTGCCGCGGACGCTGAGCCTCGTCTTCATGCTGGCGGTCGCGAGCTTCACGATCGTGCTGACGCTCGGCGGAGGCCCCGGCGCAACCACCCTCGAGGTCGCGATCTATCAGGCCTTGCGTTTCGATTTCGATCCGGCGCTCGCGGCGCGGCTCGCAATCCTGCAGGTGGCGATCTCGGGCATGCTGGCGCTGATGCTGGGACGAACGGCGCAAACGGTCGTCGTCGAGCCGTCGCGTGGTCGCGGAAGCGCACGGGCGGCATCGCACTCCTGGTGGCCGATCGGGACGATAGCGCTTGCGACGATGTTCGTCGGCACCCCGCTCCTCGCGGTGATCGTGGACGGCATCACGCCCAGCCTCTGGCGCGTCCTCGGCGAGCCGACGCTCTACCGCGCCGCCCTGACGAGTCTCACGATCGCCGCGGCCGCATCTGCACTCGCCGTGCTTGCCGCACTCGCGCTCGGATACGGCGCCGCCGCGCGGGCCCCGCGCCTATTCGAGATCGCGAGCCTCGTCGGCCTCGTCGTGCCACCCGTGGTCGTTGCTGCGGGATGGTTCCTGATCGCGCACCGGACGGGCGCCGCATCCGCGCTCACGCCCGTGCTGGTCGTGCTGCTCAATGCGCTGATGGCGATTCCCTATGCCGCTTCCGTGCTGTTTCCGGCAATTCGCGCGGTCATCGAACGCTACGACCGGCTCTCGCAGAGTCTCGGCCTTACTGGAGTCCGGCGCTTACAGCGGATCGATCTGCCCCTGCTGGCTCGGCCCGTCGCTCTGGCGCTCGGGCTATCGGCGCTCGTCTCGCTCGGCGATCTCGGCGTCGTCGCCATTTTCGGCGGCGAAGGGATCGTCACGCTGCCGCTTCTTCTCTATCAACGTCTCGGCAGCTATCGCACCGATGACGCCGCCGCGCTCGCGCTCCTCCTGACATTCCTGACGTTGGCGCTGACGGCGCTGCTGCCCAAGCGCGATCGAGGAGGCGACGCATGACGACGGCCATCGCTCTCGACCAGGTCCGCTTCCGCTACGAGGATATGGACATGCGCTTCGACCTCACCGTCGAGGCCGGCCGGTTTCTCTCCGTTATCGGACCGAGCGGAGCTGGCAAGTCGACGCTGCTCAACCTGATCGCCGGTTTCGAGCACCCGCTCTCCGGCGGCATCCGCCTGATGGGGAAGGACTGTCGCGGCCTCGCGCCCTCCGAACGCCCGGTCACCATCGTCTTCCAGGAGCACAACCTGTTTCCGCATCTCGACGTCTGGAAGAACGTGGCGCTCGGCCGCGCGCCGAATCTGAAGCTCAACGCCTCTGACGAGACCGATGTCGCGGCGGCGCTCGCCCGCGTCGGCTTGAGCGGATTCGAGAGACGCAAGCCCAAGGAGCTCTCCGGCGGCGAGCGGCAGCGCGTGGCGCTCGCTCGCGCGCTCGTGCGCGAGAAGCCGATCCTCTTGCTCGACGAGCCGTTTGCCGCGCTCGGGCCGGCGCTCCGCCGCGACATGCTCGATCTCGTCGTCGAGATCTGGCGCGAGCGCAGGCTTACCGTCGTGCTCGTCAGCCACGATCCGGACGATGCGCGCTTGGCCGCGACCGACGTCGCCTTCGTGACTGCCGGACGCGTCTTGCGGCACGGTCCGGCGAAGGAGGTGCTCGATGCCACCGATCTGCCGGAATTGACGCGCTATCTGGGGCCTTGAGATTAACCCTCGCGCCGGCTCCGCTGGCATACTAATTGCGGTGCATCCGGTTTGTATGGGGTCGGTGATGCGACAGGTGATCTGGCAGACGCTCGTTGCCTTTTGGCGAGACTGCTCGCTGTGGATCGGGCAGTCGTCCGCCCGGCAAGAGCAACGGCAGCTCGAGCGGTCCATTCGCGAGCACGGTGTGCTGTGGCTCACCGAACGTCGCTACGCCGTGCCGGTTCCGATCCAGCGCCGCCGCACCGCAACACGCTGAGCCGTCTCCAGAAACCGCGCCACCAAGCCTGCCGATTGGCGATCGCGGCGGGTGACGACGTGCTCGGCGACCGTCAGATCTGCGCCGCGAATCGCGAGCCGATGCAGACGGGCATCGGTGCCGGCCTCGCTCGCGAACACGACGCCAACACCGAAGCCGGCCGCCACGGCCTCCATGACGCCTTCGCGCGTCTCGACGTCGAGCACCTGACCCGGCGCGATGTTTCCCTCCCGTAGCCTTGCCTCCAGCACCTCGCGCGTCATCGAGCCCTGCTCCCGGCTCACGAGATCGCGGCCGGCGAGCTCGGCGAGCGCAATCTGCTTGCGGCTCGCCCAACGGTCGCTGCGAGCGACGAGCAACACCAGACGATCCTCGCGGAGCTTTGCCGCCGTGAGGCGCGCGTCCGCTGGATGGCGCGCCGAGATGCCGACGTCGGCTGCGCCATCCAGCACCTCGCCGAGCACGTCGCTCGAGTTCGAGACGGCGAGGGAGAATCGGAAGGCCGGCTGCTGGCGTTTCATCTCGGCAAGGATCGGAATGACGTGCAGCGCGCTGTCGGCAGAGACGCGCAGCCGGCCGCGACCTGGCGAGGAATTGCGCGCGAGCACCTCGTCCACCTGCTCGATCGTCTCCTGCAAGCGGCTCGTCACAGCAAACAGGCGCGTGCCGCCCTCGGTCAGCGCGATCTGCCGGCCGCGACGCTCGATGAGCATCATGCCGGCCGCTTCCTCCAGCGCCTTCACCTGCGCCGACAGCGTCGGCTGGCTGACACCCGCGAGCCGGGCGGCGGCGACGAAGCTGCCCGCCGCGGCGACCCGGTGGAACGCCAGAACATGGGTCAGATTCATGTGCGCTATCCATAGACTGTATCTATCTGACTATCGATATCATATATTTGATCAATACGTCATCTCCCGCTACATCACGCTCAAGTCAACGAAGGAGGCACTGATGGCGACGCGCGGACAGTCCGAGACGGGCGACCCGATCCTGCTGACACCGGGGCCGCTGACGACGGCGCGTGCGACCAAACAGGCGATGGTGCACGACTGGGGCTCGCGCGACGCGGCGTTCCTCAAGATCAACAAGACGGTGATGGACCGGCTGCCGGAGATCATCGGCGCCAAGGGCCGCTTCGTGACGGTCCCCGTCCAGGGCTCAGGCACCTTCGCGGTCGAAGCCATGCTCACGACCTTCGTGCCGGCCAGCGGCAAAGTGCTGGTGCTCGTCAACGGCGCCTACGGCCAGCGCGCCCGGCGCATCCTCGAGATCGCACGGCGCCAGGTCGTGGTGCACGAGACGCCGGAGGACACGCCGCCGGACTTGGCCGCGATCGACACGCTGCTCGCGGCCGACACCTCGATCACGCACATCTTCGCCGTGCACTGCGAGACGACGAGCGGCATCCTCAACCCGGTCGCCGAGATCGGCACGCTCGCGAGGAAACACGGCCGCCGCTTCCTGCTCGACTCGATGTCGGCCTTCGGCGCCATGCCGCTCGACCAGGGGCAAGCCGGGTTCGATGCGGTTGCCGCCTCCTCGAACAAATGCATCGAGGGCGTGCCGGGGCTCGGCTTCGTGCTGTGCGATCCGGCCGTGCTCGCCGCGGCCAAGGGCAACGCGACGACGCTCGTGCTCGATTTGCACGACCAGTGGCAGAATTTCGAGAAGACCGGGCAGTATCGCTTCACGCCGCCGATCCACGTCATCGTCGCTTTCCATACGGCGCTCGAGGCGTTCTTCACCGAAGGCGGGCAGCCCGGGCGCGGCGGACGCTATGCCGAGAACGGCCGCGTGCTGTCGGAGGGCATGGCGAAGCTCGGCTTCAAGCCGCTGCTGCCGGCAAAGCTCCAGGCGCCGATCATCTACACGTTCCACATGCCCAAGGACCCGCGCTTCGTCTTCCAGCGGTTCTACGACGCGCTGAAAGATCGCGGCTACGTCATCTATCCGGGCAAGCTGACCGTCGCCGACTCGTTCCGCATCGGCTGCATCGGCGCGATCGACACCTCCATCATGCGCGCCTTCCTCGACGTCGTCGCGGACGTGCTTGCGGAGATGGGCGTCGCCGATCTCAAATCCGCCGCCTGATCTTTCTCACACCAGGAACCCATCATGCATCTGAAAGCGGTCGTCTTCGACTGGGCCGGCACCGTCATCGACTTCGGCTCGCGCGCGCCGATGGGCGTGTTCGTCGAGGCGTTCAAATCCTTCGGCGTCGAGATCAGCGTCGCGGAAGCGCGCGGTCCCATGGGCAAGCCCAAGCGCGACCACATCTCCGAGCTGATGCATCTGCCCCGCATCGCCAAAGCCTGGCAGAAGGCGCACGGCAAGAAGCCGGGCGAGGCCGAGATCGATCGGGTCTACGAGGTGTTCGTGCCGATGAACGTGAAGGTCGCGGCGAAATTCGCAGGCCTCATTCCAGGCGTCGCCGATACGGTTGCGGCGTTGCGCGCCAAGGGCCTGAAGATCGGCTCGACCACCGGCTACACCCGCGACATCATGAAACCGATCCTGCCGATTGCGGCCAAGCAGGGCTACAAGCCGGACAACCTCGTCTGCGCGGGCGACCTCGCCGCCGGCCGGCCGTCGCCGCTGATGATGTATCGCACATTCGCCGATCTCGGCGTCTATCCGCCCCAGGCCGTCGTCAAGGTCGACGACACGACACCGGGGATCGACGAGGGCAACGCCGCCGGCACCTGGACGGTCGGCGTCGCCGCCACCGGCAACGAGGTCGGGCTGTCGCTGGAAGAGTGGACCGCGCTGTCGCCCAAGGAGCGCGAGGCGAAGGCCAAGCCCGCGCGCGCCAAGCTCAAGGCCGCCGGCGCCCACTACGTCATCGACACGGTGGCCGACTTGATGCCGGTGATCGCGGCGATCGAGGAAAAGCTCGCAGCCGGGAAGCTGCCGCCGAAGCGGAAGGCCTGATCGTGTGAGGCGGGCCGCTCGCGGCCGCCTCGACACTCATCATCGTGGTGCCCGTGGATTGGCGCCCGAGGCCTATCCCTTGGGCCCGGAGTGCTCCACCGCGATCTTGGCGAGCTTGCCCCAATCCGCGTCGATGCCGAGCCCGGGTGCATCCGGCACCACCGCCATCGGGCCGTCGAACGTCAGGCCGCCGATCAGCGCCCCGGGATCGGCGAGCTTGTAGAAGGTGATGTGGCCGTCGCAGTCGACCGGATAGGGATCGGCGGCGGTCGCGGCGAGATGCACATGCGCCGTATCGCCGACGAGCGTATAGGGCGCCGTATCGATGCTGACGCCCAATCCGGCCGCCTCGCAGATCGCCATCACCTGCCGGGCCATCGTCAGCCCGCCGACCCGGCAGGCTTTGACGACGACGCGATCGCAGGCGCCCGAGCGCACAGCCTGCATGGCCGCCTCCGGCGAGTGGATCGATTCATCGAGTATGACCGGCACGCGCGTCGTCATGCGCACCTCGCGATGCCCCTCGATGTTGGCGTAGTGCAGCGGCTGCTCGAGCGCCAGGTTGTCGTGACGGTCGAAGCGCGAGATCTTGGCGGTGGCGAGCTTGGGGTTGCGCCAGCCCTGGTTGGCATCGGCGTCGATCATGACGTCGCGCGGCACGGTTGCGAGCGCCGCCTCGAGGAACGACAGCTCCTCCTCCAGCGCCGGATAGCTCAATCCCTTCTGCAGGACCACGTCGCCGACTTTGATCTTGAGGCCGCGGAAGCCCTTCGTGACGAAGCTCCGGCAGGCGTCGGCCATCGACTCCGGCGTCTTGTGATAGAGGTTCGTCAGCTGCTCGAGTCGCATGCGCCGCGCACCGCCGAGCAGGGCCGCAACCGTCAGCCCCCGATGCTTGCCCATGGCATCGAGCAGCGCCATCTCGACGCCGGCGCGCGCCGACCGACCGCCCGGCATGCCCCCCGAATAGGTCATGCCCATCTTGTGCTGGCAGAGCGCGATGTTCTCGGCGTCTGCACCTTTCAGCGCCGCGCCGTAGAGCTCGAGGCAAGAGCGGATCTGATCCGGCGTCTCGCCGTAGTACCAGACCTGACTCGTCGCCTCGCCGATGCCGGTGATGCCTTTGTCGGTCGCGACGCGGACGATGAAGCACGGCGGCGTCGTGGGCCACACCGACGTATCGTCCGACCAGCTCTCCTTGACGACCTTGGGCTCCAAGCGAAACCAGTCGATCTTCTCGATGCGCATGCGATTGGGCTCCGGGCGGGCGTTGCTGGCATCGAGCCTAGCCGGTCTCCGCCCCATTGTGTCAGCCTATCCTGCACTTGCCGGCTGCCCAAATTGCATGGCGACATTGCAGCGGCGGGCCAGAGCCGCTATCGGTGCGGCCAGCAACAGCAAGGCTTCCCGAGGACACGATGCGGCTCACCGACTTCTCGACACTCACCTTCGATTGCTACGGCACGCTCATCGATTGGGAGAGCGGCATCTGGAACGCGCTGGCGCCGCTCGCCCGCAAGGCCAAGCTCGGCCGCGAGGCGGCGCTCGAAGCCTTCAGCGGCGTCGAGACCGATCAAGAGCGCGCGACGCCATCCCTCAAGTATTCCTCGCTCTTGAAGACGGTGCACGCCGAGCTCGCGCGCACCTGGGGCCTCGACGGCAAGGCGGCCGAGCACGAGACCTTCGGAGAGTCGGTGCCGGACTGGCCGGCCTTCGCCGACAGCGCCGCCGCGCTCAAATATCTCAAGAAGCACTACAAGCTCGTCATCCTCTCGAACGTCGATCGCAAGAGCTTCGCCGCCTCCAACAAGAAGCTCGGCGTGACTTTCGATGCGATCTACACGGCCGAGGATATCGGCTCCTACAAGCCCGACCCGCGCAACTTCGACTATCTGCTGAAGCATCTGAAGCGCGATCTCGGCGTGTCGAAGGACGAGATCCTGCACACCGCGCAGAGCCTGCACCACGACCATGTGCCGGCGACGAAGGCCGGCCTCTCGCGCGCTTGGATCGACCGGCGGTGGGGCAAGGACGGCAGCGGCGCCACCAAAGCCGTCGCCCGTCCGCCCAAGGTGCACTTCCACTTCAAGAGCATGGCCGACATGGTCGAGGCGCATCGGGCGGAGATGGGGGGTTAAGTCCCTGCCATGGTAGGAGCGACCTGTTGGTCGCTTTACTGAAATGTCATCCCGGGCCTTGTGCCCGGGACCCATTTCATCGGCAGTCGCCGACGATCCGAAAACGGATCAGATGTCGCTTAGCACGGAACACGCGATCGACCTCTTCAACGCGTGGAGCTTTGAGCTCCATGGGTCCCGGGCACAAGGCCACGGCTGTCCGGTTCAGCATAGGTCGAGCTCCTGCTGGCGGATGTCACTGATCCGTCGAGGGGGTGGCTGGTCGAGATCTTGGAGGGGCCTCAAGTGCATGAGGTTAGCCCTTACGAGCCTGACGAAGCTGAGGAGGCTCGAGGTGGCACGTGACGCCTCGGCTGCAAGGCGTAGCATCACGAACACGATCAAAGCGACCGCGATCTGAGCACGAATGGCGTTCTCGGACGTTCCGAGGAAGTGCTTGATCTTGAGATGCTGCTTGACCCAGCGGAAGAATAGCTCGACCTGCCAGCGCGCTTTGTAGAGCGCCGCAATGCTCTCGGCCGTCGCGTCGAGATCGTTGGTCAGCAGGCGCAAGGTCCGCCCCTTGTCGATCGTGACGGTAATCTCGCGCAGGCTGACGTCGGCGAGTGGGTTGCGCCGGTTGCCTTTCAATCGCTGGTCGATGGTAACGATCTGGTCGGACGTAATCGGAGCATCGGCTGGAACGCAACGCTTCTCGACGACGCGCGGACGCGTATTGGTCTTGAGCCGCGTGACGATCCGGCAGCCTGCCTCGTCGAGCCGAGACCACCAGGAAAAGTCATAATATCCAAGGTCGAAGACGTATGTTGCACCAGGCTCTACCGGCAGTGTGTGAGCCATGACGATGTCGTTGATGCGTGCGGGCGTGATCGCGATGTTGGCTGGTATCGCGCAGCCGGCGTCGAAGTCGACATGGACTTTCACGAGCGCGCCGTGCGCCTCGTAGTCGGCCCAGGCGAGAGACACGTCGGTCAGGCGGATGCTGGTCGCATCGACGAGATGGACGGCCTCGCGCATGTGGCGCCTGAGGCCTCGCCCCGCAGACATGGTCATCACCGCGAAGAGGTCGGCGAACACCTTCGCCGGCCGCTTGGCGTTGGCATCGGCAAGCGTGGACCGCGCCGGCTGCGTCACGCCGAGATGATAGAGCCTCGGCGCATGGCTGCCCAACCCCTGCTCGATCTCGCGCAGGCTCTGAGCCCCTGAAAGCTGACCGTACATCAGCGCGACGAGCTGGCTTTTGGTCGTCAAACGGCGCACGCGCCGATCAGCTCCGTGATACGCGACGATCTCGCCGAACCGATCCCAAGGCACGACCTGCAACAGTTGACGAAACAGGCTATTGTGATGCCGCATGGCGTTGATCCCAATCCGTGTTCGATGAAGCCGGGAAGCTCTCGAATCACAGTTGAATCAGCGTCATGCGCACAGTCCACAAAAACTGAACCGGACAGCCGTGGCACAAGGCCCGGGATGACCTTCTCGCGGTGCGGACAGCCTTGCAGCGTCCCTACTGGCACACCTGCAACGCACCGCCGAGCGCGGCGTCGGAGCACAGGATGCCGCCCCAGTGGTAGCCGGTCTTGCCCTTCCAGCGGATCTTGAACCAGGTGTAGCCGTTCATGGCGACGCCCGTGTCCTCAACGATCTCGATACGGTCGCCTTCCTTCAGGCTCGCGACCTTTCGCGATCCCATATCCGGCCCCCCACGCACGACACCGCCGAGCGAGCGGCCATACATCGGCAGGCTCGCGCCACCACCTCCGGAGGCCGGTACGCAGTTGTCGGTCTCGGGCACGGGAACGGTGCCTGCCGGGCATGAGGTTTGCTGACCGCCCTCCTCGCCGGCGTTGGAGCCTTCATCGAAAAGCGACACCACCGAGCCGCCCGCGACGGGCATGACGATCTCGAGGCAGTCGCCCGGCCCGGTCACCACCATCCAGGGATGCGTCACGAAGGTTTGCAGCGTCACGCTCTCGCCGACCTGCAGGTTCGCATAGTCCTTGGGCTGCCCGTCGAAGCCGAGCCACATGATGCCGCGCATGGTCGAGGCGCCGTTTACGAAAGTGATCGTCGTCGCCGTGTCCGAATTCTTCGACTTGAGCTTGAAGAGTTGCTTGCAGGAGGCGTCGGCGGCGTGGGCGAAGGATGCCGCCAACGCCAAGGCGAAGAAGGCGAGCATCGCCGTAATCGCCGTGCACCTGAATTTGGCTCGCTGATACATGATGTTACGTACCCGATGTATTGTGGTTCGGCGTCTCGGCCACACTTGCACGGACTTGTTCAGTAAACCAGCATTTCGTGGAGCACGGCGACCGGCGATGCGATAGTCATTGGAGTCCAGAGGCCCAGAGCATACGCGTGGGACCGCGTTGCGCGTGGACCGAAACACCAAGAGGGAGTCTCATGGCCGACATCGCCACCGCCGATACGTCGACAACCGCACGCATGGAGCTCAACTCTGCCGGGACGGCCGGATCTTTCAGCAGCCGCCTCGAGACAGCCGCTGATCAGGATTGGATCCGCTTCGAGGTAACCTCGGCCGCCACATGGAACTTCTTTGCCCATTTTTCCAATGTCGGCACGGAATTCGGCGACGTCAGCCTCACCCTACGCGACCTGAACGGAGCAGTGGTGGCGTCCAGTGACGATGAGGGCGTAGGCGGCAACTCGCTCATCACCCAGCCGCTTTCGGTTGGCGTCTACTATCTCGAGGTCAGCGACTTCTTCGACAACGACGTCGGCAGCTACACGCTCTCCGCCACGTCCGGTGCCAGCACGATTGCGCAGGGTGGGGCGACGGATGCAAACGATTCAATTACCGCAGCGGCTGCCGGCACGTACCTCGGAGGAATGGGCAAGGACGCGATCAACCTGTCGGCGCTCGGAAATGATGCGGTGGGCGATCAGGGAGATGACACGATTGCCGGCAACAGCCTGGACAACCGGTTGTTCGGAGGTCTCGGCAGCGACACGCTGTTCGGCAATGGCGGCTTTGACACGCTGTTCGGTGACGCCGGCGACGACTCCTTGGATGGCGGCTTGAGCGATGACGAGCTATTCGGTGGAAGCGGAGATGACATTCTGGCGGGCGACGATGGTCAAGATACGCTCGTCGGCGGCGACGGCGAGGACCTTCTCACGGGTGGCCTCGGCGACGACATCTACAGAGTAGACGCTTTCGACACGATCAACGAGGTTGGCGGCGAAGGCAGCAATGATCGGGTGCAAGCCACGACGTCGTTCGCACTCGCCGCGGACGACGACATCGAGACGATGCTGGCCTACGCACAGACGTCGGCCACAGTGCTCAATCTGACAGGCAATGCCCTCGTCCAATCCATCACCGGCAATGCTGGCGCCAACATCCTCTCAGGCCTCGGCGGCGACGACACGCTGAGCGGCCTCGGCGGCAACGACCGCCTCATCGGCGGCACAGGCAAGGATACGCAAGCAGGCGGCCTCGGCAACGATCGCTTCGTCTTCTCGACCGCGGCCGATTCCGTCGTCGGCGCCAACCGCGACACCATCCAGGACTTCACGGTGGCCGGCACCACCGAGCGGATCGATCTATCCGCCTTCGCCGGCACGTTCGCCTTTCGCGGCACCGGCGCCTTCACCACGGCGGGCAAGGAGGTCGGCACCAAATTCTCCGGCGCCAACACGATCGTCAAGATCGACCTCGATGGCGACAAGGCCGCCGAGATGGAGATCCTGCTCGTTGGCCACAAGGTGCTGACGGCGGGAGACTTCTATCTGTAGCATCGTCGCTGTCGCCTACCCGCAACCACCAGGACCGGCCGCATGGCACGCCACGATCCGTCCTACGACACGAACCGCGCAAGCTGGAACGAGCGTGCCGGCATTCATCTCGCCGACGAGACAGGCTTTTACGAGATCGACGCGTTCCGCGCAGGCAAGTCGTCGCTGCATGCGATCGAAGCTCAAGAAATCGGCGATGTCCGGGCTAAGCGGCTCGCCCATCTGCAATGCCATATCGGCCTCGACACGCTGTCGTTGGCGCGCATGGGCGCCGAGGTAACGGGGCTGGATTTCTCGAGCTCCGCGCTCGAGGGTGCTCGCAAGCTCGCCACGGAAACCGGCCTCCCGGCGGCGTTCGTCGAGGGAAACGTCTACGACGCCCGAGAGCTTCTGACCGGCCAATTCGACATCGTCTACGTCACCTGGGGCGCCATCAACTGGCTGCCCGATATCGACCGTTGGGCGAAGGTCGTGGCCAGCCTGCTCGCGCCGGGCGGCTTTCTCTACCTCGCCGAGTCACATCCCTTCGCGCTCGTCTTCGAGGAGGTCGATGGCCGGCTCGAGCCGACCTACGCGTGGCGCACACCCAAGGATCAACCGATCGTCTCAGAGACGCCGACGACCTACACGGGCGCCACGACGCCGCTCGTCAACCGGCGCACGCACGAGTGGATGCATCCGTTGTCGGACATCGTCGGCGCGGTTGTGGGTGCCGGACTGCGGATCGACGTCCTGCACGAGCACGAGCTGTTGCCGTGGCCGCTGTTTCCGATGATGCAGCCGGTGGGCGGCAAGCTCTATCGCCTGCCCGACGGCATGCCGCGGTTTCCACTCTCGTTCTCGCTCAAGGCGACGCGGAGCTAACCTGAGTTCGAGGTGCCTTGCGTTCCTTCCCTGTCCTCGTGGGGCACGCGCGTAGGGCGGACTGACCCCGGACTTGATCCGGGGGAAGTCCGCCATCACGAGCACGGTGCTCGACGCGGCGGACTTCGCCAGACGGCTCAGTCCACCCTACGGTTTCCGTTTTGCCGCACGATGCGCTACGCAACCTCCGCCGCGAGCACGGCGTCGGCGCCCTCCATGACGCTGCGCGCGAGGCCCGGCGCGGTGATGGCGATGGTCTCGGCGAAGAAGCGCGCGAGGCGCAGGCGATCGGCGTTCATCGACTGCGGATCGGCGAGCGCCGCGCGGGCGAGATAGCAGCCCCCGGCCGTAATGCCGAACAGCCGCTGATAGGCCGTCGCCACCGCCAGCACCTCCTGGCGGCGGCCCTTTTGCAAGGCTTCGCCGATCCATTGCGTCGCCTGCCCCAGCGCCTTGACGGCCTCGCCGAGCATTTCGCCTGTCCGGCCGAGCTCGGGCGCGTTCGCACCTTGCATGGCACGCACGGTTTGAGTCAGCTCGGAGAGATACGTCTTGATCACCGCGCCGCCCTCGAGCGGCAGCTTGCGCATGACGAGGTCGATCGCCTGTACGCCGTTCGTGCCCTCATAGATCGCGAGGATGCGCGCATCGCGATAGTACTGCGCGGCGCCGGTCGTCTCGATGAAGCCCATGCCGCCGTGCACCTGGATGCCCAATGAGGCGACCTCGATGCCGCAATCGGTCGAGAACGCCTTGGCGATCGGCGTGAGAAGTGCCGCGCGATTGGCGGCAGTCTCGCGCTCGGCAGCGTCTTTCGCACGCTCCGAGCGATCGAGCTCGCCCGCGGTGGCCAGGCAAATCATGCGCGAGGCCTGGGTCAGTGCGCGCATGGTGAGCAGCATCCGCTTGACGTCCGGATGCGCGATGATCGGCGAGCTCGTCCCCTCCGGTGCGCCCTCGGCGCGGCCTTGCCGGCGCTCGTGCGCATAGGCGAGCGCATGCTGGAACGCGCGCTCGGCGATGGCGACACCCTGCACACCGACGGCGAGGCGCGCGCGGTTCATCATGATGAACATCGCGGCGAGACCGCGATTGGGCTCGCCCACCATCCAGCCGACGGCGCCATCGTGCTCGCCATAGGTCATGACGCAGGTCGGCGAGCCGTGGATGCCGAGCTTCTTTTCCAGCCCCGTGCAGCGAAGATCGTTGCGCTTGCCGGGACGCCCCTCCGCATCGGGAAGGTATTTCGGCACCAGGAACAGAGAGATGCCGCGCGAGCCCTGCGGCGCGTCGGGGAGCTTGGCCAGCACCAGATGGATGATGTTCTCCGTCATCTCGTGCTCACCGTAGGAGATGAAGATCTTCGTGCCGAAGATGCGGTAGCTGCCGTCGGCCTGCGGCACCGCGCGAGTTTTGAGCGCGCCCAGATCGGTGCCGGCCTGCGGCTCGGTCAGGTTCATCGTGCCGGCCCAGGTGCCCTCGACCATCTTCGGCAGATAGGTGCGCTTGAGGTCGTCCGAGCCGACGTAGTTCAGCACCTCGATAGCGCCGTGCGTCAGCACCGGCCCGAGGCCGAAAGAGAGCGCGGCCGAGTTCCAGATCTCGCTCGCGGCCATCGAGAGCACGTGGGGCAGCCCCTGCCCTCCCCAATCGGCGGAGCACGGCAGCGCGCTCCAGCCGGCCTCGCACCACTTGCGGTAGGTCTCCGTCCAGCCGGGCGGCACGGTGACGACGCCGTCCTTGAGCGTCAGCCCCGTCTCGTCGCCGACGCGGTTCAAGGGGGCCACCTCCTCTTGCGCGAAGCGGGCCGCTTCCTCGAGCACGGAGCGGACGAGATCGCGGTCGACGCCCGCATAGAGCCCACGGTCGATCGAGCCGCCGATATCGGCGGCGACGTCGAGTGCGATGGCGAGATCGTCGAGCGGGGCCTTGTAGCTCATGGCGTTGACCTTTCAGGCAGACGGGGCGTTGACATCGGCGGCGGCGGGCTCGATGGAATGCGGCACGCCGGAATAGACGAAAAGGACGCCGCACAATGGTCGCCCGCGCCCCGATCCGCAAGGTCAGCGATGCCGCGATCCGCGACGCGGCCGCGATGCTGCGCTTCGGCCATCTCGTCGCCTTCCCGACCGAGACGGTGTACGGCCTCGGCGCCGACGCGACGAACGGCGAGGCGGTGGCGCGCATCTTCGAGGCGAAGGGCCGGCCGCGCTTCAATCCGCTGATCGTGCATGTGCTGCGGCAAGACCGTGCGGAGGCGCTCGTTCGCTTCGACGATCTCTCTCTAAAGCTCGCCAAGGCCTTCTGGCCGGGACCGCTGACGCTGGTGCTGCCGAAGGCGCCGGGCTGCCGTGTCGCCGAGCTGGCCACCGCTGGGCTCGACACGCTGGCGATCCGCGTGCCCGCGCACGAGGCGGCGGCCTCGCTGCTCGCCGCCGTCGACCGGCCGGTGGCGGCGCCGAGCGCCAATCGCTCCGGCCACGTCTCGCCGACGACCGCCGAGCACGTTGCCGCGGATTTGGGCGACCGCGTCGCGATGATCCTGGATGCAGGACCGGCGACGGTCGGGCTCGAGAGCACGATCGTCGGCTTCGACGACGGCGAGCCGGCGTTGCTGCGTGCGGGGGGCGTACCGGTCGAGGCGCTGAGCGAGGCGGCGGGGGTGAACGTGCGGATCGCGTCGCACGAGACCGAGACGCGGCCGAACGCGCCGGGCCGGCTCGCGAGTCACTATGCGCCGAGGACACCACTGCGACTGAACGCGACGGCCCCCGAGCGCGGCGAAGCCTGGCTCGGCTTCGGCCACGGCGGCCCCGAGGAGGACGGCGTCAGCGTCATCAACCTGAGCCCGCTCGGTGATCTCGTCGAGGCTGCGGCGCGGCTGTTTGCGGGCTTAAGGACGCTGGACGCGTCAGGGGCGGACGGAATTGCGGTGGCGGCCGTTCCAGAGACCGGGCTGGGGCTCGCGATCAACGACCGGCTGCGGCGGGCGGCGGAGAGGTAAGGGGGGCTGTTCTGGGCAAAACCGCTGCGGCTCACGAGGTGCGCCGGTCCCCATTTACGAGTGGTGGTCCGTTGCGCATTCCCTCGAACAGTATGCCGAGCTCCTTGCTGCCCAGTCCACCCTCGGTCGCTGCCGCGACCAACCTGGCGAGCGGCTCCAAGTGTCCCTTGCCGGCCCCGAGGGCATCGCACTCCTCGATGATCTTCTCGATCGTGCCGCGCCATACGGCCGTCGTCGCCCCCAGTCCTTCCTCATAGGTGCGGCCGCAAACTTGACCGGCCAGGATCGAGAGCTGGCTCGTCACGGCACTGCTCACCCTTTGGCTGAGATTGAAGTCACACCAACGGCGCAGATCGATGCCCGAGCGCGCGCACAGCGCGGCACCCTGCAGAAATGCGAGATAGCTCCCGACAACGAACGAGTCATGCGCTCTCGCGAAGGCCGGCGCGGCACCGGCGTGATCGCCGACGTAATTGACGATGCCTGCCATCGTGCGCAGCAGCTCGGCGTGCCGCTCGAACACGTCCTTCGAGCCCGATACGACGATGTTCGCGCGGGCTTTGCGGATATCGTCGGGGTAGGCGAGGATCTGGCCGCAGAGATAGGTCGCCCCGGCCCGTTCCGACCACTCCGACAGGGCGATCGATTCCGCGGATGTCGTGGTGCTGAATTGCAGGAGGGTGCGACCTGCCAACGCCGCGGTCGCGTCGGAGGTCGAAAGAATGTCCATGGTCGCCGCGTAGTCCGAAACACAGACGATGGTCGAGGGTGACGCCGTCACCGCTTCCGCCACGCGGGCTGCGAGACTCGCTGCCTTTTCGACGAGCGGCCGAGACTTCCGAGCATCTCTATTCCAGACCGTCACGCGGCAACCGCGCTCGCATAGCGCCGTCGCGAGGGCTCCGCCCATGTCGCCGAGGCCGACAACGCTCACGGCCGGCCGCTCATCTTTTTTCATCTGGCCTTCCACGCTGACCGAATCACGGCTCGAGAAACGATCAACCGCCGACGCATGACAGTCTACGCCCCGATGGGTCGCAATTGACGATTGGCAGCCCCCCTCACTTCCTGAACGCAATCATCCCCGTAAACGGCACATCCGGCACCTCCCGATGGTGCTCCGCCTGCACGCGCGCGAACTCGTCGTAGATGACCGGCTCGAACGGGCTCACCTTGCGCGTCTTGAGATCGACGCTGAGCCAGAGCGCCTCCAGCGCCGCGATGAACTCGCCGGTCTCGGGATCGAGCATGACGAGATGGCCGAGGATCGCCTTCGGCGACAGGTCGTGGACACGGAAGTAGATGTCCATTTTGCCGCCCGGGGTCACCTCGCGGAAGTAGCGGGTGCGGCTCTCGGAGATGAACATGCTGCGCTGTTGCGTCGTGATGTAATGCTCCGTCATCTCGTGGCGGTGCATCCACACGTCCGCCGCCAGGTCGAAGAACACGCCGTAATAGCCGACGTTGACGTGGCGGTTAACGTCGAACGACGCCTCGTGCGGCGTGATCGTCTCGGCGAACTCGTAGCCTTGGAGGGGTCTGGGGGCCATGGGTCCTCTCGTGCCTGCCTATTGCAGCGCACCATAGCAGACCGGTGACGGACCTCGCTCACTCACCCGTGCATATCTGGCCCCAAAATGAACGAGGCGGCGCAGGGTCTGCACCGCCTCGTGATCCTCGTGGCGTCTCGGATGGCGCTTACGCCTTCGCCGCAGGCATCGCCTTGGTCACCATGCTCAAGCCAATGGCGCCGATCAGGATCGATGCGGCGATGAGGTCGCTCGAGAGCGAGGTGATCCCCGCGGCCTCGGCCAGCGCCCGGACCGCCATCATGGCGCCGAACAGGCCGCCAGACCCGAGGCCGAGCCCGATCCGCGCCCGCTTCGGCATTTGGGCCATCCGGGCGCGCGCCTCGGCCGTGCCGAGCGGCAGGATGCGGAACATCATCGGGAACAAAGTCGCGAACAGCAGGCCGAAGAACGGGCCCATGGCGACGGCGAGCAGGACCTCGGTCGGAATTCCAAGCATGTGTGCCTCCCATTTTTCTTGTTGTCGTTGGCGTCACTGTAACTGGGTGCGGCAGGTCCGCATTGCAATCCCTGAAACAATGTAGCGACGCAACCGTGCCACCCTTGACGCCCTCCCCTCCGCGGCCCCCAATGCGCCCATGCCACAGGACCGTTCCATATCTCCCCGCACGCCCCCTTCGCCCGAGACGCTCGCGCGCTTTGGGACAATCGTCGGCGACAAGCATGCGATCCGCGATCCACAAGCCCAGGCCGGCTACCTCACCGAATGGCGCGGGTTGTATCAGGGCGTTACGCCGCTCGTGCTCCGGCCGGGGTCGACCGCGGAGGTCGCGGCGATTATGAAGCTCGCGGCCGAGACGGGCACCCCGATCGTACCCCAGGGCGGCAACACCGGGCTCGTCGGCGGCCAGATCCCGTTCGAGGACGGCGCCGAGGTGCTGCTCAATCTCGGCCGGCTCGACAAGATTCGCACCCTCGATCCGGAGGGCAACACGCTCGTCGCGGAGTCGGGCGTCACGCTGCAGCGCATCCAGGAGGCGGCCGCCGGCGCGGACCGGCTGTTCCCGCTGAGCCTCGCCTCGCAGGGCTCCTGCACGATCGGCGGCAATCTGTCGACGAATGCCGGCGGCGTCGCCGTGCTCGCCTACGGCAATGCGCGCGACATGGTGCTGGGGCTCGAGGTGGTGCTGGCCAACGGCGAGGTCTGGGACGGCCTCCGGGCGCTCAGAAAGGACAACACCGGCTACGACCTGAAGCACCTCTTCATCGGCGGCGAGGGCACGCTCGGGGTCATCACGGCGGCGGTGCTCAAGCTCCATCCCAAACCCGCCGAGACGACGACGGCCTTCGTCGGGCTGACCAGCATCGAGGCCGTGGCGAGCCTCTTCCGCGCCGCGCGTGCACGATCGGGGCCGGCGCTCACCGCCTTCGAGGCGCTACCCGCGTTGGCCATGACGTTCCTCGAGCGGCACGTGCCGGGCGCGCGCAATCCGCTGAGCGGCCCACATCCCTGGTACGTGCTGATGGAGGTCGCGGGATTTCAAGGCGAGGGCGAAAGCCTCGCGCTCGGCGAGGGCATCATCGGGCCAGCGCTCGACTCCGGCGAAGCCGAGGACGCGGTCATCGCCAGCTCGCTCGATCAACAGCGTGCGCTCTGGCGCCTGCGCGAAACCCTACCCGATACGCAGAAGCTCGAAGGCGGCTCGCTGAAGCACGACGTCTCGGTTCCGGTGGCCGCGATCCCCGAGATGGTCCGGCGCGGCAACGAGATCATCGAGCGCGCGATGCCCGGAGCGCGGCCGCTCCCCTTCGGCCATTTCGGCGACGGCAACATCCACTACAACGTCAGCCAACCTGTCGGCATGGACAAGGACGCGTTCGCGCGGCGCTGGTGGGACATCTCCGGCCCGCTCTACGAGCTCGTGCGCTCGCTCGGCGGCTCGATCTCGGCCGAGCACGGCATCGGGCGCTTGAAGCGAGACCAGCTCGTGACCGTGAAGAGCCCGATCGAGATCGAGATGATGCGGCAGATCAAGCGCACGCTCGATCCCCAAGGCATTCTCAACCCCCGCAAGACCGTCTGATGGCGGACGGGCTGACGATCCGGCCGATCGCCGACGGCGAGGAGGCGGCCGTCATCGCGCTGTGGCACGCCTGTAGGCTGACGCGGCCCTGGAACGATCCAGCGCGTGATCTCGCCTTCGCCCGCGGCGGCCCCGCTTCCGACGTGCTCGTCGGATCGATCGAGGACCGCATCGTCGCGAGCCTGATGGTCGGCCACGATGGCCATCGCGGCATCGTCTACTATCTCTCCGTCGATCCTTCCGAGCAGCGCAAGGGTCTGGGCCAGGCAATGATGCAGGCGGCCGAGCGCTGGCTGCTCGATCGCGGCGTCTGGAAGGTCAACCTGTTCGTTCGCCACGGCAACGAGCCGGTGCTCGCTTTCTACGATGCCCTCGGCTACGAGCCGCAGGCGACCGCGCTGCTCGGCAAGTGGATCGATCCGTCGAAGAAGGGCGGTTGACGGAAGGGAACCCCGCTCGACGGCCAAGCGTTGCTGCCCCGATGCAGGGTTCCGTCGACCAGACCTCCGAGAGGCCGGCGTCCGCGAAGGGCCGGTGGATGACGCCCGAGCCGCGCTCGTGGTGGCGCGTGCTCAAGCGGACAGCGACCGATTTCGTCGACGACCAGATCTTGCTGATCGCGGCCGGCGTCACCTTCTATGGGCTGCTTGCGCTCATACCCGCGCTTGCCGCGCTCATCGCGCTCTATGGGCTCTTCTTCGATCCGTCCGATGTCGCCCATCACGTCAGCATGCTGTCGGGCTTTCTTCCGAGCGAAGCCGTGTCGATCATCGCCGATCAGTCGCAACGGATCGCGGCGCAGAGCAAGAGCACGCTGGGCGCGGCGTTCGTCATCGGCCTCGCGATCTCGCTCTGGAGCGCCATGTCGGGCGTGACGGCGATCTTCTCCGGCCTCAACGTGGCTTACGGAGAGCGGGAGAAGCGGTCGTTCGTTTGGCTCTACACGCAGGCGCTGCTGTTCACGCTCGGCGCTCTGGTGTTTCTTCTGCTGGCGCTGGCGGGGCTTGCCGTCGTGCCGGTCGTCATCGACGTCATCGGCGAGAGCTCGATGCTGACCTCGATCCTCGATATCGGCCGCTGGCCCGCGATGGTGGCGGTTCTCGTCTTCGTCCTCGCCGTGCTCTATCGCTTCGGCCCGAGCCGCGAGCATCCGCGCTGGCGCTTCATCGTCTTCGGCACGGCGGCGGCGACACTCGGCTGGGTCGCGTTCTCGCTGCTCTTCAGCTGGTATGTGACGAACATCGCCAGCTACAATCGCACCTACGGCTCGCTCGGCGCGCTGATCGCCTTCATGACGTGGATGTGGCTCTCGACGACGATCGTGCTGCTCGGCGCCGAGCTCAACGCGAAGGTCGAGTCGGAGACGCGCAGGGTCAAGCCGGCGGAATGAACGGCTGGCTGATCTCGCGGAAGACGGGGAGCGCCTCGCAACGATCGCAGTGCGCCTTCAGCGCCGGAAGCTTCGACCAATCGATCAGATTTTGATGCACGTCGCTCGCAAAGCGAAGGGCGACAGCAACCGCGATATCCGCGTGGCCGATGCGGTCGCCGAACCAGTAGGGTGTCGAGCGGCCCGCGCGATCCGTCTCCAGCGCGGCGAGCGTTCCGAGCAACTGGCCCCGGCAGCGCTCGGCCCACACATCCGAGATCGTCTCGTGCAGGCGTTTCTCGTAGAACAGACTGACGGCTTTCTCCGCGAGCCCCATGCCGAGGGCGGCAATCCGCAGGGCCTGATGGCGCAAAGGCTCTGAAGCAGGGGACAAGCGCTCTGGCTCGGGCATCCGATGATCGAGATAGTCGAGAATAGTCGCACTATCGACGAGCACGGTGCCGTCGTCGGTGACGAAGGTCGGCACCCGGACGAGCGGATTGAGCGGCCGGATCTTCTCCGCGTCCCCAAACACCGACCACGGCCGATGCTCGAACGGCATGCCGTAGAGCTTGAGCGCGATGCCGGCGCGGCGGACGAAGGGGGAATCGTATTGGCCGATGAGGATCACGGACAGCCCTTCTCGGATTCCACCTGCTTGATGGTGATCGTGTTCGCTTTCTCGGTCTTGTTGAGGATGCTCTGGCTCGACGTGGTGCAGTCGGCGTTGTCGAAGAAGGATTGGCCCTTGGCGCTCGTGAAGCAGTAGCCGCGCCGATCGAACATCTCGTTGCGGGCGACCCACAGCTCGTCGCAGCTCAAGTTGTAAAGCTCATCCACGCTCAGGCGGCGCTTGCCTGAATCGGGGAACATCCGCTGGATTTGCCGTGCCGACGGAATGACGGCCTGCTCCTCTCCTTGCGGCTCCGGAGCTTGCTGCTCTTGTTGTTGCTGCTGTTGCTGCGCCGCCGCGGCGGCCTCCGCCTCGGCTTGCGCCTGAGCCGCCAACGCGGCCTGCTTCTGCGCCTCCGCGGCCTCGGCATCGGCCAGCCGCTTCTTGGCCTCGGCCGCAAAGCGTCCGCTCGGGAACTCGTCGAGATAGGCCTGATAGGCCGCCGCATTTCCCGACGTCTCGATGGCGACCCAGACGGCATAGTCCTTGGCGGCAGCGGTGGCCGTGTCGCCCGAGCCGGTCGTCCCGCCGGCACCGGTCCCGGTCGTGGTCGCCTCGGATTGCGCCTCGCCCGTCGATACTTCGGTGCCGCCGCCGGATGCGAGCAGGAAATCACCCGTGATCGACGAGAGATCCCACGGCGTCTGCTGACCCTCGGTCGACTTGAGCACCTCGACGCGCGCCTGCCGGAACACGAGCTCGATCGGCTTGCCGGTCTCGCCCTTCATCGCTTGAGAAAGCGCCTCGGCATAGGGGCTGTTGTCGCCGGTGCCGTCGAGCGCCACCTCGCCGGGCGACGTCGAGTAGGCGATCAGCGTGCCAGTCGGGGCGCGCACGATGGCGAGGCCCCGCGCGGCCGACCGCGACGCCGCCGGGAACGGGTTGTTGCGGCAGGCATCCAGCACCACGATCTTGATGCGGCTCTGCGCCTCGTTCATCGTCGCCAGGAAATCGTTGACGTCGACGCCCTCGATGCCGATCTCGGTCTCGTCCTGCAGATTGGCGTCGACGGGAATGAGGTAGTTTTCCCCCGCAACCTGGATGGCGTGCCCGGCGTAGTAGAACAGCCCGACCGAATCCGACGCCCGGAGCGCCCGGCCGAACTCGAGCATCGCCTTCTTCATCGCCTTGGCGTCGAGATCGGTGGCAAGCGTCACCTTGAACCCGAGACCTTCGAGCGTTCCCGCCATCAGCTTGCCGTCGGCGACCGGGTTCTTCAGCGGCGAGGTGTTCTGATAGGCGCCGTTGGCGATGATGAGCGCGATGCGACTCTCAGCGTGGGCCGGCGTTTCCCAACCTAGCACTGAGACCAGCAGAACCAGCAGGCTCGACAGACGGCGCATGAGGTCAGGCTCCGATCGCTTCTCGATTTTCGGGCTCAATCTCGGCAAGGACAAGCCTACATTCAAGCCGAATTCCGTGTATTTATGAAGACCCTGCCCGTTGCCCGCCCATTCGGCCAATGTCTTGTGAGGACCGTATGCGATTTGCGAGAGTCGTCGCCCTGTTGACGCTTGCCGCCGTCATGTCCGCGACGGCCCTCGCCGCCGAGCCGGACCCGCGCATCGCGGCGCTGATCGCGGCCTATCCGGACGTCATCAAGGCGCAGGAGGGCAACGATCTCGTGCTCGCCGACGGCACGAAATTCGTCATCGACGACGGGCGCGGCAAGAAGCCGTTCGAGACCTTGCTCGACGAGCCCGACATCGACGACCAGTTCTATGTGCCCTACCAGCTCGGCAACAAAGGCTTCCCACCCGGCGTCGACGAGGATCCCGGCCGCGTGCGCTTCGAGCCCTTGTTCAAGAAGATGTATGGGGACTGCGAGAAGGGCGAGGTGAAGGCGAAGCTCGTGACCGTGAAATGGCTGCCCAAGCACAAGGGTGGCAGCGTCGAGGTGAATTCCGCAAACGGGCTCGCCAAGGCCTTGGAAGCGGTGTCGGCCGAGCTCGACGAGATGGACGGCAAGTTTATCCGCTATCTGAAGCCCTCGGCCGGCACCTACAATTGCCGCGTCATCGCCGGCACGAAGCGCATGAGCATGCACGCGTATGCCGCTGCCATCGACATCAACACGAAGGTGTCGGACTATTGGCGCTGGGCGAAACCAGCCAAGGACGGCACCTACCCCTACAAGAACCAGGTCCCGATCGAGATCGTCGACGTGTTCGAGAAGCACGGCTTCATCTGGGGCGGCAAGTGGTACCACTACGACACGATGCATTTCGAATACCGGCCGGAGCTGATCGCGCTCGGCAAAGCAGCAGCACAGTGAGACCTTGATGACAGATCTTGCAGACCTCTCCGCCGTCGAGCTTCGCCGTCTGATCGGCCTGAAGCAGGTATCGCCCGTCGAGGTGATGAAGGCCTCCCTCGCGCGCATCGAGCACGTGAACCACGCGGTGAATGCCGTCGTGACGCTCGATGCCGAGGCGGGGCTCGCCAGCGCCAAGCGCGCCGAGGACGCCGTGATGTCGGGCGAGGAGCTCGATGTGCTGCACGGGCTGCCGGTCGCCGTGAAGGACCTCGAGAACACGGCCGGCATGCGCTCGACTCAAGGGTCGCTGCTCTATGAGAATTTCGTGCCGCAGGACGACGATGCGATGGTCGCGAACGTCCGCCAAGCCGGCGGCATCGTGTTCGCCAAAACCAATACGCCCGAGTTCGGCGCGGGAGCGAATACGACGAACCGCGTCTTTGGTCCGACGGGAAACCCATTCAATCCGGTGCTGACCTCGGCGGGCTCCTCGGGCGGCTCGGCCGTCGTGCTCGCGACCGGCATGTCGCCGCTCGCCACAGGCTCCGACATGGGTGGCAGTCTCAGAACGCCCGCGGGCTTTTGCGGCGTCGTCGGCTTCCGCCCGTCGCCCGGTCTCGTGCCGGATGCGTCCTCGACCGCGGCGCTCGTACCGTTCGGCGTGCTCGGACCGATGGGACGCACCGTCGAGGATGCGTATCTGCTGCTGCGCGCACAGATCGACTACGACCTGCGCGATCCCTTCTCGAGCCCGGCGGCGCTCGGCGCACCCGATCGCTTGGGCAGCGTCGATCTGTCGGCGATCCGCGCCGCCTTCTCGCCCGATCTCGGCAAGGCGCCCGTCGATCGCGGCATTCGCGAAACCTTCCTCAAGCGCACGAAACTTTTCTCTCACGTCTTCCGCTCGGCGGAATGGGAGGAGCCCGGCTTCCCCGACGTGCACGAGGTGTTCGAGGTGCTGCGCGCCATTGGCTTCGTCGCGGCCTACGAGAATGCATTGGCGACCAAGCGCGACCGGCTCAACCGCTTCGTCATCGACGGCACCGAGCGCGGACTCAAATACACGATGGCCGACGTCGCCCGCGCGTACGCCAAGCAGACCATCCTCTATCGCAACTTCCTCGACTTCTTCGACGATCACGACGTGCTGATTTGCCCAGCGGCGACCGTCTCGCCGTTCCCGCACGCCGAGCCCTACGTGAAGGAGATCAATGGGGAGGCGCTTTCCAACTACACGAGTTGGCTCGCGCTCGCCTATTGCCCGACGATGGCGCTGGCGGCGAGCTGCGTCATCCCCTGCGGCCTCGATCACAAGGGCCTGCCTTTCGGCATCCAGGTGGTCGGGCCGAAGGGCAGCGATCTCCTGGTGCTCGAGGTCGCGCATGCGCTCGAGCAGGTGCTGGCCGGGAGCCCCGAGACGAAGCGGCCGGTGCCGGATTTGGGGAAGCTCAAAAGCGCACCCAAGCTCGGATTGGCTTGATGCGGTCGGCCTCCGGCCGAAGCCTCACGCTGGATCCCCATCCGTCGCTCGCGGTGCTCGCTTGGATGAGGATGACGGAAGGGGCGTATTTTTTCCGCAGCCTCCCCCGTCATCCTCACGCGCGAGCGCGAAGCGCGTAGCAAGCGTGGGGATCCAGCGTGAGACTTCGGCCGAAGGCCGTCCGACTCCCGACTACACCAACCTCGACTGCTCCACCGCCGCGCCGATGAAGCTGCGGAACAGCGGGTGCGGATCGAAGGGGCGGCTCTTGAGCTCGGGGTGGAACTGCACGCCGATGAACCACGGATGGTCGGGATACTCGACCGTCTCCGGCAACAGCCCGTCCGGCGACATGCCGCTGAAGATCAGCCCCGCCTTCTCCAGCCGCTCGCGATAGTGCGTGTTGACCTCGTAGCGGTGGCGATGGCGCTCGGAAATCTCCGTCGAGCCGTAGATCGCGGCGATCTTCGAGTTGCCCGAGAGCCTCGCCTCGAAGGCGCCGAGCCGCATCGTGCCGCCCAAATCACCGCCCGCGCGGCGCTTCTCCAATTGATCGCCCTTCATCCACTCCGTCATCTCGCCGACGACCGGCTCCTTCGTCGGGCCGAACTCGGTGGATGACGCCTTCTCGATGCCGACCAGACTGCGGGCGGCCTCGAGGCAGGCCATCTGCATGCCGAAGCAGATGCCGAAATACGGCACCTTGCGCTCGCGCGCGAATTTGGCCGCGAGGATCTTGCCTTCCGTGCCGCGCTCGCCGAAGCCGCCCGGCACGAGGATGCCGTCGACATGCTCCAATGCCGGCGCCGGATCGTTGCGCTCGAAGATCTCGGAATCGATCCAGTCGAGCTTCACCTTCACGTTGTTGGCGATACCGCCGTGGACGAGCGCCTCGATCAGCGACTTGTAGGCGTCCTTCAAGCTCGTGTACTTGCCGACGACGGCGATCGTGACCTCGCCCTCCGGGTGCTTCACGCGATGGCCGATCTCCTCCCAGCGCGAGAGGTTGGGCTCGGGCGCATCCGTGATGCCGAAGGCAGCGAGCACCTCGCGATCGAGACCTTCCTTGTGATAGGCGATCGGCACGTCGTAGATCGACGACACATCCAAGGCCTGGATCACCGCGCTCTCGCGCACGTTGCAGAACAGCGCGATTTTCTTGCGCTCGGACTTCGGCACCTGCCGGTCGCAGCGGCAGAGCAGCACGTCGGGCTGGATGCCGATCGAGCGCAGCTCTTTGACCGAGTGCTGCGTCGGCTTGGTCTTCAGCTCGCCCGCTGCCGGAATGTAGGGGATCAGCGTCAGGTGGATGAAGATCGACTCCCCGCGCGGCAGATCATTCCTGAGCTGCCTAATGGCCTCGAAGAACGGCAGCCCCTCGATGTCGCCCACCGTGCCGCCGATCTCGACCAGCACGAAGTCGACATCGTCGTTGCCGGTGCGCACGAAATTCTTGATGTGGTCGGTGACGTGCGGAATGACCTGAACGGTGCCGCCCAGGTAATCGCCGCGCCGCTCCTTGGCGAGGATCTCCTGGTAGATGCGCCCGGTCGTGATGTTGTCCGACTTCTTAGCCGAGACGCCGGTGAAGCGCTCGTAGTGGCCGAGATCGAGATCGGTCTCCGCGCCGTCGTCGGTGACGAACACCTCGCCGTGCTGATAGGGGCTCATGGTCCCCGGATCGACGTTGAGATAGGGATCGAGCTTCCGCAAACGCACGCGATAGCCACGCGCTTGCAGAAGGGCTCCGAGAGCCGCCGAGGCCAGGCCTTTTCCAAGAGAGGAGACCACGCCGCCGGTGATGAAGATGTACCGCGCCATGGGCCTCGACCCTACATCAGGTCCCCACGATTCGGTTATCTAAAAATGGCGCGGCGAGGGGGCGCACCCGAAAGGTGCGATTCTTTGTAGATCAAGGGTTAAGGCGGGCTGGTAAAGAGCCCGAATCTGCGCCTTGCCGCTTCCGGTCACTGCGACTGGGGGGCGCTCGGCGTCGTCGTCCCGCCGCTGCTCGTGCCGGAGGTGGTGCCACCCGTGGTCGTGCCGCCGGAGGTCGTCGTGCCACCCGTCGTGGTGCCGGAGGTCGAGCCGCCCGTGGTCGTGCCGCCGGTCTCGGTTGTGCCCGTGCCCTTGTTGAGCTGGTCGATCAGCGAGGTCGGACGGCCCGCGCCCGCAAGAATGGAGAGCAGCAGGCTCGTCAGGAAGAAGCCCGTCGCCAGGATGGCCGTCGTGCGCGTCAGCAGGTTGGCCTTGCCGCGCCCCGTCATGAAGCCACCGCCGCCACCGCCACCGATGCCGAGCGCGCCGCCTTCGGAGCGCTGGATGAGAACGACACCGACAAGCGTCGCGGCAATCATGAGGTGGATGACAAGCAAAACGGTCGTCATGTGAGATCCTGGTCTGGTGGGAGGCGCCCTCTCATACACGAGGCGGGCCCGAGTGGCCAGAGGGGCGGCCTATTCCGTCTTCGTGACGGCTGCCGCGGGCACGGGGGGCGTCGCCTCCGCGGCCTTCCGCTTCTTTTTCTTTTTCGGCTTGGCGGCGGGCTGAGCGGCGGCCTTGGCCGGCGGCTTGGCGGCAGGCGCCGCCTCCGGCACCTTGGCCTCGGGCTCGGCGAGCTCGGGAACGGACACGACCACGAGGCTCGGGCAGCGGAACGCCACCTGCTCCTCGATCTCGATGTACTGCTTGACGACCGCGAGACGGGCCATCGTCAGATTGGCCTTGGCCCATTCGGGCCCCTTGGCGATGTCGTCCTTGATGCCCTGCAGCTCGAGCTGCTTTTGCTGGGCGTCGAGGTCTTTGCACACCGCCTCGTCGAGGGGCGCGGACATCGCCGGCGCGAGCCCGAAGGCAACGAGCACGGCCACACTTGCGGCGACTGACTTGACGGCAAAACGCACGGGTCACGCTCCCTTCAACGGCGGGCACATTAGGGGGACGGCCCTGCTACCTCAACCCGAAATTGGCGCCCTCACGGATCGTGACCGTTTTGCGGCGATCCTTGCGCCTGGATTTGGCCGGGGACGGTGCGGGCGGCGACGGATCGGCTGAGGCCTTGGTGGCGGAGCCCGAGCTCTTGCGGCCGGTCTTGCCGTCGGCCGCGGCGGTTTCGCCGGCGACGGGCTCGACCGGCGTCTCGGCCGGGATCGCGGCCGCGCGATCGGCATCCGGCGCGGTGACCGGGGCGACGCGCGGCGGCGCGTCCGGCCACAGTCCGTTGAGTTGGTCGGGCTCGCCGATCAGCTGTCTCGCGAGCAGATCGCGCTGCAGGGCCTCGACATCGGCTTGGGCCTCCAGCGCTCGCAGCTCGCTGAGCGGTCCCTCGAACAGGATCGTGACCGGTGGCAGCGGCACCTGCTGAGGCGATTGCTGCCTCGGCGTCAGCGTCCATTCGCTCGCCAGCTGCAAGGTATCGAGCTCGATCCGGCCGTCGAGCTTGAGCGCCGAGGGCTCGGCGGTGACCGAGACGGGGGCGACGCGGATCGTCCCGTCGGCGACCGTGAGCTTCGTTTCGATCGTGCCGAGCGGGAAATCGGCCTGACGGCGACTTGCACCGATCGCCTCGGCGATCGTCTCGTCCGTCACCTTGCCGCCGTCGAGCAGGAGCTGCCGGGCGGCCTGGTCGATCGTCACCGGCGACAAGCCGTTGATCTGGCCACCCGTCACGGACAGTTGGCCGTCGCCCTCGAGGACGGCGATCATGCCGCGCGGCGTCAGGCTCTCTGCCTTGAGCGTGAGCTTGGCGTCGGCTGCGCCCTTGGCCGTCGAGCGGCCGACCGGATCGACGAACAACTCCTCGAGATCGGCCCCGGTCAACGCGGCCTCCGCCGAGAGGCGCGCGCCCGCGGCCTGCCGCTCCAGGGCGCCGTGAATGGCGACCGCCCCGCCGATGGCCGTGCCGGACAGCTTCTCGAGCGTCACGCCAGCGCCGGACGACGTCGCCACCAGCTCGGCGTCCTCGATGGGCAATCCCGACGTCACAAGCAGCGTACCGGCCTTCAAGGCGAGCCGGCTCCGCCAGCCCTTGAGCGCGGAAAAATCGAAAGCCCGATCCGACCAAACGTTGGGGGCCGCGTCCCCGGCTTCGGGATCGGGGCTCGCCACGGCGGCTTCGGCCTCGGCGACAGCATCGGGCGCGATCGCGGCCGGAGTCGTCGAAAGCAGCGGACTGAGCAGTGCCGGCAGGCTCGCCCGCTCGGTCTCGAGCGACAGATCGAGAGCAGGCTCCGCTTCGGCAAAGGCGAGCTTGGCCGTGCCCGTCACCTTCGTGCCGTCCACATCGGCCGCGAGCCGGTCGATCACGAGCCCGTCCGCCGTCGCCTTTACGTTCGCGCCAACCGTCAACGCGGTCGCGAGATCGGCCTGGGCGCGAATGCCGAGCGACTCGAGCAAGGCGGTGACCGGCGTTGCCGAGACCGTGAGCCGGCCGTCCGCCGCAGGTACGCCCTCCTTGACGCTCGCCTCGCCTTCGAAGCTCGCGCTCGCGCCGGCAGCCGCGAGCCGCAGCACGGTCGTGAGCGTCTCTTTGGGCACGCCGCTCGCCCTGAGCGTCAACTCTCCTGGGAGCGGTTGCTGGGGCTCGCCTTCGCTGGCGCCAGCGGTGGATACGGCCGCTTCGGCATCGGCGATGGGCTTCGAGCCGGCGGTACCGGCGAGACGGCTCAGCAGACGGCGGCCGTCCTTATCGGACAGCGTCGCCGTGACGTCGGTCTGCCCGCTCGCGCTGTCCGCGAAGGGCTTGTCGGATCGCAAACGCAGCGTCACGCGCGCCCCGTCCGCACTGCCGTCGAGCGCGATCTCGGATCGGCCGCCGCCCTTCTCCGTTTCACGCCGGATCGCGCCCGCAAGCCGCAACGGCGCTTTGACGGCATAACGCAGCGCCGGACCACGGATGGCTTCGGGCAAGGCGAGGAAGCGATCGAGCACAGCCAAGGAGTCGGGCGTCGGGGCCTCGATGCGCAGGCGAATGAAGCCATCGGCGCTCGCCATCGTGCCTTTGGCTTGGACGCTGAGCTGCGAGCCGGTGCGAAACGTGAGCGAGCCCAGATCCACACGGCCGCCACCCCGGCTCATCGTCAGCGCGACATCCTCGAGCCGGCCCGCGCCCGTCTTGAGCTCGCCGATGCGCAAGCCGACTTGCGCCTCCGTGCCGAGCACGAGACCTAGGGCGATCGCCGCGAGGCTCCGATCTGGAGCGGGCGCGCCGGCCCCCGGGGCCTCGCCGAGCGACGCGCCCGCCAGGCCGTCGAGCGTCGGCGCCTCGGTGACGATGTCGCTCAGGTCCAATCGGTCGCCGTCGAGCGCCACCGTCAAATGCGCGGGCTCGCCCGTTGCATAGCGCACCTGCCCGCCGATCCGCGACCGGGCGATCTCGAGCGACAGGTTGTCGAGCGCGACGGCGTCCGCGCTCAGGCTCGCGTCTGCCCCGAACATGTAGAAACCGCTGGTACCCGGTCCCGTGACCGCGAGCGACGGCACCGACCATTTGAGCAGCTTGCCGAGGCTCGTGCCGGAAAGCCGGACGGGACCTTTGAACGTGTGCGCGCCGGACTCCTCGGCGAGCAGCCCGGTCACCTCGAGCGACGTCGCCCCCGGGAGCTGCGCCGTGAGGTTGGCGATCTCGATGCCCGCGGGTGTCCGGCGCGCATCGACGGAGATGGCGTCGATGAGATCGCCGCCGAGCGTCGCTTGATCGATCGAGGCGATGAGTCGCGTCTCGGCCTCGGAGGCGAAGGCCGAAAGAAAACGGCCGGTATAGCTTTCGAGCGCGGGCCAGGGGCCCTGGCCCGCGGGCGCTCCGGCAATGTGGTCGAGGTCGAGCCAGCGGGCCGCCAGATGGGCCTGGATGGCCAAGGCCTGCGTCCATTCGAAGGCGATCTCGCCGGTGACGAGCTGCGGCCGTCCCTGGCTGTCGACGGTGGCGTTGATTTCGGAGATGGCGCCCCGGTCGAGATCGGCCTCGAAGCGGCCCGTGACCCGAACGCGGCCGGCATTGGCCGGCGACATGCCCGTCGGACCTGCCGAAGCTGGAGCCTCCGCTGGAGCCGCGGGGGCGGGCGCGCCTGTCCCCATGTCGAGGTCGGCCTCGAGCGCGCCGGCCAACCGGGGCAGCGCATCGAGCGACAGGAGATCCCCATCGAACGAGAAGGTGTTCGCGCCTTCGACGGCCTTGACGACCGCCTTGACCTTCAAGCTGCCCTCGTCGGCGATCGCAGCCGTGGAGATTCGAACCTCGCGCTTGATCCCGCCTTGATCGACGACGCCCTTGAATCGGTAGGGGCCTTTCAGTCCGGCCGCCGCCAACTCTCCCTCTACGCCGTCCACCGCCAAGAGCGGCGGGCGGCCGGAGCGGGTGATCGCCAATCGTCCATTCTTGATCTTGACCGAGGCGAGCGAAACCTCCGTCGGCATGAAGGGCAAGCTCGCCTGGCCGGTCGCCAGCCCTTGCCAGTTCGCCCGTCCCTGCTCATCGACGGAGAGGCGGATATCGGGCCCATCGAGCTCGATCTCGCGCGCTTCGATCGCCCCGTGCAGCAGCGGCGCCACGGAGAGCCAGATCGTGAAACCTTCGACGCGGATCAACGGGTTATCGAACCGCCCGGTTTGGTCGGCGATGCGGATGTTGTCGAAATGCATGTAGGGCGAGGGCAGGAGCCGCAAGCTCGCATTGCCCCCGACTCTCACCTCGCGGCCGAGCAGGGCCGACGCCTGTTTCTCGAACGTGCCGCGATAGGCGTTCCAATCGATGAACACGGGGGCGGCGAACAGCGCCGTCAGCGCGACCACCAGAATGAGACCGACGATGAGCAGAAAGGCCCGCACGTGCAATTCCTCTGGCGAGACCGTCCGACCTGAGCCTAGTCCGAGCGTGCGACGTAAATTGGGGCGGGAGCGGCGCCCATCGATACGCTTATCGCCCTCGAAACGCGACCAGCCAACTTTCGTAAAGCCTCACGCAAACCTTATCGCACACAGGCCAGCCCAAGGGCAGAGATTTCGCCGCCGCAGAGGCCGCGCGCAAGCCTGGCTGGGGATAGCCGAGTTCCCGCTTTGTGCCGGACGTGCGAGTGCCTATATTGGGGCCTATGCCGGATTCGGCAACCGCGCGCTAGTGTCCCGAGCCCAAAGCTCGACAGACGAGGCCACGTGTGGCGTCACGTTCGGAAATTCGCCCAGCGGCGGCGGAACGATGCCGCCGCCGTCAGCACACAAAAAGAGACCTGACCGCATGACCTCGAGTGCCCGTCCGGCCCTAGGCTCCATCTCCGAGCGTGCGCTCGCGCGAACGGTCGCCGCCCCGTATCTCGATGGCCTCAACCCGAGCCAGCGCGAAGCCGTCGAGGCGCTGGATGGTCCGGTGCTCGTGCTCGCGGGCGCCGGCACCGGCAAGACGCGCGTGCTCACCACCCGCATCGCCCATATTCTTGCGACCGGCCGCGCCCGCCATCACGAGATCCTGGCCGTCACCTTCACGAACAAGGCGGCGCGCGAGATGCGCGAGCGCGTGGGCAAGCTCGTCGGCGGCGACGCCGAGGGCATGCCCTGGCTCGGCACCTTCCACTCGATCTGCGTCAAGATCTTGCGCCGCCACGCGGAATTGGTCGGCTTGAAGAACGCCTTCACGATCCTCGACGTCGACGATCAGATCCGTCTGATGAAGCAGCTGATCGAGGCCGAGCAAATCGACGCCAAGCGCTGGCCCGCCCGCCAGCTCGCCAACCTGATCGACGGCTGGAAGAACCGTGGCCTCTCCCCCGACAAGGTGCCGGTGGGCGAAGCCTTCGCCTATGGCAACGGCAAGGGCGCGGCACTCTATGCCGCCTACCAGAAGCGGCTGAAAGAGCTCAACGCCGTCGACTTCGGTGACCTCCTGATGGAGTGCATCCGCCTGTTCCAGGAGAACCGGGATGTGCTCGAGGTCTACCAGCGCCGCTTCCGCTACATGCTGGTGGACGAGTACCAGGACACCAACGTCGCGCAGTATCTCTGGCTCCGGTTGCTTGCGCAGGGGCAGAACAATGTCTGCTGCGTCGGCGACGACGACCAGTCGATCTACGGCTGGCGCGGCGCCGAGGTCGACAACATCCTCAGGTTCGACAAGGATTTTCCTGGCGCCAAGGTGATCCGGCTCGAGCAGAACTACCGCTCGACGGGACATATCCTCGCCGCCGCCTCTGGCCTCATCGCCAACAACAAGGGCCGGCTCGGCAAGACGCTCGTGACCGATCAGGGCGAGGGCACGAAGCTCGAGGTCGCCTGCTACTGGGACGATGCGGAGGAAGCCCGCTCGGTCGGCGAAGCCATCGAGCAGGCCCAGCGCGCCGGCGGGCGTCTCAATGGCATGGCCATCCTCGTGCGTGCCTCGTTCCAGATGCGCGCCTTCGAGGACCGCTTCATCACCATGGGGCTGCCTTATCGCGTGATCGGCGGCCCGCGCTTCTACGAGCGTCAGGAGATCAAGGACGCGATCGCCTATCTCGAGCTCACCATCAATCCGGCGAACGACCTGAAGCTCGAGCGGGTGCTGAATGTGCCGAAGCGCGGCCTCGGCGATCAGACGCTCGCCGAGATCACGCGATATGCGCGCAGCCGCGAGATCGTGCTCTATCAGGCGGCCCGCGAGCTGTCGGAGACCGAGGAGCTGAAGCCGAAGCCGCGCAACTCGCTGCGCGGGTTCATCGGGCAGCTCGATCGCTGGCGGCAGATGGTGCCCTCCACCCCGCACACCGAGCTCGCCGAGCTGATCCTCGACGAGAGCGGCTACACGCAGATGTGGCAGAACGACAAGAACCCGCAATCGGAAAGCCGGCTCGAGAACTTGAAGGAGCTCGTCCGCTTCATGGGCGAGTTCGATACGCTGGCCGGTTTCCTCGAGCACGTCTCGCTCGTCATGGACGCGGACCAGGACGAGACCGGCGAGCGCGTCAGCCTGATGACGCTGCACGCCGCCAAGGGACTCGAGTTCGAGACGGTGTTTCTCCCCGGCTGGGAGGAAGGCTTGTTCCCGCATCAGCGGAGTCTCGAAGAGAGCGGCGCGGCGGGCCTAGAGGAGGAGCGGCGGCTCGCCTATGTCGGCATCACGCGGGCGAAGCGGATCGCCAAGATTTCCTTTACCCAGAACCGGCGCGTGCATGCGCTGTGGCAATCGCAGCTGCCGTCGCGGTTCGTCGACGAGCTGCCGGAGGCCAATGTCGACGTCCGCGAGGCGACGGGGCCGACGGGCGGGTTCGGCGGCTATGGCGGCTATGTGAAGAGCCGCTTCGACGAGCCGGCCGCGGGATTCGCGTCAAACTACACCTCGCCCGGCTGGCAGCGGGCGAAGGAGAGCTACGGGCGTCAGTCGCCGCAGGAGCGCGCCGAGGCACGAAGGCGCGCGCAACCCCTGCAGATCGAAGGCGAGATCGTCGCGTCGTCGGCGAAGGGCAGCGGCGCATTCAAGGTCGGCGACCGCGTGTTCCACGAAAAGTTCGGCTGCGGCGCCGTCAAGGCCGTCGATGGCAACAAGCTGACGGTCGACTTCGAGAAGGCCGGCGAGAAGAAGGTGGTGGAGAGCTTTCTGGAGCGGGGGTAGGGGGACCTACTTCTTCAATGACTTCAACAGAGCCTCAAAACCATTGACGACACGCAGTCGCTCGTCTCCGCGTGGCCACATTGCACAATCGCGCATCCGCCGCTCAGCCGCTTCAACGCTAACCTTGCAATGATTGGAAAGGTCTCGTGGAGTTTTGCAATCCTTGATCATCTCGTGTGGCATGAGAAACTCAGCTGCGAAGGCATTCGCCTGCCACTCCAAGCTGTAAGCAGGTCCAATCGACCTGGCTTGCGCAGCATTGCGAGCTTGTGTCCTGCCCTTGTGAAGTACGAGGTGTCCAATCTCATGTGCGCCTGTAAAGCGCTCTCGAAAGCCCGTGCGGACAAGCCCGAAGTACACATGCTCTTCAAGAGAGATTGAAGGTGGATCCCAGGTCGTCAACCCGCCATCACCTCCAATCTGACCTCTTTCTACGACATTGAAATCGAACCCCGGGATGAGCTCCGGAAGAATGTGTTCCAAAAGGTAGGCAATGTCAGGAGCAGGCTCTGCTCCGACATTGAGAATGTTTCGAAAGGTCAAAGCCTGACGTCGAATATAGTCTTGGCTTAGCGGCGAGCCAAATGCATCATTCAGACCCACCATCGCCATTCTCCTTCTGTCTTCTAAACTGAATTCCCTCAACCATCTGCCGCAGCGCTTCAATTTCTTCCGCTGAAAGCTCAGCAAGTGAGCGGCCCAGAACAGAGAGGAGTCGAGCCTGAGCTGCGTTCTTCGAACGAAGCACTTTTGTCCCCCCGCTTGCATCAGCTGCTCTGCGGACACGCTCCGCCGTTAAGTCATCTAAACGTAGCCAATCCACAAACTTCTGAATGAACGAGTCAGGAACCGGGCCTTTCCTGCCCGTCTCGACAGCACTTACATATGAAATCGAGACACCAAACGCGGCAGCTTGATCCTTCAGCAACATCGAATGCGCGCGTCGCAACTGTCGGCACAGTGACGAAAAGAGCTTTCCAGTCGGATCCAGGCCCCTATCGACCCGAGATTCGCAATTCAGAGCCGTGCTAGCCCTCGTCATGTGATGCCCCCATGCAACTTCGCTAGGGGGTTACAGCGATTCGATTCATTCTACCAGTTTTGGTTGAATCTCGCAGACAATGAGCACAGCACTACTGTTTCTCCCGCACCCGCCTCGCCGCCTTCTCATCGAACACCATCCCCTCGAGCTTCAGCCCATCTGGATCGAGGAAAAACACGGCGTAGTAGCCGTCGCCGTAGGCGGGGTAGTCGGCGGGCGGGTCGACGACCTCGGCGCCGATCTTGACGAGGAAAGCGTAGAGATCATCGACATCGCGCCGCTTGCCGAGCTTGAAGGCGTAGTGGTGGAAGCCGACGTCACCGATCCGATGCTTGTGGCGCTTGCCCTTCGCGTCCGCCTGGCCGATCCAGAACAGCGTCTTGCCGTTCGCCCAGCCGGCCGCACCCTCGTACTCCTCCGCGAGCTCGAAATCGAGAAAGCCCAGCACCTGGTTGTAGAAGGCCTTGGAGCGCGCGAAGTCGCTCACGCGGATGACGAGGTGATCAATGCCTGTGACGCTGGCCATGACGGGCTCCTTCGCGTGTCCAAAATCCGCAGTCGCGTCTCCCTCCCCCCTTGAGGGGGAGGGCGGGGTGGGGGGCGAAAGCAAGAAACACTGTGCCTGCGTCATCCCCCCCATCCCAAGCGCCTAAGGGCTTAGGTGCTACGCATCTAAGCCCAAGGCGCTTGGCCTTCCCCCTCACGGGGGGAAGGGGTGCTCAGCCTCAATTCTCCCGCGCGACCGCCCGGCCCGCGATATACCCGCTCGTCAAACACGGGCCGATCGTCGTGCCGGCGCCGATCGCCTTGGAGCCGATGGGGCTCGCGGCGGCCATGCCAGCGGCGTAGAGGCCGCCGATGCGGCTGCCGTCGGGGCGGAGCACCTCGCCCTTGGCGCTCGTGCGCGGGCCGCCTTTCGTCACGATAATCGCGTGATGGTAGCGCGTGGCGTAAAACGGCGGCGTCTCGATCTTGCCGAGCGAGCCGTTCGGCTTGCCCGAGCCCTTCGTGTAATAGCGCTCCCACACCGTCTCGCCGCGACGGAAATCCTCGTCGCGCCCCTTGTCGACGAAGCCGTTGAAGCGGCGCACCGTCTCGACGAGTGCTTTGGGATCGACGCCGATGTAGCCCGCCAGCTCCTCGAGGCTGCCCGCCGCCTTCAGATCCTGCCCGTCGCGCCGCCACATGCGCATCGCCATGGCGTTCTTCTTCGTGAAGGTCTTGTCGAAGATTTTCCATGCCGGCAGATGCGGCATGCGGCCCGTCTTGGGATCGCGCGCGTTCAACGTGTCGCCGACATTGGGATCGCCCTCGTTGACGAAGCGGCGGCCATCCGGGCCAACGAGGATGCAATGCGGGTTGTAGATCTCGGTGAGCGGAAAGCCTTGCCGCTTGCCCTCGTACGGCGTCGGCACGACCGGAAAGACGTTCGCCTGATCCATGTGATCGAGCTCGGCGCCGACCGATTGCGCCATCAGCTGGCCGTCGCCGGTGTTCGTCGAGGGCGAACAGATGAGCGTGCCGCCGTCGGGGAAATGCTTTTCGCGGAGCACATCGTTCCACTCGAAGCCGCCGGTCGCGATGATGACGCCGCGTGACGCCGTGATCGTGCGCCGCTTGCCGAGCCGGTCGGCAACGACGCCGGTGACGCGGCCGCTCACCTTGTCGGTCACGAGCTCGACGGCGCGCGTCTCCGTTTGCAGCGTCACGCCGGCATCGAGGCAGCCCTTGAGCAAACCTGTGATGAGCGCATTCCCCTGCCCGACCTCGCGGCGCAGCTTGCGCCAGACCACACGCGGCGAGAAGGCGAGGATTTCCTTGATCGAGCCGCCCTGCTTCCAGCCGTCGACCAGCTCTTGGTAAGTGGCATTGATCGGCATGGTCGAGCGGCGGATGCGGGTGCGCCACGGCATCGGCAATACGCGCTTGGAGATGATCGCGGGCGACACCATGCGCCCATGCTCGCGACCGCCCGGCGCCTCGCAATACATGTCCGGATGATAGGCGAGCTCGAAGCGCAGCGGCGTATTGTCCTCCAAGAATTTCAGCATCGGCGCGGCGTTCTCGGCGAGCGCGCGCCAGCGATCGTCCTCCTTCTCGCGCCAGCCGTCCGGCGCCGTCGCCCGCATGTAGGTCAGCGCATCCTCGGCGCTGTCCTGCAAGCCGGCCGCCAGCATGTGGTGGTTCGCCGGGATCCAGGTGCCGGCACCCGACATGGCCGACGTGCCGCCGACCAGCTCGGATTTCTCCAGCACGAGAACTTTGGCGCCGCTCTTCGTCGCGGCAAGCGCGGCCGACAGGCCGGTGGAGCCGGAGCCGAGGACGATGACGTCGTAGGTATTCGGCGTGCTCATGCATGCTCCGTAGCGGTCATTGCGGCAACAATCGCATCGATATGGGCTTTCGCGCAGTCGATCGCGGGAAAGCCTGCGCTGCTTTCGTCGAAGATGAGATTGAGGTCGGTGCCGGCCAGCAGGATCGATTCGACGCGATCGCGGCGGATCAGAATGCGCGCGATGTCGCGAAGCCGCTCCACGTCCTCGGGCGCGCACGCGCCCTTCTGCGCGAGATCGAGATAGATGCGATGGATCTCGTCGATCTCGGCCGGCTGCGGGTCGACGATCTCGATGCCGTCGAGCGCACCGAACAGCCGGCTCTCGATCGTGTAGCGTGTACCAAAGAGGGCAATCCGCTGGATGCCGCGGGCGCGGATGTGATCGCGCGTCACGTCCAGGATGTCGATCAGCGGGAGATCGATCTGCGCCTTCAACGCCGCCCGGCAAATGTGCGGCGTGATGGCCGGAATGGCGGCAAATGTCGCGCCCGCTGCGGCCAGCTCATGCACGAAGCCCGCGAGATAGGTTGCAAGCCCATCGATGCGTCCGGTCTGCACGTGCGCGAGCGCGGTCGGCGCGTTGGCGTGCGCGATCGTCATGCGCGGTGCGACGCCCTTGGTAGCGCAGGCCGCCGCGATCGCCTCGTAGTAGATGACGGTCGCGCCGACGCCCAGTCCACCGATGAGGCCGAAGTGTCTGCTCTCCATCGCAACACCTCCGCCGATCACCGGCCCTCAGAACCGGCCCGCGTCGAACGGCATCAGATCGATCGACGTCCGCTTCTGCGACACGAGCTCGGCGACGAGATCGCCGGTGACAGCCGACTGCGTCAAACCGTAGTGGGAATGGCCGAAGGCATAGACGATGTGGGGCGAGGCCTTCGAGCGCGAGATCACCGGCAGGCTGTCGGGCGTCGACGGGCGGTAGCCCATCCAGCGCTCGCCGACATCGGTCTTGGCGGACGGCACATAGCGCTTCAGCCGCGCGATGACGCCGTCGACCCGCTTGTAGTTCGGCGGCAGCTCGGTGCCCGCGAATTCGACCGAGCCGCCGACGCGATCGCTGTCGTCGAACACGGACGCCGCGATGCCGGCGCCCTCGAAGATCATCGTCTTGGAGATGCCGAGCGAGCCCTTGGGCATCGTGATGTTGTAGCCGCGCTCGGCATCGAGCGGGATCGTGTCGCCGAGCTGGCGGGCCAATTCCTTCGACCACACGCCGGCGGCGATGACGGCACCGTCCGCCTCGATCGTCGTGCCATCGTCGAGCCCGACGCGCGCGCCGCGAGGTGTCGCGGCGATCGTCTTGACCGCGCGCAAAAGCAGCTTGGCGCCGCGATCGAGCGCCGCCTTGCCCACGGCATCCGTAATCCACTTGGGGTCGGAGACGGTCACACCCAGGGGATAGTACACGCCGCCCGCCACGTTCGGGCCGAGGGCCGGCTCGCGCTTGCGGATCGCCGCGCCGTCGAGCACCTCGACCGCAAAGCCGAGCTTCTCCTGCCGCTTAGCCGTCGTCATGTAATGTCTGGCGACGCTCTCGCTCGTGAAGACGTAGTAATACCCGTTGTGGCGCAGATGCTTGCCCTTGAGGCCGAGCTTCTCCTCGCGCCGCTCCCAGGCTTGCAGCGCACCCGCATTGAGCGAGATGATCGCTTTCGTCGAAGCCTCGACCCGATCCGGCGTCGAGGCTTTGATGAACTTCAGCATCCACGGCAGAATCTTGAGCGCATAGGACGGGCGGATCGCCATCGGTCCGAGCGGATCCATGAGCCAGCCGGGCAGGTTGCGCCAGACCTTCGGGCTCGCGAGCGGCACCATGTCGGTATAGGCGATCATGCCGGCGTTGCCGCGCGAGGTGCGCTCGGCGATGCCGTCGGGATCGATGATGGTCACCTCGTGCCCGAGATCGAGGAGGGCGTTGGCCGCGTTCACGCCGATGATGCCGGCCCCGATCACCAACGTATGCATGCTCTTGCCCTCGCCTATGCAGGTGCCGCCGCTTGACGGGCGGGGTTATCGCACGTCCACTCAAAACCTCAAGGCTTGGGGAGAGAAACGCAGATGCTCAAAAAAATCCTGCACGACTGGCACATCCCGGCGCGCACCGGCAAAGGCTTTACGGTGAAGCGTGGCGATCTCATGCGGATCACGGATCTCGGCGGCGCGCAGCCCTGCGATTTCTGGGCCTTCAACAAGAAGGATATCTACGAGCACTTGTCGTGCGAGCACACGAAGCCCTCGATCGAGAAGCTGTTTCCGCATCTGGGGGATGCCGCCTACACGAATCATCGCCGCCCGATCGTGCGCTTGGTCGAGGACAAGACCCCCGGCCAGCACGACATGCAGTACGCGGCCTGCGACGAGTGGCGCTACAAGGAGCTCGGCTACAAGGGCAAGAAGCGCCATCCGAGCTGCCGGGACAATTTGCATCTGGGCCTGGGCGAGCTTGGCCTGGCGCTCCCTTACTCACCGCAGCCTTGGAACCTCATCACGAACTTCTTCATCAACAAAGACGGCACCTTCACCGTCAAGGCGCCGAAGTCGAAGCCCGGCGACTACGTCGTGCTGCAGGCGGAGATGGACGCCTACATCGTCATCTCGGCGTGTCCACAGGACATGAACGACACCTGCGGCGGCAATCCCACGGATCTCAGGTTGGAGATCGGGCGGTAGTCTCGCCTGACGTGACAAGGCGAGGTGGCGGGACTAGGAAGGGCCATGGAAGCCACCCTCCGCCTCGCTATCTTCGCCGCGATCGTGGCGATCGTCGCCCTGCTGGAGCGCGGGCTGCCCAGGCGTCCGCGCACGGTCGACTGGAAGCGCCGGTGGGCCATCAACGTGTCGATCTTCGCCATCGATGTCGTCGCTCAGCGCCTGACGCTCGGAGCCGCAGCCTTCGCGACCGCGATCTATGCCGAAGCGCACGGCTGGGGGCTGTTCAACGTCCTCGACTGGCCATTCTGGCTCGAGGCGGTGCTCGCCTTCCTCATTCTCGATTTCGCGATCTATCTCCAGCACGTTCTGTCGCACGCACTCCCGATCTTCTGGCGCTTGCACCAGGTCCACCACGCGGATCTCGATGTGGACCTGACGACCGGCACGCGGTTCCACCCGATCGAGATCCTCGTGTCGATGATCTACAAAGCGGGGCTCGTCGCGGCTCTCGGCGCCAACCCCTGGGTCGTCGTCGCGTTCGAGGCCGTTCTCAACGGATTCTCGGTGTTCACGCACGCCAACATCCACCTGCCGGAGCCGCTCGATCGCGTGCTGCGCTACGTCGTCTGCACGCCCGACATGCACCGCGTCCACCACTCGATCATCCGGAAAGAGACCGACACGAATTTCGGCTTCTTCCTCTCGATCTGGGACCGCGCGTGCGGCACGATGCGTCACGCACCCGCAAAGGGGCAATTCGGGGTCGAGCTTGGCCTCGCCGATTTCCGCAACCCGGACGACCTCTCGCTCTGGAAGATCCTCGCGATGCCGTTCCGGTATCTGGCGGGCCGCGATCGCCCCAATTGAGCGGATCGATCTAGGACCCTCCGAGCGCAATCCAGTCGACCGAGCGAACCTTTTCGACCTTTGCGAGATCGAGGTGGGGCAGGATGGTCCGCTCGAATGCTTTCTTCACCTGCGCATACTCCCGTGCGCAGTTGTCGAGACGGGCCATCGGCATCTCAGCCAGCTCGACGATATCGCGGTAGCCGTCCGGATCCTTGCCGTAAGCGATGCAGATCGCGTTGTAGAACCTCTGCGACGGCGTGCCGTGCTCGTCGAAGAAGTATGCCACCTCCTCCGGCCCACCTTCGCCGAATTTGAGCAGAGTGTAGGCAAAGCCTTTGAGCGCGGCTCGTGAGAGCTCGGGCGAGAATTGCAGGAGGATCAATGCGGCAATCTGGTCGGCGGCATCTTCCTCACGACCGAGAACGGGGAGCTCGAACATCGACGAAAGTCCGTGGCCGGCCTCGTGCAGAATGACACCGGCGAACCCGCCCGCAAGAACATCCTGGCTCGTGATGCCGCGAAACGTCTCGTTGCGGCCAACGTGCCCGAGCCACCAATCGATATAGGAGTAGCAGACGATCAGCTCGTTCGTGCGAGGCTGAAAGTACATGTTCGGACTGGTTTCGGGACAACCTGGCTTCGTCGCCGGCCCGCCGGATGTCACGGTGAGCTTCGCGGGTAAATTGACGGGTGAAAGGAATTGCGCGATCCGTTCGAGGATCTTGCGATCTTTCAGCCATTTGAGCGCCTCGGGCTTGCCATCCGGACTGCCGTAGGCGACGACGATATTGGGATTCGTGAGCTCAGGCGGGACGCTCGACTGAGCGGCCGCCGGACCTGCGAGCGCCGCCAGCAGGACAGCTGTCAGTAGCTTCGGCCAGATCGTCATGTCGGTGCTCCATTGTACGGTGGCAGCGGTGCCGTCCCGCTACTCGGATTACTGAAAGTCCTCGGCGGAGAAGATTTGAAAACCGTTCAGTTTCTCGAGCCGCGACTTGTCGAGGTGCGGTGACATGACAGTCCAGAAGTCGCGCTGGCCTTTCCAAAACTCATACGAGCAGTAATTGTCCTGGTCGGTGACACCTTCGTAGGGCGTTCCATCGCCACGCTCGAGACGCGCGCGCAATCGGAATGCCGGATCGGCCTTGTAATCTTGGAAATTCTCCGGATCGGAGCCGAAGGCGAGGCAGGCGTAGTTGTAGAAGCGCTGTATGGTCGGCGACCGCGTTTCGGCGAAATCGGACCCTGTCCACGTCTTACCGGACCCCAGGAAGAAGGCCTTCGCGCCGTCCATCGTGATCGTGGCGACGGGTTTGCCGCCGAAGCGGAGCATGACGAGCGCGGCGAGCTTGTCGGCGGCGTCGGTGTAGCGGCCGAAGACGGGGATATCGAGAACGTCGAGAAGTCCGAGAGCCGTGCGATAGAGCATCGTCTGCGTGACGGCGCCCACCACTGCACCCTGGTAGAGCTCGGCGTTGTCGGGGTAGGCCGTCTTGGCAGTCTTGCGGATCAGGGCGACGAGCTCGTAACAGAGCACGACCCCATCCCGCCTGTTGAACGGCTTGAAGATTCCGCCGCATTCCGCGCCGCTGATCTTGAACGTGCCGGGAAACTTGATCGGATAGAGAAAGCTCGCCATGCGCTCGAGCACCCGGCGATCCTTCAGGCGATCATGGATGGGAATGAGCTCGGACTTCGTGGGTTTTGCGTAGGCGACGACGACGTTCGGGTTGGGCGGGACCTCCTCCGCCAGCGCCGGAGACATCAGCCCTGTGATCGCCAACAATGCCAGCGCACCGACGAGAACTCGCATATCGCCCCCCACCGATCTCACCGAGGCTGTCGCCGGCACAGGTGCCGGCAGATGCCCTCAATGGACAGGCTAGTGGCAATGGTGGAGCCGCACATCATCAAGATTGATGAGATTGGGACGGAAAGACCCGCGAGGTGATCAACCCCACGCCATGACGCGATCGCACGCCTCGAGAATCCGCCGCGTGCTGGGCACGTAGCGCATCTCGAGCTTGGGCATCGGCATGACGACGTCGTAGCCGGTGACGCGCTCGATGGGCGCGAGCAAGGCCGTGATCGCGCGCTCCTGGAGTTGGGCTGCGATCTCGGCGCCGAAGCCGGCCGTGCGCGCGGCCTCGTGCACGATCACGCAGCGCCCCGTCTTCTCGACCGAGGCGACGACCGTGTCGGCATCGAACGGCTTGATGGTGGCCACGTCGATCACCTCGGCCGACACACCGCGCTCCGCGAGCTTGGCCGCCGCCTCCAGCGTCTCCTTCATCATGGCGCCCCAGGCGACGAGCGTCAGGTCCGTGCCCTCGCGCTCGATGAAGCAGGTATCGAGCGGCAGCGCCTTGCCGTCGTCGACGACCTCCTCGCGGAACGCGCGATAGAGCCGCGTCGGCTCGAGATAGACGACCGGATCGGGATCGCGCACGGCGGCGAGCAGGAGGCCATACGCCTTCGCGGGCGACGACGGGATGACGACCCGCAAGCCCGGAATATGCGCCAGCATCGACTCGATCGCCTCCGAGTGATGCTCGGGCGCATTCACGCCGCCGCCATGCGTGACGCGGATCGTCAGCGGGCAGGTGAGCTTGCCGCGCGTGCGGGTTCTCAGCCGCGAGGCGTGGTTCGCAAGGTTGTCGAGGATGGGATAGAGGAAGCCCAAGAACTGAATATCGGCGATCGGCTTCATACCTTGCGACGCCATGCCGATGGCGAGCCCTCCGATCATCGTCTCGGCGAGCGGGGTATCGAGCACGCGGCGTCCGCCGAACCGCTGCCACAGCCCGTCGGTCGCGCGGAACACGCCGCCGTGGCGGCCGATGTCCTGGCCGAGCAGCACGACGTCGGGATCGTCGGCAAGAACGCGGCCGAGCCCGAGGTTCACCGCCTGGATGAGCGTCAACTCAGCCATGGTCGAGCCTCACAGCGAGCGCGCGCTGATCCTCGTACTGACGCGGCAGCTTTGCGTAGGTGTGCGCGAACATCTCCTCGGCCTTGGGGGCCGGGAAGGCGAGATAGGCCTCGACGGCCCGCTCCAACTCGGTGGCGACCCGCGCCTCCATCGCCGCCTCGTCCGCGGCCGACCAGAACCCCTGCGCCGTCATCCACGCCTCGAGCCGCTTCAGCGGATCGAATGCCCAGCGCTTCTTGACCTCCTCGGGATCGCGGTAGCGGGTGGAATCGTCCGCCGTGTTGTGGTCGTTGAGGCGATAGGTCAGGCACTCGATGAGCGTCGCGCCGCCTCCCGAGCGGCCGCGCTCCAGGGCTTCGAGCATGAGCTGCCGCACGGCGAAGATGTCGTTGCCGTCGGCCTGCGCGACGGCCAATCCGCCGGCCAGCCCCTTCTGCGCCAGCGTCTCGGCGGCAGTCTGGTTTTCGAGCGGCGTCGAGATCGCGTAGCCGTTGTTGGAGACGACGAAGACGAGCGGCAGCTTCCACACGCCCGCCACGTTGATCGCCTCGTAGACGTCCCCTTTCGACGTCGCGCCGTCGCCGAACAGACAGACGGCAGCGCGCTTCTGATCGCGCAGCTTCATGGCGGTCGCGACGCCCGCCGCGTGCAGCGCGTGATTGCCGATGGTGATGGAGACCGGGAAATCCTGAGCGACGCGCGGATCGGCCGGATGCTGCCCCGCCTCGTTGCCGCCCCAGTAGATCAGCATCTCCTCGGGTTTCACGCCGCGCCAGATCTGCGCGCCGTCCTCTCGATAGGAAGGGACGAGCACATCCTCCTCGCGCATGGCCGAGGCGACGCCGATCGGGATCGCCTCCTGGCCGAGCGCGGTGGCGGACGTGCCCATGCGGCCCGTGCGCTGCAAGTTCACGCGCTTCTGATCGTAGAGGCGGATGAAGCGCATGCCTTCGTAGATGCGCCGCATCAGCGCGCGGTCGGCGGCGAACGCGGGCAGGGTCACGAGCGCCTTGCCGGTCTCGTCGAGATAGCGCCGCCGCGTGATCGTAAAGCGCGCGACGACCGTGTCGGCGCTCGCCTGATCGCCACTCATGTGAGGCTCAGTACTGGCCGTTGTAGGATTTGCGGTGCGTCCCTTCGTGGAAATAGTTGATCATCGTCACGAAGTCGAAGACGGGCAGACCGGTCGCGTCCTGCACGGCCTTCGCATACGGCGGCAACAGCGAGCATTCGAGCATCACGGCGCTCATGTCCGGATTTTCTTTCTGGAGCTCCTTCGCCGCATGCACGACCTCGGCCTCGATCTCGTCGGAGTCGAGCACGCCGCTTTCGCCCAGGATGTCGCGCCCAAACGCCTCGTAGTCCTCCATGCCGCGCACGACGACGTTGATGTCGCTGCGGATGCCGGCGAGCTCGAGCACGCGGTTGCCGAGCGAGCGCTTGGTCGCCGTGATGCAGCCGATCGGCCGCTTCTCGTCGAACATCATCGAGAGGAAGGGGATTTGCAGGAGGCTCGACATGAAGACCGGGATCTTCACCGCTCGCCTCACCGCGTCCTGATACTTGATGAGGAAGCCGCAGTCGGACGAGATGCCCCGGCAGCCGAAGGCTTCGAGCTCCTTCGCCGCTTCCACGATCGGCGCCTCCATCTCTGGGTCGCCGGCGAGCACGCGGTCGAACTTGAGGCCCTTCACGACCTTGAACAGCACCGGATAGTCGTAGGTCGAGGCGTTGCCGACGTCGCCCGGAATGAAGGGCGCGCGATACTCGAGCATCAGGATGCCGACGGCATGGCCATAGGAATCGGCGTTGCGGACGCTGTATTTGGGCATGGGCGGTCCTCCGGTGGGTGACGGGCTCGGGCCCAAGTCTAGCGCAGTTCGGCCGCGAGGTGCCATGCGGAGGCTGCGGGGGCGGTAGGCGGTTTGGGGACTCAAAGCCGGGTGTTAGGTGCAGAGCGCATCACCTTGAGAGCAGCTCAGCCGCGCCCCACCGCCGGATTGGCACCCCGCCGCACACCGACAACGAACGACTCTTGATCGTAAGCCGATATGTGGACCTCCGAGACGTCACCTATGCCATTCATGAGCGACGAATACGGCACTCCTGCAGCGTGCGGGACCTGTCGAAACAGCATGCCGACCCAGTAAAAGCTCGCAGGGGCTCGCATCAGAACGTCTACGTCCTGAGCCGTGTCGCCGGGCACCGCATAATAGTAAAGCTCATTGTCGTGTATGAAGAATTTCTCGTTCCAGGTCGCCCGATCCTCGGGTTTGAAGGAGCTCGCCCGAATCCAGAGCTCGGGAACGACGTAGACCGACGAAGGGGCGCCGCCCAATAGCTCGACCGTCCTGCTCCTGATCCACTTGTAGGTTCCGAGATTGTCGCCGAACCCGCCTGAATCCAATTGCTCGAGACGGTCGACGCTGGTCCCATGGGGTGCCAACGCAAAAAAATCGAAGTCGCCAATCTCATCGGCAAAGGCCCGGCATAGCGACGGCCCGCCGCCGATGACTTTGCTGGCGAAAGTTTTTGCTTTGTCCAGACGGAACAATTCGAGAGTTGACATCGAGCATCCTATGTTCTCACTGGCTGACCACGACTGAGGCATCTCACCCTCCGCTCGACTCCGCCCCATTCAGCACCACCGCTGTCAGCCTTCGTCAGAATGGTAGTTGTCGATGTAGAGAGGCAGTCCGTACGCGGCGATCTCCGCGAGTGTTTCGGGCGATAGCCTAGGACCGCCGTCAAAGGCACTCTGGAAGTGTCCGCACCACCAAACCCCATCGTAGGCCTGGGATAGCTCGGCCACGGTCGAGCGCTTGGCTGCAAGCCGGCGCACCAAGACTCTCAAGCCGTCTTCGAGCGCCCGCCATTCCGGCAGGAAACCGTCTGCATCGTGGCCGTTGTACCCCCAGAACGGGCGCATCGGTCGAGACAATGGGCCCACCGTCAGATGGGATACCGACGGTAGCAACCCAATCCGCCGGGAGATTTCGGATGGGTCCAAGTTGTCGCCGTAGAATCGGATCTCGACCGTGTAGATGTGACCGGCGGGCGGTTGTGATGGAGTCGAGCCGAAGGTCATCAATTCACCAAAGGTACTGGAAGTTGGCCGTCACTTCATTCTGACGGACCGATTGTTCCTGGCACTGTAGGCCTTGGTGGCGCCGCGGCAAAGAAGGAGATCTCAGCGGTCAAGCTTACCGTTGGGCGCCAAGTGCATCGGCTCGACAGGCAGGCCGAGGAGCTCGCACTCACGATAGCAGAGATTTCGCATATAACCACGGAATCGGAGCAAGCCTGATATAGACGAGGTGCGCATATCCTTGCCATAATAATAGTGCACCGTGCGCAATTTTATAACTCGATCGAGAGTATACCAACCCATAGATGGACGCCACGACTCCCACACCCGACGCAACGTAATATACGACCTCTGCCATCGCACGGGCCCGCTCAGATAGCTCGACCCCCATGGGCGATGCTGAGATCAGTATAAGAAATATCGTGATGGGCGCGGCTGCGACGGATTGGGAGAGTAACGCCAGCGGGTCACGACTGAGCATAGCGCGTCCTCCTCGATTGATTTGAGGGCGGCCAGTGGCGGCGCATCTGTCCAGAACAGTACTTCAGAACGTAAGCCAAGGCCAAGCTGTCCTCTGCTCCATCTTTCTTACCGAAAACGATCCGTTCATCTCGGAGATCGACATCCGTACACGCATTGTCTCTCCGTCGCACTTGAATAACATATCGAAGTCATTTGTGTATTCCGCGCCCCCAGATTGGGATCCTGCACTCCAACGCGACCGCCAATACGTTTTCGCAGGGCGAGGATCTGAAAACACGCGGCAATGCAAATGAGTAGCGGCGAACACTCGGACGCGATTGACGGCAAAAAGATATCCAGGACCAGACATGAAAAATCTGGCTTGCACATAGCACATCGCAACAATAACAAATAGACACAGCAGAACACCTGCCATTAATCTTGCAAATTTTCTTCTATCCAACATCATATGGACTGAATTCAAGATCCCCACCGGCCCCAACGCCGCCATTTAACGTTGCCCACCAATTCCCCTCGAAGAGCCAAGCTCGACCCACCCTGCAAAAGGCAGGAAAATGCAGCAAGAAACCGACCATAGCCCGCCAGGATCGGTTAAGGCTAAAGACCGCTACAATCCATAACCGTACACACCCGGCCCATCCACAAACCCCAGCGGATCCGGTTGCGTGTATCTTGCCGTCGTCGGATCGTAGTGCCGGCGCCAATTGTAGTGCAAGCCGCTCTCGATCTGGGACCGTTGACCGGGGAAGCGGGTGTCGAGGGCGGCAGTGCCGGTGATCGACTGGCTTCGCCGATTGACTTACAGGCCTGAGCCCTCGCCGCGTCCGTCATCAGCACCGGCCGGTTCAGATGGTCGGGAGCGACCCACCACGTCACCGGCGAGGCGGTATTGACGGCATCGACCACCGCCAACGGCCGGTCGACCTGAGCGCGGGCGGTCATCACCGGCGCGATCTGCGTCTTTGGCAGCCAAATACACTCGCGCCGTCACCGTCGAGAGCCGGTTGCGCAAGTAGGGGGATGTAGGCGGTGGCGACGCCAGAGCGCACGTCGGTGATGAGGTTGCCGCCGCTGTCGTGCATCCAGCCGTCCCCGCTACGGCAGAGCGTCACAGCCGGTCGGGCACTTGACCTAGGTCAACGGGCTTACCCCCTGCCCCTTCCATTCTGGCGGGCAGTCGGTCCGACCGGGAGGCGCGCAATGGATGAGGCCACTGTCCTGAGATTTTCAGGCCCCGCGCCCCGTTACACGAGCTATCCGACCGCGCCGCATTTCAAGCCGGCGGTCGGCGCCGCCGAGGCCCGGCAGTGGCTCTCCGAGCTGCCGGAGCGCGCCAAAATCTCGCTCTATCTGCACGTCCCGTTCTGCACCGAGCTCTGCTGGTACTGCGGCTGCACGACGAAGGCCTCGCGCCGCTACGAGCCGGTCGCGGCCTATGTCGAGACGCTGCTCAAGGAGATCGAGACCGTCGGCGCCTTGCTGCCGAAAGGCACCGAGGTTGCGCATATCCACTGGGGCGGCGGCTCGCCCAGCATGCTGAAGCCCGCCGATATCCACCGGATTCTCGAAGCGCTGCGGGCCCGCGTGACGTTCGCGCCCGACGTCGAGCACGCCATGGAGATCGATCCCCGGCAGGCGACCGACGAGCTGCTCGATGCGCTGGCCGCCGAAGGGCTCAACCGCATCTCGCTCGGCGTGCAGGACTTCGACGAGGCTGTCCAAGCCGCCATCAACCGCTATCAGAGCATCGAGGAGACGAAAGCGGTCGTCGACGGCTTCCGCCGCCGGGGCATCACCGCCATCAACCTCGATCTCGTCTACGGCCTGCCGCATCAGACGGAGGAGAGCGTCGCGCGCACGATCGACAGCGTGCTCGCCCTCGAGCCCTCGCGGCTCGCGGTGTTCGGCTACGCGCATGTGCCGGCGAAGGCGCGGCCGCAGCGGCTGATCGATACGAAGGTGCTGCCCGGACCGCGCGAGCGCATGCGCCAATCCGCGATCATCGCCGAGCACATCACGCGGGCGGGCTACGTCGCCGTCGGCATCGATCATTTTGCGCGCCCCGACGATCCGATGGCGGTCGCCAATGTGCGGCGCAACTTCCAGGGCTACACGACGGACGCGAGCGACATCCTGATCGGGCTCGGCGCCTCCGCCATCAGCAAGCTGCCGCAGGGCTATCTGCAGAACCACGCCTCGACGCCCGAGTACAAGCGGCTCGTCGAGGCAGGCGGGCTGGCCACCGCGCGCGGCCTCGCCTTCAGCCTGGACGATCGCGTGCGCGCCGCCGTCATCGAGCGGCTGATGTGCGACTTTACTTTCTCCCGCACCGATCTCAGCGCCCTGTTCGGCGCCGCGGCCAAGCCCGTGATCATCGAAGCCGAGCAGCTCATGACGGGCGATGCCAAGGAGCTCGTCGAGCGCACGCCCGACGGTTTCCGCTGCACGGCGCAAGGCCGCACCTTCGTCCGCTGGTTGTGTACGCGTTTCGACGCCTACTGGGGCCAAGGCTCCGCCACGCACGCACTGGCGGTCTGACGCCCGCCTAGTCGACCACCTCTCGAGCATAAGGAGGGCACGATGCTCGATTTCGCAGCCATCGAGAAGGCGCCCGTCGCAAAAGCGCCGTTCCCGCATTTCCTCGTCGAGAAGGCGCTGCCGCGCGCCGCGCTCGACAAGGTCCGCCGGGATTTCCCCGCGATCACCTCGCACGGCGTCTATCCTTTGGCCGAGCTCGAGTATGGCCCCGAGTTCGAAGGCCTCATCAAGGATATTCAATCCGATCAGTTGCGCGACTTGATCGGCCAGAAGCTCGGCGTGCCGATGGACGGCCTGCCGCAGATGATCACGGTGCGTGGCCGCTGCGCGAAAAAGGACGGCCGCATCCACACCGACAGCACGGACAAGGTCGTCACCTGCCTGTTGTACCTGAACGAGGCCGACTGGGCCGAGCCCTCGGGCCGCCTGCGGCTGCTGCGCTCGGGGACCTCGCTCGACGACATGATCGCCGAGGTGCCGCCCAACGGGGGCACGCTCGTCGTCTTCAAGCGGACCGACAACTCCTGGCACGGCCATCACCCCTTCGAGGGCGAGCGCCGCTACGTCATGTTCAACTGGGTGACCTCGGACGTGACGCTCGCCAAGAATCTCGGCCGTCACAAGCTTTCCGCGCGCCTCAAGCGCCTGCTCCCCTTCGCCTGATTGGAGACCGCCATGACCGTCCTCGACGTCGTGAATGCGACCGCTGCGAGCTTCCTCGATTGCCTCGCCAAGGCCGATCACCGCACGAAGCCGTATGATCACTGGATGCTCGCGAACGCGCTGCCGGAGCGCGTGTGCAGGGCAATCGCCAATCTTCCCGTCGCCCCGCCCGCCGATCCGACCTTCGACGGCCGGCGCGAGTCGAACAACTCGACGCGGTTCTACTTCTCGCCCGAGTCGCAGAGGACGCACGCGGTCTGCCGCGAGGTGGCGGAGGCGTTCCGCAGCCCGGCGGTCGTCGGCGCGCTGAAGGCCGAAACGAAATCGCCGATCGACAAGGGGCACCTGCGCATCGAGTACTGCCAGGACGTCGATGGGTTCTGGCTCGAGCCGCATGTCGACATCTCGGTCAAGCTCTTCACGATGTTGATCTATCTCTCCGACGATCCGCGCCTCGCGGACGCCGGCACCGACGTCTACGACGCGAGCCCCGAGCACAAGACAGTCGGCACCGCGCCCTACGCGTTCAACGCCGGGATGATCTTCATTCCGGGTAAGGACACGTGGCACGGCTTCACGAAGCGCCCGATCCGCGGTGTGCGCAAATCGATCATCGTGAACTACGTCGCGCCGGAGTGGCGGGCGGTGGAAGAGCTGGCTTAGAAGAACGAAGCTGAAGTGCGATGGCGCAAGGCGGCCGTCTCGTGTCGCTCATCAGCACCCGTGGATGCTCGCGTTCGCGAGCATGACGGTGGGTGGGGACACGGGGCCGCATTTCACGGTTTGTCCACGTGTCGCCGCCGTCTAACATCTGGCCATGACGACGGAGGCCCAAGAGCATAGTGCGTGCGATCTTGCGCGGCGTGTTGCTGATGCGGTGGAGCATGGGCGATCGCCAGAGCCACATCTGACAGAACTCATCGACGTGCTGAACGCGCTTCCCGCAGCGAGCACCGCTCGGATGGAGGGTCGTCTCAGGTCGGCGGGAGCGCTCTATTCGATCGATCCGCAGCCATATTGGTGGTGGTCGTCGACCGAGCGTCAGAAGCGTCGCACGCGGGAAGGCCATCTTTCGGCGCTCACGCAATCTCCTGGACTAGCCGAGCTTTATGTCTTCCATGCCGACGGCTTCGTGCGTGGTGCGGCGATCCGTGCCCTGTCCGCACCGCCCGCCAGCGCGTTCGAGATTGCGGCCATCGCGCTGCGGCTGAACGATTGGGTAGCGCAGGTTCGGCAAGCCGCGCGGGACTATGCCGAACGCACCTTTGCGAGCATCACACCCGATGTCGTGGCGGCAGCCACCGAGCACCTGTTGCCCCAGATGGAGGTGCGCCGCCGCTGGAGCGCGGAGGATCGCGACATTCTGACCGCCCTTTTCGAGCGTGCCGACGCAGTTGCTGCGATGAGCAAACGCCTGATGGAGACGCGGAGCGGACCGGCGGCCAGGCACACGCGACAGCTGCTTCGAAACCCCGCGATCGATTCGTACTTGCCTGCCCTCGCTGCGAGCTCACACTTGACGTCCGTCCGCGCGGTTGCGCTCGACGCGCTCATTATGCGCCGCGCGCGCTGGATCGCCGGATTCGAGCGGCAATGGATCGACAAGAGATATGGACGGAGTCGCCGCGTGCCCGTTTTCGCCGAGCGGGGAATCGCGCACGATCTCGATGTCGAGGCGCTGGTGGCGAACGCCGCCCAAGATCGGGCATCGGCGATCCGCAAAGTCGCGTGCGCCTGGCTCATCGCACGGATGGACACTCTCTCACCGGCGATGCGTGGCCTCGTCGCCGAGCTCGCCGACGACACGACGCCGTCCATCCGCGAGCGGGCGCGGTTCATACGCTCGCACCTGCCAGAAAGCTAGCTCGCCTTCGCCAAGCCCGCGATCACCGCCGCGAGGCGCCGACCTGCCGCCCGCGACGGCGCGATGCTCCAACGTCTCAGCCGCAGAACCTGACCGCCGTCTCGGTGAGGATATCGGTCACCGCCTCGACGCTGTCGATGTCGACCCACTCGGTCGCGGCGTGGAAGCCGCCGCCGATCGGCCCGAACAGCAGCGAGGGAATGCCCTTCGCATTGAAGATGGCGCTGTCGGTCCAGCCGGCCATGCCGACCTGGGCGGGCTTGCGGCCGAGACGCGTTTGCGCGCAGGACTCGACCAGGCGCACGATGTCGGAGGCGCCCGGATCGACGAGCGGATCGCGCGTGAAGCCGATGGCGAGCGTCGCACGAAACAGCGGATCGGCCTTTTCGCAGTGCGCAATCAGCGCGGCGATCTCGGCCTGGACCGATTTCGGCGTCTCGCCGGGCACGGTCCGGCGCTCGATGCGGATGGTGCAGCGCGCCGGATAGCTCGACATCTCCTCGCCGCCGCGAATGATGGAGGCGTGCACCGTGCCGGTGCCGAGCCGCGGATAGGGCGTGCGCTTCAACAGCGCGGCCGCATAGTCGTCGAGCGCCGTGAGAAACCGGCCAGCCTTGGCGATGGCATCGATCCCCTCGTGGGGCCGCGAGCCGTGCGCCGCCTTGCCTTCGACCGTCACATCGACCCAGACGAAGCCCTTGTGCGTGACGATCATCTCGAGGTCGGTCGGCTCGGTGACGATGACCGCGTCGGGACGATAGTGCCGCGCGACCTCCTCGGAGCCGAGGCTGCCGTTCTCCTCGTCCGCGACGCACGCGACAAGGATGTCGCCTCTGAGGCCGCGCTTCATCGCGCGATGGGCCGCCACCATCATGGCCGCGACGCCGGCCTTCATGTCACCGCTGCCGCGGCCCCAGACGCGTCCTTCGGCAATCCTCGGGTCCAGCGCATCGCCGTCGTAGCCGGCGATCGTCACCGTATCGGTATGCCCGTCGAACATGAGGCTCTTTCCGCCACCCGTGCCGCGCGCGATCCCGACGATGCTCGGCCGGCCGGGCGTCTCCTCGTGCCGCTTCACCTCGAACCCGCGCGCTTGCAGCCAAGCCGCGCAGAAGGCCGCGGCCTCGGTCTCGCCAGCCGCGCCCGGCACCAGATCCGGATTGACGGAATTGATGCGCACGAGATCGCGGAGCAGATCGATGACGTCGGACATGGGTCTATTCCCGAGAAACGATTGCAGATGAGGCTACCATTCTTGTATCGCCGGGCTCTTCACGCACACGCCGACCTCGACGAACGGAGCGTGCTCCCTGATCTCAACCCCACGATACGCGCCGAAGGCCGCAGCGTCGCGATCCGTTTCAAACAGGCAAGCCTCGTTCAACTGCGGCCAGAAGTGGTGTTGAAAATACAGCAGAGACGGCTCGGCAAAGCCGCACCCATGCAGACCGCTGATCAGGCCGGAGGTATCCAACGCATCGAAGCCAACAAGCGTCCAGCCGTCGGCGAGAAGTTCGCGCTCCGACCTAATGACGTCGAAATACCCGGGACCTGCTCTTTGGATCTCAGTGGCCACCACGTGCTTGGAAGCCGTCAAAGCCACCAGGCAATCATCCGGCCCGGTCGGGAAGGGACGGAGCGCGTGGACGTCTTTCGCCAAGCCCAGAGAATTGCCCCAGTCAGGAATTGGGCCGTTCCACTGATCGGCAAGCGCCTGCGGTGGCAACCATACGGACGGGTCCGCAGACAGAAAAGTGCGGCCACCGATGAGCGGAGCGGGAAGATCGCTTCGGCTACCTGGCCGAATGCGAGCATCGAAGCCGATACAGACTCTGCCGGTCATCGGAAGCCTGTCTCGCGAATGGCCTGCGAACTCTCCGTCCCTACTTGCCCCCCAGCAGCTTCGCCACGTCCCGCGCGAAATACGTCAGCACGCCGTCGGCGCCGGCGCGCTTGAAGGCCATGAGCGCCTCCAGCATCACCTTCTCGCGGTCGAGCCAGCCGCGCTCGGCGGCGCCGGCGAGCATCGCGTACTCGCCCGACACCTGATAGGCGAAAGTCGGCGCGCCGAACGTGTCCTTCACGCGGCGGATGATGTCGAGATACGGCATGCCGGGCTTCACCATCACCATGTCGGCGCCTTCGGCCAAGTCGAGCTCGACCTCGCGCAAGGCCTCGTCGGAGTTCGCCGGGTCCATCTGGTAGGTGCGCTTGTCACCCTTGAGCGCGCCCTTCGACCCGACCGCGTCGCGGAACGGGCCATAGAAGGCGGAGGCGTATTTCGCCGCATAGGACATGATCTGTGTGTGGGTAAGGCCTTCGCGCTCGAGCGCGCGGCGGATGACACCGATGCGGCCGTCCATCATGTCGGAGGGCGAGACGATGTCGGCGCCGGCCTCGACCTGCACGAGCGCCTGCCGCTCGAGCACGGCGAGCGTCTCGTCGTTGAGGATGCTCTCGCCCTTCATCAGGCCGTCATGGCCGTGGCTCGTGTAGGGATCGAGCGCGACGTCGACCATGATGCCGATCTCGGGGACGGCCTTCTTGATCGCGCGGCAGGCCTGGCAGACGAGGTTGTCGGGGTTCAGCGCCTCACGGCCGTCCTCAGTCTTCTTCTTGGGGTCGGTGGCGGGAAATAGCGCGATGACGGGAATGCCGAGCTTGGCGCCCTCCTCCGCTGCGGCGACCGCCAGATCGACCGAGAGCCGCTCGACGCCCGGCATCGAGGCGACCGGCACGCGCGTCTTCTTGCCGTCGATGAGGAACAGCGGCCAGATGAGGTCGCCCGTCGTCAGCGTGTTCTCGCGCACGAGGCGGCGCGACCAATCGGTGCGGCGGTTCCGGCGGAGCCGCACGGACGGGAACTGGCCGTCGGAGCCGGCGTCGGGAACGATCGGCTCGGTGGTCGCGCGGCGGCCGCTCTTGGGGGTCTTGATGTCCATGGGTCTCTCCCTGAGGCGGCGTGCCCCGCCGCCCGGATCAGGTTAATTCGACGCCGATAGCATTCCAGGCGAGGGCGGCGAATGCAAGGTGGGGGGAGCGTTGCCAGAGCATGGCAGGGCGTGGGGCCGCGGCGAACAAACGACGGCCGGGTGGGCTGCTCGTCTTTCCCGAACCGCACCCCCTAACGCCGTCATGCTGGCGAACGCCAGCATCCACGGGAGGCTGTGGTAAGCGCGACGGCCGCGCCGGGCGGCGCGATCTCGGATCACGGCAGGCTTCTCGTGGATGGTCGCGTGCGCGACCATGACGGTGGTGGGGGGGTGTGGGGCTGACAAAGGCCGCCGGCATTCCGCGTCGCACAAATCTCCCCACAGCCGTCATGCTGGCGCACGCCAGCATCCACGAGGAGCTCGTGGTGAGCGCGACGCGCGCGCCAAGTGGCACGATCCCGGATTACAACGGGCTTGCCTGGGTGGCCGCCTGCGCGGCCATGACGGAGAGATTGTCAGGGGTCAGGCCCGCAGGGTCTGACCCCCATTCGGAACAGTGCTACCGCACCAGGATGTTCCGGAACTGCCACGGGTCCTTCGTGTCGAGGTCCTCGGGGAAGAGGCCCGGGCGGCCCTCGAGCGGCGTCCAGTCGGTGTAGTAGCCTTTGACGGGACCGAGATACGGCCGCTGCACCTCGAGGCAACGATGGAAATCCATCTCGTCGGCCTCGACGATGCCGGCTTCAGGATTCTCCAACGCCCAGACCATGCCGGCGAGCACCGCCGACGTCACCTGCATGCCGGTCGCGTTCTGATAGGGCGCGAGCTTCCGCGCCTCCTCGATGGAGAGCTGCGAGCCGAACCAATAGGCGTTCTTCTTGTGCCCGTAGAGCAGGACGCCGAGCTCATCCATGCCGTCGACGATCTCCTTCTCGTCGATGATGTGGATGGTGTCCTGACGCTTGCCGTTGGCGCCGAACATCTCGTGCAACGACAGCACGGCATCGTTCGAGGGGTGATAGGCGTAGTGGCAGGTCGGGCGGTAGGTCGCCTTGCCCTTGGCGTCGCGCACGGTGAGGTAATCGGCGATCGAGATCGCCTCGTTGTGGGTGACGAGGAAACCGTATTGCGGGCCGGGCGTCGGGCACCAGGAGCGCACGCGCGTGTTGGCGCCGGGCGTCATCAGATAGATCGCCGCACCCGATCCCACCTTGTGCGTGCCGGCCGTCTCCGGCATCCACTTCTCGTGCGTGCCCCAGCCGAGCTCGGCCGGCTGCAGGCCCTCCGAGATGAAGCCTTCCACCGACCAGGTGTTGCGGAAGACGTTCATGGGCTTCGGCGTCTTCGTGCGCTGCGTGTCGCGCTCGGCGATGTGAATGCCCTTGATGCCGAGCTTCTGGGCGAGCTTCGCCCAGGCGTCCTGGCTCTCCGGTACGCCGGTCTTCACGCCCGTGTCGCGCGCGATGTCGAGCAGCGCCTGCTTCACGAACCAGGAGACCATGCCCGGATTGGCGCCGCAGCAGGAGACCGCCGTCGGCCCGCCGGGGTTCTTGGCCCGCTCCGCCATGACCGCTTCGCGCAGCATGTAGTTCGAGCGCGAAGCCGGGCTCGCCTTCGTGTTGTAGTAGAAGCCGGTCCACGGCTCGATCACGGTGTCGATGTAGAGCGCACCGATCTCGCGGCAGAAGCCCATGATGTCGATCGAGGAGGTGTCGACCGAGAGGTTGACGCAGAAGCCCTGGCCGCCGCCCGCCGTCAGCAGCGGCTTCAGTATCTTCTTGTAGTTGGCCTTCGTCAGGCTCTCTTTGATGAACTTGATGCCGTGCTTGTCGAGAATGTCGCGATCGCGATCGTCGGGATCGATGACGACGAAGCGCGACTTGTCGTACTTGAAATGGCGCTCGATGAGCGGCAGCGTGCCACGGCCGATGGAGCCGAAGCCCACCATGACAATGGGCCCGGTGATCTCGGCATGCTTGGGCCATTTGGCCATGGGTCGTATCCTCCCGAATAAGCGGAAAAAACGGCCCGCGAGCGTGGCCATTCGTGATGGCGTGCGCATTAGGGGTAAAGGGCAGGAGATGCAAGGAGAATTCTACCGCAGGCCGCGGCGTTAACGACGTCTCATCCCAACGCGTACGTGTTCCGGTCCTCTCGATCATCAATGCTTTGCAACCTGGCGA
>JAXMDB010000005.1:0-393853 GCA_046348995.1 Hyphomicrobiaceae bacterium
GGACTCGCAGACCTTCGTTACGGGCTTTCGCCCGACGCCCGACGGCCGGTTGAGCGGCGGCGTCACCGGCGGACGGCTCGGCATCGGCTCCTTCGACGGCGTGCGCTTCGAGGGCCGCTCGCCACGGGAAGCGGAGATGCACGCCTTCTATGCGCGTGCCAACGAGCGCCTCGGTGCCGTCCCCTTCGCCGACAGCTGGTATGGCCCGATCGATCGCACGCGCAGCGGGTTGCCGTTGTTCGGCGCGTTGCCGGGATCGCCGAACGTATTCTTCGGCTACGGCTTCTCGGGTAACGGCATCGCCACCTCGCCGCTGGCCGGGCGAATCCTCGCCTCGCTCGTGCTCGGGGTGAAGGACGAATGGTCCGACTGCGGGCTCGTCCGGGCACCCGAGCGCTGGATGCCGCCGGAGCCGTTCCGAACCGCCGGTGCTGTAGCCGTTCGAGCGGCGGTCCGGCGCGACGATGCCCTCGGCTATCGGGGGCGACGGCCCGGCCCCGTCACGCGTTTCTTTGCGCGCATGGCGCCTGGCGGCGTGTCGACGACGTGAGGGCGGGCAGTAGGAGTGAGAGATGATCGTTCGACGCAAGGCAAGCATCTTCAAAGCTGGCAGCCGCCTCTGGACGACCGCCAAGACAACAACGGGCAACACCACCATCGCCCGCCTGATCAACGCGACCAACAGCGATCACATCGGCGCTGGGATAGAGGTTCTGGACAACGTCTCGATCTCATGGACCGTCACCTACGACGAGGTGCTGTTCATCCACGAGGGCGAGATGGGGATCGAGATCAATGGAGAGCGCTGGACCTGCCGGCCCGGCGATATCGTCTGGCTGCCGAACGGCACGACGCTGACCTACGACGCCTCCAAGGGCCGCTGCGCCTACTTCTACGCCCTCTATCCCGTCGATTGGGCGAAACGCCAAGGCATCGAGGAACCTTGAACCTGTATCAAGTCTCGTAGCCGTTCAGGTGCATGTCGTAGCGGATCAACGGCGAGGTCGTGCCGAACTTGTCATAGAGACGGCGTGCGTCGGCATTGTCGGCTTGCGTCATCCAGTAGATCTTGAGCCAACCGCTCGCGCGTCCGGTCTCGCTCAGATGCTGGATCAGCGCGCGTCCGAGCCCGCGTCCGCGCACCTCCGGCGCCGTATAGAAGTCGAGCAGATAGCAGACCGGGCGCACCGAGCGGGAGAAGTCGTGCGTCGTGTAGAGCAGAAATCCCGCGACGCCACCCGCGAGCTCCGCCATCAGCAACTTCATCGGATGCGCGGCGTCGAGCGCATTGCGCCAAATGAAGTCCGTCGCCTCACCCGGACATTTTTCGGTATCGAGAGCCACGAAGTCCGCCCACAGCGCGCGCCATCTTGGCTCGTCGGCCGCGACGGCAGGGCGGATGCGGATGGTCCCTTGCGTGCTCGTCATGTCTGCCCTCGCGGCTCTTGTCTGTGCTTGACGCGTCATCCGCCCAATGTACAAGATAATGAAAAAATAGCGCGAGCCGAAAAATCGGCCGTGCACGTGGAGGAAGCTTTCTGCAGCGCGGGCCGCCGTCGGGCCAGTGTCTGCGGAGTAATCGAGGGCTCGGGATGGGATCGCAAAGCCTTGCGGGACGCGTCGCGATCGTCACGGGTGGCGGCCGGGGGCTCGGCCGGGCGCACGCGCTGATGTTGGCGCGCGAGGGCGCGGCTGTTCTCGTCAACGACCTCGGCGGCGATCTGCACGGCGCTGGACAGGATCCGACGCCCGCTCAAGAGGTCGTCCGCGAGATCGAGACGATGGGCGGGCGCGCTGGCGTGAGCGGTCACGACGTTGGTGATTGGGAGCAGGCGGCCTCGATGATCCGCCAAGCCGTCGAGAGCTTCGGCGGCCTGCACATTCTCGTCAACAATGCCGGCATTCTGCGCGACCGTATGCTCGCCAACATGAGCGAAGCGGAGTGGGATGCGGTGATCCGCGTCCACTTGAAGGGGCACGCGGCACCCTCGCGGCATGCGATGGCCTACTGGCGGGACCAGAGCAAGGCCGGCAAGCCTGCTGAAGCCTCGGTCATCCACACGACCTCGCTATCCGGGCTTGTCGGCAATTTCGGCCAGGCGAACTATGCGTCCGCCAAGCTCGGAGTCGTCGGTCTGTCGCGCGTGATCGCCATCGAGGGGGCCAAGTACGGCGTGCGCTCGAACGCGGTGTCGCCATCCGCCCGCACGCGCATCGAGACGAGCTTGAAAGCGCCGCCGCCCGGCGTGTTCGACGTCTTCGATCCGGCGAACGTCTCCCCGCTGATCGCCTGGCTCGCCCGCGCCGACTGCCCGGCGACCAATCAGGTCTTTCAGGCCTACGGCGACCGCGTGGAGGTGATCGCTCCCTCGAGCATCGCCGTCGATGTGCGCACCACCGGACAATGGACGACCGACGCGCTCGATCAGGCGCTGAGGGGCAAGCTGCCGAAGCCCGCGGGCTTGGGCGATTTCGTCGATGGTTTGGGTCTGTAAGGGAGGCACCGTGAGCATCGACACGAGCAAGATCGGGTTCACCCGCGACAGCGAGGAGTTTCGCACGAATACGGCGCGGATCGCGCAGTTTGCCCGCGCCCTCGACGATACGAACGCGGCGCACCTCGCCGGCAAAGTCGCCTCGCCGGTATTCCATCATGTGCCGGTGATGCAGAGCATGGTCGAGGTGCTGCGGTCGGTCAGCCCCGGCTTCGGGATGCACGGGGAGCACGATTTCCATTTCGAGCGGCCGATCGAGCCGGGGATGCGACTGTTCAGCGTCTCCAAGCTCATCGGCATGAGTGCAACGAAGGCGGGTGCGACGCTCATCATCCGCTCCGACGTCAAGACCCACGACGGGAAGGCCGTGTCCTCGCAATACTCGACGGTGCTGCTGCCGTCCGAGAAGGGCGGCGAAGCCGCGGGTGAGGGGGCACCGAAGCCTCCCGCCAAAGTCGATGGTGGCACGACGTCGACCGTCACGCATAGTCTGACTGCCGATCAGACGCTGCGCTACGCGGATGCTGCGCGTGATTACTCGCCCTACACGATCGAGACGGAAGCGGCGGCCAAGCTCGGCTTCCCGGCGCCGATCGTCCACGGCATGTGCACACTTGCGTTTGCTGCACGCCCGATCGTCGACGACGCATGTGGCGGAGATGTGCGCCGCCTGCTCAGGCTCGGTGCACGCTTCTCACATCCTGTTCTGATGCAGCCTGGCCAGACCCTCACGACGCGGCTGACGGCAGCAAAGGCCAGCGGCGGCGGTCAGACCGTCTCCTTCGAGACCATCGATCGCGACGGCCACGTCGTCATCAAGAACGGCTTTGCGGAGATCAAGGCATGACGAGCCCAAGCGCAACAGCCTTGGACGGCTACAAGTCATCGACCCGGCCCGCCAACTGGGTCAAACACGAGAACGTGCCGCCGATGTGGAGCGCCGTTCCGCATCAGACGACGATCGAGATCGTGCACAAGGGATGCCTCGAGGATCCCTACCGTCCCGTCATCATCGTCGAGGACGGGCTGACGATCACGCGCAAGGAATTCCTCGATCGCTGCCAGCGGTTTGCGGGTTACCTCAAGGGCAAAGTCAAGGCCGGCGACAACGTCTGCGTGATGCTCGACAACCGCGTCGAGTTCATGATCGCGCTCTTCGGCATCATCGCCAATCGCGGCACGCTCGTCTCGATCGCGCCGATGGCGCAGAGCTTCGATGCCGGCCACATCGTCGCCGACGCGCAGCCGGTGGTCGTGATTTGCGGCGTGCCGCAGAAGCCGATCATCGAGGAGGTACGCGCGCGCTCGGAAAAGCTCGCTCACGTCATCGTCGTCGATGGCGTCGAGCCGCGTGGCCTCGAGGCCTATGAGACGAAGGCCGAGCCGATGGATTTCGGCAAGGTCGACTGCCAGCGCGAGGACATCATCACCGTCTACTACACCTCGGGCACGACGGGCGCGCCCAAGGGTTGCATGCTGCATCACGGCTGGTGGTTGCGGGTCATCGATCTCGACACACGAATGTTCCGGCGCGGCTGGCAGGACAGACAACTCTGCTGCTTGCCGTTCTACTATGCCGATCCCGCGATCCAGCTGCTGACCTCGCTCGCCACGCGCGGCACGATGGTCGCCATGCGCAAATTCTCGGTCTCGCGCTTCTGGGAGGTCGTCAACACGTACGACGCAACGGAAATCCTCTCGATCGCCTCGATCCCGGCTCTCCTGATGAAGGGCGACCCCGGTCCAGCCGAGCGCGATCACCGTATCCGTCTCGCCATCCATGCCGGGTTGCCGAAAGAGCTGCACGTCGAGATGATCAAGCGCTACGGCTTCCATTGGCACAATCAGTATGGCTCGACCGAAGGCGGCGTCATGAGCCGCGTGCCGCATCACTTGGCCGACGAGCTCGTCGGATCGGGCACCATGGGCACCGAGCCGCCGGGCGTGTTCGTACGGCTCGTCGACGACAACGACAAGGACGTGCCGTTGGGCGAGGCGGGCGAATGCCTGATCGGCGGTCCCGATCTCTACAAAGGCTATCTCAACCGGCCCGAGGTGACGGCGGAAGCCAATCGCGGCGGCTGGTATCATTCGGGCGACGTCGCCCGGCGCGATGAGCGCGGGTTGCTCTACTTTGTCGGCCGCAAGAAGGAGATCATCCGCCGCATGGGCGAGAACATCTCGGCCGCCGAGGTCGAAGCGGTTCTGCGCTCGCATCCGAAGGTGCTCGAGGTCGCCGTGCTGCCGGTGCCCGACGAGCTGCGCGGCGAGGAGGTCAAGGTCTACGTCCAGCTCAAGGCGGGTGAGACGCCGGATACGGTCCCACCCGAGGAAATCATCGCGTTCTGCAAGTCCAATCTCGCCGCTTACAAGATCCCGCGCTTCATCGAGTACCAGCTCACCGACTTCGAGCGCACGCCATCGATGCGGGTGCAGAAGAAATCGCTCATCGAAGCCAAGCAGGATCTCCGCCAGGGGGCATGGGATCGCGAGACAGGCAAAGTGAAGAGCTGAAACGAGGCTGTCAGGGGTTTTCGTATCATGACCGGCAAGCAACCCGCGACCTGCGATCTGATCGTCCGCAACGGCCACGTCCTGACGATGGATGCCAAACGCACCGTTCACCTCGACGGCGCGATCGCCATCGCCGGCACGCGCATTCTGGCTGTCGGGCCGACACGCGACATCGAGGCCCGCTATCGCGCGCACCGCAAGATCGATGCACAGGGCGCACCGGTCCATCCCGGCATGATCGACGGTCACTACCATGCCGGTCTGCATCTTTCGCGCGGCTCGATCACCGACAATCCTAATCCGCCGACGTCGGAGGGCGGTGGCGGACCCGGCGTGTTCATCCGCTGGATCAATGCGCTGACGGATGAGGACGAGCATGCGAGCGCGCTCATGGCCTCCGTCGAGCTCGTGAAGAATGGTTTCACCGGCTACGTCGAGGCCGCCACGGCTTTCTCGAGTGACGGAGTCGCCGAGGCGGCGGAGGCGGTCGGCATCCGGGTCTCGGTCAGCGACTGCATGCTCTGGGACATCGTCGGTGGGGAGCCGATGGCGGCGGAGATTCCTCGCGCGCCATGCGATGCCAAGCGAGCGCGCGATCTCCTCGGCGCGGAGGTCAAGAAGCGCGGCAATGGCGGCGACGGACTGGTTCGCGCCCATGTCGGAATCTATGGCCTCGGCAGCGCGAGCATCGAGCTGACACAGGAGGCCAAGCGCATCGCCGACAAGAGCGGCGCCGTATTCCATCAACATCAGAACTTGATGGCGAGCGATGCGGCCTACGACAAAGGCCGCTTTGGCAAGCCCGCTCTCGTGCAATGGGCCGAGTCGGGCGTTCTCGGGCCGAACGTCATCTTCACGCACATGAACGTGCTGGAGGATGCCGAGGTCGAGGCGATCGCCCAAAGCGGGATGGGGCTCGTCTGGCATCCGGGCAATTTCATGTACTACGGCATCGCCCAGCAAGGGCGGAGCCGGTTTCCAGCCCTCCATCGGCGCGGCACACCGATCGCCTTCGGCACCGACGTCGCTAAGGTCTGGGCGTTCGGAGAGCTCGGCTTCATCGCCTATCTCGTCAGCCGCGAATGGAACGACTTCGTCTCCTCGGATGCGCTACTCGAGATGTTCACCCTCGGTGGCGCGCATGCGATGGGGGCTTCCGCCGAGCTCGGCAGCCTCGAGGCCGGCAAACGCGCCGACATCGTGATCCGCACGAATGATCTCCCGGACGCGCAACCCAACGTCGATGTGGTACGCCAGCTCATGCTGGTGAGCCGAACCAAGTCGGTCGACACGGTGATCTGCAACGGCGAGATCGTGGTCCGCAAAGGCCATCTGACACGGCTCGACGAGGCGGCAGTCTACGCGCAGGCCCAGGCCTCGGCGCGGCGCATGGCCGAACGCGCCGGCATCAGGCTCGCGCCGGCAAGGTCTTCTTGAGAAGGAGCGATTTCGGTTCATGACGACGGTCGAATTTGCCGATGTCTCGAAGCACTATGGCGACGTTCGCGCCGTCGATGGCGTGAGCTTGCGCGTCGAGACTGGCGAGTTCGCGACGATCTTGGGTCCGTCCGGCTCGGGCAAGACGACGATGCTGTCGCTCATCGCCGGCATCGCGGGGCCAACCTCGGGCGCGATCAAGATCGGCGGCCGGGACGTGACGAACCTGAAGGCCGCCGACCGCAATGTCGGCCTCGTCTTCCAGAGCTACGCGCTGTTCCCCCACATGACGGTCGCCGACAACGTGGCGTTCCCGCTGCGCGTGCGTCGTGTGGCGAAGCCGGAAATCGCTGCGCGCGTCAAGGAGGCGCTCGCGCTCGTGCGGTTGGAAGACTACGGCCAGCGCAAGCCCAGTCAGCTTTCCGGCGGCCAGCAACAGCGCGTGGCGCTCGCCCGCGCGATCGTCTTCAAGCCCGATATCCTTTTGCTCGACGAGCCGCTCGCCGCCCTCGATCGCAAGTTGCGCGAGGACGTCCGCGCCGAAATCCACAGCCTGCAGCGGCGGCTCGGCATCACCACCCTGATGGTGACGCACGACCAGGACGAGGCGCTCTCCTTGTCCGATCGTATCGTCGTGCTCGACCAGGGGCGCGTGCAGCAGATCGATACGCCCTTCACGGCGTATCACCAGCCTCGCAACCGCTTCGTCGCCGGGTTCCTCGGACTTGCGAACTTCCTCGAAGGCGAGCTCGAGACTCAAGGCAGCACTGCCGTGATCCGTCTCAAGAGCGGCGATGCACTCGCCTGCGGGCCAAGTCGCTCCACGGCTGGTGCCGTCTGCGGCGTGCTCCGTCCCGAGGACGTCGGCATCGTCAACGGCGGCGGTGGCGGTCTGGTGTCGGGCAAGGTCCGCGAGTCGGTGTTTTTCGGCGAGAGCGTCCGCTATGCGGTCACTCTCGACAGTGGTTTCGAGCTCATCGCGCATGTTCCGGGGTCGCGGTCCAAGCTTCCGGAAGGTGCCCACGTCGCTCTCGAGTGGGAGCCAGATCGTGTCTGGCTGCTACCGGGAGAAGCCTGAAAGCGTGCGCGAGGCGTGGGTGACGAGAAGAGAATGGCCCCTTCGAAGGGCTGGATGTCCCGCATCGGGCGGGACGGCAACGTGGAGGAAGCGCTGATGTCTGGTTTGAAAGCCAAGACGGCCGCACTTTTCACGGGAGCGGCCTTGGCCGTCTTCTCGTGGGGAGCGTCCGCCGCAGACTTGAACGTCATGCATGCCGGCGGTCAGTGGGGCGATGCGGTCGCAAAGTGCATCGACGAGCCGATGGCGAAGGAGAAGGATATCAAGGTCGTCGTCGAGACGCCCGGCGGCTACGCGAAGATGGCGGCCCAAGTGAAAGCCGGAGCCGTCGTCAACGTCGCCTCGGATGCCTCCACGACCGAGATGGCGCGCATGGTCGCGGAAGGTCTGATCGAGAAGATCGATTGGGCCGCCGTCAATCCGGAGCCGATGTTCGACGAGGCCAAGAACGAGTACGGCTTCGGCTCGTCCTACTTCTCGACCATCATGGCCTATCGCGAGGATGCGAAGGCGCCGACGAACTGGGTGGACTTCTTCGACACCGCGAACTTCCCCGGCAAGCGCGGCCTGCCGAAGTATCCTGACTATGTTCTCCCCTTCGCGGCCATGGCCGGCGGTCAGACCGCCGCCAGCGTCGCCAAGGACGGCATCGATCTCGACAAGGCGTTCGCCGTTCTGGACAAGATCAAGGGCGACACGATCTGGTGGGAGGCCGGTGCCCAGCCGCCGCAACTCTTGGCCGACAACGAGGTGCAGTACGCCATTTCCTGGTCGGGCCGCGTGGTCGGCAAGCCCGGCATCAAGGTGAACTGGCAGGACGGCATGCTCGACGTGTCCTGGTTCGTCGTGGCCAAAGGCGCGACGGATGAGCAGAAGAAGGCCCTCTGGACGTGGTTCCACGACCAGACCAACGTCGACAAGCAGGCCTGCGTCGCCCAGTACATCTCCTATCCCGGACCGAGCCCGGATCTCGAGGCGAAGCTGCCCAAGGAGAAGCTCGGTGAGTTCCCGACCTACAGCGAGAACAAGAAACTTCAGTGGATTCCGAACGGCGAATGGGCGTTCAAGAACGCCGCCGACATCGAGAAGCGCTGGAACGAGTTCATGCTGAAGCAGTAAGCGCGCAAGCGAGTGCAGAGGCGGCCAGTGCCGCCTCTGCGACGTTCCATTCCCGCACCTGCCGCAGGTTCGTCGATGTCCGACGTCACAGCCAGTCCGTCGACCGGGGCGCCGGCAGCCCGCCGCGAGAGCCGGTGGGACTATGTGCTGTTCATCCTGCCGCTTCTGCTGCTGGTGATCGCCGTCTTCAACGTTCCCCTGGTTGCGACCGCGCTCTGGAGCTTCACCAATCCAGAGACAGGTGATTGGACGACCAAGAACTACAGCGAGTTCATCGAGGCCGGGTACTTCCTGACGATCATCTGGCGGACGATGCTGATCGCGGTCGAGGTCACGGTCCTCTGCGCGTTGCTCGGCTATCCGCTCGCCTATTGGATTTCGCGCCTGCCCGCGAACCGGCAGATGCTGGTGCTCGGCATCGTCGTCACCACCTTTTGGGTCTCGATCCTCGTGCGCACCTATGCCTGGATCGTCATTCTCGGCAACGGGGGGATCGTCAATCGCTGGCTGCAAGCAACGGGCGTGACCACGAAGCCGGTCGAGTTCCTCTACAACGAATACGGCGTGCTGCTCGGCATGGTGAACGTGCTGCTGCCGTTTCTGATCCTGCCGCTCTCGGCCGCCATGCGCCGGGTCGACCAGCGGCTGATGCACGTCGCCGAGACGCTCGGCGCCTCGAGGATGCAGATCTTCTGGCGCGTGTTCTTTCCGCTGACGGTGCCTGCCTTGGCAGCGGCCATGGTGCTCGTCTTCATTCTCTCGCTCGGCTTCTACATCACGCCGGCCATCCTTGGGGGCGGTCGCGTGCAGATGATCGCCAATATGATGGACCTGCTCATCAACCGTTTCGCGCGTTGGGAGATGGCGGCCGTCAATGCCGTCGTGCTGCTGGGTCTCACCTTGTTCCTGTTCGCTTTCTATCAGCGGCTGCGGGAGCGAAGCTGAGCCATGGCAGCAACCCCGGCTTCCGAGCATGGCCCGCCACCCGGCAATCCCGGCTGGCTGAGCTTTATCGCCATCGCCACGCTGCTGTTTCTGTGCCTGCCGATCCTCATCGTCGTGCCGATGTCGTTTTCGAGCGCCAAGTCGCTCGAGTTTCCGCCGCCTGGGCTGTCGCTACGCTGGTATGAGGCTTTCTTCACGACCGAGGTCTGGCAGAAGGCCGGCATCAACTCGCTGATCCTGGCCACGACCTCGAGCACGATTGCGCTCGTGCTCGGCACGCTGGCGGCCTACGGGCTCTTGCGCGGCCGCGTGCCGGGCAGGAGACTCCTGGACAGCAACTTCATGGCGCCGATGATCCTGCCGTCGATCATCACGGCGGTCGCGCTGTTCATCTTCTTCGCCAAGACCGGACTCCATGGCACGTTCTTCGGTCTCATCATGGCGCATACGATCCTGGTGATCCCTTACGTCGTGCTCATCATGCAGGTGGCGATCAAGAGCTTCGACGAGCGCATAGAGCAGGTGGCGATGACGCTTGGAGCATCGAAGACGCGGGTGCTTCTGCAGATCGTGCTCCCCAATCTCGTGCCGAGTGCGGTCGCCGCCTGGATCTTTGCTTTCGTCATCTCGTTCGACGAGGTCGTCGTGACGTTGTTCGTCGCCGGCACCTACCTGACGATTCCCAAGCGCATGTTCAACGAGCTCATCATGCAGATCAATCCGACGATCACGGCGGTGGCGACGCTGCTCATTGCCTTCAATCTGCTGGCGCTCGGGTTACTGTACTTGACCACACGCCGGGGCGGCGTCGCCAAGGGGCTGGCCTCATGAGCGATGTTCTCGCCGAGTGGGTGCATCCGGTCGAATGGGGCAAGGCGCGCGAGTTCGCGTCGGCCGTCTGCGATCCAGGTGCTGCATCCGAGCCTCCGGTGCCGCCGGTGACCTTTCCCGTTGTGCTCAACGCGAGCTTCATCGAGAAGATGATCGTCGAGATCCTGAAGCTCGACCGCTCACGCACGGTCCACGGCGAGCAGGAATACGAATATCTGCGGCCGCTCAAAGTGGGGGACCGCGTGCGCTGCCGGGCGCGAATCGCTTCAGACACGGTGAAGCGCGGCAAACGTGGCGGCGAGATGCGCATCGTCGTCTCGGAGATCGAGATGAGCGAGGAGGCGACGGGCGCCCTCATCGGCTACGAGCGCTCGACGGCGATCGAGACGGCAGGTGCACCGTGACCCTGCCAGCGCCCCCAGCTCTCCGCTTCGGGCCGATCACGATGACCGACATCGTGCGCTACGCTGGCGCGTCTGGCGATTTCAATCCGCTGCACCATGATCCCGCGTTCGCAAAGGCAGCCGGCCTGCCGAGCGTCATGGCCCACGGCATGTTGTCGGCCGGCCTGCTCGGATCGTTCGTGTCGGCGTGGTTCGGACCAGGGGCCGTCCGTCGCTTCAAGGTGCGCTTTACGGACCGCGTCTGGCCGGGCGACGTGCTCGTGCCCTCCGGTCACATCACGCGCACGTTCTCGGCTCCCGACGGTACGCCGCGCGCCGAGGTTGTGCTCGAGCTCCTCCGTGACGGCGGGGCCGCCGTCGTCACCGGGACGGCTGAGGTCGCCGTCGAGAGTTTCGCGACGTGAAGGCCCACGGTCACGATGTCCTGGTCGCCGGGGCCGGCATCGCAGGCGCGGCGACCGCCTACTATCTCGCCCGCCGCGGCCATCGTGTGCTCCTTCTCGATGCGGAGCGGCCGGCGTTCGGTGCCTCCGGCCGCAATCCGGGATTCTTGTGGCTGCAGACCAAATCGGCCGGCGTCCCGATGGACTTTGCGCTGGCCGGGCGCCGCTTCGCCGATACGCTGACCGATGAGGCCGGTGGCTTCGGCTTCCGCGCCTCGGGAGGTCTCATCGTCTATCGCGACGAGCGGCTCGCTCCAGTGGCAGAGGCGTTCACCGCCGACCGGCGTGCGGCGGGGCTCATGGTCGAGCATGTCGGCCGCGCGCAATTGCTCTCGCTCTGTCCCGCCTTCGGCCCAAAGGTGCGCGGCGCGGTGTACAATTCTCTTGATGCTTATCAGGATACGCCGGCTCTGGTGGCACTCCTCGTTGCGCGCGCCGTCGAGCAGGGCGCCGAGGTGCGGGCCTCCGCTCCTGTCGAACGATTGAAGATCGCGGGTGGCGCTTGCCGTGGCGTCGTGCTGTCGAGCGGCGAGGAGATCGATGCGGCGCACGTGGTGCTCGCCACCGGTCCTGGGACACGATCGCTGCTCTTGGGCGCCGGCCTCGAGATGCCGCCCTGGGACATCTACCGCTTCGAGGCGGCGGCAACGTCCCCGACCGACCTCGCCATCGGTCCGGTGATTTGTGGGCAGGCGCTGTTTCGTTTCTTCACGCCCAAGGGGGTCGATGCCGCCGGCGTCGCGGAGCTGACGCGACATCCTTCGGAGGAAGGCGGCCCGCCACTCGAGTTCACCGAGCAGATCGTGAAATGCGCCGACGGCCGCATTCGCTTTGGCTGCGCGTTCACGACCGCGCCGGCCCATGATCAGGCGACGGTCAAGGGCCAGGCCATGGCAGCCGCGATCCTGCCCGAGACGATCCCGGCGCTCGCCGGGCTACCGCTCGAGACGTGTTGGGCCGGCATCGTCGCGCAACCCAAGGATGGCCTTCCGGTCATCGATCCGAAGCCCGGCATCGAGGGGCTCTCGATCAACGCCGGTCACTTCTTCGGCAATCTCGTCGGCGCCTACAGTGGCAGCTTGCTCGCGTCGGCCCTGAGTGGCGACGGCCCGGCCTACGACCTCGCACCGTTCGCGCTGAGCCGGCTTATGGTCTGAACGGCGCTACGCGACCTCGGCGGGTCCGAACGGTATGCCTTTGGCGGCAAGCTCGCTCGAGGCGACGAGCACGAGAAACACCTTGGAGACACCGGCGTAGTCGTTCCGCACGCCATGCGGCTGCTCGGCGGAGTAGCGCACGGTCTCGCCCTCCGCGAGCGTGACCTCCTTGTCGCCGATCTCGACGATGACCCGGCCGGTTGCGACCGTTATGTGCTCCCAGGCGCCGTTGCCATGCGCATTGGCCCGCAGTGAACCGCCCCGCTTCAGCGTCATCTCGTACCATTCGAAGGGCAGCTGGAAGCGGACGGGGTTGAGGATCTTGGTTGTGCAGAGGCCGTCGGACGAGGTGATCGTCGGCGTCCGGAAAACCTTCACGTGCTCGAACTGGCGCGTCTCCTCGATGTGCGAGGACACTTCGCCCAAGAGCTCCGCGACCCCGACGCCGAGCGAGCGGGTCAAATGCCAAACGCGCGCGAATGTCGGATTCACCTTGCCGCGCTCGATCTGTGAGAGCATCGACTTCGAGACGCCCGACAAGGCTTCGATCTCGCTCAAGGTCATGTTCTTGCGAAGCCGGATCTCCCGCAGCCGGCGGCCGATCTCGGGGGGGAGCTGGCGGAAGCGCTTGCGGTCCGCATCGGCGGTGTGCGCATCGAGATCATGGGGATGGAGAAGGCAGATATTGGCGGCAGCCCGCGCTTTGCGGGAGGGTGTGCGCCGATCGCCAGGCGCCGGCTTACGCTCGATCTTGGTCATCGCTGGTCTCGTGATGTCACTTCATCCATCCGATGGCATGGCACAGCCGCCATGCCAAGAGACGAGCCGCTTCCGATTGACACGAGGAATGTCAGGATATCATACTTTTTCAATAGTCCGATACGATCGGTCGGCGGTCAGATTGCCGGGAATCCCAGATGAGCCATGGTCTCGGAGCGACTCCAGTCTATATCAGCGGCGCCGCCGAAACGCCGCTCGGCAAGGTCGTCGATCAGAGCGAGATGTCGATGGTGGCACTGGCCGCCAAGGAGGCGCTCGACGAGGCCGGGCTCCGGTTCAAGGATGTCGACGCCGTCTTCACCAACTACATGGGGGAGGAGGGGTCGGTCCAAGTCGGCGAATACATGGGCATCCGGCCGCGCTATGCCGAGTCCTCCGACATGGGCGGCGCGTCCTTCGAGTTCTTCATTCATCACGCGATGCTCGCCATTGCTGCCGGCCGGTGCGAGGTCGCGCTCGTCGGCTACGCTTCCCGCCAGCGCAGCCGCCGCAATCGCAAGCGCGCGATCTCGCCGACCGACGGAAATCTCGCCGCGCAATTCGAGGCCCCGTTCGGCATCCATTTCCCGATCGGGCATTACGCGCTGAGTGCGGCGCGGCACATGCATCAATACGGCACCACACTCGAGCATCTGGCACACGTCGCCGTGACGGCGCGCAAATGGGCCGGGCTCAACCCGAAAGCCTGGTCACGCGAGCCGCTGACGCTTGATGAGGCCATGGCCTCGCCGATGCTGTGCGATCCGTTGCGCAAGGTGGATTGCTGTCTCGTAACCGATGGCGGCGGCGTCGTCATCGTGACGAGCAAGGAGCGGGCGCGTGATGCGCGAAAGAAACCTGTGCGCGTTCTGGGCGCTGGCGAAAGTCACTGCCAGTGGCATGTCGCACAGTGTCCCGATCTGACGGTGACGCCAGGCGTCGTCTCCGGCCGCGAGGCGTTCGGGATGGCCGGGATCACGCCGTCCGATGTCGACGTTCTCGAGCCCTACGACAACTTCACTCACGCCGTTCTGCTCTATCTGGAAGATCTCGGCTTCTGCAAGAAAGGCGAGGCGGGTGATTTCATCGCCGAGGGCCGATTGGCACCCGGTGGCTCGTTGCCCGCACTCACCTCCGGCGGCGGGCTGTCCTACAACCATCCGGGTGCGCTCGGCATCCTGCTGCTGATCGAGGCGGTCCGGCAGCTCAGGCACGAGGCAGGCGCACGTCAGGTCAAGGATGCCGAGATCGCTGTTGCCCACGGCACCGGCGGCCTCGCCTTTTCAACCGCATCAACAGTGGTGCTTGCCCGTGAGTAAACCAGCGCAGCAGAGCCTGAGCGATCAGGGCATCGCCGATCCGACCACCGAGCCGTTCTGGCAGGCGTGCCTCGAACGGAAACTGATGGTGCAGAAGTGCAAGTCCTGCGGGCATCACCAGTTCTATCCGCGACCGTTCTGTCTGGCCTGCGAAGCAACATCCCTCGCCTGGGCCGAAGTTTCAGGCTCGGGCACGATCTATTCCTTGACGACGATCCGTCTGCCGGTGACGGACGAGCTGCCGCCGCCCTATCTTCTGGCGCTCGTCGATCTCGACGAAGGTCCGCGCTTGCTCACGAATATCGAAGGCGAGAACGCTTCGATCGGCGATCGCGTTCAAGTGGCATGGCGCGCGCGAAACGATCTACCGCCCTTGCCTGTGTTCCGCCTCGACCGAGGCTCGCGCTAGTGCAAGCCGGACGGCGTCGAGCTCAGGTGCGCACGAGCTCGGCCTCGTCGTGTGCTCATGGACGTACTTCGTGACGAGGCCGGCATCCATTCTTCGATGCCGCCTTCCGATCCGTAGCCGCTGTCCTTAGCGCCGCGAAGGGCGTCTCTGCTGAGAGCGAGCTTTAACGCCCGTCTCGCACGGGCATCATGGCGGAGCGACGCGCTCCGCGATCAGCCGCCGCTCGAGCTCGATGCATTCGCTCATCATGTGCCGCCAGATCCGCTCAGCGGTCGCGACGTCGAAGTCGGCCCGAACAGCGGCGTTTCGGATGTTGTCCAAGACCTGCTCGACCCGCCAGGGCACGAGCGAGTCCGATGGCTTTTCCTTGAGGTCGGCCGCGCGCCGGATGGCGATAAATCGACGGTGCAGCAAGGCAACAAGCTCGACATCGATAGCATCGATCTCGGCCCGCACGGACGCCATGTCGTTCAGCGGATGATCGGGCGAGGGGGATGCTCTTGGCGACGCGGGCACGATCAGGATCTCCTGGCGAGCGAGGGGCGATGTCTGTGGAAGTAGACCTACAGGCGTCGATAGGCAACGCGGTGGGCTCGCTATCCCTCTCATTGACATTGGCCATGCGGCATCGTTATATCCGAACAGATATCACGACGTGTGAGATCCTTGAACGGTTGACTATCGAAGAGGCTCGAGATGCAGACGGGTCTGAAGGTGTTGGGGCGCGTAGCTGCGGCTGCAACGCTCGCCTTGGGGACAGCGACGTGGGCCACGCAGCCGGCACGTGCCGACGATAGCCAAGTGCTCGTGTTCGCCGCCGCGAGCCTCAAGAACGCGCTCGACAAAGTGAACACCGCCTGTGAGGCAGATGTCGGCGAGCAGGCGACGATCTCCTATGCCGCCACCCCGGCGCTCGCCAAGCAGATCGAGGAAGGCGCCCCAGCCGACGTCTTCTTCTCCGCCGATCTCGACTGGATGACGAAGCTCTCCGTTAAGCAGCTCATCAAAGCGGACACCGAGAGGCAGCTGCTCGGCAACGACATCGTGCTGGTGGTTCCGGCCGCCTCGACAACGACGGCCACGATCGGCCAGGACTTCGACCTCTCCGGTCTGGTCGGCGACGGTAAGCTCGCCATGGCGAACGTCGACTCAGTACCCGCCGGCAAATACGGCAAGGCCGCGCTCGAAAAGCTCGGCGTCTGGGAAAAGGTCAAGGACAAGGTCGCGCAGGCCGAGAACGTGCGCGCGGCACTGTCGCTCGTCGCCACCGGTGAGGTGGCAGCCGGCATCGTCTACACGACGGATGCCAATTCGGAGGCGAAGGTGAAGGTCATCGGGACGTTCCCGCCCGACAGCCATCCAGCAATCGTCTACCCGGTGGCGCAGACAGCAGTCTCGAAGGATGCGAACACGGCGGCGTTTCTGACCTGCCTCGCTTCGCCCAAAGCCGCCGACATCTTCAAAGGCGAAGGGTTTGCGGTTCTTGCGAAGTAGGGACGTAGGAAGCGCGACGAAATTGCGGGTGGCTTTGACTGCGCCGGCCAACCGCCCGCCGCGCTCCGCTTTACTGAGGCTGTGCCGAGCGCCGCCGGCACACGCGACGGGAGGTCGCTTGTTTACATGCGTCCGCGACTGCCGGTCGGATCGTAGGGCGATTCAGCGATCACCTCGGCCTCGCGGTGCTCGCCCAAGATCGGAACCGTCAGTTTGGTACCGACGGCGCACAACTCCTTCGGCAGGAGAGCGATCGCCAGGTCGTAGCCGTACGTGTACGAGTACCCGCCCGAGGTCACGCGCCCAACGAGCTTGCCCTGGTGATAGATGCCCTCGTGCATGACGAGACTTGCGTCGTCGGTCGCGACCTTGATCGTCACGGTGCGCCGGGGAATCCCCGCCCGCTGCTGCGCGAGCAACGCCTCTTTGCCGATGAAGTCCGGCTTCTTGAGGTCGATGAACCGGTCGAGGCTGCTTTCCCACGCCGTCAATTCCGGGTTCATGTCCCGGAACATGGCCCGATAAGACTTTTCGAGGCGCAGCGACTCGAGCGCGTAGAATCCGATCGGCCGAATGCCGTGTGCGGCGCCCGCCTCGAGGATCGCCGTCAGCAACGAGCGCTGATAGCCGATAGGATGATACAGCTCCCAGCCCAACTCCCCTTCGTAGTTCACGCGAAACATCCGGACATCGGACGCGAAATCGACGGTACCCGATCTCACCGCGAACCACGGGAACCGCTCATTGCCGAGGTCGATCTGCGTGAGCTGCTGCAGCACGTCTCGCGCCTTGGGGCCGACGACCGTCAAGCAGCCGCGCTCGTTGGTGACGTTCCTGAGCGTCACCGATCCATCGGCGGGCAAGAGCCGGGTCAGATCGTCGAGATTCCAACGCTCCGCCCGCGGCGTCGAGATGAGGTAATAGTGGTCCTCGCCAAGCCGCGCGACCGTGTACTCGGCTTGAACGCCGCCGCGTCTCGTCAGGTTGTGGCTGAGATTGATCCGCCCGACGCGAGGAATGCGGTTGGCGAGAACGCGATCGAGCCACCGCGTGGCGCCCGGCCCGGAAACCTCGAACTTCGTCATGGGAGTCATCTCGACGACGCCGACGGCATTCCGGACCGCTGCCACTTCCGCGCCGACGAACTCGCCGCGTGGCGTCCAACGCCAGCTGTCGTACTTGGTCGTGCGCTGCTCCTCTGTCGGAGCGAACCAGTTGGGAACCTCCCAGCCGTTCAGCATGCCCCAGACGGCGCCGAGCTTGTCCAGAATGTCGTAGGATGGGGCCATCTTCTGCTTGCGGCCAGAGGTCATCTCCTCGCCGGGGTAATGCTGGACGCCGTGCGTTCCCCAGCATTCGATGGCGCGGTCTCTGATCCAGCGCTTGTTCGCGTAGTCGCCGAAGCGTCTGGGATCGAGCTCGGAGGTGTCGATGCTGCATCCGCCGTCGATGATCCGCTCGGCCAGGTAGTGGCCGATGGCGCCGCCCCAGAGAATGCCGCCCGGCACTCCTTCGGCGAGCCACACGTTCTGAAGGCCCCAGGCGCTTCCGACGAGCGGCAGCTCGTCGGCCGTCATCTGGATCGGGCCGCGCACGTTCTTCTTGATGCCAGCCCTACCCAAGGCCGGAACGAGCTCGACCGCGCGCTCCCAGTTGCGCGAAACCGCTTCGAAATCCTCAGGCAGGAGATCGGCGCCGAAGCCTGCGGGCACACCGTCCTCGGCAAACAGCTTCACGTGCTCGGTTCGCTCATACGGACCGAACATCAACCCGTCGCCTTCCTCGCGCAGATAGCCCTCGTACTCCTCGTCACGGAAGATGGGCATCTCCGGCAATTTGCTCTTCTTGCGCTCGACGATCTCGGGCACCGGCTCGGTGGTCCAATACTGATGCAGAATGGGCGTCGTCGGGATATCGAGGCCAAGCATGGCTCCCGTCTGGCGGGCATAGTTGCCGGTCGCCAGGATCACATGCTCGCAGACGATGTCGCCCTTGTTGGTCTTGACCTTCCAGTCGCCGCTCGGCAGTCGCTCGAAGCCTGTGACCTCGGTGTTGAGGTAGATCTTGGCGCCGCGCTGGCGGGCGCCGGTGGCCATCGCCTGCGTGACATCGGCCGGTGCGATGTGCCCCTCGTCGGGATGATAGAGGCCGCCGAGAGCCGTGCAGTTGTCATGCCAGATCGGGACGAGAGCCTTGATCTGGTCGCGGGTGACGAGCTCGGCGCGGACGCCCTGAACCTCGGCGAGGCTCATGTAGCTCTTGAACTCATCCCAGCGGTCTCGCGTCTTGGCGACGCGGAGCTGGCCGCATTTGTGCCAGCCTGGATTTTGTCCGGTGTCCTCTTGCAGGCTCTCGTAGATCGAGATGGTCTTTGCGATCATCATGCCGACGTTGCGACTGCGCGTGTACCCGGGGATGAGACCTGCCGCATGCCAGGTTGACCCGGCGGTCAGTTGCGTTCGCTCGAGCAAGGCGATGTCGCTCCAGCCCTTCTTCGCCAACGCATAGAGGACGCCCGCGCCGACGCATCCGCCCCCGACGACCACGGCTCTCGCATGACCCAGCATAAGCGACCTCTCCAGATTTTCTGAGTGAGCGTAGCGAGCCCGGCAGAAATTGTGAGCTTGAAAAAAGTCCGGCTTATCATAACCTCAGGTTATGCATCGACTCCGAAAGCTCATCCCGTCGGCCAATTGCCTCTTCGTCTTCGAGGCTGCGGCGCGGCTGCAGAATTTCTCCAAAGCGGCTCAGGAGCTGAACGTCAGCCAACCGGCGGTGAGCAAGAGCATTCGATTGCTGGAGCAGGCGACATCGCTGAAACTTTTCGAGCGGGGTCGAAGAAGGCTCGAGCTCACCCCCGACGGCCGGCGCTTGTATGCAGAGGCGCGCGAGTGCCTGGACCAGATGGAAGCGGTGATCACGTCCCTTCAGCGGCAGCGGGCCCGGGAGCATGTGCGCGTGTCCTTCTCGGCCTCGTTCATACAACTCTGGCTGATGCCGAGACTCAAAGATTTCAAGGCGCGCTGGCCCCACATCGCGCTCCGGATCGAGGAAAGCACGCGCGACGATCTCGACCTCGCGGAGGAGAAGATCGACATCTCCGCAAGGCTCGGGAAAGGCAAATGGCCTGGGATCGAGTCTTTTCCATTTGTGACCGAGGAGATCTGGCCCGTCTGCAGTCCCGACTACCTGGCGGAGCGAGGGCCGATCGTCGGGCCCCGCGACGTGATCGGGCATCCGCTGCTGCATATCGACGAGAAGCACAGACTGCGCATCGGCTGGCGAGACTGGTTCGTGCGCAATCGCCTGCCGGTGTCCGCGCTGTCGGACGATGTCGTGTTCACGGATGCCCTCAGCGCCATCGAGGCCGCGGTCCGCGGACAAGGCCTGGCCTTGGGATGGAAGCACCTCATCCGCGACTACATCGTCGCAGGCAAGCTCGTCCGTCCTCTGAAGGAAGCGTACAAGACGGGCGCGAGCGTGTATTTGACGCTTCCCGCCAAGAAAGCCGTTCCGCCCGGCACGACGCTGTTCTGCGATTGGCTGCTGGCGCAAGACCCCGACGCGCCCATTCCGGACGGCTTCGACTGAGTTTCGAGAATGACGCGCGTAAGCCACCCCCGCGTCTGCTCACAGCTCGAATGCGCGGCGCCGTGCAGTCGCCAGCTTTTGCGTGGCTTGGCGTGAGACGGGATACCTGTTGCGGCCCTCTTGGCTAGCTCGCCGATAGCCTGAGGGCATCATCACGATAGTCAGACGCGATTTCACTCCCTACCGGGCTCCCCTCATCTTTTGGAGGCGAAGGCGGCTACGACGTCGTAGCGGCCACAAAGACCCAAGCAAGAGGAGTGATCCCATGACGACCACCCGTTCCATCGTGCTGTCGGCTTTGGCTGCGGCCGCGAGCATTGCCGCAGCGAGCGCCGCCTACGCCGGTCCGGCGGAAGCGCCGACCTACGAGTCCGAGAAGTGCTACGGCATCTCCGTTGCCGGCAAGAACGACTGCCAGACGGCCACGCACTCCTGCGCCGGCACCGCGACGAAAGATGCGCAGGCCGATGCCTGGATCTACGTCCCCGCCGGCACCTGCGGAAAGATCGCCGGCGGCAGCATGACGCCGAAGGCCTGAGCCACCGCCCACTGCCCGACATCGACGATGGAGACGCTGTCATGATCGAGACCTTTTCGTCCGGCCTCGCCACAGGCATCGGACTGCGGCAGCCGCACTGGGAAGAGATCATGACGCGTCGGCCATCCGTGGGCTGGCTCGAGGTCCATCCTGAGAATTTCATGCACGATGGGCCCGGCGTCGAGCACCTTGAAGCGCTACGCCCTCACTATCCCTTGAGCCTGCATTCGGTGGGCCTTCGCTCGCCTCGGCCGATGGCCTGGATCAGGCTCACCTCGATCGTCTCTCAACCCTCGTCGACCGGTTGCGCCCCGCGCTCGTGTCGGCCCATCTCGCCTGGACGATGATCGACGGCGTCTATCTCAACGACCTGCTCCCCGTTCCCTACAATCGGCAGTCGCTTCGGGTCGTCAGCGAGAATGTCGATCGTGCGCAGGATCGTCTCGGCCGGCGGCTGCTGATCGAGAACCTGTCGGCCTACATCGGGTTTTCCGGCACCACCATGAGCGAAGCCGAGTTCCTGGCCGAGCTCGTGGAGAGGACGGGATGCGGGGTGCTGTTCGACGTCAACAACGTCTTCGTCTCCGCGAGCAATCTCAAATTCGACATCGGCGCCTATGTCGACTCGCTGCCCGCCGATGCGATCGGCGAGATCCATCTGGCCGGGCACGCCTGTAACGAGACGGCCGACGGCCCAGTGCTGATCGATGATCACGGGTCGGCGGTGAAGGACGAGGTCTGGTCGCTGTATGCAACGGCTGTCGAGCGGTTCGGGCCGCGTCCGGCGCTGATCGAATGGGATGCCGATGTGCCGCCCCTCGATGTGCTCTTAGCCGAGGCGCGCAAGGCCGATGCGATCGCCACCACCATCGCCGGGAGGCACGGTCATGCTTTCGCTGCATGAGCTGCAGAGCAGCCTGAAGCACGCCGTGCTCGCTGGTGGCGACAACGGCCCGCATCTGCTTCCCGGCCTGGTGGACGCCCGGTCCAGCTCGCGGCTGCAGATCTACCGCAACAATACTCTGATCTCGTTGACCGAGGCGCTCAAGACGACCTTTCCGGTAACGGTCGAAATCGTGCACGAGCGTTTCTTTCGCTATCTCGCAGCCTCGTTCATCCGCGCGCATCCGCCCAAGGAGCCACAGCTTTCGGCCTATGGGGCGCAGCTTCCGAGCTTCATTGCGTCGTTCGAGCCCTGCAACAGCCTGCCGTACCTTCCCGACGTCGCCCGCCTCGAGTGGCTCGCCAACGAAGCCATCCATGCGGCCGAGCAGACGCCGCTCGGCGCGGCAAGCCTTGCCTCTCTCGATCCACAAACGCTCATGAGCCGGCGCGTGACGCTGCAGCCATCGCTTCGGCTCCTCGCCTCACGCTATCCGATCTTGGCAATCTGGCAGGGGCATCAGCCCGGTGCGCGAGACGCGCCGAGCTGCGCCCGGCGAGGACTTGATCGACTGGCGATCCGGCGGCGCGGTACGGGTCTCTCCATAAGCGCGCTCGCATGCGGGCAATCTCGCCTGCTGTACGACCTTTCCGCGGGCCTCACGATCGGTGTCGCTCTCGAACGGGCGCTCGTCCGCGACCGTTCTTTCGACCCGGCCCGTGAGCTGTTGGCCATCTTCGCGCATGGCCTCGCGACCGGGATCGAGGCGAATGTTTCTCCGCAGCCCAATGGAGTTGCCCCATGACACTGTCATCCTTGCCCGCCGGCACCGGCAACAGCTGGATCGGATCTGCGGCTCGAGTTTGGGAGAGAGCCGTAGGGGCCATCGAGCTCCTGCCGATGTCGATCCTACAGCTCGTCGGGCGCATCGCCGTTGCCGAGGTGTTCTGGCGCTCGTCGCAATCCAAGCTCGCGAGCTGGCAAACGACGGTTCAGCTGTTCGCCAACGAGTACCGCGTGCCGCTGCTTCCGGCGGATACGGCGGCAGCACTGGCAACGGCGACCGAGCTTACAGGTGCGGTGTTGCTCTTTATCGGCCTTGCGACCCGCCTCTCGGCCCTCGCCTTGCTGGGCTTGGTCGCCGTCATCCAAGTCTTCGTCTATCCCGAAAACTGGCCGGACCACATTCTGTGGGCATCCTTGCTTCTACTGCTGGCGAGGACCGGTGCCGGCAAGCTCTCCGTCGACCATCTGCTTCGGTCCCTTCTCGGCCACCGGAAGTGAGCCCACTCGCGAACGATAGCTCCACGCTATCTCAGAATGAGCTAGGATCGCGCGGTGTCTCATCTTCGAGCAATAGACGATCCCATGAGCGAGCAACCCCTCGAACAAGCTCTCACGGACGCGATGGCGGTCGAGGGACCGCTCGCACGCAGGCTCGATTACTTTGCCGATCGCCTGCGCGTTCTGGCCCCCGCCTACGCCGAGCAGTACGATCGCATCATCGCGCGCCTCGTTGCGGCGGGCGCCTGCAACGATGCGCCTCGCGAAGGTGACCTCATGCCGGACTTCGCGCTGCCCAGCGTCGATGGCCGGATCGTGACGTTGACGGAGATGCTGCAGAGCGGCCCCGTGGTCGTGACCTTCAAACGCGGGCATTGGTGCGAGTTCTGCCTCATCGAGCTCGATGGATTGTCTCGTGCAGCCACTGAGATCGAGGCTCATGGTGCCAGGGTCGTGGCCCTGTTCCCGGAGACGGCGAAGCCACTCGCCAACCTGAAGAGTGTGCTCGGTGGGCAGTTCTGGATGCTGTCCGATATCGATAGCGCCTATGCCTTGAGACTCGGCTTGGCCATTCCGGTCGACGAGGTGCTGAGGCAAATGCTGCTCGCATCCGGCATCGACCTTATGGAGCTACAGGCTGGCTCCGGAGCAATCCTGCCGGTGCCGGCGACGTTCGTGGTGGGCCAGAATGGCCGGATTGCTGCGCGCTTCGTCGAGCCGGACTTCCGTACCCGCATGGAAACCGCGGATCTCGTGGCGGCTCTCGACAGGCTCGCCTGACTCAGCTCCCTCAGCTATGAAGCGCGAGCGCTGCGTAGACGACATCGTCGCAATTGAGCAGCACGTCGATCGGCACGCTCGCGATGCCGATCCGGATGAGCGCAAGCTCGAGCTTGATGCAGAGTTCAAGTCCTGCTTCACGAATATTCGCCAACCTGAGCGGTGTCATGAGAGTGCGCTCCCGTCTCTTGCAGATCGTGTGAGCAAGAGTACGGAATTGCTGGAGCCCGGCCCAATATCGGCTGAGTATCGTTGCGATAGGGATCGAGCATCTTCGTCACTCAGACGCCGCCTTGCGTCCAGTCGGCCGCTCTCAACAGAGAGATGAGGGCGGCAGCCGCAGGATTCCTCGGGCGGCCAGCGACGGTCGTCAGCGAGACGGCCCGAGACAGATCGATATCGGCTACCGCGACGCGGCCGACATCCGGAGGCAACCTGAAACGCTCCGGCAGGAAGCCGACGCCGACACCTGCCTTGGCGAGCGCAACGAGATCGGCGTCGGAGCTGATGTTGTGGTAGGCACTCTCGCGAATGCCATGTTGATCGAGTGCGGCCGTCAGCTGCGCCGCCTGCTCGCAATAGGGACGGAACAGAATTCGCGCATCCTTCAGGGCATCGAGACTGATTTGGTTTCGGCCAAAGAACGCATGCACGTGCCCGACGACGAGCGTCTGGCGCTCGGTGAACAGCTTCCAGTGATCGAAACGTTCCCAATCCTCCGCGAGCGGCCCTGACAGCATGAGATCGGCATCGCCCTTCTTCATCATCTCGATGAGGTCGCGCGCATCTGCGCGCAACAGCTTGAGCTCGAGACCGCGAAACGCACGCTGCACCTCGATGAGGTGGTCGACGAACAGGTCGAGGGGAACGGTGCGCGAGAGGACGAGCTTCAGAGGCTGAACGGCGCCCCGCTTCACCGACTTCGCCAGCTCGCGCGCAGCCACGGCACCCTCATAGCTCTGACGCAGGAAGGGCAGCATGCGCTGTCCGAGATCGGTCAGATGGGAGTGCGTGCGCTCACGACGGAAAAGCTCGCCACCGAGCTCGTCCTCGAGGAGCTTGATCGCACGAGTGAGCGAGGGTTGCGCGACATTGCACTCCTCGGCGGCGCGCGTGAAGTTAAGTGTGCGCGAGACCGCGAGAAAGTAGCGGATCTGGTGCATCTCCATCGGGCTGCTCCCTGACGCCTAGCGAACCCCATACGCACTATACCGATAGCTCGATAGCGCGTCGCTATGGAAACGCCAGCATCCGCATATTGGTACGGTCCGCGTCGCCCTACCATCTTCGTCCTATTGGTCGCGAGCCGTGGAGGAAACGATGGTTACCGCGATACTGGAGCAGCAAAGGCCGATGCGAGCCGCCACGCGCCCGAATGTCCGTGGCGGGCCGAAGGCGAATGCCGCAGGGCCGTCGAAGGCGCTCGTCGATGCTTTGTCCATCGTCGTTCACGACCTGCGTGGACCGCTCGCCAATCTCCATGTCATTCTCGACCTCATCGAGACCTATAGTGAGCGACAGGCCCTTGCCGAGCTCCCGGCCTGCTCCCGCCGCGCCCAACACATCGTCGAAGCCCTCGACCGAATGCTCGGCAGCTTTCTCGAGCGAACCAGGTTGACCGGTGATCCGCTCGCGTTCCACCCGGCGATGTTCGACCTGACCGACGCGATCGATACGGCGGTGCAGCTCAATCAGCCGCTGGCCGAAGCTCGCTCGATCACGCTCGAGCGGCGCGGACTTCTGCCGGTCACGCTCGAGGGGGACCGGCAGCTCATGCTCGAGGCCGTCGACAACGTGTTGAGCAACGCCATCAAATACTCACCGGCCGGGTCCGTCGTCGAGCTGACTTGCGGCATCGACGGAAGCGACGCGGTCGTCAGCATTGCCGACAGCGGTTCCGGCCTCTCCGCCGGCGAGGTCGCAGGTCTGTTTCGCCCGTTCGTCCGGCTGTCGAAACGAAAGCCCGAGATGGGGCCGTCGACGGGGCTCGGCTTGTGGATCGCGCGGCTCATCGCGACACGTCACGGTGGAACACTCACGGTGCGGTCGCGCGACCACGCTCCAGGATCGATTTTCACGTTCCGCATTAGGCGCTGGCGTTGACAGGAGATACGGCTATGGCCCCGATCAAGGACAGCTCTCTCGACGTGTTGAACCGGCCCACGGGCGCAACAGCCAAGCGTGCTGAAGTGCGGCCGCTCACCGGAAAGACCGCTCTCGTCACCGGCTCCAGCTCGGGAATTGGTCTTGCGATCGCCAATGCGCTCGCTCAAGCGGGTGCCGGCATCGTGATGAACGGTTTGGGCGATCCGGCGGCGGTCGAGGCCGCACGGCGGGATTTGGCTATTCGTCATGTCGTCCACGTCAGCTATTCGGCAGCCGACATGTCGAAGCCTGACGACATCGCTGCCATGGTCGCAGAGACCGAGTCCCACTCCGGCCAGGTCGACATCCTCGTCAACAACGCCGGCATCCAGCATGTCGAGGCGATCGAGACGTTCCCGACTGCCAAATGGGATCAAATCCTCGCGATCAATCTCTCCTCGGCCTTCCACACGATCCGTGCCGCACTTCCGGGCATGAAGCGGCGCGGCTGGGGCCGGATCATCAATGTTGCGTCGGCCCATGCGCTCGTCGCGTCACCCTACAAGTCGGCGTATGTCGCGGCCAAGCATGGACTGCTCGGGTTGACGAAGACCGTCGCTCTCGAAACGGCAGAGCACGGCATAACGGTCAATGCGATCTGTCCGGGCTATGTGCTGACGCCACTCGTCGAGAAGCAGATCCCGGAGACAGCACGAGCGCGAGGTATCAGCGAGGCGGAAGTCATCAAAACTGTCCTGCTCGCGGCGCAACCGACGAAGCAATTCGTGACGGCCGACAGTCTCGGAGCGCTCACGGTTTTCCTCGCGAGCGAGGCCGCGGCGCAGGTCACGGGCGCGGCGCTTCCGGTCGACGGTGGCTGGACGGCGCACTGAGCGAGAGGCGCGCCAAGGAGGCTCATCATGCAGGACATGCCCCGACAAGAGGCCGGAACCTCGATGCGGATCGCAAACGACACGACCAAGCCGGTCAACCTCGCCCTACAGGGTGGCGGGGCCCATGGCGCCTTCACCTGGGGTGTGCTCGACAAGCTCATCGAGGACGGCCGCATTTATATCAAAGCCATCAGCGCGACGAGCGCCGGGGCCATGAACGCCGTCGTCTTCGCGCACGGCTACTCGATCGGCGGTGCCGACGGCGCGCGTGCGAAGCTCGAGGAATTTTGGCACGAAATCTCACTCGCCGGCATGTTGTGGAGTCCGGTGCGCACGTCGCCGTTCGAGCGTTGGATGACGTGGTGGAGCGGGGATGGGCATCATCACGCTAGTCTCTCGCCGTCCTTCCACGCCTTCCAGGCGATGACGCACCTTTTCTCGCCCTATCAGCTCAATCCGTTCGACTTCAATCCATTGAAGGGCGTGCTCGAGAAAGTCGTGGACTTCCCGCACCTCTGCGAATGTCCCGCGACCTCGCGTCTGTTCCTGGGCGCGACGAACGTGCGAACCGGCAAGATCCGCGTCTTCAAGAATGACGAGCTGTCCGCCGACGTCGTGCTCGCCGCGGCCTGCCTGCCATATGTGTTCAAGGCCGTCGAGATCGATGGCGAGGCCTATTGGGACGGCGGCTTCGTCGGCAACCCGCCGATCTTCCCGCTGATCTATCACGGTGCGTCGGCGGACGTCGTGATCGTCCACATCAATCCGCTCGTGCGCAGCGAGCTGCCGATCTCGAGTGCCGCGATCTTCGATCGCATCAACGAGATCAGCTTCAACTCCTCCCTCATGCGGGAGATGCGGGCGGTCGCCTTCGTCTCGAAGCTGATCGACGATGGTGCGCTCGACAAGAGCCGCTACCGGCGGATGCTCATCCATTCGATCAGCGATGACGACGAGATGGTGCGATTGGGAGTCGCGACGAAGCTCAACCCGGATTGGGAGTTTCTCTGCCATCTCCGGGATGCGGGCCGCACACGCGCCGCCCAATGGCTCGACGCACATTTCGGCGACGTCGGCGAGCGCTCGACTATCGATCTCGACGACGTGTTCCTTTAGCGGGGCATGTCCTGCGAGCATCGAATGTGGAGCCAGCGGGCATTTCAACTCGATCCTCCGCAGTCACACATCAGCCTCGACGCCTCGAGCAGGTCGAGGCGCGGATGACTCAAGGAGAGGCAATCATGTGGCTTTGGAGGATCATCGTCGTCGCCGCGCTCGCAATGGGCGTGAGCCAAGCGAGCATAACGGAAAGCTCGGCTGGCGCCGTGGGGCGTGACGGCATCGTGAAGGTCAGGAGCGCGTACACGCTCACCGAGACGATCGATCGCGTGAAGGCGGACATCAAGGCGAAGAGCATCGTGCTGTTCGACGATATCGACCAGGCCAAGCTCGCGGCCGATGCCGGCATCACGCTCAATCCCTCACATCTGATCGTTTTCGGCAATCCGCCGCTCGGCACACTGTTCATCACGGCCGATGCCGAAGCCGGCCTCGACTGGCCGGTGCGCTTGCTCGTCTATCAGGACGGCAGCGGGAAGGTTTGGATGGCCTACACCGATTTCGATTGGATCGCGCATCGTCACAAGATCAGCAACCGCAAGAAGGAGTTCAAGATGGCGGCCGAGGTGATCGCTTCGATTGTCGGCAGCGCCGCGGCGAAGTAAACGCCTACGCCGATCGTGATGGCCTCGAGGCGACTGCGGACAGCAGTCGCCTTTTTGCTATTCGACGCAGGCTCTGCCGATAGCCCGGCGCTATCGAATCCGCTGCCAACCGATATTTCAACGCAATGAGTGGCCGCCACATCTTTCGAGTGTGATGGACCCCAAGTCCAGATGGCCGCACTCAAAAGACTGGAGACTGACATGCGCACCAACACGACACGCCTCGCCAAGCTGTTGCCGATCGCGGCAGCCGTCCTTTCGCTGAGCGGCGCCGCCTCGCTCGCCGGCGAATGTCCCGCCGACAAGGTCGGCGTCGACGTGACGGCAAAGTCGGACGCCCCCGCCAACGACGTCACCGACACTGTCATCGCGATGATCGATCTCAAGCAAGAGTCCGTGAGCATCGATCGCAAGTTCCGCCTCCGCCGTCTCGAGGTGCAGCCCGGCGGTGTCGTCCCTTGGCATAGCCACGGCGAGCGGCCAGCGATCATCTACATCGTCTCCGGCGCGATCACCGAGTATCGCAGCACCTGCGCGGTGCCGATCGAGCACAAGGCCGGCGAGGTGACGGCCGAGACGAAAGCCGTCTCGCACTGGTGGAAGAACAACGGCAACGAGACCGCCGTGCTCCTCTCGTCCGATCTCCTCGCGGATCCGAACGACAAGAACATGTGATGCAGTCGATCGGCGCGGCATCGACAGATGCTGCGCCGGCGCTCCATCGAGGAGGCTCGGAAATGCCGAACCCCGCCGTTCCCACGGTCTCGACCCGCGATGACCACCGAAGCGCAGGCACAGCCTCTCTGACGATCGGGCTCATCGCTTTCCTGACCGTCGTCGACCTTTTCGCGACACAAGCCCTCTTGCCGACCCTCACCGAGCACTATCGCGTCAGCCGCGCGACCATGGGGCTCGCAGTGAACGCCTCGACGGCTGGGATGGCGATCTCGGGACTCGCCACCGCACTCATGAGCCGGCACATCCCGCGCCGTGAGGGGGTCACCCTCTGCCTGGCCATGCTGGCCATTCCGACGGCCTTGCTCGCGCTCGCGCCTGATATCGAGACGTTTGCCTTGCTCCGGGTTGGGCAAGGCCTGCTGATGGCCGCAGCCTTCACGCTGACGCTCGCCTATCTCGGCGAGGAATGCAGCGCATCCCAAGCCGCTGGCGCGTTCGCGGCCTACATTACCGGCAATGTCGCCTCCAATCTCCTCGGCCGCCTGCTGGCCGCGGCCCTTGCTGGACGCTTCGGGCTCGACACCAATTTCTATGTCTTCGCCGGTCTCAATCTCGCCGGAGCCGTCTTGGCCTACCGCGCCCTCGGCAGCATGCGGATGATGATGGCCGATCGGCCCTCCGGCACATCCTTGGCTGCGCTGCGCGGACATTTGGCCAATGCGAATCTGAGGCGTGGTTTCGCCATAGGCTTCTTCATCCTCTTCGTGTTCATCGGCATCTTCACCTACGTCAATTTCGTGCTTGTGGCGCCGCCGCTGTCGCTCCATCCGATGCAACTCGGTCTCGTCTACCTCGTGTTCCTGCCGTCGATCGCGACGACGCCGCTCGCTGGACGGGCCATCGCGGCACTCGGCGTCCGTGCCACGCTCCTCGCCGGCTTCGTCACGGCGGCACTCTCGCTGCCGCTCCTCTTGTCTGCGTCTCTCGCGGTTGTGCTTGCCGGGCTCGCCCTTGCCGGCTGCGGGACATTCCTCGCCCAGGCGACGGCCACCGGCTATGTCAGCCGAACCGCGAAGATCGACCGAGGTGCTGCCAGCGGGCTTTATCTTGCGTGCTACTTCCTCGGCGGGATCAGCGGCGCTGCCCTGCTCGGCGTCATATTCGATATGTGGGGTTGGCTGGCCACGGTGCTGGCGATCGGCGCAGCTCTCGCGGCCGCCGTCGTTGCCGCGACGCGGATCTCAGACACCGCGGATGCCTGAGCGTTCAGGTTCGCAAGAGCACTTCATACGGCACTCAGTGGACATTTCGCCCAGCGATTGCCGGTCGTCCGCGGACGAAAAGGCTGGCAGGCGGGGCGAGGCGAGGGAACTTCGATTGTCGGTGGGAGCGTCGCCTAACGCACCCGCTTCGGCAGTAGCCGATCCTCGAGCGCCTGGATCGCGCTCGCCGCCAGATCCTTGCGCGGATCGCCGGGGTCGGCCACGACCTTGAGCATGCCCAAGAGCTCGCGCCGCTCGGCTTGTGTGCATTTGGCCTCGATCACCGGCGCGAGGCGCTTGAGTGTCGTATGCACGTCGCCCTCGCCGCGCACGAGCCAGCGGCCGCGCGTCAGCATCTCGGTCGCCTCCTCGTTGGGGAGGCCGAAGTTCGACACCATCTCGCTCTGGATGAGGCGCAGCTGCGACTCCGTCAATGGGCTCCGGTATTGCGCCAGGGCGAGCATCATGGCGGTTGCCGCCTCGCGCGGGTCCTCGACCATGTCGAGCGGGTGCTTGCCCGCTTTCCGGCTCCAGGCGAGACGGCGGAAAAAACCGCGGGCATCGTCCGCCGCGCCGACGAGGTCGCGGGCCGCCTGCGAGGCGACGTTCACACGCCACAGTAGGACGCCGACGCCCGCCATGGCGGCGAGCAGAGCCATCAGAATGCCCATGCGCTTTCCCCGAAGTGTAAACGAGCCGTAACCCCAACCGGCCGAGGATAGCTCAGGACCCTTGCAGCGCGGTGAACTCAAACGGCCACGGCGGAGGAAATTTGGGTGGAGCCGGGGGCCGTCTCAAGGGTTCCGTTACCAAACGTCACCTCGAAGGCTGTCCGAAGCGCCCGGTCTACGTCCGTCATGGGGGCGGCATGGCCGAGATCGGCGAGGCTCGTCACCCCGTGCTCGCGGATGCCGCAGGGGACGATCCCGGCATAGTGGGAGAGGTCCGGAGCGACGTTGAGCGCGATGCCGTGGAAAGACACCCCCCGGCGGACGCGGACGCCGATGGCAGCGATCTTGTCCTCGCGTCCCGCGCCGATCTCCGGCCGGGGGACCCAGACGCCAACCCGCTCGCGCCGGCAAACGGCGCGGACGCCAAGCTCGGCCAGTGCCGCGATCAGCCAACGTTCCAGAAGCTCCACATACTCGCGCGGCCCGAGGCTCCGGCGGGCCAGATGGAGCATCACATAGGCGACCCGCTGACCGGGCCCGTGATAGGTGATCTGCCCACCGCGGCCGGTGCGGTGCAGGGGCAAGCGGCCGGGGTCGAGGAGGTCGGTGTCCTTGGCACTGGTGCCGGCGGTATAGAGGGAAGGGTGCTCGACGAGCCAGACGGCTTCCGGCGCACTGCCACCAGAGATCTCGGCCGCACGGGCCTCCATGGCGGCGACTACGGCCTCGTAAGGCGTGAGGCCGGGGAGGATCGTCCAGTCGATCGGGGAGACGGTGGCAGGGGGCATAACGTCATCCTACCACCCCCGAGCCTTGCAATCACGGCCGGGCTTTGTTACCACCCTGCCGCCGGGTTGCCAGACCCGGTTTCCGGGCATCCTGGAAGCGTGCGGTCGTGGCGGAACTGGCAGACGCACTACCTTGAGGTGGTAGCGCCGCGAGGCGTGGAGGTTCGAGTCCTCTCGACCGCACCATTACAACTTGAGCCCTGAGTGGCTTGAGGCTCAGCTCACCGGAACGGCTGTTTCGTGACCTGCGGACCCCACGGATCCGCAAGCCGCGCCCATCACCTTAAACCGTCGACCAATTCTGCCGGCACTGCTCGGCGGTGGCGGTCATGCAGACGGCGCCGCCACGGATCTCGTCCACCATGTCGAGGTCGAGATAGTGGTGCTCGCCGCCCGCCGCGGGGTCCGACTTCGTGAGCTTGATCCGGTTGCCGTCGAGGTGATCGACCGTGCCGATATGGCCGCCGTCGGAGCCCATCACGTCCATATGCTCTTGGATGTCTTGTGCATTGACCATGGCTTGCCTCATTTCTGTTCAGCGATTGATTGCCGAACGCAACTTGTCGCGTGTGCGTTCCGGGCCGAAGGTCGAGCCACCGGCTGCTGAAACTGCGCCCGGCATCGACTAGACTGTGCAGCGAACCCAATGGGAGGCGTGACCCAGATGGCCGAGTGCAAGATCATCCGTGGCGCGAAAGGCTTTCGCGGCAAGCAGGGGCTCGACTATTTCGAGGGCATCTCGGCGGAGAGCGCGGGCGCGACGGGGCTCTGCATGCATCTCGTCGAGATCCCGCCAGGCGCCTCGGCGAAGCCCCACTATCACGAGAGCCACGAAACGACGATCTACGTGCTCGAAGGCCGCGCCGAGATGCGGCACGGGCCGAAGCTCGAGCATGTCGCTAGCATGTCGGCAGGCGATTTCTGCTACATCCCGGCCGGCATTCCGCATCAGCCCTACAACCCGACCGACAAGCCGGTGCGCGCCGTCATCGCCCGCACCGATCCCAAGGAGCAGGAAAGCGTGGTGCTGCTCGAGCCCTGAGCCTCACGCGACGCGCAAGCCCTCGCGCGTCATCTCGTCGAGCGTCGCATCGAGGCCCTTGCCCATGATGTCGAACATCCGGTCGATCTCGGCCTCGCTGATGACGAGCGGCGGCGAGAATACGCACATGTTGAGGATCGGCCTCAGGATCAGCCCGAGCTGCTGACAGTGCCGGTCGAGGCGATCGCCGATCGCATGCCGCGGGTTCCAGGGATCGCTGTCGTCTTTGGACAGCCTACAGTCGACGCAGCCGACGAGGCCCATGCCGCGCACATCGCCGACGATCGGATGCGACGCCAAAGCCCTCAGCCGCGCCTGGAAATGCGGCGCGACGGCGCGCACATGCTCGAGCAGCTTCGTCTGCTCCATGATCTCGATGTTCTTGAGACCCACTGCGCACGCGACCGGGTGCCCGGCATAGGTGAAGCCAGAGCCGAACCAGGCGCTCTTGGAGTTGTCGCCAGACACTTCCGCGACGAGGCGCTCCGAGATCAGCGCCGCGCCCAGAGGCAGGTAGCCCGACGTCAATCCCTTCGCCGTCGTGATGATGTCGGGCTCGATGCCGAACACCTCTTTCGACGAGAACCAGTGGCCGAGCCGTCCGAAGCCGGTGACGACCTCGTCGGAGATGTAGAGGATGTCGTATTTCCGGCAGAGCTCCCAGACGCGCTTGAGGTAGCCATCCGGCGCGACGATGACGCCACCCGACGCCTGGATCGGCTCGGCGATGAAGGCCGCGATCCGCTCGGGCCCGATCTCGAGGATGCGCTTCTCGACGTCGGCGACCCGCTCGTCGCAGAAGGCCTGGAGCCCCTGGCCCTTGCCGAAGCGGTAGTAGTGGACGGAGGGCACGAAGCGGATCCAGTCCTCGACGTGGTCGAAGAAGGCTTTGTTGCCGACCTTTCCCGAGAGGGAGGCCGTCAGATACGTCGAGCCGTGATAGGAATCCTCGCGTGCCAGGATGATCTTCTTCTCCGGCCGCCCGAGCACGTTGTTGCGGTACTGGACGAAGCGGATGGCGCTATCGACGGCCGACGAACCGCCGGTGGTGAAGATCACCTTGCCCAAGTCGCCCGGCGCCAGATCCTTGAGCTTGCGGGCGAGCCGGGGCGCCGGCGCGTTCGTCATGCCGAAGGGGTTGTTGTAGGGCATGGCGAGCATCTGCTCGGCCGCGGCCTTGGCCATCTCGGGCACGCCGTAGCCGATCTGGACACACCACATGCCGGCCGGCCCATCGATGAAGCGCTTGCCCGTCTCGTCCGTGATGTAGATGCCCTCGCCGCCCGTCACGATCATGCGGTCGTGTTGGCCCGGATGGCTCATGTCCTCCCACGGATGGAACCAGTGCAGGTTGTCGTAGGTGCGGATCTCGTCGGCGGCTTTGGCGAAGGTCATGACACACGCGAAGGTTGGAGCCGGATACGGCGTTCTGCAGTCACTGTACAAGCGTTCAGCGAGATTTGTCCAGCCGGCGGCTGGGAAGTCGTCGCGACGCCGTTCCCCCGGGAACTGCGGGCGGCACGGACAGTCCCCATCATAATCCCATCAACGGACGGGGCGACAGACGTCGCGGCGTAATCGGGGAATGGGATCATGGCCAGGATCATCGGAAACAGCAACGGCAACCGCATCATCGGTTCGGGCGGCAAGGATTTGATCGAAGGCCGCGGCGGCAACGACGTGATTTATGCTCGCGGTGGCGACGACGAGGTTCGTGGCGGCTCCGGCGCCGACAAGCTGTTCGGTGAGGGCGGCAACGACACGCTGCTCGGGGGAACCGGCAACGATCGTCTGGAAGGCGGCAACGGCTCCGACATCCTCTCGGGTGAGGACGGGGAAGACGTGCTGCTCGGCGGTGACGGCAGCGACTTCCTCGCCGGCGGTGCGGGGCACGACTGGATCGAAGGCGGGACGGGCGACGACCAGATCGTGGCGGACCCCGGCAACGACGTCATCAACGGCGGCACCGGCATCGATACGCTCGGTTTCGGCTTCTTCAACGTCGGCATCGGTGTCGATCTCGCGATGACCGGACCGCAGAATACCGGCCTCGGTATCGACATCATCACCGGCATCGAGAACGTCTATGGCTCGGGCGAGGGCGACTCGATCTTCGGCAATGACCTACGCAACGAGCTCAAAGGCCTGGGCGGCAACGACCGGCTCGACGGCCGGGGCGGCAACGACTTCATGCAAGGTGGCGAGGGCAGCGACATCATGCGGGGCGATGCCGGCAGCGACGTCCTCTACGGCGACGACGGCAACGACATCATCTACGGCGGCGCCGACGCTGACTTCATGTCCGGCGGCTTCGGCATCGATTGGCTGCTTGGCGAGGGCGGCGGCGACCGCTTCCTGTTCGATCTCAGGGCAGGAGCCGAGACCGGCGGTACCGATATCGTCTTCGGCTTCGAGAACGGCGCCGACAAGATCTTCATGCCGCAGTTTTCGTTCGGCAATCTGCAGATCTTCGACGGCAACGGCGGTACGACGATCATGCTCGCGGGTCTTGCGCAAGACGATCCGGCCGCAGCCAAGCTCGTGCTGTGGGGTATTGCGCCCACCACGATCGACGCGAGCGATTTCTTGTTTTGAAGGTGCGGGGCTAGCGGCGGCGCGCGGACTTTGGCTTGGCGGCCTTGGGTTTGGTGGTCTTCGCCGGGCGGACTTTGCCGGGCGTCTTGGCCCCCGACATTGCAACCCGTATCGCCCGCCGCGCCCAGTCCGTCATCTCGTCGGGCTCGTCGTAGAGCCGCTCGGGCACGCGCCAATAGCTGCCGAGCGTATGGGTGCCGCGCGTCGTCTCGTAGCTGAAGGGGACCGAGCCCTCATCCTCGAACGCCTTGGCGCCGGTCTCGTCCGTCTTGAAGTAGAGTGTATCTGACACAATCAACGCGAACATGCGGCCGTCGGCGAAAATCCCCGCGCCGCTGAACATGCGGCGGATGCCGATCGGTCCGACTGGTGCCAATTGCTCGGCGACGAACTCTTTGAAGGAGGGGCTGACGGCCATGACGCGACCTCGATGACGGCAGCCATGTAACCACGGCAGCGCTCAATCGCAATCGGCCGTTGAGTTTGGCTCGATGGCGGAGCAGCATGGGAGCGGTGCAGTGGAGACCCGCCCATGTCCTTTGATCCCGGCACGCTCATCGACCTCGATCGCTTTCCGATCGACGCGTTGGACACCGAGAAAGGACAGCGCTTTCTCGCCGCCTGCCAGGCCGAGATCGCCGAGACCGGCGCCTGCAATCTCAAGGGCTTCATCCGGCCGGATGCCGTCCGCGCACTCGCGGCCGAGGCGGTGGCGCTCGAAACCCAAGCCTTCCGCAAGGACAAGGTGCGCAATGCCTACTTCACACAAGACGATCCGGCGCTGCCAGCCGATCACCCCTTGCGCGCCTTCTTCCCGCTCAAGATGGCGCAGCTTGCGCACGATCTCATCCCGGAGACCGCGCTCGTCGATCGCCTCTACCGCACCGACGCCCTGACCGACTTCATCCGCCGCGTGCTCGGCAAGGAGACGCTTTACCGGATGGCTGATCCTTTCCAGGCTCTGAACCTCTCCTATCTCAAGGCCGGCGACCTCCAGCCCTGGCACTACGACCACGGCGAGTTCACGGTGACGCTGCTATTGCAGGCGGCCGAGAGCGGCGGAGATTTCGAGTATGCGCCGCGCATCCGCACGCCCGAGGATGAGAATTTTCCGGCGGTGCAACGCCTCTTTGCCGGCACCTACGAGGATGTGCGCACGCTCGCCCGCGACGCCGGCACGCTGACGATCTTCCGCGGCATGTACGCGATGCATCGCGTGAGCGAGGTGAAGGGGCCTAAGAGCCGGATCACTGCGATCTTCTCTTATGACAGTCGGCCCGACCGCTTTGCGACGGACGAGGTGAACATTTCGATCTACGGCCCGCGTGTCGCCGAGGTGCTGTCGGCGGCGCGACAGTAAAAGTAGCAAGCATGGCCAACGAGAAACGCGTCGCCCTGGTCACCGGCGGAAACCGTGGCATGGGGCTCGAGACCTGCCGGCAACTCGGTGCGCTCGGCTATCGCGTGCTGCTCGTCGCGCGTGACCGCGCGCTCGGGGAGGAGGCGGCGAAATCGCTCCGGGACAAGGGCCACGACGTCGAGGCGATGACCTGCGACCTCACTCGCACCGGTGACATCGCCTGGCTGCTGTCGCAGCTGAACCGGAAGGCCACGCGCGTCGACGTGCTCGTCAACAACGCTGGCGCCTATCTCGAATATGCCGGGAACAACGTGAACAGCCGGATCAGCGCGCTGACGGCGCAGACAGCGGTGGTGCGCGCCATTCTCGACTCGAACCTGCTCGGGCCCTTCGCGCTGACGCAGGGCATCCTGCAGATCATGAAGGCGCAGGGCTACGGCCGCGTGGTCAGCCTGTCGAGCGCCATGGGCCAGCTCTCAGACATGGGCGGTGGCGCACCCGGCTACCGCATGGCCTGCGTCGGCATCAACGCCATGACGAAGGTCTTCGCCGAGGAGCTTCGCGGCACCAACGTGCTCGTCAATTGCGTCGATCCCGGCTGGGTGCGCACGCATTCGCCGGAGGCGACGCGCAGCATCGAGGAAGGCGTCATCACGACCATCTGGCTCGCCACCCTCCCCGACGGCGGCCCAACGGGACAGTTCTTCCGAGACAAGAAGGTTATCCCGTGGTGAGGCATATGCTTGGCGACGCACCACGCGCGCACATGTCGGAAGTTTTGATGGAAAGGCGTTTGCCGCTGGCATTTCCTCCCCCTCTTGATGGGGGAGGACCGCGCGCCTTGGACTTAAACGCGCAGCGGTTAAGTTCTTAGGCGCGCCAAGGTGGGGGTGTTGCCTCCGCTGTTCAGTAGAGGTGAATGCGAAACATCCCGCAGACAGCGGCTCGACACCGGCCCGGCGGATGTAGCACACGCACCCCCACCTGTGTTCGCCTAAGGGTTTAGCTGACGCTAAACCCAAGGCGAACCGTCCTCCCCCATAAGAAGGGGGAGGATTGAGCGCGCCCGCCGTCAGCTTTCACTTCCGCTGTCAGTTCCGCTTTCACCTCCGCCGCTTCGCCTTCGCTTTGGCCGCCGCCGCGAGCGTTTCCTCTGCGCGGATCTTGACGATGCGGGTGACGAGGCGGGCGGGGATGGGTTTGCCGAGATCGAACCGCAGCGTGCCCTTCGAGACCTTGTAGGGCGCGATCTCGTCCGCCAGCTCGGTAGCAACACGCCCAACCGCTGGGTAAAGCGAAACGTGCGCTTTCCAACCGGCAAAGTAGATCACCGGCCGCCCGGCGAGCTTGAATGCCGGGATGCCGTAGGAGATCGCCTCCTCTGCATCGGGCAGGGCCTTGCAGATGATCGCACGCAGCCGCTCCAACACCGGCTGCACAGCCTCGGGCTGCGCGGCGATGTAGGCGTCGATTGACGGGTAGACGATTTTCTCCATTCTCAATCCGGTTTACGCGGCCGGCGAAGCTGGCCTGATTTGGCGGGCTCTGTGGTTGCAGGCACGGTCGTGATCGGCCAGCCTCCAGCCGCATCCCGCGGTCCCACGACTCCAGGCTCAATTTCAAACATCATGCTCTTGAGAGCGGGCGGACGATTGCTGGATCTCGGATTTGTGCAGCTCCCGATAACGTGACGGAGGCCGCCGCGAAGGTCTTCGAGGCCACTGATGGTCCACGTCGCCGACAGACCGTAGGCCCGGCGCAGAACGGGGACGATGATGCTCTCAGCGGTCGGTCCTCTCAGATTTTGATAGTTTATCAATCGAAAGAGCCCCGACCCTTCTGCATCCGAAATGATCTCCCAGTCGAACTCGACATCTTCGAGCGCCAGATTGATCGGCGGCAGATGTGCCTCGATCAATTTCCGCTTGTTGGACGTTTGAACATACAAGCTCCACCAAACGTGCGCTTCGATCTTGTCACCCACCGCTGCCCTCCCGCGGCCGCACCAGCGCGATGCCCATCAGCACGAGCGCCACCGATGCGATGATCGTCGCGGTCACGGGCTCTCCAAGCAGGATGACGCCCCAGAGCACGCCGGTCGGCGGCGTGAGGTACGAGGTCTGGCTCGCGAACACCGGTCCAGCGCGGCCGATGAGCAGGATGTAGCCGCCGTAGCAGAGCACGTTGAGGGTCGCCATCAGCACGAAGCAGAGGCCGTAGAGATCGGCGCCGAGCGGTGGCACGAGCGGCGTGCCGCGCCACAGCAGCACCGGCAGCGTCATCAGCGAGGCGAACAGCATCATGCCCCACAGGGCCACGAACGAGTCGAGGCCTTTGGGCCGGAGCGTATCGATGACGATGTTCTCGAGCGCGTAGCAACTGACGGTCGCGATCGAGGCGATGAGCCAGATGTATTGCGCGGGCGTCACCGCCGTATCTCCGGGCGTCAGCAGAACGAGCACCGCGGCCGCGCCGAGCACGAGGCCCATGAGGCGCTTCGCATCCGTCCGCTCGCGTCCGAGTGCGGCGGCCAGCACCAGAGTCATCATCGGGATCAGCGCGAAGAGCACCGAGCGGACGCCGGCCGACAGATGCTCGGCGGACGCAAAGGCGAGCACGCTCGGCAGCGCGGTGCCGAGAAATCCGCAGACGACGTAGAGACGGATGTAGCGCCAGCCGAACGGCGGCTTGAGGCGGCATACGATCAGATAGAGGCTCAATACCGAAACGCCGATGATGCCCGACCAGAAGGTTGCGACCAGCGGCTCGATGCCGCTCTTCATGAAGATCGTCGAGAGCGAGACGGTGGCGCCCCACGCGACCGCAAGGACCACGAGCAGGATCTGCGGCCACCAGGCCCGAAGGCCGCTGGCCGGTGGGGCCGGCTTTGCTCCGCTCTCGCTCAATCCGCACTCCCTCGTTGTGGTGGAAACCCTACGGAGCGTTCGTGTGCTGGTCGAGAGGCCCGGCGCGGGGCTGCATTGCGCGGACGATTCAAGCGGGAACCAAGGCCTCGAGCAGACTAAGTCCGGCGCGGGTCGTGCGCTTTGCATCGAAACTCTCGGGGTCGAGATGGGCTTCGAGCCAGCTGCCGTAGAGGAAGCTGTTGATCGTCCGTCCGGCATCCTGCGCCGCGCGCGCCGCCAATCCTGACGCGCGCGCAAACGCAGTAAGCTCCGCCAGATAGCGCCGGTCCATCGGCAGCGCGAGCTCGCGGTAGATCGTGTGCGCCTGTGCCTCGCCCCAAATGGCGAACCAGACGTGCAGAAGCTCGGCGTGATGCTCAGCGAAGCCGATGTCGTGCCGGATCGCGGCAGTCAGGCGCGCGCGAGGTGAGGTTCCGGCTCCGTCCAAAGCTTTGCGCCAGCATGCGTCGTAGAGACGGTTCGCTTCGACGAGTGCGGCGCGGATCAGCGAATCCTTGCTCTCGAAATGGAAAGCGACGAGCGAGCGGGAGAGGCCGGAAAGCGCCGAGACGCTGGCGAGCGTCGTCTCGGCGAGTCCGTTCTCCGAAATCGACCGGATAGCAGCCGCGACGAGCGCCTGCCGCGAGACGAGACTGCGGCTGCGCCGGCGATCAAGATCGGCGGGGCGTTCACGCGGGGTCGCGTTGCCCTGACCTGAGTGCAGAAGCGTTGACATGATTGGTCGAGTTTGAAACTATCTGAACAGTCAGTCAAATAGATTTGCGCGTGCCGGGTCTTGTCCGCGCGCTGTCTAAGGGCGAGCGAGGAAGTGTACTTCGAGGTCGCGAGGGCCGCTGGCAAGGGTTGGGGGAGAGTGGAGGGACGCGTGGCCAAGATCTGGGACGCCATCGTCATCGGCGCGGGTCACAACGGGCTCGTCACGGCCGCCTATCTTGCCAAGGCCGGGTTGCAGACGGTCGTGCTCGAGAAGAATCCGTGGATCGGCGGTGCCGCCGTCAGCCGCGAGCTCTATCCGGGCTTCCTTTATTCCAACTGCTCCTACGTCTGCAGCCTGCTGCGCCCCGAGATCATGCGCGACCTCGACCTGCCGCGGCACGGGCTGCAGGTGATCCCCTACGAGGGCGGCGCGCTCTTTACGCGTGACGGCGATGTGCTCGCGACCTCGCGCAATCACGAGACGAACCGGCGCGCTTTCGCCCGCTTCTCGGCGCGCGATGCGGAAGCTTATGATCGCTACTCGGCCTTCGTCATGCGCCAGTGTCGGCTGATCCGGCCGTTGCTGCTGCGCACGCCGCCCGATCCCACCTCGATGAAGCCGCGCGACTTGGGCGAGCTCATGTATCTGGCCCGCACGTTCGGCGCGCTCTCGGAATCCGAGCTCGGCGATATGCTGCGCTTCTGGACCATGTCGATCGCGGAGTTCCTCGACGAGTATTTTGAGAGCGACGTCATCAAAGCCTATCTCGCGGTTTCGGCCATCATCGGTACCGCGCTCGGGCCGATGTCGCCGGGTACGGCCTATGTTCTGCTGCACCACTACATGGGCGATGTCGACGACCAGATCGGCGCCTGGGGTTTCGCACGTGGTGGCATGGGCGCCGTCTCGCGCGCGATCGCAGGCTCATTCCAGGCCGCGGGTGGAACGGTGCGGACAGACGCGGGCGTGGCCAAGATCCTGACCAAAGGCCGCCGCGCGGTCGGCGTCGTGCTCGAGAGCGGAGAGGAGGTGCGCGGCAAGCTCGTCGTCTCGAATGCCGACGTCAAACGCACGTTCCTGAAGCTCATGGACGAGCGCGAGCTGCCCCACGACTTCGCCAAGGCCGTGCGCAACTTCCGCATTCGCGGCTCGTCGGGCAAGGTCAACATCGCGCTCGACGGCATGCCGAAGTTCCCGGCGCTGCCCGACGGGCATCCGAGCTACCGCGGCGATCTCCATTTCACCGATTCCATCGAACGGATGGAGCGCGCCTACGACGACTGGAAATCGGGCACCTTCTCGGTCGATCCTATGCTCGACATGCTGATCCCGACCCAGCTCGATCCGACGATGACGCCGCCCGGCAAGCACTTCATGACCTGCTTCGTGCAGTATTGTCCGCCCAAGATTCACGGTCACGAGTGGACTGATGCCGATCGCGACGCCTTCGGCAAGGCGGTGATGGATCAGATCGGCAGCTACTCACCGAATTTCAAAGACCTGATCCTGCACGCCGAAGTGCGTACGCCGCGCGAGCTCGAGGCCGAGGTCGGATTGACCGAAGGCAATATCTTCCAGGGCGAGCTCACCTTCGATCAGCTGCTCTTCAACCGGCCGGTGCCGGGCTACGCGCAGTATCGCGGACCCTTCCGCGGTCTGTATATGTGCGGGTCGTCGACGCATCCGGGCGGTGGCGTCATGGGGGCGCCCGGACGCAACGCAGCCGCCGAGATCCTCCGCGACCTCGCCAAGCCCAACTCTGCCATGAGCGATGCCTATGCGGTCCTATGATGTCATCGTCATCGGCGGCGGTCACAACGGCCTCGTTGCGGCGACTCTGATCGCGCGTACCGGACGCCGGACGGTTCTGCTCGAAGCTTTCGATCAATTGGGCGGGGCGGCCCGAACGGTCGAGATCGCGCCGGGCTTCAAGGTTTCCGAGGTGGCCGGTCTCGTCACCCATCTGGGCTCCAAGGCGATGGATGCGTTGGGGCTCGAGGCGCACGGACTGAAGCTCGCTGCGACCAATCTCGAAACGATCGTTCTCGATGGCCGCAACGCGCCGCTCGGTGTTCGCAACGGCGCGATCAATGGGGAGGTCACGGCGAGCGACCGCAAGGGGTGGTCGGAGCTGCAACGGCGGTTGCAGCGCTTCGCCAAGACACTCAGGCCCTTCCTCTCCGAGAGTCCACCGCGTCTCAAGGGACCGGTACGACAGTCGGCGCTGCCCCTTGGACGTCTCGGGCTCGCCGTGCGGGGACTCGGCAAGACCGACATGCGCGACTTCATGCGTATGGTGCTCATGAACGTCGCCGATGCGGTGGACGAGGAGGTGCAGGACAACCGACTGCAAGCGCTCGCCGCCTTCGATGCCGTGCTCGGCACGCATTTGGGGCCGCGCTCGCCGGGCTCGCTGCTCAGCTATCTCTATCGGCTGGTGGGAGCGGCGGGCGGCGATGACGGCGGCATCGCCTTGCCCCAGGGCGGCATGGGGGCGGTGATCGCGGCGATCGAGGGCGCGGCCATGGCGACCGGCGTCGAGATCCGCACGCGCACGCCCGTCCATCATATCCTCATCGAGCAGGACCGCGTGATCGGTGTGGTGTTGCCGGACGGCGAGGTTCTCAGAGCGCCGGCGATCGTCTCCGCTGCCGATCCGGCGACGACGCTGATGACGCTCGTCGGCCCCGAGCATCTCGATACCGATACGGTGCGGCGCCTCAAGGCGATCCGGGCCAAGGGCAACGTCGCGCGGCTGCATCTGGCGCTCGAGGATCTGCCGGAGTTTACCGGGCTCGACCGCACGCAACTCGGCCAACGGCTGGTCTTGGCCGACGGCCTCGATGCGATCGAGCGCGCGTTCGATTGCGCGAAGTACGGCGCGTTCTCGCCCGAGCCGGCGATGGAGGTCGTGATCCCGAGCCTCGCCGATCCGAGCGCCGCTCCGGAAGGCAAGCACGTGCTCTCGGCAAACCTTCAATTTGCGCCCTATGCCTTGAAGCAGGGCTGGGAGAGCGGCAAGCCGGCACTGTGCGAGGTTGCAGTCGATATGCTGGAGCGGCACGCCCCTGGAATTCGCAAGCTCGTCAGACACGCCGAGCTGCTGACGCCGCTCGACATCGAGAGGCGGTGCCGCATGCCGGGCGGCCATTGGCATCACGGCGAGATCACGATCGACCAGCTCTTCTGGCTGCGACCGTTTCAATCGGCCGCGCAATATCGCTCGCCGATCGCGGGGCTGTGGCTTGCGAGCGCCGGTAGTCATCCCGGCGGCAACGTCATGGGGCTCGCCGGCGCCAACGCGGCGCGCGCCGTCATCGCCGGGGAGGGGCAGTCATGGCAGCCATGAGCACGCAACGTCCCGGACTCGGCGCGTATCGCACGCCGCTGAGAGAGACGCCGTTCCATGCGCGGACGGCGGCGTGGAATCTGAACCAATCGTGGGTCCCATGGGCCGGCTATTTGACCGCCGGCACGTTCGAGGACGACACGATGGAGTATTTCGCGCTCCGCAATCAGGCCGCCGTCTACGACATCTCACCGATGGTGAAGTATCGCATCACCGGCAAGGGCGCCGCGGCCTATCTCGATCGGCTGCAGGTGCGCTCGATCGCCAAGTTGAAGCCCGGCCGCGTCATATATACCGCCTGGTGCGATGGCGATGGCATGGTGATCGACGACGGTACGATCTTCCGCTTCGCCGAGAGCGATTTTCGCCTCTGCTGCCAGGAGCGCATGTTGCCCTGGCTCCTCGACAGTGCCATCGGCTTCGACGTCACGATCCGCGACGAGACCGATGACGTGGCCGGGCTTTCGCTGCAAGGGCCGCTGAGCTTCGCGGTGCTGAAGCGCGCCGGGCTGGAGCGCGTTGCGGCCCTGAAACCGTTCGACATGGCGACCGTCTCGCTCGGCGGCGGCGATGTCGTGATCTCGCGCACGGGCTTCTCCGGCGATCTCGGCTACGAGCTGTGGATGCCGCCCGAGGATGCGCTGCCGGTCTGGGATGCGCTGTTCGACGCCGGCAAGCTCTCTGGTCTGCGCCCCTACGGCAACAACGCGCTCAATCTCGCCCGCATCGAGGCCGGACACATCATGGCTGGCTTCGACTTCGTCAACGCCGAGCATGCGCTGCGCCGCGACCGGCCACGGTCACCCTACGAGCTGGGCTTGGGTTGGATGGTCGATCTCGGCAAAGGGCATTTCAACGGCCGTCGCGCGCTCGCTGCCGAGAAGGCCAAGGGCTCACGCTACGCCTTCGTCGGGCTCGACATCGAGGGCAACGTGCCTGCCGCCGGGTCGCTCGTCTACTATCCGATCGGCATCAACAAGTGGGACGAGGCGGGACACGTGACCGCCGCCGCCTGGTCCCCGACGTTGAAGCGCAACATCGCCATGGCCTCGCTGAAGCGCCCCTACGGGTTCGGCGTCACCGACAAGCTCGTCGTCGAGATCTACGCATTGCGCGAGCTGATGTGGCAGAAGCTGATGGTCAAAGCCCGGATCGTCGAGCGGCCGTTTCTCAAGCTCGCGCGGCGGTCGGCGACACCGCCGGGGCTGATGTGAGGGACGCGATCATGAGCTTCGAGCAGACCCAGGCGTATGACGATCAGTTGGTCACGCTGTTGGAAGCCCTCTGGGGCGAGGGCTATCTCTCGCCCGGCGGCGACGAGGAAACCGCGCGTGTGCTCGAAGGCCTCGACCTCGATGGCAAGCGCATGCTCGACATCGGCTGCGGCACGGGCGGGGCGACGCTGTTCATCGCCGAGCGGTATGGCGCCGACGTGCTCGGCATCGATGTCGAGGCCGGTGTCGTCGAGAAGGCGTCGAAGGCAGCAGCGGATCGGGGCCTGCGCGATCGCGCACGCTTCCAGGCGATACAACCTGGGCCGCTGCCGTTTTCCGACGCGAGCTTCGACGTGGTGTTCTCGAAGGATGCGATCATCCACATCGAGGACAAACACGCGATCTTCGCCGAGGTGCACCGCGTGCTGAAGCCCGGCGGAACATTCGCTGCGAGCGACTGGATGCGCGCCGAGGACGGACCGATGTCAGACCGTCTTCGCCACTACATCGAGGCCGAGGGCTTGGGCTTCGGCGCGGCCTCACCCGATCGCTATTTCGCAGCGCTCCGGGCGGCCGGCTTCGAGACCGTGTCCTACCGCGACCGCACGGCGTGGTATCGCGACGAGACGCTGAAGGAGATCGCGGCGCTCGATGGCCCACTGCGCGCCTCACTCACCGCCAAGGTCGGCCACGACTTCCTCGAGCACGAGCTCGACGTCTGGCGCGCGCTTGCCGCCGTGCTCCAGAGCAGCGAGTTCGGGCCCGGCCATTGGCGGGCGACGAAAGCGGTGTGATTTGGCCGCGCTTTGCGCGACGGTTCTCCTGGATCCCCGAGCTGGCGATGGGCCTTCGGCCCCCGCCGCTCGAGGATGACGGAAGGTGGGAGCTCAAGTAAACCTCGTCATCCTCGGACGAGTGAGCTTCGGCGAACGAAGTCCGGGGATCCAGAAGAGAATTCGCGCTTGAAGCGCGGCCTTAGACCGTCTCCACCCCACACCACTCGGCAATGAACAGCGCCATCGCCGCCGTGCACTTCTCGACGGAAGCCAGATTCACGCGCTCGTTGTAGCCGTGATAGTTCTCGGCGATGCAGCCGTAGTTGAGCGCCGGGATGCCGTCGAACAGCGCATAGACCCGCGCGTCGAGATAGGCAGTGGCGGCGCGCGCCTCGAGCTTCGTCTTGAAAACGGCCTCGTGGGCGCGGCCGAGCACGGCCTCCGCCTCACTGCCGGGCTCGAGCACGAAACCGTCGACGTGAAAGCCGTTCCACACCACCTCGGCCGGCCGGTTGGAGAGGTAGCGATCCGTGCGGCAGACGTCGCGCACGACCTGCTCGATCTCGGCCGCCGCATCCGCTGCCTTGCGGCCGGGATAGAAGGCGATGCGGCAGTCGATCTTGCACCAGGCGGGCACCGAGGAGGCCCAGTCGCCACCCTCGATCTTGCCGATGTTCAGGTTGAGCGGATGCTCGTTGCCCTCGAACAAGGGATGCCGCTTCGCCTTGTCGTTCCAGCGCGTTTCCATCTCGCGCAACGCGCCGACAACCCGCCAGGCCGCGTCGATGGCGTTCGCCCCGGTGCCCATGTAGGCCACATGCACCGGCTCGCCCTTGACGACGATTTGGAACCACAGCACGCCAACATTGCAGCGCGTCATCGACTCGTTGCCGGGCTCCGGGATCAGCGCAGCGTCGGCCTTGTAGCCGCGTAAGTGAGTCATCAGCGCGCCGTTGCCGGTGCTCTCCTCCTCGACGACCGATTGCACGTAGACGGTCGCCGCCGGCTGCAAGCCGATGCGGCGCAGCGCATCGAGCGCGAACAGGTTCGAGGCGCAGCCGGCCTTCATGTCGCCCGCGCCGCGTCCATGCATCCAGCCGTCCTTGATGACGGGATCGTAGGGCGCCGTCGCCCACATCTCGTGCGGTCCCTCGGGCACGACATCGACGTGGCCCTGGAGGATCAGCGAGCGGCCCTTCTCCTCGCGCGGCCGGTGGATGCCGACGACGATCGGCGCCTTGGAGTGCGTTGGCGAAAAGCGCGAGCCACCAGGATGTTGGGTGATCTGCTCCTCGTTCATGTCGAAGCGATCCATGGCGAGGCCGCGGCTCTGCATCGCGCGGAACATCAGGTCCTGGACGGTGTGCTCGTTGCCCCGCGTGGAGGGGCAGCGAACCATGTCTTGGGTGAAGGCCGTCTGCTCGGCAAAGCCGTCGCGGACGGAGGCGATGATACGGTCGCGAAGGGCGGGATCGAGGGGCAAGGTTACCAACTCCTGTGAGGCTTCGGGCCGTCTATAGCACGGCCCAGGCCTGCGCGACCGTCCGCCGGGCTTCGCTCCGTGCAAGGCCGGATGAACAAATTTTCACAACTGTATCACCCGGAACAGCGGGCCGGGGGGAGGGCGGCTATCTCTTGGCCAGGGACAAGGCACATATCGAGGAGGCGCTCATGGCCAGGATCGTCGGGAACAGCAGCGCGAACCGTCTGGTCGGCACCTCGGGCTCGGACACGATCTTCGGCAACGGCGGCAACGACACCCTGATCGGCGGTGGCGGCAACGATCGCCTCGAAGGCGGCTCGGGCAACGACATTCTGAACGGCGGTCTCGGTAACGATACGCTGAACGGCGGCGACGGCATCGACACGGTCACCTTCGAGGATGCGACCACCGGCATGCTGGTCTACCTCGGCGGCCTCTCCCAGGCTATCGGCAGCGGCACCGACAAGCTCAGCTCGATCGAGAACGCCATCGGCTCGGCATTCGGCGACTCGATCGCTGGCAACGCGGCCAACAACCGGCTCGATGGCCTCGGCGGCAACGACAATCTCGGCGGCGACCTCGGCAACGATCAGCTGGACGGCGGCGCCGGCAACGATTTTCTGTCCGGTGGCGAGGGCAACGACACGATGATCGGTGGGGCGGGCAAAGATTATCTGCGCGGCAATGAGGGTAACGACTATGCCCGCGGCGGCACGGGCGACGACGAGTTCCAGGGTGGTCTCGGCAACGACATCTTCTACGGCGACGACGGGTTCGACTTCGCCTCCTACTTCGACTTCGTTGATGGCGTGACCGTCGATCTCTCGTTCGCCGGGCCTCAGAACACGGGTGTGGCAGGCATCGACTCGCTGTTCGACATCGAAGGCCTGATGGGCGGCTACGGTGGCGATCACCTGTACGGGAACGCCGGAAAAAATACTATCTACGGGTTCCATGGCGCCGATGTGCTCGCAGGCCAAGGCGGCGACGACACGATCTCCGGTGGCGAGGACAACGACATCATTCGCGGCGGCGACGGCAACGACGGCCTGTCTGGCGACAACGGCAACGACACAATCTACGGCGGCGCGGGCAACGACCGAATCTACGGTAACGCTGGAAACGATCTGCTGCTCGGCGAAGGTGGTGCGGATACCTTCTATTTCTGGTTCTCGGGCTTCGGCAACGACTCGATCTTCGGCTTCCAGAACGGCATCGACAAGCTCGACTTCGCCCTGCAGGGTCGCTCGTTCGAGGACTTCGCCGTCACCACCTACGGCGCCAATTGCGAGATCGCGGTTGCCGACTCCACCATCACGCTGTGGGGCGTGACGGCCAACCAGGTCGATGCGTCAGACTTCATCTTCTGAAGTGGTGAAGTGGTGCCGATGCTGACCGTTCACCATTTCACTGTTCACAATCGCCTACGCCCCGACCTCCGCCTTCTTCGATAGGCGGCAGGCGATGATCTTGAGGCTGCCGTCCGGGCCCGGCCTCAAGAAATACTCGGCCGTCCATGCGGTACCATCGGCAGCGACGAGATCGACCTCCTGGCGGACCACTCCATCAGCCAGCCCCTCGCCGGCCGCGAAGGCGTACGATCGCGGCTTGTAGACGGGCGCATAGCCCTGCCGCACCATGCCCATGAAGATGTCGGGGGAGGGGAATTTGGCCTGGACCTCGGGCGAGGCGAAAGCATAGGCGCCGGGGCCGTCGTCACGGGCCATGGCGGCCAGCTGATCGGCGATGACCTGTTGGGCGGGCGTGGCCGGGACGGGCGCCTCGGCGGCGCGGATCATCGAAAGAGTAGACAGGAACAGGACCAGAGCAATGACTGCGTGCCGCACCATGGATGCCTCCGCCGGCAGGCCGCCGCACGTGACGGTTAAGTTTTCTACGCACCCATGGCCATCTCGGATCTGCGCTCCCGCGCGCGCACCATCTCACGATAGAAGAGATAGAGCCCCGAGGCGATCACGATCGCGGCACCCGTCATCGTCCAGCGGTCGGGCCAGTCGCCGAAGATCAGCACGCCCAGGGCGACGATCCAGACGATCTCGGTGTAGACGAACGGCGCGACGAGGGAAGCCGGCGCCAGCCGGTGTGCGAGGATCAGGAACCAGTGGCTGAGCGAGCCCAACATCCCGCACGCGATCAGGATCAACCACGCCCCGAGGCTTTGCGGTGTCTCCCAGACGAAGAATATCGTCGGGCCGAACAGCAGCGTGCCGCCGAGCGGGGTGTAGAACTGCATGACGGCCGCGCTGTCGAGCGGCGCCATGTAGCGCGTGGTGATGTTGTAGAGCGCGTAGCACAGGGTCGCTGCGATCGAGAGCGACATCGCCCAATGCACGCCGCCGATGTCGGGGCGGACGACGATGGTCACGCCGATGAAGCCGACGACAATCGCCACCATCCGCCGCCAGCCGACCCATTCGCCGAGCAAGGGGCCCGCCAGCAGCGCCACCAGCAGCGGTGTCAGGAACGTGATGGCGATGGTCTGGTCCATGCGCAGGTATTTGAGCGCCGTGAAGTTGAGCAGCGTCGAGAGGCTCATGACGCCGCCCCGGAAGAGCTGCATCCCCGGCCGCGCCGAGCGGAGCAGCTTGGGCACATTGTGTGGGCCGAGGTAGATCGCGTTGATGACCGCGTTGACGATGAAGCGCATGGCGACGACCTGCAACACGGGCAGGCCGAAGATCACGGTCGCGGATTTGGAGGTCGTGTCCTGGACGGCGAAGACGGCGACGGCCACGCACATCCAGCCGATGCCGCGGAGGGGATTGGAGACGAGAGGGGGCGCCTCGGGTCGCGGGCTGGTCATGGGCTGGGGGTAGCCCAGGGGCACGGGGCAAGCCAGCCCTTGATACCGCACGGCGGCCATGCGCCGCATCGGCGAAGCGGGCTCGATCCGGGAGAAGCGCTTCAGTGTTTCGCCAAGCCATTGACTTCGCGGCCTCCCCTTGCTTCATGACCGCCTGAGGGGCCGGTAGCTCAGCGGTAGAGCACGTGACTTTTAATCATGTGGTCGAGGGTTCGATTCCCTCCCGGCTCACCAAGGATTTCAAAGACTTGTCCGCGAGCCATTGAGCTCGTTCCATCGCTTGTGGGACTTTTGCGGGACCTCCTTGCAGTTTGCCTTTCAGCACAACGAGTTGAGAGGCATTCTGCGAGGCTTGGCAGACCTTCTCGGCGGCTTCGATCAGGTTCTGCAGCTCCGCCGCCGAATAGTGGGTGGTGATCCGCCCAGACCGGTGGCCGAGCAGATCCTGTCTGTCCTCGAAGCTCACTCCGGCAGCCCGTAGGCGGCGACCAAACGTGTGCTTGAGGTCGTGGACGCGAAAGCTTGGTAGGCCGGCCCGGCACCGCGCTCTCTTCCAGGCTGAGGTGATCATTCGGGTAATCGGCCGACCGCGGAATGTGAAGACATGATCGGCGTGCGTGCCGCGGCACCGCTCGACGACTGCTCTTGCTTCCGAATTGAGGACAACCAAGCGCTCGTCGCCATTCTTGACCCGGGCGCCGGGTACGATGAAGACCAACGTACCGAGTTCCGGTACGGGAACTTCCCACTCCCACCGAAGACCACACACCTCTTGATCTCGGCAACCCGTGTTGACGGCAAAGACGGCCATGTCCGCGAGGTATGCCGGTAGCTCGCTGAAAAGCCTCCCTTGCTCCACCCAGGACAGCGGATAGGGCTGACGCTTCTGCCGATCAGGCACCAGCCGGATTTTGGGCGATGACTGCAGCCAGGTTAAACCCCGATCGTCGACCCACTCTCCAGCTGCAAGGTTGAGGATCCGTCTCACAACCTTCAAGCCGTGATTTATGGTCCCCGACGCTTTGCCGTTCCTGTGACGATGCTCCACCCAGGGCGAAAGTGTGCCCCGATGGATCCGATCGATCGGGATGTCCCCGATCCAGGGCATGAGGGCTTTCAGGTGTCTGACATCATCCCCGATGCTGCGCTTGTGCTGGTTCTCCAGCACGAACTTTACCGCAGCCTCCTCGAAGGTTCGAGAGGGCCTGACGCCGTACACATGTGCCTGTCTCACCTGCTCCATTAGTCGTGCGAGGAATCGCTCCGATTCTTCGAGGTCAGCTGTTCCAGTGCTTTCGCAAATTCGCCGCCCGAAGATTTTGAACCGCCCCGGGTTTGCCGGAGGCTCCAACTCTTGAGAGAGTGGAGCCATGATGAAAGAATCGAGACAGCCAAGACATTCGCCCGAGGTGCGTGAGCGGGCCGTGCGCATGGTTGCGGAGCACCGCGCCGAGCACGCATCCGAGTGGGCAACCATCACCTCGATTGCAGCCAAGATCGGCTGCAAGCCCGAGACGCTGCGGCTGTGGGTGCGCCAGGCCGAGCGCGATCAAGGCAAACGGCCAGGCACGACGACCGACGAGCGGGAGCGATTGCGCCAGCTCGAGCGGGAGAACCGCGAGCTCAGGCAGGCCAACGAGATCCTGCGGAAGGCCTCTGCGTATTTCGCCCAGGCGGAGCTCGACCGCCGGTGGAAGCCATGATTGCGTTCATCGATGAGCACCGGTCAGCGTACGGGGTCGAGCCGATCTGCCGAACCATTGAGATCGCCCCGTCGACCTATCACCAGCACGCCCTCCGCCGCCGGGAGCCCGAGCGGCTATCGGCGCGCGCCAAGCGAGACGCCGAGCTGATGGAGGAGATCCGCCGCGTGTATGACGAGAACTTCCAGGTCTACGGCCTCCGCAAGGTGTGGCGGCAATTGCTGCGGGAAGGGATCGAGACCGCCCGCTGCACGGTCGCGCGATTGATGCACAAAATGGGCCTTTCCGGCGTCATCCGCGGCAAGTCCGTGAAGACGACGGTGCCGGACAAGGCGGCTCAATGTCCGCTCGATCACGTCAACCGGCAGTTCTCTGCGTCACGGCCAAACGTGCTGTGGGTGTCGGACTTCACCTATGTCACCACCTGGCAGGGCCACGTCTACGTCGCTTTCGTCATCGATGCCTTCGCCCGCCGGATTGTCGGCTGGCGAGTGTCACGCGTGGCGCATGCGGGCTTCGTTCTGGATGCGCTGGAGCAGGCCTTGCACGAGCGCTGTCCGGTCGGCGGAGGTCTCGTCCATCACTCCGATCGCGGCGTGCAATACGTCTCGATCAAATACACCGAGCGGTTGGCGGAGGCTGGCCTCGTCCCCTCGGTCGGCAGCGTCGGCGATAGCTACGACAATGCGCTCGCAGAGACGATCAACGGGCTCTTCAAGGCCGAGGTCATCTGGGGGCGCGGACCGTGGCGGACGCTCGAAGCTGTCGAGTACGCGACGCTCGAATGGGTCGACTGGTACAACCACCGCCGGCTGCTCTCATCCGTCGGCCACGTGCCGCCCGCCGAGGCTGAAGCCAGATACTTTGCGGACCTGGAGGAGTCCGAGAAACTCGCCGCCTGACTCAAACCAATGAGCCTCCGGAGAACCCGGGGCGGTTCATTTGTTTGTCGACATGCCAGATCCCGCCTCTCGTGATGAGGCCGGGTACTCTTTTGCGTCCCATGTGATTACTCCTTTCCGTGTGGGACGCCCGTTGCGGGCGATATAGTCGTCTGCCCAAGCGTCAAGTTCAAGGCGGTCGAAGCCGATCCCCTGTGACCCGATCGGGATCTCCGTCAGGTGCGGTCGGACCTCAGCGTCGAAACGGTTTCTGTCCATGCCGAGATAGCCGGGTGCATCGCGATGACGGATGATCCGCGGAGGGAAGGGGTACTGGCGCCGCGCGGTGCTCATCGGTGCACGCGCTGACAGATGGTGACCGTGGGTGACCTGCCAGGTCGCCGGTCGACCCTCACGAGTCCGGCACGCTCCAGATGCGCGAGGCCGCGATACTTCGCACAGCGGTCCAACTTCATCTGGAGAAGGGGCAGATTGTGCAACACGATCGGCGTCATTGACCGACCATCCTTTGCAAAGATGAGCGCAAATGCGACGTGAAGTGATCGGCCCGGCAGTCGCGCTGCAGCAATCAGCCAGTCAACACTCTCGGGTCCGAGCAGGATGGCGCCTGTGGCAGGTTCGGCGCAGCTGCCGTTGGCCGCGCGGCTGGCTTCATCGTTAGTCATCGGCCGGCTCTAAGAAGTCTGCGCAAACCAACCAGCGCCTTGCCCACCGCCCTGTGGCTGCTGCTGCGATACGTAGGTCTGCGCAGCAGCCACAGGGCGGGCACGAGACCAGGGTAAATCGCTGACGCTGCGGAAGGTGGCATGGCATAGTATATGCGTGCCGCCGTTTGGGACCGAGGTGCTATGCAGGACGATGCCCACGGTCCCAAATGAAGGACAGTTTCGAACAGCTCTGTTGCCGCGATGAACCGGTCTGTCCCTCCTTTGGGACAGTTTGGGTCTGGATTAGGATCGGGTTCTGATTTTTGCGGCCAACGCATGAAGTCTTTCGTCGCTGCTTCCTCGCGGAAAGGATGCTCGGTCAGCGTCCACGTCGACGCGTGACGAAGCTTCCAGTTGAAGCTTCCATTGGTCCGGCATCGAATGAAGCCTCGTTCTTGCAACGCCCTAAAGGATTTTGTTGCCGTAGACTTAGAGATGGACAACGATCGGCTCGCCTCGCGAACTGACATCGCGATCTCGCCATTGTTTGATCCATTGTAGCGTTTGCTGAGCTCGAGGTAGAGAGCGCGAGCTGGGCATTTAAGGGAGCACCATGCCGGCGTCTCCTGCATCCAATGCCATAGCATGACGAACCTCGGCTCGCCTTTGCTCCGCCCCGTCTGATTGTGGCGACGTCCCTTACGCATGACACCACTCCAACCTGCTCGCCTCTGGAGTATTGGAGAACAGGTCACCAGTTGCCATGGTCGTTGAGGAGCGAGTCACCTGACGTTTGGCGCCGGCTAAGTGCTTGATAGTCTTGGGTCCGCTTGCCGACGCGATGACGGCTACACGCCGGCTCTATGACGTGCTCGATCTCGAAGGTGCGATCAGGCGGATGCGGGGGTTGAGCCGGTACCCCTTATCCGGCTTGCTTTCGACGACATCGTGAAACCGATCAGGCTTGTGCCCCGCGGCTTTGAGATCTGCGGAGGCAGTCTTCCGAATGTCGGCGACTCTCTTGGCGAGCGCGTTGGGGCCGATGTGAAGATCGGCGCATAGCTGTTCAGTGGGCACATAGCGAAATGCTTCCGGCTTCCGACGCTCTTCCCTGTCCTGAGCATGGACCTTTGCGAGCACGTCGAGAATATCGACCGCAGCAGCAGCCCGGTGAGACGGCTGATCGGCGACGGCGTACATCAGCTTCTGCTTATCGACGACGAGTTCTATCTCGCGAGGCAGCGCCTCTCGTTGACCCTCCGGCACTAGAGGGGACATGCCTGGTTGGTCGCCGATCACGACTGGGAGCAGGCTCCCAACCGGCATCAGCCCCTTCGCAAGTCTGTCGCCGTACCGCTCGAGGCCGGACTCGATGACCCCCATGACGTCCTCACCGTGCTGGCGATAAAGGCCGTGAACCTGTGCCCATGCTTCTGGACTGCGCAGGCTCGGGGACAACCGGGCGAGATGCATGCTGTGATCTCTGACGAAATCCTCGAAGCTCATCGTGCTCCAGGCGCGGCCAGCGTCTACGAATGTCATCAACATCGTCCGGTCTCGACCCTCCGCGCTGCTCTCGAAGAGGTCGAACGCGAACTTGTCGGGTCTGTCCCGGCTCTCGAGCCCCGCCGCTAGCACGCCGAACCTGCGATGCAGGCACTGCACACACACGCCGCAATGGCTAAAGCCCGGCGCCCGGTGACGGACGTTGCTACACGTGTGGGCAAGCTCGATCAGATCGGCGTGGTCGTTGGCTTCAAGGTGCGTGATCACCTGGGACTTGGTCATAAGGTGAAAGGGATTGTCGACAAGGCACTCTCTATCGAGAGCGGATCCGAGGAAGGCCGACATATCAGCAAGCACACCGGGATGAGTTGAACGTGTGGCTGCCGTCCCTACGACCTGCGCGGTCATCGGCAGGTTGAGACTCATCACACCGTTTTCATAGAAACGGACACCAGGTGCTCGCATGCGCTCAGCAACGACGGCCGCAATCGCCGCGTAAAAGAATGTTCGGGTTCGTTGCGTCTTCTCTCGGTCAGTGAGTCCGTTCGTAAGCCTCATCACGACAGGTATGTTGAGCATCCGTTGTTGGTGGCGGCCAGCGATCGCTTTAACCAGTTGGGCCTGGTGCTTCGTCAGGAGTGTTGATGATCGGTGGGTTATGGAGACAACTTGTCCAGACTGTCGTCTGAGCTCCTCGATCACGCCCGACAAGGAATCCAGGCCGCCTGAGAAGAGGATGACAGGGGCGTTGATCGGAGCGCTGCCCGTCTCCAAACCAGTAAAATAAGAATCGGCCGATGCAGGTTCGGTCAGGCCGCTGAACTCGAAGTGGAATGTGTCACTGGACAAGAATGCGAGCAGAGCAGAAAGAGTATCAGTGATCTCTGGTTGGGACCAGAAATCCGGTTCGCGCACTGCGATGCGCATCGTGAACGTTCTCCACCACGTGTCCCCCATGTCACCGCTATCCAAGCGCCCGCGGCTAACGAGGCGGTCAGCCGTCAGGACGTACGCACCGATGTCGATCAGATCGAGCATGCGTGGCGGTATGTCGGACAACAGCCGCTTCCGGATCGGCAGGTGGTCGAACTTGATGTTTCGCTGCGGCCCGTGCAGCCGAATGTGATGGAAATTCTTGGGCAGTCGAGCAGGGGGATCAACGGCACAATGGAAAGTGTGCTCAGCCATCGGTATCGCTCCGAAGGCTGAGCTCGCGTTGAAGCTTAGTCAGGGCGGTACGCGTGAAGCGTTCAACACTTTCGCGGGATAAACCGTCAACGAACTTCGACTTTGAAAACCAGTCCTTCGCATATTGCTCGAGAATGAGCGTGCTTTCGCTGCAGTGCAGAGCCAGCGCTTCCCGAAACTGTTCCAGAGCGCTGAGCGACGCAAACCTACCTCCGTCCCGGACATGCTGCGCGTAGGCCCGAGCCGTAAAGTACTCGAGCCCTCGACGAATGAGATCTCCGAAATAGCTGCGGGCCAGCTCAGCAAAACGATCCGGCGTGTCGATTTCGGCCAGTGCTCGCACGAGATCGGCATGCGAGGCGCCCATGAGGCCCGGGAGATCGGGAGCGATTGCCCGGCCAAGGCTGCTTGCCGCGGACTGGAGCGCCATCTCCCCCAAGTCCGTTCGTCCGCCGCGTCGACGAGCATCCCGATCGACCTCCATCGAGATCGCGGCGAGCAGATCACCGAGGTCGAACGCCTGTCTGACGTCGAGCCCCAATCCCTTGATGGCGCCGTAGGCATCGCGATCCCTGGCTGCGCCTGGAATCAAGGCCAGAAGGTAAGTCGTTTGGATAAGCGCGGGATCAGAGATCGCCTTGTCGAGCGATTTTGTCATCGCACGAGCTGCGGCGCGGGCAACGCGCACAGCATCGTTGTCGCCGCCAATCAGGTCGACGACTTGAGTCCAGCCCCTCGATCTTGGGATCGATTTCAGTCGAACATGGCCCATCGGATCACACTTTCGGGGCGACGGGTTTTGGCCTGATCACTTCCGCACAGCTGACCCGCCGTACGCAAGACAGTAAAATCCAATGCCGACAGATATGTCGGAGGCAGACATGACGGCGACCATCAAACAGCTGAAAGCCAATCGGGCTAACGCCAGCGTCAGCACGGGCCCCGTCACAGCTACGGGAAAGGCCATCGCCAGCCGCAACGCCACCCGACATGGTTTGCTCTCGTCGCGGCTGTTGTTCCAGGGGGAAGACGCCGAGGCCTTCGAAGACCTGCTGACCGAGCTCGGCCGCTCACTTCGGCCGTCGGGGACTGCTGAATGCGCCTTGGTCGAACGGATCGGCATCACCCTCTGGCGTCAACGTCGACTGGTCGGAGCAGAATCCGCAGCCCTGGAGCTGGCGCAGCTGCCGCAAGAGATCGCCCACGAGGTGAATGCCACCCTGACGCTCAGAGGGGACGTAGCCGTTGATGGCGATGACCTCGAGCCGTTTCCGTCTATCCAGCTCGAGTGGTGCAACGGCGTCATCCAGGAGGCCGCCTGGGCGCAGCCGGACATGCCGCTCTCGCGGCTCTCTGATGCTCTACCGCTCACCTATGCCCAGCTAAAGGACGATGCTGACGAGGCGGAGCTGTCAGTCGAGCAATTCCTCACCAACACCGAGAATGGCCTGGAGGGTTACGCGCGCGAGCTCGCGAGCTTCTGTCGGAAGGAGCTCGAAGCCGCCGAGCGACGACCGCGCGTGCTGGAAATTGCAGATGTGGTTCGTCAGCGGCGGCTGGTTCTGCCGTCCGAGCTACTGGAGCTCTTCTCGCGGTATCAGACGACGCTGGACAATCAGCTGATCCGGCTGCTCAAGGCGTTGCGCCAAGCCCAATCCTGGCGCCTGGAGACGATCGAGCCCTGCAATACCGCGCAGGGGCCCGCGGACAATGCGGCTGAGTAAGGCTGCCAAATGGGTTCGTTTCGCAAAATGCTCGGTCGATCAGGTCTTGAATGCCCTCGTTGCAGGTTTGACCGCCGATCTCCCAATTGATTTCGCATAATCTGGAGGAACGAAAAAAATCGTATGGGCGGATCAGGATCGGGGTGGCATCGAGGCCAGAGCGCGGAATGTGACTATGAGCATGACATCGATCTCGCTTGGCTGCGCCGCCAGGGACACCTGAAGAGCGGCACGCAAGGCCGCCTCACGTGGTCTAACAACGGGCATCAAACGGGATCCATCCAGTACGCGGTCCTCGGCCACGGTTTGCGGCTGGTCTACAGGGCCCGGACCGGATCCGAGGCGTGGGAGGAGATCGACGAGGTCATCCCTCTCGCTAGGACCGCACCTCACTTCGGAGGCGAACGGTACTGGTTCGCATGTCCTTCATGCTTTCGCCGATGCCGGATCGTCTATGGTGGCCGACGGTTCCGGTGCCGCAGATGCCACGGTCTGGTCTACGAGTCTCAACACGCGAGGCCAGCATTCCGCGCGGCAGCCCAGATGCACAAGCTGCGAGACCGGCTCGGGCAGCGGGGTGCGTTGGACGAGCCTTTTCCGGAGAAGCCCAAAGGAATGCACTGGAAGACCTATGGCCGCTTGGCGGCCCGTGATGACGCGCTTCACGACATCTGGCGGGGTGCGATGATGCGGTATCTAGGTTTAAAACCGTAAGATGGCGAGCAACCGGTCGCCAGCGTGGGACCGCCACTCGCTTTGCAGAGGTTGCGGAAGTCGCGGTGCCCCTCTCGTCCGACTAAAGATGAGTGGACGTGTCGTGTCGCTCTACCGTCGACAGCGGACACTCGGCGGTTATTGGCCTGGACGGGCAGCGACGCTCGCGATCATCTCAATCGACGCAGGCATCCGGGACCGACCTTCGCGATCGCGTCGTGATGGGTCAAGTGCTGACGGACACTGCCGGATTGCTCCCGCACTGCACAAAGGCGCAACGAGCAGAGAGCAGACGTGAACGGCTTCTTCGAGCGGTTCTACGTTTGGAAGATGAGCGGTCGTCCACGCGAGGACTGTAGGCCAGGCGGAGCTTCCAACGCCTGTGCTTTCACCAAGATTTCAAGGCCGTCGCGTCAACCTGTTGATCCATCAAATAGTAAATGCTACAGTCAGCGAGTGCAGTGAACCATCAGGGCTGGGCTAGGCGCGCATCTTGCGCGCTAGGACCGCAGACAGCCATCGAGCGGAGAGTGCGATGATAGGTGACGTTTTGAGCCGAGCAACCCGCGATGTTCCTGCAGATATCTCGACAACTGCTACGCTCGCTGTTGGCAGGAGTTATTGTGGCCGCATCGATACGATCGGCGATAGTGACTGGATTGCGATCCAGCTCGATGCTGGCGTAACCTATACGTTCAATCTCGGTCCAGCCGTAGCAAATTCCAGCGTTCCTTTCGACACCACACTGGGCATCTATGATGCTTCAGGCACTCTGGTCGCTTTCAATGACGATGTCGGCTTTACCGGCATCAACAATCCTGGCTTCGGCGGCTCCGCCGGTTCTTACAATACAAATTCGATCATCGAATTCACGCCCACGGTGAGCGGCACCTTCTATCTGGCCGCCAGCACGCTGAGCTCTGGCACCATCACCGGCGTCGGCGACTATGTACTCTCAGCCTTCTCTGGTGATCTCCCGGACGGCATCGGTACTCCGGCCACACTTCTGGTGGGCGGCCCTATCATCACCTGCACGCTCGATCGGAGCGGGGATGTCGATGGTTTCTCGGTCGAGACCGTGGCCGGGCAATACTATACGGTGGTCGTCACCGCGACTCAAGACGGCGCGAGTTTCCCAGTCCCGGAGGTCGTGGCGCGAAATTCTGATGGTCTCGTGCTCGGCGACGCCCAAAACCTCAGCTCTTTCTCCACTCTCGCAACTCAGCTGACATTTCAGGCGACCTCATCGACGACGATCCTCGACATCTCAAGCCGATTTCCGGGGTTTGATACCGGCCGGTACTCGATCCATATCGAGCCAGCTTCGCTGACCGATTCTATTGAGACAAATTTTCCTCCGCTTCCTGCCAACGTGAATGTTTACTTCGCTGGAAATGTTGATGTCATAAATTCATACGGCGAAAGTTATCTCGCATCCGGATTCACGATAGACGAGAAGAACGCGGCCTTGCGAGGCTTTCAGCAATACTCACAGATTGCGAATGTCACCTTCGCGATAGTCGACGATCCTGCCCAGGCGAATCTGATCCTGCTCAACCGGCCCGGTAGCACGCCCGCTGGCCAGGCTGCACTGTCGTTTTTTGGCGACAATCAAATCAACGGAGTTTCTTACCACTCTGATGTAATTGAAATATTCTCAGACTACCCGGGCATCAGAGAAGGTGCATTTGCGCCCGGCACCTATGGCTATTTTAATCTTCTTCACGAGCTCGGCCACACTCTAGGCCTTAGCCACCCCTTCGAGGATCAAGCCGGTTCCGGATCAATCCCTGGCGCAATTTACACGTATCAGTTTGGTGATTTTGGGCTCGGACAGGGTGTTTACACACTGATGTCCTATCTGAATGGTTTGTCCGAGAAGGATGGCGTAAGTTTCCCGTTCTTCTATGGATCGCCCGGATTCGGTGCCGCTGCCTCTCCAATGGCCGTAGACATCGCCGCGTTGCAGCAGATCTACGGCGCCAACACGACAACACATACTGGCGACGATACCTACCTACTTCCGGAGGTGAACGGCACGGGCACCGGATTCGTCTCTATCTGGGATAATGCTGGAGCCGACACCATCGCGGCGGCCGCAACCAATACGAGCGGCGTTGCAATCGACTTGAGGCCGGCTTCACTCAAGTTCGACAGCCTCGGCGGCGGTGCGGTGTCATGGGCAAAAGGCGTGCAGGGCGGCTTCACGATCGCAAACGGCGTGACAATCGAGACTGCAATCGGCGCTGCCGGCAACGACCGGTTGGTCGGCAATGATGTAGCCAACCGGTTGGAAGGCCAGGGCGGCAACGACGAATTGGGTGGTGGCGCCGGAGACGACCGGTTGCTTGGTGGCGGCGGCAACGATCGCCTGTTCGGTGATACGCTTCCGGGAAAGCCCGCCGGCATCGGATTCGGCACGGGCCTCATCGTTAACGCCGCGGGCGCCAACAACAATTCATTCGATACCGCGTGGGACATCACCAATTCTTTCGCGCTCTCACCCGACCCGGACGTCGCGAATTCTCAGACCACCCCGCACGTTACGATTATGGGAACCGGCGACGGTTCTGACGATGTATTCAAGATCACGCTCGAAAAGGGGGCAAAGATCACCTTCGATATGGATCATACGACGCCAGGTCTTGATACCATTATCCTAGTAGGCGGCCCCGACGGCAGAGTTCAAGGAGCGTTCGACGACAGCACCATCGGTGCTGGCGCGGGTGGCTCCACCAGTCAGCTCGATCCATACGGTACATTCATCGCGTGGGAGGGCGGCACCTACTTCTTTTCGGTCACCTCCTTCTCGGTCGACCCCGGCCAGAGCTACGTGCTGCATGTCTCAGTCCCGGCTCTCACCGCAGCGGCTGGCTCTGGCAAAGGCAACGACTATTTAGATGGCGGTGACGGCAATGACTATCTCGATGGCGACCTCGGCCGAGATAAAATGATCGGCGGCAATGGCGATGACACGTATGTCGTGGACAGCCTCGGCGACGCAGTGGTCGAGAGAAGAAACGGTGGCCAGGACACGATTCTGAGCTTCATCAGTCTCGATATCACTGACTTTACCGAAAACGTCGAGAACTTGACGCTGACCGGGGCCACCGATCTGTTTGGACGTGGTAACAACCTGAACAACACAATAATCGGCAACGACGGAGAAAACAGTCTTAAAGGTGTATCCGGCGATGACAACCTCATTGGCGGTGCAGGATCCGACCGCCTGGATGGAGGTTCGGGCAACGACCGCTTGGAGGGCGGACTGGGCAAAGACCGACTAGAGGGTGGTTCGGGTAGAGACACATTCTATTTCGGCGACAAGCTCGGTTCGGAGAATGTTGACACGATTTTGGATTTTGGTGCCCGCAACGACCACATAGTCCTGGCCGACGAGATTTTCCTCGGACTGCCGGCGGGCTCGCTGCTCGCTTCGGCATTCAAGACTCTTACCGGCAGGGCAATCGTCGATTCCGACGACCGCATCCTCTACGACGCTCGATCCGGCGACCTGTTCTTCGACCAGGATGGAGGCGGCTCGTCTCACGCTGCGATCCGCTTTGCCAACTTGATCAATCATGCAAACATTGGTGCTGGCGACTTCTTAATTGTGTGACCTGGTGCCCGTAGGCAGCGAGTGCGACCGAGAGCGCATTGGGTGAGAGCGTCGACCACATTTCGGCTGACGGCTAACGCGAGATGTAAGTCTGGTCACTTTGCTCTAGCGGCTTGCAAGATACTTGGCCCATCTTCGGCGCGAACTAGAAATAAGTTCGGTTTGGATCAAGTTCTGGGTACGCCTCCGGCGAGGACCGCCTTCCCCTGCAGCCATTGTTCGCCGAGTTTGAGGGCTGATGCGAGGCGGCGCGGAGTGTGGATGTGTCCACAAGGGCGATCGTGGACACAAGCGAAGAGCGCCGGAACAGGCGCTGGCCGGAGGCGCTGAAGCGGGAGATCGTGGCTGCCACGTTTCGACCGGGGGCGTCTGTTTCTGTGGTGGCGCGCCAGTACGATGTCAACGCGAACCAGGTGTTCAGCTGGCGTCGCCGGTATGGCGACACGAGAGACCAGTTCCAACCATCCTCATCGGGTTCGGAGCTCGTGCCGGTGACGGTGACGACGGAACCGGAGAGTGAGGCTTCTGGGGCATCGGCCCCAATGACCTCAGGCACGATCGAGATCGAGGTCTCGGGCACCTACCGCGTGAAGGTCGGCGCGAGCTTCGACGCTCGCACGTTGAAGCGTGTCCTCGACGTTCTGAGGGCACGATGATCCCGGTTCCGTCCGGCGTGCGGGTGTGGCTGGCGGTCGGTCGTACCGACATGCGGCGCGGCATGAATGGGCTTTCTTTGCAGGTGCAGGAGACGCTCGGCCGCGATCCATTCGCCGGCGATCTGTTCGTCTTTCGCGGAGCCAGGGGCGATCTCGTCAAGATTCTCTGGCACGACGGGCTCGGGCTGTCGCTCTACGCCAAGCGACTGGAACGCGGCCGGTTTGTTTGGCCATCGGCGGTGAACGGCGCCGTTGCCATTTCGGCTGCACAGCTCGCCTACATGCTCGACGGGATCGACTGGCGTAACCCTGTTCACACATTCCGTCCGGAACTTGCGGGATAGTCGGTTTGAGCGCGCACTTTCCGCGAGCGGCGCGCGATGGTCTGTGATTCCGTTGGCGCATGGATTCGCCTTCCGACATCGACGCGCTGAGAGCGGCGCTGCTCATCGCCGAGGCTCGAGCTGCTCAGATCGAGGCCGAGTTTGCACTCGCCCGCGCCAGGAACGCCGACGATGCGGCGACGATCGCGGCCCAGAAGCTCGAGATCGCCAAGCTGAAGCGTCAGATCTACGGGACCCGATCGGAGCGCACCGCCCGTCTCATCGACCAGATGGAATTGGAGCTCGAGGACCTGGAGACCACCGCGACCGAGGACGAGATTGCCGCCGAGACGGCGGCGGCCAAGACCGCGACGGTTCAGCGCTATGCCCGCAAGCGTCCGTCCCGCCAGCCTTTCCCCGAGCATCTGCCGCGCGAGCGCGTCGTCGTGCCGGCTCCCACCACCTGCGCCTGTTGCGGCGGCACGCGGTTGCGCAAGCTCGGCGAGACCATCACCGAGACGCTGGAGGTGATCCCGCGCCAGTGGAAGGTGATCCAGCATGTCCGCGAGAAGATGACGTGCCGGGACTGCGAGACGATCAGCGAGCCACCCGCTCCGTTCCACGTCACGCCGCGCGGCTGGGCGGGCCCCAATCTCATGGCCATGCTGCTCTTCGAGAAGTTTGGCCAACACCAGCCGCTGAACCGCCAGGCCGAGCGCCATGCGCGCGAAGGCGTGCCACTCGCCTTATCCACGCTCGCCGATCAGGTTGGCGCCGGATGTGCGGCGCTGGAGCCGCTGCTCAGGCGTGTCGAGGCGCATGTCTTCACCGCCGAGCGTTTACACGGTGACGACACTACCGTGCCGGTGCTTGCCAAGGGCAAGACGATCACCGGACGCTGCTGGGTGTATGTCCGAGACGATCGGCCGTTTGAAGGGCGAGCCCCGCCGGCGGCCATGTTCTACTACTCGCGCGATCGCGGCGGCGAACATCCGCAGTCCCACCTCGCCCGCTGGTCCGGTGTGCTGCAGGCCGATGCTTATGGCGGCTACAAGGAGCTCTACGCGGCCGACCGCAAACCGGGAACGATCCTGGAAGCGGCTTGCTGGGCGCATGCACGGCGTCCCTTCTTTGCGCTCGCCGACATCGAGGCCAGTGCGCGGCGCAAAGCAGAGGGTAAGACACCCGCACCGATCTCGCCCTTGGCGCTGGAGGTCGTGCGGCGCATCGATCGGCTATTCGAGATCGAACGCGATATCAACGCACAGAGCGCCGAAGAGCGCCACCGTGTTCGTCAGGAGCTGAGCGCACCGCTCGTCGCCGAGCTCGAAGCGTGGATGCGCGAGATGCGGCCCAAGCTCTCGCGCGGGCATGATCTCGCCAAGGCCATCGACTACATGCTGAAGCGATGGCCGTCCTTCACCCGCTTCCTCGACGATGGCCGCATCTGCCTGAGCAACAATGCCGCCGAACGTGCGTTGCGCGGGATCGCGCTCGGCAGAAAATCGTGGCTCTTCGCCGGCTCCGATCGCGGCGGCCGCCGCGCCGCCGCCATGTACTCCCTCATCGTCACAGCCAAGATGAACGGCAACGATCCGCAAGCCTGGCTCGCCGATGTGCTCTCACGGCTCGCCGGGCATCCGGCGTCACGCCTCGACGAGCTGCTACCGTGGAACTGGCAACGCGATCGTAGCGTCATCAGTCAGGCGGCCTGAAATCTACCGCGCCTGCGGTTCTCACCGAATGCTTACGCCAAAACTCCGTATAGCGTCCGATGGAGAGGCCCGCGTGCTGCAACTGCTCACGACTGCAACGGGTCACTTGCAACGAGCGCTGAGTGTCGGCTTCTTGCCACCACGATTTAACTCGTATTGCTTGGCGACAGAATCTACTGGTCGCCGATCGCGCACCGCTCCGGGGCGTCGAAGTACACTCAGCAGCGGACATCGTCCGCCTCCCGTACGAGCCGGTTCACGCCGCATCAATCGATGGCTGCTTGTGGGATTTAGCTACACTTCCACCTAGTGGCGACCCCTCTGGGATCTGCGCGATGATGTTGAGGGCGATTTGGTTCGTCCTTGAGCTTCGAGCATGATCCGATAGACCGACATGCGTGAGATGCCGAGCTTACGCGCAGTGGAGGCGACGCCCAGGTTCTCATTGAGTAGCTCGAGTACCGTTGCACGTTCTATTCTCGGTTTTCCGCCCGTGTACACGCCGGCCTTCTTCGCCTTCGCAATGCCTTCGGCCTGGCGCTCGCGGCGTACGCCGTCGGTCTCGAACTGGGCGAACACCGCCAGCATGCCGAAGAAGCTGCCCGGCTTACCGACGTGGCGGTGTCGACGCTCTGTTCGAGCACTCGAAGATGTGCGCCCTTGTCTTCGACCTCATGGGCGATGTTGGCGAGGTCGCGAAGCGAGCGGCCGAGGCGGTCGAGCCGCGTCACGACGAGCGTGTCGCCCTTGGTGAGCACGGCAAGCGCCAGGCGCAGCTGCTCGCGATCGTCGCGCCGCTTGCCGCTGCGCTTCTCATCGAAGACGATGGCGCAGTTATCCCGTTCGAGCGCTTGGCGCTGGATCGACAGGTCCTGATCCTCGGTGCTGACGCGAGCGTAACCTATCCGCCGTCCCATGCTCAACTCTCCGTCACAAATGGATGTCACTGTGACATATTGTGTCACAATCGACGAAAATCAACCCTGATGTGACGCGATTTCTGCCGGGGCGAGTATGTAACGAAAGGGTGTACCCGAATAGTACGTCCAGCTTGCTGCGAGGCGATCCATCGATCGCCGCTCCATCGGACCGTCAGCCGGCGGCGCGGGCGCCACCCCGCCCTCAGAGGATCACCGACCCATTGTCCACGACTACGCTCGTTCCGACCGCGATGGTCGCCAGAACTTCGCCGCCAATGTGGAGGGTGAAAAGGTCGTAGACGCCAGCGCCGGTGTTGGCGAGGTTGACATCGGAGGCGACGCGCGACCAGACGGCGCCTGCTTCCGCTCCGCCAAGCAGTAGTCTCAGCGTGTCACCGAGATTGCCGTCCACAATGAGGCTGTTATGGCTCGTCGCGCCCGTGAACGAGGTGTTGACCACATCACTGAGGTGCATGGCATCGTCTGCATCCAGAATGAGACCGTTGTTGCCGGAACCTGTAATGTTCAAGGTCTCGATGCCGGTGATACGGCTCGAGGTTACAGTATTGCTCAAATCGAGCGTCTGGCCGGCGCCCGCGAGTACCAAAGTGTCCTGCCCCGTACCCCCGTCGATACGCCGGAAGGCCGTGTCCGCGACAGTTAAAAGATCGCTCCCAGCACCCGCGCGGATGACATCCGCACCGCCGCCGCCGGAGAGTGTGTCATTGCCGACGCCGCCAATGAGCATCTCGGCGCCGGCGCCGCCGTTCGTGGTGATGGGCGTGCCACCGGCGCCAAAGGCCGCGCCGAAGAGGATATATGTCTCGCCTTCCGCCGCCGCGCCATCCTCGGCTTGGTCTGCTCCAATCAGCAGATCATCAAAGCCATCGCCGTTCACGTCCCCGGCAGAACTTACGGACGAGCCTAAATGATCATCTGCATCGCGTCCGGAGATCCTGAAGCCGGTATTAGCTTCAAGATAGGCGAGGTCTGCAAAGCCATCGACCACCCCGTTGGCGCCATCCAGCGTCGACAGGTTCGCGCCACCGAACACCACATAGGTCTCGCCTTCGTCATTGTTTGCGCCATCTTCGGCAAACTTTGCCCCAATTAGCAGATCATCAAAGCCATCACCGTTCACATCTCTCCCCGAAGCGACCGACCAGCCTGAACCGTCACGTACATCTTTTCCGACGATCCGAAGGCCGGTGGTCGCGGTGAGGTTGACGAGGTCAAAGTGGCCATCGGCCGTTCCATCGGCGCCATCTAGTAGCGACAAGGTGGTGCCTCCGAACACCAAATAGGTTTCGCCTTCGTTGGTGTTGACGCCAAATTCGGTGTTTATGCTATCTTCGGCTTGGTCTGCTCCAATCAGCAGATCATCAAAGCCATCGCCGTTCACATCTCCCGCCGAGGCGACCGAGAAGCCTGACCGGTCATCCTCATCGCGCCCAGAGATCCTGAAGCCGGTGTTGGCTGCAAGATTGCCGAGGTCGGCAAATCCATCGACCGCCCCGTCGGCACCATCCAGCACTGACAGGCTCGCCCCACCGAACACTACGTAGGTCTCGCCCTCGTTCGTGTTCCCAACGTCCTCAGCATAGTGCGCCCCGATTAGCAGATCATCGAAGCCATCACCATTCACATCCCCGGCCGAACTTACAGACGAACCTGACCAGTTACCCCCAGCGCGCCCAGCGATTCGAAGACCGGTGACGGCGGTGAGGTTGACGAGGTCAACAAAGCCATCGACCGCGCCATTGGCGCCATCTAGCACCGGCAGGGTCGCACCCCCGAACACCAGATACGTTTCGCCCTCGTTCGAACTGGCGCCATCCTCGGCAAGCGTTGCTCCTATCAGGAGATCATCAAAGCCATCGCCGTTCACATCCCCCGCCGAGGCAACCGACCAGCCCAAACGATCATCTGCGTCGCGTCCGGAGATCCTCAAGCCGGTGGTGGCTGCAAGATTGGAGAGGTCGGCAAATCCATCGACCGCCCCGTTGGCACCATCCAGCACCGAGAGGCCCGCCCCCCCGAACAGCACATAGGTCTCGCCTTCGGCAGAGGCACCATCTTCGGCAAACATTGCCCCAATTAGCAGATCATCAAAGCCATCACCGTTTACATCTCCTGCCGAGGCGACCGACCATCCAGACGAGTCAAACGCATCACGGCCGGCGATTCGAAGGCCAGTGGCGGCAGTGAGGTTGACGAGGTCAACAAAGCCATCGACCGCGCCATTGGCGCCATCTAGCACCGACAGGACCGCACCCCCGAACACCAGATACGTCTCGCCCTCGTCGGTGCTGGCGCCATCTTCAGCAAGGAATGCTCCAATTAAGAGATCATCAAAGCCATCGCCGTTCACATCTCCCGCCGAGGCGACCGACCAACCCGAAGTGTCGCCCTCATCCCGTCCGGCGATCCTGAATCCGGTGGCGGCTGTGAGCGTACTGAGATCAAGGACCCCGGGTCCGATAATCGCGACCGTCTGAGCTACCCGCACCTCCGCATTGCCATTGGCGTACCGGTCAAAGGTCAATGGACCCTCGGTCACCGTGCCAAGTGCACTCCACAGACCCATTGTGAGCTCAATCTTGTCGCCGGCGTTACCTAGCACCCTCAACACCGCCTTCCCGCCCTCGCGCTCGCTCGTGATGTCGAGGACGTCGAGCGCGGAGAGTCTCAGCGTGTTGTTGCCGGAGCCGGTGAGGTCGATTGTCTCGATGTCGGTGATGACGCCGGGCAGCATCGCGGTCAGGTCGAGCGTCTGCTGCCGGCGAGCGCCAGCACGTCCTGCCCGTTGCCGCCGTCGATGCGCCGGAAAGTCGTGTCGCCGACGGTGATGACGTCGCCACCCGCGCCCGCGCGGATCACATCGGCCCCGCCGCCGCCCGAGAGCGTGTCGTTGGCGAGACCGCCAATCAGGATGTTGGCGCCGGACGTGCCTGTCAGATTGACCGGCGTCGTGCTCGCCCCGAAAGCCGCGCCATAGAGGACGTAAGTCTCACCTTCGTCGACGCCGCCGAGCGCATCCTCCGCCGTACGCGCCCCGATGATGAGATCATCGAAGCCGTCGTTGTTGACGTCACCCGCCGCAGCAACCGACACGCCCGCCTGATCGCCCGCGTTGGCACCGGTGATGCGGATGCCGGTCTGATGATTGAGCGTCAAGAGGTCAGCGAAACCATCGACCACGCCATTCGCTGCATCGAATACAGTGAGGCTCGCCCCGCCGAAAACGACGTATGCCTCGCCGTTGTCGATGTTTCCTCCGGCAGTGTTCTCGCCGTAGCGTGCACCAATCAGAATATCATCAAAACCATCGCCGTTGATGTCACCGGCGGAGGAGACGGAAATGCCGGAGCGATCATTGTTGTCGAGACCGGCGATGCGAAGACCTGTGGAGGCGGTGAGGTTGGCAAGGTCGATCACGCCGTCGCCATTGCCGTCGAGTGACGATAGGGAAGCTCCGCCGAAAATCAGATAGCTCTCACCCTCGTTCGTAGCGCCGGCTGCATCCTCCGCAAGACGTGCACCGATCAGAAGATCGTCGATGCCGTCGCCATTGACGTCACCTGCTCCAGCGACGGCACGACCGAACTGATCGCCGGTGTCCCGACCGACGATGCGCAAACCGGCACCCACCGACAACAGAGACAAATCGATGGCACCGTCGCCATCGCTATCGAGCGCCGCGAGCGATGCACCACCGAAGACTACATAAGCCTCACCTTCGTCAGTCGTCGCCCCGTCCTCGGCAAGGTATGCGCCGATGACAAGATCATCAAAGCCGTCGCCGTTGATGTCACCGGCGGAGGCGACGGACACGCCCGAGGCGTCGAGCGCATCCCGGCCGGACAGGCGCATGCCATAGGCAGCGGCGAGATTCTGCAGGTCTATGACGCCGCTGGGCCCTGAAGCCGCATCGAAGGCCGTGAGCGAAGGACCACCATAGATGAGATACGTCTCACCTTCGGTTACGCCGCCAGAGGCGTCCTCGGCATCCTGAGCACCAATGAGAAAATCGTCGTAGCCGTCCCCATTCACGTCGCCGGCTGATGCTATGGAAATGGAGGAGATGTCGCTCGCGTCACGCCCGACCAATCTCAATCCGGTCGCCGCGGATAGGGTCGAGAGATCGGCAAAGCCGTCGGCCGCACCATTGACGGCATCGAGGGCCGCAAGGCTCGGGCCGCCGAACAAAATGTAAGTCTCGCCTTCGTTGGTATCGACGTCCTCGGCGCGCCAGGCGCCGATTATGAGGTCGTCAAAGCCGTCACCGTTGATATCGCCCGCCACTGCCACCGTGCGTCCCGACTGGTCGTCGGCATCGAGGCCAGCAATCCTCAGGCCAGTTGCTGCCGTGATGTTTCCGAGGTCGATGAAGCCGTCGGTCGCGCCGTTGGCGGCGTCGAGGGTTGTAAGGCTCGACCCACCGAAGACGAGGTAGGTCTCGCCCTCGTTGGCGGCGCCGGCCGTATCTTCGGCATAGCGCGCGCCGATCAACAGATCATCGAAGCCATCACCGTTGACGTCGCCAGCGGACGACACCGACCAGCCGAGTTGGTCACCGGCGTCGATGCCGGCGAAGCGCAAGCCCTGCGCTGCTGGAAGCGCGCCGAGATCGACGACCCGCTCGTCCGTCGTGCCCGTGATGGTAACGGTCACGGTCTGCGCCGTGCCGTCCTGGGCATGGACGATGAAGGTGTCGCTCAGCTGCTGGCCGGCGTCGAGTGCATTGACGGTCGCGTTGGCGTTGTTGAGCGTGAAAGTCCAAAGTCCGGCCGACGTCACGGTAAAGGTGCCGTAGCCGTTGGTCGTGGCTGTCTGTGTTGATACGGCCTGGAACGTGTCCGCCGGGTTGTCGACATCGGTGAGATTGAGATCGCCGGAGACTGTGTTCGGCGTGGCGTCCTCGGTGATGGCGCCGGTCGCCGCTCCGGTGATCACGGCGGCATCGTTGGCCCCGTTGATGGTGATGGTGATCGTCTGGACCGTTCCGTCTTGCGCCAGAACCGTGAACGTATCGGTCAGTGGCGGACTCGACACATTGAGGGCGTTCACTGTCGCATTGGTGTTGTTGAGCGTGTAGGTCCAGACACCGGCCGAGGTCACCGTGTAGGTGCCATAGCCGTTCGCAGTGGCTGACTGCGTCGCGACCGCCTGGAACGTATCCGCCGGGTTGTCGATGTCGGTGAGATTGAGGTCGCCCGAGACGGTGTTGGGTGCTGCGTTCTCCGTGATGGCCTCCGCGGCCGTGCCGGTGATCACCGCGGCATCGTTGGTGCCGGTGATGGTAATTGTGACGGTCCGGCTTGCCGTTCCGTCCTCGCTGCTGACGGTGATGCTGTCGGTCAGCGTTACTCCCGCCGGCAGCGCCTGAACCGACGCATGGCCGTTGTCCAGCGTGTAGGTCCACACACCCGCTGCTGTCACAGCGAACGTGCCGTAGCCGTTCGTGCCCGGTGTCTCAGCCAACACTGGAACCAGCTCGTTCTCGCCCGTGTCGACGTCGGTGACGATCAGCGTGCCCGAAGCAGTCTGTGTCCCATCCTCGGTGACGCCCCCGACGCCGTTCCATTGATCGTCGCTGCGTCGTTTGCACCAGTTATGGTTATGGACACGGTTGCCGGCGCCGACAGCACGCCGTGGCTATCCTTAGAGACGTAGGTGAATGATACGACATCCGTCTCGCCCGCCAGCAGGTGTTGGTATGACGAGCCCGGATCGAAATGGAATGTCCCATCGCCATTGTTCGTGACGGTGCCCGCTGTCGGCTGTGTCAAAATCTCATAGATGAGAGACGCCGCTGAATCATCCGTGTCAATATCGTCGCCCGTGAACGTCCCTGTCACACGTGGGCGGGTGAGAGACAGACTGATGTTGTCGATCTCGAACTGCGCTCCACCCGTATAGTATTGTGGAATGAGCTCGTGAAACTCTAAGATGTAGGTTCCCGGCGGGAGGGTCCCGATCGTTGGGCTCAGATCGAGAGAGATGCTGCGCGCCGGTTGGCCATCTACAGTCGTGCCGGCGACTGAATAGCTATAGACAGTGTCGAGAACGGTGCCTGCCGTGTTGAGGATGCGAACATCGAACGTTCTACCCTCTGTAGGGAAACCACCGTTGCTCTGGCCAAAGTTGGGGCCGCCGATGATGTCGTAGATGAAGCTGAGGGATGCGCCGATCTCGCTGCCGTCGAGGTTGAACCCTTGCCTCAAATAAAAGGCGAGGTCGGCCTCCGGAAGCATCGAACCGCCACTTGAAACCACCCCGCCGTCGAAGCCATTCACGGCCATGAGTTGGTTGCCGAAGGTCGAGCCGAGCGCCGTCCCACTGCCAGACCTGATTTCCCACCCGTCGCCTGCCGAATCAATGTTGTACGGTCGGCCGCCTTGCGCATGGCTCGGGGTTATTCCAACGCTCCAACCATTGAAATTGCCCGTCGAGAAGCTGCCGTTCGTTAGGGCCTCGAATGTCGTGGGGCTTGGCTCCTCGGTCGAGGTGACGCTCAGAGCCGAAGCCGTAGGTGCATCGTTCGTCCCCGTGATCGTCACGGTGATCAGCTGGCTCGCCGTGCCGTCCTCGCTGCTGACGGTGATGCTGTCGGTCAGCGTTACTCCCGCCGGCAGCGCCTGCACCGACGCATGGCCGTTGTCCAGCGTGTAGGTCCACACACCCGCTGCTGTCACAGCGAACGTCCCGTAGCCGTTCGTGCCCGGTGTGCCGGCAGCAACCGGAGCCAGCTCGGCCTCGCCGGTGTCGATGTCAGCGACGCTCAGCGTCCCCATCGCAATCAGCGTTCCGTCCTCTGTGACACCACCGCTCGCCGTGCCCGTGATCGCGGCGCCGTCGTTCGTCCCGGTGATCGTCACGGTGATCAGCTGGCTCGCCGTTCCGTCCTCGCTGCTGACCGTGATGCTGTCGGTCAGCGTTACTCCCGCCGGCAAGGCCTGCACTGATGCATGGCCATTGTTCAGCGTGTAGGTCCACACGCCCGCAGCCGTGACCGCGAACGTCCCGTAGCCGTTCGTGCCCGGTGTGCCTGCTGCGACGGGCTGTAGCTCCGCCTCGCCGGTGTCGATGTCTGAGACCGTCAGCGTCCCCGTCGCCGTTGGCGTCCCGTCCTCGGTGACATTGCCTGTCGCTGTTCCCGAGATGACCGCGCCGTCGTTCGTCCCGGTGATCGTCACGGTGATCAGCTGGCTCGCCGTTCCGTCCTCGCTGCTGACCGTGATGCTGTCGGTCAGCGTTACTCCCGCCGGCAAGGCCTGCACTGATGCATGGCCATTGTTCAGCGTGTAGGTCCACACGCCCGCAGCCGTGACCGCGAACGTCCCGTAGCCGTTCGTGCCCGGTGTGCCTGCTGCGACGGGCTGTAGCTCCGCCTCGCCGGTGTCGATGTCTGAGACCGTCAGCGTCCCCGTCGCCGTTGGCGTCCCGTCCTCGGTGACATTGCCTGTCGCTGTTCCCGAGATGACCGCGCCGTCGTTCGTCCCGGTGATCGTCACGGTGATCAGCTGGCTCGCCGTTCCGTCCTCGCTGCTGACCGTGATGCTGTCGGTCAGCGTTGCCGCCCAGGCAAGGCCTGCACTGATGCATGGCCATTGTTCAGCGTGTAGGTCCACACGCCCGCAGCCGCGACCGCCAGAACGTCCCGTAGCCGTTCGTGCCCGGTGTGCCTGCTGCGACGGCTGTAGCTCCGCCTCGCCGGTGTCGATGTCTGAGACCGTCAGCGTCCCCGTCGCCGTTGGCGTCCCGTCCTCGGTGACATTGCCTGTCGCTGTTCCCGAGATGACCGCGCCGTCGTTCGTCCCGGTGATCGTCACGGTGATCAGCTGGCTCGCCGTTCCGTCCTCGCTGCTGACCGTGATGCTGTCGGTCAGCGTTCCTCCGCTACCAGGCCCGTGCACTGATGCATGGCCATTGTTCAGCGTGTAGGTCCACGCCCGCAGCCGTGACCGCGAACGTCCCGTAGCCGTTCGTGCCCGGTGTGCCTGCTGCGACGGGCTGTAGCTCCGCCTCGCCGGTGTCGATGTCTGAGACCGTCAGCGTCCCCGTCGCCGTTGGCGTCCCGTCCTCGGTGACATTGCCTGTCGCTGTTCCCGAGATGACCGCGCCGTCGTTCGTCCCGGTGATCGTCACGGTGATCAGCTGGCTCGCCGTTCCGTCCTCGCTGCTGACCGTGATGCTGTCGGTCAGCGTTACTCCCGCCGGCAAGGCCTGCACTGATGCATGGCCATTGTTCAGCGTGTAGGTCCACACGCCCGCTGCTGTCACCGCGAACGTGCCGTAGCCATTCGTGCCCGACGTGCCTGCTGCGACGGGCTGTAGCTCCGCCTCGCCGGTGTCGATGTCAGAGACCGTCAGCGTCCCCGTCGCCGTTGGCGTCCCGTCCTCGGTGACATTGCCTGTCGCTGTTCCCGAGATGACCGCGCCGTCGTTCGTCCCGGTGATCGTCACCGTGATCAGCTGCGCCATCCCGTCGGCAGCGTGCACGATGAAGCTGTCAGACACGCTATCAGTGTCTCGCAACGCGTTGATGGTCGGATTTTCGTTGTTAAGCGCGAAAATCCATACGCCCGCAGCCGTGATCGTGAAGCTGCCATAGCCGTTGGTGCTCGGCTGGGGCGTAGACACCACCTGGAAAGAGTCCGCAGGCGTACCCGAGATCGTTCCGTACAGATCGCCGGTTGCTGTGTTGTTTGGAGCATCTTCGTCGACCGAGCCGTCCGTCGTCCCAGTGATGAGTGTCGCGTCCGTCGTGCCGGTGATCGTGACCGTGACGACCTGCGGCGTGCCGTCGACGGAAAAGACCGTAAATGTGTCCGTCAACTCATCACTGTCACCCAGCACCTCGATAGCTGGATGGCTGTTGTCGAGGGTGTAGGTCCACCCACCGGCGACGGTGACCGTATAGGTGCCGTATCCGCTCTCGGAGAGCGTCGGCGCGGCAACAGCGAGGAACAGGCTCGAGGGATCATCGGGATCCGTTGATTGGAGGTCGCCGGTTGCGATCGTGGACGCGGCATCCTCATCGACGAGGCCGGCGATGTCGCCGAAGATGATAGCCACATCGTTGTGACCATTGATCGTCACAGTCACTGTCTGCGGCGTGCCGTCCTGAGCGATAACGGTGAAGCTGTCGGTGAGAGGTGGGCTCGAGGTATTGAGGGCGTTGACGACCGTGTTCGCGTTATTGAGCGAATACGTCCACAATCCAGCGGCTGTAACCGTGTATGTGCCGTAGCCGAGAGCACTTGCTGTTGGGGTGGACACGGCTTGAAACGTGTCCGACGGGTTGTCGACGTCCGTCAGATGGAGACTGCCAGTGACCGTGTTCGGGGCAGCATCCTCGGTGATCGCGCCCGAGGCCGCGCCTGTGATCACTGCCGCGTCGTTCGCGCCTTGGATGGTGATGGTCACCAGCTGCGCTGTGCCGTCCTGCGCCAGCACCGTGAACGTGTCGGTCAAATGCTCTCCGACGTTGAGCGCATCGACAGTCACGTTTCCATTGTCGAGCGTGTAGGTCCATACGCCGTCAGCCGTGACCGTGTAGGTGCCGTAGGTCGTGCTCGCAGGCGCCGTCACCGCCTGGAAGGTATCCGCCGGGTTGTCGACATCCGTCAGGTCGAGATTGCCCGTGACACTGTTCGGGGCGGCATCCTCGGTGATGGCGCCCGCCGATGTACCCGTGATCTGCGCGCCGTCATTCGATCCGGTTATGGTGATGGTGATGATCTGGCTGACGGTGCCGTCCTTGCTTGTGACCGTGAGCCGGTCAGTCAGCTCGGCACCCGGGCCGAGCGCACGAACAGCGGCATGGGCTTGATTCAGCGTGTAGATCCAAACCCCTGATGGTGCGACCTCGAATGTTCCATAGCCGTCGAGGCCGGGTGTACCCGCTGGCACGGGGTGCAACTCGCTCTCACCGATATCTGCGTCCAGGACGGTGAGCGTGCCAGTGTCGGAGGCAATAAGACCGTCGATGACGTAGCCCTGTGCCGCCCCCGAGATGCTGGCAGGGTCGTTCACGGCAGTCACGGCGATGGTTGCGACTGCGGTCGAGGTCCCGCCCTTCAGATCTCGGACGGTATAGGTGAAAGAAGCCGAGCCATTGAACCCGGGCGCCGGCGTGAACACGACCTCACCACCGACGAGAGCGACAGTCCCGTTGACAGGGTTCTGAACAGACACAAGAGCCAGCACATCACCGAGAGTCGCATCGGCATCCGTGTCATTAGCCAGCAACTGTCCGGGAGTTAGCGTGAGGGGCGTGTCCTCGTTGGTCGTCAGGCCGGCATCGGCGGCGGCGACCGGCGCATCATTGAGAATTTGTGCGGCGGCGAAGGTTCCGTTGGCAAATTTGAACAGCTCGACTTGGCTTACCGTATCGGCACCATCGGCTGCGCCACCCGCAATCTGGAAGCCGCCACTCGTCGTGGTGATCGCGGCATTGGCCCAAGTTGTCGCGAAGACAGCTGTGTCTGTGCCAGATCCGCCGATGATGCTGTCTGTGCCGGTGCCACCGGTCAGCAAATCATTGCCACTCTCGCCCTTGAGGCTGTCGTTGCCTGCCTCGCCGTAGATCTTGTCATTGCCGGTTCCGCCGAGGAGCTTGTCGTTGCCCTTGCCCCCCTTAATGGTGTCGTTCCCGCCGGCACCATTGAGTCTGTCGTCAGCGTCAAGGCCGGATATCGTATCCGACCGCGCGGTGCCTTTGATGACGTCGCGCTTCTTCGTGCCCCGGAAAATGGCCATGCCCACACCCCCCGCTGTTCGCCCTCTGCCGCAAGGGAAAGCCGCGGCCGTTGCAATGCCGATCATATTTCCACGGACGACGTGCTCAGAAAAGGGATTTCGAACACTGCCGGCACAATATTCATTGCTGCAATTGTCGAAACATCGAATCTGCTAAAGAACTCAATGATCTCTTCGGCCGAAAGTTCGCTCGCGCACAGGGAACATAGACGGCGTCCGCATCGTCTGCTGTCTGCTGGTCCAGAGGGAGATGAATGTCAAACCGGCAGTGCTGATGATGTCTGGTCGTTAGAAGCGTGCGGCCGTGGTGCCGATGGCGGCCGCTGTTCGTCAATACAGTCTTCGGATGCCTTGCGACGGTCTCGGAGGGATCGAGCTCTAAGCCTCTGTGGCATCCAACGTCCCTCTCTAAGCTCTGCCCTGAAAATCATTGCCACCTGAACCGTATGGCCATGGAGACGGCCGGCATCGCTTTGTGACTTCAGTCTCAACGTCGGATGTTGCGGATGGATGCTGAGATAAGTGCGCCGACGGCAGCATAGTTATCGACGTCGTGTCGTGAAAAATTGTTTGCCTGGGCCTATCGATGCCTCACGGGTCGCGGCTCCACCGAGGTGTCTTGTGGTGTTGAGCTCGAATACCGGCGAACTTGGATGGATTGGCGTCATAGCCCGCCGATCTGTGCCTTTTTCATTCTGACCAGGCTATGCGCGTGGACTCACCTTCGCGGGTGACGTGGCTGTGATTGGCTTGTCGCTGCCACGCTAAAGCCGCATGATTCTGGGCATGGCGCTCGACGGTTTCTGTGGTAGTTGGCTCAGAGCCAATAGCGAGGATACTGCCGCTTCCTCTCCCAGTGGTGAGCCTGCACATTCTGACCTTGTTGACTTTTTGAAAGCCTGCCCAAAAAATAGTTGGGCATTCTGACCGAATTCAAAAACATTGATGCCTCAAGCTGCGCTGGCGACGCCAAGAGTCAGAACGACACCTAAAAATCCTCGCACTCCATCGGTTTGTGGATCCGATGTTCTGGCCACTGGCTTGGACTTGGCTTCGCCAGCGTGCGTAGGTTTTGCGGGAATGGACACTGCACTATGCTGAACCGTGGGGCACATGCTGCAACGGGCGCCCGGATAACTCGTTGATTTCATTAAGGTTGAAGTCGATTCACCGTTCTTTTAATCATGTGGTCGAGGGTTCGATTCCCTCCCGGCTCACCAAACAGCTCAATGAATTATAGTTTCGGGTCTTGGCCGCACTGGCGCTGGGGTGCCGCCGGGCCGCCGTGTACACAACGATCAGCCCGCATCAGAATCCTCTGCTCGTCTCGCTCAAGATTTTGACTGAGCTCTGAACGGCGTCGCGATGTCACGCGGGCACAACTCTCCGCGCACCAGCTCGATATTCTGATCTGAGAGGTCAGCATCGGTGTTGCCAGGCGTGGTGCTGGCGCATCGTCCGCGCATAGGGCGAGGTTGGGCTCCCCATGGCTGCAAATCTGCGCGTGAAACCACGCCACGATATTCGGGCCGTAGTGCACTAAGCATCGCGATCCTCTGGTATGCACCGGCGGGTGAGCGCTAGCGCCTACGTTCTGCAACCGCGAGGTTGCCGGGACGTTCTAGGATAGGTCGATGTCGCTCCAGCTTTCTGTAGGTAGTCCCATGCATACCGTTCTTGGCCTCGCCGTCGTCGTGGTCGAGGACGAGCCGATGCTGTTGATGCTGCTGGAGGACATGCTCGACGAGATCGGCTGCAGACTCGTCGCGAGCGCCGCGACGGTCGGCGATGGTCTCGCCGCCGTCGACGAGCGGGAGTTCGACATCGCCATCCTCGACGTGCATTTGGGACGCGACGTGGTCTGGCCCCTCGCCGACCATCTGGTGGAGGAGGGCAAACCCTTTGTCCTTGCCTCGGGAGACGATGGCAGACTGCTCCAGGATCGCTATCCGTCGGCGACGATCCTTGCCAAGCCGTACGAGCTCGACACGTTGACAAAGGCCCTGTCGGATGCCGTTCGTCCGGGCCCCACAAGGCCGCTCACTCCAGACGCCGCAAGCGAGTGACGTTGGCGGGCAAAGGCTGCGCCTCGCGCAAGGCCTCCTCGACCTTGCTCGCGAGATCGGCAACGGTGAACGGCTTCGACAACACCCTGTGCTCGAGCGGCGAGCGATCGGCATCGGCGATGTAGCCGGACATGAAGAGCACTTGAGCGTCTGGCCGGATCGCGAGCGCCTTGTGCGCCAGCTCGGGACCTCTGATTTCCGGCATGATGACATCAATCAACAGAAGATCGACGTCGGGATGCCGCTCGAGGAGGGCAATGGCGGTGCCACCGCTCTCGGCCTCGAGCACGACATAGCCGAGACTCTCCAGACATGCGACCGTGAACGCCCTCACGTCCTCGTCGTCGTCGACGACGAGGACAGTGTGAGCGGTGCCGGCTGGCGTCATCTCGCTCTCGTCCTGGGCATCGTCGCGGAGCGGCACGCTGGCCCCTTTGGGCAGATACAGCGTGAACGTCGAGCCTTTGCCGATCGCCGAGCGTACGTGAACCTGACCGCCGAGCTGGCGGATCACGCCGTAGACCTGGCTCAGGCCGAGCCCGGTGCCGGCACCGGGAGGTTTCGTCGTGAAGAACGGCTCGAAGATCTTGGCGAGCACTGCCTCGTTCATGCCGCAGCCGGTATCGGTCACGGAAATGGCCACGTAGTCACCGGCAAGTGCCAGCGATGCCGGCCTGTCGCCATCTTTGGCCGGACTGTTCGCCGTCGCGATCGTGATCCGGCCCCCTTTGGGCATCGCATCCCGCGCGTTGAGCGTTAAGTTCAGGATCACGAGCTCGACCTGGCCCTGATCGGCCATCGCAGGCCACACATCGCCCGCGAGCGCGGTGTCGATCCGGACGGCCGGACCCACCGAGCGGCGCAGCAGGTCCATCATGCCGATGATCAGCGCGTTGAGGTCCGTCGCCTCGACGGAGAGGCGCTGCTTGCGGGCGAAGGCGAGAAGCTGGGAGGTCAGCTTGGCGCCGCGCCGCGCCGCCTTGAGAGCGCCGTCGAGCAGGCGCGTCATGCGCGGATCGGCGGATCGGCGCAGGGCGAGATCGACGTTGCCGATGACCGCGGTCAGCAGATTGTTGAAGTCGTGGGCGATGCCGCCCGTCATCTGACCGACGACCTCCATCTTCTGGGCTTGCTGCAAGGCCATCTCGGCCTGCCGGCGCTCGGCCATCTCGGATCTGAGCCGCCGGTTGGTATCGAGCAATTGCCGCGTGCGATCGTTCACCATCTGCTCGAGCAGCTCGGCGCTGCTCCGCTGGGCCGCAAGCAATCGCCAGACCTCGTACTGCCGCCGCCGCGCTCTGAGGCTCGCCTGCACGGCGCTGACGAGGGATATCGTCGTCAGCGGCCGTGCGAGCAGGGCAACGTGGCCGAGCTTGTCGACGAGCGATTGGCGCAGGAGGTGACTTGGATGGGTGGTGCGGCTGCTGGTCAGGACGAGAAATGGAAAGTCCGACCAGGATTGCTGACGTGCGGCCCATTCGGCGAGTGCGTCGAGGCCGGACCGGGCGATCGCCTCCTCGGCGAGGATCGCAGCACCGGCCCCGGCCTCGAGGTGGGTGAGCAGATCAGCCGAGTCGGCACACATGAGGCAGTCGATCCCGGCAGAGCGAAGGACTTGTGCAATCGCAACGGCATCGCGTCCGACCGGCGCCTCGACCAGAACCAGCTCACTCGCGCGATCCGGCATCCGGGTCCTCCAGCTCCGACATCAGCGGTTGGATGCCTCCCTCGTAAGTTGGTGTTCCGGAGAAGATGCCGCGGAAAGCACGAAGCGGCGGACCGACGGCAAGCCCGCCCTTCCTCAACTGAAATTCCCGGATGGTGGTCTCATGGGCGCCGCTGCGCATCTTCACGACCGAGATGGCGCGCCGCAGCATGCCCTCCGCCTCGAAGTAGCGCAGCTGGATGACGTTGTCGCTCAGGTAGCTGACGTCGACGGGGGCTCGCGAAACGCCGACCAGGCCATGCTGGGCGAGGATGATGATGGTGATCACGCCGAGCTGGTTGAGGTAGCTCAGCAGCTCGTGCATCTGCAGGACGAGGAAGCGTTCGTCGGGCATGGCGTTGAGATAGCCGTTGAGGCTGTCGATCACCACCATGCGCGCGCCATCTTGCTCCACCGCGTCGCGAACGATGCTCGCGAACTCGCCGGGCGCCATCTCGGCGGGATCGATCTGCCGGAGCGTGATCAAGCCGGAATCGAAGTGTTTCTGCAACTCTATGCCGAGCGAATGCGCTCGTGCGAAGATCGTGCCCAAGCCTTCGTCGAAGGCGAAGATGGCTGTGCGCTCGCCGCGCTCCGCCATCGCGACCGCATAGCTCAGTGCGACCGTCGACTTGCCGACGCCGGCACCCCCGATGAGAAGCGTGCTGGTTCCCCGGTGCAGGCCGCCGCCCAGCATGGCATCAAACCCGGCGTTGCCGCTCGAGGTCGGCTCGCCTAGGAAATCCTTGTGATGCTCGGCAGCGATCAGGCGGGGGAAGACGCGCAGGCCGCCACGCTCGATCGTGAAGTCGTGATAGCCGCCGCGAAAGGCGATGCCCCGCATCTTCGACACGCGCAGGCGCCGCCGCTCCGCGCCGTAGTCGAGCGCCAGTTGCTCGAGCAGCACGACGCCGTGCGAGATCGAATGCAGCTGGATCTCGTCGGAGGATTGCGACAGGTCGTCGAGCAGCAAAACGGTGCAGCTGCGGCCGGCGAAGAAATGCTTGAACGCCAGGATCTGGCGGCGATAGCGCAACGGACTCTGCGCCAGCAGCCGGAGCTCGGACAGGCTGTCGAAGACGATGCGCACCGGCTCGTGCTTCCGCACGTGATCAAGGATCAAGTTGGTCGTCTCGCTGAGCTCGGTCTCGACGGGATGAAAGACCGTCAGCTCCTGATCCGGTGCGAATGTGGCTTCAGCCGGCATGAGCTGATAGATGAGCACGTCGTCGAGCGACCAGCCGTGCCGCGCGGCGACGACGCGCAATTCGCGCTCGGTCTCGGACAGGGTAATGTACAGACCCTTCTCGCCACGCTGCACGCCATCGAGCAGGAATTGGAGGCCGAGCGTGGTCTTGCCTGTCCCGGGCTTGCCCTCGAGGAGATAGAGGGAGTTCGGATCGAGACCACCGCCTAAGATGTCGTCGAGGCCGGTAATGCCCGTCGACAGCCTGGCTGGATCGTCGAGCGCTTCGAAAGCGTCCTGCATTTGTCGTCCCCCGGTCGTCTCGACCCTCCCGGTCGCAGCAGGCAAGGCGTTTGCGCCGCGGCTCTCGACCAGCGCCATTCAACGCGCGCCAGCACGGTCCGGTTCCGCAGAATAGGGAGGAGAGAAGACGACGCGGCCTGTAGCTTCGACCGCGCTCGGCCACGGCCGAGGAGCGCGGGACCAAAAGGGGGGCCGCCCAAGTCGCCGGCATCGAGAAAGGCAGGGCCCATAGGTGGCCGAAGCAACTTGTATGTGGAACAAAAAGCAAAAATAAGTGTCACCCGATTGAGGCCCGATACCGAATCCGATCTAGCTCGGGCCCATTCGGCAACGCCTGGGGGATCAGCGTGGCAGAGACGAAGAAAGCGCCGGCGTTCGTGCATCTGCGGGTGCATTCCGCCTACTCGCTGCTCGAAGGCGCGCTCACCATCGAGACGCTGGCCAAGCTCGCCAAGGCCGACGCGATGCCGGCGCTGGGCCTGACCGACACGGACAATCTGTTCGGCGCGCTCGAGTTCTCCGAGAAGCTCGCGGGCTATGGCATCCAGCCGATCATCGGCATGTCGATCGGAGTCGATTTCGCCGACCGGGTCATCGACGAGCGCGCGCCCGGCAAGCCCGAGCTGCAGACGAAGCGCCGCGAGCGGCTGGCGTTGCTGGCCAAGGACGAGGAGGGCTACGGCAATCTGATGGCGCTGACGAGCCGCGCCTGGCTCGAGAACGACGGCACGGCCGAGCCGCAAATCCCGGTCGAGCTGTTGGCTGCGCACACGACCGGCCTCATTGCCCTGACGGGCGGACCCGACGGCCCGATCGACCGTGCGATCGCCGAGGGGCAGGTGCCGCTCGCGACATCCCGGATGACCGCGCTCGCCAAGCTGTTCGGCGACCGGCTGTATGTCGAGCTGCAACGGCATGGGACCGCGGAAGCAAAGCCCATCGAGCTCGAGCTCGTGACGCTCGCCTATGCGAAAGGCTTGCCGCTGGTCGCCACCAACGAGCCCTACTTCGCGACAGCCGGTGATTTCGAGGCGCATGATGCGCTGATCTGTATCGCGGAAGGGCGCTATCTCTCCGAGGACAATCGCCGCCGGCTGACGCGCGAGCACTATTTCAAGACGCAAGCCGAGATGGCGAAGCTGTTCGCCGATCTCCCCGAGGCGCTCGCCTCGACCATCGAGATCGCCAAGCGCTCGGCCTATCGCCCGCGTACCCGCAAGCCCATCCTTCCCCAGTTCGTCGCCGGCGCGGATGCCGGCGCCAATGCCGACGGCGAGCAGGATCGCCTGGAAGCCGAGGAAATGCGCCGGCAGGCCGAGGAGGGCCTCGCCGCCCGGCTCGCCGCGCACGGGGCCGCCCCCGGCGTCGATGTCGAGGCCTACAAGCAGCGTCTCGCCTACGAGATCGACGTCATCATCCGGATGCGCTACCCGGGCTACTTCCTGATCGTCGCCGATTTCATCAAATGGGCGAAGGCGCACAACATTCCCGTGGGGCCAGGGCGCGGCTCGGGTGCGGGCTCGCTCGTCGCCTATGCACTCACCATCACCGACCTCGATCCGATGCGCTTCGGGCTGCTGTTCGAGCGGTTCTTGAACCCCGAGCGCGTGTCGATGCCCGACTTCGACATCGACTTCTGCCAAGATCGCCGCGACGAGGTGATCCGCTACGTGCAGGGCAAGTACGGCGCCGATCGCGTGGCGCAGATCATCACCTTCGGAAAGCTGCAGGCCCGCGCCGTGCTGCGCGACGTCGGCCGCGTCTTGCACATGCCCTACGGCCAGGTCGACCGGCTGTGCAAGCTCGTGCCGAACAATCCGGCGAACCCTGTAACGTTGCCAGAGGCGATCGCGGGCGAGCCGAAGCTGCGCGAGGAGCGCGACGCCGATCCGCTCGTCGCCCAGCTCCTCGCCATGGCGCAGAAGCTCGAAGGCCTCTACCGGCATGCTTCGACCCACGCCGCCGGTGTCGTCATCGGCGACCGGCCGCTGGCCGAGCTCGTGCCTCTCTACCAGGATCCACGCTCGGCGCTGCCGGCCACCCAATTCAACATGAAGTGGGTCGAGCCCGCGGGTCTCGTGAAGTTCGACTTTCTCGGCTTGAAAACTCTCACCGTCATCGTCAGGGCGGTGGAGCTGCTGAAGCGCCGCGGCATCGATCTCGATATCTCGGCCTTGCCGCTGGATGATCGGCCCTCCTACGAGCTGTTGTCGCGCGGCGAGACGGTCGGCGTGTTCCAGCTCGAAAGCACGGGCATGCGCGACAGCTTGCGGCGGTTGAAGCCCGACCGCTTCGAGGACATCATCGCGATGGTGGCGCTCTATCGCCCGGGCCCCATGGACAACATCCCGACCTACATCGCCCGCAAGCACGGGCTCGAGAAGGTCGAGGACCTGCACCCGCTGCTGACGCCGCTGCTGGCGGAGACCTACGGCGTCATCATCTACCAGGAGCAGGTGATGCAGATCGCGCAGGTGCTGTCGGGCTACTCGCTTGGCGAAGCCGACCTGCTGCGCCGCGCCATGGGCAAAAAGATCAAGGAGGAGATGGCGCAGCAGAAGACCCGCTTCGTCGAGGGCGCGGTCAAGAACGGCGTCGGTAAATCCCAAGCCGAGTTCATCTTCGAGCTGGTCGACAAGTTCGCCGGCTACGGCTTCAACAAGAGCCATGCGGCAGCCTATGCGCTCGTCGCCTATCAGACGGCCTATCTGAAGGCGAACTTTCCGGTCGAGTTCACGGCGGCCTCCATGACCTTCGACATGGCCAACACCGACAAGCTCGGCGTCTTCGTGGAAGAGGCGCGTCGCCTCAAGATCAAGGTGCTGCAACCCTCGATCAATGCCTCGGGTGCCGACTTCGAGCCGGAGGACGGCGCCATCCGCTACGCCCTCGCGGCCTTGAAGAACGTCGGGCGCGGCCTCGTCGAGAGCTTGGTCGCCGAGCGCGGGCGCGGCGGGCCGTATCAAAGCCTCGAGAATTTCGCCGAGCGGCTCGATGCCGGTGGTCTCAACAAGCGCACGATGGAGACGCTCGCCCAGAGCGGCGCCTTCGACGCGCTGGAGCCCAACCGGGCGAAGGTCGCCGCCAACGCCGACACGGTGCTCGCCCATGCGCAGCGTACGGCGGCCAACCGGGCGGCTGGCCAGAACGATCTTTTCGGTGGCGGCGGAGGCGGGGCCAAGGCCGGCCTGCAACTCAAGCCCGCCCGAATCTGGCCGCCGATGGAAACGCTGTCGAAGGAATTCGAGGCGATCGGGTTCTACCTGTCGGGCCATCCACTCGACGCCTATGAATCCGTGCTCGGCCGTCTCGGCGCCGAGCGCTATGCCGACTTCGAGGCGCGCATCGGGCCCGGCGCCGCCCGCACCGGCATCCTCGCTGGCATCGTCACCATGAAGCGCGAGCGGCGATCCAAATCCGGCAACCTCTTCGCCTTCGTCGGCGTCACGGACCAGACCGGCCAGTTCGAGGCCGTCGTGTTCTCCGACGTGCTCGCCGACGCCGGCGAGATCCTCGACCCCGGCCAGGCCGTGTTGCTGCATGTCGAGGCCGAGCGGGAGGGCGAGGCGCTCAAGATGCGCGTGCAACTGGCCCAGAGCCTGGATCGAGCTGCCGGCGGTGTTCAGAAAGGTCTGCGCCTGGTGCTGACGGGCGCGCCAGCCTGGCCCGAGTTGCGGCAATCGCTGAAAAAGGGGGCGGGCCAAATTCACCTGACCTGCCGGCTTCCCGACACCGGCCGCGAGGTCGAGCTCAGGCTGAAGGGGCGCTACGACGTGTCGCCGGCGCTCGCGGGGTCTCTCCGGGCTATCCCTGGGGTCATCGCCGTGCAGGAGCTGTAGGAGGAGGTGGCGCCTGCCGCCGAGGGGCGGGCTTGTCAAACGCCCCGTCTGTCATGTACAAACCGCGCCATCTCACACGCGGAGCAAGCGAGGTGGCCGTTAGCCCGGCTGTGTCGCACCGGTGGGGCCGGATCGTCCGGACCCTCTTTCGCTCCGCGGCGGCTCAACCGGAAACGGAGACTTTCCATGGCGCTTCCCGCCTTCAATATGCGTCAGCTGCTTGAGGCTGGCGTTCACTTCGGCCACCAGACGCACCGCTGGAACCCCAAGATGCAGCCCTTCATCTTCGGGGCGCGCAACAATGTCCACATCATCGATCTGGCCCAGACGGTGCCGATGCTGCACCAGGCCCTGCTCGCCATCAGCGACGTCGTCGCCAAGGGCGGCCGCGTGCTGTTCGTCGGCACGAAGCGCCAGGCCTCTGAGGCGATCGCGGATGCCGCCAAGCGCTCGGCCCAGTACTACATCAATCATCGCTGGCTCGGCGGCACGCTCACCAACTGGAAGACGGTCTCGCAGTCGATCCGCCGTTTGAAGCAGATCGACGAGCAGCTTTCGTCGGGTGCACAGGGTCTGACGAAGAAAGAGCAGCTGCAGCTCGCGCGCGAGCGCGACAAGCTCGAGACGGCGCTCGGCGGCATCAAGGACATGGGCGGCCTGCCCGACATCCTGTTCGTGATCGACACGAACAAGGAGCAGATCGCTGTCGCCGAGGCGCGCAAGCTCAACATCCCCGTGATTGGCGTGCTCGATTCCAACAGCGATCCGGACGGCATCAACTATCCCATTCCGGGCAACGACGACGCCGGCCGGGCGATCACGCTCTACTGCGATCTCGTCGCGCGCGCTGCCATCGACGGCATCGGTCGCGGTCAGGGTGACCAGGGCGTCGACATTGGCGCGGCCGAGAACCCGATCATCGACGAGCCGGCACTCGAGGCCGCGGCGTCGGGCGAGTTCAAGGGACTGTCGGCTCCGGTCGGCAATGTCGACGACCTGAAGCGCATCAACGGTATCGCGCCCAAGCTCGAGCAGCGCCTCAACGATCTCGGCGTCTTCCATTTCTGGCAGGTTGCCAAGCTGTCCAAGGAGGAAGCCGCCTCGATCGAGAAGTCGCTCTCGATCACCGGCCGCATCGAGCGCGACGGTTGGATCGCGCAGGCGCGCAAGCTGCAGGACTCCGACTGAGATCGGGCGTTCCGCGCCCTGGAGCGAGGGCCTTGCGCGCTCGCGTCCATGATCGATAGAGGGCCGGCCGATAGCGTGCCGGCCCGCTTTTGAGCGGCGGCCATTCCGCCGCCCGGCCGCGCGCTTGGCGAGGCGGCCGCCACGTTCGAAGACACACGAAGGAGACGGCAATGTCAGCGATCAGCGCAACCATGGTGAAGGAGCTGCGCGACAAGACCGGCGCAGGCATGATGGACTGCAAGAACGCCCTCACTGAGATGAAGGGCGACATGGAGCAGGCCGTCGATTGGCTGCGCAAGAAGGGTCTCGCCAAGGCTGCCAACAAATCCGGCCGGATCGCCGCCGATGGCCTGATCGGGCTCGCGGGCTCTGGCAAGTCGGCGGCCCTCGTCGAGGTCAACGCCGAGACCGATTTCGTCGCTCGCAACGACCAGTTCCGCGACATGGTGACGACGGTCGCCTCGCTCGCGCTCAAGGCCGGTGGTGACGCCGAGAAGACCAAGTCCATGCCCTGGCCGGGCGGCACCGGCACGGTCGCCGACCATGTCGCCGAGCTCATCGCCAAGATCGGCGAGAATATGACGTTCCGCCGCGCCAAGGCTGTCAACGTCGGCAATGGCGTCGTCTCGACCTATATGCACAACGCGGCTGCACCGGGCTTGGGCAAGATCGGCGTGCTGGTCGCGCTCGAGAGCTCAGGCAACGCCGAGGCGCTCGACCAGTTCGGCAAGCAGCTCGCCATGCACATCGCGGCGGCCAATCCGCTCGCCGTCAACGTCAAAGACATCCCCGCCGATGCCATCGAGCGCGAGCGGTCGGTCTACACGGAGCAGGCGCAAGCGTCCGGCAAGCCTGCCGACATCGTCGCCAAGATGGTCGAGGGCCGCTTGAAGAAAGAGTTCTTCCAGCAGGTGGCGCTGATGGAGCAGGTGTTCGTCGTCGACGGCAAGGAGACGGTCGGCAATGCTATCAAGGCGGCCGAGAAGACCGTCGGTGGCCCGATCGTCGTCAAGGAGTTCGTCCGCATGGCGCTCGGCGAGGGCATCGCCAAAGCGCAGACGGACTTCGCGGCCGAGGTCGCCGCGATGACGAAGAAATAGGTAGGCCGGTCGGGCCTCGCCACAAGGAGAGCGGTCGATGGCAGGAGCAGCGCCCAAGTTCAAGCGTCTCTTGTTGAAGCTCTCCGGCGAGGCCCTGATGGGCGCCGGCAGCCATGGCATCGACATCGCTACGGCGACGCGGTTCGCGCGCGAGATCGCCGCAGCGAGGGCGCTGGGCACCGAGATTTGCCTCGTCGTCGGCGGTGGCAATATCTTCCGTGGCATGGCAGGCGTGGCCAACGGCCTGCCGCGCGGTACCGCCGACTACATGGGAATGCTCGCGACGGTCATGAACAGCCTGGCGCTGCGTGGCGTGCTCGAGGCCCAAGGCGTGCCGGCGCGCGTGATGTCGGCCATTCCCATGCCAACGGTCTGCGAAAGCTTCTCCGCCGACAAGGCCCGCCACCACCTGGCCAAGGGCCGTGTCGTGATTTTCGGTGGCGGCACCGGCAATCCGTTCTTTACGACCGATACCACGGCGGCCCTTCGCGCCGCCGAGATGGGCTGCGACGGCATCGCCAAGGCGACCCAGGTGGATGGCATCTACTCGGCCGATCCCAAAATCGACCCCAACGCCCAGCGTTTCGACGCCCTCACCTACGCCGAGGTGCTCCAGCGTGACCTTAAGGTCATGGACGGCGCGGCGATCGCCCTTGCCCGCGACAACGGGATTCCGATAATTGTCTTCTCGATCCGCGAGGACGGCAACCTCGTGAAGCTCTTGAAGGGCGAGGCGCGCGCGACCATCGTGCGCTAGCCGCAGCGGGGACGAGCGGCCCTCCAGGCAGCGTGCCGGAGCGCCCTAGGAGGACGAGCCGATGACCGCCCAGACTTTCGACGCCAAGGATATCGAGCGACGCATGCAGGGTGCGATCGCAGCCCTGAAACACGACCTCAACGGTTTACGCACGGGTCGCGCCAATCCGAACTTGCTCGATCCGCTGACGGTCGACGCCTACGGACAGAAGATGCCGATCTCGCAGCTCGGCACGGTGACGGTGCCCGAGCCGCGCATGATCTCTCTGCAGGTCTGGGACCGCAGCATGCTGCAAGCCGTCGAGCGGGCGATCCGGGATTCGAGCCTCGGCATCAACCCGGTCGTCGATGGGCAGATCATCCGGCTCAGGATGCCCGAGCTCACCGAGGACCGCCGCAAGGACCTCGTCAAGATCGCGCACAAATACGCCGAGCAGGCGCGCATCGCGGTTCGCAACGTGCGCCGTGACGGCATGGAGCTTTTGAAGAAGCTCGAGAAGGACCACAAGATCGGCGAGGACGAGCACCGTAAGCATTCGACGAAGGTGCAGGAGCTCACCGACAAGACGATCAAGGATATCGACGGCACGCTCGTCGCCAAAGAGGCCGAGATCATGCAGGTTTAATGGCGGAAGGTCCTTCTGCCATGGCCGGCGCGGGCGACAGCGACACGATGGATGAGCGGATCGGCGCCGAGCCGCGCCACATCGCCATTATCATGGATGGCAACGGCCGTTGGGCCGCGCAGCGCGGGCTGCCGCGGGCGGAAGGCCACCGGCGTGGCGTCGAGGCGGTGCGTGCGACCGTCGAGGCCACGATCGAGCTCGGCATTCCCTATCTCACGATCTTCAGCTTCTCCTCCGAGAACTGGTCGCGGCCGGTGACGGAGATCAACGACCTGCTCGGTCTGATGAAGAGATTCATCCGGCGCGATCTCGCCTCGCTGCACAAGCACGGCGTGCGCATCCGTGTCATCGGCGAAAGCGCCGACGACAGCGAGATCAAGGACATGATCAGGGAAGCGGAGACGCTGACGGCGCAGAATACGCGGCTCAATCTGGCCGTCGCCTTCAACTATGGCAGCCGTGCGGAGATCGCGAGTGCCGCGAGGCGGCTGGCGGAAGAAGCCGCGCGCGGCCGCCTCGATCCGTCCGAGATCACGGTCGAGCGGTTCGCGGCAGAGCTCGACACGTCGGGCATCCCCGACCCGGATCTTCTGATCCGGACGAGCGGCGAGCATCGTCTTTCGAATTTCTTGCTGTGGCAGCTCGCTTACGCCGAGTTCGTCTTTATCGATGCGTTCTGGCCGGACTTCAACAAAGCGCACTTGGTGAGCGCCATCGATACCTATCGCCGCCGCGACCGCCGTTTCGGTGGCCTCTCCCGCACAGCTCCGGCCTGATGGCGCGCCCCATGGACGCTCAAGACGGCCAAGCTCCGGTGCCTGCTTCGACGCGGATCGGCGCGTCACGCTTTGCCAATCTCGGCGTGCGTCTCGCTTCCGCACTGGCGATGGCGGTCGTGGCGCTCGGTGCTCTCTTCCTCGGTTTTCCGTTCTGGCCGATGCTCGTTCTCATCATCGTCATGGGGACGGCCTGGGAGTGGAACCGCATGCTGTCGCGCTCCGGCAGCGTCGAGGCATTGGCCCTCATCGCGGGGCTTGCCGTCGTAACGGCGCTGGCTGCCTTCGATCTGGCCGCGATCGCGGTGATCGTGAGCATCGTCGGCTTCGTCGTTCTCGTCGCCGTCGGCAAGGGGCGGGGCCGCAAGACCCACGCCGCCGGCATGCTCTATTTCGGCCTGCCGTCGGTCGCGCTCATCTGGCTTGCCGCCGATCCTAGAGACGGTGCGCTCGCTCTTCTGCTCGTCATGGTGGTCGTGTGGGTGACGGACAGCGCCGCGTTCTTCACCGGCCGCATGGTCGGTGGGCCGAAGCTGTGGCCGAGCGTGTCGCCCAACAAGACGTGGGCGGGCAGCATCGGCGGTCTGGCCGGCGGTGTCGTCGCGGGTGTGATCTACGCGGCTCTCGCTGGCGTCGACGCACTTGTCAGCGTGGGGTTGTTGTCGCTCGGCCTGTCCGTGGCATGCCAGGCCGGCGACCTGCTCGAGTCGGGGATCAAGCGGCGGTTCGACATTAAGGATACGAGCGGCCTGATCCCGGGGCATGGCGGCCTCATGGACAGGCTCGACGGGTTGATCGGTGCCGTGCTCCTGGCGGCGATCGTCGCGCTTATCGTCTCGCCGGGCGCTCCGGCAGAAGCCATCTTGCCGGGGCTGTCGCGATGACACCAACTCTGTTGAAGGGGTCTATGCCGGCGGCCCGGCGGCCAATCGAACAGGTCCGCCGCGTCAGTGTGCTCGGCGCCACCGGCTCGATCGGGGCTTCGACACTCGATCTCATCGGCCGGGACCCCGGGCGCTATCAGGTCGTCGCGCTGACCGCCAACAGCCAAGTGAGCGAGCTTGCGGCGCTCGCACTCGAGCACAAGCCCGAGCTCGCCGTCATCGGCGAGGCCCGGCACTACCACGAGCTCAAATCGCGTCTCGCGGGCAGTGGCATCGCGGTCGCGGCGGGTGCAAGCGGTCTCATCGAGGCGGCCTCGCGACCGGCCGAATGGATCATGTCGGCGATCGTCGGCGCGGCAGGATTGAGGCCGACGCTCGCCGCCCTCGAGCAAGGCGGCGTCGTGGCGCTCGCCAACAAGGAATGCCTCGTCGTCGGCGGCGATCTCTTCATGCGGCGGGTCGAGGAGACGGGCGCAACGCTCCTCCCCGTCGATTCCGAGCACTCGGCGGCGTTCCAGTCGCTGGCCGGGGCCGAGCAGGAAAGCATCGAGCAGATCGTGCTGACGGCATCGGGCGGTCCGTTCCGTACGTGGAGCCTGGAGGCGCTCGATGCCGCGACGCCCGAGCAGGCGCTCAAGCATCCGAACTGGAGCATGGGCCCCAAGATCACGATCGACTCGGCCACCCTCATGAACAAGGCGCTGGAGCTGATCGAGGCGTTCCATTTGTTCCCGGTCCGCGCCGATCAGCTCGGCGTGCTGGTGCATCCCCAATCGATCGTGCACTGCCTCGTTCATTATCGCGACGGCTCCGTGCTCGCCCAGATGAGCACCCCCGACATGCGGGCGCCGATTTCCTACAGCTTGGCATGGCCCAGCCGCATGCAGACGCCGTGCGCGCGGCTGGATCTCGCCCGCCTCTCGAGTCTCACCTTCGAGGCACCCGACGAGACCCGTTTTCCGGCGCTGGGCCTCGCCCGCCAGGTGATGGCGGCGGGCGGCTCGGCCGGGGCCGTGCTCAATGCGGCCAACGAGGTGGCGGTCGCGGCCTTCCTGGGCGGTCGGCTGAGCTTCACCGGCATCGCGCGGCTGGCCAGCCGGACGATGGAGGCGGCTGAGCGGCGCGGGCTCATCGGCAGGCCCGCGGACCTCGATGAGCTCATGCAGATCGATGCTGCCTCGCGCACGATCGCCACGGAGCTCGCCGCATCTGGCTGAGGCTGCTTTACGTTGACGCGAGGACGGCTGCACGAGGCCGTGGCAAGGGGCGGGGAAGCCTGCTAACACACCGCGACGCGTGCTCGCCCCGGACGCGACCGGCAGGCGGTCTTGTTGAAGCTTGGAGGTGCCATGGGACCGCTACAGGTCGTATTCGAGCTGATCGAGCGCTTCTTCTTCTACATCCCGCCGTTCATCCTCGTGCTGACGGTCATCGTCTTCATCCACGAGCTCGGACACTTCCTCGTCGCGCGTTATTACGGCGTCGACATTACAGCGTTCTCGATCGGGTTCGGGCCGGAGATATTCGGCTGGAACGACAAGAAGGGCACCCGCTGGCGGATCGCCTGGATTCCGCTCGGCGGCTACGTCAAGTTCATCGACGACGACAATGTCGCAAGTGTGCCGACGGCCGGCGGTCAACTCGCGCCGGAGGGGCAAAATCCTTCAAGCTCAGGGCTTTACCATTCGAAGCCTGTCTTCCTGCGCATGGCGATCGTCGCCGCCGGTCCGGTTGCCAACTTCATCCTGGCGATTCTGGTTTTCGCGGGCGTCTACTACAGCTTCGGCGAGTATGTGACACCGGCCAAGGTCGATCGGGTGATCGCGGGAGGCGCCGCGGAGGCTGCGGGCTTCAAGGCGGGCGACGTGATCGTGGCCATCGACGGAGTGGCTGTCGAGAGCTTCAACGATGTGCAACGGCTCGTCTACGGCAGTGCGGACACGGTGCTCACGTTTACCTTGCAGCGGGGCGCCGAGACGCTCAGCGTCAAGGCGACGCCTAAGCGGACCGAGCAGAAGGACCGGTTCGGTAACATCTACCCCGTCGGTCTTATCGGTGTCGAGCGGACGACCCGGCGCGAGGAATTGATCGATAAGGACTTCTCCATTCCGCAAGCGCTTTGGCGGGGGGTGACGGAGACCCAGTACATCGTCGAGCACACGCTCGCGCTGCTGCGGGACGTCATTATCGGAAAAGAGTCTGTCAACCAGCTGGGGGGGCCGATCGCGGTTGCGGAAGCTTCTGGACAAGTTGCCACGCTCGGTCTTCCCGACTTCATCCGCTTTATCGCGATCGTCTCGGTAAGCATCGGGCTTTTCAACCTTTTCCCGATTCCGATCCTCGATGGCGGCAATCTGCTCTTCTATGCCATTGAGGCGATCTGGCAACGCCCGCTCTCGGAACGCACCCAGGCGATCGGTTTCCGGATTGGCTTGGCAATTCTGGGTATGTTAATGGTGTTCGTAATGACCAAGGACATTCTCAAATCGATCGAGAAGTTCATGGGGATCTAGCGCGTTCGCACCCAGTGGCCGGGGTGCGCGATTAACCATATAATGGCCACGAATCAAAAGCTTACTCGCTGAGGCGAGGGAGTGCTCTTCAGGGGTAGGCTGAGAAGCAGGGGCAGTCGCAGGCATGCCGGGCGTCGGGAGAGGTTGGGGCGCGAGGATTCTTCTTTGGATCCTCTGGGCGACGATCGGGGCTGTGACAGTCCCGGTCATTGGCGTGGTGGCGTCGTCGACGTCGTACGCCCAATCCGTCGTTCGCGATATCAAGGTTGTCGGCAACAAGCGCGTGGAGCCGGAAACGGTCCGCTCCTACCTGCAGCTGTCGCCGGGCGACGAATACGATTCCTACAAGGTCGACCAGTCGCTGAAGGCCCTGTTCGCGACGGGCCTGTTTGCGGACGTGCAGATCGATCAGGACGGCAGCACGCTGGTGGTGACCGTCGTCGAGAACCCGGTCATCAACCGCGTTGCCTTCGAGGGCAACAGCGAGGTCGAGGACGCGACGCTCGAAGCCGAGGTGCAGCTCAAAGCGCGCTCGATCTTTACGAAGGCGCGCGTTCAGGCGGATGTGCAGCGCATCCTCGCCGTTTATCAATCGCAAGGCCTGTACGGCGCCACTGTCGAGCCCAAGATCATCGAGCTCGAGCAGAACCGGGTCGATCTCGTCTTCGAGATCAACGAGGGCCCGAGCACCAAGGTTCAGAGCATCTCGTTTATCGGCAATAAAGCCTTTTCCGACAGCTCGTTGCGCGAGGTCGTCACGACGACCGAGACGAACTGGTTCAGCTTCTTGAAGTCGACCGACATCTACGATGCGGACCGGCTCAATCTCGACAAGGAGCTGCTGCGCCAGTTCTATCTGAAGAACGGCTATGCCGACGTGCAGATCGTCTCGGCGGTTGCCGATCTCGATCGCTCGGGTGACGGCTTCTACCTCACCTTCACGATCGAGGAGGGCGAGGTTTACAGCTTCGGCGCCGTCACGATCGAATCGAATATCGCCGACATCCAAGCGGATACGCTGACGGGTGAGGTGTTGACGCAGCAGGGTGAGACCTACAACGCGACCGAGATCGAGAAGTCGGTCGAGCGGATGACCATTCAGGTCGCCGAGAACGGCAATGCGTTTGCTCAGATCCGGCCGCGGGTCGATCGCGATCCCGTCAGCCGCACGATCGGCATCACCTACGTCGTCGAGGAAGGCCAGCGCATCTACATCGAGCGCATCAATGTCATCGGCAACACACGCACGCGCGACTGGGTCATCCGCCGCGAGTTCCGTCTGGCCGAGGGCGACGCTTTCAACCGCTTGCTGGTCGATCGCGCCAAGAAGCGGCTGCAGGCCCTGGGCTTCTTCAAGGCCGTCGATGTGACCGCCGAGCAAGGCAGCGCCCCCGACCGGATCGTGCTCAATGTTATGATCACCGAGGACTCGACGGGCGAGCTCTCATTCGGTGGCGGCTACTCGACATCCGAAGGTATTATCGCAGACGTGACCTTCAAAGAGCGCAACCTCATGGGGCGCGGTCAGTTCTTGCAGGTCAAGCTTGGTGGCAGCTTGGAAGGCCGCAAGCAGATCGATGTCAACTTCACGGAGCCCCGATTCCTCGACCAGAATCTCTCGGCCGGCGTCGACCTGTTCCACAAAGAGGTCGATCTGACGAAAGAGGCTGGCTACTCGAACATGCGGACCGGCGCGGGCTTGCGCCTCGGCGTGCCGCTCAGCGACGAGACCTGGATCACGGGCCGCTACACCTTCTCGCGCGAGGAAGTGTTCGACGTCCAGGACGACGCGTCGCTGTTCGTGAAGGAATCGGAAGGCACGGATTTCGTCTCGGCGGTCGGCTACACGCTTTCCTACGACACGCGTAACATCAAGGCGAACCCGACGAGCGGCATCTACCTCGAGCTGGCACAGGACTTCGCCGGTCTCGGTGGTGACGTGAACTATATCCGCACCGTCGCCGAGGCGCGCGGCTACTACCCGATCACGGACCAGATCACGTTCGTCACCCGCGTGACCGGCGGCCAGATCGAAGGCTGGGGTGGCCAGGACGTTCGCCTGTCCGATCTGTTCTATCGTGGCGGCGAGACGGTGCGTGGCTTCGACAAGGCGGGCTATGGACCGCGTGACGCCAAGACCGGTGATGCGCTCGGCGGCAAGCTCTTCTACGCCGCGACTGCGGAGGTGCGTTTCCCGCTTCCCTACGTTCCGGACGATCTGGGCTTGAGCGGTGCCGTGTTCGCCGACGCAGGCTCCCTGTTCACAGCGAGCGACCGCGCTAAAGAGCTCGATGCCCAGGGCAAAGTCGACCTACAAGACTCGGACAGCATCCGCTCCTCGGTCGGTGTCAGCTTGATCTGGAACTCGCCGCTTGGCCCGCTGCGCGCCGATTACGCGTACGTGCTGACCAAAGAGGCGTTCGACGACGAGCAGGCCTTCCGCTTCGGCGCGAGCACCCGGTTCTAGCGAGCGCTCAGGTCTGACGAGGCGGTGGTGCACAACCGCCTCGTGGCCGTCGCGTTATCCTCGGATATCATCAATTTCGTCGATGGCTGCGGCGGTCGGCATAGTTCTCAGACCGATTGGCCTGAACTAAAGTCAGCCACGCGCCACGGCCTGCCGGTTGCCGGCTGTTCGACGGCGCCGAGGAAGGCAGTCCGCCCGCATGCAGCACCCTGGATTCTTCGACCGCGCCGGTCCGTTTCCCCTGGCTGAGATCGCCCAGTCCACAGGGGCAGAGCTCGCGCCTGCGGCCAAGGCCGACGCCGTCATCGAGGACGTGCGCCCGCTCGATCTCGCGGGCCCCGCCGACGTCTCCTTCCTCGACAACCGGAAATACGTTGCGGCCCTTACGGCGACCCGGGCCGGCGCCTGTTTCGTCGCGCCAGCCTTCAAGGACAAGGTGCCCGCGGGAACGGTTGCCTTGCTGACGCCCAAGCCCTACCACGCCTATGCCAAGGCGCTCTGGATGTTCTATCCACTAGCCGGCCGCCCACTCGTCGCCGAGGATCGGGCCGAAGCGTTCGGCAACTCAGGCGTGCATCCGACCGCCCGCCTCGAGGAGGGGGTGATCGTCGAGCCCGGCGCCGTCGTTGGACGCGAGGCCTATATCGGCCGGGGGACCGTGGTCTCGGCCGGGGCGGTCGTCGGCTACCGGTGCAGCATGGGCCGGGACGGCTTCGTCGGACCAGGCGCCAGCGTCACGCACGCCCTCATCGGCGATCGCGTCGTCATTCACGGCGGCGTTCGCATCGGCCAGGATGGCTTCGGCTTCGCCATGGGCCCCGGCGGCCACGCGAAAGTCCCTCAAATCGGCCGGGTCATCATTCAGGACGATGTCGAGATCGGCGCCAATTCGACCATCGATCGAGGGGCCCTTAAGGATACCGTCATCGGCGAGGGCACGAAAATTGATAATCTCGTGCAGATCGGGCACAACGTTGTGGTCGGACGGCACTGCGTCATCGTCGCCCAGGTCGGCATCGCCGGCTCGACGGAGCTCGGTGATTATGTGGTGGTCGGCGGGCAGGTCGGTATCATCGGCCATACCAGGGTCGGGACCGGTGCCCAGATCGCCGCACAGAGCGGGGTGACGGGCGAGGTGGCACCCGGCGCCAAGCTCTGCGGCAGCCCGGCACGTTCGATCACCGATTTCGCCCGCGAGGTCGCGACCCTGAAACGGCTCGCGGCGCGCAAAGGCGAGGAGTAGGGGCGGGCAGGTTAGAAGCGGCGGCCACAAGTGCTCGACCGCAGGAGAAGGCGATGAACGACCACGTGCAGGATCGCAAGCTCGAGACCGCCGATATCAATCGCGTGCTGCAGCTCCTGCCGCACCGCTATCCCTTTCTGCTCGTCGATCGCATCATCGACATGGATCGCGACATCTCCGCCGTCGGCATCAAGAACGTGACCTTCAACGAGCCGTTCTTCCAGGGCCACTTTCCGGGCTTCCCCGTGATGCCTGGCGTGTTGCTGGTCGAGGGCATGGCGCAGACGGCCGGTGCGCTTTGCGTCAACAGCCTCGGACAGGACTACAAGCCACAGCTCGTCTATTTCATGGGGATAGACGGCGTGAAGTTCCGCAAGCCCGTGGTGCCCGGCGATACCGTGCACTATCACGTCACCAAGACGCGCAGCCGTGGGCGCGCGTGGCGCTTCAAAGGAGAGGCCCGGGTGAACGGAACGGTTGTCGCCGAGGCCGGAGAGATCATGGCGATGATCGTCGACTCGGCCGAAATTCCCGTATGATTCATCCGACAGCGATCGTCGACAAAAACGCCAAGCTCGGCAGCGATATATCGATCGGTCCCTATACGATCGTAGGTCCGGACGTGACGCTCGCCGACGGCGTGAAGCTGCATGCCCATGTCGTCGTCGAGGGCGTCACCTCGATCGGCGAGAAGACCGAGATCTTTCCTTTCGCCTCGATCGGCCTGAGGCCCCAGGATCTCAAATTCAAGGGCGAGCGCTCCGCGCTCGTCATCGGCGCGCGCAACGTCATCCGCGAGCAGGTGACGATGAATCCGGGCACGGAAGGCGGCGGGCTACTCACCAAGGTCGGTGACGATTGCCTCATCATGGTCGGCGCGCACGTGGCTCACGATTGCCTGATCGGCAATCACGTCATCCTCGTCAACAACGCGACGCTCGGCGGCCATTGCACCATCGAGGACTACGCGATCATCGGTGGACTGGCCGCGCTGCATCAGTTCGTGCGCATCGGTGCCTTCGGCTTCGTCGGCGGCATGTCGGGTGTGGAGGCGGATGTCATCCCCTTCGGCATGGTGATCGGCAACCGTGCGGCGCTGTCGGGGCTGAACATCACGGGGCTCAAGCGCGCGGCCTTCAACCGCGAGCAGATCCACACGTTGCGCCAAGCCTATCGGCTGCTGTTCTCCAACGAGGGAACGCTCGCCGAGCGCCTCGCTGACCTCGAGAGCCAGGAGTCGTTCGCGAGCGACCAGAACGTTCGCCGCATCATCGATTTCATCAAGGCGAAGTCGGACCGCTCGCTTTGCGTGCCGCGGTAGAAGACGCCATGGTTTCGCAGGGCGACCGGCGGTCGCCCCTCTTGCTGACCGGATCGTATCCAAGAGGCGACCGCCGTCGCCCTACAAGAGGCCCGGCTCTCTCCGGCAATGACACGTGAATTAAAAGGCGGTGCCGTCATCGGCATCCTCGCGGGCGGCGGCGGCTTGCCGCTGGAGGTCGCGCTCTGTCACCGGCGGTAGCGCGTATCCACATCGTCGGCATCGCCGGCGAGGCGGACGCGAGCATCGAGAGCTACCCCGCACACTTGGTGAAGTGGGGCAGGGTCGGCGGCATCTCCCGCGCGTTTGCTGCTGCGGGGTTGCCGCTCGATAGTCATCATCGAGGCGTGCATCGCCCCGATCTCGCCAACGCGGCTCGATCTCGAGCCATTCGCAATCTGCCGCTGCTGCCGAGCCTCAAAGTCGGCGGCGATGACAGCATCCCCGTCGACCATCAGGTGCGCTTCTTCGAGCGCGCGGACTGACGGTGCTCGGCGCCTGGCGGAGTTCGCGCCCGACCTCGTCGCGCCGAGGGCAGCCTCGGCCGGCATGCGCCTGCTGGGCGAGCATGAGCCGCGCGATATCGCCCGCGGCACCGAGGTCGTGCGCACGCTCGGCCGGCTCGACGTTGGGCAGGGGCGGTGGTGACGCGCGGCTACGTGCTCTGCGTCGAGGCGGCCGAAGGCACCGACGACATGCTCGACCGCGCCAAGCGCCCTGGTGGCAATGGGGCGAGGGCAAGCGGCCGGGTGCTCGTCAAGATGGTGAAGCCCGGCCAGGAGCTGCGCGCCGATCTGCCGACGATCGGGCCGCGCACGATCGAGCTCGCGGCGGAAGGCGCGGCCTCGCCGGTGTCGCCATCGAGGCCGGCCGTGTTCTCTACTGCCGCGCGCGCAACCATCGCCGCGGCCGATGCGTGCGGACTATTCCTCGTCGGGTTCGCGGCCGAGATGAGCTTCTGCACGACGAAGCAGACGCGGTGCCGGTTCCTGCGCGTCTTCATCGTCGCGGGTGAGCACTCGGGCGATCGGCTCGGCGGCAAGCTGATGCTGGCGCTGCGCGAGGTGACGGACGGCGCGGTCGTGTTTGGTGGGGTCGGCGCGACGCAGATGAGGCGCAGGGGAGCCAAACCCTGTTCGACCTCGCCGATGTCGCGTGATGGGCCCCCGCCATCGCCAAGCGCCTGCTGCTGCTCTATCGGCGCGTTCATCAGACGGTCGATGCCGCGGCTCGCTTTTCGCGCCTGACGTCGTGGTTATCGTCGACAGCCCGACCACGTGCATCCGATCGCCAAGCGTATCCGCAAGCGCAACCCACGCATTCCGATCGTCGACTATGTTTCCTCCGTCAGCTTCGGCGGCCCGGCCGCGCACGCAAGATGCGGCCCCATGTCGATCATGTCCTGGCGCTGCTTCCCTTCGAGCCCGAGGCCCATCGGCGGCTGGGTGGCCCGCCCTGCACCTATGTCGGGCATCCGCTCGTCGAGCGGCAGGAGTGGATTCGCTCGCGCGATGCGGAAGGTCTACGGCGGCGGCTCGGTCTACCGGCGGATCGGCCCGTTGTCCTGGTCCTGCCCGGCAGCCGGCCGAGCGAGGTCGGTCGGCTGATGCAACCCTTCGGCGCGACGATTGCGCAGCTGTGCGATCGGGCCGGTCCGGTCTCCGTCGTTCTGCCGGTGGTCGAGTCGGTGAAACCGATGGTGCTGGCGGCGGTCGAGGCGTGGCCCGTGAAACCTGTCATCGTCGGGGGCGAGGAGGACAAGTTTGCGGCCTTTCGTTTAGCGCATGCGGCGCTCGCGGCCTCCGGCACGGTGACGCTCGAGCTCGCGGTCGCGGGCACGCCGATGGTCGTCGCCTACCGCGTCGAGCCGTGGATCGCCCCGGTACTGAGGCGCCTCATCAAGGGGCCGTCGATCGTGCTCGCCAACCTCGTGCTCGGCCGCAACGTGTTCCCCGAGTACATCCAGGAGCGGGCGACGCCCGAGCTCATGTCCGCGGCGCTCGCCGAACTCTTGTCGGACACACCCGCCCGCCGCCTGCAGCAGGAGGCGCTTGCCGGCATCGGCGAGCTACTCGCGCCGCCGGCGTCCAGCCCGAGCCTGGCGGCGGCGGAGATCGTCGTGGGGATGGGGCAGGGAGGACGCGGCGCGGCGACATAGTTGCGATCTGCATGGCGTTCTCCTGCGCGACGCCGGCGATCGAGCAGTTAGCCATTCGTGATTCCGCCTCCCACCCGTCATGGTCGCGAACGCGACCATCCACGGGAGCAAGAGGTGATCCGAGGCCGTGCCATCCGGCGTGATCGCGTTCGCACCCCGACCTCCTCGTGGATGCTGACGTTCGTCAGCATGACGAAGGAGGGCGGTATGTGAGAGCGTGCCGCGAGTACCCCGAGTTGGTCCCACCCTACCTATTCTGCCGCCGATACCCCAAGCTCACACTCGCCGACGCCATCTCCGCGAGCCAGGCCGCATCGCGTGATCGCTCGCCGAACCGCGACGGATCGAGCGCGCTCACATCGAAGTCGGGCGTGCGGCCCAGCACCTGACTCGTGATCGCTTGGCCTGTCATCGCCGACCAGGTGACGCCGGCGGAGTTCAGCGCAGAGGCTACGAACAGCCCTTCGACCTCCGGGATCGGACCGACGAGCGGCAAGCCGTCCGGGGTGAAGCTCTCGGGGCCGTTGATGAAGCGGCGCACCGGCGCGGTGGCGAGTTTTGGAAACAGCGCGATGGCGCCTTCGTAGTTCGGCGCGATCTTGTCCGCATCCGGCTCGAACAGCGTGAAGGAGAACGCCTCGGGGATCGTCGCCGGGTCGCGGGTCTTCGCGTTCTCGTCGAAGAAGCCGACGAGGAAGCCGCCGACCTCCTCGCGCCCGTAGATAAGATGATCGGGTGCCACGAATGAGGGCGTCTCGCGCGGAAGGCGTGGGGCGACGTCGGCGATCAGGTACATGTGCTCGCACGGGTACTGGGCGAGCGACGCGCCGAGCGGCAGGAGCAAATTGCGAGACCACAGACCTGCCGCCATGACGACGACGTCGGCGGCGATCCGCTCGCCGTCGACGATGACGGCGGCGATCCGCCCATGTCGCGTCTCGACCGCCGTAACGGTTGCGCCCTCGCGGATCGTCGCGCCCGCAAGCCGCGCCCCCTTTGCGTAGGCGGCCGTGATGTCGGCGGGGTTGAGCCGCCCGCTCACCGGATTGAGCCAGATGGCCTTGGCCGCCGAGGGATCGAGGAGGGGATTGAGCCGGCGGGCCTCCGCGCCATCGATCCACCGCCCCTTGATGCCGCGCTCCTCCGCAACCTTGGCGAAGCCTTGGAAGATCTCGAGCGTCTCGCTGGAGATCGCGATGAACTGCCGGCCGGTCGTGAGCCAGCCGGTCTCCTGGCCGGTGAGCTTTGGCAAGCGCTCGACCGTCTCGAGCATCTGCAACACGGGCTGGTCGTGGAAATGCGACGGCTTCCAGGTGATGTTGCCGGCCGAGTGCCAGGTGGTGCCGGAGCCGAGCTTGTCGCGCTCGAGGAGCGTCACCTCGCCGGCCTTGGCCTCCGCCAAGTGGAAGGCGACGCTCGCGCCGATCACGCCGCCGCCGATGATGACGATTTTCCGGGACATGCTCCACCTCGCCATTGACCAGGCTTGATAGAGTGGATCATCGCAGCCTTGCACGTGCCGGCAAGCCGATTGCGGGTGGGGCAGCTATCGAAATGATGCCCGGCCCCACAATGCTGCAAGGTCGTAGCAACCATTATGTTGATGCTGTTTTTGTCTGCCAGGGTGTGCCGCGCTGGACGACTGTGTTTGCGTAGACGAGGCTTTCTGGCGCAGGCGACAGGCGGATTTGTGGGTTCGGCCGCGGGCGGTGAGGCGGGCGTAGGGTCGATGAGGGCCGTGTTCCAGTGGAATGCGGCGGGGAAGGCTGCGGCGTAGAGGGCGCAGGCGCGCGCGTCCACCGGCGATGTGGCGATGGCCGTTGTGCTTGCCACTGTCGTCGTCGAAGGGGGCGGGGCCGGCCAGCGCGCGCCTCCTCGCGCGGATCTCGCCGAGCTCCGGCATGCGGATGACGAGGCGATGGCGGTCCTCGCCGTGCCGGGGATCGAGCGGACGAGGTCGAGCGGCGCCAGGTCAGGGCTCGCTTTGAGCTCGGCGGCAGTGCTTCTTCTCGGCTTTGAGGAATCGCGGAAGGCAACGTGCGCTTGCGGATATCGGCTTTGATTCGGGGGTCTCCAGGTGCTCGAGACGGCCCTGAAGCGGACGATATCCTCCTCGATCTGCTCGATGTAGGTGAGGTGGGAAGCGAGCTTTGCGGGGCGTTTATCGGGGGCTTTGCGGGCTTTCGGCCGGGCGGCGCACTGGGCGATGAGGCGGGCGTCGAGGCGATCGTTCTTGGCCGCTTGAGGTGTAGCGGGCGAAGGCCTTGACCTGCATGGGCTGGAGATGGAGGACGGTGGGGCCTTGGTCTCTGAGATGGGCGAGGACGCCTTGCTCGTAGCCGCCAGGCTTCGATGGCGGCGCGGCGGACGTTGTTGGCTTGAGGAAGCGGGCGATCTGGCGCAGCCTTCGGGCGAGTTGTCGGCTTTGGGGTTTTGTCGGAGGTATCGAGGGCGACATCGAGGGATGTTTGCCTGTATCGTCTGCGGCGGTGGTGGTAGATTGGCGCATCTTCATTCCCTGCCTTGTTGGCGAACCTGAAAGTTCGGGCAACCATGCAGCAGATGAAGACACTGGTGCGATCGAGCTACGAAGCAGCCAGAAGCGGCTCAGGGCGGACACGATCCGATCGCCAGCGGCTCTGCCGCGGATGGCCGTCTGCGGCAGAGCGTTCCTTTTGAGGAACGGCGTGAGAATAGCAGAGGTTGATATAACAAGGGCGGACTGAGCGTTTTGCGAAGTCCACCATCACGAGCGCGGCGCTTGCAGCGGTGGACTGGACGCCCTCAGTCCACCCTACGTTCCCGCCCCAAAAACGCTGCGGGACCCTCAAGGGGTCCCGCAGGTGTTTCAACCGATTGAGCGGTGGGGCGTCACGCCGCCACTGTCGTGTCTTCTGGGTTGCGGAGCACGTAGCCACGGCCCCACACCGTCTCGATGTAGTGCTGTCCGCCGGTCGCTGCCGCGAGCTTCTTGCGGAGCTTGCAGATGAACACGTCGATGATCTTGAGCTCCGGCTAGTCCATGCCGCCGTAGAGATGATTGAGGAACATCTCCTTCGTCAGCGTGGTGCCCTTGCGGAGCGAGAGGAGCTCGAGCATCTGGTACTCTTTGCCCGTCAGATGGACGCGCTGACCGCCGACCTCGACCGTCTTGGTGTCGAGGTTGACGACGAGATCGCCCGTCTGGATGACCGACTGAGCGTGACCCTTCGAACGGCGGACGATCGCGTGGATTCGGGCCACCAGCTCGTCTTTGTGGAAGGGCTTCGTCATGTAGTCATCCGCGCCGACGCCGAGGCCACGGACCTTGTCGTCGATGCCGGCCAGACCGGACAGGATGAGGATCGGCGTCTGCACCTTGGAGACCCTGAGAGTCTTCAAGACGTCGTAGCCGCTCACGTCAGGCAAGTTCAGGTCGAGAAGAATGATGTCGTAGTCGTAGAGCTTGCCGAGATCGACCCCTTCCTCGCCAAGATCCGTCGTGTAGACGTTGAAGCCTTCGGACTGCAGCATCAGCTCGATGCTTTGCGCCGTGGCGCTGTCGTCCTCAATGAGCAAAACCCTCATCTCAGTCCCTCTGTCTTCGACCGTGTTTCGATCGCTCTGCTGCCCAGGCGGTCTCGCAACGAACCATTCAACTAGGTTAATTCAGCCAACAACTTAACCTTCAGAAGTTAACAAACCCTAATCTCCGTGAAGATCCGTAAGAACTTTCACGTTGCTTCGACGGGCGGCCCGGATGAGGTCGAGCCAAGGTCGAGGCTAGGGTGACGCAACGGCGACGGGCGGGATCTCGTCTCAGCGCGCAAGCACCATCGATCATGGCGGCTAGCGCCACGTCTCGGACGTGCCCTCAGGCGATGATGGGAAACTCCCTGCAGAGGACTCCGCTGCGCCCCGCATGCCGGCCTATGGCAAACCGGCACTCGAATCGTAGCTGCGAATCACCTGTTGATAAGTTGGTATCAGAATTCGCCCTGTGTCCCAATGGTCAGTTCGCAACAGATGGCGGGCGGTTCCGAGGGTGCTCTATGGTAAGTGCGGGAACGAGCAAAAGAAGTGTTAGTTTACCGTGACTTAATCGGTTCGTGGCATGATGGCAACGGTCGCGGACCGCCGTTTCGGCTGCCATTGAGGTTGCCTGACGGCGATTCGCCAAAGAACCAGCGTCCGTTTCGTCGCACGGCTTGGCATGTGCCTTGCATTTCGACCGGCAGGCGTTCGAGAAAGTTTGGGGTAGTCGAACATGAAGCCGCGCGAAAGCCTGTATAGAGCCCGCCAATTCGAGGTCGAGGAGAAGCGCCAGCAGGTCGCCGACCTCGAGAGCATGATCAATGATTTCCGCCGGATGGCGGCCGATCTCGACCAGCAGATCGAGGCCGAGCACCAGAAGAGCGGCATCCGCGACGTCAATCACTTCGCCTATCCGCCCTTCGCGAAGGCCGCGCGCCAGCGTCGCGACAACCTCATGACCTCCGTCGAGGACTTGCTCGGCAAGCTCGCGGTGACCAAGCGGGATCTCGAGGGCGTCGAGGAAGAAGTGCGCCGCAGCGAGCAGGCCGGGGATCGCGTCGAGGAGCGCACGCGTTTCTCCCGCCGCCCGAGTGCGCGCGCGCGCCGGCCGCTGCAAGGCCCGGGACCTCAGCGCAGCGCCTGAGGACAAAGACCGTCCACGCCTTGCACTGGCCCCCGCTCACCGATAAATGGCTGATCGAGCCATTTTCCGGGGGGATCGGGCGTCGTGGGGCGACTTTCGCAAGTTGTGGCTTGGGCTTCCGTGGCGTTCGCCGCCGGGGCCCTCTCCGCATGCGGGTCGGCGCCGACCGCGTCGGATCTCGGCGAGGTGTCCTCGATCCTCGCCCCCGAGAGCCCCGAGGTTCCCGGCAAGCCGGTCGAGGCCTATACGCGGGTCGCCCGGGGGCTGAAAGGCTGTTGGCTCGCGCCGACCGCACCGCTCGGCCTCGACAAAGGGTACGTGTTCGCCGCCGAGGCCGCTCCCGAGGACAAGGGAGGGAAGGCGTTCATCGTCATCTATGAGCGGACGCCCGATGGTGAGCGGGGCCTGAAGGCCTTCGCGGTCGCGCTCGAGCCGGATGGTGAGAACAGCAAGCTCGGCACGGAAAACTACCGCGTGCCCGAGCCGTTCGGAGCCCAAATGCTCGCCGATGTCCGGCGCTGGGCGGGAGGTGAATCCGGGTGTACGCCGATGGCGCCGGATTTCGCGCCGGTTGACGAGCAGCCCGCGGCTCCTGCGAGCAAACCCGGCAAGAAGACCAAGACGACGGCGACCTGAGCTCGCCGGTCGTCCTCAGCCCCCGCGATAGTCCTGAATACGGGTCGCCCGCAGGCCCGGGAGGCCATGGCGATCGATCGAGCGCTGCCACGACAGGAACTCGTCGACGGTCAGCCGGTAGCGCTCGCACGCTTCCTCGATCGAAAGCAGGCCGCCGCGAACGGCTGCCACCACCTCGGCCTTGCGGCGGATCACCCAACGCTTCGTATCAGTGGGAGGAAGATCGGCAATGGTCAGCGGGCTCCCATCGGGACCGATGACGTAGCGGACGCGCGCCCTGAATTGTTGCTCGGCCATTGTACTCTTACATCCTGACCTGTTCGGACCTTAAGCTAATGCAACGCGCTTAAGATCGTCCTAAACTTAAGAGTAAGAATGCTGCAAAGGCCGTGCCAGAAATTCGACTTAACTTTTATGAACATTGGAAACGCAGCGGAAATCCAAGAAAACGAAGCCTTTATCGGGCCGGCCAAGGGCCCTATAGTGCCGCCGCTTCCATGCACACGCCGTGCCGGAAGGGGACCCGCTTTAACGATTTGATCGAGCCCGTGCCAAACCTACCCGCCATCGACTTGTTCCTGCCCGGTCCCGCGGAGGCGACCCGTGTCGTGGTCGCCATGTCCGGCGGCGTCGATTCCTCGGTCGTGGCGGGATTGCTCAAGGGCGCGGGCTACGATGTCGTCGGCATCACGTTGCAGCTCTATGATCATGGCGCCGCGACCCACCGCAAGGGCGCCTGCTGCGCCGGGCAGGACATTCACGATGCCCGCCGCGTCGCCGAGCATCTGGGCATTCCTCACTATGTGCTCGATTACGAGCAGCGCTTCCGCCGCGACGTGATCGACAGCTTTGCCGCGAGCTACGCGGGCGGCGAGACGCCGGTTCCGTGTGTGACCTGCAACCAAACGGTCAAGTTCCGGGATTTGCTCACGGTGGCCCGGGACCTCGGCGCGGCCGCGCTCGCAACCGGCCACTATGTCGAGACGCGCGCCGGTCCCGATGGCATCGAGCTCTATCAGGCCGCCGATCCCGAGCGCGACCAGTCCTATTTTCTGTATGGAACGACCCGCGAGCAGCTGGCCTTCTTGCGCTTTCCTTTGGGTGGCCTCGAGAAGAGCGAGGTGCGCAGGATCGCGGGCGAGCTTAAGCTCCCGGTCGCCGAGAAGGCCGACAGCCAGGATATCTGCTTCGTGCCGAGCGGCCGCTACAGCGATATCGTCGCCCGCCTGCAGCCTGAGGCCGGCGAGCCTGGCGATATCGTCGATCTGTCCGGGCGCGTGCTCGGCCGCCACAAGGGCATCCTGCATTTCACGATCGGACAGCGGCGCGGGCTCGGGATCGCCTCGGGCGAGCCTCTGTTCGTGGTCGGGCTCGACCGGTCGCTCCGGCGGGTCGTCGTTGGACCGCGCGAGGCCTTGCGGGTCGACCGGATCCGGCTGCGGGAAACGAATTGGCTGGGCGCGGGACCGCTCGGCGACCTTGCCGGGGACGGCCTAGAGATCGCCGTCCGCATTCGCTCGACCGGCCAGCCGCGGCCGGCGCGTCTACGGATGGAGGCGGGCGAGGCCGTCGTCGAGATCGCCGGCGGCGAGGAGGGCGTGTCGCCCGGCCAAGCCTGCGTCTTCTACGCCCATGCCGGCGGACGAGCGCGGGTGCTCGGCGGCGGTACGATTGCGAAGACCGTATCTCGCGCGGACTCAGAGCCCGCCTTCAAGCGCCGTGCCGCCGCTGGGCGGTAGAGCGCGACGGAAAAGGCGTTGGTTGTCGGTCTGTCGCGGCCCTTGCACGCGGGTAGGCGGCGATCCTTGACACCCGCGCGGCTGCATCCTTATATCCGCGCACTCCTGGCGGGGTAGCTCAGTTGGTTAGAGCACGGGAATCATAATCCTGGGGTCGGGGGTTCAAGTCCCTCCTCCGCTACCAAGACTTTCAACGACTTAGGCGATGAAGCCGTGGACTTCATCCGTGCGTGCGGGACTTTTGCGGGACCCCTCTAGCAGGCCGCTCCTCAGACGTATCAGCTCGGGTTTGCCGGCTTGCATCTCGGCAACCTTTTCCGCCGCCTCGATGAGCCGTGAAAGCCCGGCTGCGGAGTAGTGGGTCGTGATGCGATCCGACCTGTGGCCATGAAGATCTTGCCTGTCCTCGAAGCTCACCTCAGCGGCCCAAGGTCAGCTGCCGAAAGTGTGCTTGAGGTCATGGACGCGAACCTGTCTCAGGCCGATCCCGATCCGAGCTCGCGTCCACGCCAACGTTACGCCGGCGATTCGAGAAGGGAATGCCTGAGCATGACGAAGCATTGGGGAACAGGTCGACATTTGCCTTGGTCGTTGAGACGCGAGCCACCTGACGTGTGGCGCCGGCAGGATCAGCGTTCCTCGCTGCGGTAGGGCCTCATGAGGGCGGCCGGTGCATGCGCATGGCGTGAGCTTACGATCATGGCTACGAGCGTCGCCACATACGGCAGCATCAGCATGAGTTGATAGGGAACATCGATGACGCCGCTCGTCTGCAGGCGAAGCTGGAGGGCGTCGACGGCCCCGAACAACAGCGCGGCCGCTGCGACGAGCCAAGGATTCCAACGGCCGAGCGCGACCAGCGCCAAACAAATCCAGCCGCGTCCCGAGACGATGCCGAAGCTGAAGGAGGAGAAAGCGGCGAGGTTGAGATAGGCGCCGGCCAGTCCGCTCATCGCGCCGCCGATCATCAGCGCCCGCGTGCGCGTCCAGCCGACGGAGATGCCGGCCGCGGCCGCGGCGTAGGGATTTTCTCCCGTCGTGCGCAAAGCCAATCCGGCAGGCGTGCGAAACAGGTACCAGGCAGCGGCGGGCACGGCGAGAAATGTGAGATAGGTCAGCGCGAATTGATCGAACAAGACGGGACCGAGAAACGGGATCGACGACAGCCCGGGGATCGGAACGGTCTGAAACGGTTGGACGGCGGGCGGTATCGACCCCTCGCCGAAGATCAGCCGGTAGCTGAAGTAGGCGAGACCCGATGCCGTCATGGTGAGACCGATGCCCGCCACCGTCTGGTCAAGCCCGAGGCCGACGCAGAACAGCGCCATCAGCAGGCCAAGCAGGAGGCCAGCGATCACCGCCGCGATCACCGCAAGCCAGAGCGAGCCGGAAAAGTAGGCGACCGTGAACCCCACCATCGACGCGAGCAGCATCGTTCCTTCGATGCCGAGGTTCATGACGCCGGCGCGCTCGGCAAACACCTCGCCGAGAGCGCCCAGGATCAACGGCACCGCGAGCCGCACGGCTGCCGCAAAGAATCCCACGTGTAAGATCTGCTCGAGGATAGCGCTCATGCTCCAACAGGCCCCAGCCGTCCGATCCTGAGCCGGTGAGAGGCGAAGAGGAGGGCAACGAGCATGGCGAGTAGCGTCACGCCCTGAATGACGTCGGCGAGGAATACTGGCACGCCGGTTTGTCTCGACATTTCGTCGGCGCCTGCGGTGACGGCGGCAAGGAAGATCGCCGACGGGACAACGCCGAGCGGATTGAGCCGCGCCAGCATGGCGACGACGAGACCGGTATAGCCGTAGCCCGGCGAAATAGAGCCCATCACCTGGAATTGGATGCCCCCGACCTCGCCGACCCCAGCGAGACCGGCGGCAGCACCCGACAGTGCTGCGGCGATCATCGTGATGCGGCCAACGTCATATCCGGCATGGTGGGCAGCGCGGGGATTCTCGCCCACCGCATCGATGGCAAAGCCGAGTGTGGTCTTGCGCACGACGAACCACAAAATGCCAGCAGCGACGATGGCGACGAGCACACCCAGATGCAGGCGGGTGCCGCGCCAGAGGTTGGGAAACTCGGCTGCGCGTAGGATGTCGGGCGAGTCCGGCCAGCCTGTTGTTGAATCCTTCCAAGGCCCTGAGAGCAGCGCCAGCATGACGTAGAGGATGATGAAGTTGAGCATCAGCGTTCCGACGACATCATCGACCTTGAAGCGGGATTTGAGGAACGCGGGCAGCAGCGCCCCGAGCGTGCCGGCGGCGGCTCCGAGCACGATCATGAGGGGAATGAGCGTTACGGACGGCAGGGCCGTCGACGCACCGACATAGGCTGCGGCCATGGCGCCGAGCAGGAGTTGTCCCTCTGCGCCGATGTTCCAGAAGCGGGCGCGGAAGGCGATGGCTGCCGCCAGCCCCGTCAGGATCATCGGAGCTGCCTTGGCGAGCGTCTCCGTGATCGCGAACTTTCCGCCGAAGGCCGTCTTGGCGATGATGGCGTAAGCGGTGAGAGGATTGGCGCCACCGAGGACGATGAGGCCGCTGCACAGAACGAGGCTCGCGGCGATGGCAAGCACCGGCAACATCAACTGAAAGCCGATCGAGCTCGAATTGCGGCGCTCGAAGGCGATCTGCATCAGGCCCTCGGCTCGTTGAGCACGCGTGCGGACAGGGCCTCCGCGCTCCGGCCGGCCGTCATCGCCAAGCCGATGCGCGCGCGGTCGGCCGATGCGGCATCCGTCTCGTCGACGATCTCGCCGTCATAGAGCACGCAGATGCGATCGCTCAGCTCGAACACCTCGTCCAAGTCGTCGCTGACGACGAGAATCGCGCAGCCCTTGTCCCTGAGCTTCATGATCTCCGCATGCACCATCTCGGAAGCCGAGACGTCCAGGCCTCGCGTCGGCTGGGCGATGATGAGCACGCGGGGATCAAAGGCGAGTGCGCGCGCCACGATTGCCTTCTGCTGGTTCCCGCCCGAGAAGAGCCCCGTCGCGATCGAGGCATCGGCCGGGCGAATGCTGTAGGCGGCGATCTGACGTGCTGCGAAGTCGCGGATGGCGCCATGGTCGAGAACGCCGCGACGGCTGAACGGAGATTGATGAACGCGCGAAAGTGCCAGGCTCGATGCGAGGGGGAGGGCAGCGATGAGTCCCGCACCCAATCGGTCCTCGGGAATGTAGGCCAGACCCGCGTCGATCATCTTTTTTGGATCGGGATCGTCGATCACCTTGCCATCGAGGCTGATCGTTCCGGAGGCAGGCGCCACGCCTGAAAGCGCTTCGACGAGCTCCACCTGGCCGTTGCCAGAGACGCCGGCCAAGCCGAGGATCTCGCCCGCGCGCAGCTGCAGATCGAAGGGTCGGCGGTCTGGCCTCGCCGTTGCGGGCCGAAGCATGTGCGCCGAAAGCCGCACCTCACCAGGAGCTCTCGGCGCACGGCGCGCGGGATTGAGGACATGCCCGCACATCAGCTCGGCCAACTGCGCGTTCGTGAGCGTTCCGTCGTTGTGAAGGCTCGCCACCACCTCGCCGCGCCGCATCACGATCACACGATCGGTGATGGCCCGGACCTCGTTGAGCTTATGGCTGATGTAGATGACGCCGACGCCGTCGGCAGTCAGCGCGCGAATGGCCTTGAACAGCCCTTCGCTCTGTTGCGGGGTCAAGACCGATGTCGGCTCATCGAGGATCAATATGCGGGCCCCCCGCAACAGCGCCTTGATGATCTCGAGCCGCTGCTTCTCACCGACGCTGAGCGAGGCGACGAGACGATCGGGCGCGAGCTTGAGGCCGTAGGCGGCTGCAATGTCGTCGAGCCGGTGGCGCACCCCCGCGTGGTCGAGTCGGAAGCGCTGTCCCGGCCAGCTGGTGAGGAGATTCTCGGCCACGCTGTGCCGGTCGACCACATGCGCGTGCTGATGCACCATGCCGACGCCGAGAGCGATTGCGTCCGCCGGCGTGGTGATCCTCGCGGGCGAGCCGTCGATCCTGATCTCGCCTTCGTCAGGACGGTAGAGACCGAACAAGATGTTCATGAGCGTCGTCTTGCCGGCGCCGTTCTCGCCGAGAAGACCCAGCACCTCGCCCCGCTGCAGCGTCAGCGCGACGTCGCGGTTGGCGACGACGTCGCCGAACTGCTTGCCGATACCGATCATCTGCAGAAGTGGCGCGCCGTCAGCCACGATGCCTGTCCCGTTCGCGACGCCCCGAGGGCCGTGGTTCAGTCCGACTTGGTCTCGGTCTCGTCGTAGGCCACCTTGAAGGAGCCTGCTGCGATCTCGTCGTGACGCTTCTTGAGGTTGGCCTTCACGTCATCCGATATCTGGGTCTCGAAGGCGCCGAACGGCGAGAGGTAGTTGCCGCCGTTGGCGACGTTCTCAAGCCCCGAGAAGTCCTGGGCCTTGTACGTGCCAGCCTTCACCTGCTCGGCCGCCGCCTTGATCACGGGATAGGGGTCCCAGATCACGCTGGTCACCACCACCTTCGGATTGATCGCGGACTGATCCGTCATGTTGCCGATGGCGAAGCCGCCCTTCTCCGCGCAGGCCTCGATGACACCGAGACGCTCGGCGTAGATGACGTCGACGCCTTGGTCTATCATGGCTATCGAGGCTTCCTTCGCCTTCGGGGGATCGAAGAAGGAGCCGATGTAGGCCGCCTTGAAGACGACGTCGGGCTTCACTTCCTTGGCGCCAGCGCGATAGGCGTTGAGCAGGCCGTAGGTCGACGGCGTGGCGGGGCCGGCGACGACGCCGATCTTGCCTGACTTGGAGAACCAGGAGGCGAGCATGCCGGCGAGATACGCCGCTTCCGTCGTGACGCCATAGAATGTCGAGAAGTTGGGCTCCGTCACACCGGCGGCCGAGCCCATCGCGAAAGCGGTCTTCGGAAAATCAGCGGCGACGCGCCGGCAGATTTGCTCGGTGCCATAGGCGTCGCCGACGACGAGCTCGATTCCCTCGTCACACCATTGCCGGAGCACGCGCGAGAAGTCTGCGGCCTTCACCGACTCCGAATGCTGGTAGTCGAGGCCCATCTCGCCCGCCACTTTCGTCATGGCCAGATGCAGCTGGGTGACGAACGGCTCCTCCATCGGCGTTTCGAAGATGCCGCGCATGCGCATGCCCTCGGCGCGGGCAGTCATGGGGAAAGGCAGAGCGGTAGCGCCTGCCGCAAGGGCGGCGAGCTTCAGGACATCACGACGGCTTTGCATGGTATCCTCCTGGCCAAATCGTTCTCGCATGAGCCGATTTTGCATTCTCGTATCCAAAAGCCTTAGCATGCGGCCTGCATTTCGCAAGAACCATGTGCCGCATGGAGGAAGCTCATCCCATGACGAAAGTGAAACGCCTCTACGTGCTGTTGTGCGGGTACGAGTTCCTGCCCAAGAGCGTTTCGATGCAAGGTGGGAGCGACAGGTTCATTCTGTCGGAGCCCATTTGCACCTACCTACTCGATACCGAGGAGGGGTTCGTCCTGATCGATTGCGGGCTCAATATCGAGGTGTTGCGCAATCCTGCGACGGCCGAAACAGAGTATGGACGCCACATCTATCCGACGCTGCCGGTCGTGCTAGCCGAGCACGAGCTTCTACCGCAGCTCGCCAAGCTCGGCGTCGCGCCGAAAGATATTCGGCACGTCGTGCTGAGCCACGTTCACATCGATCACACGGGAGAGCTGCGCCACTTTCGTCATGCGCGCGTGTCGATACAGGCGTGCGAGCACGTCTGGGCCTTCGGTCAGCCCGCGGTCGCGGTGCGGCGGGCCGACTATGATTTTCCCGACATCGACTGGAACATCGTCGAGGGCGACTGGCGGGTGATGGATGGGCTCGACGGCTTGCTCACCGCCGGGCACACGCCCGGACATCAGTCGTTTGCTGTGACGCTGCCGAGCGGCGCGGTCAAGATCCTCACCATGGACGCCGGCGACCTTCTGGAAAATTTCGAGCAGGAGATCGTCCCGGGCAGCATGGAGACGCCTGAGGCAGGGCTGCCCTCGATCCGCAAGCTCAAACGGATCGCTGCGCAGCGCCGGGCTGATCTGATTTTGCTGCACGATCCGAACCTGGTGCAGACCCTCAAGATTGCGCCGGACTTCTACTCCTAGGGCAAGCGTCCGTCGTGTTGCCTCAGGAAGTTGATGACGTGCGGCGCCGTCACCAGCACGTGCTCGCGCATGGCGGCCTCGGCCTTGTCCGGGTTGCGGCTGAGGATGATCGTCAGCAGCTCCTCATGATCCTTGATCGCGATCACCGGCCGATTGGCGTGGAAGAACCAGAGCCGGAGGTAAGGCTCGAGCACGCCGTGCAACCGCTCGATCTCGCGAACGAGGCGCTTTCGCCCACTCAGGCCGCATATGTACTCGTGAAACGCCCAGTGCCGGGTCAGCCAATCGTCGGCATTCTTCTGCCCCGAGCGCATCCGGCGAAGCAACTCGCGCATCTCTTCGGCCTGGGTCGGGCCGATCCGCTCCGCCGCCAGCCGTGCGGCTAGGCCCTCGAGCACGGACCTGATCTCGAACAGCTCCTGGATCTCCTCAAACGTGTGGTCGGTGACGACGGCGCCACGGTTGGGCCGGATCGTGACATAGCCCTCGGTGTCGAGCCGCCGGAACGCCTCCCGCACGGGCATGCGACTCATCCCGATCTGTGCCGCGATCTCCTCCGCGCGGAGCCGGGCACCGGGTTTGAGATCGCCTATGCGAATGCGATTGAGCAGATAGTGGTAGGCCTCGGCCTCGGCCGACGACGCCGGCTCCCTTGAGACACTCGATGTGGCTTTTCTCATGCTGGGCCGCTCTGGAGCTGAGATGGCCGCGTGTTGATTCCGGCCGTCGATGTTGTCATCATTGTAACAGGATGCATACGAGTATCCAAGTTGCGCTCAGACGGGCAGGGGAGACGGCGCATGCGCCCTTACAAAGAGATCATCGACCTCGGACGAGAGCTTTACAATGGCATGCCGAACGTCGGCGGCCTGCAGATCGCCTTCTGGCCGGTCGAGACGTTCGATCAGCTGGAGAAGCTGACGGACGGCAAATACGGCCAGGAAAGCCGCATGATGTTGCTGGCCGAGCATTGCTCGACGCATCTCGATGCGCCGCGCCATTTCGATCGCACAGGTGTGCCGGTCGGACAAGTGCCGCTCGACCGGCTGACCATGCCGGGACATCTCTACGACTTTACCTGGAAGAAGCGAGGTGAGGCCATCACCATCGCCGACTTCGAGGCGGCGGAGCGCAAAACCGGCAAGAAGATCGGGCCCGATGCCGCTGTGTTGTGCTGGACAGGCGTCGACAAACGCTGGGGTGTCGGGGATTGGATGCTCGACCGGCCGCACGTGCCGACGGAGACCGCGCAATGGCTCGTCGACCGCGGCATGGTGCTGTTCGTCACCGATATGATGGGTATGGACGATCCGCGCGAATGGTGGTGGCCGACGCACAAGATCTGGCTCACCAACAACATCTGCATGGTGCAGCAGTGCTGCAATTTCGAGAAGCTGGTCGGCAAGGACTTTCTGTTTGTCGCCACGCCACTCAATATGCGCGACGGCACCGGGTGTCCGGTGCGCCCGATCGCGATCGTCACCTAGACCACAGGCGGGGGGCTCACCTGCGACAATGCTCACTTGATCTCGATGGGATATTTGTATCCAATATTCCGTGTTCGGGAGTGATGCCACGCTTCAGGCCTTTGTGCCCGCGCAGCAGGCACAAGGGCCAAGATCGTCGAAATCGCTGCGGTCTCCGGGGAGGAAACAGATGCTTGCGCGTTCTCTGATGACGGCGGCCGCCGTCGCTGCCGCCGTGCTATTTGCACCCACAGTGGCGCTGGCTGGCGCCGACCAGTGCGAGCCCGATAAGCTCGCGGAAAAATATCCGAGCCTTGCCAATCGCACGATCCGCATCGGCGGCGATGCGCAGACAGCGCCGTTCTTCTTCCGGGATCCGGCGAATTTCGACAACATCATCGGCGCCGATGCCGATCTGGCGCGCGCGGTCTTCGACTGTCACGGCATTAAGACAGAGTGGTTCGTCGGGGCATGGTCGGGCATCCTGCCGGCCGTCGTCGCCGATCAGGCCGACGTCTTCTTCGACAACCTCTATTACACGCCCGAGCGCGCCAAGCAGGTCGACTACGTTCTCTACATGCAGGCAGCCACGGGCGCGCTGACGCAAGCCGGCAATCCGAAGGGCATCAAGAGTGTGGACGACTACTGCGGCAACAACATCGCCGTCGGCGTCGGCACCGTCGAGGAGCCCGTGGTGCGCAAGAAGAGCGAGGACTGCAAGGCCGCCGGCAAGGCCGAGATCAATGTCCTGACGTATCCCGATCCGGCGTCGGGTATCCGCCTCATCGAGGACGGTCGCGCCGACATCGTCATGTACGATCTCACCGTCACGGACGAGCAGGTCAAGCAGCATCCGGACAAGTTCGCGCGCGCCTTCATGCAGCTTTCCGGCTTCAACATCGGCACCGCCGTGCGCAATGGCGACGACGAGCTCAACAAGGCCATATTCGAGGGCCTGAAGATCTTGCAGGCGAACGGCAAGCAGGCGGAGATCTTCACGAAATACGGCATCGATCCGGCGCTCGCCGTGCCGGCGGAGATCAAGGCTGAGTGAGATCGTCCGAAGACGTACAATCGACCCGGTCTCAGCCTAACGGAGCAGGAGATGTCCGACCGTCGGCGTTTCGGCTGGACGCTCCTGCTCATCCTCGGAGCCGGGGTTCTCGTCGCAGGTTGCGAGGGCTTCAACTGGCAGGGTGGAGACATCTCCGGCAAAGCCGAGGATCTGCCCTGGTTTGTCGAGCTACCGCGCTATGTCTTCTCGCCCTTCTTGCTCAAGGGGGCCTGGGTTGCCATCGAAATCGCCGTCGTCTCGATGGCGATCGGCGTGATGCTCGGATTGGTCCTGGCACTCATGCGGCTCTCCTCTTTCTGGCTGGTCAGTGCGCTCGCCTGGTTCTACATCTGGTTCGTGCGCGGCACGCCGCAGCTCCTGCAACTTGTCTTCATCTTCAATGCGCTGCCGCAGTGGGGCATCAAGCTCGACATCTTTTCCGCCGCCGTCGTCGGCTTCGCGCTGAACGAGGCGGCCTTCTCTGCCGAGCTCATACGCGGTGGCATCGTGTCGGTGTCGCGGAACCAATCGATCGCTGCTGCGTCGCTCGGCATGGGATGGCTGACGACGCTCCGTCGCATCGTGCTGCCGCAAGCCATGCGCACGATTTTACCGGGTCTAGCCAACGACACGATCAGCATGATCAAGCTGACGTCCATTGCCTCGGTCATCTTCGTCAACGATCTGACCTTTCGCGCACAACAGATCGTGGCGCAGAACTTCAAGTTCTTCACGGTCTTCGCCGCCGCCGGAATTATCTATCTCGCCATCACCAGTGCGATCTCTCTGCTGCAGATCTGGCTCGAGCGGCGCTTTGATTGGGAACGGGACAAGAGCGGCGGCGCATCCCTCACGGACCGGATGCTGGGTGTCGGACTGCGTCAGCCTTCGATCGTCGAAACTCCGGTTCCGGCACCTGTAAGACGCGGAGACAAAGCGCCAGCCCTCCCGCAGGAGCTCGGACACGATTGGATCGAAGATCTCCTCGCCGAGACACCTGTCAAAGCCAGGCAAGGCGAGACGTTCGTCGTTTGCCGCAACGTTTGGAAATCCTACGGCGGTCGTGAGGTGCTTCGCGGCATCGATTTCGACGTACAGCGCGGGGAGGTCGTCACGATCCTCGGCCCGAGCGGCTCGGGCAAGAGCACACTGTTGCGTATGATCAATCACCTGGAGCCGATGGATAAGGGCGAGGTGATCGTCGACGGCTCGCCCGTCGGCTACATACGCATGGGGGACGGTCCAAAGCCGTCGTCCAATGTCGCCAAGGCGCGTGCGGATGCGCGCATCGGCATGGTGTTCCAGCACTTCAACTTGTTCAATCACCTCTCATCGATCGAGAATGTGATCGAGGCGCCGATCCGCGTGCACGGGGTGGCTGAGAAGAGCGCGAGAAAGCTCGGGACCGCGCTCTTGACCAGCGTCGGCCTCAGCCGCCACATCGACCACATGCCGCACAGGCTCTCAGGGGGCCAGCAGCAGCGCGTCGCCATCGCTCGCGCGCTCGCCATCCGGCCGAAGCTCATGCTGTTCGACGAGCCGACCTCGGCCCTCGACCCCGAGCTCGTCGGCGAGGTGCTGGCGGTGATGCGCCGTCTCGCGGAAGCGGGCATGACAATGATCGTCGTCACCCACGAAATCCGTTTTGCCCGAGAGGTCGCCGATCGCGTCGTCTTCATGGATGGAGGCGAGATCATCGAGCAGGGAGCGCCGGCGCAAGTCATCGATGCACCCCAGCACGAGCGCACGCGCCGGTTCTTGCGGATGGTCGAGCGCGAGGAAGAGGGGGGCGAGGTGCTTGCCGGCGCGGTCTGAGGTGTTGCCATTCACGGCCCGCGACCGAGACATGCGGGCCGGGGTGGGCGGACCGATGGGTATCCATATAGTGTAAGGGCCTCGGGCCTGATTGCAGGTACGGCCACCGGCATCGTCAGCGCCCGAGGTCTGGCGATCTTTTTGAGGAGCTGCCGTATGCAACTCTCACGTGACGAGCTGATCCGCGCGTATCGCTCCATGCGCACGATCCGCGCCTTCGAGGATCGCTGCGCCCAGGAGATCGGGACCGGAGATATTCCCGGCTCGGTGCATCTCTACGCTGGCGAGGAGGCGTCCGGCGTCGGCGTCTGCATGCACTTGGGCGACAAGGACGTGATCGCCTCGACGCATCGCGGCCACGGCCATTGCATCGCCAAGGGCTGCGATGTCGAGGCGATGATGGCGGAGATCTTCGGCAAGGCGACGGGTACCTGCAAGGGCAAGGGCGGCTCGATGCACATCGCCGATCTGTCGAAGGGCATGCTCGGCGCCAATGGCATCGTTGGCGGGGGGCCACCGCTCATCTGCGGCGCGGCGCTGACGGCCAAGACGCTGAAGACCGGCGGCGTCGCCGTCTGCTTCATGGGCGATGGCGCCTTCAACCAGGGCACGACGGCAGAGTCGATGAACCTTGCCAAGGTTTGGAATCTGCCGGCGATCTTCGTGGTCGAGAACAACGGCTTCGGCGAGGCGACGAAAACCGAGTTCGCGACCGCCGGTGACATCACGGCGCGCTGCGCGGCCTATGGCATCCCGACGCAAGAAATCGACGGCCGCGATCTCTTCGCCGTCTACCAGGCGGCCGGCGAAGCGATCGCGCGGGCGCGCGCCGGCGGCGGCCCCTCCGTGCTGCACACCCGTGTCCCGCGCTTCTATGGCCACTTCTCCGGCGATGCCGAGACGTATCGTACGGCGGAGGAGAAGGCGCGCATCCGGCGCGACGAGGATTGCCTCAAATTCTTCCGCACGCGCGTAACCGAGGCGGGGCTGCTCGACATGTCCCAACTCGACGGCGTCGACGCGGAGGTGGCGGCCTTGATCGACCGCTCCGTGAAGGCGGCGCGCGCGGCCCCAGTGCCCGATCCGATAGAGGTCACGACGGACGTCTACGTCCGCTACGCCTGACGTGCACTTCATTGCCACGACGATAACCGCGCGAGACGCCCATGCCCGAGAAAACCATCCGCCAGGCGCTGAACGAGGCCTTGAAGCAGGAGATGCGCCGCGATCCGCGCGTCGTCATCATGGGCGAGGATGTGACCGGTGGAGCCGGCACGGGCGTGGATGATGCCTGGGGCGGCGCTTTCGGCGTCACCAAGGGCATCTTGGGCGAGTTCGGCCGCGAGCGGATTCTCGACACGCCGATCACTGAGAGCGCCTTCGTCGGCGCGGCGGCGGGCGCGGCGGCGACCGGCCTCCGGCCCGTCGCCGAGATCATGTTCGTCGACTTCATGGGCGTCTGCCTCGATCAGCTCATGAACCAGGCGGCGAAGTTCCGCTACATGTTCGGCGGCAAGGCGGTGACGCCGATGGTGCTGCGCGCGACCTTCGGCGCCGGCCGCCGCTCGGCCGCCCAGCACAGCCAGGCCCTCTATTCGATGTTCACGCATGTGCCCGGCTTGAAGGTCGTCGTGCCCTCGAACGCCTACGATGCCAAGGGGCTCCTCACCCAGGCGATCCGCGATGACGATCCGGTGATCTTCCTCGAGCACAAGCTCATGTACGACGACAAGGGCGAGGTGCCGGACGGTGCCTACACGGTGCCGTTCGGCGAGGCCAATGTCGTGCGCGAGGGCAAGCATGCGACGATCATCGCCATCGGGCGTATGGTGCAGATGGCGCAGACGGCGGCCGCACGCCTCGCCAAGCAAGGCATCGAGGTGACGATCGTCGACCCGCGCACCACCTCGCCGTTGGACGAGGACACGATCCTCGAGATGGTGGAGGAGACCGGCCGGGCCGTCATCGTGGACGAGTCGACCCCACGCTGCTCGATGGCGTCGGACATTTCGTCCATCATCGCCGAGAAGGCCTTCGATGCCCTGGAAGCCCCGATCGTAAAGGTGACGGCGCCGCATGCGCCAGTGCCCTATGCGCCTTCACTCGAGGACGTCTACGTGCCCTCGCCCGAGCGCATCGAGGCGGCGGTGATGAAGGTCATGGGCAAGAAGGGCTAATCCAGATGGCCGATCGGATCACGGCTGTGACGATGCCGCGCTGGGGCATGGTGATGACCGAAGGGCAGGTGGCAGGCTGGCTTGCTCCCGAGGGCGGCGCGGTCAAGGCCGGCGAGGCCGTTGTCGAGATCGAGACGACGAAGATCACGAACGTGATGGAGGCCTCCGCCGGCGGTGTGCTGAGGCGCCAGGTGGTGGCGCCGGGGACCGTTGCTCCATGCGGCGCGATCATCGGCGTGATTGCAGCGCCGGACGTCCCGGACGCCGAGATCGATGCGTTCGTCACCGAGCATCAGTCGCACTTTGCATCGAGCGGCGATGCCGCGGCGGCGGGGCCAACATCCCGCATCGTCGAAGCGGGCGAGCATCGGTTGAATGTGCTCACGCTGGGCGAAGGGGACGGCACGCCGATCGTGCTCGTGCATGGCTACGGCGGCGATCTGTCGAGCTGGATGTTCAATCAAGCCGAGCTTGCGCAAGGCCGGGCCGTGCATGCGCTGGATCTTCCGTCCCACGGGGGCTCGCCGATCGTCGACATGGCGGGCGGGCCGCGCATGCTTGCCAAGGCGGTTGTCGCTTTGCTGGATGCGCTCGGCATTGCGAAGGCCCATCTCGTCGGCCATTCGCTCGGCGGCGCGATCGGGCTGATCCTCGCCGGTCGCCACGCCGATCGGCTCGCCTCGCTGACGCTGATCGCGCCGGGTGGGATCGGGCCGGAAATCTCGACCGAGTTCTTGCGCGGCTTCGCGGCGGCGGAGAAGCGCAAGGAGATGAAGCAGGCGCTCGGTCTGCTGTTCGCCGACGCCGATCAAGTGTCGCGCGACATGGTCGATGCTTCGCTCAAATACAAACGCCTCGACGGCGTTCCGGCCGCGCTGGAGGTGCTTCTGGGGTCGATGCTCGACGGCGATGCCCAGAAGACCGGGCTGCGCGAGGTGCTGACGAGCACGAAGGTGCCGACGCAGGTGATCTGGGGTTCGCAGGACAAGATCATCCCGGCCTCGCAGGCGGAAGGTTTGCCGCCGAACGTCGCGGTGCATCTTCTTCCCAACGTCGGTCACATGCCGATGATGGAGACGGCGTCCGAGGTAACGAAGCTCGTCGCCGAGCACGTTGCGCGCCACGGAGGATAGGCGATGGCGACACGAGGCATTCCGGGGCTCGCAGGAGGCGAGCACATCGGCATCACGGTGCCGGACCTCAGGCAAGCTGTTGACTTCTTCGTCAACGTCATCGGCTGCGACTTCGTCTTCGATGGCGGCGACTTCACCGGCGATCCTGAATTCATGACGACCTCGCTCGGCGTGCACCCACAGGCGCGTCTCAAGTACTGCTTTCTGCGCTGCAAGACGGGCCTCAACTTCGAGGTCTTCGAGTACGCTAGCCCAGACCAGTGCACGACACCGCCCAAGAACAGCGACATCGGCGGCCACCACATCTGCTTCTATGTCGACGACATTCATGCAGCGATCGCACATTTGAAGGCGCACGGCGTCAGGGTGATGGGCGAGCCCGACCACATCACGCAAGGCAACGCCGCTGGGTCCTGGTGGGTGTATTTCCTGGCCCCCTGGGGCCTTCAGCTCGAGCTCGTGAGCTACCCCAACGGCAAGGGCTACGAGAAGGGCGCAAAGCACATACTCTGGCATCCCAAACACCCGGATCGCTGAGCATGGCCGTCCTGGAGACAGACGTCCTCGTCATCGGCGCTGGATTGTCGGGTGCCGTGGTGACGAAGCGCCTCGCGGAGGCGGGCATCGCCGTCACGTGCCTCGAGCAAGGCCGCCGCTGGAGCGCCGAGGACTATCGCGGGCCTCACGACGACTGGGAGCTATCGGCGATGGGGCCGTGGCATCCAAGTCCCAATGTGCGTCAGCTGCCCGAAGACTATCCGATCGACGATACGTCGTCCGACATGAAGCCGCTGCTGTTCAATGGTGTGGGCGGGTCGACGGTCCTCTATGGCGCCTTCTGGATGCGCATGCTGCCGTCCGACTTCCGCGTGCGCTCGCTTGACGGCGTTGCCGACGACTGGCCGATCGCCTACGAGGAGCTGGCGCCCTACTATGACCGCGTCGATGCGGATTTCGGTGCATCCGGCATTGCCAACGATCCGGCCTATCCGGAACGTCCGGAATACCCGATGCCGCCGCTGCCGATCGGAGCCTGGGGTGAGAAGGTCGCCGCTGCGCACAACCGGCTCGGCTGGCATTGGTGGCCGGGGTCGAACGCGATCGCCTCGCGACCCTATCGCGGGCGCAGGCCTTGCGTGCAGCGAAGTGCGTGCGGCATGGGCTGCAGCGAGGGTGCGAAAGCCTCCGTCGACATCACGCATTGGCCGGAGGCGGAGAAGCTCGGCGCCAAGCTCATCACCGGTGCCCGCGTCTCGCGCCTCACGATGGCCAAGGACGGTCGGGTGGATGGCGCAATCTATCGTCTGCGCGACGGCAGCGAGAGTAGCGTAAAGACGCGCGCTGTCGTGCTGGCCGCCAGCGCCATCGGCACGGCACGGTTGCTGCTGATGTCAGCCGAAGGCGGCCTTGCGAACTCATCGGGGCTCGTCGGCAAGCGGCTGATGATGCACCCCTTCACGCGCGCGGTCGGCTTTTTCGACGAGCCGCTCGGCTCGACGCAGGGGCACTGGGGGCAGAGCCTCTATTCCATGGAATTCGCAGAGACGGATACCTCGCGCGGCTTCGTGCGCGGTGCGAAATGGAATCTCACGCCATCGGGAGGACCGCTTGGTGCTGCACTCTTCCCGTGGGACGACGGGCCGTCATGGGGCGCGCAGGTTCACGATCGCGTCGGTCAATGGCTCGGGCGCTCGACGATTTGGGGCATCTCCTGCGAGGATCTCCCCGAGGAGCGCAACACCGTGACGCTCGATCCGCGTGTGGTGGACAGCGATGGCAATCCGGCCGTCCGCATGACCTACAGCCTCTCGGAGAACTCAAAGGCGATGCTCGCCTTCAACCTTCAACAGGTCATTGAGTCGCTTGAGGCGGCGGGTGCGCATCGCGTGATCTCGCGTCCCTTCATGGGGGATTTCGGTTGGCATCCGCTCGGGACGTGCCGCATGGGCGATGATAAGGCCACCTCCGTCGTTGATCGGTGGGGACGCAGCCACGACATTCCAAACTTGTTCATCGCCGACGGGAGCGTTCTGGTGACAGGCTCGTCGGTCAATCCATCGAATACAATCGCCGCGCTGGCGCTCAGAACCGCCGATCACATCGTCGCCACGCGTGGGGTCAAACCATGACCGCGATCGGACTTGAGACCCGCCGCGCTATCGCAATGTTGGCCGACGTGATGATCCCGCGCACATCTGCGATGCCTGGCGCTCACGACATCGCGCTTGCTGACGCGCCGCTCGATCGTGTGCTGAAACACCGGCCGGACCTAGCGCCGATGCTCGACGCGCTTCCGGAGCTTGGGCCCAACGAGACGGTCGAGGCCTATCTTACGCGTCTCGATACTGCGGAGGGGCGGCTCTATCAGGCGCTTCTACAGGCCGTGCTAGGCGCCTATTACATGCATCCCGAGGTGAAGCGGCGACTCGGGTATCACGGGCAGCAGGCCGTGACGCTCCCGCGTGGCGGCTTCGGCGGTGAGGAGCTTATCGAGAGCATGATGAGCCAGTCGCCGAGGTATCGTAATCCGGCATCGTAAGGCGGGCTGAGCCCAGGCGGAGAGCGCCGAACGACGCGGCGACGCTCACCCGACCTGCCAGCCACCATCGACGACGATAGATTGCCCCGTGACATAGCGGCTCAAATCCGAGGCGAGATAGACATACGTGCCCGCGAGGTGATCGAGCGGACCCAAGTGGCCTACTGGAATCTTGCTCTCCAGTGCCCCGCGGACTTGGGCTTCGGTCACGCCACGGATCTTCGCGCGGTCGCGGAACAACTGGCGGATCATGTCGGTGTCCATTTGGCCAGGGCAGACGGCGTTGACGAGAATGCCGTCGGCGGCGAGCTCGGCAGCGAGGCACTGCATCAGCCCGACCATGCCGAACTTCGAGGCCGAGTAGGCCGCGTTCTCACGACCGCCGCGCAATCCGAACAGCGACGAAGTAAGGATGATACGACCGCCACGCTTGCCGGCGACGATGTGCGGCGCGAGCACTTTCGCGGTGATGAAGGCGCCCGTCAGATTGACGTCGATGACTTTGCGGAAGCCGGCGACCTCGGTGTCGACGGCATGCTTCAAGAGCAGGATGCCGGCGTTGGGCACGATGATGTCGAGGCGGCCGAAGCGGTCCATGATTTGAGCGCCCGCTGTTGCCGTCGCCGCCTCGTCGGTGACGTCGAGCGGTACGGCCAAGCAGCTCGATCCGAGAGAAGCAGCCGCCTTCGACACGGCCTCGGCCTGCACGTCGGCGATCGCGACCTTCGCACCCTGCTCGAGAAACGCCCGCGCGACCGCCAGTCCGATGCCTTGCGCGCCGCCGGTGATGAACGCGATCTTGCCCTCGAGCAGCCCCATGGATTGTCTCCCGTGCGCTGGATGGATAAACGTATCCATGTTTCGCATCGGCGTTTGACGCTGTCCAGCCGCGCGCCGCAGAGAAGGATCGCAATTGCGCATGACGGATTGGCTTGACGGCCCCGACGGGCGGCGCGTGGCGGCGGAGATCGGGGCGATCGTCGACGCACGTCGCGGCGAGCTCGTCGATCTCCTTGGCGCACTCGTCGCCCAAGCTAGTCCCAATCCGCCCGGGAACTGTGCGGGCGTGGCGCGCGTGCTAACGGATTGGCTCGGTGCACGAGGGATCTCCTGTGAGAGCATTGCGCGCCATCCGGACAAGCCCAATCTCGTCTCGGCGATAGGAGGGAGGGCGGCTGGGTCACATCTCATCCTCAACGGTCATATGGACACGATCGGCCCGGGCGACGAGACGCGCTGGAGCGTGCCGCTCTACGAGATGACGAGTCGTGACGGCCGGCTGTACGGGCTCGGGTCAGGCAATATGAAAGGAGCGCTCGCCGCGCTGACTTTCGCGTTTGCTCTGTTGCACGATCGCAAACAACTTGGCGGACGGATCACCTACACGGCCGTCGCCGACGAGACGGTTTTCGGCCCCGATGGTGCCGGCTATCTGCTCGACCAGCGTCCGGACCTTCTCGGCGATGCTGTCATCTGCGGCGAGGGTCCAGGCGACATGACACTCGGTATTGCCGAGAAGGGAGTTTTCTGGGTCGCGCTTGAGGTCGTCGCTCCAGCCGGACAAGGTATGCTCACGACCCGGGGCTCATCGGCAATTGCGCGGCTGGCCGCCGCGTTGAGCGAGATCGACGCCTGGAATGACGAGCAGATCGTCCCGCCTTCGGACATCGCGAGCGTCAGCGCTGCAGCGGGCACACATCGGCTGCGCCTCTCCGTCAATCCCGGAACAATCGCTGGAGGCTATTTCGTCAGCCAGGCCGCATCGAAAGCGCGAGCGGAGGTCGACTTCCGCTTGCCGCCTGGGCTGACGATCCCACGCATGAGCGCACGGCTCGACGCGCTCGTATCGCGGCATCCGGGGCTCTCCTGGTCGACGATCAAGGGGTGGGACCCGAACTGGTCGCCCGAAACGAGCGCTATTGCGAGATCGCTCAGCGACGCAGCCTTGCGGGTTCGTGGCGCCGTGCCCGAACCTGTCGTGCGGCTGCCGGCGAGCGATGCGAGCCGCTGGCGCGCCAGAGGTATTCCCGCGATCTGCTACGGGCCCCAGCCCGAACTCGCGTCCGGCGTCGACGATTACGTTCTCGAGCAGGATCTCGTCGACTGCGCCAAGGTTTATGTGCTGTCGGCACTCACCTATCTCGCGCGATAAACGGCAGAGGGGCAACGCATGCTCATCGATGATCGCGACTATGCCGGCTATGGTGCTCACCTCCCCGATCCCCAATGGCCAGGTCGCGCGCGCATCGCCGTCAACATCAACGTGAACTTCGAGGGCGGGGGCGAGCATTCCCTGATGGATGGCGATACCCACTCCGAGGGGATGCTCAACGACATCGGATTTCCGGCGCTGGATGGCTTGCGCGCGCCGATGGTCGAGAGCGTCTTCGAGTACGGCTCGCGTGTTGGCGGTTGGCGTCTGTTGAAGATCTTCGAAAAGTTCGGCGTCAAGGTCTGCTTGCTCGCTGTCGCCCGTGCCGCGGAGCGCAACCCTTATTTGACGCGCGCTTACGTCGCCGCGGGCCACGAGCTCGTCAGCCATCATTTTCGCTGGCTCGACTACCAGCTCATGGGAGAGTCCGAGGAACGCGAGCATGTCCGTCTGGCGCTAGAGACGCTCGAGCGCATCGGGGGAGTACCGGTCGTGGGTTGGATGACCGGCCGGCCAAGTGCCAACACACGCCGGTTGCTGGTCGAGACTGGCAAGCTCCTCTACGACCGCGATGCCTTGAACGACGAGCTCCCCTACTGGCGCGTCGTCTCGGGCAAGCCGCATCTGATCGTTCCCTACTCGTTCGAAACCAACGACAACCGGTTCAACGAGAACTCGGGCTTCAGCACAGGTGATGACTTTGCGCGCTACATGATCGATTGCTTCGAGGTGCTTTACGCGGAGGGGGAGCACCAGCCGAAAATGATGTCGCTCGCCATCCACGACCGCATCATCGGCCGCCCCGGACGCATCACCGGGCTCATCCGGTTCCTGGATCACATCCGATCGCGAGATCGGGTTTGGATTGCAACGGGCCGGCAGATCGCGGAGCATTGGCACGTGGTCTGTCCGTTTGCCGGCACTCCGCGCGCAAATGCTTGAACGGACAACGTCCTCCGGCAAAAAAAGAGCAGCCATGGTTCCGCTCTCCGTCCTCGACCTTGCTCCTGTCTCCGAAGGTTCAACGCCCGCTCTCGCGCTCCAGAATGCGCGTGATCTCGCACGGCATGCCGAGCGGCTCGGCTACCGCCGCTACTGGGTGGCCGAGCATCACAACATGGCGGGGATAGCAAGCGCCGCCACCGCAGTCGTGATCGGTTTCATCGCGGCGAACACGGCGACGATTCGAGTAGGCGCTGGCGGTATCATGCTGCCCAACCATTCGCCGCTGCTCATCGCCGAGCAATTCGGCACGTTGGAATCGCTCTATCCCGAACGCATCGACCTCGGGCTCGGTCGAGCGCCCGGCACCGATCGTCAGACGATGCACGCGTTGCGCGTCGACCCCATGGCATCCGAGCGGTTCCCGCAGGATGTGCTGGAGTTGCAGGCTCTGCTCGGCCCGGTGCAGCCAGGGCAAACCATTCAGGCCGTTCCGGGAGCCGGCACCAACGTGCCGCTGTGGATCTTGGGCTCGAGCTTGTTTGGTGCGCAACTCGCCGCCGTGTTGGGGCTGCCCTATGCTTTCGCATCGCATTTCGCGCCGGACGCCCTCATGCAAGCCATGGACGTCTACCGCAGCAGGTTCGAGCCCTCGGCACAATTGCAGACGCCCTACGCGATGGCGGGCGTGAACGTCATCGTCGCTGAGACGGATGCCGAGGCGCGACACCTCTTCACCTCGGTGCAGCAGCGCTTTGCCGACATGGCGCGCGGACAGCGGGGGCTCGTCAAGCCCCCGATCGACGACATCGAGACCTATTGGTCGGGTGTCGAGAAGATCCAGGCGCAGCGCATGCTCGCCTGCTCATTTGTCGGCTCGCCGGCCACCGTGCGGGATGAGTTGCAGGACTTCATCGACAAGACCGGCGCCGACGAGCTCATGGTCGCCAGCGCCGTTTTCGAGCACGCAGCACGGCTGAGATCATACGAGTTGCTGGCCGAGATTTGGCCAGGGCGTTCCTAAGTCGATTTCGGTGAACGGTTCGCTAAACGATCGTGTCTCGCCCCGTTCACTCCCTCTCACGACTGCGTCATCCGGGCCTTTTCGGGCTTTTCTTGGCGCTCGGGTACGTCGATATCAGTGAGGTGTTTCACTCTCGCACGAGGGTTCGCTCATGCTCATCGGCCGCAGGCAGGACATCGGGTCGTCCGAAATCACACCTCGCTCGCTCTATCTGCGGCGCCGGGAGTTCATCGTGGGAGGTGCCGCCGCGGGCCTCTCTCTTCTGACCGGAAGCGCCGCGATGGGGGCGCCGCTCGCGACGGCGGCCAAGGTAAACCCGACCAACGACAAGCCGACGCCGCTCGAGGCGATCACCACCCACAACAACTTCTACGAGTTCGGCACCGACAAGGGCGATCCCGCCGCCAATGCCCACACGCTGACGACATCGCCGTGGACCATCAAGGTTGACGGCCTCACCGGCAAGGGCGGCGACTACGCCCTCGATGATCTCATCAAGGGGATCGCCCTCGAGGAGCGGGTATACCGGCTGCGCTGCGTCGAAGGCTGGTCGATGGTCATTCCGTGGGTCGGCGTGCCGCTGTCGGCGGTGCTCGCCAAGCTGGACCCCGCGCCGAGCGCCAAGTTCGTAGCGTTCGAAACGCTGGTGCGGCCTGCCGAGATGCCGGGCCAGACGGGGCTGCTGCAAGTGATCGACTGGCCGTATGTCGAAGGCTTGCGGATGGACGAGGCGATGCACCCGCTGACCCTTCTCGCGGTCGGTCTCTACGGCGAGACGCTGCCGAACCAGAACGGCGCGCCGATCCGGCTCGTCGTGCCCTGGAAGTACGGCTTCAAGAGCATCAAGTCGATCGTGCGCATTTCGTTGACGGAGCAGCAGCCACCGACCTCGTGGAACACCCTCAGTCCGCAGGAGTACGGATTCTACTCCAACGTCAATCCGGACGTCGATCACCCGCGTTGGAGCCAGGCGAGCGAGCGGCGGATCGGCGAGGGTGGCTTGTTCCAATCGCGGCAGCCGACGCTCCTCTTCAACGGCTATGCCGACCAGGTCGCAAGCCTGTACGCCGGCATGGACTTGAAGGCGAATTACTAATGACAGACACGCTGTTCACGATGCCGGTCCGGCGAGAGGGCCTGAAGCCGTTGATCTATGCCGCGGGGCTTCTGCCAGCAGCGGTGTATGTCTACCTCGGGATCGCCGATCGCCTCGGCGCAGATCCGGTTCGAGCGCTCGAGCACGCGCTGGGGCTCTGGTCGCTGCGCTTTCTCGTCATCGGCCTCGCCATCACGCCGTTGCGGCGGCTCGGTGGCCCCAACCTCGTCATCTATCGCCGCGCGATCGGTCTGCTGGCGTTCTTCTATGCCCTGATGCACCTCGGCGTTTACATCACGCTCGATCGGGGCCTCGATTGGCAGGCCATTGCTGCGGACATCTTGCGGCGGCCGTACATCACGATCGGGATGATCTCATTCGCGTTGCTCGTGCCGCTGGCGATCACGTCGAACAACAGCATGATGCGGCGTCTCGGCGGACCGGCATGGCGACGGCTGCACAAGCTCACCTATCCGGCAGCAATTGCCGCGGCTCTCCACTTCGTGCTGGTCGTGAAGTCCTGGCCGCCCGAGCCCCTCGTGTATGCAGCACTGATCGGAGCGCTTCTCCTGACCCGCGCCATCGATGTTCAGCGTCTCGGTGGACAGATCGTACGGGCCTGTCGCTTCTCTCACGTCAGCGGCCACACCAGCATGATGAGCGGCGTGCCGAGCACGAGCACCATGACCGACAGCGGCAGGCCGAGCCGCCAGTAGTCGCCGAAGCGGTAGCCGCCGGGCCCCATCACGAGCAGATTGTTCTGGTGGCCGACGGGGGTGAGGAAGTCGCAAGCGCAGCCGAGCGCCACCGCCATCAGGAACGGATCGGCGTTGTAGCCGAGCGTTTTGGCGACGACGCCGGCGACCGGGCCGAGCACGAGAACGGCGGCGGCATTGTTGAGGAAGGGCGTCAGCAGCATCGCGGCGGCGAGCATCATCCCGAGCGCCATGAACCCCGGCAAGCCCGAGGCCGCGGATGCGAGACCGCCACCGAGCAAATCGGTCACGCCGGTCGTCTGCAAACTGTGGGCGACCGGAATGAGCGCGGCGAGCAGCACGACGACCGGGCCCTCGATCGCGAGATAGGCCTCCTTCAAGCTGATCTGGCCGAGCACGATCACCAGAAGCGCCGCAGCGAAAAAGCCGACTGCAACGGTTGTCAGCTTCAGCGAGATGAGCAGCATGGCGAGGCCGAGGATGCCGAGTGGGATCAGGCCGCGGCTCGATGAGCCGAAAGATACGCCGCGATCGGCGAGCGGCAACAAGCCGATTTCCGCGAGCGTCACGGGGAGCGCCGATTCCCAACCTTGTACGACGACGACGTCGCCCGCCTTGAAGACATGCTCCTGCAGGCGCGCCGCGCGCCGGACGCCCGCCCGGCTGATGGCCAGCACGTTGATGTCGTAGCGCCAGCGCAAGGAAAGGTTTTGCGCCGATTGGCCGATGAGAAGCGAGTCGGCCGCAACGATCGCCTCGACGGTCTTCAAATCGCCCGCCGCGTCCTCGGACTTCGGCAGGGCGCGGGCATGCGCGAGCTCGAGCTTGTTCTCGTCGACGAGCTCTCTGACGGCGGCGGGCTCGGCCTGGATGGCGACGGTGTCGCCCGCCGACAGCGGCCAAGTCGGGCTCGGGATCGCATGACGCCCTCTCTCGCGAATGACGCTGATGACCACGGCCTTGCCGTCGGCGGCTGCCTCGAGATCACCGACGGTGCGGCCGGCCAGCGGAGAGGCCGGCGGGATGGTCAGCTCCGTCGTGTAGCCCTCGATCGAGAAGGCGTCCTCGGGTGCGGGCGCGGCCTTGCGCTCGCCGGGCAGCAGCCGCCAGCCGAAGGTCAAGAAGAGAACCGAGAGGATCGTCAGCGGCAGTCCGACCCACGCATAGTCGAAGAGCCCGAACGGCTGGCCGCCGAGATCCGTCCGCACGGTCGAGATCAAGAGATTTGGCGACGTGCCGATCTGGGTGATGGTGCCGCCGATCAGGGACGCGAAGGCGAGTGGCATCAGGTAGATCGACGGTGAGCGTTTCGATCGCCGAGCCGTCTGGATGGCGATAGGCATGAAGATGCCGAGCGTGCCGATGTTCTTGACGAAGGCCGACATCAGCGCCACCGCCGCGCACAGGCCGCCGATCTGTGCCGAGCGCGAGTCGACGTTGCGCAACAGCCGGCGGGTCATCCGGTCGAGCAGCCCCGAGCGCGCGATCGCCTTGCTGACGACGAGGACGCAGACGACGACGACGATCACTTGGTCGGAGAACCCGATGAAGGCGGCATCGGCCGGCACGGTACCGGCGATGATCGAGGCGAGCAGCGCGCCGAGCGCCACGACATCGTAGCGCCAGCGATCCCAGATGAAGAATGAGAGGGTGCCAATGACGATGGCGATCGCAATCGCCTGCTCGGCCGTCAAGCCAAGGATCACGTCGAGCTCCTTCCCCACCGAGGACCCGTCACCGTACGGCCAAGAATGAGCGGGAGCCGCCGTCGGTTCCATCGGGAGTGGCGAAGGTGACCGCATTTCAGCTAGGTTGGCTGCACGACGTCACAGGGCGGCTACAACCATCATGTCCGAGACCTTCGATGTGCTGATCGTCGGCGCCGGCATCACCGGCATCGGCACGGCCTGCCATATCCAGGCGCAACTGCCCGGCAAGACCTTCGCCGTGCTCGAGCGCGAGCCGACCTTCGGCGGCACCTGGCACACGAACCGGTATCCCGGCGCCCGATCCGACAGCGACCTCTACACCTATGCCTACCGCTTCAAGCCCTGGCTCGGCGACAAGCCGGTGGCGACGCGGCACGAGATCCTCGACTACATGCGCGAGGTGATCGCCGAGCATGGGCTCAGCCCACACATCCGCTACGGCCACGAGGCCGTCAGTGCGGACTGGTCGAGCGCCGAGCAAGTCTGGACGCTGACAGCGCGCAACACAGGCAGCGGCGAGAGGGTCGTTCTGAAGGCCCGCTTCCTCGCCATGGCGCAAGGCTACTATCACCACCACAAGGGTCACACGCCGGATTGGCCCGGCCTCTCCTCCTACAAAGGACGGATCGTCCATACGCAGGCCTGGCCGGACGATCTCGACACCGCCGGGAAGTCGATCGTCATCATCGGCTCGGGCGCGACGGCGGCGACGATGGTGCCGGCGCTTGCCGCGACGAGCGGTCCGATCACGGTGCTTCAGCGCTCGCCGAGCTACTACACGCCGGGCGTCGGCGCGACGTCGGGCGCGCTCGGCCTGGCCGCCGAGCTACGCGCACTCGGGATCGAGGAGATGACCATCTACGACATCTGCCGCCGCAAGTCGCTGCGCGACGAGGCGCTCTACCTCGACCGCGTGCAGAGCGAGCCGGAGGCGGTAGCGGCCGAGCTCATCGGCGGCGTGCGGCAGTCGCTCGGCCCCGACTACGATATCGCCACGCACTTCACCCCGCGCTACCGCCCCTGGCAACAACGGCTCTGCTACATCCCGGGCGGCGACATGCTCGACGCCATCAAGCGCGGCAAGGTCGAGATGGTGACGAACGAGATCGAGCGGTTCACCGAACGCAGCATTCGCCTCAAATCAGGCCGCGAGCTCAAAGCCGACCTCGTCGTGACGGCGACGGGCTTCGACATCTGCATTCTGGGCGACATCGCCTTTACGAAAGACGGTGCCCCGATCGACGCCGGCCGGACGCTGAACTATCGCGGCATGATGCTGTCGGGCGTGCCCAACCTCACCTGGACGTTTGGGTATCTGAGAGCGAGTTGGACGCTCCGCGTCGACATGAATGCGGACTTCCTTTGCCGCCTCATCGGCTATCTCGACGCGCACGGACTTCGCTCGGCAACGCCCGAGCCGTTACCCGACGAGCGGAGCTTGCGGCCTTTGCCCTGGGTGGACCCCGAGAGCTTCAGCAGTGGCTACATCGCGCGGAGCATCGACAAACTGCCCAAGCGGCTCGATCGGCCGGAGTGGCAACACCTTCACGACTACTGGGCGGAAAAGGATGCGATCCCCGCCATCGATCTCGAGGACGGCCGGCTCGTGTTCGCCTGAGCGTCAGGGCGCCGATGCGGTCATGAGAGCTGGCGCACGCCGGGCCGGCAACAGGCGCACCTCTGTCATGGTCCACGTGAGAAGGTTGCGCGTGAACACCGCGCGATAGCGGCGCGAGCGATCGAGCTTGTCGCGCACGTCGATCTCGAAGCGGTCGAGGCTCGTATAGGCCGCGCGTTCGATGAGATTGAAGATGCGCGTTGGGCGGGACGTTGCCGCCACCGGCTGACGCACATAGTCGATGAAGCCTTGCGGCGTCATCTGCTTGGCGATCATGCGATCGACGAAATAGGGGACGAAGGCGTCGCCGATCTTGTAGCCGATGCGGTGAAACATGCCGAGCTCGGAGCGGCGCGCCTCGGCATCCGCGATCATGACCTGGCTGACGGACGACTTGAGGCTGTGACGCACGGACGGCCAATCGACGGCCGCCTCGATGGCGGGGACGTCGCCGTTGAGGATCGCCTCGTGCAGCCGATAGGCGGCGATCAGCGGCGAGGCGGCCAAGGCCGCACCGGCAAAAAGACCCAAGGCCAGAACCACCGACCGGATCACATGCGCCATGTCAACGAGCGTCCCGTTCCCGCAAACGTTGAGAGCGTGATCACAAAAAAATGCGACGAGGGTATGGCGGCTTTTGCCGAAACCGGTCGAACCCCTCGGGAGACCTACGTCGGCGGCAGCGGCGGTTGGCCGTTCGGGTCAGGCGGCGGGCTCGTGCCGTCGTCGGCCGGCAACTCGGGCTGTGGGGTATCGGTGACCGTCGGCTCTGCAGCACAAATCGCCTTCAGGGCGGACCATTCGGCGGGCGTCAGCGCCGGTACCGTGTCGTAGGTCGCAGCCTCCTTGAAGAGCTTGGCGCGATCTGGGCTCGGGGGATGCGTGGAAAACAGTTTCGATGCCGTTGAGGCGTCGTCGGTCTCGCCCATCTCCTTGGAGAGCCGGTCGAAGAACTCCGACAGCGGCACTGGCGAAATCTGCGCGGCTTTCAGCAGCCGCACGGCTTGATCGTCGGCGCGGCTCTCGGCGTTGCGCGAGTAGTTGAGCTCGAGCATCTGCTGGCCGAAGTTGCCGATGGTGCCGGATGATCCGGTGAACACGAGCTCGGCGGCTGCAGCCATACCGATCGCCCGCACCATGCCCGCTTCCGGATGCAGCTCGATGCCGTGACCCATCTCGTGGGCGACGACGCCCGCGACCTCCTCGGCCGACTGCGCCTTGTCGATGAGCCCGCGCGTGACGATGATCTGCTCACCCGGCAGCGCGAACGCATTCACGAGATCCCAGTTGACGGCAACGATGTTGAAATCCGTATCCGTGCCGGCGGCGGTCTTGATCTTGGACATGAGCGTCTGCAGCGCCGCATTCCCTTCCGGGCTCGAGCACAGGCCGCTGCCCTGGGTGACGACCTCGAGCACCTGCTGACCGGCCATGACACGCGCCTGTTTCGGAATGAGGCTCGCGACATAGGTAGCGGGTGAGAGATCGAAGGCGACCACGGAGCCGACGATGAGCGCGACGACCGCGGCCACGGAAAGCCCGGGCCTCAGATCGCGCCAGCGCTTGGAGCCCGCTTTGAGATGCGGCGCTAGCCCGAGCAATGCCGGCGCGAAGCCGGCGTCCTCGACGAGCAGCGTCTGGCCGGGATGGTCCATCGAGCGCAGCAGGACATGATCGCTCGACGGCCAGAGCGGCACCGAGGCCTCGGTGCGATGGAACGACCAGAGCACGGGCTCGGTGGCGCCGGCCGGCAGGATCTCGACGGCACGGGCGAGGGTGACGGTCGCCGGGTAGGTCGCGGCGGTCCGCCCGTCGGTCCAGTGGGCATTGAAGGAATGGCTCAGCGTGCTCATGAGAAAGCATCCACATCGAAGGCCGTGGCCATGCCCTCGCCGCGTTTGCCGAGGGCGGCTTTGGACTGATTGACGGCTGTGAAATTCACGCCGCCGGTGATCTCGAGCCGGTCGACGACGTAGCGAATCCAGCGCGCCTGGGCGACGGGCGAGAGGATGCCGAGCGAGAAGATCATCAAGAGGAAGTTGCTGACGGTCTGCCAGAGCAGGCTCAAGGCGGAGGCCTTGAGTTGGAATCCGGCCGTGCCGGCGAAGCTCGTGAAATTCGTGAAGTAGTTGAGCGTACGGGCGAAGTAGTTGGCGCCGAAGACGAGGAGAACGAAGAAGGCGAGGCCGTAGAGGCCATAGATGCTGGCGAGCTCGCCGTAGCCGAGCGGCTCGGGCGTCGGCGGCTGTCCCGTCGTCGTGCTCTCGATGCCGGCTTGGATCCGCGACCACGTAATGAGGATCGTCCCGCCGATCACGATCGCCAGGGCGATGATGCCGCCGACCCACGCGAGCACGAAGGGCGGATAGAGCGATCCGGCCCGGCCCTTGTACTTGAAGGCCGTCTCGCCGAAGCGCATGTCGTTCGTCAGCTGGCGGTGCAGCAAGTTGCTGCGCCAGGGCGTCATCCAGCCCATGGCGAAGTAGTTGGCGATCATGGTCCAGAAATAGTGCCAGCCGTAGGTCCAATGCGATCCGACGACCGCGCCGCGAATGCCGCGCCACTGCGTGCGGGTCAGGCGGTAGCGCATGGCGCGATACACCGCCGTACCGACGAGCAAATACAGGAACACCATGTAGCCGACGACGAAGAGGGCGCCGACGATCGGTCCAGCCACCGGGCCGAGAAGCCAGATCGCAACATATGGGATCACGCTGAAGGAGAGGATCGTCGGCACCGTGATGATGAAGAACACGATGATGTAGCCGAGGAACAGCTCCTTGCCGGTGCCGGTGTAGGCGAACGGCTCGCCGTTCATGCGCACCATCGACCAGATCCGGCGGCGGGCTTCGGTGCGGCCCCAGAACGAGTAGATGCCGAGCGTTGCGACCGAGAGCAGCATGTTGAGCAGGCCGAGGCCGGCGAGCGACCAGGGTGAGCCATGCCAGGTGATGGCAACGGGCTCGGCCGGCTCAGGGAGCGGCGGGATCGGAGATTCCGCGATGGTCGGCACCGTCATGCGTCCCTCTCCCTCGATCAGGCTCGGCGTTCTCTCGCGAGCTTAGATCATAGCGATCGCCGCTCCCGCCAAGCGAGCGTTACCAATGTATCGCGCCCACGAAAAGCCCAACCGGGGACAACGGATGGTCGACTTGAGCGGCTACCTCGCATGTCCTCAACGATCGCGATCCTCGGGAGCGAGCATGTCACGAATGCGGACGAAGCCTCTCGGCACTCTCCTCGGCGTCCTGACCCTTGCCGCGACCGCCGTCCCGGCGGCGGCTGCAGTCACGGCGGGCGACGGCTTCGAGCGCAGCATGGGCGAGCTGTTGACGAGCTTTCCCGGCGGCGAGCCGCTCGCCGTCACCGCGTTGGCGATCGCCATCGGGACACTGATCCTAAGGGTCACCAAGCTCTTTGGCCTCCTCCTGACCGTGATGATTGCGGGCGCCCTCAGCGTGGCGGTTCTCATGGCGATCGAGCCACAGGTCCTGGCCCGCCTGGTCGAGGCCGTGACGCAATCATGACGGATTCGTTAACGTTGATGCTGATTGGCCACACAGTGAGACATCCCAGCCGCGATTGCGCCACAAACCTCCACGAAACCTTGGCCAGGGCCGATGGGCCGGAGAGCGGGGCTCCGGTACGACGGCCCCAGCAAGGCCAGCGCCGATGCGTTGAGCCTCTCGCAGAGTGCGCCTAGACTTGGATTTCCCTGTGGTTGCGGGAGGCTCCCGCAATCGGTTCATCCAAAAGGCGCGAGAGGCAAGAAGGTCCATGGACGCGAAAGCATTCGACAAGAAGAAGCTGCCGAGCCGGCACGTTACGGAAGGTGCGATCCGGGCGCCGCATCGGGCGTTCCTCTATGCCATGGGGCTGACGGAAGAGCAGATCCATCGCCCGCTCGTCGGCGTCGCGACCTGCTGGAACGAGAGCGCGCCCTGCAACATCGCGCTGATGCGCCAGGCCCAGTCCGCCAAGAAGGGCGTCAACGAGGCAGGCGGTACGCCGCGCGAGTTCTGCACCATCACGGTGACCGACGGCATCGCCATGGGCCACCAGGGTATGAAATCCTCGCTGGTCAGCCGCGAGTGCATCGCCGATTCGATCGAGCTGTCGATGCGCGGACATTGCTATGACGCGCTCGTGGGCCTCGCCGGCTGCGACAAGTCGCTGCCCGGCATGATGATGTCGATGGTGCGCCTGAACGTGCCGTCCGTGTTCGTCTACGGCGGCTCGATCCTGCCCGGCCGTCACAAGGGCAAGGATGTCACGATCGTCGACGTCTTCGAGGCGGTCGGCCAGCATTCGGCCGGCAAGATGGACGACAAGGAGCTGCACGATCTGGAATGCACGGCTTGCCCGTCGGCGGGCGCGTGCGGCGGCCAGTTCACGGCCAACACGATGGCCTGCATCTCGGAGGCGATCGGTCTGGCGTTGCCCGGGTCGGCCGGTGCGCCGGCGCCGGACCTCAATCGCGACCAGTTCTGCTACGACAGCGGCCGCGCCGTCATGCGGCTGATCGCCGACGGCATCCGTCCGCGCGACATCGTCACGAAGCAAGCGCTCGAGAATGCCGCGACGATCGTGGCGGCGACTGGCGGCTCGACGAACGCGGCGCTGCATCTGCCCGCGATCGCCAACGAGGTCGGCATCAAGTTCGATCTCTTCGACGTCGCCCGCATCTTCAAGCAGACGCCCTACATCGCGGATCTGAAGCCCGGTGGGAAGTTCGTCGCCAAGGACGTGTTCGATATCGGTGGCGTGCCGCAAATCATGAAGGCGCTGCTCGATGGTGGCTACTTCCACGAGGATTGCATCACCGTCACCGGCAAGACGTTGAAGCAGAACCTCGAGAAGGTGAAGTTCAACACCAATCAGAAGGTCGTCTATCCGACGACCAACCCGATCTCCAAGACCGGCGGCGTCGTCGGCCTCAAGGGCTCGCTCGCGCCCGACGGGGCGATCGTGAAGATCGCCGGCATGAAGACGCTGAAGTTCTCCGGCCCCGCCCGCTGCTTCGACAGCGAGGAGGCGTGCTTCGCCGCCGTGCAGGCGAAGAAGTACAAGGAAGGCGAGGTGCTCGTCATCCGCTACGAAGGTCCCGTCGGCGGTCCCGGCATGCGTGAGATGCTCTCGACGACGGCCGCTCTCTACGGCCAGGGCGTCGGCGAGAAGGTGGCTCTCATCACCGACGGACGTTTCTCCGGCGGCACGCGCGGCTTCTGCATCGGCCACGTCGGCCCGGAAGCTGCCGTCGGCGGACCGATCGGCCTCCTTAAGAACGGCGACATCATCACGATCGATGCCGTGAAAGGCACGCTCGACCATCATCTGACGAAGGCGGAGCTCGAGAAGCGTCGCAAGGCGTGGAAGCCCCGCAAGACCGATTACCGGAGCGGAGCGCTCTGGAAGTACGCCCAGCAGGTTGGACCCGCGCGAACCGGCGCGGTGACCCATCCGGGCGCCAAGGTAGAAACCGTGTGCTATGCGGACATATGAGACAGTAGCTCGACTGTTCGTCGTCGTGTTGGCGCTGGCCCTTTCCGGGCCGGCGCTGGCCGCCAACGTGTTCTCGACGGCGACCGACGCCTATCAGGCCGGCGTCAGGGCGATCGAGGCGCGACAGTTCCCCGATGCCTTCCAGGCGCTGGAATGGGCGGCTGGACGGGAGCAGGAGGACGACGCCTTCTACGCCAAGTTCGCGCTCGCCCAGCTCTACTCGAGCGATGCGTTGCCCTTCGTCGACCACGCCAAGGCGTACGCGCTTTACTCGGATCTCGCGACTCGCTACCGGCAAGTCGATCCCTTCACGGATCTTCGCGCTCCCTACGTCGCCCGCGCCTTCGTCGCCGTCGCCCTCTACAAGGCCGAAGGCCTTCCCGAGATCGGGCTTAAATCGGACGCCGATGGCGCGGTCGCCGCCCTCGACTATGCAAGCCAGTATTTCGACGACATGGATGCTCAGCTCGAGCTCGTGAAGCTTTGGCTCAAGGACGCGAATGATCCGAGCAAGACACGTCAGGCGCGTGATCTGCTCGTGAAGCTCGCGCGCGAAAAGGGGCATCCCGGCGCCCAGGCGACTCTGGCCGAGATGTTTTTCAGTGGCGATCAGAAGCTCGGCCGTCGCCCTGCGCTAGCACTCGGCTTCGCAACCCTCGCCGCCGAAGGCGCCTATGCCGACGACCAGCTCTGGATCGATTCCGTCTACCACCGGCTCTATTGCGAGACCGCCCCGGCGGCGCGCGAGAAAGCCGGAAAAATTGCCGACAAGTTTCGCAAGGACCGGCGGATCGTCGAGGCGATCCGCGAGGCCCGCCGCAAGACCGCCATCGGCAAGATCACCGAGCAGGCAACTGAGAGCTGGGGCAATGCGCTGATCTGGACCTGTGCCAATGGCGAGAAGGTCCGGTGGCCCGAGCGCGCCGGCGAGCGCACGCCTCAGATAGAGGCGCTGACGGCAAGCACACTACCTTCGGGCTCGGATGGTGCGGCGATCATCTCGCGCGACGACGAGATGGGGGCTGGCCTGAAGATGTTCCGTCCGGCGGGTGAATCATCCGAGTGACGTGGCGTCTGTCCGGTCCTCAGCCCATGTCGATCTCGGCCCACACCGGCACGTGGTCCGACGGCTTCTCCCAGCTTCTGGGATCCTTGTCGACGCCGGCCGCGACCAACCTGTCCGCCGCCTGAGGCGACAACAGCAGATGGTCGATGCGGATGCCGTTGTCCTTCTGGAAGGCGCCGGCTTGATAGTCCCAGAACGTGTAGACGCCCGCGCCCGGGTTGGTGGCCCGGATCGCATCCGTAAATCCCAAGTGGCAGAGGCGGCGCCAAGCTTGCCGCGAGGCCGGCTGGAACAAGGCGTCCCCCAGCCATTGCTCGGGATGGCGCGCATCGGCCGGCTCGGGAATGACGTTGTAGTCCCCCATCAGCACCGTGGCCTCCTCGAGCGCCAGAAGGCGCGCCGCGTGCGCCTGCAACCGCTCCATCCAGGCGAGTTTGTAGGGGAATTTCTCGGTGTCGATGGGGTTGCCGTTGGGGAGGTAGATCGAGGCCACGCGGAGCGCACTCTTGCCAGCCGGGATCAAGGCCTCGATGTAGCGGGACTGCTCGTCGGTCGCGTCGCCCGGTAGGCCCTTCACGATGTCGTCGAAGGGTGCGCGCGAGAGGATCGCGACGCCGTTGAAACCCTTCTGCCCGTGCACGGCGACGTTGTAGCCGAGCGCTTCGATGGGCTCGCGCGGGAAGGCCTCGTCGATGCACTTGATCTCTTGCAAGCACAACACATCCGGGCTTGCCGCTTCGAGCCAGGTCACGAGGCCTTGTTGGCGCGCCTTGGCGCCGTTGATGTTCCAGGTCGCGATCTTCACGGCGGAGCTCCCGGCTGGCACGGAGGTTGCAAAACCAAAGGTCAGACTTCGTTAAGCGTGTCCGGAGCTTTCGCGGTTGGCGCGGCGGTCCCGGAGGGTGGTCCGGCCGAGAACAAGCGCATTCGGCGCGGGCGTGCAACCGAATGTTAAGCGAGTAGACCTATGACCAAGGGGTTGTCGCACGAGTCGTGGCTGAGCAGAGAAAGCCGGAGCGAGATTGTGGCTGTTTCGCTGTATGAGGGCCGCGCTTACGATCCCAACCGGTTCGTCCGGCTGATGGCCGTCGTCAACATCGCTTTCTCGCTCGTCATCTTGTTCGCGTGGCCCTATGTCTCGGCCTTCCTCGACACACCCGTGTCCGTCGCCGCCGAAGCCGGCATCAATCGCTCTCCGGACCTGACCGAGTATCCCTACGTCCTGCTCTGGACGCTGCCGTTGCTCGGATCGATGGGCGCCTGGGTCGCCACCCGCTCGGGAAACTTCCTGTTCGCGAAGTTCCTGGCGGCCTATCCGGCGATCGTCATCGCCGCGTCGGTCTTCTGGTACGACTACCTCTCGGCGATCTACGCCTGAGCCTCACGGTCAGAGCGCGAAGCTCGTGCCACACCCGCAGGCGGCCGTCGCCTGCGGATTTTTGATCTTGAACGACTGGCCGATCAGGTCGTCGACGAAATCGACCTCGGATCCCTGCATGTAGTCGAGCGACATCCGGTCGACCGCGATCGTCGCGCCTTCGCCGGCGATCACCAGATCGTCCGCCTCCGGCGCCTCGACGAGATCGAACCGGTATTGAAACCCTGAGCACCCGCCGCCCTCGACGCTGATGCGGAGCAGCTTGGACTTGGCCTCGCCACGAACGATCTCGGCCACGCGCTTCAAGGCCCGGGGGGTCACGGCAATGCTATCGGTCATGCGAGGCTCCACGGTCCGCCCGCCGCAGTGGCAAGCCAAGTCTGCATCCACTAGAAGATAGGCATCGGGCGAGCCGAGGGAAAGGCCGAGATGGCACAAATCGCCAGGGATCCGCAGGCCGCGAAAGGTCCAAAGGGGATAGCCGGCCGGGGCGAGCTCGCACCCTATGCCGCCTCGATGCTCCCCTCCCGAGGCCGCCTAAGCCCCGAGCCCGACTGCCCGATGCGCTCGCCCTTCCAGCGCGATCGCGACCGGATCATCCACTCGACCGCGTTCCGCCGGCTGACCCACAAGACGCAGGTTTTCGTCTACCACGAGGGCGATCACTTCCGCTCGCGCCTGACGCATTCGATCGAGGTCGCCCAGATCGCCCGCTCGATCGCACGCCAGCTCGCGCTGGACGAGGATCTCGCGGAAGCGCTCGCGCTCGCCCACGACCTCGGTCATCCCCCGTTCGGTCACGCCGGCGAGCGGGCGCTGCAACGCCGGGCGGCCGCCTACGGCGGCTTCGATCACAATGCGCAGAGCCTGAGGGTCGTCACCGCGCTCGAGCGGAAGTACGCCGAGTTCGAGGGGTTGAACCTCGCCTGGGAGACGCTCGAGGGGCTCGTCAAACACAATGGGCCGCTGACGGGGCCTTGGGCGCCGGCAGGTCACGATCTCGCAGGCGACATCGCCGCCTACAACGCCCACCACGATCTGGCGCTCGATCGTCACGCGAGCGCGGAAGCTCAGGCGGCAGCCGTCGCCGACGACATCGCCTACAACAATCACGATCTCGACGACGGTTTGAGGGCGGGTCTCATCAAGCCCGAGGATTTGCGCGATGTGGCGCTCGTCGGCGAACTCATGCGAGAGGTCGAGGCGCGCTATGGCGGGCTCGACGGCGGGCGGCTCATCTATGAGGTCAACCGCCGGCTCATCACCCGTATGGTGAACGACGTCGTGGTTCAGTCACGCATCCGGCTCGCCCGGCTCGCACCCGCCGATGCCGACGCGATCCGGGCGGCGGCCGAGCCTGCCGTCGCGTTCTCGGCCGAGCTGACGGCAGGGCTCGCCCAGCTCCGCGGCTTCCTCTACGCCGCCGTCTACCGTCACCCGCGCGTGATGGAGCCGATGCTGCGGGCGGAGGCCCAGATCGAGGCTCTGTTCGATCGCTATCTCGACGAGCCCTCCGTGCTTCCCGACCGCTGGCGTGCGGCATCGGCGGGGCTCGACCGGGCGGCGCGGGCCCGCCTCGTCGTCGACTTCGTCGCCGGCATGACCGACCGCTATGCCGAGACCGAGCACCGACGCTTGTTTGACGCTCCCCCGGAATTGCGATAGTCCGCGCCAACCTGCCGATCCCGTGTAAAATCTTGGGCAAATTCGGCGCCAAACCCTCAGGTCCGGCCATGCATATCTACGAGCACTTCGAAGCGGCGCTGACGTCGGCTGTCCAAGCCCTGATCGACGAGGGCGCGCTGCCGCAAGGCCTCTCGATCCCGCGCCTCGTGCTCGAGCCGACGCGAGAGGCGGCACACGGCGATCTCGCTGCCAACGCGGCGATGCTGCTGGCGAAGCCCGCGGGCAAGAAGCCGCGCGAGATCGCGGATGCGATCGTGGCCAAGCTCGCGACCGTCGAGGGGATCACGAAAACCGAGGTCGCCGGCCCCGGCTTCATCAACCTGACGCTCGACCCGGCCTTCTGGACGAAGGTCGTCGGCGCCGTCGTGCGCGAGGGCGAGAGCTATGGCCGCAGCTCGCTCGGCCAAGGTAAAAAGGTCAACGTCGAGTACGTCTCGGCAAACCCGACCGGACCGCTGCATGTCGGCCATTGCCGGGGTGCCGTATTCGGCGATGCGCTCGCAAGCCTCCTCGCCTTCACCGGCCACGATGTCGTGCGCGAATACTACAGCAACGATGCGGGCAGCCAGGTCGATGCGCTCGCCCGCTCTGTTTTCCTGCGCTATCGCGAGGCGCTGGGCGAGGACATCGGCGCGATCCCCGAGGGGCTTTATCCGGGCGACTACCTGAAGCCGGTCGGCGAGGCCTTGGCGAGCGTCCACGGCAAGGCGCTCATCGCCAAGCCCGAAAGCGAATGGCTGCCGCTCGTCAGGCAGTTCGCCGTCGACCAGATGCTCGAGCTCATCAAGCAGGATCTGGCGCTGCTCAACATCCATCACGAGGTCTTCTTCTCCGAGAAGAGCCTGCACGACTCCGGCGCCATCGTCGAAACCGTCGACAAGCTCAAGCAGGAGGGGCTCGTCTTCTGGGGCCGGATTCCGCCGCCCAAGGGCCAGCCGCCGGACGACTGGGAGGACCGCGAGCAGTGGTTGTTCCGGACCACCGACTTCGGTGACGACATCGACCGGCCGCTGCAGAAGAGCGACGGCACCTACGCCTACTTCGCCGCCGATGTCGCCTATGCCAAGTCGAAGATCGATCGCGGCTTCGACAAGCTCATCTACGTGCTCGGCGCCGACCATGGCGGCTATGTCAAGCGGCTGAAGGCGGTGGCTTCGGCCTTGTCGGCCGGCCGGGTCGAGCTCGATGTCCGTCTCTGCCAGCTCGTGAAGCTGTTCCGCAATGGCGAGCCCGTGCGCATGTCGAAGCGCTCCGGCAACTTCGAGGCGCTGGCCGATCTCGTCGCCGAGGTCGGCTCCGACCCCGTGCGCTTCATGATGCTCTATCGCAAGAACGAGGCCCCGCTCGACTTCGATTTCGCCAAGGTGACCGAGAAGAGCCGGGAGAACCCCGTCTTCTACGTCCAATACGCCCATGCCCGCTGCCACTCGGTCTTCCGCAATGCCCGCGAGGTCTTCCCGGACGTGACGCCGCAGGCGCCGGCCCTGAGAGCGGCGCCCATCGAGCGTCTGACAGACGAGTCGGAGACCGCGCTCATCCGGCGGCTGGGCACGTTCCCACGTCTCGTCGAGCAAGCGGCCGTGGCCCATGAGCCACATCGCGTGGCGTTCTATCTCTATGATCTAGCATCGGAATTTCACGCCCTGTGGAACCGGGGCAAAGACTCGCCACATTTACGGTTTATCCGGGAGGACGATCGTTCATTGACCGAGGCCCGGCTGGCGATGGTCGCCGCAACGGCCCGCGTTATCGCCAGTGGACTGGCGATCCTCGGCGTTCTAGCTCCCGAGGAGATGCGTTAGACTTGATTCGGTCATAGCACCGTTTCTTTAGAGCGAAGGGATCAGCTCGATGGCAAGGTCAGAGGATTACGGCCAGGGTCGCGCCCGGACACGCCGTCCTTATGACGATCAGGATCTTGCCGATCGCCGCCCGTCGTCTTCGGCCTATGCAGCGGAGAGGTCCGATCCGCCGACGCAACGTCGCGGCGGCACCAGCTATCAGCCGCAGTTCGACCGCTATGTGGCTCAGCCGGCGCCGGAGACGCCGCGGGCTGCGGCCCCGGTGCAATCCCAGCCGGCGACGGGCCGTGCCGCTCCGCGCACGACGGGCCGGGCACAGACCAACAGCTACGGCTATGCCGCCGAGCCGCCGGCGCCGTCCTGGGAGGATCAAGGCTATGGGCAGGAGCCTGCCGCGGACCCCTATGCGCCGCCGGCCCGCTCCTCGTTCGGCACGCGTCAGCAGAGCCAGGCGCAAGCTCCCGCCTACGATCCGCGCGGGCAGCAGGCGGACTACGGCTACGACCAGGGCCAGCAGGGCTATGGTTACGATCAAGTCCAGGGTGCCGACACCGGCTACGGGGCCCAAGACGGCTACGCACAACAGGGATATGGCCAGCAGGGCTACGGGCATCAAGGCCAGGACGGCTACGGCTACGACAACCAGGGCTATGCCCAAGGCCAGCAGGGCTACGGATATCCCGGCCAGCAGCAGGGCTATGACGACCAGGGCTACGCTCAGGACGACCAGATCCTCGCCAATGGCGAGTATGTCGAGACCGAGGAGCCGGAGGTGGCGCCGGCCTCCAAGAGCCGTCGTGGTCTGATCGTCGCGGCGGCGTTCGTCGCGGCCGTGCTGATCGGTGGCGGCTTGGGCTTCGTCTACAAAATGACCAGCGAGACGAGCTTCTCGTCGAGCGACGAGGTGCCGGTGCTGGCCGCCGACACCGAGCCCACGAAGACCGTGCCCGAGGAAGCTCAGGCCGACGAGGGAAGCTCGAAATCGATCTACGATCGTTTGAACGACAACGGCGAGAGCAACGGCGACGGCACGTCCAGCGCGGCGCTCGGCGAGAGCGCCGAGACCGTCGATATTCCGAAGGCCGAAAGCGACGCGAACGTTCAGGACACCGAGCCGATCATGCAGGGCATGACGTTCGCCGATGGGAATGACGGGAGCGGCGCGTCGGACGAGGCCGCAGGCACGGTCGAGGCTTCGGCGGCCGAGGCCCAACCCAAGATCCGCAAGGTCAAGGTCCTTCAGGTCAAACCGGGCGAGCTGATCGGCGACTCCGGCGATCAGACTGCCGATATCGCCAAGGCCGAGGACACCACAGCGTCCGTGGCGTCCGAAGAGACGGCGGCGCCCGCTCCGGCCGAGGCGGCGGAGCCTGCCGCTCCAGCGCTCGACGGTCAGGCGCTCGTGACGCCGCCGAAGAAGAAAAAGAAGTCGCTTTCCGCCGCCGAGCAAGTGGCCGCACTGGCCGAGGCCGATCAGCAGCCGCAAGCTGCGGCGCCGGCCGCCGCTACCGACTCGACGGCAAAGTCGACGGGCGCGGGCTCGGGCTACGTCGTGCAGGCCGGTGTCGCGCAGTCGTCGGCCGAGGCGCTGGCTAAGTTCGCGGACCTGCAACAGGCCCACAGTGGATTGCTCGGCTCGAGCGAGCCGGCCATCAAGAAGAGCGACAAGGGCTATCGCATTCTGATCGGCCCGCCTGCCTCCAAGCAGGCAGCGAGCACGCTCTGCACGAAGCTCAAGGCGGCCGGCACGGATTGCTTCATCCGCCAATACTGAACGCAGGCGGGTGGCGCGGCGATGTCGATGCTTGCGGCCTTCATCTCCGGCTGTGCGGGAGAGACACTCTCCGACGCGGAGTGGCGATTCTTCGAGGATGCGCGCCCGGCCGGCCTCATCCTGTTTCAACGCAATATCCGCACACCCGAGCAGGTGAAGGCGCTGATCGCGCGCTACCACGACGCCGTCGGCCGTGACGATCTTCTCGTGCTGGTCGATCAGGAAGGCGGACGCGTCCAACGCCTGAAGCCGCCGCACTGGCGCCAGCTTCCTTCGGCTGCTGCCTTCGGAGTGCGCTATGCCTCCGATCCCGACGGGGCAGTCGCCGCCGCCCGCGCGGTCAGCCAGCTCGCCGCACGCGAGCTCGCCGCTCTGGGCTTCACCGTCAATTGCGTGCCGGTCCTCGATCTGCCGGTGCCGGGCGCCCATCAGGTGATCGGCGATCGGGCCTATGGGCACGACATCGAGCGGGTCGTGGCGCTCGGGCGGGCGGTCTGCGAGGGCACGATGGCCGGTGGCATGCTCCCGGTCATCAAGCACATCCCAGGCCACGGCCGGGCCAACCAGGACAGCCATCTCACGCTGCCCGTGATCGAGGATAGCCTCGAGACCTTGCGGGCGACCGATTTCGCCCCGTTCAAGGCGCTCGCCGGAATGCCACTCGGAATGACCGCGCACGTGCTCATCACCGCGCTCGATCAAAGCGAGACGGCGAGCACCTCGCCACTCATCGTCGACGAGATCATCCGCGGCGAGATCGGCTTCGATGGACTCCTCATGTGCGACGATCTCAGCATGAAGGCCTTGCGCGGCTCGACCGGAGACAAGGCGCGGCGGGCCATCGCCGCCGGCTGCGACATCGTCCTGCACTGCAACGGCGACATGGCCGAGATGGTGGACGTCGCCGCCAACGTGCCCGAGCTCGAGGGCGAGGCCGAGCGGCGGTTCCTCGCAGCCCTTGCCCGGCGCAAGCCCTCGCCGGCCTTCGATGCGACAGCAGCCTTGGCCCAGCTCGACGAGATCAACGCGCTTGGCGCGACCTTGACGGCGCGGGCCTGAACCCCCCAGATAGTTTAAGATTTCCCCGTCGAATCAGAGGCTAGCTGCGACGATTCCGCCATGACGAGCCCACGCCCAACCGAGCCCGGCTATGAGCCGTCACATCTCGCGGACAGCCCCGAGCTCGACTTCGGCCCGGCCCCCGAGGAGGCGCTCGTCGTCGATGTCGGCGGCTTCGAGGGGCCGCTCGACCTGCTGCTCGCCTTGGCCCGCACCCAGAAGGTCGATCTCGCCCAGATCTCGATGCTGGCGCTCGCCGAGCAGTATCTCGCCTTCATCGAGGAGGCCGAGAAGCTGCGGCTCGAGCTCGCGGCCGACTATCTGGTGATGGCGGCGTGGCTCGCATATCTCAAATCGAAGCTCTTGCTGCCACGCGAGGAGCGCGCCGCCGACGAGCCGACGGGCGAGGAGCTGGCGCTGCTGCTGTCGCACCGGCTGCGCCGATTGGAAGCCATGCGGCAGGCCTCGCAGCACCTGATGGCACGGCCGCGGCTCGGTCGCGAGCTGTTCGGACGCGGCATGCCGGAGGGCATCAAGGTCATCCGCGAGAGCACGTATACGGCGACGGTCTACGATCTTTTGCGCGCCTACTGCGATCAGCGCCGCCGGACCCAGCCGGCGCGTGTCACCATCAAGCAGCGCTTCGTCTGGTCGATCAAGGAGGCGCGGCAACGCCTCGAGCGCCTGATCGGAACGATCGGCGACTGGGGACGGCTCGACAGCTTTCTCTGGCGCTACGCTGTCTCCCAAGAGCAGCGCCGCACGGTGCTTGCGAGCACGTTCGGTGCCGTGCTCGAGCTGACGCGGGAAGGCGAGATCGAGGTGCGCCAGAGCGAGGCGTTCGGGCCATTGCTCGTGCGGCGCCGCGCGCCGGACACGGCGGGAGAGGGAAGCGCATGAGCCACGAGCGCGAAAACGAGGGTGTCCCTCCGGCGGACGACAAAGCGCGGCAACCGATGATCGAGCCGGAAGACGCTGGCGCGATGAGGGATGAGCACGACGCGGCTCCGCCCACCGACCTGTCGCTCGAGGCGCATCTCAGAGTGCTCGAGGCGCTGTTGTTCGCCGCCTCCGAGCCACTCGACGTCCGCACACTCGGCGCGCAGCTTCCGCAGGGCAGCGACGTCGCTGCGCTTCTCGTGCTCTTGCAGGAGCGCTACCAGCCGCGCGGCGTCAATCTCGTGCGCGTCGCCGGCAAGTGGGCCTTCCGCACGGCACCCGACCTCGCCTATCTGCTGCAGCGCCAGCAGCAGGAAGAGCGGCGGTTGTCGAAGGCCGCCCTCGAGACGCTCGCCATCATCGCCTATCATCAGCCGGTGACACGGGCCGAGGTCGAGGAAATCCGCGGCGTGGTCATCTCCAAGGGGACGCTCGACGTTCTTCTGGAGACGGGGTGGGTCCGGCTGCGCGGCCGCAGGCGCGCGCCGGGGCGGCCGATTACCTATGGCACGACCGATCGCTTCCTCGAGCAGTTCGGCTTCGACAGCATCGCCGATCTGCCGGGCTTGGCCGAGCTCAAAGGTCTGGGTCTTCTGGATGGTCAGCTGCCGGCCGGGTTCACGGTTCCCGATCCGCAGCTTCTGGCCGATCTACAACCCGACGAGCTGCCGCTCGAGGCCGGCGAGGATGAGGACGAAGGGACGCCGGACGAAACGTCCGGCGACGGCGAAACGCGAGACTGACGGCGCGCGTCGATTGGAGAAGCTCGTGCCCGGCGGCAACGACAAGCAGGACAGTGGCGTCCGCCCGGCATGGTCCTTCCGGACGCGTCCCGGTCAGGGGCGCGGCAAGGCGGCGGCGACGATCCCCGCACAGCTCACCTTCGAGGACGTCAGCCGCCGCTACGAGGATGTGCGCGCGCTCGATCGCGTGTCGCTCGACGTCAAGCCGAGCGAGGTCGTGGCGCTGCTCGGACATTCCGGTTGCGGCAAGACCACGTTGCTCCGGATCGCCGCCGGCATCGAGAAACCCTCGGGAGGGCGCGTGCTCATCGATGGGCTGGAGGTCGCGGGCTCGGAGCGGTTCGTGCCGCCGGAGAAGCGCAACGTCGGGCTGATGTTCCAGGACTTCGCGCTGTTTCCGCATCTGACGCTGTTGCAGAATGTCGCCTTCGGCCTGAGGTCGTTGCCGAAGGCGGAGGCCAAGCGCATCGCCATGACCGGCCTCGAGCGCGTCGGCCTCGCGGACCTCGCCACCGAGTATCCGGCGCGGTTGTCGGGCGGTGAGCAGCAGCGCGTCGCCTTGGCGCGCGCGATCGCGCCCCGTCCCGGCGTGCTCTTGATGGACGAGCCGTTCTCCGGGCTCGATGTCGATCTGCGCGCCTCCATGCAGGAGGAGACGCTGGCGATCTTGCGCGAGACGCGCGCGACCTCCGTCATCGTGACTCACGATCCCGAGGAGGCCATGCGCTTGTCCGAGCGCATCGTCGTCATGAAGTCCGGGCGCATCCTGCAGGAGGGGACAGCCGAGACACTCTACCGTGCGCCCCAGGCGTTGTTCGTCGCGCGGCTGTTCTCCGAGGTGGCAGAGCTGCGGGGGCGGATCCAGGGCGGTGCGGCCGACTCGCCGTTCGGCCGGATGCCGGCGCCAGGGCTCAAGGACGGCAGCGAGGCGATCATTTGTCTGCGTCAGCGGTCGATCACGCTGCTGCCGGCCGGGCAAGGAGTGGCCGCGCGGGTCATCGGCCGCCGGTTCTTGGGCGAGTGGGTCGCCCTGCACCTGGCGGTCGATGGTCTGGAAGAGCCCCTGGCCGTGCGCGTCGCAGGCGAGGGCGCGCCGGTGCCCGGCGCCGAGGTCGGGCTCCAGGTTGACGCCGCAACCGTATCGGTTTTCCCGTCGGAGACGAGATTATCCGAGTGAGTCAGAGGCTTAGCGGTAAGCTATCGGACACGACATTGCCTTGCTGCGGTGTGACCTTTCTGCGATAGTCCGCGGGAACAAAATCCGGCTTCAAGGCCGCGATAGGTTACGGCACAGCACGTGTGTCCTGGCGCAGGCCCGAAGGCTGTCAGGACGTTGATGGAGTAGATCTCATGGGTCTTGGAAGCACCTGGCACTGGATGCTCATTCTGGCGGTCGTCGTGCTGCTGTTCGGCGCCGGCCGGATCTCGGGCGTGATGGGCGATCTCGCCAAAGGCATCAAAGCCTTCAAGAAGGGCATGGCCGACGACGACGATAGCCCGAAGTCGATCGAGCAGGGCGCGTCGCGCACCACGCCGGCGGCCGAGCCTGCGCGCAGCGAGAAGGCGTAAGCGCCAGGGCGGCGGCGGTGGCCGGCCCTTCCGGGCCGCTTGACCGTCGCAAGCCCGGCGCCCGACGGCGTCACGATGTTCAATCTCGACTGGAGCGAGCTGCTCATCATCGCGGTGATCGCCGTGCTGGTGGTTGGCCCCAAAGAGCTGCCGGGCATGTTGCGCACGATCGGGCGATACGTCGCCAAGATGCGCAAGGTGGCGGGCGAGTTCCGCACGCAGTTCGACCAGGCGCTGAAGGAGGCTGAGCTCGATGGCCTGCAGCAGGCCGTCCGCGAGACGCGCTCGGCGCTGAGCACGGTCAATCCCGTCAACGAGATCAAGAAGGCCGTGACGACGGTCGAGGCCTCCGTCAAGGACATTCCAAAGGCGATCAACGAGTCCGCATCGGCGCCGCAGGTAGCGACACCTCCGGTGGCGAACGGCACTGCAAATAGCCTCGCAGCGCCCGCGTCCGAGACGCCAGCGCCGGAAGCGGACGCCGGCAAGCGCTCGGTCGCCGAGCGCGCGGCGGACGCATGGAAGAAGGCCGCCGGCGACGAGGGCGGCGCATGAGCATGACGCCGCCGAAGTGGATCGAAGCCAAGCCCCCGGCGAAGGTCGAGCCCCCGCCATCGGGCCCATCACCCGAGGATTTGGCCGAGATCGAAGCCTCAAAGGCGCCGCTGCTCGAGCATCTCGTCGAGCTCAGACAGCGGCTGTTCTACGCGGTCATCGCCATCGCCATCGGCTTCATCGTCTGCTTCGCCTTTGCCAAGCAGATCTACAACGTGCTGGTCTGGCCCTATCAGCTCGCGGTCGGCGGCGAGCACAAGATCGAGATGATCTATACGGCGCCGCAGGAGTTCCTGTTCACGCAGATGAAGCTCGCGCTGTTCGGGGCGATCTTTCTCGCCTTCCCGGTGCTCGCGGGTCAGCTTTACATGTTCGTGGCGCCCGGCCTCTACAAGCACGAGCGCAACCTGTTCGTGCCGTATCTGATCGCCACGCCCCTGCTGTTCATCTTGGGCGCGCTGTTCGTCTACTTCCTCATCATGCCGATGGCGATGACCTTCTTCCTCTCGATGCAGCAGCTCGAGGGGCCGGTGACGATCCAGCTGCAGGCGAGGGTGAGCGAGTATCTCGGCCTCATCATGTGGCTGATCCTGGCCTTCGGCATGTGCTTCCAGCTTCCCGTCGTGCTGACCCTGCTCGGGCGCATCGGCGTCGTGACCTCGGCGGGCCTCAAGGCGAAGCGGCGCTGGGCGGTTCTCGGCATCGCGGTGCTCGCCGGCGTCGTGACGCCGCCCGATCCGTTCTCGATGTTGTCGCTGATGGTGCCGACCTACATCCTCTATGAGGCCTCGATCTGGATCGTCGGCCGGATGGAGAAGCGGCGGCTCGCCACTCAAGCGACGTAGGGTGACCGGCTGGTCGCCTGCCGTCGCGGCAATTCCCGAAAGTCAGGCTCGTGGATGGCTGGGCGACCTGCCGGTCGCCCCTACAGTATGCCGCGAAGTCCTGGGATCGCCGCGTCATGCTGCGGCTGGACCGGGTGGACGCCTCGGCCTATAGGGTTCGGAGCATTCCAGTCTTCGATCGAAGGTGGCCGCCGTGCACGACATCCGATTCATCCGCGACAACCCGCAAGCTTTCGATTCGGGCCTGGCCCGTCGCGGTCTGGCGCCGATGTCGGCCGAGATCCTGAAGCGCGACGAGGCACGCCGGCAGCATCTGACGAAGCTGCAAGAGGCGCAGAGCCGGCGCAATGCCGCTTCCAAGGACATCGGCAAGGCGAAGGCCGCGAAAGACGAGGCGACGGCCGCCAAGCTGATGCAGGAAGTGGCCGACCTCAAGAGCTTCATCCAGCAGGGCGAGGAAGCCGAGCGCGGCCTCGACCGCGCCGTCGTCGAGCTGCTCGAGACGATCCCGAACTTGCCGCGGCCTGAAGTGCCGGACGGCAAGGACGCCGAGGACAATACGTGTGTCCGCACCGTCGGCACGCCGCCCGCGCTCGGCTTCGCGCCGAAGCAGCATTTCGAGCTCGGCGAGGGGCTCGGCCTGATGGACTTCGAAACGGCGTCGAAGATTTCCGGCGCCCGCTTCGTCGTGCTCAAGGGTCAGCTCTCCCGCCTCGAGCGCGCGATCGCCAATCTCATGCTCGATATCCATACCGCACCGGCGAGCGGCCAGATCGGCGGCTACACGGAGCATCAGGTGCCGTATCTGGTGAAGTCGGAATCGGTGTACGGCACGGGGAGCTTGCCGAAGTTCAAAGAAGATTTGTTTGCAATACCAGGGAAAGTGAACCCTGGAGAATTTGAAGTTGGCCCGTCCGGCTCTCCTGGGACTCTTAGCGTCACGTTCAAGGGACCGAGAGCAGAGGAGTTAAAAGAAAATTTTGAGGGTGAGGTTGAGCTAGATCATCCCGAGATGAAGGGCGGCCGACTCGTAGGAGTAACGCCGGTCATGCCGGCACGCTGGCTCATCCCGACCGCTGAGGTGCCGCTGACGAACTTCGTGCGCGAAGGGATCGTCGACGAGGCCAAGCTGCCGATGCGTCTCACAGCCTGGACGCCATGCTTTCGCTCGGAAGCGGGGTCGGCGGGCAAGGACGTGCGCGGCATGATCCGCCAGCACCAGTTCTCGAAGGTCGAGCTCGTCTCCATCACGACCCCCGAGCAAAGCTCAGACGAGCACGAGCGCATGACGGCCTCGGCCGAGGAGGTGTTGAAGCGCTTGGGCCTCGCCTATCGCGTCATGCTCCTGTGCACCGGCGACATGGGCTTTGCATCGCAAAAGACCTACGACATCGAGGTCTGGCTGCCGGGGCAGAATGCCTATCGAGAGATCTCTTCCTGCTCGGTCTGCGGCGACTTCCAGGCGCGGCGCATGAACGCCCGCTATCGGCCGAAGGATGCCAAGGAGACGCGGTTCGTGCACACGCTCAACGGCTCGGGCCTCGCCGTCGGCCGTACCCTCATCGCGGTGATGGAGAACTACCAGAACGCCGACGGCTCGATCACGATTCCCGAAGCGCTCGTCCCCTACATGGGCGGCCTCACGAGGATCGGCGGGTGATGCGATCCGACGTGTCGAAGGTCGTCGCCGCACGTGTGACCCACCCCCCACCCTGTCCCTCCCCACGAGGGGGAGGGGACGTCGGGGCTGGATCCCGCGCGCACGGGGCTGCACGGGTTGAGCTGAAGGCATCGCCAAGGATCGCTGCACGTCCTCCGCGTTGGACCGTAGAAAACCGCAGCCTTCCGTCGCGTCGTGCTGACCGGGCCCATGCCCGGCGCGAGTCAGGGACGCACTCTACTTCGCCCCCCTCCCCCCTTGAGGGGGAGGGCAGGGGTGGGGGGTTGAAAGCCAATAAGTCTGTGTTCGCATCTGTCCCCCCATCCCAAGCGCCTAAGGGTTTAGCATGCGCTAAACCCAAGGCGCTTGGCCTTCCCCCTCACGGGGGGAAGCAAGAAGAGGTCTCATGCGCATCCTCCTGACGAACGACGACGGCATCGACGCGCCGGGCCTGCATGCGTTGCGCGAGATCGCAAGCAAGCTCTCCGACGACGTCTGGGTGGTCGCCCCCGAGACGAACCAATCCGGCAAGGGGCATTCGCTGTCGCTGCACGAGCCGCTGCGTCTGCGCGAGCTTACCGACAAGGCCTACGCCGTGCGCGGCACGCCGACCGATTGCGTGATCATGGCGGTGCGCCACGTGTTCGGCGGCAAGCTTCCCGATCTCGTGCTCTCCGGCGTCAACCGCGGCGCCAACATGGCCGAGGACATGACCTATTCCGGCACCATCGCCGGCGCCTTCGAGGGCACGCTCGTCGGCTGCCGCTCGATCGCGCTGTCGCAGTCCTTCGGCGGCGAGAGCAAGACGCCGCGCTGGGAGACGGCGATCGCGCACGGGCCGGATGTCATCCGCAAGCTGCTCTCGATCAAGTGGGAGGAGGGGACGCTGATGAACGTCAACTTCCCCGATCGGGCGCCCGACAAGATCGAGGGACTGCGCGTCACCCGCCAAGGCCGGCGCGATCCAGGGCTGCTCGGCATCGACGCGCGCCACGACACCTGGGGCGAGGCCTATTTCTGGCTGTCGTATTCGCGGCGGCGGTCGGCAGCGACGCCCGGCACCGATCTCGAGGCGGTGTATTCCGGCTCGATCTCGGTGACCCCGCTGCATCTCGACATGACACACGACCCGACACGCGCGCGGCTTGAGGCGCTGTTCAAGTAGGCGCGATCAGAACCACAAGCCCGTCAGCCGATAACGTGGCCTGAGCGACCCTGGCCCGCGGCCGACCATCGTGACCATAGGGGCCTCCTCGACGGCGAGCGGAGGATGCTGCGGCAAGGCCTCGATGCGCTTCAACCGCGCGAGCCGAGCCTCGGGGCGCGGGTGGGATCGCAGCAGCGACGGCAGCGGGATGCGCCGGCTGGGCAGCAGCACGTCCTCGACGAAGCTGCCCTGGTAGGTCTCGAGGTTGGCGATCGCGGTCGCCACGCACCGTTGGTTGCCGGTGAGGCGGACCGCGTCGAGATCGGCGTCGAACTCACGCCGGCGCGAGATTGCAAGCTGCACCAGGCTCGATACGGCGGGCGCCGCGAAGAGCAGGGCGACGGCGAGCACAGGCATGCGTGACTGACCCATCAGATAGTCCGGCAGCCGAGCAGCGAGCAGCACGAGCGATCCGATCCACATCAGCTGCGTGACCCGCGAGAGCACGTCGGCGCGCATCATGGTCTTGAGATCGCCGTGGCGGATGTGGCTGATCTCGTGGGCCAGCACGGCACCGGCTTCCGCAAGGCTCAGGCGCCTCAGCAGTCCTTCGGACATCGCGATGGCGGCGCGCTCGGGCCTTCCGGCCGAGAACGCGCTCACCGTCAAGCTCGGGATCACGAAGAGCTTCGGCATCGATGCCAGCCCCGCGCGATGCGTGAGCGCATCCGTCATTTGATAGAACGGCAAGCCATGCCGGACATCGAGCGGCTCGGCACGATAGAGCTTGAGGAGCAGCTCCGGTGGCAAGAGGGGCGCGCCTGCGTAGATCGCTCCCATGACGACGACAGCGACAGCGGCGCCCGGCCACGACCAGAGCAGGAAGAGGGCGAGGGCAAGCAGAGTGCCGATAAGAATGGCAAGCGCTGTCACGGCGGCGCTGGCCGGCTGTATCGCTTTCGCTTGCGCGACGATCGTGCCGAGCGCAGCGCGTGCGCGCTGCGGCGCGGCTTGTGCTTCTGCCGGCATATCGCCGTCGTTCAAGCCGACCGCCTGAGCCTCGCTTCGCAATGTGAAGTCGTGTCTTGCCATCGCCGGCCCCCCGACCGAACGCCGGGTCAAGGCCCGGCTCGCAGCTCGGCAAGACTGCGCGTCAATCGCGCCTATTCCGTGGCGGCTCAGAAGCGGTCCGGGATGCGGGCGGCGGCAGCCGAGGGGGTTTCGGTCGGGGCCATCGCTTGCACGGTTCTGACAACGTCAGCCGCGTCCGCGACGACACGGAAGCGAACGTCGAGGCCGGCCCGGATGAAGGCCTCGTCGCGCATATGCTCGATCAGCGTCAGGAACGGCTTCCAGAATCCGTCGACATCGACCAGGACGATGGGCTTGGCGTGCTGTCCGAGCTGCGACCAGGTGAGCTGCTCGACGAGCTCCTCCAGCGTGCCGATGCCGCCGGGCAGCGCGACGAACGCATCCGAGCGCTCGAACATCAGCATCTTGCGCTCGTGCATGTCTTTGGTGACGATCAGCTCCTGGGCCTCTTTCAGCATCCGCTCCCGATCGGTCAGGAACGAGGGGATGATGCCGGTGACGCGGCCGCCGCCCGCGAGCACGGCCTTGGCGGTCTCCCCCATCAGCCCGAGGCTGCCGCCGCCGTAGACGAGGCCGATGCCGGCCTCCGCCATGCCGCGGCCGAGCGTCTGGGCGGCTGCGACATAGGCCGGGTTGCGGCCAGGTCCCGAGCCGCAGAACACGCAAATCCGGGCGATGCCGTGGGGCCGGGCGGAGGTGTCGATCATCTTGGCCATGTCCCCTTCAAAGGACGTTCTGATAAGATCGAAGCTGCGGCCGTGGCTTTCTAAGCCTTAGGCCTAATGTCCGTATTCAGCATTAATCGTTGGCATCGATTGTCGTGCCGATGCCACAGCCGCTATGCTTAGGGTAACCGGTCGTCAGGCGAATGCCATTGCCAACGACCTTAGCCATAAGGCGGTTGCAAGGCGAGCAGCGGGAAAGTCGCGCGGATGGGCGGGTTACGATTCATTCTCACACTTGTTGGCCTTCTGGCCATCTTCGTCGGCGGCGGCTTCCTCGTCGATCATTGGAACAGAATCGATAAACCGACGACGGCGGCGGGTAGCTCCGATCAGGCCGTAGCGCCACCCGCGGCAGCTCCAGAGGTCGCGGATGCCGCCGCGGCGGGTGACGCGATCGCACCGAAAGCCGAGACTCGCATTCGCAAGGAATTCGACGCTGAAGCGGCCAATGCGGCCGCCGAGGCGGAGGGCAAGGCGGCGACCGACGTGCAAGGCGCCGGAACCGGAGCGCCAGCGAGCGCGACGCGATCGCTTAACCCCGAGCTCGTGTCGCTCGACACGGTTAGGCTCTCCGCCGAATCCACCTCCGTCATCGCCGGCCAGGCTCCGTCGGGCGTCGAGGTCACCCTCCTCGCGAACGGCAAGGCGCTCGGCAAGGCGATGGCCGACGAGTCGGGCGCTTGGACCATCGTGCTCGACGAGCCCGTTGCGCCGGGCACGTACAAGCTCGCGCTGTCCGCGATAGCGCCGGGCGGTGCTCCGATTGTTCGTGAGCTCGGCGAGGAGACGGTTGAGCAGCCTGTTGCCGAGGTGGCGCCGGCGACGTCCACGAGCGAGAGCGCGGCGGCGAGCGAGGTGACAACCTCTGAGCCGGCCGTGACCGAACCCGCCAAGGTCGCGACCGCTGTCGAGCTACCGCCCGAGGTCGCCGTCACCGTGCCGGCGCCGGTCTACGAGCCGGCAGGCGTGCCGCCGGACCTTGCGGAGCCCACGCGCGCGTCCGCTGCTGAGCCCGCGGATGCGATCGCCGACACTGACGGCGTGAGCGTCCAAGCTCCGTCCGCGCCCGCGACGTCACCGGTCGAGATCGCGGAAAGCGGCGACGCCTCCCTGACCGACCAGGCCGGCGACGTCGCTGATGGCGTCACGACGATGTTCACGGATTGGCTCAAAGCCACGAGGGAGCAGGCAGAGGAAGCGGCCAAGACCTTCACGCTGGCGACCGCCGGATACAACGCCATCGCCCCGACGCTCGGGGTCGTCACGATGTCGGGCCACGGACCGGCCAAGGCAAAGGTTCAGGTCCTGGTCGATAAGGTGATCTTCGGATCGACCGAGATTGCCGACACGGGACGTTGGCTCATCGAGGTGCCGCGACTGCTCACGCCCGGACCGCACGACGCTCGCGCGCAGATTCTGGCGGTGGATGGCAGCCTGATCGCCGAGCAGTCCGCGACAGTCATGGGCCCGCTCGAGGTCGTGGCACAAGCGCCTGCCGCAGCTGGCGACGCCGCGCCGGCGACCCCCGCCTCGGTTGCGCCGCTCGTTCTGGCCGCCATCACATACGAGTCCATGGGGCCCAAGACGGGCCGGGTCACTATCGCCGGCCGAGCCGCGGCCGGTGCAGCGATCGTCATCGATGCGGACGGGAAACGCATCGGTAGCGCGACGGCCGATGACGACGGCAATTGGCTCCATGCCTCCGATACCTGGCTCGAGGTCGGCGCCCACGCCATCCGTGCCGAGCACGTTTCAGCGTCGGGCGAGGTGCTGGCGCGAACCATGAGCGAGCTCGTGCGGCTGCCGGCTGGGGAGGAGATCGCCGCGTCTCCGTCGGCCACCCCGCAGCCTCCATCTACCGAGATGGCTTTGGCTGACGAGGAGACAGCCGTAGCCAAGCCGCCCAAGCGCCGGGCTCAGGTGCATTTGCGCAAGCGCGCCAAGGCCGCCGCGACGCTCGCCAAGAAGCAAAAGCGCTCGACCGAGAAGGTCGCGTCGCGAAAGAAGGACTCGGGGTATCAGATCATCAATGTTCACAAGGGCAAGGAGCTGACCAAAGTCCGCGTCCGCATGCCCGGCCGAAAGGGCAAAATCGTGAGCTACATGGTGCCGAAGGGACCGGGCTGGGTTCGCGCGCATCAGGGCGATTCCCTCTGGGGCATTGCCGACAAGTGGTACGGTAGCGGCCGCTCCTATCCGGTGATCGCCGGTTTCAACAACAAGCGCGTCCTAGACCCCGATCGAATCTGGCCCCGGCAGCGTTTGCACGTTCCCTGATCGCGGACATGCGCCCGCACATTTGACCGCGGAACCGTCCGACTTGCCATCAGGCCCCATGGCGGCTACCTACGCCCCTCGTCCGGCGCGGGCCAATGCTCGCACGCGTGCGCCCATGACCTGGGCTGTTGCCGCCAACCCAGCCGGCCCCTGAGGACATCTCATGACGCCGCGCCATGCCGCCAATCCGACCGCCGCGAAGGAGAATACCGAGATCGCGGAAGCCGACCACTGGGCGGTGGTCAAGGGGCTGATCCCTTTCGTCTGGCCAGCAACCCGTCCCGATCTCAAGGTGAGGGTCGTCTGGGCCTCTCTGGCGCTCGTCGCGGCCAAGCTCATCACCGTATCGGTGCCGATCGCCTACAAGCAGGCGGTCGACTGGCTGACGGCGCACGGCAACGGCTCGCCCGCGCAGTCCCTGACGCTCGTGCCGGTCTTTCTCGTGCTGGCCTACGGCGTCGGTCGCGTCCTCATGATGGCGCTGGCGCAGGTTCGGGACGTGCTGTTCACGCGAGTGGCGACCCACGCCGTGCGTGAGCTCGCCGGCCGCACCTTCTCGCACATCCACCGCTTGTCGCTGCGCTTCCACATGGAGCGCCGCACGGGAGCGCTCAGCCGCATCGTCGAGCGCGGCATGGAGGCTGTCGACACGATCCTGCGCATGGGCGTCATGAACGCGGTGCCGACGGTGCTCGAGCTTCTGCTCGTCTCGGGCGTGCTGCTCTACTATTTCGGCATCGAGTTCGTCCTCATCGTGCTCGCGACCATCGCCGTCTACATCTGGTTCACGGTGAAGGCGAGCGAGTGGCGGCTCGGTATTCGCCGCGAGCTCAACGAGAGCGATCGCGACGCCAACGCCAAGGCGATCGACAGCCTGCTCAACTACGAGACGGTGAAGTATTTCGGCAACGAGGGCATGGAGGTCCGGCGCTATGATTCAGCTCTGGCGCGCTACGAGACCGCCAACATCCGCACCTACTACTCGCTCGGCATCCTGAACTCCGGGCAAGCGATCATCTTCACGATCGGCCTGACGCTCTCGATGCTGCTGTCGGCCTACGGCGTCGCCCAGGGCACGCAGACCGTCGGCGATTTCGTCATGATCAACTCGATGATGATTCAGCTCTACATTCCGCTGAACTTCATGGGCATGATCTATCGCGAGATCAAACAGGGGCTCGTCGATCTCGAGACGATGTTTGCCCTGCTCGACCAGAACCCGGAGATCCAGGACAGCCCGGGCGCCAAGCCGCTCGCCGTGCGTGACGGCACGATCCGGTTCGAGGACGTGAGCTTTGCCTACGATCCGGAGCGGCCGATCCTCCAGCATGTGAGCTTCGAGGTGCCGGCGGGCAAGATGGTTGCCATCGTCGGACCGTCCGGGGCCGGCAAATCGACGATCTCGCGCATCCTGTTCCGCTTCTACGACGTGACCGGCGGCCGCGTGACGATCGACGGCCAGGATATTCGCGACGTCAAGCAGGCGAGCCTCAGGGCCGCCATCGGCGTCGTGCCGCAGGACACGGTGCTGTTCAACGACACGGTCTACTACAACATCGCCTATGGCCGTCCTGAGGCAAGCGAGGCCGAGGTGAAAGAGGCGGCGCGCCAGGCCCAGCTCGACACGTTCATCGAGACGCTACCCCAGGCCTACGGCACCATGGTCGGCGAGCGGGGCTTGAAGCTGTCGGGCGGCGAGAAGCAGCGGGTCGCGATCGCCCGCACGATATTGAAGCAACCACCGATCCTGATGCTGGACGAGGCCACCTCCGCGCTCGACAGCCACACGGAGAAGGAGATCCAGGACGAGCTCGACCGCGTCGCCAAGGACCGGACCACGCTCGTCATCGCCCATCGTCTGTCGACCATCGTGCATGCCGACAACATCGTCGTGCTCGAGAAGGGCCGGATCGTCGAGGAGGGCAGCCACGCGTCGCTGATCGCCAACGGTGGGCTCTATGCCAGCATGTGGCAGCGCCAGCGCGAGGCCGAGCAAGCGCGCGAGCGTTTGGCGCAGGCCTTGACCGAGGAGGCCCAGGTGATCGGCGAGGGCCGGCCCAATCGGCAGCCGGTGGCGGCAAAATAAGCAAAGACCTATTCTGCTACGCCCGTCGGTGAAACGCTATTCGCCCACAAGGCCATGCGCCGCGACAGGGCTACCGGCATTCGTCCCGGCCGTGGATTTCCACGGCTGTCGGGTCACATTGCAGCGCAGCAACCCCGGGTCTAGAAGCCGATGACGCCGCGAATCCTGGGGGGCAGGCCATGTCCGAGCGCACGAGCCATCTGAAGCGCCTGGAAGCCGAGAGCATCTACATCTTCCGCGAGGTCGCGGCCGAGTTCGAGCGTCCGGTGCTGCTCTATTCCATCGGCAAGGATTCCTCGGTCCTCCTGCACCTCGCCATGAAGGCGTTCTATCCGGCAAAACCCCCGTTCCCGCTGCTCCACGTCGATACGACGTGGAAGTTCAAGGAGATGATCAGCTTCCGCGACGAGACGGCGAAGCGCCTCGGCCTCGAGCTGCTGGTGCACGTCAATCAGGATGGGCTGCGCGAGGGGATCAGCCCGGTCGTCCACGGCAGCGCCATCCATACCGACGTCATGAAGACGCAGTCGTTGCGCCAGGCACTCGACGCCTATCGTTTCGATGCCGCGATCGGTGGAGCGCGCCGGGACGAGGAGAAGAGCCGCGCCAAGGAGCGGGTGTTCTCGCATCGCTCGGCTGGCCACCGCTGGGATCCCAAGCGCCAGCGCCCGGAGCTGTGGTCGCTGTTCAACGGCAAGCTCGCCAAGGGTGAGAGCATGCGGGTGTTTCCGCTCTCCAATTGGACCGAGCTGGACGTGTGGAGCTACATCGAGCAGGAGGGCATCCCGATCGTGCCGCTCTACTTCGCCAAGGAGCGTCCGGTTGTCGAGCGCGACGGCGCGCTCATCATGGTCGATGACGATCGCCTGCCGCTGCTGCCGGGCGAGCATGCGCAGAGCCGCCTCATTCGGTTCCGGACGCTCGGCTGCTATCCGCTGACGGGGGCGATCGAGTCGGAGGCGACCACGCTCGAGGAGATCATCGCCGAGCTCATCGCCTCGCGGATCTCCGAGCGCCAGGGCCGTGTCATCGACAAGGACCAGTCGGGCTCGATGGAGAAGAAGAAGCAGGAGGGGTATTTCTGATGGCCCGCAGCTTCCGCGAGAGTGCCCGTATCTCCGTTGTCGAGCCAGCGGCCTCGTCTCGTCCCCTGGCGCCAGAGAAAAGCCTGCTGCGCTTCTTGACCTGCGGCAGCGTCGACGACGGCAAGTCGAGCCTGATCGGACGTCTGCTCTACGACAGTCAGCACATCATGGAAGACCAGCTCGATCAGCTCGAGAAGGATTCCAAGCGCGTCGGCACACGTGGCGGGGAGATGGATCTCGCGCTCCTCGTCGATGGCCTGCAGGCCGAGCGCGAGCAGGGCATCACGATCGACGTCGCCTTCCGCTATTTCCAGACACCCAAACGCAAGTTCATCGTGGCCGATACGCCCGGTCACGAGCAGTACACGCGCAACATGGCGACCGGTGCATCGGTCTCGGACCTCGCCATCATCCTCATCGATGCTCGAAAAGGCGTTCTGACGCAGACGCGGCGGCATTCCTGCATCGTGCAGCTGCTCGGGATCACGGAGGTTGTCGTCGCCGTCAACAAGATGGATCTGGTCGGCTACAGCGAGGCGTCGTTTCGCGAAATTGAGGCGGCGTATCTGGCCTTCGCCAAGGCGCTCGGCTTGAAAAGCGTGACTTGCATCCCGGTCTCGGCGATCGGCGGCGACAACATCGTGAGCCGCAGCGCGGCCATGCCTTGGTACAAGGGGCCCACGCTCCTCGAGCACCTCGAGACGGTCGACGTCGAGACGGCGCAGGATGCGAAACCCTTCCGCTTTCCCGTGCAGTGGGTGAGCCGTCCCAATCTCGATTTCCGCGGCTTCGCAGGGACGATCGCGAGCGGGAAGGTCAGGCAGGGCGATGCGGTCGCCGTGCTCCCGTCCGGCCGCACGACCAAGGTTTCGCGCATCGTCACCTACGACGGCGATCTGGCGCAAGCGTCCGCTGGCGATGCGGTGACGCTGACGCTGGCCGAGGAGGTCGACGTCAGCCGTGGCGACGTCATCGCGCTCGCGGGCGATCGCCCGGAATCGGCGGACCAAGCAATCGGCCATCTCGTCTGGATGTCGGAGGAGCCGTTGCTGCCGGGCCGGCCCTATCTCATCCGTGCCGGCACGCAGTGGGCAACCGCTACTGTCACGAGTCTTCGCCACAAAGTGAACGTCGAGAACTTGGAGGAGCTGCCCGGTCGCGAGCTGAGACTGAACGAGGTGGGCTACTGTCATCTCTCCTTCAGCCGGCCCCTGGTGTTCGATCCTTATACCGAGAACCGCGAGACCGGCGGGTTCATTCTGGTCGACAAGATCACATTCAATACGGTCGGCGCCGGCATGCTGAAATCCTCACTCCGCCGGGCGACGAATATCCAGTGGCAGGCGATCGACGTCGATCGGAAAGCGCGCGCCGAGATCAAGGGACAGCGGCCGTTCTGCGTCTGGTTCACGGGGCTGTCGGGGTCGGGCAAGTCGACGATTGCGAACCTGCTCGACAAGCGCCTGCACTCGCTCGGCCGGCATACGGTGCTGCTCGACGGCGACAACGTTCGCCACGGTCTGAACCGGGATTTGGGCTTCTCGGATGCGGATCGGGTCGAGAACATCCGCCGGGTGGCGGAGGTCGCCAAGCTCATGGTCGATGCGGGCCTGATCGTCATCGTCTCTTTCATTTCGCCCTTCCGCTCGGAGCGGCGGATGGCGCGTGATCTCTTCCCGGAAGGCGAGTTCGTCGAGGTGTTCATCGACACACCGCTCGAAGTCTGCGAAGCGCGTGACGTCAAGGGGCTCTACCAGAAGGCGCGCCAGGGGCAGATCAAGAATTTTACCGGCATCTCCTCACCCTACGAGGTGCCGGAAGGTGCGGAGATTCGCGTGGAGGGATGGCGCGACGAGCCGGAGACCCTGACGCAGAAGCTGCTCACACAACTCGAGACCCTGCGACTCCTGTAGAAGGTGCGATCATGCAGGTGACCGCACTTTCGATCCCGGAGGTCAAGCTGATCACGCCGCAGCGTTTCGGCGATCAGCGCGGCTTCTTCATGGAGACGTGGAACCGCCGCACCTTCGCCGGTCTCGGCCTCGACCACGATTTCGTGCAGGACAATCACTCGCTCTCGCGGGAGTTTCCGGTGCTGCGTGGCCTGCATTTTCAGATCGCCCCGCACGCGCAGGTGAAACTCGTGCGCGTGGTGCGCGGCCGCATCCTCGATGTCGCCGTCGACATCCGCAAAGGGTCGCCGACCTATGGACGGCATGTGTCGGCCGAGCTCAGTGCGGACAATGGCCAGATGCTGCTCGTGCCGGTGGGCTTTGCGCATGGCTTCGTCACGCGCGCGCCCGACACCGAGGTCGTCTACAAGGTGACGGACTACTATGCGCCGGCCTGCGATCGAGGCATCGCCTACGACGATCCGGCCCTCGGGATCGATTGGCAGCTCGGCGGCGCAAAGCCGATCCTGTCGGAGAAAGACCTCCGGCATCCGCGCCTCGCCGACGCGGGCGCACCCTTCCGGTATTGAGGCTCTCGCCTAGTCCTTGCGGCGAAGCAGCGTTGCGGCAAGCCCCGAGCGGCGAATTCCCGATCCGGCGACGGCCGGCTCCGGCTGAGGCGCAGGCGGCGGCGTCACGAGCACGCGGCGTGCGGCTGACCCGGCGGGCTGCTGGGACTGCGGAGCGGCCGGGATAGCGGGCCGCACAGCTGGCGCCGCTTGGCGCGCCATGGCGGGTGCCGGTGCGCCGGGCGCTTGCCGGCGCTGGGCCGGCTCCGACTGAGCGACGGGCTCGACCGGCTCGTGCACGTCCTCGACGGTGTGCGGCGAGCCCGACGAGCGCCAACGATCGACGACGCTTTGAACGAAGGCGTCATCTTCAGCGGGCTTCTGCCATTTCTCCGAGAAGCGCGCGGTGGACGAGCGCGGCAGAGCCGACTTCGGCAGCTCGTCGAACTTGATACGGACGGGAAGCGACACGCCGTCACCAAAGGCGATCGCCTCGCGCTGGCCGAGCGAGGGCAGGAACTCAAGCATGCCGGAGCCGGTGTCGGACACGGCAGCGCGCACGATTTCCTGGTCGCGGTCGTTGGACATGCGCAGCGCGAACACGGTGTTGCACTGCGAGAGGATCGTTGCGTCGATCTCGGCCGGACGCTGCGTCACGATGCACAGCGAGGCGCCGTATTTGCGGCCTTCCTTGGCGATCTTGGCGAGCGCGCGCTTGGCGGGCTCGAAGCCCATATTGGCATTGGCCGGAACGTAGCGATGCGCTTCCTCGCAGACGAGGGTCACGGGCACGTTGCCCTCGCCCCAGAGCGCGAAGTCGAAGGTCATGCGGCAGAGCACGGAGACCACGACGTTGACGATCTCGGTCGGCAGGCCCGTGAGCTCGAGGATCGTGATCGGCTTATTGTTGACCGGGATGCGGAAGATGCGGCCGAGGATCTCCGCCATCGAGTCGTTGACCGTGAAGCCGCCGAACATGAAGGCGTAGCGCTGGTCCTGGCTGATGGTGTCGATGCGAGTCTTCAAAGCGCGGTAGGGCGATAGATCCTTCTTGTTCTCGAGCATGCCCATTTTGTCGTCGAGCAGCTGCAAGAGATCGGACATGCGATAGGGAACGGGCGTGTCGACCGAATAGCGGCCGGCATAGATCGACGTCCGCTTGACGGTGCGCTCGGTCTCGCGCGCACTCTTGCCATAGCGGCCTTTGCAGACCGGGATCAGCTCCTGGAGGATCTCGACCTCTTGCTTGCGGTCGTCGCCGGTGCCGATCAGCACCTCGACGAGCTCCTCGAAGGTAAGGAGCCAGTAAGGCAAGTGCAAATTCTGCGTCGTGATGACCTCGGCACGCTCGCCGAAGCTCGTCGCATATTCGTTGTGAGGATCGAGGAGCACGATGTGCGCCTCGGGGTTCTTGTCGAGAATGGCGCGAAGGATGAGCGCGGTGGTGCAGGACTTGCCCGTCCCGGTCGTGCCCAGGATCGCGAAGTGCTTGCCGAGCAGGTCGTCGGTCTTGACCATGGCCGAGATCGAGGAGTCCTGGCGGATGACGCCGACCTTGACGGCGCTCTCACCCGGAGCCGAGAAGGCCTTGAGCAGCTCGTCCTTGGAGGCGACGCGGACGCGGTCGCCGAGTGCGGGGTAGGTCGTCAAACCGCGGTTGAATCCACCAGCGAAATTGGCGCGCGGGCGCTGGATTTCGCCGACGAGGCTCAATTCCGCGATCCAGACCTCGGGATCGCCGTCTTTCTGGGCGGGAACCGGAACGCTCAATGCCGAGACGAGGCCCAAGCCGATCGTGCGCTCGGTGTCGATGCCGAGGAGCGTGCCCATCTCGGGGCGTCCGGCCGTCTCCTCGAAGGCCTTCGCGCGGTTGTCGTCGAGCAGCACGATGGCTTTGGAGCCGGTCACCGAGACGATACGGCCGATCGAGAAATCGGCCGTGGGACCGGGCTCGGGCGCTTCGGGGGCGTTCTGGTACACGGTCGTGCTCCCTTATGGGCTCGTGCGGTCATGAGGCGGTGTCGGGCGTTCCCGGGTCGGCCAGGAGGCGATCGGCGGCTTGTCGGGCTTGGGGCCCTTGGCCGGCAGAATGATCGAGACCTCGGTCCCCTGGCCTTTCTGCGAAACGATATTCATGCTGCCGCCGTGCAGCTCGGCGAGGGCTTTCGCGATGGGCAGCCCGAGCCCCGTGCCCTCGCGCTGACGCGAGCGGCCGCCGTCGACCTGGCCGAAGGGGATGAGCGCGATCGCGATCTCCTCCGCCGTCATGCCGATGCCGGTGTCCTTCACCGAGATCAGGACCTGATCGTTGCCGATGCTCTTGACGGTCGTCTCGACGGAGCCGCCGGGCGGTGTGAACTTGATGGCGTTCGACAGGAGATTCATGATCAGCTGCTTGAGCTTCACCTGATCACCGACGATCCCGCTCAAGTCGGGCTCGACCGCATAGGCCATCTTGATGCCGGCTTCGGTGGCCGACATGTGGAAGAAGGATTTGCAAGTCAGCACGATGTCCTCGAGGTGCGTTTCCTGCAGGTCGATGGAGAACCGGCCGCTCTGGATCTTCGATATCTCGAGAATGTCGTTGATGATGGCGAGCAGGTGATCGGCCGATTCCTGGATCAGCCCCGCATACTCGATGATCTGCTCGCCCGACATGTGGCGCGCATCGTGCTCGCGGATCAGCCGCGAGAAGCCGATGATGGTATTGAGGGGGGTCCTGAGCTCATGGCTCATATTGGCGATGAACTCGGACTTGAGCTTGTTGGCAAGCTCAGCCTCGACGCGGGCCGAGTGCTCGGCCACCCGCGCGCGATGACGAAGGACGGCATCGCCCAAGAGCGAAGCGTATTCGCTCAGCAGCGAGGACGACGACTTAGTGCCGGAAACCGAACCCCCGAGCATTGCCTGCAAGACCTGTGTGTGACCTTGCTCTCAAAATTAGGGGTTAGAACATAACACAAGGTTAACGGACGTTTTGCCATGAATTGGTGAGTAAAATTGCGGATTGGCGCAAGGTCTGGCGAACCGCCAGCCTTTGCCGCGATTCGCCGTTCGGCCGAGCGAGCGCTCACACGAAGTCGAAATTGACGCTCGTCACCGTGCCGTTTGCGGTGAACAGGCCGACCAGCGTCAGCTCGGCGGCCGACGTCTCGCCGCCGCCGGCCTGAATCCACTGCCAGACGGCAAAGCTGTTGGCATTGGTGTCGTTGACGACGAGAAGGGCGTCCTCACCATTCGACGCCGTGATGACGAATTCGGCGTTGAAGGCGGCCGCGACCGCAGACGCGCTCGTGAGGTTGGCGGTCGTCACCCCTTCCCCGTTCGCGCCCGTGAGCAGCAGGGCCTCGACCCCGCTCGTCGTCTGATTGACGGCGGCGCTGACGGTGCCGGACGCGCCATTGCCGGTCGCGAAGATGAAATTGTCGTCCTCGCGGCCATCGTCGAGCGCGGTGTTCAACGCCAGCGAGAACTGAACGCGGTCGACCTGGGAGCTCGTGCCGGTCGCATCGAAGTTGACGACCTTGTCGCCGAAATCGGCGGCGTAGGAGAAACGGATGCTATCGCGCAGGTTGTCGTTGGCGGCTCCGGTGTTGACGGAATCGGCGCCGGCGCCGGCATTGAAGATATCATTGTCGGCGCCTCCGTTGAGAGTGTCGATGCCGTCGCCGCCTGTCAGGCGGTCGGCGCCTGCGCCGCCTGAGAGAACATCGTTCCCCGTGTCGCCGTTCAGCGTGTCGTCGCCGCCGTTGCCGGTGAGGCTGTCGTTGCCGCCGAGCCCCTGCAGCGTGTTGTTGCCGGCAAGCCCTGCAAGGATGTCATCCTCACTCGTTCCGGTGATCGTGGCGGCGTCCGATGCAGGTGGGGCGATGCCATTGACGTTCGTAACCGTGATCGTCAGCCCCTGCGTGTCGATGGCACCGGCGCTGTCGGCCACCTGCACGACGACGTCGTAGATGTTGTCGCCGTTGGCGTCGGCCGGCGCCTCGAAGTCGGGGCCAGAGACGAAGGTCAGGGCGCCGGTCGCGGCCGAGATAGCGAAGCGGTCGCGATCCGTGCCACCCACGATCGTATAGGTGCGCGCCTGTCCGGCATCTGGGTCGGCGGACGTCACCGTGGTCGCCAGCGCCGTGTTCTCGGCGATCGACACGGCAGCCGTCGTGCCGCCGCCGTTCGAGGTGATGACGGGAGTGTCGTTGACGGCGGCAAGCGTGTAGGCGCGGGTTTGTCCGGTGAGATTGCCGCCATGGCCGTCGGTGACCGTATAGGTCAGCGTGACGGTGCCGTTGAAGTTGGCTGTGGGCGTAATCGTATAGGTGCCGTTGCCGTTGTTAACGACGGAGCCGTTGGAGGCGCTCAAGGCACCCACGGCGAGCGGGTCGCCATTGGGATCGGAGAACCCTTGCAGCAGTGAGGCTGCCGCGACCGTATAGGCGGTGTCCTCGGTCCCTGCCGTCAGAACCGCCGTCGGCGCGCCGGTCGGTGGGAGATTGCCGGCCCCCGCCGAGACGTTCAGATCGACGCGCGCCACCTCGCCCGCCGCGGAGCCGTTGTAGGCGCGATAATAGAAAAAGTCGGCGCCCGTGTATCCGCCCGTGGCGATATAGGTGAAGCTGCCGTCCGGATTCAACGTGACGTTCCCATGCCCCGCGTCGACGACGAGATGCGCTGTGTATTGCCCGGGAACGGGGGCTCCGTCGTTATCGAGAACGCCACCGGATGCCGGCACCAGCACACCGTTGACCACCGCAAAACTGTCGTCGACCGTGTCGGGACCTGGCGTGTGCGTGACGTCGACGACGGTGCCGTCCTCGAGCGTCGCATCGATGCTCGTGAAGCGTAGCATCTGCTCGTTGCTGGCAACGCCGGACGTCGCGCCGATGATACCGAAATAGGCAGAGTCCGATTGGCCGAGGAAGGTCGCGATGTTCCCAGTCCACGTGCCGATCTGCACACCATCCAGCGTGAAGGACAACGTGTTCGTGCCGTTCCACTGCACTTGGACGGCATGCCATTGAGCATTCTCGAGATTGGCGAGTGTCGCGACCGATCCAATGACCGGCTTGGTCTGGAAATTCGCAGCATCGAAGAAGTTCGCGTGATCGGCGGCAGGATCTCCGGCGTTCTGGAAGGTGTCGAAATCGAAACCCAAACCATTGGCCAACGAGATGTCGATCACGCCACCGCCGCCGATCGAGCAGCACTCGGCCAACGGATCGTTGTGCAGGACGAACGAAATGCCGTCGCCGCCCGCGTTGTCGTCGCCGAAGTAGAGGTCGAAGGCGATCGTGAAGGACTGGTGGAGGTCCACCCGCTCGGCCGACATGACGGCCGCAGCCTCGTTTACGGCGTCAGGGGTCAGCGAATGGTGGCCGTTCCAGACGTCGTAGAAGGCGCTGCCTTTCGTCTCGAAGTCGATGCCGTAGTCGATCGGCGCGAGCTCGGACGTGTAGTCGACGCCTTCGGTCGCAACCTGGATCGTTGCGGCGACAGACGGCGTACCGTCAGAATCGATCGCAAACAGCATCCAGTAGCCGGGCGTGAGCGAGTTGATGTTGTCGGGCAGGTGGACTGTATATGTACCGTCCGGCTGTTGGGTGAAATCGAGCGAGAACTGGCGTGCCGGGAAGTTCGTCGAGTGCGTCACGGAGCCGAAAGCGACCAGCGACAGCGACGAGATCGCTTGCCCGCTCGTGACCGACACGGAGAACGTGTCGCCGGCATGCAGCGTCGCTTGAGGGGATTGCGTGATGACGGGCCGGTCGGCGAGCGATCCATCGGCGTTGAACAGGTAGGCCGGCTTGTAGATCTGCCCGTCGAGGTGATTGGCAGGTCCTGGAGCGCCCCCGCCCATCGAGAGGACCGTCGCATCGGGCAGCAGAATGCTCACCGAGTGATAGAGGCGCGGCACCAACTCGGAATCGACCGAGCTCCAGACGTTCGTCGACGGGTTCCAGGTTGCCGCAGCGTAATGAACATCGGTGTTTTCGTTGACGACGCCGCTGCCGCCGTTCAACAGCACGCTGCCGTCGGCGAGCAGTGTCAGGTTTCCCCAGGCGCGGTCCATCGTCAGGCCCTCGAGGCCTGGCGGCGGCGTGACGGCGGTGAATGTCGGCGTGCCGGAGATGTCCATGACGAAGGCTTGGCCTTCGTTGGAGATCAACAGGACCTTGTCCTCCGCGAACATGATCGTCGGCATCCAAGCCGAGAACGTCTGGTTGGGCGGCATCCAACCGACGACAGTCGTCGCGCCGAGCGACGAGGGATCCATGGCATAGATGCGCTCGAATCCGGGCGTGACGCAGATGATGTCGCCGCTCGAGTTCACCCAGGTGCGCGGATAGAGCGAGCCCATCGAGTACTCGGGGATGTAGCTGTCCGGCATAACCTGCCAGCCGACTCCAGGCGTATACAACTCCGAATATCCGACATAGTCGCCGTGATGATCGCGGCCGCCGAGCAAGACGATCTGCCCGTTCCCGAGCGTCACGGCGGACGGATACCAGCGATCGAAGTTCATCGGACCGTCGGGCGAGACCGTCAGCAAGTTCGTCGTGTAGTCGAAGGTGTTGACGTCGTGGACGCCTTCGTTGACGTGGCCGTCGGGACGCGCATCGCCGCCCGAGATCAAGATCTCGCCCGTCTCGGGGACGATCACCTGCATGGCGCAGAAGATGTCGGTCGGGGTGAAGTTGGGAAGGACCGTGTGCTGACCGGTCACCGGATCCCAGACGTCGTAGATGAAGCCGCCTTGATTGCCCGCGCCGTCCGTGCCGAACGAGAGAATTTTGCGATCCGGCGTCAAAATCGCGTGCAGGCCGATCAGCGGCCAGCTGATGACGTCGCTCCAATCGCCAATCTGAGGGGCGGTTGCCATTTGCATCTACTCCTGACCAGGGATGATCAACGGCTGTGGACACGTCGCGGCGTGCAACGGGCCAGGACCGGATATTGTATCAATCTGAGTTCAACGACAATGCGATGATGTTGAAATAAGACGCGGCCCTGCATAATTTTTTCCTGGACGCGCTCGATATTTTGCGCGTGGGACGCATGGAGGCGCGGCGTCATGCGGGCATGATCGCAAGGCTCCGCCCGTAAGGTGGAGACTTCGATTTTTCTGGGAGTAGAGTTCGGCGCGGCCGACCGGCGCTAGCGCATCGTGCGTTAGTTCAGAGTCGGCGCGATGCGCTAGCTCTTTGGCTTGTCGCGGCGTTTCGCGCAAAACCGCGGCACACTTTTGCGCACGCCGCTCTAGGCGTAGCGGAGCAGGTTCTTGCGCTCTTTGAACAGCAAGAAGCCTAGGGCCGAGATCACGCCGAGGACCGCCCACATGGCAATCGTTTTGTACGATGAAACCATGTGTGCTCCGTCAGCGCTCGCCGGCACGGCAATGGCGGCATTGCTCAACTCGCTCGCCGCGAGAGCACCGGCACTAAGCTGGCTGCTCATCTGGGTCAATTCGCTCTCCGCCCGCACGACGAGTGGATGACGGTCGCCGTAGCTCGCCTTGAGCTCGGCGACGGCGAGCTGCGCTGCCGCCTCGCGGACCCGCAACTGCCGCAACTCGTTGCTGACCGCGTATTGGCGTGCCACCGCGTTCGCGAAGGCCGCCGCCCGCTCCGGCGTCGAGGCCCTGACCGTGACCTCGATCAGGTAGGTGCGATTGCGATAGCCGACATCGAGAGAGATGTCGCTGCGGGAGGCGAGCGGGTTGGGTTTATCGCCGGCATGGTTCCCGCTCAATCCGAGGAATCCGGTCAAGCCGGAGAGGGCACCAGATAGCAATGTCGAGACGGACCGGCCACCGCGCCCCGCGGGCAGCTTTTCATTGAGCGCGATGGTCACCGCATCAGGCAAGGGTTGCAAGGAGATCAATTCGACCTCGCTCTCGAGCAGCATGCCGGCATCCAGCACCGGGGCCTGCACACCTTTGGCGGGCGCTTCCGAGACGAGATTGGGTTGGAGAATTGCCGTGGCCGTGTAGGACGGTCCCATGACGAGGGCCGCCAGCAAGCCGAGCACCATGCCCGCGCCGAGGCCGATGGCAATCGTATTGCGGTGCGACCAGACGGTTCGGACGAGGTCGATCAGACGGAGCTCGAAGGCCGAGGCTCCCTCGCCGGACGGGACCGTGTTGACGTTGGATGGCGGGCCACTCGTGACGGTCGGGCCGGTGACGGGCTTGGCCATGGCCTCCGGTGCGCCGCCGACTTTGTCCTGGGTGCCGCGGGCGGCGATGTAGGTCTTCTTGCGCTGTGCGTGCCTCATTGGCCGGCCGCCTTGATCTGGTCGAGGTTCTGTACGGCGATCCGGACCTCGACGATGTCGCCGGGCTCCAGCCGCGTGGTGTCGGTGGCGATGAACGTCTCGACATCCTTGCTGCCGACCCGCGTAATCTTCGTCTCGTAGCCCGGCAATTGATCGAGCGACTGGCCGACATTGCGAAAACGTGTCGCCCGCTGGGCGATCGCGGAAGGAAGGGCGACCTCGGTGTCGAAGAGGTTCTGCTGCACGATGCCCAAGTCGGCGAGGATTTGATCCTTCTTCGCCTGCTCGGCTTGGCTGAGTCTTGCATCGAGGTCGTTGATCAGCATCTGCAATCTCGATCGCTCGGCGGTCAGCTTCCACAGATCGCTTTCTTTCGTCGAGAGATTGAGGCCGAGCTCGAGCACCGAATTCGACCGCGCCAGACCCTTGCCCTTGAGCGCGTCGATGGCGTCGATCTCCTTCTTGAGGAGCGCGATCTGCTCCTTCTGTGCTACGATCTGCCCATCGAGAGCCTTATGCTCCTCGGCCATCAGGGGGCGTTGCCCCTCCAGCAGTTCCCGCTGCTTCTCGTAGGCCGCCACCGCGACGTCGAGCGTGCGCTGCTCCTCGGCAATGATCGGCTTGAGATCGGCATCCGAGCTCGTGGCCTCGGGAGGCGGCGTGAAGGTGCTCGATCCGGCAAGTTGCGCCTCCAGACGCGCCTTGCGAATGAGCAGCCGGCCGCGCGTCGCTCTGAGCAGTCGCACGCGCTCATCGGCCACGAGATAGTCCGAGAGGAGAGTCTCGGATCGCAACCCGGTGCCGACGCCGCCGGCATCGGAGATGGCGCTCTTGACGACGCTCCCGAAGCGATACGGGAACGTTCCCGGACTCTTTACGTCCCCCAGCACATGGATCGGACGCACCTCGGCGAGGCTCACGAAGACGGCCGGATCGCGCAGATACCCTTGCGACAACCCGCTCAGGATCTTGTCCTGGCATTGAGCGAGCGTATCGCCGGCGACCATAACCGCGCCCAAGAACGGGACTTGGACCCTGCCGGTGTTGTCGACGGACAGCGGTCCCGACAGCTCCGGCTGGCCGACGACGACGACGGAGATGCGGTCGCCGGGCGCGAGCGTGTAGGGCTTCTCGTCGCTGGTTTGAGCGCGCACGCCGCCGGTTGCGACGGCAAGTGCGGCGAAGACTGCAGCAAGCACGATAGCTCGCCAAAGGCTTCCGACTGATGACTGCGGACTACGCATGACTGTCACGTTTTCATTCCGGCTCGTGTGGCGGAAACTATGGCATGCACCAGGTTGGCACAATTCTCGGTCCTACGATTTCGAGAGCGATCGCGAACATTCTTAACGCGCGGGCTTCTGCGCCTTCACGCCGCGCGGGCTCCGGCGACGCGCCGCCAGAAGTTCGAGCTGCAGGACGGGTCGACATGCGTGGAGAAGCGGCTGAGATTAGGATAGCCGGCCTCCCACATCGCCTTCGGAATGCGGCCGTCCTTGGCCGCATAGAGGCGTCCGCCCGCCGACGCCACGATCGCGTCGAGACGGCTCATCAGGGCCAGTGTGCGCTCGCCACGATTGCGGAAATCGACGGCGAGCGTCGCACCCTGCATCGGGAAGGACAGCAGTCCGGGCGAGCTCAGCCCACCGCACGACTTGAGGACCGCGAGGAAGGATCCGTCGCCGTCTTTGGCGATCTCGGCGAGCAAGTCCGGAACGGCGTCCCGCATCGACGATGAGGGCACGATGCACTGGTACTGAAAGAAGCCGCGGCGGCCGTACAGCCGGTTCCAATGCCCGATCGCATCGAGTGGAAAGAGAAACGCTGCGTAGGGCTGACCGCAGCTCCGCCTGGCGTGATGGACACGGTAGTAGAGTTTGTTGAACAATCCGACCGTCCGCCGGTTGAGCAGAAATCCCGGCGGCTCGATGGGCACCGAGACCGATTGCCGGGACGAGTGGGGCACGAGCGCGCCCGACCGGCTCCAGTTGCCGCGTGAGAAAAGACCACGTCCGAAGGCGCGGCCGGTCGCGACGCAATCGATCCAGGCGACCGTGTGCTCGTGCGAGGCCTCCGAGGCGTCCGACAGCGCGAAAAACTCGGCGAGCGTGCCGAACGGAACGACCTCGCATTCGATCATGGCGGACGGGATCGGCGTCAGCGCGACCTCGGCCCATTCGATGACGCCGGTGAGGCCGAGACCGCCGATGGTCGCCGCGAACAACGCCGCGTTCTCGTCAGGACCGCACGTGACGGCGCCGTCCGAGCGCAAGAGTCCGAGCTTGCGGACATGCCGTCCGAAGGTGCCCGCGCGGTGGTGGTTCTTGCCGTGGACGTCGTTGGCGATTGCGCCGCCGAGCGTCACGTAGCTCGTACCGGGCGTCACTGGCAGGAACAGCCCGTGGGGCACGCAGGCAATCAGGATGTCCCCTAAGAGAGCGCCGGCCTCGGCCAAGATCGTCCGGCGCTCAACGTCGAGCTTCACGATCCGGCGCAGCCCGCCCGTGTCGATCAGGCCGCCCAGCGAGTTGAGGACCGTGTCGCCGTAGGAGCGCCGGGCGCCGACCGGGAGAACCGAACCCCTAGGTGGATTGCTGAACGCCTCGACGAGCTCAGCCGTGTCGCGCGGCTTCGCCACGAGCTGAGGCTCGCGCACGACGCGACCCCATGACAAGGCGTCGGATCGCTGGATGAAGGCCGCAGCGCCGATGATTCACACTCCAAGAGGTGTTTGGCTCTGGAGACTATCGCCTCCAGATGCCGCGCGTGTCCACGATCGTCTTGCCCTCGAGGCGCGCCGCATCGACGTCGCGGAACACCTTGTGATCGACGAGCATGACGAGAACGTCGGCATCGACCGCCTCGTCGAACGCCACTTTCCTCACACCCCGCGCACCCTCGAGCTCCTCGGGTAGCGTCGGGCAGAGCGGCTCGACGACCAGGATCTCGGTGTCGGGCTTGGTGATGTTGAGCTCGGTCGACAGGTGTTGCACGATCTCGACCGCCGGGCTCTCGCGCAGGTCGCCGACATTGGCCTTGTAGGATAGCCCGAAGCAGGCGATCGAGCGCGCATTCGTGTCGTCGATCGACTTCAGCACCGAGCGGACCACGGCGCGCGGCTGCGCGCTGTTGATCCAGCGTGCCTCGCGAATGAGGCGGGCCTTGTCGCCGAGCGCGGAGACGATGAACCAGGGATCGACGGCGATGCAGTGGCCGCCGACGCCCGGGCCCGGTTGCAGGATGTTGACGCGTGGGTGGTGATTGGCGAGCTCGATGAGCTCCCAGACGTTGATATCGAATTCCTGACAGATGGCTCCGAGCTCGTTGGCGAAGGCAATGTTCACGTCGCGGAAAGAGTTTTCGCTGAGCTTGCAGAGCTCGGCCGTGCGAGAGTCCGTGAGGAGGCACCGGCCCGTGACGAAGCTGCCGTAGAAATCCCTGCCGGCCTCGCCGCTGGCCTTGCAGACGCCGCCGACGATGCGGTTGTTCTCGACGAGCTCCTTCAGCATCTGTCCGGGCAGAACGCGCTCCGGGCAATGGCAGACGAGAACGTCGGGGATGGTGTCGTCGTCGCGCACCGACGTCGAGAGATCCGGGCGTGCGCGTGCGATCCACCGCGAGACCTGCTCGGTCGCGCCGACGGGAATGGTCGACTCGACGATGACGAGGTTGCCCCTGCGCAGAACCGGCGCGATCGAGCGCGTCGCGGCCTCGACATAGGAGAGATCGGGCTTGTAGCCGCCCGTGAACGGCGTCGGCACGGCGATGATGTAGACATCGGCGTGCTGCGGTTCCGTCGAGGCCGTGATCAGACCGTTGCCGACCAGCTCGGAGAGGGCTTCGGGCAAGCCCGGCTCCTCGATCGGGCTCTGACCCGCATTGACGAGCTTGACGACCCGCTTGTTGATATCGACGCCGATCACCTTCATGCCGGTGCGGGCGACGACGACGGCGGTCGGTAGGCCGATGTAGCCGAGGCCTATGATGCAGCAGGACGAGAAACGCTTGTGGGTCGTCATCGGGGTACTCCTACGAACGGAAGGGACAAGGCTGGGGGGATAGAGATTCAGGCGGGGCTCAACCGGCCGCTGTGGGCGGCCGCGACGCGGGCGAGCGTCTCGAGAAGCTCGTGCGCAAGATGGGAACGGTCATGCCGGGGTGCGGCCTCGATACCGCGGCGCGAAAGCTCCCGGCGAAGATCGGGAGCTCGGGCAAGCTCGAGCAGGCGCTCGGTTAGCGCCGCGGCATTCTCAGGCTCGAAGGCGAGCCCGAATCCTTCGTGCTCGACGAGCTCGGCCGACTCGCCTTCGACCCCGTGCAGCACCGGTATGCCCATGGCCATGCACTCGAACAGCTTCGAGGGAATGACCGTCGTAAACAGCGGCTGGCGCTTCAGATGCACGATCGACACGTCGAGTAGCGACCAGTAGCGCGCGACCTCGCTCCGCGGCACACTGTCGAGAAAGGTGACGTTCGTGATGCCGCTCTCCGCGCACAATTTTTTCAGTGGCTCCTTCTCGGCCCCATCGCCGAGCAGCAGGAAATGGATGTCACGGGCATCTGGCCGCGCTTGTACGAGGCGCGCGGCCTCGACGATCGTGGCAAGCCCGTGCGCCATGCCGAGCGTTCCGACGTAGCCGGCGACGAATTTGCCCTTGAGCCCGAGCTTAGCGGCCAGCTCCTCGTCGCGGGACTGCGGGCGGAAGCGGCTCAAGTCGGCGCCGTTCATCGTCACGCTGATCTTGTCGCGGGGAATGCCGCGCTCGACCAGGTTCTCCCGGAAGGCGTTCGTCACGCTGACGATGTGGTCGGAGTTGCGATAGAGCATCATCTCGAGAGCTTCGAGCCAGGACAGGATGCGCGAATTCCCCATGGCACCGACCGCCTTGATGGAGGCAGGCCACAGATCGCGCAGCTCGAAGACGAACGGCCGCCGCTTGAGCACGGCGGCGGCGAGCCCGGCACACGGCGTGAAGAGCTGCGGCGAGGTACCGACGACGATATCGACATTGCGCACGAGGAGCGCCGCGGGGAACGCGGCCGCCATGAAGCTCGCGTAGTCGATGGTTCTGAGCACGGTCCCCGCGTTCGCCGTGATGAACGTCCAGACGCGGATCACCCCGATGCCGTCGACGGTCTCGCGCGACCAGAGGCGGTTCTTGTAGCCCTTGAAGACACGCCCCGCCGGAAAGTTCGGAGCGCCGGTGATGACCGTCACCTTGTGACCCTGCCGCACCCAGTCGCGGCAATGCTCGTAGCTCCGCGATGCCGGGGCGTTGACCTCGGGCGGGAAGTTATCGGTCAGAAACAGGATGTGCATGCGCTGGAAGACTGAAGCCTCAAGCGCCGCCTCGTACCGAGGCGGGCAGTGGATTATTCGGCAGCAGACGGCTGTCCTGCCGCGTAGCGGGGCGATCCCGATCGCTGCTTGCGATCGCACCGCAAGGCCTGGAGAAGTACCGCTGAGAACACGAACGGCACGGTGCTCATACGCGTGGTCGGCAGAAAGACTGCCGAGACGAACAAGGTGAGGGCGATTGTCGAGACCGCATAGGTCAGAGGCGCGCCCAGATGCAAGACCGTTGCGGGCCTGAGCATCAGCCACGCCGTCTGTGCCAGGGCCACGAGACAGGCGAGCATGAGACTCTTCTCGATCAGGTGCGATATGGCCGCGAGCATCCCCTCGATCACGGAAGTCGGGCTGGGCGAGGGGGCCGGCAGAGCCTGCATGCTCGCGCTCCACATGAAGCGCGGAATGTGGAGGGTCGACGCCAAATCCCGAAAGGCCAAGCGTACGCGCATTTGGTCGGCGGGTTGATTGCCCGCGAGCAACTTGAGATTTGGAACGTAGGGACCGAAACGAACGAACGTGTAGACTCCCCAGACCATCTTTTTCATGAAGAAGACTGGATCCGAGGCGATCAGCTGCACGAACTCTTTCTGGAAGTGCTCATTGGACCGTTCCGTCCATGGTGACGGCTCACCGAATTCCGCCGCGCGATCGGCAATCCATTCGTCTTGCGTGACGATGTTGTACGGATTGTTGGGGACCAGCCCGAGGCTGTAGTAGGCAACCGACCAGCTATGTGTCGTGCCCGGCGTGTACTTGCCCAACACGGAGGTCGTGTAGATCGCCCAGGGCACCATGCACATCAGGAAGGTAGCGAGCGCGGCGGCGTGGCATTTGAAGCGCCGGGGCGCGTATCCGAAAGCTTCCAGACCAGCCTGCGTCGCGAGGTAGAGCGGAAAGAGAAGCAAGGCCTCGGAGCGGATATTGTAGGCCATGCCCCAGAGAAGGCCCACGGCAAGGCCGGCAATCGGGCCGCGATCGCCATATCGCTGGAAGAATGCAAGGCTCAGCATCACCAAGCCGAGCCAGGGGGCATGGTCATTCCAACTGGAGATCATGCCGGCATAGGCGACGATCGCCGCATAGAGAACCAAGGATGCCGGCATGCGCCCGAGGCCGAGCCAGCGGTAGGCGAGCACGAACCCGATCCATCCGATCGCCGCATTGAAGAGCAGGGTCCACGGTCCGAGTGCGGCTATGATGATCGCGTAGCCGAACATGGGATGCGCTGGAGCGACGATGGGATCGCCGAAGAGCAGGTGGCGACCAAGCTCGATATGACTGAAATGCAGCGGCTCAGGTCCCATCGTCGCGTGGTACACGAGATAGACGAGGGTCCAGACGCTCAGCCAGATGTAGACCGCACGTTCCGATCGCGGCAGTGCCATGAGCTGCCATGCGCCGCGCGGCTCGATCTCGCCGGCCATGGCCACGCGTGCCGCGGGGGTCGGATTTTCGCCGAGGTCCTTCATGCGAACAGCGCCACGACGAGGCTGGCGGACATGAGCGCCCCGAGGATCAAGCTGATGCGATCCGTGACGGCGAACTCGACAGGATCGTCGTTCAGCTCGCCGCGCTGACTGAGCAGCCAGATGCGGCCGAGGAACAACGACAGCAGGACCGGTATGAGCCAGAGGTATTTGGGCTCGGAATAGAAGCCGCTCGGGAAGGCATCCTCGATCAAGTAGAGAACCGAGATCAGCAGGGCTGCGAACATCGAGGCCAGGCCGAACCCCAGGAGAAGTGGAAGATCGGTGGCGATATAGCCGCGGCGGCTGGTGCTCTTGCCCTTCTCGATCTGCCGCCGGACCTCCGTATGACGTTTGGCGGCGCTGAGGGAAGTGAACACGAACATGGAGAACACCAAGAGCCAATACGAGGACTTTGCGTCCGTCAGGGTCATCCCCATCCCAAGCCTCAGTGTGAACAGGCTCGCCAGGACCAGGACGTCGAGCAGGGGAATGCGCTTCAAGCCCAATGAATAGCTCAGTGTACCAATGGCATATGCAACCAGCAACAGTGTTGATTGCCAATTGACGGCGAGCGCAAGCAGAAAGCCGATGGCGAGCAGCACTCCGGCCACGCCGACCGCGTGCGCGAGCTGAACCTCGCCGCTGGCCAGCGGGCGCTTGCTCTTCGACCAATGGCGACGATCATCCGAGAGATCCCAAAGGTCGTTGACGACGTAGGTCGCGGACGCGACGAAGCTCAGCGCCAGGAATCCCAAGTTGGCATAGAGCCAAGCGGACGCATCGCCGGCCTTGCCGTCGAGCAAGGCCGGAAGAAACACGAGGCCGTTCTTGGCCCACTGGTGCAGGCGCAAGCACTTCCGGATCGCCCGCATGGCCACGGGCTGCACAGGAAATGTCGTGATGGCCTCGCCCGCTGCGGCTTGCGATGCCGGGGCCGAGGAGACCATGACCTTGCCGTCCGCGATCGCCCACACGTCCCCATCGCGAGCCGGGTCGCCCGCGTAGATGAAGCCTCCGGGAAATCGCTCGGCGAGCAGCTCCGCCTTCGTGCCCGCCTGGTCTGAGGCGCATCCGGCGACGATCACGGAGTCGATGAAGGGGAACCGCGCGAGCATGGCATCGGCGACGATTCGATCGGCTTGCGTGACGAGGATGATGCGGCGATGGCGGGCTGCTTCGGACTCGAGGTATTCGATGACGTCGGCTCGGACCGGCCACGTCTCGCTATCCAACACTGCTTGTTTGATCAGGACTCGCTTCAGAGCCTCGACGCCCGACAGCAGAAAGCCCGGGTTGCGCCAGAGATAGGCCGGACCGTGCCGGAACGCTCCGAACACCGTGTGCTGAATGGCGGCGGACCGCAGCACCGCGCCGTCCAGATCGACGACCAACGGCAGCTCGGGCGGCCGATCGGCGGCGGTGACAGGAGTTATCTCGTTGAGGCTCACGGCGTCCAATCGAGCGTGGTGCAACAGGTGCTGGCGAACGGAACAGCCAGCGTCGTCGTCGGCACGGCTTTGCCGAATTCGGGATACCAAGTGCCGGGAACGATCGTCGCCTCATGGCTCGTGCTCCAGGCGATGGTGCGGCCGTCGGCCAATCTGAGCGTACCCTTGCGGCCGCCGGCCGAGATTGCCGCCCGCACCTGCGGGCCCAAGTGGAAGCGCGCGATGCAGGAATGCTGGGCGCTGCTGTCGACCGTATCGGTGATCTCGAGCTGGCCTTCACGCAGGCGCCAGCTGCGGCGATGTATGGGGCGGCCGCGCAGACGGCGATAGCCGTCGTGCGCTGCTCGCACCACGATCTCGGAACCGCTTTCCGTCACGCCGACATCATGCACGCGGGCCCGGCGGGCGACCCGGAAGCTCGCCCACACCTCCGACGAGTCGGCGCCGTCGATCTCGACGGTGCTGTGGGCGGCCGTCGATCGCTGCCACTTCCTCAGGGCGCCGGGCGCATAGGTCGAGGTTCCGCTGTTGACGATCACACGCTCGCGGCCGAACGAGAGCTCGAAGGCCAGCGTATCGGCATGCGCGTGACCCGGCAGGTAGTCGGGCCCGATGGCTGCGGCATCGAGAATGAGCGTGGCGCCGCCGCGGGTCGCGCGGACGTAGCCCGAGCTTTCGAGGTGGGTGAGGGTCCCGATCCCTGGCGCGGACGGCAAGCCCAGTCGCTTCGCATAGTCCTCGATCTCACCGCGTCTGGGGGCGATGCCGAAGGCCGTGTCGTTGAAGAACGCCGGCTCGCCATCGGCATGGCACATGGCGGCGAGCCACGTCCGCATGCGTGTGGTCAGCGCCGCGATCCGGTCGAGCGGGGATGCTTGGATGCCGTAGGCCCGCGCGGCATTGGCCAGATCGAGCAGATCCTCGAGCATGATCGCGTGATACATGGGCGACAGCTCGAAATGCGCCCCATCGTCGAGGATCTGCTCGTCGAGCTCGTGGGCGAGGATCGACAAGCCCTTCGACAACCACTCGCCGGCCTCGGCGCCGTCGAAGAAGAGACCGGCGAAGATCAGCGCCTTGGCATTGGCGAGGAGATGGTTGCCGAGCAGATGCCATTCGATGTGACGGCGGAGCCAGCGGGCCTGATCGGCGAGGCTGCTCTGCCAAGCGGGTTCGAGCGCTACGCCGCCAAGCGACCACTTGATCCAGCTCACGAGTCTGAGCGAGGTTGGATAAGGCTCCCAGCCGTTGCCGCTGCCGATCGCGTTCTCGTCGATCCATCGCGCGACAAGCTCCCGCTGCAGCGAGCGATGCGTGTCGTCGGCCGAGCGCGTCAGGTCGTCGAAGTAGTGCAGATTGTAAGTCCAGAGCTTGGCGCGCTCGGGAGCGTTCCATTGCGAGGGCTGAGAGATCTCGCCGGTCTCGTTCAGGAAGCGGACGTGCCAGCGATCGATGAGCGAGCGCGGCCGTTCGATCGGCGCGACCCATGGGCCCGTCACCCGGCGCCGGCCGGGCGTCGGCTGCCGCGCTGCGGGTTTCGCCGGCAGACGCGTCAGCACCCGCCCGTAGATTTGCACGGGCTTCAAGTGACGCACGGTGCGAATGAGACGCAAGGCGGCGGAGAGCCCTTTGCTGGACGAAACTCGTGATGGAGATGACGCGGACATATCGCTCAGCCGGCGATCGCTCTCATACCGCCGCACTGGCGATATCGACGGTCGCCCGGCTGACTTCGATGATCTCGTCATAGGGGATCGGCGCGGGCATGTTCGATGCGATGGCCGCGAGGAAAGCCGCCGCGCACGCCTCCTGTCCCTTGTCCTGCTTCCAGGCCGATTTGGACGCGTTGCCCGGCCAGCCATAGCCCCTGAGGCGCCGGAAATTGTCGAGGGCGAGAATGCGTCCGCCCGTGAAGACCTCGATGCGCTCCTTGCCGAAGCGGCGGTCACCGTTGGCGAAGTAGTGGATCGCGGCCGTCGAGCCGTCCGCGAAGCCGAGCGTCAACGTCGCGGTATCGGCCGTTTCCGAGCGCATCGGCTGGATGTGCTGCGAGACGATCGGCGCGCTGGCGATGAAGCGGGCGAGGTCGATGAAGTGACAGGCCTCGCCGGCGATCCGGCCGCCGCCCGCATCCTGGCTCTGGCTCCAGTGCTCCTTCGGGATGCGGCCGGCATTGACCGTCATGATGATCGACCGCGGCTCGCGAACAGTTGCGAGCAGCGTCTGCATCCGCGCGACGAGCGGCGCAAAGCGGCGGTTGAACCCCACCATCAGAATGGAGTCGCGACCAGAGCGAGACGCGGCGCGATAGGCTCTGTCCACGGTGTCGATGCCAGCCTGGTCGAGGGCGAGGGGCTTCTCGACGAAGACGTGCTTGCCGGCGTCGAGCGCCTTGGCGACCAGAACCGCGTGGGTGTCGTGACGGGTGGCGATGACGATGGCGTCGAGAGCGCTGTCGCTCAACAGGCTCTCGATATCGGTTGTCGCCGCTTCGAAGCCGAACTTGCGGCCGGCGTGTGCGGCGCTGAGCCCCATGCCCGAGGCGATGGTCTTGAGCGACGCGCCGGCCTTCTTCAGTGCGGGGATGAGCACGCCCGTCGCATAGCTCCCCGAACCGATAATGCCGACGGAGGGGGCTCCCGTTCGCGGTGCGGGAGGCGCCTTCTCCCCAACGTTACGCACGATCGCCACCGTGCGCGCCGTGACGGCGGGGGCGGGGCCGTCGAGCGCGGGATAGGTCAGCATGACGCCGAGCGAGGGCTCATCGCCCGCGACGATCTCGTAGGCCCGTTCCGCCTCGGCGATCGGAAATCGATGCGAGACGAGGGCCGCCATGTTCAGCCGCTGCTCGGCCATGAGGTCGAGCACCGCCTCGAAATTCCTCTGCTCGGTCCAGCGGACGAAGCCGAGCGGGTAGTCCTGGCCTTTGTCCTCGTAAGTCGGGTCATAGCGCCCGGGGCCGTAGGAGCAGGAGACCTGGAAGGTGATTTCCTTCTCGTAGAAATCGGCACGCGAGAGCTCGAGCCCGGTGACGCCGACGAGCACGATCCGGCCGCGCTTGCGGCACATGCGGGCGGATTGTTGGATCGGTTTGCTCGAGCTGGTCGAAGCGGTCACCAGAACGCCATCGACACCGCGTCCTTGCGTGAAGGCAAAGGCCTCGCCCTCGACATCGCCTGATGTCCCGGCGTTGATGGTCTCGGCCCCGAACGAGCGGGCGAGCTCGAGACGGCTTTGATCAAGGTCGATGCCGATGACGCGACAGCCGTGGGCTTTGAGCAGCTGCACGGTCAGGAGCCCGATGAGACCAAGGCCGACGACCGCAAAGGTCTCACCGATCGTCGGCATGGCCAAACGCACGCCCTGCAGCGCGATGGCGCCCAGCGTCGTGAAGGCCGCGGCCTCGTCCGCGACGGGATCGGGAACCTTGGCGCAAAGGTTTTTGGGCACGCACACGATCTCCGCGTGCTTGCCGTTCGAGGCGACGCGATCGCCGGGCTTGAACCCCGTCACGCCGTCGCCGACCTTAAGAACCGTGCCGGCGTTGCTGTAGCCGAGCGCGATCGGCTGATCGAGCTTGTTGCGGACCGCGCGGATCGTCGTGCCGATGCCGTCCGTGCGCATCTTGTCCAGCACCATGCGGACCTTGTCGGGCTGCTGCCGGGCCTTGTCGATGAAGCCGGCCTTGCCGAACTCGATCAGCATCCGCTCCGTGCCGGTCGAGACGACGGAGTGCGACGACCGGATGAGAAGATGGCCAGCCGGGACCGAAGGGCAAGGCGCGTCGATGACCTCAGTCGCGCCGGAGCGCAGAGATTGGAGAACTTGTTTCATTGCGAGATGGGCTCGGATGGATCGTGGCCGGTTTCGGCGATGAGACGGAGCCGTTTGCGTATGGGCGCAAGCGCCGTCTCCGTGTAGCCGGCCTGCTGCGCGGATCGGGTGAGTGCCGTGATGACAGCGCGCGTCTCCCCGTCCGCGGCGGCGTCGCGGGCGGCGGTGAGCAATGTGTAGTCCTCGGCGCCGTCGCGCCAGGCTTCCCAGCGTTTCGACGAGACGATCTCGCGGTCACCGTCGTAGACGACCGCGAAGTCCGGGCGCACGTCGTCGATGTCGCTCCAGGCGGTTCCGGAGACGCCCGTATCGGCGTAGGCCCAGAAGCCGAACCCGTCGAGGCCTTGTGCGAACGCGTCCCAGCCGAGCGCGCGGTAGAAGGTCTCGGGCGATCCGCTTTTGCCGCCACCGCTCGTGGCGTAGCTCGCGACAGTCTTGCCGAGGTTCTTGAGGTGTGCGACGGTTTCGCTCGAAAGAGCCGGGCCATTCAGCTGAAAGATGTCGACCGCATCGACGACCTGGGGGATGAGGGCCTTTGGATCGTGGATCGTCGCGTAGATGCGCAGTGACGGATCGACCGATTTGATGAGACGCGAAACTGCAACGAGCATCTTAAGATCGCCGGGAGTCATGGGCTCGTCGACCGGATAGAAGGCGTAGCGGTCGGGGCCGTACCCCTGCCGGCGAAGCCGCGCCGTCCACTTTCCGATCCAGTCCGTGAGCGCGCCTCGCCAGCGATCGCTCAAGACATCCGAACCAAGTTGCTCCCGAAAACCTGACCCCTCGTTGAGCGAGAGGAAGAACAGGACTTGCTGGTGGCCGGCGAGATCCTGCATCACGCGGTCGAATGCCCGATAGTCGATGGCGGCATCCGGCGTCTGTGGCCAGGGTAGACTGTAGCCCGCTGGAATGACGGCAGCGGTCACGCCGTGCGCCAGCATGTCGAGCGCCGCGGCGCGCGGATGGTCCTTGATTGGCCTCGAGTCGAGATACCCCCAAACCGTCGTCAGCGGCGCCTTCGGCTGGACAGGCAGGGAATAGACGAGGAGCGGCCGGGTGAGCGTCTTTTGCTCTCCCGTCGCAGCGCGAGCATCGATCCGCAACGTCAGGTGCAGCGCCCGCGAAATTGGCGCCTTCGCCTCGAGATCGATCCACAGCTGGCGCGTCTCTCCCATCGGCACGGTGAGCGGGCCGCCGGCCAGCGGCAGCAGCGCATCGCTCAAGCGCACGCCGTCGGCGCGGGTGACGATGGCAACCTGCGAGAGCTTGACGGCGATAGCATCCGCGCCCTCGCCCTCGACGAAAGCCGACACGGACACGTCGATGTCGCGGTCCGCGGCATGCGCGAAGGCGACGCTGACGACGCGGTGGCTCGATGCCGCGATCTCGAGCGTCTCCGGGGCTTCGGTCAATGGCCGTCCGTCGAATGCTGTGGCGAGAGCCCAGGGATCGCAGAACTCTGCGGTGAAGGTTTCGTTGCGCGCTGCACGGGACTCCCGGACGATCTGCCGGAGTTGGCGATCGAGACCTTGCAACTTGGCGCGATCGATCGTGCCGGCTGGGCCGTCGACCTCGCGTCCGAGCTCCTGCAACTGGGCGGTGGCGGTCACGTCGCCATCGAGACTTTGCCCGAGCTCGGCGATCGATCGCACGACACCCTCTTGCTCGAGCGCAAAGGCGCGCAGATCGGTTTCGGGAATGAGAGACGTCGCCGGGTGCGCACCGGCGCCAACCGGCTCTATGGTGATCTCGTCGGTGAAGAAGAAGCTGCCACGCATTTGAATCATCAGTCGCACATAGCGCCCGATCAGCTGCAAGGCCGGCGAGCAGAACGAGCGCGCGAGGTACTCGCCCGGCCCCGCCTCCGCAAAGGGTGTCAGCCGTCCCGCCCAGCCAAAGCCCGAGGGCTCGGTCCCGACGAAGATGTCGACGCGTGTCGGAAAAGCAGCGCCGGCCTCGGATCGGCGTGACGTGTGCAGGCAGAGGCTGCCCAGCGGCTGTGCCTTGATGAGATCGATTTCGATCTCGATCGGCTTTGGCCCTGCGATCCACCCGACAGCCTCCTGCGACAGCCACATCGTACCCTCGACCTCGCGGCCGTCAGTCAGCTGTTGCGCATCGCCGGAGTCGGCCGTGAGCGCGTAGAGCGGTGGCTCGGAGAACGTAACTGTTGCGCCGCCCGCGATGTTGTCAGCGCTGGCCACGATGCTGCCGGGCATCGTCAGCACCAGCAGCAAGGCAGATCGAGCCAAAATACGCATCGCCTTCATGCGTGGCGCAGGCTCTTGAAAACGCGGACGATCGACAGCGCGGGCCGCGGCGCCTCATCGGCGTGGATATGCGCTGCGCTCAGCGCCAACATGCCGTGCGAGATTCCGACCCACACCAACGCCGGGCTCATGTTGAACACGATGCCCGAGAACAGGCCGACGGTCAGCCAGGCCGTGGGACCGATCAGCCAAAGCAGCTCGAAGTAGCCCTGACCGCGTGATGCCTGCAAGACGGCTTTGCGGAACGCGTTGAGCACGACGATGTTGAGCCATGTGAAGGCCAAGCCACCGAACAGTCCGAGCTCCGACAGCTGGTGGAGGATCGACATATGCGGAATGCCGTAGATGTTGAACTGTGGCGACATCTCCGGCCCCACGCCGAACAGCGGGTTGTCCAGGAACACGTTCCATCCGATCACCATCGAGTCGAGCCGCTCGACGACGCTGCCGTCGACGTGCCCTGCAGCGCTGGGGACGAACCGCTCGACGATCTCGGAATTGCCTGCTGTAAGACCCGACACGGTGACGATCGTGGCAATGACCGCCGCCGCGAGGGCGAGCCGGATCAGCGTTCGTCGTGACGCGACGCAATAGATGAGGATCGCAGACATGCCGATCACCACGATCATCCCGGCACGGGAGCCGGCGACGACGAGATTGGCGAGACCAAGAACGAGCGTCGCCCAGATCAGTGCTTTCTGAGACCTGCTGGGCTCCAGTTTGACGAGCGCGACGATGAGCATGGGCAACAGCAGGGCGACGTAGCTCCCCATATGGGTGACGTTGCCGACGGTCGCGGTCTCGAACCCCGCGATGCGGTCGACTTGGTATCGCGACCACAGGATCGTGCTCAGGTTGGGAATGCCGAACTCGGCGTAGTAGGCGAGCGCACCGCGCACGAACATGATGAGGCCGCCGACACAAACGGCGAGGCTGAAGAGCCGCTGGTCCCTCCGTGACAAGCCTATTCCGATCATCGACAGGTAGACGAGAATGGGGAGCAGGCTTCGCTCGAGGAGCCCGGACATCGTGTCGGCGTTCGGCGTAATCGCGGTGCTTGCGAGGTTCGCCGCTCCAAACATGAGAAGAGCGTAGAAGATCGTCCGGCTCGGGCCGGTTTCGGCAGCTCGCAGAACCGCTGCAGGACCACGCGCGAAAATGACGAGCGGTGCGATGAGAACGACGTAGAAGCCGGAGCTGATGCGGTACGGCACGCCGTTCGAGGCCGTGAGCACGAACATGAGGACGGCGAGTGTCCAGACCAGCGCCGGCGGCAGAAGCGCAGGCACGATGCCCTCGTCGAGCGGTCGCTGGCTCCCTCCCGTCTGTCGGGCCGGCATCGCCTGTGCCCCAGCGGTCATGACCGGATCAATCCGTTGGCCCGGGCGCCGTCGAGGATGGCCTCGACGTGGTGGCGCCATGTGTACTTCGCGAGCGCGAGCGCCCGGGCACTCCTGCCGAGCGTCTGCCGCCATTCGAGATCGCCGGCGAGGAAGCGCAGTCCATCGACGATATCGGCACTCGAGCCCGGCGTCGCGAGTAGGGCCGGCTGGCCTTCGCGGGGTCGGGCGCCCGGATCGAGGGCGCGAATGTGCGGCGAGCCGGCGAGAACCTCGCCGATTTGATCGAGGTCGGAGGCGATGATGGCTTTCCCCATCGCCATGTACTCGAAGAGCTTGGTTGGGGAGCCGAAGAACGGCGTTCCGTTGGAGTTGGGCACGTGCGGCGAGCAGAGAATGTCGGACGCGGCAAGATAGGCCGGAGCCTCGTGCTGCGGAACGAGGCCGGTCAACGTGACATGCGGACCGAATTGATGCGGGCCAAGCGCGTTGCGGACATCCGCCATCTTGACGCCGTCGCCGACGAGCAAGAAGTGCAGCTTGCGGGCCTTGACCTCGTCCGGATGCGCGTCGAGCAGCGTGCGAGCGGCCTCGGCCAGCACGGGCGCGCCGTGCCATTGCCCGAAGGTGCCGATGAACGTCGCGACGATGGCGTCCTCGGGAATGCCGTGACGCTTGCGCAGATCGGCGCGGCTCGCGGCCGGGAAGCGGCCGGGATCGAAGGTCTCGGGATCGATGCAGTTGGGATAGGTGACGATGCGCTCCGGCGCCACGCCGCCACTGATCAACTCGTCGCGCAGCACATCCGAGACGGTTACGACGAGGTGCGCGTGGCGCAGGCACACGGCCTCGATGTCCTCCGCGAGAGACTGATAGCGCAGCGGCCGGTCCCAATTGCGCGCGACCCACGCCTCCGAGCCGTTGTATTCGAGAATGAGCGGCACGTTGAGCCGGCGCGATGCGGCGACGCCGGTAAAGTTCGCAATCGACATCCGCTGATAGATGAGCGCCGACGACGTCTCGCCGATATGCTTGTCCACCTGGGCGACGGCATCGAAGTGGAAGCGGTAGTAATTGGCTTCCCACGGCATCCCGAAATGCGCCGGCGCGGTCAGAGGTTTGTAGCGCGCTGCCGGTTTCACGAGCAGACGACCGCCGACGGAGAGATAGTCGACGTCGTAGTCGAGATCGAGGAAGCCGTTGACCACGCCGGAGATATGGCCGACCGAGCCCCCGGCTTTGACGCCGAACCAGAGGTTCGCATTGAGGAACAGGATTTCGGGCTTGCCCGTCCCGCTCGCCGCCGAGCGCGGGGTGTTGAGAAGCGCCGTCGCCTCCTTGCGGGCACGGCGGACAGCGAGGTTGGCGGCAACGGTCGCTTGACCGAGGCGGGCCAGAGACGGTGGCACGCCGAGGCGTGTGAACGGCTGCTGTCGCATCTCTCCGTCGAGCACGAGGTAGGACTCGGCCGGCACGACCGCCGCGACCAGCTTGAGCACGGGAAGCAGCGCCGCACTGCTTTCGTCCTCGAGCGGGATGAAGAGCCGCTTGACGCGCAGCGACCGAAGCTTGCGCAGCATGGTGGCGGGCGGCAGGGTCCTCAGCTCGCTCAGGCTCAGGCGGATGGACGCCGGATCGACAAGGGTGGTCAAGCGCTCTTGAAAGCCCGCCGACAGAGGATAGGTGGCGAGAATGGCATCCATCACTGTACCGCTCGAGCTGACGTCCGATGCTGCGCCAGCGCCAGGAGCGCGATGGCCGCGGCCAGGAGGACATAGGTTATGGAGAGGGCCGCCGCCGCACCGGCCGCGCCCCACACTGGAATGAGCATGCCCGCGAGGATGCCGAGCACCGGCAGACTGATCATCCAGACGAGAAGGTTGGAGAAGGGAATACGCGCTGCGGCCAGGTACTGGGAGACGATGTTGAGCACGCTGAAGGCGACGAGCCCCGGCATCATCCAGCGCACGACCTCGATCGCGTCCTTGAAGCCCGGCCCGAACATGAGCGGAATGAGCCAGGGCGAGATCGCGACGAAAGCGACCGCCACGAGCGTCATGAGAGCGCCCATAGCGAGAGCGACCTGCATTGTCCTGCCCAGTCTATCGGCCGCCTCGCTTCGCACGAGGTCGGGGAACAGCAGCATGGCCGTGGTCGCGGGTAGTACCAGCAGTGTGTCGAAGAACTGCACCGCGATCGAGTATTGGCCGACTGCGGTGGCACCACTCGTGTGATCGAGGATCATGACGTTCAAGCGTGACACCGCGAACTGCAGGAGCGTGGCGAGATAGACCCGTGAGGCAAAGCCCATCTCGCGTCCGAGCAGCTCCCGGTCGAAGCGCCAGGTCACCGGTCCGCGGCGCGCGATCATCCACATCAGCATCGCCGATGCCGCGAGCGACGCCCCGGCAGAGACCCACAGCATCGCCGAGACGGTGCCATAGGTCAGGCCGACCACGATGATGGCGATCAGCTGCAGGCCCGTATTGACCAACATGAACACATTGTAGGCTTTCGCCCGGCCCGCGCCGATGAGAATGCTGGATGCGAGCAGGCCGTAGATCAGGCACGGCACGAGCACGATCAGCACGACAGCGAGCGCCGCCCGGTCGGGCCGGCCGGTCGCCATCTGGAAGGCGACGGTGACGATGGTCGCGATGCCACCGAGCGTGAGAGCGATCCAGAAGCTGTTCGCCGCCAACGCGCCGGCTGAATTCCGGTTCTGAGCGGCGACATAGGTGTTGCTCGAGGCGAGGCCCAGATTGCCGATCTGGGTCGCCAGTTGTGCGAGCGTGACGATGTAGAAGTACGAGCCTCGGCCTTCGGGGCCGAGGACCTTCGCCGTGATGATGCTCGAGGCAATGCCACAGACGATGACGAAGCCGCGGGCGCCGAGCATCGGCAGCACGTTGCGGATCATGCCGCGATGGACCACGAGCTCCTTGCGCAGGCGCGCAGCGATCCCCGTCGCCTGGGCCGTTGGCCCCTCGTCGATTGTACGCGGCTCGATCATGCAGGCTCGATCGTGACGGTCAACGGGCGCAGCACGTCAGCGCGCCGGAAAACCAGTCGCTCGGACGGCACGACGACGCCGTAGCTCGGCGAGACGCGCGCAGGCTCGATGCTCGCCTGCCAATCGGATGCGTCGGACCAGGTCACGACGAAGGCCCGGTTGCCCGCCGTCAGCCGTACGCGGGTCGCCTCGAGCGCAGCCGTGACACCTGGCGAGAGATGCAACGGCATCTCGATCGTGTGCACTCCGGCGCCACTGAAGTCGTCGTGGATCGTCAAACGATGGCGTTCGTGGTCGAGCTCGAACGTCCGGCTAACGCGCACTGGCGAGGACAGCCGCTCGTAGCCGGAATGGCCAGCGACGAGGCGACTGTGCGTCTCGGTGAACGACACCTCGTCGACCCGATGGCGGGCGTCATTGCGCAGAGTCCAAAGGTCTCGCGGCCCGAAGAAGCGGTTGATCTCCTCGCCGTCGATCCGTGGCGTGTTGTGGTAGGCGGTGGATCGGAAGGCGTTACGCGACTTGAAATCGGCCGTATAGAGATAGGCTCCGCAATCGGTGACGAGGTGTGCTCCGTCGAGGACGGCTTCGAAAGAGAGAAGATCGTTGTGGCCATGGCCGCCGCGGCCAGCGAGGCCGACGGGTCCGCAATCGACGAAGACGTGATCGCGATCGCTGCGCAGGACGTAGAATCCCCCCTCGGTGAAGGCCGACGAGCACTGGACGCCGGCAGGGGGCCGATCGCGATCGGGGAGGGAGCTCGCGGCGTCCGCGCCGAGCAGCCAGAAGAGCTCCGATCGCGGGCCTGAGAACTGCTCAAGCAACTCGGGAGCATCGAAGGCGCAGCCGACGATCCCGACGAGGTAGCGATGGTCGTTGATGGGTTGGGCGCGGAACGGCAGCGTCCGCGCATCGTCGGCGTCGCCCCAGTAGGGCACGCTGCCGTCGGCCCGGGAATAGGCGGCGGTGAAGGACGCCATCGCGCAGAGCCGGTCGCGATAAGCGCGCGGCACCTCGAGGCCGAGCCGCAACCGATAGAGCGCTGGCAGGAGAAATAGCTCCTGCACCAGGCGGTGATAGGGCACGGACGCTTCGAAATCGACGCCGTCGGCGAAGACTTGCCTCGGCAGCTCCTCGCCGAGAATGCGCCAGCCGAGGTCCGTCCACCGTGCGGGCTCGCCCTCGCCGCCGAAGAACATGCCGGCGAAGACCAAGCCTGCGGCATCTGCCGTATAGTGATTGCCGTTGACGTCCGACTTCTCGAGATGCCTCGCCGTGAAGTCACCGTGCAGATAGAGCGACTGGAGAAATCGTGCACGGAACGCACGATCGGACCAGGCTGCGCTCGCCTTGAAGACGTGGAAGAGCCAGCTCCATGTGATGAGGCGGAGCGCGACATCCATCGTGCACGCCCAGTTGATGGAGTTGGCGTAGGGGTTCTCCGCGATCCAATCGTCGATGACGTCGCGGACGGCTGCCGCATAGCGATCCTCGCCGGATAGCGCGTAAGCCTGTCCGGCCGGGACGAGCCATTGCATGCGCGACAGCTCCCAAGGCACCTTCACATCGCTCGGCTGATCGAGATTGTTGTACTCGATCGCCTTGCAATAGGCGGCTGGCCAGCGGTGCCCCGTTTTGAAATCGCGGTGCCAATCGATGTGCTCGCCGAGTTGCACGGGGCCGGAGCCCAAGAGATCGACCTCGTGTGCGAGCGCGCGCTCGGCCGCGGCGAAGATCGCTGCGCTGTCACCAGGGCAAATCCGGTCGAGGTCGGCACGTGTGATGCGGCTTGCGGTAAGAGAAGGGCGCAGCCCGACGGCGTCCCACCAAGCGTCCACATCGGCGTGACCTTCGCGGCGCGCGAGCGCCAACGGCGTCGCCCGGGCGATGCGCAACGGCGACAGTTGCCGCTCGGCCTGGCTGCGCGCCTCCCGGATGATCCGCTCGGCGATATAGCGCGGCGGCTTGCGCAGTCCGCGGCGCAGCCTGGAGAGATATGCGTGAACCACCATCGTCCTGCTATTGGTCCAGCCTGCCCGCCGGGGCTGGCAGCTTCTGTCCATCGATGAGAAGAAACAGCCCATTGCCCTTGGCGAGCCGGCGAAGCAGCCATCTCGGCCACACATGCCGGGCGAGCGAGAGGAGGGCACCCTGATGGCGTTGCCCAGCCCCACTCGTCAAAAGGTCGCCATGGGTGAGCACGACCTCCGTACGCGACCGAGCATCCGCAAACAGCTCGCTCGCTTGGGTGCGCGTGTAGGCCTTGGTGCCGGGGCTCTCGAGATATTTTGCGTAGATTTCCGTCATGGATGTCGAAGGGCGGCCCTTGAGTAGGGCGTATCGCACCCAAAGCATCAGGCCGACGAGGCTCCACGTGTGATAGATCATGACCTTGAAGGTGCCACCGGGTTTCAAGACCCTCAAAATCTCGCTCGCAGCCTTTCTCGTGTCCGGCGAATGGTGGATGACGCCCCACGAATACACCATATCGAAGGTGCCATCCGGAAATGGCAACGCTTCGGCATCGCCGACCGAAAGCTCGGAGCTCAGACCGAGCAGGGCGAGCCGGTGCCTCGTATGCTCGATGGCTCGCGCCGTCAGATCGATCCCGCTGAGCTTTGCTCCATGCCGTACGAGCCACTCATGGTCGCTGCCGAGGCCGACGCCGACCTCGAGCACCTTCTTTCCGCGCCAGCGCTCCGCATCGATGAAACGCAGAATGTACGGCTCCAACTCATACCGGATGTCGCATTGGGCCTTGTAGTCCTCGGATTGGTTTCCGCGCAGGTAGAGGTCCTCCCCGCACGAGGCACGCTCCCAGAATTCGGCAACGCGCTGCTTGCGCTCATCCGGCGGTGGTGTGCGTGCGGGGTCGGGAGTCTGGAGTGTCATTGGCGTGGGTCCGAAGCGTCAGGCGGCTTACGCAGAATGCAGACGAAATTGAAGCTCAGGGCCTCTCGCAGCAGAGGGTGAAGCCGCATGGCGCCGTCGTTCAGCGCGTTGAGGACGCGGGAGCGAGGCAGATACCGGTAGGCGATGCTCGGGTACCGGGTATGGACGACCTCGAAACCGTGGCGTTGCGCGAGCTTCATGAATGCGTCCGAGCCGAGGCCGTTGAGCGTGGGCAGAACCTCGAAACGGCCGTCGAAGCCGCATTTGGGATCGGGCTGGCGCGCCGTCCCGAAGCCATTGCCCTCGGCGGTGATCAGACGGTTGACGGCGGCGACGAGGGTGCGAGGGCTGAAGAGCCAGTGGATGAACGGCAGGCGCGTGACATAGCCCAGGTGATGCGCAAGCGCGCCCCAGTAGGGAGTGAAGACGATGTAGGCGATGCCGCCTGGTTTCAGAGTGCGATGCATCTCGGCGATGGTCGCTTCGGGATCGGTGACGTGCTCGATCACATCGTGACTGAGAATGACGTCGAGCTCGCAGTCGGCGAGGGGGATCTGTCTCTCGTCGCACACGTGGAACTCGCAGCTCTCCGCGCCCACGGCCGCCGCGTAGCGACGCGACTTCTCGACCATGTTGGCGAAGGGCTCGATGCCGATCATGCGCTTGGGGTTGAGCGCGCGCGCCATCGCCACCGTCTTGCCGCCGTAGCCGCTGCCGAGATCGAGCGCGACTCTGCCGTCGAGCGAGGGGAGTTGCTCACCGAGAAATCCCAGAAACTCTTCACAATTGCGGGCTTCGAGCTCGGCTTGAGAAAACGCTGCCTGCGGCGCGCCTTTCGCTGGTGCGTTGGCGAACAGGTTGTGGTTGCCGCGGAACGGCGTTTGCTGCACGGCGCGCAGAAGCCAGTAGGCCATGGTCTCGCTCACGGCTGGCATGCGCATGTTCTCGACGTTGCAATGCGGACTGTCATCTCAGTTGGTCTGGCTCTTTCCCTCGATCCAATAGTCGTACCAGGCCGTGAGATTGTAGAGCGTCCAGCTATGTAGGCTGGTGTCGCGGCGGCCGGTGCGGTGGTCATCGAGCATCGACTTGATGTAGTCGACGTTGAAGAAGCCGCGCTGGAGCAGCTTCGACGACAGGATCTCGGAGCGGACCTGATTGCCGAAGTCGCCGCTCATCCACTGCGCCATGGGAGCGCCGAAGCCCATCTTCTTGCGATAGATGATCTCGTCGGGGATCAGACCCTCGACCGCCTTCTTCAAGATGTGCTTGGCGACGTTGCCGTGCACCTTGTCGTCTTGAGGAATGCCCATCGTATATTCGACGAGGTGATGGTCGAGGAAGGGCACGCGCGCCTCGATGCTTGTCGACATGCCGATCTTGTCGACGCGCATCAGCAAGAGCTCCGGCAGGCGCAGCTTGAACTCGTTGTAGGTCATGCGCGCCAGGATGTCGTGATCGGGGCAGGCCTCCTCGAGCGCGGCATTGAACGAGCGAATGATGTTGAACGAGTCGGGCTCGAGATAGCTCTTGGGCATGAGGCCCGAGGCCAGCATCTGGAAGGGAACGTCCTGGCTGCGCAGCGCCGCTGTATTCACGAGCTGCCGCTTCACGGTGTCGTGGAAGACATGGGCGCCGGACCAGAAATGCTCGCGGTCGAGGCTCGCGCGCTCGGCGATGTCGGCATAGACGGCAAGCCCCGGCTTGACGCGGGCGGCTGCCACCGCCGCGCCTGCAGCGACGCGTCGCATCGGGCCGGGCACGTAACGGCGGAACGGCTGCCAGTACTTCTTGTAGAGATCGAGATAGCCCATGTAGCTCGCATAGCCGCAGAACTGCTCGTCCGAGCCTTCGCCCACCTGGACGACGGTGACGCCTGAGTCGCGCGCGAGCTTGGAGACGAAGTAGAGCGGAATGCACACCCAGTCGGCGATCGGCTCGTCCTGGTGATGGATGAGATCGCCGAGGTAGCCGCGCATATCCTTCTCGTCGATCAGGATCTCGTGCTGGTTCGCCTTGAAGCGTTTGGCGACCAGCCGCGCCTCGTCGATCTCGTTCAGGTGCGTGTGGTCCTTGAAGCCGACGGTGAAGGTGTCGACCGGCCGCGTCATGAATTGCGACATCAACGCGACGTTCGTCGAAGAATCGATGCCGCCCGAGAGGAATACGCCGAAGGGGACGTCCGACATCATCCGTTTTTCGACGGCGGCCGTCAGGCGCTGGCGAACCTCTTTGACATACGTCTCCTCGCGGGCCGGCCAGTCGCCGGAGACAGTCACGGCGTTCGGTCCCGACTTGGGCGGCAAAGCATCCCAGTAGCGCTTGGCCTTGAGCGTGCCGTTGGCGCCGATCTGCACGTAGTGTCCGGCCGGCAGCTTGTAGACGCCCTTGAACATCGTGAAGGGGGCGGGCGTCGTCAAGAACGAGAGATAGTGAAACATCGCCACCGGATCGACGTCGCGCTCGGTGCCGGGATGCGCGAGGATCGCCTTGATCTCGGAGGCGAACAGCACCTTGTCCGCGTGCAGCGCAAAGTAGAGCGGCTTCACCCCGATGCGGTCGCGGAAAAGGCTGAGCGTGCCTGTCGTACTGTCCCAGATGCCGGCCGCGTAGTCGCCCTCGATGCGCTCGAGCAAGCCCTCGAGGCCCCACTCCTCGTAGCCGTGCAGGATCACCTCGGTGTCGGAGTGGTCGGTGCGGAAGCGATGCCCCTTGGCGACGAGCTCGCGGCGAAGGCCGGCGTGATTGTAGATCTCGCCGTTGTAGGTCACCCAGATCTTCTGGTCCTCGTTCGGCATCGGCTGGGCGGCGTCGGCACTCAGGTCGATGATCGAGAGACGGCGATGGCCCAAACCTACGCGGCCGTCATCGGCGATCCAGTTGCCCGCGCCATCCGGCCCGCGATGCACCATCGTATCCCGCATGCGCGTGAGCACGTGCGGATCGACCCGGTCACGGCCGCCGAAGTTGAAGATGCCGACAATGCCACACATGCTTACGCTCTCTCGCCACAGTTGTCGGTGGAAGATCTGTCTGCGATTTGCCGCTCGACCTCGAAGGCGATCCGGGTCGCCTTGAGCTGATCGTCGAGCGAGATGGGCCAAGGGGCCTTGCCGCGAAGCGTCGCCGCCAGCGCCCTCAACTCGTCGAGCTGGCCCTTATCGATCGCCCGCCCCTGCCAGCCTTTGTGCCGGCCGCCGTGGATCTCGACAGCCTTGTAGTTGTCGAGCGCGACGACCCGGCCCTGCGTGAAGACGTCCATCCGCTCTTTGGGATAGGTTTTGGCGCCGAGCGCCGTGTAGGTCAGCGTGCAGACCGAGCCGTTGTCGTAAGCGACGGTCGCGACGAAGTTGTCGTTGCGCTGCCAGTGCGCGGACGCGGGATTGATCGAGGCCGCTTGCACGGATGCCACCGCGGCACCCGGAGAAAGCGCGTTGAAGAGGTCGTAGATGTGGCAGGCTTCGCCGAGGTTCCTGCCGCCGCCTTCCGGCCCATGGAGCCAGCTGTCTGCGGGAACATGGCCGGCGTTCATGCGGTAGTTGGCGATGAGCGGCCCTGGCGCGCTGCCGAGCACAGTCTGGACGGCAGCGAAGGCTGGCGAGAAGCGGCGGTTGAACCCCGTCATCAGCACGGGGCCAGACGGGTTCTCGCGGTAGAAGGCTTCGATCTCGTCCAGGTCGGCAGGGTCGAGGGTCAGCGGCTTCTCGACGAAAACATGCTTGCCGGCTTTCAGCGCCTTCAACGCCATGGACCCGTGCAGATCGTGCCGTGTCGCGATCAAGACAAGATCGACTTGGCTGTCGGCCAGCACCTCGTCGTAGTCGGTCGTGCAGTATTCCGCTCCCCCCTGCATGCCCGCGGCGCGCGCATTGGCGCCGGTGCGGCTCATGACGGCACGCAGGGCGAAGTCGTTGCGTAGGATGCCGAGGTTGGGCAGATGCACGCCCTGCGCGAAGCTCGAGGCACCGGCGATGGCGACGCGGATCTTGCCGTCGCTCGCGCGGCCCGCCTGGATCTCGATGCGGCGCTTGGGAACCCCGGCGTCAGCCTGATCGTAGGCGAGGAGGGCGATCAGGGGCTTCTTGCCGCCCTCGCCGTTGAGCGCCTTGTAGGCGCTGGTCGCCTCGTCGATCGGAAACGGCGCGCCCGTCAGGCGATCGAGCCGCATGCGGCCAGTGGCCAGCAGATGCAGATACGCCTGCATGTTGCGGTTCTCGGTCCAGCGCACGTAGGGGAGCGGATAATCCTCGCCGCCTTCCTCGTAGGTCGCGTCATAGCGGCCGGGGCCGTAGGAGCAGGAGATCAGGAAGTCGATCTCCTTGCGATAGAAGTCGCCGCGATTGAGATTGAGGCCGACGTCGCCGACGAGCACCACGCGGCCCTTCTTGCGGCAGGCCTGCATCGCCTCGCTGATGATCTTGTGGTCGGCGCTGGCGGCGGTGACGATGACGCCATCCGCACCGAAGCCGTCCGTCAGCATCAGCACGCGTTCGACGTAGGTCTCGGTCGCGGGATTGATGCCGGCGTCGAGCCCGTTGGCTTGCGCCACCGCGATCCGCTCGGCATCGATGTCGACACCGATCACGCGGCAGCCATTGGCGGATAGCATCTGCGCCGTCATCTGACCGAGCACGCCGAGGCCCACCACGACGAACGTCTCGCCGAGCGTCGGCTGGGCGCGGCGCACGCCCTGCATGGCGATCGCACCGAGCGTCACCGTAGAGCCGGCTTCAGTCGAAACGGCATCGGGAAGCTTCACGGCGAGATTGACGGGCACGTCCACGTAATCGGCGTGGTTGGCGATGCCAGCGCCGGCGCAGGCGACCCGGTCGCCGACTTTGAATCCCGTCACCTCGGTACCGACCTCGACGACGGTGCCGGCCGCCGAGTAGCCCGTGGCACTCCCTGCGGCGAGCTTGCCGCTGACGCGATCGAGCGTGCGCTTGATGCCCTGGTCGCGCATCGCCTCGAGCACCTTCTTGACGTTCTCGGGCTGCTTCAAGGCACGCTGGTAGAGCGGCAGGCCGGACACGCGCACGCTCGCAAGCTCCGTCCCGCTCGAGATGCAGGAATGAGCGAGCTTGACGAGCACGTTCTTGGGCGAGGCCATGGGTGCGGGCACGATGCCGACCACGGCTTCGCCGCCCTTGATGAGGACCTGTCTCACGCGATCTCCGAGCTGATGAAAGTCTTGGGGCCGGCGCGCTGCTAGCCGCGGACCTGGGTGGCGATGAAGTCTTTGACGATGCCGACGACGCCGCGGCCGAGGAGGTCGTCGAGTGCGGTCAGGAAGGTATCGACGTTCGCCTTCGTGGCGATGAGCGGCGGCTCGAGGCGGATGACGTTGCGGTTGTACTCGGTGAAGGCGACGAGGATGTTGTAGTCGCGCAGCAGCAAGGCGCCGACGAAGCCGCACAGGCTTCCCTTCAACTTGGAGTCGAGCAGCGAAACGGCTTGGCGGAGCCCGAAGGGCAGCGTCTGGCTGATGTCGTTGAACTCGAGCCCGACCATGAGTCCGCGGCCGCGCACGTCGGCGATGAGCGTCGGATACTTCTGCTTGAGGCGTTTGAGCCCGCTGATCAGATAGTCGCCGACCGTCTCGGCGTTCTCGATGAGGTTCTCGTCATAGAGGATGTTCAGCGCCTCGATGGAGGTGATGCAACTCTCGCCGATGCCGCCGAACGTCGCCGGACCGTGGATGAGCGCGGTGGCGGGCTTGCCGTAGGCGCGCATGTAGACGTCGCGGCTGGCGATCATGGCGCCCATCGCGCACTTGCCGCCGCCGAGCGATTTGGCGAGCGCCGTCACATCCGGCACGACGCCGGCATGTTCGAAGGCGTAGAAGCGGCCCGTGCGTCCGAGGCCGCACTGCACCTCGTCGGCGATCCAGAGGATGCCGTGCTTGTCGCAGAGGGCGCGAACCTGACGCCAGTAGTCGGCGGGCGCCTCGATGATGCCGGCGCCGCCCTGCACGGTCTCGAGGACCACGATGCCGATGGCCGGATCGCTCTGGACGAGGGTCTTCAGCGCGTCGATGTCGCCGAACGGCACGCGCAGCGTGTTCTCGACGAGCCTGAATTGTGAGCGGTAGAGCGGCGAATCCGTGACCGAAAGCGTGCCTTTGGTCTTCCCGTGGAACGCATTCTGCGCGTAGACGATCTTGCTCCGTGACGGGCCCTGAGCCTGCTCGGCGACCTTGAGCGCCGCCTCCATCACCTCGCTGCCGGAAGAGCCTAAGAACACCATCGACAAGGGATCGGGCGAGATCTCGGCGAGGTTGTGCGCGAGCGTCGCCGCGTATTGCGAGAGGAAGGCGATGGCGATCTCGTGCCGCTTCTCCTCCTGGAATTGTTTGCGGGCAGCGATGATGCGCGGATGGTTGTGGCCGAAGGCAAGCGAGCCGAAGCCACCGAAGAAATCGAGGATCTGACGGTCGTCGCGGGTGATGTAGTGCATGCCCTCGGCGCGATCGACCAGCACGCGGTCGAAACCGAGCAGCTTCAGATAGTGCAGCTGCGCCGGATTCAAATGCGCCGCGAACAGGTCTCGGACGCGGGGCAGCGGCAGCCGCTTGCTGTCCTCGACCGTCATCAATTGCGGACGGCTCGGCGCGTTACGCAGCAACGCCTCGGTCATCAATCTCCCCTCGTCGTTCGGTCCTGGACAAGATCGGGCATCGACGTATCAGGCAGCGTAGGCGGTTGGCTTGATAGCCAGCGGCGCGCCGATCTTGTCGCGATAGGTGCGGTAGGCGGCGATGAGCATGTCGTCGTCGCTGTCGGCGGGATGCCAGCCGAGATCGCGCTCGGCAGCGGTGGTGTCGAGGATGCAAACCTCGTCGGCAATCAGATACTGCTCGGGGTCCATGAGCGGCATGTTCATCCAGTCGAGCGTCGTCAACGCCGCTTTGACCGCCGGCGCCCACACCGGCAGCAGGATCGACCGGCTACCGGCGACGCCGATCAGGCGCGACAGCAGCTTGCGAACCGAAGGCGGGTTCTTGGATCCCAGATTGTAAACTCCGTTCGGCACGCCCTTCTCCCAGGCGAGGCGGGCGGCATTCGCGCAGTCCTGCACGGCGATGAACTGGTAGGGATTGCGTCCGCTGCCGATCATCGGCACGGGCAAATGGTGATCGATCAGCCAGAACAGCTTGACGAGGATGCCGAGACGGCCCGGTCCGATGATGAGGCGCGGCCGGAAGATCGAGATCTGCATGCCCTGCTTGCGATAGTCGGCACACAGCGTCTCGGTCGCGAGCTTGCTTTCGCCGTACTCGCCGAGCGGCTTGGTCGGATGGGTCTCCGGGGTCGGGACGCTTTGCGTGTGGCCGTAGACCATATCGGTCGTAAAGTGCACGAGCCGGTTGCAGCCGGCGTCCGCGAGACGCTCGAGGATGTGCTCGACGCCGTGGTAGTTGACCGGCCAGAAGAAGTCGCGGCGCTTGGCGCGCGGCATGATCGGGCTCAGCATCTTGGCCGACAGATTGTAGACCATGTCGTCGGCGCGAATGTCGAGACGGCGCACCGCTTCGCGATCCGTCACATCGAGATGCCGGAAGGTGATCGCCGCCTCGTCGAAACTATCGGCCTTTTCAATGTCGGCGACGACGACCTCCTCGCCCATGCGGGCGAGATCGTGGGCGAGCACCCGGCCGACGAAGCCGCTGCCGCCAATCAGAATGTGTCTCATGCTCGTTCGATCCCGCTCGAGAAGCTTCTGACCTTAGCGCTCCGTAGCCGTCGCGTCAGCTTTGGGCGACGAGAACGGTGCCGAGGCAGATCAGCGCGACGCCGGCGACGCGCAGCGGGCCGACTTGCTCGCCGAAGACGAGCCAGGCAAAGGCGAGCACCACGACGTAGGCGAGGCTGAGGAATGGATAGGCGAAGCTCAGCTCGACCTTCGACAGCACATAGAGGTGCGAGGCCATGCTGACGACGAAGATGCACAGCCCGGCGAACACGAAGGGCTGGAACACGACCTTGAGGATCGTCATCACCGGCGAGCTCGCCGAGAAATCGAGCGGTCCGATCGTGAGCATGCCGCGCTTCAGCATGATCTGTGCGATCGCGTTCGTCAGCACGGTGAAGAGAATGAGAGGAATGATGCTCATTCGTGCAGCCAGCATGTGTCGGTCTCCGCGGTGGGCAGCGGAATGCTACCGCACTTGCGGGTGAATCGCATTCACCCGCGGTGGTCGATGTGCTTGCCCGGCGGCGCGGCCCTCGCGGCCCCGATCGCAGCTGTGATCCGAGGCCGGCAGCACACCTCTGTGAGGAGGTCAGCTGGCCGAGGTGAGCATACCCGTGGAGACCCGCTCAGGGCGTCTCATCGAGCATCATCCCGACACAACGTTTCTCTGCGGCCGAGGTGTGAGGCGCCCGCGAGCCTTCCTACACCGTCACTCGGCGATTTCGTCGATATGTATACTTTTGACATTAACGCGGACCGGGCGGCTCAGAAGGTCGAGCAGAACCACGATCCTGTCCTTCTCGTCGATGTCGATGATGGTCGCGACGAGGCCGTCGAATGCGGCCTTGTTGAGACGTACACGTTGCCCGACGCTGTAAGGTGCGGAGGGACGCAAGATGGCTCCGTCGACCTCGCGGGCACGCAGACTTTCGATGAACGCGCTCTTGAGCGTGCTCGGCGTCTCGCCGCAGCTGACGACGCTGCGGACGCCCCGGGTCGAGAGGAGTGGGCGCCAGCTCCGGCGATCGAAATCCATCGCCACGAACACATAGCTCGGAAACAGCGGCCTGACCGAAGAGTAGGTCCGCCGGGCGTGACGCACTTGCCGGCGAAGCATCGGGCAGTAGCTCGTGAAGCCCTGTCGCCTGAGGTTGTCGAGCGCCACGCTCTCTTTATGGGCGTGACACGACACGACGATCCAATCGCTCGGCGCACGCGCGCCGGCGATTGCGTCTGACGCAGCTGGCGCAAGCTCGGCAATGTCTTCATCGTAGTGGGAGAGCCCCGACATCGGCATGACCTTACCTACAAGACGCGACGTACAATTTCCCCCAACGAGCTTCCCTCCCCATCCTACCCTTCGTCCGATATTCGGTTGCCGGTGAGCCGCCGGCCGTCGAGATCTCCACCCGGGCCCGATCATACCTTCGATACGTGCCCGTCCTGCGATGGTTGTGCCCGATTGGCCGCAGCGTCCCAGGCCCTGACGGCTTCGCTCGTGATACGCTCGCCGCCGATGACCATCGGCACAGTTCGCAGGATAATCTTCAAATCCAGAGCCAAGCTCGCATTGCGGACGTACCAGGCGTCGAGCGCCATCTTGTCGGTGGCGCTGACGGCGCGGCCTCCCATGATCTGGGCCCAGCCCGTCAATCCCGGCCGGACGAGCAGCCGCAGCGTCTCGCCCTCGATCTGATCGACGAGGAGGAGCGGGCGAGGGCCGACGAACGACATGTCGCCTTTGAGGATGTTCCAGAGCTGCGGAAGCTCGTCGAGGCGCGTGCGGCGCAGAAACCGGCCGAGGCCCCTCAAGCGCCGGTCGTCGGCGATCGGACGGCCGTCGGTCCCGTGTGCAGGCCCCATCGTGCGGAATTTGTAGAGGTGGAACCGCCGTCCGCCGCGCCCCGGACGGTCCTGCCAGAAGATCAGAGGACGGCCGATCCACACTGCGACGGCGCAGGCGACCAACACCGTCACCGGGGACAGCAGCACGATGAGAAGCGCCGCGGCGACCATGTCTCCGGCGCGCTTCACTTTCCAGTACGGCTTGAGCGAGACCGATGCCAGCTCGGCAGAGGCCGCATGCACGGCGTGTCGTACTGCAGGTCCACGGCCGGCCGAGGTGTCGTCCTGACGCTCAGCCGGCCTTTGGGCAGCCGACTTCAGTCCAATGAGGTCGAAAAGGTGCTCGACACGGATATCGCCGTGGGCCGCGATCGCGCGCAGCTCGTCAGCGAGGTCCCCTTGCAACGACACCGGGTCAACGGTCACGATGATCCGCTGCACGTTCATGCCATGAACCTTGAGGTCGCGCACGACGTCGGGCAGGCTGACGTCGGGTCCGATGATGGGGTAGCCACGCACCGTGTGCCGGCTGCCCGTACGGCTCGTGGCGACGATGCCAGCGACCCGCACGTTGTCCTGGTCGAGCTCGCTCAGGGCCCGCAAGAACAGCCATGTGAGATTGTTCATGCCGATCAGAAGCACGCAGTCGTCGCGAGCTGCCGCGCCGGGCTGCGCGATGAGGCGCGGATCGGGCTTGCGGTTGCGACTGAGATGCAGCGCCCGGACGGCGATCCGCGTGCCGACGAGTAGGCAGACGGCGACGAGGCCGTGCAGAATGGGAATGGACCGCGAGATGCCGTCGAGCCGATTGTACAAGAAGACCGCGACGGTTGCGCTCGCCAGCGAAAGCGCGATCCAGCAAACCACTCTTGCGAAATCGGACAACGCCGAGAAACGCCAGAAGGCGCGATCGAGTCCGAGGGCCAAGCTCAGCGGGGCCGCGACGACGGTCGACGCCACGAGGTAAGGCACCAGCGCAGAGAGATCTTCGACCTCGAGGGTTGCGTTGTCGCGAAGCACGAGCGCCGTCACCGCGGCCGCTGCGAGCATCACGAGATCAACTGACAAACGCCCGAGACGCTGCCCTACCGCAACGGCTGACACTGACTCACCACCGCATTCACATGACCCCGCCCGCCGTGCCGCAGAGCGTTAACCAAGGTTCCCGAAATCTCCGGTATTTCGAGGGGCTTGCTCTGCATCGGCTGCGGAAAAGCTTTAGCTGAGAACTACATCAAGCCGATGACCGTTTCAAGAACAACCTGTGTAACTGTTTCGTGCGTGGCGCATGACGGCGTTGGCGTCGCTGGCGTGCCGTTCCAAATGCTCCGCCGTCACCCGAATCGCGGCGTCAGGACGCTCGGATTTACCTTCATGGCCTAAAGCCGCTCGGCTTCGCCGCGTCGCAGACTCGGCGTTACCAATTAAGGCTGCATTCTGACGGATTTACGACGGGATGCTCATTGTGGGATTGTTGCCAAGCCGGGCTAAGTCTGCGAAAGACACGCGTCTCATGGCGCTGCCCGTGAGGGCGTATAGTAAATGTGAAAGGCCGTTCGATGCGTAGAGTTCTCGTCGTCCTCGGAACCCGGCCCGACATCATCAAGCTCGGCCCGGTCTGCGCCGCCTTGAAGCGCCAGCCCGACGTGATCGTCGAGACCTTCTGGACCGGTCAGCACATCGAGCTCGCGGACGGGCTGCTCGAGCTCTTCGAGATCGACATCACGCACAAAGCGACCGACGTGATGGAGCATCCGCGGTTGACCGGCAAGGCCGCGGCCATGCTCGCCAGATTTGCAGCTCTCCTCGCGGCGACGCGCTACGACTATATCGTCGTCCAGGGCGACACGCTGACAGCCATGGTCGGCGGTCTTGCCGGCTTTCTCGAGCGCGTTCCCGTCGCCCATGTCGAGGCGGGCTTGCGTACGCATGACCTCTACTCGCCGTGGCCGGAGGAGTTCTCGCGGCGTGTCGTCAGCGTCGCGTCCACCAAGCACTTCGCACCCACCCAAGAGTCCCGGCGCAATCTCTTGAGCGAGGGCGTGGCCGACAGCGCGATCACGGTGACCGGGAATACGGTCGTCGATGCGCTGCAATACACTCTGAAGCGGATCGGGGCAGGCTATACACCGCACGACCCGGCGATCGCGGCTCTGCCTAAGGACAAGAAGCTCGTGCTGGTCACCGGCCATCGGCGCGAGAATTTCGGTGAGCCCATGCGGCGAGTCCTCGCCGGGCTGAAGGAGCTCGCCGCGGACGGCGACAAGCTGATCGTCTTCCCCGTGCATCTCAATCCGAACGTCCGCAGCGCAGTTGCCGAGCATCTGGGCACGAGCCCGAACATCCACCTGCTCGAGCCGCTGCGCTATCCCGACTTCGTCTATCTGATGAGCCAAGCCTGGACCGTCGTCACCGATTCCGGCGGCATTCAGGAGGAGGCGCCGACCTTCGGCATGCCGATCGTGATCACCCGCGAGGTGACGGAGCGGCCCGAGGTCGTCCAGGCCGGCTTCGGTCGGCTCGTCGGCAGCGATACGGCCGCCATGGTCGATCACGTTCGTGCCCTGACGTCCGGAGCCGAGCGGGTTCGCGTCGCCGGGCGCAATCCCTTCGGCGACGGCCAGGCTGCCGAGATGATCGCCCAAGCGATGTTCGGCGAGCCCGAGGACACCGCGATCATCTCGCTGCCGCCGGTCGGCGGGCTGCGGGACGTCCGCCGGCGCGACAAGGCGGGGGAGGCGGCCGAACCGGCTCAAGAGCCGGGGATCGAGGCGGCGCAGTAGAACATCCTTAACCACCGCAGACGACAACTGTGCTTCAGCCAATCTTGGCGGATCGAGCTTCGGGCTCGGGGAGGCCGGCGTTGCGCATCTTGGTCACGGGCGGAGCAGGGTTCATAGGTTCCGCGCTCTGCCGCCATCTCGTGCGGACTACGACCGCGACCGTCCTCAACGTCGACAAGCTCACCTACGCCGCCAATCTGGACTCGCTGCTGCCGGTCGCCGGTAGCCCTCGCTATCACTTTCTCCAGGCCGACATCTGCGATCGGACCGCGATCGACCGCGCGTTCGCCGGTTTTGCGCCGGATGCGGTCATCCACCTCGCGGCCGAGAGCCATGTCGACCGGTCGATCGACGGCGCGGGCGACTTCATCGCGACCAACATCGCCGGCACTTTCTCGATGCTCGAGGCCGCGCGGCGCTACTGGCAATCGCTCGCGCCGGCGCCTGCCGCGAGCTTTCGCTTCCTCCACGTTTCGACCGACGAGGTCTACGGCTCGCTCGGGGCGGATGGCCTCTTCACCGAGACGACCGCCTACCAGCCGTCCTCGCCCTACGCCGCGAGCAAAGCGTCCGCCGACCATCTGGCGCACGCCTGGCACACGACCTATGGCCTGCCGGTCATGATCTCCAATTGCTCGAACAACTACGGCCCCTATCACTTCCCCGAAAAGCTCATTCCGCTCATGATCCTGAATGCCCTCGACGGCAAACCCTTGCCGGTCTACGGGGACGGACAGCAGGTTCGCGATTGGCTGTTCGTCGAGGACCACGTCCGGGCGCTCATGACGATTTTGGCGCGCGGGCGGCCCGGTGAGAGCTACAATGTCGGCGGCGGCAACGAGCGCGCCAATCTGACGGTGGTCGAGACGATCGCCGATCTGTTGGACCGGATGGCGCCGGTGGAGGGTTCGCGGCGGGCGCTCATCACGCATGTCGCCGACCGGCCCGGCCACGACCGGCGCTACGCTATCGACGCGACGAAGCTCGAGACCGAGCTCGGCTGGCGGGCGCGCGAAAGCTTCGAGACGGGCCTCGAGGCGACAGTTCGCTGGTATCTCGCCAACCGCTGGTGGTGGGAGCCGTTGCGGGATCGGGTCTATCGTGGTGAACGGCTCGGATTGGGTGAGGCCGGGGCGGTTCGATCCCCGGCGTGAGGGGAGGGCATCCCATGCGCCTATTGATCACCGGCTGGCAAGGTCAAGTCGCCCAGGCGCTGGGCGAGGCCGCCGCGCGACGCTCGGACGTCGAGGCGCTGGCGATCGGCCGTCCGGCGCTCGATCTCGTGAAGCTGCCGACGATCCTGCGCACGCTTTCGGATGCGCGGCCCGATGTCGTCATCAACACGGCGGCCTACACCGCTGTCGACAAAGCGGAGACGGATGTCGAAGCTGCCTTCGCGCTGAACCGCGACGGCGCGGCACGTTTGGCGGAGGCGGCCGCGCAGCGCGGTGTGCCGCTCATCCACCTGTCGACCGACTACGTGTTCGATGGGTTCAAGGCATCCCCTTACATCGAGACCGATCCGACCGGTCCGCGCAGCGTCTATGGGCGTTCCAAAAGAGAAGGCGAGCTTGCCGTCATAGCGGCCAATCCCCGGCACCTCATCGTGCGGACCGCCTGGGTGCACTCGCCGTTCGGACAGAACTTCGTGCGCACGATGCTGCGCCTGGCCGGCGAGCGGCCCGTGGTACGGGTGGTCCAAGATCAGGTGGGGTCGCCGACCTCGGCCGAGCATCTGGCCGTGATCCTCCTCGAGCTCGCGGCCCGGCTGGCGGCGGGCGAGGACCGCTATGGCATCCTGCATGCGGCCGGGCGCGGCGAGGCGAGTTGGGCGGAGATGGCGCGCGAGGTGTTCAGTCAGTCGGCCGCTGCGGGTGGGCCCAGGGCCGAGGTCGAGCCGATCGGCAGCGCCAGCTACCCGACGAAAGCCGAGCGTCCGCGCAACTCGCGGCTCGATACCGGGCGGCTCGAGACGGCCTTCGGGCTGATGCTGCCGGACTGGCGCGACGGGGTTGCGGCCAGCGTCCGCCGTCTCATCGCCTGATCACAGAGCCGCCTTGTGCGAATTTGCTGCAATTTTTGATGGAGGATTTATCGGGATCGAAAGGTCTGTGCATTAAGTGTGGCAGCATTGCCCAATGCCGGGCGGTCGCCAACGGAGGCGGAAGTGCTTGCAGAGCTCATTCCGCCAGTGGTGGAGGCGGAGACGCCGTCCTTGATCGTTGCGGTCGCAACCTTTCCGGTCGTCGCCGACCCGTTACGCCACGCCCGTCAGCAAATGCAGCGCTCGATCCTGACGAACTCGCTCCTCGATCGCGTTCTCTCGTGCGGCGGTGACATTCCCTCCTACGAGCGCGTCCTGCGCACCTTCATCTGGACCCCGTCCGTCGACGGCCGTTGAGCGTCACTTACGCCCCCGGTGCCGCCGGGCTATGCGCGATCAGCCCGCGCCGCATGAGGACCCGCCAAGCTTCCTCCGCCCCGTCCACGATCTCGAACAGGTCGAGATCGCGCTCGGAGATGACGCTCTCCTCGAGCATCGCTTGGAAATTGATGACCTTCGTCCAATAGTCGCGGCCGAACAGGACCACCGGCATCGGCGGCGCCTTGCCGGTCTGCTGAAGCGTCAAGATCTCGAAAAGCTCGTCGAAAGTCCCGAAGCCGCCCGGAAACACGGCGAGCGCATTGGCGCGCATCGCCAAGTGCATCTTGCGCATGGCGAAGTAGTGAAAGCGGAAGGTGAGGTCCGGGGTCGAATGCGGATTGGGAACCTGCTCGTGCGGCAGCGTGATGTTGAAGCCGATCGAGGGGGCGCCGGCATCGCTCGCCCCACGGTTCGCCGCCTCCATGATGCCTGGGCCGCCGCCGGTCGCGATGACGTTGTCGCGCAGCTTGTGATCGGTGTTGAGGGCGCCGCCCCGCTCCGAGACGATGCGCCCGAACGTTCGCGCCTCCAGATACCAGCGCGAGCGGCGGATTTGAGCGTCCGCGCGCGCGATTTGCGCCTTGCCGCGCGCTCGGGCTCGGAGCGTCTCGGCAGTCTCGGGCGAGGGAATGCGTGCGGATCCGAAGACGACGACAGTTGATCTAACGCCCCAGCTCCGCAGATATGACTCCGCTTTCTGGTATTCGAGAGCAAAACGGATTGCTCTCATCTCCTCGCTCAAAAGAAAATCCGTATCTTCGACAGCAAGCTTGTAGCTTTTTGACCGCAGTTGAGCGTCGTTCGCGTCTGAGCGTCTTTTCATTGGAGCTTATCAACTTTTCGAACACTAGCCGAACGTTTCGCCGGCTCAGCAGTTTAGCGTGACACAGGCCGTTGCAAGGCGTAGCTTTGTAACAGGGTTTGGATCATGCCAGTGGACTACCGAAAGAGGAGTTACGACATGTTTGGCAAGTTGGGCTTGGCCGCGGCTGTTGCAGGTGCTCTCCTGCTCGCGGCACCGTCCGGCGCGTCCGCCGCGTCGCTGCCTCAAACGGGCAGCGCGGTGAAGCTTGCGCCGAAGGCAGGCGTGACCGACGTCAGGCAGCGCCGCTATTGGCGCCGGTGGCACGGGCGTCGCCACCATCGGCATCATCGCCGCTATTATCCGTACTACTCGGGGTATTCCTACGACTATCCCAGCTATTACTACAGCTACCGGCCGTACCGCTACCGGTACTACCGGCGGCACTATCGGCCGGCGTTCGGCATCTATCTTTCCTTCTGACGCCGGACGAGCGATTTGGAGCGGGTCGCGAAAGCGGCCCGCTTTTTCGTGTGTTCGAGATGGCACTCAAGCTTCGGAACCGACCTCGAAGGGCGGCGTTGACCGCCTAGAGATGGTTCTGAAGCGGAGTTCCCTCATGACAAAAGTAGCACTACTGGCAGCGGCCCTCGGTGGCCTGATGATCGGCCTGCCCGCTGCGTCGGCCGCGCCGCTGGCGCCGTCGGCCAAGCAGCTCGCGACGTCGAAAGCGACCGACGTGACGTTCTGGCGGGGCTGCGACCGCCGGACGTCCGGATTCTACAGTGGCTTCACCGATCCGTATTACAGCGGCTATTACAACGGCTACGGTGGATCTGGGTACTACGGTTATTCCGGCTTCTACGATGCGCCCTTCGTCGGCACACGCCGGGCCTGGCGCAACCGCGGCTGGCGTGGCGACCGCCACTGGCGTCACCGCCACCGTCCGAGCGTGGGCGTCGGCGTGACGTTCTAGCCGGTCGCCGCGAGACGAGCTCTCAAAGCACGGATTGCCCATGGCAATCCGTGCTTTCAATCTTTGGTGCGTCCGTACGTGTAGAGCGCGATTGCCGCGATGGCGAACAGCACCGCTACCGCCTGGTAGACGTTGAACGGCTCGCGATAGATGAGGACGCCGACGACGAAGGTCGTCGTCAGGATCGCGCAGGTGGCGTACAGCACATACGAGGATGCGCCGTAGCCGGTATATAGGAAGAAGAATCCCACGAAGGTGATGAAGAATCCAAGGCCGCCCGCCCAGATCTTGAAGCTGTGCTCGAGCAGGTAGCCGGCGTCTCCAGGAGTCCGGTAGAGGTAGGTGGCAGGAATGAACAGCACGGCGCAGGCGATCACGGCTCCGAATGTGAAGAGGAAAGGATTTTCGGTCTTGCCCGCTCCGCGCTGGGCCCAGACGAAAAGCGCGTTGCCGACCGCGGCAAACATCGCGAAGGCGAGCGGCTTCCACATCTGAGCGATTACATCCCGGCCCGCTTTTTCCAGTCGACCGGATAGACCGTGTAGAAGATCTTGCCGCCCTCGCCCTCGTATCTGAGCGGCGTGTTCTCCGGGATCCAGATCACGTCACCGGGCTTGGCCTCGATGACCTCCTTGAAGTCCTTGCCGTATCGCATGCGGAACATGCCTTCGAGCACGACGACGGCCTCGTCGTAGAGCACGGTCCATTCGATCGAGCAGCCGTCGAAAATGGCGACGCCGGCGCCCATCGTTTTGGACTCGCCCTCGCCGATCAGGCGGGCGATCGACGCCTTGCCGGGCGGGCCGCCGAACGCGTCGAATTTCATGTCGGCGGCTTTGAAGTGCAGCGTCTTCGTCATGATCCTCGTGTCTCCAATCGTAACGATCGGGGGGTGCTTCTCGATACCACGCGGCAACGCGATCACCCCTCGCCGGGCGGCCTCATCGCTACCACGTGTCCGCCGTCGGACGCTTGAGGAAAGAGGAGGGTGAGCCATGCGCTTTCTAGCTCTTGCCTATGCAGATGCCGTGCTGATGGCCGCGATGCGCCCCAAACGCGAGAGAGCCGATGCGATGCCCTCAGCGGGGCTCGGCTGGCTGCTCGGCAAGCAGCGGCGACAGCCGCGCCTGGGTGTCGATCATCTCCTCGAGGATCCAGGCCTTGAAGCTCTTGGCGGCGGCGCTGTCCTTGCGACCCTCCGGACCGACGAAGTAGTAGGCGACCTCGGCATCGACGGAGGCAAACGGCCGGACGAGACGGCCGTCGATCAAGGCATCGGCGGCGACCACATTGTCGCCGAGGGCGACGCCCTGGCCACCGATCGCCGCCTCGACGGCATGATGGGTCGGCATGATGGGGCCTGCATCTGCGAGCGCTGCCGAGACGCCGGCGCGGGCGAGGTAATTGCCCCACCAGCGCTTGGAATCCTGGTGCAGGAGGATCGTGCGCGCGAGACCCGCCGGCTCTGAGAGTGAGATCGAGCGCACGAGCTTGGGCGCCGCCACGGGAAAGGCGATGAGCTTCACGATCTCGCTGGCTTGCAGGCCAGGGTATCGGCCCGTACCGCAACGAATGCCGATCTCGGCCTCCGAGCTGCGGAAGTCGATCAGGGCATCGCTCGCGTCGAGCACGATGTCGATGTCGGGATGGCGGGTCTGGAAACGGCCGAGCCGGTGAACGAGCCAAGCCGAGGCGAAGCCGACCTCGACGCTGATGCGTAGCTCGCGCCGTCCGCGCGCCGTCGAAAGCTCGCGCGTCGCCTCGCCGATGCGGTCGAAGGCGCGCGTGATCTTGCGGGCATAGGCATCGCCGGCCTCGGTCAGCTTCACGCCACGTCCCGTGCGGCGGAACAGGCTGAGCTTCAGGTCTGTCTCGAGCTCGCGGATCTGACGCGAGATCGCCGCGTGGGTCACAAACAGCTCTTCGGCGGCCCGCGAGAAGCTCTCGTGGCGGGCGGCGGCCTCGAAGGCGCGCAAAGCCGTCAGTGAGGGCAGGCGGCGGTGCATGGCGACAGGGTCTCGACGTGTAAACAGAAGTTACGCATAGCACAGCAAAACGCCGTTTGTCGAAAAGGGTTGGCGCAAGCACCTTCATCTTCAAGACAACCTGAATAGGAGGCTGCCATGTTCCCCCTGATCAAGCTGCTCGGCGAGGTTTTCATCCTCGCCACCTTCTTCGCCGTCCGTCCGGCCTCGCCGCCGCGGCGCCCGCCGTCGGGACCCGCGCGCCGGTGATCCCCGGCGATACAATGCAACCTGCCACAGTTTGGGCTCACGCCCCCTGTTAACCCATCCCGCGATCTAGGCTAAGGTCGCGGGCGGGACAGCGGCCGAGGTCGACCGCAGGGGGCGTGATGAGTGACGGTCAGCAGGAGTACGGCTACGGCGAGGCTTTGGGCGCCGCGGCCGCCGCCGACACGGGCGAGGTTCCGGTCAACCCCTACAGCCTGCTCGAGGCTGTCAACGACGCGAGCGAGATCGCCCACACGGCTTGGCTGATCTTCCTGGCCGTCACAGCCTACGTCATGGTCGCGGTCGCCGGCGTCAGCCACGCCGATCTCCTCATGAACAGCGCCGTCGAGCTGCCGGTGCTGCAAGTCAAGATCGAGCTGACCCGGTTCTTCGTCTTCGTCCCGCTCATCGTCGCCTTCATGCACTTCGGCCTGCTGATGCAACACGTCATGCTCGCCCGCAAAGTGCTCGAGTTCCATGCCGCCTTGCGCCCGCTCGAGCCGACGACGCGCCGCTCGCATCCGCTGCGGCTCGAGCTTCACTCCTATTTCTTCACCCAGACGCTCGCCGGTCCCGAGCGCAGCCCGCTGTTCGGCTTCTTCCTGCACCTGTTGTTGTGGCTGTCGGTGCTGTTCCTACCGTTGCTGCTCATCGTCTACATCCAGATATCATTCCTGCCCTACCACGACGTCGCGACAACCTGGTCGCACCGGATCGTGCTCATCGTCGACATGCTGGTGATCCTCGGCATCGGCGTGTTCCTGCGCCGCAGGGAGACGGATTTCCTGCGTGCCTTGGCGCGAACCATCCGCCATCAGCCGCTCAACGCGATGGCGACGTTCGCCTTCCTGCTGATGCTCGCCTTCTTCTCGCTGTTCGTCGCGACGATCCCGGGCGAGGCGTTGGATCGATTGGCGGCCCGCGTTTCCGGCACGAAGGTCGCGGGCGTGACGGCAGCGGGGGGCAAGGAAGCCCGCTCGGTCTTCGATCTGACCGCCTGGCTGTTCGAAAGCGGCGGTGGCAAAGGGGCCAAGACGCTCTTTCGCCGAAATCTCGTCGTCACCGATCAGGATCTCGTCGCCAACGCCGACGACGAGCGCGGCGAGGTCTCGGTCAACCTGCGCAACCGCGACCTGACGAACGCGGTGCTCGACCGCACCGATCTGCATCGGGCGGATCTGACGGGCGCCAATCTCGAAGGTGCGAGCCTAGCCGGCACGGATCTGCGGCGGGCGCGTCTCTCCTGCGCCGATATCGACGGCGTGCTCACCCAGCAGATCGACCGCAACGAGAGCTGCACGCATTTGCAGGGCGTCGATCTTTCCCGCGCGCAACTCGCCGGCGCGGACCTCAGGCTCGCGCTCTCGACGCAGGCCCGCTTCGAGGGCGCCTTCCTCGCCGACGCGGACTTGCGCTACAGCGATTTGACCGGCGCCGATTTCTCAGGCGCCGATCTACGTCGCGCGGCGCTGTCGGGGGGCACCGTCCTCATCGGCGCAAACTTCCTCGGCGCCTCGATGCAGGGGGCGGACCTGACAGGCGCCAAGCTTTACGCCGCCGACTTCTACGGCGCCGAGCTCGCCGGCGCCCAGCTCTCCTTCGCCCAAGCCTTCGGCGCCAACTTCGAGGGTGCCGACCTCGATGCGGCGCTCGTCAATTTCGCCAAGCTGCAGGGCGCGGATTTCTCCAACGCATCGCTGCGCGGGGCGGACTTCGCCAATGCGTCTATCTGGCTCGCGGACGCGCCGTCCGCGGACAAAGCCGTGCTCGCCGATCTCTCGACCCTCAAGATCAAGCCGCCGGAGACGGGTGACCTCGAGGCGATCGCGGCTTCGATCGACAGCATCGGCGTGCGCACGATCCGCGAGCGCGTCGACCGGAGCCTGACGGCGCTGCGCGACGGCGCGGCCGGTGGCGATTGGGCATCGTCTCAGGAAGGCCAAGCGTGGGCGACGCTCAAGGCGGTCGGTGCGCCAGACGCCATCTACAGCCAGCAGCTGACCGATTTCCTCGCCGGCTTCTCGTGCCTCGCGAAGTTCTCGGACGGGTCGGTCGCCTCCGGCGTCGTGCGACGGGCTCTGGCGACGAGCTTCCGCGGCGATGTCGTGAGCCTCAACCAGCGCCTGAGCCTCGCGAGCTGCCATGCGGGCAGCGCCTTGTCGGGGGATCTCTTGTTGAAGCTCGCGGCCGCAGCCGAGGCCGTGCGATCGCCTGAGGCGGTCGTCACTGGCTCGACGAGTGCGCCGTCCTCTCCCTGACGGGCTGAAAGGGCCTTGCGGAGCGTCGCGCTCGTGCGTATATTAGAACATAAGATGAACGTCGTGTGCGCCGTGGCCTGATCGGTGTGTTCCGGTCCGAGACTTGCCAGCGCAACTTGTGGACAACCGCCCGAGGGGACGCGAGACGCTGCGCCCCGGCGGCTAGAGTGATCGTGACACAGCGAGTCGCGGGCTGGCGCAGCGTTACGCCCGTCAGCCGCACCAGAAGGAGCATTCCATGGCCGGGTCCGTGAACAAAGTCATTCTCGTCGGCAATCTCGGCAAAGATCCTGAAATCCGGCACACCCAGGATGGCCGCCCGATCTGCAATCTGAGCGTCGCCACCTCCGAAAGCTGGCGCGACAAGGGCTCGGGCGAGCGCAAGGAGCGCACCGAGTGGCATCGTGTGGTGATCTTCAACGACGGCCTCTGCAAGGTCGCCGAGAACTATCTGAAGAAGGGCTCGAAGGTCTACATCGAGGGCCAGCTGCAGACCCGCAAGTGGACCGACCAGAGTGGGGTGGAGAAGTTCTCGACCGAGGTCGTCCTGCAAGGCTTCAACTCGACGCTGACCATGCTCGACGGCCGGCCGGGTGCGGGCGGCGGCATGCAGGAAGCCGGACAATCCTCCTATGACGACGCACCGCGCGGCGGTGGTGGCGGGGGAGGCGGCGGTGGCCGCAGCAGCGGTGGCGCCGGACGCTCTAGCGGCGGCGGGGGCAATGGCGGCGGTGGCGGGGGCTCGTTCGAGAAAGAGCTCGACGACGAGATACCGTTCTGAGTCGTCGTCACGACGGCGTCGGCTGAGGCGCAGCGAAGGAGCACCAGACGTCCATGCGCGTTCTGGTGACCGGAGCCTACGGCTTCATCGGCGCGCACGTCGTGAAAGCTTTGCGCGAGCGCGGCGCCGATGTGATCGGCGCTGGCCGCAACCTCGACGTCGGGCGGCGGCTACTGCCTGAGATTGTCTGGCGGCACACCGACTTCAACGAGCTGCTGGCGGTTGAGGCGTGGCGGCCCGTGCTCGAGGGCATTGACGCGATCGTCAACTGCGTCGGCATTCTGCAATCGACGCGGACCGACGACGCGCATCGTATCCAGGTGACGGCGACGACGGCGCTCTTTGCCGCCGCGGAAGCCATGCGCATCCGCCGCCTCGTGCACGTCTCGGCGATGAGTGCCGAGCCCGAGGTTGCGACGGAGTACGCGTCGAGCCGTGTCGCCGCCGAGCAGGATCTCGCCCGCCGCGATCTCGACTGGGTGATCGTCAAGCCGTCGCTCGTGCTCGGCGAGGGCAGCTTCGGCGGCACCTCGATGTTGCGAGGATTGGCCGGATCGCCGCTCGTGATGCTGGTCCCCGATGTCGGGGGCGGGCGCTTTCAACCGATCGCCAGGCACGATCTCGCCGATGGGCACGCCGCACTTGCGCTCGGCACAGTGCCGTCGCGCCAGACGCTCTACGCCGCGGGCCCCGAGACCAAGACCGTCGCCGATCTTGCCCGCGACTACCGGCGGTGGCTCGGCTTTCCCGCGCGACCCGTGCTGACCCTACCGGCCTGGCTCACGCGGATCGCCGCCCGCCTCGGCGACGGCGCGGCGCGGCTCGGCAGCCCGTCGGCGCTGCGGACGGCCTCGGTCGAGCAGATGCGCTACGGCGAGGTTTTCGATCCCGCGCCCTTCGCGGCCGTGACCGGCCGCCCCTCGCGACCGTCGCGGCGCAGCTCGCCGCAACGCCCGCCCGGGTCCAGGACCGGCTGCACGCCCGGCTCTATGCCGTGCGGCCGGTCCTGCAACTGACGCTCGCCCTGTTCTGGATCGCCAGCGGGGTGATCGCACTGCTCCCCGGTTCGTACGCGATGGCGACGAACGTGCTCACCGGCGCCGGGTTCGATGAGGGCACCGCAGGTGTCCTCCTCACCGGCGGCGCCATCGCCGATCTCCTCGCCGGCGTGCTCATGCTCAATGCCCGCTGGACGCGCCCTGCCGGAGTGATGCAGCTCGCCCTCATCGCCAGCTACTTGGGGCTCGGCACCTGGCTCACGCCTCATCTCTGGCTCGATCCGCTCGGGCCTCTCGTGAAAGTCATACCGATCGCCGCAGCAATCCTCGCCGTCATGGCAATGGCTGAGGAACGGTGACGCAAACCGACTGACATACCTTTCACTCTCGATGCGCTAGGAGCGATCAACGATGGACAAGCGCGCGGTCTTCGACTTCGACGTCGCATTCGCGAACGGTGGCGGGCTGCAGGGGCAGGGCTTTCGCCTTGACATCGAGGGCGACGATATCAGCGACGATGCGCTCGCGGCTTACATCATCGAGGACCTGCGACTGCTCATGGTCGGCCGGGTGACCATCACCAACAAGCGCATTGTTGCCGAGCCGCACAAGCGGTCGAGCCGGACGCGGACTGCGGACGAGAGCGGATCCACCGCCCACTATGTCGACCTCAGCCATACGATCGAAACCGGCATGATCACCTACAAGGGCCTGCCGGCACCGCTCGTCTGCGATCACATCTCGCGGCTGCAGTCGCGCTCCGCTTACGCTGACGGAACCGAGTTTCAATTCGGCCGCATCGACATGGTCGGCAACACCGGCACCTATCTCGACACGCCCTACCACCGCTACGCAGATGGATACGACCTTGCAGGGCTGCCGCTCGCGCGCGCTTCGAGCTTGCCCGGCGTCGTCGTGCGCGTTGCCGGAGCGGCCGAGCGCCGGATCGACTGGACGATGTTCGCGGCGACCGCGGTCGCCGGCCGCGCCGTGCTCGTTCACACGGGGTGGGACAAGCACTGGCGCACCGATCAGTACTTCGAAGGGCATCCGTGTCTCACCGAGGCGGCCGCCGTCTTTCTGCGCGACCACGGTGCGAAGCTGGTCGGCATCGACTCGCTCAACATCGACGACACGGCCGACCTGCGGCGCCCCGTGCATTCGATCCTGCTCGCGGCCGGAATCCCGATCGTCGAGCACATGACCAACCTCGGTGCATTGCCCTCCGAAGGCTTTCGCTTCTCTGCGACGCCGCCCAAGATCACGCACATGGGCACGTTTCCGGTCAGAGCACACGCCGTCCTGGAGTGACGCAGATGCCCGACCTCTATCCGATCCTCAAGCTCGCCCATCTGATCGGTGCCGCGGTGCTGCTCGGCACCGGTGCCGGGATTGCCTTCTTCATGCTGATGGCGGACCGGACGGGCGAGCCCAAGATCATCCACCGCGTCGCCGCGATGGTGGTGCTGGCCGACCTCGTTTTCACGGCGACTGCCGTCATCGCCCAGCCGCTGACCGGCGCGGCGCTCGCCTCCACCCTCGGCTACAGCTTGACCGAGGGCTGGATCCTCAAGAGCGTCGGCCTTTACGTCGTCGTCGGCGTCTGCTGGCTGCCCGTGGTGTGGATTCAACTCGTGGCCCGCGACCTGGCGGGCCAAGCCGCGCTCGAAGGCACGCCGCTTCCCGAGCGCTACCATCGCCTCATGCGCGTCTGGTTTTGGCTCGGCTGGCCGGCCTTTGCGGGTGTAATCGCCATCTACTGGCTGATGATCGTCAAGCCCTAGGGTGCTTCCGGAAAAGTGCGAAGCGGTTTTCCGATGAGAAGCACGACAGACCAAAGGACATCCTGGCATGGCCCTTGCTTTGCTCCTGGCCGAGACAAGTGCAGCCATGGCGTGAGCAAGGGTTAACGGCGATGACGACGGCGAAGACGCTTTTGGGCAAGCTCGCTTTGTTGGTGGGCTCCCTCGTAGTCACCTTCCTGGTGCTCGAGTTCGGCGTCTTCAGCTTCATCCTGAAGCCCGACGACGTGCTCCACAACGTGACGATCAACGGCGTCGTGCGCTACGAGCCCAACGAGAAGGCGACCTTCCGCCATCCCGACGGTAGCGAGACCCACGTCACCATCAACGCCGACGGCTGGAATTCGACGAAGCCCTACTACGAGCTCGACAAGACGCCCGGCAAGCTCCGCGTCGCCATCGTCGGCGATTCCTACGTGCACGGCGCGTTCATCGACACCGAGGACGGCTTTCCCGAGGTCGTCGAGCACGAGCTCAACCAGGCCGGCATCACGAGCGAGGTATATCGCTTCGGGATGGACGGCGCGCCTTTGAGCCAATACCTGCAGATGCTCCGGCAAGAGGTGGTGGCCTTCAAGCCGGACATCGTCGTCGTCCAGCTCATTCACAACGACTTCGACGAATCCTACCGCTTCATGGGCACGCGCTACTCGTCGAGCTTCCTCAAGATCGGCGTCGACGAGGCTGGCCGCTTCTCGGAGATCGCGCCCACACCGTTCGAGCCTGGCTGGCCCGATCTCTTCCGCGAGCTCAAGACCTTCCGCTACCTCTACTACGAGACCAACGCCTATCTCACCTTGAAGAGCTTCGTCTCCAAATACGTCTGGGGCGAGGAGGTGCTGTTTGCGCCGGAGTTCATCTCGTCGGCTGTCGACACGCGCAATCTCGACGAGATGGACAAGATCCGCTTCGTCACGCGCTACGTCATGCACGAGATGAAGACGCTCGCCGACGAGAACGGCATCCGTCTGATGTTCTCGATGGATGGCGTGCGTGAGGCCGTCTACGACGGCAAGCCGCTGAGCGCCTACAAGGTCGCCGAGCTGAACCAGCTCGCCGCCCAGACCGCCAAGGAGCTCGGCGTGCCGTTCCTCGACCTGCAGCAGACGTTCGCCGACGACTATGCGGCGAACAAGAAGCGCTTCGAGTTCGATTTCGATTGGCACTGGAACGCGCGGGCCAACGTGCTCGCGGGCAAGGCGATCGCCGAAAAGATCCGGACCGACCCGGCGTTGCTCGGGCAGACGGCTGTCGGCGAGGTCAGTGCTCCGCCGGCGCCGTGACGGACGGCAAGGCTTCGAGCGCCGCGTGCCGGTCGCTCGATTGAACCTCCAGGAAGACGCGGCGGACCTCGGGCCATCGCGTCTTGATCGCCCGCTCCATCTCGTAGATCGCTTCCTCGACGGCGGCCGATTTGCGCCCATCCCTGAAGTCGAGCGACATCGCGAGGAGAACGTCGCTCGGTCCCAGATGCATCGTACGCAGCTCGTTGATGCGCGCGACGTGCGGGTTTTCGGCGATGAGCTGGCGGATGCCGTCCACCGTCTCGCCGGATGCCGCCTCGCCGATGATGAGGCCTTTCGTCTGCCAGGTGAGGAAGACGGCCACACCGCCGAGCAGCAGCCCGATCGCGACGGACGCTATGCCGTCGGCAACGGCGTAGCCACCGAGGTCCGCGAAGATCACGCCGGCGAGTGCGATGACGAGCCCCGCCATCGCCGTCATGTCCTCGAGCAGCACCGTGTAGAGGGCCGCATCCTTGCTCTCGGCGATCGCCGTGACGATCGGCGTCTCGCCGCGCAGCTTGTTGAACTCGGTGATGGCGACGTAGAAGGAGCCGGCCTCGAAGACCATCGCGGCGACGAGCACGATGTAGTTGATGTAGGCATCGCTCATCGGGTGCGGATCGCGGATCTTCTCGATGCCCTCGTAGATCGAGACGCCGGCGCCGAGCGAGAACAGCACGATGGCGACGATGAAGCTCCAGAAGTAGATCTCCATCGAGTAGCCGAACGGATGGCGCTCGTCGGCCGGCCGCGTAGCGCGGCGCATGCCGAGCAGCAGCAGGCCCTGGTTGCCGGTGTCGGCCAGCGAGTGCACGGCCTCCGACAGCATGGCGGAGGAGCCCGTGAAGAGCGCGGCGCCCATCTTCGTCGCGGCGATCGCGGCATTGCCGGCGAGCGCTGCGATCACGACCCTGGTCGAGCCTCCGGCGGACATCCGTTCGTCTCCCTCGCGACAGTTGCGGCAAACTCTCCATAAGCTATCCATGGGGATTGCGGAACAGGGCCCCCAAAACGCGACCAAACGCCTGTGCAAACGGCGAAAAATCGTGCTGGTTTGGCTTCCCGGCGGACTACTGAATCGGCTATAAGTTGAGCTACAAGTCGACCCCACCGAAACCACCGGCCTAGGCCGTTCGAGCGGACGCTCACGGCAGCGGGAAAAAGAGGCAGATTTTGGCGAAGAAACCGACCGCCCCGGGCGGCGATGGCGCGGGCGAGACCCCGGCCGACATCCGTCCCGTTTCGATCGTCGACGAGATGAAGCAGTCCTATCTCGGCTACGCCATGAGCGTGATCGTGAGCCGGGCGCTTCCCGACGTGCGCGACGGCTTGAAGCCGGTGCACCGCCGCATCCTGCACGGCATGAACGAGCTCGGTCTCTACTGGAACCGGCCCTACAAGAAATCCGCCCGCGTGGTCGGCGACGTCATCGGCAAGTATCATCCGCACGGCGACAGCCCGGTCTACGATGCGCTCGTGCGCATGGCGCAAGATTTCTCGATGCGCTTGCCGCTGATCGATGGGCAAGGGAATTTCGGCTCCGTCGACGGCGATCCGCCGGCGGCCATGCGCTACACCGAATGCCGGCTCGCCAAGATCGCCCATTCGCTGCTCGAGGACATCGACAAGGACACGGTCGATTTCCAGGAGAACTACGACGGCTCCGAGCGCGAGCCGACGGTGCTGCCGGCGCGCTTCCCCAATCTCCTCGTCAATGGTGCGGGCGGCATCGCCGTCGGCATGGCGACGAACATTCCGCCGCACAATCTCGTCGAGGTGATCGCGGCCTGCACCGCGCTCATGGACAATCCCGAGCTTGCCGACGAGGACTTGCTGTCGATCGTGCCGGGACCGGATTTCCCGACCGGCGGCATCATCCTCGGCCGGGCCGGCATCCGCTCGGCCTATCTCAAGGGCCGCGGCTCGATCATGCTGCGTGGCCGGGTCGAGATCGAGGAGATCCGCAAGGATCGCGAGGCGATCATCGTCACCGAGATTCCCTATCAGGTGAACAAGGAAAACCTGATCGAGAAGATCGCCGACCTCGTCCGCGAGAAGAAGATCGAGGGCATCTCGAACATCTGGGACGAGAGCAATCGCGAAGGCATGCGCATCGTCATCGAGCTGAAGCGCGACGCGATGGCCGACGTGGTGCTGAACCAGCTCTACCGTTTCTCCGCGCTGCAATCCTCCTTCGGCGCCAACATGGTGGCGTTGACCGGCGGGCGGCCGGAGACGATGACCTTGCGCGACATGCTGGTCGCCTTCATCCAGTTCCGCGAGGAGGTCGTCACCCGGCGGACGAAGCATCTGCTCGCGAAAGCGCGCGAGCGGGCGCACGTGCTCGTCGGCCTCGCGATCGCCGTCGCCAACATCGACGAGGTCATCCACCTCATCCGCCACGCGCCCAATCCGGCGGCGGCCCGCGAAGGGCTCATGTCGCGCGATTGGCCGGCGAAAGATGTGGCGCCGCTCGTCGCCTTGATTGCCGATCCGCGCCACAAGGTTTCGACGGAGGGCACCTATCGCCTCTCCGAGGAACAGGCGCAGGCCATCCTCGATCTGCGCCTGCAGCGTCTGACCGGCCTCGGCCGTGACGAGATCGCAGGCGAGTTACAAACGATCGGCAACCAGATCGCCGACTATCTCGACATCCTGTCGTCGCGGGCGCGCGTCCAGGACATCATCAAGGGCGAGCTCACCGAGATCAGCCAGGAGTTCGGCACGCCGCGCAAGACCGAGATCATGGAGCTCGACGGCGAGGTCGACGACGAGGACCTCATCCAGCGCGAGGACATGGTCGTCACCGTCAGCCACAAGGGCTACGTCAAGCGCGTGCCGCTGTCGGCCTACCGGGCGCAGCGGCGCGGCGGCAAGGGCCGCTCGGGCATGACGACGCGCGAGGAGGATTTCGTCACCCGCCTCTTCGTCGTCAACACGCATACGCCGGTCGTCTACATCTCCTCGCGCGGCATGGCCTACAAGATGAAGGTCTGGCGGCTGCCTTTGGCGACGCCGCAGGCGATCGGCAAGGCGCTGGTCAACCTGTTGCCGCTCGCGCAGGACGAGCGCATCACGACGATCCTGCCCTTACCCGAGGACGAGGCCTCCTGGGACAAGCTCGACGTCATGTTCTCGACACGCTCGGGCTACGTGCGCCGCAACAAGCTCTCCGACTTCGTCGAGATCAACCGCAACGGCAAGATTGCGATGAAGCTCGACGAGGGCGATCAGATCGTCGGCGTCGGCATCTGCTCGGAGGCCGACGACGTGCTGCTGACGACGGCGGCGGGGCAGGCGATCCGTTTCGCCACGACCGAGGTGCGCGTCTTCAAGGGCCGCGACTCGACCGGCGTCCGGGGCATTGCGCTCGGCCAAGGCGACGAGGTGATCTCGATGAGCATCCTCGGCCATTTCGAATCGTCCGCCGATGAGCGCATCGCGTACTTGAAGATGCGGAAGGCGATCAGCGGCGAAGTGGAGGCCGAGGAGCCGTCGGACGAGGAGGCGGCGACCGGGGATGCAACCCTGCCGGAGCCGCGCTACATCGAGATGAGCGCCGCCGAGCAGCAGGTGCTCACCGTCTCGGCCAACGGCTTTGGCAAGCGCACGAGCTCCTTCGAGTTCCGCACCACGGGCCGTGGCGGCAAGGGCATCGTCGCGATGATCGTCAACGAGCGCAACGGACGGCTCGTCGCGTCTTTCCCCGTCGAGGAGAACGATCAGATCATGCTCGTCTCCGACGGCGGCCAGCTCATCCGCTGCCCCGTCCACGACATCCGCTTGGCCGGCCGCAACACGCAGGGTGTGACGATCTTCCGCGCCGCTGAGGGCGAGCACGTCGTCTCCGTCGAGCACATCCCGGAGGAGAACGGGGCGGGCGAGGGTGAGAACGGCGAGAGCGGCGAGAGCGGCGAGGCTTAGCGACAGCTCGAGTTCGTGGGGGGACGAGTGACCTTCGCCATCTACTTGGCCTATGTCGCGGCCTGCATCGCCGTCATCATCGTGCCGGGGCCGACGGTCACGCTCGTCGTCGCCAATAGTTTGCGCCACGGCGCGAAGGCGGGCTGGCTCAATATCGTCGGCACGCAGATCGGGCTGCTCTTGCTCCTTGGCGTGCTGGCGATGGGCTTGACGACGCTCGTTGCGGAAGCGGGAAGGCTCTTCGATTGGGTGAGACTGATCGGCGCCGCATACCTCGTCTGGCTCGGCATCAAGCTCTGGCGATCGGATGGCACGCTCGGGAAGGGCGAGGCCGCCGAGAAGCCGAAGGGCGGCTTCGTTTGGCAGGGCCTGCTCGTCATCCTCGCCAACCCCAAGGCCTTGCTCTTCATCGGCGCGTTCATTCCCCAGTTCCTCGATGCGAGCCGGCCGGCTGGCCCGCAGATCGCGCTGCTCGGCGCGACCTTCATGGCGGTTGCGACGATCTTCGATGGCGCCTACGCCCTGGCAGCGTCTCGCGCAGGTGCGTGGCTCAGCCGGGATCATGTCCGCGTCATCGAGCGCCTGTCCGGCACGTTCCTGATCGCCGGCGGTGCCTGGATTGCGCTGCTGCGCCGCTAGCCCTCGCGCCAGGGTTGACGTAAAAGGATCATGTCTCTGCGCCATCAAACGGGGTGTGGAGCCTGGGGGCGACGTGGGAGGGGGTTGCAGGCATGAGGGGCAAGTTCGCCGAGCTCACCTATGCCTCGCCGAATGATCCGAAGCTCAAGCGTTGGATCATTCACACGATCGAGGGCTTGTCGGGCCGCAGACGCTTCCTGCCGCTCTACAAGGCTTGGCGCGACTTCATCGTGCCGCGCTCGAGCCATGCGTTCACCGATATGCTCCGTCTGATCGAGGTGAACCTCCAGGTCAAGGCTCGCCACTGGCCGCCGGCGCTGGAAACCAAGACGCCGCTCGTCATGGTCGCCAACCATCCCTTCGGCATTGGCGATGGCATCGCGAGCCTGGCGCTCGCCGAGGCGCTGGGGCGGCCCTTCAAGGTGCTGATCAACAATCAGCTGCTGCGCATTCCCGAGATTAGGCCCTATTCGCTGCCGATCGACTTCGAGGAGACGCGCGAGGCGCAGAAGCTCAATCTGCAGACCCGCAAGGAGGCGTTAGCGGCACTCGCCGATGGCACCACCATCGTCGTCTTCCCGGCGGGCGGAGTCGCGACGGCCAAGAGCCCCTTCGGCAAGGCCGAGGATCTGCCGTGGAAGCTCTTCACGGCCAAGCTCATTCAGTCGGCGAAGGCGTCCGTTCTGCCGGTCTACTTCGAGGGCCAGAACGGGCCGCTGTTCCATCTGGTCAGCCGCTTTTCGCTGACGCTGCGGCTCTCGTTGCTCGTCTCCGAGTTCCGCAAGTTCGCGGGCTCGACGCTCAATGTCAGGATCGGCGAGGTGGTCCCCTACACCGATCTCAAGAGCGGCAACGATCGCAAGGCGATGACGGAGGAGCTGCACGCGCTCGTGCATGGTCTGGCCGACCCCGACCCTGAAGCCGAGACGTCGCGGATCGGCACGGCAGGCCGTCGCATGCGCCGGAAAGCACGCGGTGTCGGCCGTTTTGCCAAGCGTAAGGCCAAGCAGGCCGGCCGTCTCGCGCGCCACAAGGTCAGGCGCGTGAAGCGGCGCGTGCGACTGAAGGCTGAGCGCCGCAATGGCGAGACCTTGCGCGCCACGCGAGGTGCGTCAGACCGGTCATCCGACGACCGTCTGCACGGCTGAGGCGATCGACTAACCCTTCCGCGACGCCCGCAGCACCGCCATGTTGCGCTTGTGCACGACCTCGTAGGGCGGATACCAGGAAATCCAGCCGGCCTCGATCTCGGGGCGCACGAACTCGGCGAGCGGCACATCGCTCGCGGGATCTTTCGTGGCCTGCTCGAGGATGCGATGCATATAGCGCTCGGTCGCCGTGATGAGCGTCGGCTCGTAGCCACCGCGCGCGATCCAATCGGCGTCGCCATGACACGGCAGCAGCAGCTTGATGCCGAGCTTGGCCATCCGGTCGAGATCGCTGAAGTGGATCTCCAGCCGCTCGGGCTCGGCGACATAGGTGATCATGTCCTCGACCGTGTCGCCGGCGAACAGCACGCGCTCGTCCTCGAGCATGAGGCCGACACCGTCGAGGCTGTGCACGTCGAGATGGAGGAGCGTGAGCCGGCGTTTGCCGAGCTCGAGCACCTTGGTGCCCTCGAACGTCGTCGTCGGCATGATGAGCGGGTTGATGGCCGGCGGACCGTCGTAGGTGCCCGACTCCAAGGCTGCGCGCTGCTCGCGCATAGCCGCCTCGGTCAGCGTGTGGGCGATGATCTCGCAGTCCTTGAACGCCTCGTTGCCGGAGACGTGATCGATGTGATGGTGGCTGAGCACGAGGCGGAAGTTGCGGACGCCCAAGCCTTCCAGATGCTTGCGGATGACCTCGCCGTGCGACACCGACAAATGCGCGTCGTAGACGACGGCGGCATCGCCCTCGACGACAGCGAAGCTCGCGAGCCCGAGCGCATAGGCGCCGTCGTCGATCCAGTTGGGCTTTTCGGAGAAGAGGCGCTTGCCGTTCAACCGCCCGTCGAAATAGGCGAACACACCCTTGTAGGGCTCGAGGATGCGGAAGGTCTCGGTGGGCAGTCTCATGCGCTGTGGGCTCCGACGAGATCGCTGCGCGCCTTCTCGAGATGCTGCACGAGCAGCTCGGCGACGCGCTGGGCGTCGCGCGTCGTCAGCGCCTCGTAGATGGCTCGATGCTGGGTGTTATAGGCCGTGATCTGGCGTGGCGACAGCACCTTCTCCTTGACGAGGTTCCACTGCGCGCGGGTCCTGACGGCGTTGATCGTCTCGTAGACGTGCAGCAGCAACGGATTGCGGGCGCCGCGGGCGATGCAGAGGTGAAACTCGGAATCGTGCTGCGTGAAGAGGTCGTTGTCGTCGTCCTCCTCGAGCTTTGCCAAGACGGCGCGCATGCCGTCGAGCTCGCGTTGGGTCGCATGCAAGGCCGCGAGCCGCGCCATGTACGGCTCGACCGCCATGCGGGCATCGATGAGCTGAAGGGGAGAGATCAGGTCCGAGATCTCGCCCATTTGCCCGGAGACTGGTCCGGCGTAGCTGACGAAGGTGCCGGCGCCGACGCGGCGCACGAGCAGGCCTTCGGCCTCGAGCTGGTCGAGCGCCTTGCGGATCGTCGAGCGCGCCGCTCCATAGGCCGTGGCCAGGTAACGCTCGGCCGGAATGCGGTCGCCATCGGCATAAGCGCCCCCGGTGATCGCCCGCCTGAGCCGGGCCGTGATGGCACCAGCGCCGGGCGTCGTCTGCAATGAGGGATCGGGAAGATCGGTCTCTGACATGGCGAGACCGTACACGATTGGCCCCCGGAGACAATCGAATTGGTGCTCGATTGGTGCAAATTGGTTTGGCCAGTAACCAAGCTCGCGATTTGAGCGAGGGAGTCACCCAGGGAACTGCCAGGGTTCGTGCGTAGGCGCATGTTGCGGGCACGCCGGACGGGTGGCGGATGGTAAGCGAAGAGCTCAAGGGGACGAGGATATGGCCAAGATTTTCGGCAACGACGCACGCAACCGGCTGGTCGGCACAAGCTCGGCCGACGAGATCGACGCCTTCGGCGGCAACGACGTCGCGTTCGGAAACGGCGGCAACGACCATATCGACATGCTCGCAGGCAACGACGTGGCGCATGGCGGCGCTGGCAACGACACGCTGCTCGGTGGCGACGGCAACGACAAGCTGTTCGGTGACGCGGGTGCGGACAGGCTGCTCGGCGAGGACGGCCGTGACGTGCTGCGGGGCGGTGGCGGCAACGACCGCATCTTCGGCTCCGACACGCTCGATTTCGCACCCGATCGGATGTTCGGCGAAGGCGGAAACGACCTGATTTTCGGCGGGAATGGCAACGATCTACTGGACGGCGGCGTAGGTAGTGACACGCTCCACGGCGGCAGCGGCAGCGATGGGCTTCTGGGTGGCGCCGGCAACGACTTCCTGTTCGGCGACGCTGGCGTCGACCTGCTCGACGGCGGCGCTGGCATCGACGTGATGCGTGGTGGCGCCGACAGCGACATCTTCCGCTTCAAGGCGGATGCCGGCATGGTCAATGCCATCGCCGACTGGGACATCTTCTCGAGCTTCGGCGAGGAGGAGGACGCGATCCTGCTGCAAGGCATCGCCGGGGTCACGGGTCTTGCCAACGTCTTCGTCGCCGAGGTGGCCGGCGGGCTCCAGATTCAATGGGGCGCGACCGCGGAGAGCCTGGTCGGCGGGGTGCTGCTCGTTGGCAAAACCTTGGGCGATGTCGATCTGGTCGATTTCGTCTTCGCCTGAGCTTTCGTCCTGTCGACGCCAAAGGCCGCCGCCCCCCTGCTGGGCCGGCGGCCTTCCCGCGTTTTGGCCGCACCGGCCGCGCACCAGTCATGCGATCTGGAATGGTTCGTATTGGCGAGAATTGGTTTGCAATGGCCATCGAGTTGTGCAGAGATGCCAACCGAAAGAAAACGAGAGCAGCGCCCCGAAAGCCGGGCGCGCCCTGGGGAGGACGCCGGGTCACAACAGGGCCCGGAATGTGGGGTCGATTGGCGCCCGGCGCCGATCACGCCAAGCGCAATCACCATCGCACCATCGATATGGGAGGAGCCTGTGGCCACCGACTACGAGTCATTCATCAAGACGCCTGGACGCGACGAGATGATCAAGGCCGTCCGAGCCAAGATCAACGAGCTCGGCATCGAGTACCTCTACCTCCAGTTCGTCTCGGTCACCGGCCGCATCATGGGCAAGGGCATCCCGGCCGACCACTGGGAGGGCATCGCCAACGGCGGCTTCCAGCTCGTCTACGGCTCGACCGTCAACCTCTTCATGAACCGTCGCGGCGAGTATATCGGATACGGCCCCGAGGCCGCCGAGCTCGTCGGCGTGCCCGAGCCCGAGACGTTCATGCAGCTCCCCTGGGACAAGCGCGTCGCGCGCCTGTTCTGCACGCTCTTCCGCAATCGCGAGGAGAAGCAGGATCCAGGCGCCTACTTGACGGCGGACTGCCGCGGCAACCTGCGCCGGATCCACGACCAGTTCCAGAAGGAGCACGGTCTGGCGCTGCGTCACGGCACCGAGCCCGAGATGATGTGGCTGAAGAAGGACGAGAACGGCAACCCGAACGGCGGCTACTCGCGTCCCTACTGCTACCACATCGACCAGTTCGAGAGCTTGCGCCCCGTCTACATGCGGGTCATCGAGTACGGCCGCAAGATGGGCCTCGACATGATCCAGGGCGATCACGAGGACGCGCCCGGCCAGATCGAGCTCAACTTCAACTACGACGATGCGCTCCGCACCGCCGATCGCCTGACGACCTTCCGCCAGATCTGCGCCCAGGTCGCGCGCGAGTTCAACATCATCGCCTGCTTCATGTGCAAGCCGTTCATGGGCGTTTCCGCCAACGGCTGCCACCACAACATCTCGCTGTGGAAGGGCGGCAAGGACGAGGTGAAGCTGCTCGGCAACGACGCCAAGCGCCTCCCGGGCTTCGAGAGCTCCTACAACTACCGCCGTGGCGGCGAGAACGTGTTCATGCCGGACACGGACAACCTGCAGCTCCCGGGCAAGCTCGGCCTGCATGCGATCGGCGGCATCGTCAAACATCTGGGCGGCCTCACCGCCATCGGCTGCTCGACGGTCAACTCCTACCGCCGCCTGTGGGACACCGGGTTCTGGGCGCCGGTGTTCGCCGACTGGGGCTTCCAGAACCGCACGACGGGCCTGCGCGTCTCGGCGCCCGGCCGCTTCGAGTACCGCGCCGTCGACAGCATGGTGAACCCCTACCTGATGGCGGGCGGCCTGCTCAAAGCCATGGACGATGGCCTCAAGAACAAGATCGATCCGGGCAAGTCGGAAGAGCGCAACATCTACCAGGCCATGGAGCAGGGCAAGCAGGTGAAGAAGCTGCCGATGACCCTCGGCGATGCGCTCGAAGCGCTCAACAAGGACGAGGTCATCAAGTCGTCCATGCCTGGCGACATGCACCGTCTCTACGACGAGTACAAGCGCGACGAGTGGGAGAAATTCCTCCACACGTCCACCGAATGGGATCTCGAGCAGTATCTGAACTGCTTGCCGTAAGAGTTTAGCGGGAGTCGGGAGTCGCCAGTCGGGAGTCACTCTTCCCACTTGCGACTCCCCACTCCCCACTCCCGATCACAATAAGGAGCACACATCGATGTGTGGAATCGCAGGCCTCATCCACCGCGACGGTGTCGGCAATGTCGGCGTCGAGATGACGAAGATGTTGCAGGCGCTGAAGCATCGCGGGCCCGACTCGACCGGCTTCGCGCTCTACGGGCAGCCGGGACGTAACGAGTTCGTCCTCCGCTTCAAGGTCGCCGAGCAGGACGATTTGAAGACCGGCTTCAAGATTCACGACCAGATCAAAGAGCGCAAATCGGCCGTCGACAAGCGCCTGAAAGAGATGGGCGTCACCGTCGTCGCCGCCGAGGACGCGACGGAGTATGCCTTCCGGTATCGCATCCAGTACGACGGCGACATGAAGCGGCTCGCCAACTACATCGAGGACATCGATGGGGCGGAGATCCTCTCGATCGGGCACGCGCTCGAGCTGATCAAGGATCTGGGCGACTCGGCGACGGTCTCCAAGCAGTACAAGATCGACAAAGTGAAGGGCACGCACGCCATCGGCCACACGCGCATGGCGACCGAGTCCGATGTCGACATCCGTTCCGCGCATCCCTATTGGGCCTACCCCTACAACGACATCGCTGTCGTCCATAACGGGCAGCTGACCAACTACTGGATCATGCGCCGCGAGATGGAGCGCAAGGGTCACCGGTTCATGTCGAACTGCGACTCCGAGCTGCTCGCAGTGTACGTCGCCCATCATCTCGACCAGGGCGCGCAGCTCGAGGACGTGCTCAAGCAGTCCATCAAGGACATTGATGGCGTATTCACCTACGTCGTGACGACGAAGGACGCGATCGGCATGGCCAAGGACACGATGGCAGCGAAGCCGATGGTCCTCTACGAGAGCGACAAGATGGTGTGCCTCGCCTCCGAGGAGATGGCGATCCGCGCCGTGCTCCCGCAGGAGATCGACACCTGGGATCCCTACGACGAGGACGTCCGCGTCTGGCGGGCTTGAGGGAGCGAAAGGCGCGAATGGTGAGTGGCCAATGGCGAATGGGGAATCGTGCCGATGGCCGCAATCAATTCATTCGAGGACTTGGAAGTCTGGCAAATGTCTATGACGCTGACGGAAGAGTGCTATCGCCTGACGTCCCGCTTCCCTCGAGAGGAGATCTACGGGTTGATCTCGCAGATGCGGCGCGCTTCTGTGTCCGTGCCGTCGAACATCGCGGAAGGGCACGGACGCGAGAACACCGGGGCGTTCATCCAACACCTGCGAATTGCTCAAGGTTCGCTGAAGGAACTTCAAACACAACTGTTGCTGACTGCTCGACTGGAAATGGCACCCAAGCAGGATTTGCAGCCATGGCTGGAGAAGTGCCAGCGAATTGGAAAAATGCTGCGTTCACTGATCCGGCGGCTTCAAGAGCACGTCGCAGACAAGCAGGAACAATGAAAATGCTGCCTATAACGTCACCACCACTCGCCATTCACCACTCACCATTCGCCCCTTCCAATTCCAGCGACGAACAAAGGTGAAATTCCCATGGCCGGCGTAACGACAGTCAACAAGGATCATGCCTCGCACGGCATGGGCATGCATACCGAGCAGCTGAAGGGCAAGACGCAGCAGCGCTTCTTCGACTTGTCCGACACCGGCGGCGGGTTCGGCTATCCCGACGCCTTCGACGTCGACTTCAACAAGCGCGGCGAGATCGACTGCGCCAATCTCGAGCCCAAGCAGATCAATATCCGGCTGCGCGAGCTCATGAAGCAGGGCTTCGGCACCATCGTGTTGAAAAACCCGGGCGCCAAGCACGGTGTCGGCGTCGGTATCCTGAACCGCTTGAACCTCATCGTCGAGGGCTCGCTCGGCTACTTCGGCATCGGTCTCATCGACGGCCCGAACGTGCGGATCTCCGGTCGCGTCGGTTGGGCGTGTGCCGAGAACATGCTCGCCGGCACCGTCGTCATCGAGAAGAACGCCGGCAGCCAGTTCGGCGCGGCGCTGCGCGGCGGCGATCTCGTCTGCAAGGGCTCGGTCGGCGCCCGCACCGGCATCGACCAGAAGGGTGGCAACATCATCGTCGGTGGCGACACGGGCGCCTTCACCGGCTTCATGATGCAACGTGGCCGCATGGTGATCTGCGGCAACGCCGGCAAGAACTTGGGCGACTCCATGTACGACGGCACGATCTATGTCGGCGGCAAAGTCCAGGATTTCGGCGTCGATGCGGTTCCGGGCCCGATGACCGATCTCGACCGCGATTGGCTCACCCGCAAGCTCAAGATGTACGACATGCTGCCTCGCAAGGGTGTCGATCACTTCCAGAAGATCGTCGCCGGCAAGCAGCTCTGGAACTACGACAATCTGGAGCCGAGCGAGAAGAAGCTGGTGCTGTAAGGGCGCGAATGGGGGGTGGCGAATGGCGAATGGGGGAACCCGGCGCCGGACGCAAGGATCCCCCACTCGCCACTCGCCATTCGCCACTCACCCCTGTTTGGAAACGCCACATGGCAAAGAAACCCGCCTCGAAGAAGCCCACCACGAAGGCCGCCAAGACCGCCGTCGCCGTCAAGCGCTCGGGCGCCGTCGCCAAGGCCAAGAACGGCAGCACGAAGATCGCCAAGCTCGAGCCGGCCGAAACGTCGCGCTACATCTTGGGCTCGTCCAAGATCTTCACGCCGGACGTCATCAACGACATCCACATCAAGTCCGAGCTCGGCCGCTACCGCATGCGCGGCTTTTCGCTCTTCAAGAAGATCCCGCACTGGGACGATCTGACGTTCCTGCCAGGCACGCTGACGCGCTTCGTCATCGAGGGCTATCGCGAGAAGTGCGAGACGAAGACGATCATCGGGCCCAAGGCCAAGCGCCCGCTCGTGCTCGACATCCCGATCTACGTTACCGGCATGAGCTTCGGTGCACTCTCTTTCGAGGCCAAGACCGCGCTCGCCCGCGGCGCCACGATGGCCGGTACGGCGACGTGCTCGGGCGAAGGCGGCATGATCCCCGACGAGCGCCGCTACTCTCAGCGCTGGATCTACCAGTGCATCCAGTCGCGCTACGGCTTCAACCCGCACCATCTGCGGCTCGCCGATTGCTGCGAGTTCTTCATCGGCCAGGGCTGTAAGGTCGGCCTCGGCGGTCACTTGATGGGCCAGAAGGTCACCGACATGGTGGCCGAGATGCGCTCACTGCCGGCCGGCATCGACCAGCGCTCGCCCGCCCGCCATCCCGACTGGCTCGGGCCGGATGACCTCGCGCTCAAGATCAACGAGATCCGCGAGGCGACGAACCACGAGATTCCGATCCAGCTGAAGCTCGGCGCGGCGCGCGTCTACGACGACGTGCGCATGGCCGTGAAATGCGGACCGGATTCGATCTATATCGACGGCATGGAAGGCGGCACCGGAGCCGGTCCCCACATCGCAACCGAGGACACGGGTATTCCCGGCATCGCGGCGATCCGCGAGGCGCGGCGTGCGATCGACGAGCTCGGCAAGCGCGGTGAGATCAGCCTCGTCTACGCCGGCGGCATCCGCAACGGCGGCGACGTCGCGAAGGCCTTGGCGCTCGGCGCCGACGCCATTGCGATCGGTCACTCGGTGATGATGGCGCTCAACTGCAACAAGCACATCGAGGGCGTCACCGACTACGAGGCCGAGATCGGCGTGCCGGCGGGCAAATGCTACCACTGCCATTCGGGCCGTTGCCCGGTGGGCGTGGCGACCCAGGACGAGCAGCTGCGCAAGCGCCTCGACCCCGATCAGGCGGCCGAGCGCGTCTACAACTTCCTGCACACCCTGACGATGGAGGTGCAGATGCTCGCCCGCGCTTGCGGCAAGACGAACGTGCACTCGCTCGAGCCCGAGGATCTGGGCGCGCTCACCATGGAAGCCTCAGCCATGTGCAAGGTGCCGCTGGCCGGCACCAACTACGTGGTCGGCGGCGAGGCCATGGGCGCCGGCGGGAACTATCACAAATACTAGGCGCGAATGGGGAGTGGCGAATGGCGTGTGGGGCTCTCCCGCCGCCGAGCCTCCTCCCCACTCGCCACTCACCATTCGCCATTCGCCCCTTAGGAGACAGACATGGCAGGCACAAGCTACAAAGGCTCCGAGATCAAGGACGTCGACCAGTTCATCAAGGACAAGGCCGGCCTCGGATCGGATCGCGAGAAGGAGATCGGCCAGCACATCGGCTACCGCTACGATGTGAACCTGGTCCCCGACTACAAGAAGCTCACGCCCTTCCTGAAGCAGTACATGGAATTCATGGGCTGGGACGACCTCAACTGGCTCGAGGATGTCCACATGGGCTACGAGGAGGGCGAGCCCGCGATCTTCGATCGCAATGTCAACGGCTGGGTCCGCATCCCCAAGAACGTGAAGCTGCCCAAGGACCAGCAGGACCGCGACATGATCGCCCGCGAGCTGCTGATCAAGTTCCAGATGTCGCCCAAGCACCCGCTGGTGCAGCTCAACAAGGCGTATCGGAAGTTTTAGATTAGTCCAGCCAGATCAGGCGAAGGGCCGGACACCTTGACATCCGGCCCTTTCTTATTGTACATATGTACATGTCGGTGGTCTGATTGGCTGGAAAGCTCTCGATGGCATGAGAATCGTCATCGATACGAGCGCAATCCTTGCTGTGGCGATGAGCGAGCCGCAGAGGCCTGCCATCATCAGAGCGACGAAGGGTTGTGAGCTCGCAGCGCCGCAAGTTCTGCCGTTCGAGGTCGGCAATGCGCTGACTGCGCTGTTCCAGCGAAGAGTACTCGATGAAAAAGACATCGCAGCGGTCTGGAATGTCTACACGAAGTTCCCGATCGACCTCGTTCCCATCGATGTTGCCGCTGCGTTGAGACTAGCAACGAAGCACGCCATCTACGCCTACGATGCTTATGTTCTATCATGTGCGTTCGAGCGCAGGGCGGAGCTTTTGACCCTCGACGCGCGGATGATGGTCACGGCACGAGCCGAAGGGCTGCAACTCAGGGAGCTTGAGCAGCTGTGAAAGTTTACACATTCAGCGAGGCACGCCAGAAGCTTGCCGAGCTTCTGACCGAGGCCCGGGAGGGCGAGGTGCTCATCAAGCGCCGCAATGGCGAGACATTCGTCGTGCGCCGGCAAATCTCAGAGCGCTCGCCGTTGGATGTGCCTGGAGTAAAGACGCGGGCAACCACGAAGGATATTCTGTCCGCGGTGCAGGAATCGCGATCCAGATAGGGCAGGTCCAAAGGCAGGCTTGACGCAGTCGATGCCTTTCCGGCCTGCGGTTTTTGCCGCCCGAGCCCGAAGTGGCCCAAGCCCCCCTGGTGCAGCTGAATAAGGCGTATCGTAAACTCTGGGGCTGATCGGCGACGCAGAGTGAGCCCGGGAAGCCGCGCCCGGGCTCTTTTCTTTCGACCCCCCTTGTCATCGGACAAAAACGCGACTAAATGACCTGATCGACTTTGGCCGGACGACAGGGCCGTTGCTCCGTGAAACATCCGAGCGCGATCACAACTTCCCCCAAAACATCGACGCATGACGATGGTGCAGCCGCATGAGCGACGGCACTCGCTGATGCTAACCTGAACTTGAGAAGGACGACGACGTGAATAAAGGTACCGTGAAATTCTACAACGAGCAAAAGGGTTACGGCTTCATTGCTCCCGATGATGGCGGCAAGGACGTGTTCGTCCATGCAACGGCGCTCGAGCGCGCCGGCATGAGCGGCCTGCGCGAAGGCCAGAAGGTGTCGTTCGACACCGAGGTCGATCGCCGCTCGGGCAAGACCGCCGTCTCCAACATCAAGGCCGCGTAAGGCCCTGACGGGCGCCCGCCGGCGCCCGCGAGATGCTCGATACCGAAAAAGGCCCGGAGCAATCCGGGCCTTTGTCGTTTCCGGATGTTGCCGAAGCCGATCAGGCTGCAACGAGCTTCTTGAGCCGGGCCGAGATCTGGTGGCGGAACTTGTGGAACCCGCGCTTGCCCTCCGAGACCATCCAGTTCATCTGGATCGAGCGCCTGACGCCCTCGAAGGACTCGTGGCCGTGCCACGAATTCTCCGCCCGACGGAACACGAGCAGCGTGCCGTTGTCCGGGGGCACCTCGGCAACGAAGGCGTTGAGGTCGGTGCCGCTTTTCAAGAGGCGTAGCTTACCGCCCTCCCGGCCCTTCCAGGTGTCGTTGAGGTACAGCAGAACGGTAATGATCTTATCCTTGCTGTCGGTATGGATCTTGCCGTCGCTCGCGCGGCAATAGCCGCGAAGCGAGTACATCTTGGGCTTGCCGGTGAGCCCGACATGAAACTTCCCGGCGATGAGCCGCTCGAACTCCGGGCCGTCGAGGTCGCCGATCAGCTCTTCGAGCGCTGGCGTCATCGCGACCTCCTCGAGCGGATAGGAGCCGCCCTTGAGGTCGGGATAATCGCCGACGACGCGTTTCAGATTTTCCGGCGACAGGAAGCCCGGAACGATCATGTAGTCGAACGGCTCGCGTTGCAGCTCGGCCTGGGCAAGCTTGTCGAAATTGAGAAGGCTCATGTCCGAAGTCCTGCCGGTTGCACGTCGTCTGATGTCGCCGCGAGCGCTATTGCCAGGAATTAAATGGGCATTAGCGGGTCCCGAGCGTCTCTTTTCGGCGCGCCCACCGCGCCGCAATCTCGGCTGCGATGAAGCCCGCTGAATCTAACGGCGCATACGACCATGGTTCAATGCGGCCAAGGGGCCCAGGGATCGGCCGCGTCGCGCCATGACGCCGCAGCGATTCGTGGAAGCGGCGGAACTTTGGAGAGCCCCCCGTCGGCTCGAACACGTAGACCGGGCGCCCGGTTGCGGCAGCCTCGCCGCACATATTGACGCTGTCGGCCGTCACCAACAGCATATCTGCAGCGGCGAGCATCTCCGGGTACGGATTGTTTCCTTGGCCATCCCAGATGACCCGTGGCCGGCCCTGTGTCGCCGTCTCGACCGCTGTGATCAGACGCTTGTGCGTGCGGCGGGATGGGGTGACGAGGAAGCTTACGCCGAGCCCGGCGAAGGACTGGAGGATGGCCTGCAAGCGGTCGTCGTCGCCTTCGGTGAACCGGTACACAGCATTCTTGCCACCGAGGACGACCGTCAGGCGGGGCGAGGGCAGGGCGGTGATCCAGGCGGGCAGGTTGCTCCTCAAGGAGGACAATCGCTCCGCCGTAAACGCATGCGGTGCGGTCAGGGTGCGCAAAACGTTCGGACCCCGGCGCCGATCGTGCTCGGGCACCCAGACGAGGTCGGCGATGCCGGCGCGGGTCTTGGGATCCTGCAGCACGACGCGGTAGGTGTTGTGACCGGCGCGGCGGCCGAGCGCGCGGATATAGGGGATGGAGGCGCGGCCCGTGGCGATGGCGAGCGCCGGAAAGGGCGGGGCGAACGGCGTGCCCGGCGCGCCGAAGCGCTCCTTGGGGTCGACGGGCCCATAGGGCGCCAGCGTCCGGTAGATGCCTTTCGGCGCGACGCGCTTCATCTCGTAGCGCACGCCGAGCGCCTCGGCGATGCCGATGCACTGCACGTCCATGCCGGCCTTGCCGTCGGTGATGATCCAACAGCTTTCACCGGCCAGTGGCCTCATCTGATCCTCCTCTGCCGGACGGCAGCTTGGCTCCACAAGGTCCCTCGCTCGGCGCAAGCGTTGCACGGCGTGGGAATCGGCGGCTATGGTAGCTTCGCGACGCGCTCTGCCGACACTGGCCTGTTGTCGCGTCGGCCGACCGGAGCCTCCATGAAAGTCAAGCTCGACGACATCGATTGGCGAATCCTCGCCGAGCTGCAGGCCGATGGGCGCATGACCAACGTCGAGCTTGCCAGTCGAGTCGGCATCTCGGCACCACCGTGCTTGCGGCGTGTGCGCGCGCTCGAGGAGGCGGGAATCATCTCGGGCTATCGGGCGCTCTTGGACGCCGGCAGGCTCGGCTATCCGTTGACCGCCTTCGCGATGGTCGGTCTCACGAGCCAAGCCGAAAGCGATTTGCTGGCTTTCGAGGCGCGGGTCGCCGCCTGGCCGCTCGTGCGCGAATGCACCATGCTGTCGGGCGAGATCGACTACATGCTGAAGTGTGTCGCACCCGATCTCCAGAGCTTCCAGGACTTCGTCATCCGCACGCTGACGGCCGCGCCCAACGTCGCGAGCGTCAAGACGGCGCTGGCGATCCGCACTGGCAAGGCGGAAGCGATGGTTCCACTCCCCGCGCCCGGTGCGAGCGTCCCGGGCGGCGGCGAAAGCTAGTTCTGGCCGTCGATGGCCTGACGCAGGGCCTCCGACACGTGCTCGGGACGCAGGCCGAGACCGAGCAGGCGCGCTGGCGTTCGCCGGAGCCAGGGAACGCCGGTCAGCAGCCGGAGGAGACGCGGTGGGCGCGGGGCCCGCTCGCCCGCGAGCGCGGGCCGGATGACGGCGTTCTGCATGGTAATCTGCAGCCGCTGCGTCGCCTTCGCCGGCCATTCGCGGCGAGCTTGGACTTTCTGAAGATCGCCGGTGTCGATCGTGCCGTCCTTGAGCGGGCGATAGAGCAGGTTGGCCGCCGCCACCGCGTCCTGGATCGCAAGATTGATGCCGACGCCGCCGACAGGCGACATCGCATGCGCCGCATCCCCGATCATGAGCAGCCCGGGTTTCCACCACGTGTCGAGGCGATCGACCTGTACGGTGAGAAGCTTTAAATCCTCCATCGTCGCCAGCTCGGCCGTGCGATCCGCGAACGCCGGTGCGACCGCCGCCAGCTCCTTGCGGAAGGCTTCGATGCCAGCGGCTTTGATGACAGCCTCGCTGCCTTTCGGGATGACGTAGGCACACTGCCAATAGTCGCCGCGGTTGAGCTGGATGAAGATGCGGCCCCGGTCGAAGCGCCCCATGGTGGAGGAGGGGTCCTGCGAGTGACGCGAGACACGGAACCAGAGCACGTCCATCGGCGCGCCATGGGCGACGGACGTGAGGCCGGCCGCCGCGCGGATCGTCGAGTGCCGCCCGTCGGCGCCGACGACGAGATCGGCGGTAATGGTTTGCGGTCCTTTCGGGGTTTCCGCTTTGACACCGCGAACGATGCCGCCGCTTTCGACGAGACTGGTCACCTTCGCCTGCATCAACAAGGTGCAATGCTTGGTGGCGCGCGCCCGATCGGCGAGAAAGTCGAGGAAATCCCACTGCGGCATGAAGGCGACGTAGGGCGCCTTGACGTTCAGCCGAGAGAGATCGGCGACAGTGATCGTCTCCTCACCGAACTGGGCCGCGAAACGCGAAACCTTCTCGTGCGGCAGCTTGAGGAAGTCGTCGAGCAGACCGAGCTCGTGCATCACCTCGAGCGTCGAGGGATGTATCGTGTCGCCGCGGAAGTCGCGCAGGAAGTCGGCGTGCTTCTCGAGGATGGCAACCGAAAGGCCGGCCCGCGAGAGAAGGTAGCCGAGCATCATTCCGGCTGGGCCGCCGCCGGCGATACAACACTGCACGCGATAGTCAGACATTGCGGCACCCGGTCCGAGAGCCCCCCGAGCCTGACGCCCGGCCGCTCACGGCTTAATGCGCCGCCCTCCACGACGGTTGCCGGCTCACGGCATCGCAGAGGGCCTGGCGCTCGACGGCGGCCCCGGGGCGCGAGACCGCTTACTTGTATTTCACGCCGAGGATCTCGTAGCTGCGCGCCCCCTTGGGCGTCGTCACCTCGACGCTATCGCCCTTCTTCTTGCCGATCAGCGCGCGCGCGATCGGCGAGGTGATCGACACCTTGCCTTCCTTCACGCTCGCCTCGTACTCGCCGACGATCTGGTAGGTGACCTTCTCGTCGGTATCCTCGTCGACGAGCTTCACCGTCGCGCCGAACTTGACGCTGTCGCCGGAGAGCTTCGTCACGTCGATGATGTCGGCGCGCGACAGCTTGTCCTCGAGATCGGCGACCCGCGCCTCGTTCAGCCCCTGCTGCTCCTTCGCGGCATGATACTCGGCATTCTCCGAGAGATCGCCGTGGGAGCGGGCTTCGGCGATGGCCTGGATGATCCGGGGGCGCTCGACGGCTTTTAGCCGTTGAAGCTCGGCCTCGAGCTTCTGAAAGCCCTCGATCGTCATCGGCACTTTGTCCATCGCCATGGTCGTCGACCTTCCGTTCTCAAAAACCGGCCTGCCCGTCCCGTCATCGCAGGATCGCTGGGTTGACCGTCATCACGCTGAGCATTGAGGTGGCGGTGTTCACCGCCGAAAACAGGCAAGACAGGTTAAAGACGAATCACGCGCTTGACCAGCCCTGCTCCACCCTGCGCGCGAACGCGGAACGGATCGGATTGGTTGCGCCGCCTCTAGCTGCTGCGCCCCGTATAGCTTTGCAGTGGGGCGACTTTGAGGATGTCGGCCTTCAGCGCCCGGATGGCGTTGGTGACGGCGAGCACGCCCGCGAATGTCGTGTAGCAGGGGATATGGTGCAGAAGCGCGGTTCGGCGGATGTCCTTGCTGTCGGCCAGCGCCTTAGCGCCCTCCGTCGTATTGAACACCATCTGGATGTCGCCGTTCTTCATGGCGTCGACGATGTGCGGGCGGCCTTCGAGCACCTTGTTGACCTGGGTGCAGGGAATGCCCTGCTCCTCGAGGATGCGCTTGGTGCCGCGCGTGCCGACGATCTTGAAACCCAAATCGACGAGCGTCTTCACGGGCTCCGCGATCCGCGTCTTGTCGGTGTCGCGGACCGACACGAAGACAGTGCCCGCAAGCGGCAGCTCGGTGCCGATGCCGGTCTGGCTCTTGGCGAAGGCGACCGCGTAGTCGCGATCGATGCCCATGACCTCGCCGGTCGAGCGCATCTCGGGGCCGAGCACCGGATCGACGCCGGGGAAGCGGGCGAAGGGGAACACGGCTTCCTTCACCGCGACGTGACCGAGCGTTTTCTTCTTCAAGCCGAAGCTCGCGAGCGGCTTGCCCGCCATCACCTGCGAGGCGATGCCGGCCACCGGCTCGCCGATCACCTTGGCGACGAAGGGCACGGTACGACTTGCGCGTGGATTGACCTCGAGGATGTAGACCTCGCCGTCCTTCACCGCGAACTGCACGTTCATGAGGCCGACCACGCCGAGCGCCTTGGCGAGCGCGATCGCCTGTCGCTCGACCTCGGCGATGATCTCGGGCTTGAGCGAATGCGGCGGCAGCGCGCAGGCCGAGTCGCCCGAATGGATGCCGGCTTCCTCGATGTGCTCCATGACGCCGGCGACGAACGTCGTCTTGCCGTCGGCGATGCAGTCGACGTCGACCTCGGTGGCGTCGCTCAGATAGCGGTCGATGAGAAGCGGACGCTGCTTCGACACGACGAGATCCGACGGCCGGTCGAGATCGGCCGAAAGCCGCGCCAGATACCGATCGAGTTGCGCATCCTCGGCGACGATCTCCATCGCCCGCCCGCCGAGCACGTAGGAGGGGCGAATGAGAACCGGATAGCCGATCTGATGGGCGACCTTGCGCGCCGCATCCGCCGAATGGGCGATCCCGCTTTCAGGCTGCTTCAGACCGAGTTTTTCGATGAGGGTCTTGAAGCGATCGCGGTCCTCGGCCAAGTCGATCGCGTCCGGCGAGGTGCCGAGGATCGGCACGCCGGCGTCCTCGAGCGCCTTGGCGAGCTTCAGCGGCGTCTGGCCGCCGAACTGCACGATGACGCCGAGCACTTTGCCGTTCGTCTGCTCCTTGGCGATGATCTCGAGCACATCTTCGGCCGAGAGCGGCTCGAAATAGAGCCGGTCGGAGGTGTCGTAGTCGGTCGACACCGTCTCGGGGTTGCAGTTGATCATGATCGTCTCGAAGCCGGCCTTCGAGAGGGCAAAGCAGGCGTGGCAGCAGCAGTAGTCGAACTCGATGCCCTGGCCGATGCGATTGGGCCCGCCGCCCAGGATGACGACCTTCTGCTTGTCGGTGGGCTTGGCCTCGCAGACGGGGACACCCGCGAACGGGGTCTCGTAGGTCGAGTACATGTAGGCTGTCGGCGAGGCGAACTCAGCCGCGCAGGTGTCGATGCGCTTGAACACCGGGAGCACGCCGAGCGCATGGCGCCGTTTGCGCACCTCCGTCTCGGAGAGCCCCGCGAGCTTGGCGAGGCGCGCGTCCGAGAAGCCCATGGCCTTGAGCGAGCGCAGCCAATCGGCGTCCTCGGGGAGCCCGCTCGCTTTGACGCGGGCCTCCATGTCGATGATCTCCTGGAGACGCTCCAGGAACCAGGGATCGAGCTTGCAGGAGGCGTGGATCTGCTCGTGATCGACGCCCAAGCGCAGCGCCTGCGCCACCTTGAGCAGACGATCGGGCGTCGGCTGGCCGAGCTCGGCGCGGATGACGTTCTTGTCGTCGCCTTCGCCCAGGCCGGCGAACACCAGGTCATCGAGGCCGGTGAGGCCTGTCTCGAGCGAGCGCAGCGCCTTCTGCAGGCTTTCGGCGAACGTACGTCCGATCGCCATCGCCTCGCCGACTGATTTCATCGAGGTCGTCAGCGTCGGCTCGGCGCCGGGGAATTTCTCGAAGGCGAAGCGAGGTATCTTGGTGACGACGTAGTCGATCGTGGGCTCGAAGGCCGCCGGCGTCGCGCCGCCCGTGATGTCGTTCTCGAGCTCGTCCAGCGTATAGCCGACGGCCAAGCGCGCCGCGACCTTGGCGATCGGAAATCCCGTGGCTTTGGAGGCGAGCGCCGAGGACCGCGACACGCGCGGGTTCATCTCGATGACGACGAGGCGTCCGTCGGCCGGATTGACGGCGAACTGCACGTTCGAGCCGCCGGTTTCGACGCCGATCTCGCGCAGCACCTTGATCGAGGCGTTGCGCATGATCTGATATTCTTTGTCGGTCAGCGTCAGCGCGGGGGCGACCGTGATGCTGTCGCCCGTATGCACGCCCATCGGATCGATGTTCTCGATCGAGCAGATGATGATGCAGTTGTCGTCCTTGTCGCGGACGACCTCCATCTCGTACTCCTTCCAGCCGAGCACGCTTTCCTCGACCAGCACCTCTTTCGTCGGCGAGGCATCGAGGCCGCGCTCGATGATCTCGAGGAACTCGGCCTTGTTGTAGGCGATGCCGCCGCCCGTGCCACCCATCGTGAACGAGGGGCGGATGATGGCCGGTAGCCCGACGGCGTCCAGCGCCTCGAGCGCCTCTTGCAGATTGTGCGCGAGCTTGGAGCGTGGCGTCTCGAGGCCGATCTTCGTCATCGCCTCGCGGAAGCGGCTGCGATCCTCGGCCTTGTCGATGACGTCGGCCTTGGCGCCGATCATCTCGACGCCAAAGGTTTCGAGAATACCCATCTTCTCCAACGCCAGCGCCGTGTTGAGCGCCGTCTGGCCGCCCATGGTGGGCAGCAACGCGTCGGGCCGCTCCTCGGCGATGATCTTGGCCACGACCTCGGGCGTGATCGGCTCGATATAGGTCGCGTCCGCCAAATCCGGGTCCGTCATGATGGTCGCCGGATTGGAGTTGATGAGGATGATCCGGTAGCCCTCGGCCTTGAGCGCCTTGCAGGCCTGGGTTCCCGAATAATCGAACTCGCACGCCTGGCCGATGACTATCGGGCCGGCGCCAATGATCATGATGGATCGGATATCGGTGCGTTTGGGCATCGGGCCGGTGTTCTAGGGCACCCGGCCCGGCTTGGCTATAGGGTGGTGGGGCGCCTAGTCACCCGATCGGCACTCACCCCTGCGGCGTTTCGTCGGGGCCTGGGCGGGCCCCGTCAGTGTTTGTCGGGTTGTGGCGTCTTCTCGGCGAGCTTGCGAACGAGCTCCTTGTCGATTTGCGGAGGCTTGCGCTCGACGGGCGTCCCCTCAGGCGGCTCGCGCGACGTCTCCCCCGGAGCGATCGGATCGCTTGCCGGGAAGGTCTGCTCGACCTGCTTGTCGAGCGTCTTCTCGGCTTTCTTCCTGGCTTGGCTCATGATGGGTCCTCCTTGAGGGCCAAAACGCCCCGCCCGCCAAGACCGTTCCCGTCAAGCTTCAGGCTCGCGGCCCGGTTGGACCTCGGATTGCAGCGCGCCGAACACGCGTTGCCGCGCAACGCTGTAGCAATTGCAGGCGACGCCTTCGAGGCGAGGCCGGTCGAGAAGGAGAATGTGGCCGCGGCCGCTCGCAACCAAGCCCGAGTGCCGCAAATGGCTCATGGCATGGGTCACGGTCGGCCGGTAGACGCCGAGCATGAGGCTCAGCGCCTCGTGGGTCAGGGGGAGGCGATCGTCAACAGTGCGATCGGCCGTCGCGAGGAGCGTCCGGGCCAACCGCTGCTCGACGCTGTGCAGGCGGTTGCAGGCGATGTCGAGCAGCGCATTGTCCAGGAAACGGGCCACGAAATCGAGGGTCTGTTGGCGAAAGGCGGGGAGGGCCCGGAATAAATCGAGGTAGTCGCTGCGGTCGAGCTCCCAGCCGTCGCCACCGATGAGCACGACCGTAATCGCGCCGGTTTCGGCGGCGCCGAGTGCCGCAGGCGCTGGAGCAATACCCTCGCAACCGACGCTCGCGGCATCGACCAACTCACCTGAAACGAGCGGCTGCAAGAGTGAAACGACGAAGGTCTCGGGCAGGATCAGCGAGCGGACGCCGCCAGCGCGCTGCAGGATATCACGGGGGAGGACCGCGATCGGCCGCGAGCGTCGTATCACGAGCTCGCGTTCCTCGTCCGGCAGGGCCGCGAGCAGATGATTTCGTGTCACGGGCATGGCCTCGAAACGGACCACCGCGCCGACGGTTCCTGAGACCGGCCATCAACACAACGGGATAAGCCGCCCCGAAGCGGTTGTCGGCAGCCTGCGACCCCACTACTGTCCGGGCCGAACCCCACCTGCCGGAGGCCGCCATGACCGCCGTCCAGAAGACATCCGAGGTCAAAACCTACTTCACCGACCGCGCGAAGCTGTTCGATTCGCACTACGAGGGCGAAACCGCCTTCGAGCGGCGTTTCAACAGCGTATTCCGTAAGCCGATGTTCGATCGCTTCGTCTACACGATCGAAGGCGTGGCCAAGGCGAAGGCCAAGACGGTGCTCGACATCGGCTGCGGCTCCGGGCGCTACTGCGTCGAGATCGCCAAGGCCGGTGCCGATGTGACAGGTCTCGAGCTCTCGACCGAGATGCTCAAGATGGCCCAGGCGCGCGTTCAGGCGGCCGGTGTGGCCACCAAGGTCAAGCTCGTCGAGGCCGATTTCGTCGCCTGGGCCGACAAGCAGAACGACCGCATGTTCGACGTCGCATTCGCCATGGGCGTGCTCGACTACGTCGAGGATGCGCCGGCCTTCATCAAGCGCATGGGCAAGGTCGCCAAGACGGCCATGGTCTCGTTTCCGAAGCCGACCCTCGTGCGCATGCCGCTCCGCAAGCTCCGCTATGGCTTGAGAAATTGTCCAGTGCACTTCTATCGGGAGAGCGAGATCCGCCGCATGTTCGAGGCGGCCGGCCTGACCAAGCTCGACATCCGGCCGATGGGGCCGGGCTTTTTCGTCACCGGCAGCCATATAGGCTGAGCGGGTGTGTGCGATGACAACGGCCGGAAAGGTCCCGTTCCGCCACGGACTCTCCTTCGATATCGAGTGCTACTATCAGATCGTCGCCAAGGATTTCCTCGGCCGGGCGTTCGCGCCGACGGAGGAAGCGGAGCGCAACACCGAGTGGATCCTCGAGGCGCTGGCGCACGCTGGCGTCAAAGGAACCTTCTTCACGCTCGGCAACATCGCCCGCACCTATCCGGCCCTCGTCCGCCGCATTGCCGAGGAAGGCCATGAGCTGGCGCTTCACGGCGACGAGCATCACTACGTCACGCGGATGACGCCGGGCGAGTTTCGGGCCGAGATTGCGCGTGGCCTCAGGGCCATCGAGGATGCGAGCGGCGTGAAGGTGCGGGGCCATCGTGCGCCGGCCTTCTCGATCGTCAAGGAGACGCTGTGGGGGCTCGATACGCTGCGCGAGCTCGGCTTCGCTTACGACAGCTCGATCTTCCCGATCAAAGGCCGGCGCTACGGAATACCGGACACGTCCCGGCGGGCGTGGCGGCTCGCCAACGGCCTCGTCGAGGTGCCGATGACGGCGCTCGACGTGCGCGGCCGGGTGGTGCCGGCGGCCGGCGGCGGCTATGTCCGGCATTTCCCATACGGGGTGACGGCGCGCGCCATCCGGCAGTGCGAGCACGAAGGCCGGCCGGCGGTGACGTATTTTCATCCCCACGAGTTCCAGAAAGGCTATCCGCGCATCGCCTTCATGGATGCGCCGCTCGGCTTGAAGACGAGGCTGCGTCTCATCAAGAACGCCCTCTCGCAGGGCCGCGGCCGCGGACCGGCTATGCGGCGAAAGCTCGAGCGGCTGCTCGCGTCCTTTGCGTTCGAGCCGATCGGCGCGATCGCGGCGCGGGTTCCGGCGAGTTGACCGGCGGGAGCATGGGCCTCATCGTGCGAGGCTAGCTCCAGAGGCCGCTATGCCCATCCTCAGCGCCGAACGCCTGATCGAAGTGGTGTCCGACATCTTCGCCGCAGCGGGCTGTACGCGGGGGGAGGCGCTCGGCATCGCCCGCTCGCTCGTCGACGCGAACCTGACCGGCCACGATAGTCACGGCGTCGCGCGCGTGCCCCGTTACGTCGACTGGCACCGGCAGGGCCTGCTCGTCGCCGGACAGACCGTCGAGACGATTTCGGATACACCGGTTCTCGCCGTGCTCGATGGCCAGTACGGCTTCGGCCAGACGGTTGCGCGGCAGGCCGTCGAGATCGGCGTCGGCAAATGCCGGGAGATGGGGTTGTCGGCCGTCGCGCTGCGCAATGCCGGCCACGTCGGACGCGTCGGCGAGTGGGCGGAAATGGCGGCCGAGGCTGGCCTCGTCTCGATCCATTTCGTCAACGCGCCGCAGAGCGTCATGGTCGCGCCCTTCGGCGGCATCGATCGCCGCCTCTCGACCGCACCAGTCGCGATCGGCATCCCGCGTCCCGATGACGAGCCGCTGGTGCTCGACTTCGCCACCTCGATCGTCGCCGAGGGCAAAGTGCTTGTCGCAAGTCAGGGCGGAAAGCCAGTCCCAGATGACGCGCTCGTCACGTCGGAAGGAAAGCTCAGCGGCGATCCCCGCGTACTCTACGGCGACTATGTGCCCGGGGGCCTGCGCAGCTACAAAGGCGGCACGGGTGCCATCCGGGCCTTCGGCGAGCACAAGGGCTCGGGGCTGGCCTTCATGTGCGAGATCCTCGCCGGCTCGCTCACGGGGACAGGGGCCGCCGACGACAAGCGCCCGCGCTGGGCCAATGGCATGCTGTCATTCTACATCGATCCGGCAAAGCTCGATGCCGACCTCTTCCTGCCGGCCGATGTCGCGCGCTACATCGCCTACGTCAAAAGTGCGCGTCCGATGCAGCCGGGTGGCGAGGTGCTCATCCCTGGCGAGCCCGAGCGGCGCGTGCGGCGGCAGCGGATGGCCGAAGGCGTGCCGCTCTCGGAGGAGACCTGGGCGGCAATCATGGCGACGGCGGCGAGCGTCGGGCTTTCCAATCAAGGAGCGTAAGCATGGCTCTCATCGACGACATCAAGGCCGAACTCCACGGCATCCGCGCTCAGAGCCTCTGGAAAACGGAGCGGCCGATCACCTCGCCGCAGTCGAGCCATATCCGCGTCGGGAGCAGGCGGGAGGTGCTGAATTTCTGCGCCAACAACTATCTGGGTCTCGCCGATCATCCTGCTCTTGTCGAGGCCGCCAAGCAGGCGCTCGACAGCCACGGTCTCGGGATGGCATCCGTGCGCTTCATCTGTGGCACTTCGGATCTGCATCGGGCGCTCGAGGAGCGCATCGCCGCTTACGTCGGCCAGGAGGACGCGATCCTCTACGCCGCCTGCTTCGATGCCAATGGCGGCGTGTTCGAGCCGCTGTTCGGTGAGCAGGATGCCATAGTCTCCGACAGCTTGAACCACGCCTCCATCATAGACGGCATTCGTCTCTCGAAAGCGAAACGTTACCGCTACGCCAACGGCGACATGGGCGATCTCGAGGCCCAGCTCAAAGCCGCGCGGGAAGCCAAAGCGCGCCGTATCATCGTCGTCAGCGACGGTGTGTTCTCGATGGACGGGTATCTTGCCAAGCTCGCCGAGGTGCGCGTACTCGCCGATCGCTTCGAGGCGCTCGTCATGGTCGATGATTGCCACGCGACCGGCTTCATCGGACCCCAGGGACGCGGCACGCCGCAACGTGCCGGCATCAAGGTCGATATCCTGACGGGGACGCTCGGCAAGGCGCTCGGCGGCTCGGCGGGCGGGTTCATCGCTGCGGCGAGACCTATCGTCGATCTGATGCGCCAGCGGTCGCGGCCGTATCTTTTTTCGAATGCGCTGCCGCCGCCGATCGTCGGCGCCGGGATCAAGGCGATCGATCTGGCCGAGGCGGGCGACGATCTGCGTGCCCGTCTGTTCGACAACATGCGCCACTTTCGCACAGGCATGGCGGCTGCCGGGTTCGATCTGCTTCCCGGCGAGCATCCGATCATCCCCGTGATGCTCGGCGAAGCCAAGCTCGCGCAGGAAATGGCGGCGAAGCTCTTCGAGCGCGGCATCTATGTCACCGGATTCTTCTATCCCGTCGTGCCGCAGGGCAAGGCGCGAATCCGCACGCAAATGTCGGCCGCGCATACGTCCGAGGATATCGACAAGGCCATCGCCGCCTTCACGGCGGCCGGCCGCGAGCTGGGAGTGATCTGAGATGCGTGCTCTCGTCAAAGCGGAAAAAGCGGAAGGCCTGGTCCTGCGCGACGAGCCGGTGCCGGTGGTCGGGCCCGACGATATCCTCATCAAGGTCGCCAAGACCGGCATCTGCGGCACCGATCTCCACATCTGGAACTGGGACAAGTGGGCACAAGCGACGATCCCGGTGCCGATGGTCGTCGGCCACGAGTTCGCCGGCGTCGTCGCCGAGATTGGGAGCCACGTGCGCACGGTCAAGGTCGGCGATCGCGTGTCGGGCGAGGGCCATCTCATCGGCATGAAGAGCCGGATGGCGCGCGCCGGGCACTTCCATCTCGATCCCGAGACCAAGGGTGTGGGCGTCAACGTCCCCGGGGCCTTTGCGGAATATCTGAAGATCCCGGCCTTCAACGCGATCCATCTTCCACCCGAGATCGACGACGAGGTGGCGGCCATTCTCGATCCGCTCGGCAATGCCGTGCATACGGCACTCGCTTTCGATCTCGTCGGCGAGGACGTGCTGATCACCGGGGCGGGCCCTATCGGCATCATGGCAGCCGCCGTTTGCCGGCATGTGGGCGCCCGCCACATCGTTATCACCGACATCAACGACTACCGGCTCGAGCTCTCGGCCAAGGTCGCTGATGCCGTGACGGTCAATGTCGGCCGCGAGGATCTGCGCACGGTCATGGACCGGCTCGGCATGCAGGAGGGCTTCGACATCGGCCTCGAGATGTCGGGGGCACCGAAGGCCTTCGATCAGATGGTCGACCAGATGATCATGGGCGGCAAGATCGCCATGCTCGGCATTCCCTCGGGCCCGACGACGGTCGATTGGAACCGCGTGATCTTCAAGTCGCTCACCATCAAGGGCATCTACGGCCGCGAGATGTTCGAGACCTGGTACAAGATGATCGCCATGCTGCAATCGGGGTTGGATGTCAGGGGCGTCATCACGCACCGCATGAAGGCCGCCGACTACGCGCAAGGGTTCGCCCTCATGAAGCAAGGCGCGAGCGGCAAGGTCGTGCTCGACTGGAGCTGAGCCTTGCTTTGAGCGAAGGTCTGCGGCACTGCCGAGGGGGTGCCGGGGCCGAGGCTTTGCGGGCATTGTCCCGGAAAACAGGGGATTGCCCATGTCCGATAAGACCATCGTCTGCTGCGCCATCACCGGAGGCGCCGATACCGTCTCGAAAAGCCCGCACGTGCCGGTGACGCCGGAGCAGATCGCCAATTCGGCGATCGGCGCGGCGAAGGCCGGGGCGGCGATCGTGCATCTCCATGTCCGCCATCCCAAGACCGGTCAGCCGAGCATGGATCTCGGGCTCTACACCGAGGTGGTCGAGCGTATTCGCGCGAGCGGCACCGATATCGTCATCAATCTGACGACGGGGGCGGGCGGTCGCTTCATTCCGGGCGCCGAGGACCCGAGCGTTGCGGGTCCGGGCACCTCGCTGGTCACGCCGGAGAAACGCTCCCAGCACATCAGAGCGTTGAAGCCCGAAATCTGCAGCCTCGACATGGGCTCGCTCAACATGGGCGACTGGGTGTTCGTGAACACGCCGACGCACATCGCCGCCATCGGAGCGGCGGCCTACGAGAGCGGCACGCGGCCGGAGCTGGAAGTCTTCGAGGCCGGGCACATCATGCTGGCACGCGCCATGATGGACGACGGCCGCCTCAAAGCGCCGGGCCTCTTCCAGCTGTGTCTGGGGGTGCGCTGGGCCCAGCCGGCGTCGCCCGAGGCGCTCAAGTATATGCATTCGCTGTTGCCGAAGGACTCGATCTGGTTCGCGTTCGGGGTCGGCCTCGGCCAGTTCCCGATGGTCGCGGAGACGATCAAGCTCGGCGGTCATGTGCGGGTCGGGCTCGAGGACAATCTCTATCTCGAGCGCGGCAAGCTTGCGCCGGACAATGCATCACTCGTCGAGAAGGCCGTCGGCATCATTCAAGGCGCGGGCCGGAAGATCGCGACCGCCGCTGAGGCGCGAAGCATGCTAGGCCTGCGGGAAACCCAGCGTTCGTAGGGGCGACCGGCAGGTCGCCCAATCTCACAGCTCGGCGTAGCGCCGGCGACTGACTGGCGAGTCCATGCGAATGGATGGCTAGGTGTCGTGCCAGATGGTGGGCGACCTGCCGGTCGCCCTTACCTCTCAGAGCGGCCGGCTCATGAGGCGGAAGCGTCCGATCGCGAATCCGAGGGCTTCGTAGAGCCGTTGTGCTCTGGCGTTTCGCTCGTTGACCTCGAGATGCAGCGCCTTGATGCCGAAGCGCTTCGCCTCCGCGATCATGAAGGTGAGGGCATCGCGGCCGAGGCCTCGCCCACGGAACGGCTCGTGCAGGTAGATTTCGTCGACAAAGGCATCGCGGCCGCCGAAGCTCAAGCTAAAGCCGAAACAGATCACCATGTAGCCGGCGATGGCGCCGTCCTCCTCGATGAACCAGGCGCGGCCGTGGTCGGGGCTGGCGAGAAACTCGGCGAGCGTTTGCAGGACGCGGGTCTCGTCGAAGTCGTGTCCATCGAAGGCGTAATAGGCGCGCATCAGCTCGGCGAGTGCTGGGGCTTCCGGTGGACTGACGATGCGATACGACATGGCGGTGCCTCGGTTCGATTTGTGCAATTGTAGTCGCCGCCGCCGTAGATCATCAATTCTCACGAGCTCATCGCCCCATGACCACGCTGCTCCTCTCCCATCCGGCTTGCCTCAGGCACGACATGGGCCCCGGCCACCCTGAGCGGCCTGATCGCCTGCGCGCCGTGGCCGCCGCACTCGCAGCGCCTGAGTTCGCAAGCCTAGTCCGCGAGGAGGCGCCGCTAGGGGCCGACGACGTCATTCGTCTCGCCCACCCCGAGGCCTACATCCAGGCCATCCGCGAGGCCGCACCGACGGAGGAGGGCGAGATCGTCGGCCTCGATGCCGATACCGCGATGTCGGCCGGCAGCCTCGAAGCGGCCCTGCGTGCGGTCGGCGCCGCGACCCGCGCTGTCGATCAAGTGATGGCGGGGGCCGTGAGCAACGCCTTCCTCGCCGTTCGCACGCCAGGGCACCACGCCGAGCCGCTCAGGCCCATGGGGTTCTGCCTGTTCTCGACGGCTGCCATCGCCGCCCTCTATGCCCGCAAGCAGCATGGCGCCAAGCGGGTCGCGCTCGTCGATTTCGACGTCCATCACGGCAACGGCAGCCAGGCGGTGCTGTGGAACGAGCGCGACATCTTCTTCGCCTCCAGCCACCAGATGCCGCTCTATCCGGGCACGGGAGCCGTGACCGAGACCGGTGCCCACGACACCATCGTCAACGCTCCACTCAGGGCGGGCGATGGAGGCGCAGCCTTCCGCGCCGCCTGGGAGACCCGCATTCTCCCCGCACTCGACGCCTTCGGCTTCGACCTGCTCCTGATCTCCGCCGGATTCGACGCCCACGAGGACGATCCGCTTGCGAATTTGCGATTGCACGAGGACGACTTCGCCTGGATAACCCGTGCGCTTGTCGAGCGTGCGGACCGGCATTGCGGCGGCAGAGTCGTCTCCTTCCTCGAAGGCGGCTATGATCTCGACGCGCTCGCCCGGTCGGTTGCGGCGCATGTCGGGGTGCTCAAGGAGGCGCAAGCGTGACGACGGGCAGAGCGGTCAGGAACCAGGACATCAAGGAGCTCTCCTTCGAGCAGGCGCTGAAGGAGCTCGAGGGCATCGTCTCGCGGCTCGAGCGCGGCGACGTGGCGCTCGAGGAGAGCATCGCCATCTACGAGCGCGGCGAGGCGCTTCGCGGTCACTGCGACCGGGTTTTAAAGCAGGCCGAGGCGCGCATCGAGAAGCTGACGTTCAACGCCGACGGCACGCCGCAAGGCACGCAGCCGCTGGATGTGGAGGGGAATTGAGATGACGGGCAACGCTTCGACGTCCACGCCAGAGTGGGGCGTCACCGCCCAAACCGGCGTCTTGACCGACGTCCTCCTCGGCAAGCCCGATCACTTCCGCTGGGTCGCTCTCAACTCGATCTCGGCGGTGACGCTCGCGAATGCGGAGCAGATGGGCCATCGCTTCGACAAGCAGAAGGCGATGCGCCAGCACAGGCAGATGGTCGACGTCTACGAGAAGAACGGCGTCCGCGTGCATTGGGTGGAAGCCGACGAGGGCCTGCCGTCCTCGGTCTTCACCCGCGATTCGAGCTTCATGACGCCCTGGGGCGCCGTCGTCACCTCGATCCAGACGCCGCCGCGCCGGCGCGACTACGCGGTCGTCGCCGAGTTCTACCATAAGGCGGGCATACCCATCTGGAAGTGGGTGACGGCAGGCCACTTCGAGGGGGGCGACTTCTGCATCCTGAAGCCGGGTGTGGCGCTGCTCGGCTGGTCCGGCGACCGCTCGACGAAGGAGGGCGCCGAGCAGGTCGAAGGCTGGCTGAAAGAGAAGGGCTGGGAGGTGCTGGTGACGCCGATCCCGCCGCAGTTCGTGCACATGGACGCGGTCGTCGTCATGCTGGAGAAGGGGCTTGCGCTCGTCTGCGAGGACGCGCTGCAACCCTATGCGCTCGACTACATCAAGAAGACGCACGGCATCGAGGTCATCAAGGTCGCCTACGCCGATTGCGTGAAGCTCGGCGGCAATCTCGTGTCGCTCGGCAACAAGCGCGTGCTCTCGATGAGCCACAACGTCAATGTGAACCGTCAGCTCAAGGAGGCCGGGTTCGAGGTGACAGCCGTCGACTACGACATGTTCGCGCTGGGCGGCGGCGGTGTGCATTGCTCCTGCCACGAGCTGCATCGGGAGGCGGAGTGACAACAAGCCTAGGCTGGCGTCAACGGCGGCCTGCGGCGACCCTGCGGGGAAGGGCTTCGATCTCGCGACCAGCGTGCGCTTCAGCCAGGCGCAACTCGTACAGCTGCTGAAGATTCATCCAGAACGATGCACTCGTCCCGAACCAGTGGCCGAGCCTGAGCGCCGTATCCGCGGTGATTCCACGCGTACCGTTTATGATGGCTGTGATCCGATTGACCGGCACTTCGATTTGCCGGGCTAGCTCGGCCGCTGACAGACTAAGCTCTCGCAGCTCCTCAGCCAGGTGCACTCCGGGGTGAATAGGGGTACGAGCCACCTTCATCTCCAATCAATGATAGTCCACAATCTCGACATTGACGGGGCCTGGTGATCCATCGGGCCACTGGAAACAAATACGCCACTGATCGTTGATCCGAATGGAATATTGTCCGTCCCTGTTGCCAGACAGTGCCTCCAAGCGGTTTCCCGGTAGAGCTGCCAGGTCGGCGAGATCGATCGCTGAATCCAATCGGTCCAGACGAATCTCCGCTTGATGCGCGAACCCGGAGAAGGCCTTGACCCGTTCCCCAGACGCGAAGCGAGCGGTTCGTCTGTCTCGGTAGCTCACGATCATCGGCGAAGGATATCTGGAAATACGTGTTACGTATAGCATAATCCGCAGTGCCGTTTCGTGAGCTTCTCTGTCGTCCGGCCGTGGAACCCCACAAGTGAGCTCTTTTCCGCAGTCCGGCCACGGCCGCGGCGCTGTTGGGCTTTACTTCCAGCCCCGGACAGGTTGAAATCGTTCCAAGGAGCGATAGGCCGCCCTTGCAACCTATGATCTCCGGAGAGGCTGGCATACCGCTGTCATGACCGTCGATACCCCGCTGCTCGATCGCATCCGCATCCCCGAGGATCTGCGCAAGCTACCCGACGCCGACCTGCCGCAGGTCGCCGACGAGCTTCGTCGCGAGACCATCGATGCTGTCTCAGTGACAGGGGGACATCTCGGCGCGGGCCTTGGCGTCGTCGAGCTGACGGTGGCGCTCCACCATGTCTTCGACACGCCCCGCGATCGGCTGATCTGGGATGTCGGCCATCAGTGCTATCCGCACAAAATCCTGACCGGCCGGCGCGATCAGATTCGCACGCTACGCCAAGGCGGTGGCATCTCTGGGTTCACCAAGCGCGCCGAGAGCGAATACGACCCTTTCGGCGCGGCCCACTCCTCGACCTCGATCTCGGCCGGGCTCGGCATGGCGGTGGCCCGCGATCAGGAAGGCCGCAACAACAACGTCATCGCCGTCATCGGCGACGGGGCGCTGTCGGCCGGCATGGCCTACGAGGCGATGAACAATGCCGGCGCCATGGACAGCCGGCTGATCGTCATCCTCAACGACAACGACATGTCGATCGCCCCGCCGGTCGGCGCACTGTCCGCCTACCTCGCCCGCATCACCTCGAGCGGCACGTATCTGAAAATCCGCGATATCGGCAAGCAGCTCGCCAAGCAGTTTCCGAGGACCTGGCAGCGGCGAGCGGCGCGCGCCGAGGAGTACACCCGGCATCTCTGGCAGGGTGGGGCCTGGTTCGAGGAGCTCGGCTTCTACTATGTCGGGCCGATCGACGGGCACTCGTTCGATCAGTTGCTGCCGGTGCTGCGCAATGTGCGCGACGCCAAGCGCGGCCCGATCCTCGTTCACGTCGTGACGCGCAAGGGCAAGGGCTATCCGCCGGCTGAAAGCTCCGCCGACAAGTATCATGGCGTCGCGCGCTTCAACGTCGTGACGGGCGCCCAGGAGAAGCCCAAGCCCAACGCGCCGAGCTACACCCGCGTGTTCGCCGAAAGTCTCGTCGAGGAGGCGCGCAAGGACAAGCGGATCGTCGGCATCACGGCGGCGATGCCCGATGGCACGGGTATGGACCTCTTCGGAAGAGAGTTCCCCGACCGCATGTTCGACGTCGGCATCGCCGAGCAGCATGCGGTGACGTTCGCGGCGGGCCTGGCGACCGAGGGGCTCAAACCCTTCTGCGCCATCTACTCGACGTTCCTGCAGCGCGCCTACGATCAGGTCGTGCACGACGTCGCCATCCAGAGCCTGCCGGTTCGCTTCGCGATCGATCGCGCGGGCCTCGTCGGCGCGGATGGCCCGACGCATGCGGGCTCGTTCGACCTGGCGTATCTCTGCTGCCTGCCGGGCATGGTCGTGATGGCTGCGGCCGACGAGGTCGAGCTTAAGCATATGGTGGCGACGGCAGCCTCGATCGACGACCGGCCGGTCGCCTTCCGGTATCCGCGCGGCGAGGGTGTGGGCCTGGATCTCCCCGAGGCGGGAGTTCCCCTCACGCTCGGCAAGGGCCGCGTCATTCGCGAGGGCGCGACAGTCGCCTTGCTCTCACTGGGGGGGCGGCTGCAGGAGTGTCTGAAGGCGGCGGACCAGCTCGCTGGCTTCGGGCTTTCGGCAACCGTTGCGGACGCGCGCTTCGCCAAGCCGCTGGACGAAGACCTGATCCGCCAACTCGCCCGTCACCACGAGGTGCTCGTGACCATCGAGGAAGGCTCGGTCGGAGGGTTCGGCAGCCAGGTGCTCCAGTTCCTGGCCCAGGATGGCGCCCTCGATCGCGGTCTCAAGATCCGCCCGATGGTGCTGCCCGATGTCTTCCTCGACCAGGACAAGCCAGAGGTGATGTACGCGCGGGCGCACCTCAACGCGCAGGGCATTGTCTCGACGGTCTTTGCGGCTCTCGGGCGCTCCGAGGCGACGGGTCTCAAGGGAGATCGGGCCTGATCAACGAAATGTGATCGAGGTTTTGTGGCCGGCGGCAACGAATGCCGATATTGGCGTGTCCGGGGGATGCATGCAGATGCATTTATTGGGCGCGACCGCTGCTCCCGGCGTCGGGCAATCGATACATCTCGGAGACGTCTATCATGAACGACACGATCAAGCTCGTCGCGCGCGTCCTGCTCGCCGCGATCTTCATCATCGCGGGCTACCAGAAGATTGGTGGCTACGAAGGAACGGCTGGCTGGATGAGCAGCATGGGCGTGCCCGGAGCCCTGCTGCCGCTCGTGATCCTGCTCGAGCTCGGTGGCGGGCTCGCGCTGCTGGTCGGGTTCATGAGCCGCTATGCGGCGCTCGCGCTTGCGGTTTTCTCGTTGATCGCGGCGGTGATCTTTCACTTCAACTTCGCCGACCAGACCCAGGCGATCATGTTCATGAAGAACCTCGCCATCGCCGGTGGCTTGTTGATGGTCTTCGCGGCGGGCCCCGGTGCCTACGCCGTCCGCCAGAGCTGATCTTCGGCCGAGCTGCGGAGCCGGCGCCATGAGCCGGCTCCGTCTCGACCAGGCGTTGGTCGAGCGTGGGCTCGTCGCCTCGCGGGCGCGCGCCCAGGACTTCATCAAGCAGGGCCTCGTGACGGTCGCTGGCGAGGTCGCGACGAAGGCTGGCCGGTTGGTCGGTGAGGGTGAGGCCATCGTCCTCAGTGACGCCGCCCACAGCTTCGTCTCGCGCGGCGCGCTCAAGCTTCAGGCAGCGCTCGATGCCTTCGCGTTGTCGCCCGATGGTCGCATTGCTCTCGACCTCGGCGCCTCGACCGGCGGCTTCACCGAGGTGCTGCTCGCCCGGGGCGCGCGACGGGTCTATGCCGTCGATGTCGGTCATGGCCAGCTGCATCCGACGTTACGCAAGGATCCTCGCGTCGTCGCGCTCGAGCAGCGGGACGCACGCTATTTGACGGTGGCCGAAATCTCCGAGCCGGTCGAAGCCGTGACGGCCGACCTGAGCTTCATCTCGCTGACCCTCGTTCTTCCGAAAGCGCTGCATCTCGCGCGGCCGGGCGCTTGGCTCGTCGCGCTCGTCAAGCCGCAGTTCGAGGCCGGACGCGAGGCGGTCGGCAAAGGCGGCATTGTTCGCGATCCGGCAGCGCGCAAGGCGGCGTTGGCGCGGGTCGAGGCGTGCGTCGCCGGATTGGACGGTTGGGCGCTGATCGGGGCCATCGCGTCGCCGATCACCGGGCAGGACGGCAACGAGGAGTGGTTGCTCGCTGCCCGGCGCGAAACGTGAGCGGGGCAGACGGTTGGTTCCGCCCGCCCCGCCGTCCCTGCCGTCGTTGTCCCGGAACTAGAGAATGAAGTTTTGAGCATGGAGGCTGCCGGAGGCGACACCGTGCAGCAAAATCGTGATGTCGTTGGCGCCCGGCAGGTTGATTTCGAGGTAGGCACCCGCGGCCCAATCGCCGAGCGCCTTGTCCAGGGCCGATTGCGTGATGTTGAGATCGCTCAGATCGATGCGATCCTGACTCGCCGAGAAACCATAGACATGGATGAAGGCATCGTCGCCGAGCTTGCCGGCTGTCGGCGCAACGATCGTATCGCGACCGGTGCCCGGTGTGATGTAGGTGGTGCCACCACCGGGGAGGAAACGGTCGTTGCCGGCGCCGCCGAGCATCGTGCGATCGCCGATCCGGCCGGAGACGAAGGTGTCGTTGCCGAGCCCGCCGTTGAGGACGTCGTACTCGCTCTTCGCTGCAGCATCGATATCGACAAGCCTGTCGTTGCCTGCGCCGCCGAACAGCCTGTCGTTGCCCTGGCCGCCATCGATCAGGTCGTTTCCGAGCCCGCCGTACAGCGTGTCGTTGCCGTCCTCGCCGATCACCGTGTCGGTGCCGCCATAGGCCGTGAGGTAGTCGTTGCCGAACGAGCCGTTGAGCTTGTTGCTGCCGGAGGTACCGTAGACGAAGTCGTTCCCTAAGCTTGCGAGCACGTTCTCGACATCGAGAATCTGGTCGTTTCCGTGCGAGCCTGTGGCGCTGCCCCAGACGCCGGCCTCGCCCAAGTGGACGACGATACCAGCAGTGGTGAGCTTTCCCGCCGCATCGAATGCGAGCTGATTGTAGCCGAGCGAATCCGTGCCCTCGCCGCCGTCGAGGATGTCGTCGCCGCCGCCACCGACCAGAATATCGTCACCCTTGCCGGCATAGAGCTTGTCGTTGCCGCCGAAGATGTGGGCCTCGGTCGCCCGATCGCCCCGGAGATTTTGCTGGTCGCCGAGCAGCGCGTCGTCGCCATCGCCGCCATAGAGCGTGTCGTCACCGCCGTAGACGGTCGCCGGATTGGGGAAGCTCACATCGCCGACGATGATGTCGTTGCCGTCGCCGCCGTCGAGCGTATCGTTGCCACCATGGATGACGGGAATGCTGTGGTTGCCTTCCAGCGCGACATGCACGTCGCCGGTGATGAAGTCGTCGCCGCCGAGGCCGTAGATCGTGTCGGCGCCGCCCCAGAGAATTCCGCCGTACATGACGTCGACATCGCCGACGAGGCGCTCGGCGGGCGCGCCGCCGTCGGCGCCGTTGATGCGATCGTTGCCGCCGCGCAGCGTCGGGACCGGGGCGCCCGCATCGACGCCGTCGAAGAGCTCGATGACGTCGCCCGAGACGATCGTCTCGGCAGCGCCGTTGAGGGCCGTGCGGGTCAGCGTGTCGCTGCCGGCGGTGAATTCCGCATCGACGCTCAGCCGGTCCCCGGCGAAGGTCCCGCTCGCCGCGGTAATGGTAAAGTCGGCCATGCGTCAGTCCTCACACTGTCTATTTTGGTGCGGAGGGGTGCAAGGAGCGGGCCTGAGGGCAGGTCCGGTGCCGCCGGTCGCGAGTTAGTGTAAATAGCGGCCGCGACGGTTCGGCGGGATAAGGATGCGACGCGTGACGCGACTGACGATCGAGCGCTTGGGGCACGAGGGCGACGGTGTGGCCGAGACACCGGGCGGTCGCGTGTTCGTACCGCTCGCGCTCCCTGGGGAGACCGTCGAGGCCCAAGTGGACGGCGAGCGGGGACGGCTCGTCGAGATCGTCTCGAAAAGCCGGGACCGCCGGGAGCCGATCTGCCCGCATTTCGGCGCCTGCGGCGGCTGCGTGCTCCAGCATCTCGAGCAGGCGCCCTACCTCGCCTTCAAGCGCCAGATCGTGGCCGATGCCTTTGCAAGCCGCGGCCTGACGCCCGAGATCGGCGAGGTCGTGCCGATCGCGCCCGGCACGCGGCGGCGCGTCGTGCTGACGGCCCGCCGGGGACGTGAGGGTGTATACCTTGGCTTCCATGCGCTCCGCGGCGAGGAGATCGTGGCGATCAAGACCTGTGCCATCGCCAGCCCGGCCATCGTGCGCGCCTTGCCGGGCTTGCGCGCGCTGGCGGCTCCGCTCGTGTCGCTGCGCAAGGAGGTGCGGTTGACGGTGACGGCGGCGGAGAATGGCCTCGATGTCGCCATCGATGCCGCGCGACGCGATGTGGATGCGGCTGCGCGGGCCGCGCTGGTCGCTGCCGCCTCGGCCGCCCGCGTTCTGCGCGTGACGCTCGGAGGTGAGCCGGTGGTGACGCTGGGCGAGCCCATCATCGATGTCGACGGTATCAAGATACCGCTGCCGCCGGGGGGATTTCTACAGGCAGCGGTCGAGTCCGAGGCGATCCTGCAAGCCCAAGTGGCGCAGGCGCTGACCAAGGCCAAGCGCGTCGCCGATCTCTTTTCAGGCCTCGGCACGTTCAGTTTGCCGCTCGCCCGCCGGGCGCAGGTGACGGCGGTGGAGGCCGACAAGGCGTCGCTCGCGGCTCTGTCGATCGCCCACAAGCGGACGCCGGGATTGAAACCGATCCGCACGCTCGTCCGCGATCTCTTCCGCGAGCCGCTGTCGCCCAAAGAGCTCGAAGCCTTCGACGCCGTGGTGGTCGATCCGCCGAGGCAGGGGGCGAAGGCGCAAGCCGAAGCGCTGGCGAAATCGAAGGTGCCGCTGATCGTCGCCGTGTCGTGCAATCCGGCGACGCTCGCGAGAGATTGCCGTATCCTCGTCGATGCGGGGTTCACACTCGGCCCGGTGACACCCGTCGATCAGTTCCTGTTCAGCCCGCACATCGAGATCGTGACCGTTCTGCGCCGCGCCTGACCGCTCAGAGCGGCTTCAACCAGAACTGCATGTCCTTCGCGTCGGCCTCTGGCTTGTCGATGTCTTTCCAGGAAAAGCGGGCGCGCACGCCGTCGAGTGGCGTGTAGCCGCGCTTTCTCCAGAAGCTGTCGAGCGGCCTGTAATCCGCCGGCCTGAGCGGATGGTCGGGCGGACGCACGACGCCGCAGAAGGTGACGTGCGTAAAGCGGCCGAGCGCGCGGCCATGCGCCTCGCGGTGATCGAAGAAGGCATGCCCGATGCCCCGTCCGCGATAGCTGCGGCGCAGCACCGACTCGCCGCAGTAGAACAACGTGTCGAGGTCGTAGCCGAGCGCCCGGAACGGCTCGGCGAAGGCGTCGGCGTGCCCCCGCATCGGCGAGGCCGTCGCCATGCCGACGATCTCGTCGCCATCGCGGGCCACGACCACGACCGTGTCCGCGGCGGCGGCAAAATCGGCGATGTAGCGCTCTTCGTAGTCGAGCGTGCCGTCGTAGAAATAGGGATAGTCGCGGAAGACCTCGATGCGCAGACGCGCCAGCGCCGGCAGGACATCGGCAAGGGCCGAGCCCGTGACCGGCGCGACGGTGAGCGTGCTCACCCCTTCACCTGCCGGACCCAGTCGTTGAGATTGTAGTGGGTGGTGACGCGGCTGATGAGGCCGTCCTCGATGGCGAAGAAGGTCGCGCCGGGGAGCTTGTACTTCTGCCCCTTGGCCGGCGGCAGCCCCTCGTCGGTCGAAAGATACTTGCCGTGGACCGTGAACTCGGCGGCGGCGCGAGAGCCGTCCTTCGCCGCCATGATCACGATGTCCTTGAGCTCCTCTTTATAGGAGGTGCTCATGTGCTCGCAGAAGGCCTTGAACTTCGCCTTGCCCCTGCGGCGGCCGCCCTGGTTGACGTCGTGGACGAAAGAGGGAGCGAGGCAGGCGAGCATGCCGTCGACGTCGCCCTTGTTGAAGGCGTCGTAGTAGCGGCGGATCAGGGCTTCGGTCGAGCGGGCCGTCATGCAGGTCTCCAAAGTGTCGTCGATTGATGTTTGTGTGGACTGGCGTGTCAGTTTTTCTTCTTGACGAGCTGCTCGGCCGTCAGGGTCTTTTCGACTTTCTCGGACTTGCCCTGCGGCGTCCACACCTCGGAGATGAAGCACTCCTTCACGTGCGGCAGCCGTCCGCGGCAGAAGGCGGTCAGCGCCTGGATCACAGCGGGCTTGGACGGCGCGCCGCAGACTGTATCGGTGAAGTGGACCTCCTCGAGCATGACGCCCATCGAGCCTGACCAGCCGGACGCGCAAGCGGCCATGACGGCGCAGTCCGTGCTCTTGTCCTCCGTACACTTCTTCGTGGCACAGCGCATCGCCTCGTCGATGTTTGCCGCATGGCAGGTGTAGTAGCCCTGCTCGGGGGCTTGAACGGCCGCAAAGGCCATCTGATCGGCGTGGGCGGGGAGCGCCCACACAAGGCAAGCGACGGCGGCCAGCAGCAGCGGACGGATCGACATCAAGACCTCGTGTGTTTGGCTAAGCAGAGACGAATGGCTCTATAGTCAACACGGCTCGCGGGCGCAATCGCGACGAGGACACGGATGCCGATCCACGACAGCGACTGGAGCTTGCAGTATTTCGCAGATGTGCCCTGTCCGCCGGAGGTCGACATCCCGGCCTCCGATCCCGAGGCCTGGGCGTGGAACCCTGAGCACCGCTGGGTCTACAACAAGCTTGATGTCGTTTTGAGCCAGGGAATCGCCTGCGGCCCCTACGGCATTCCGCCCGATCGTTACCCGATGTTTTCCAAGCCCATCATGAACCTGCACGGCATGGGCGCCGACAGCGCGGTTCTCCGAAGCGAAGCCGACTACGACCGCCTGTGCCGGCCCGGCCACATGTGGATGGAGCTGCTCGAGGGCGCTCACGTCTCGACGGATGTCGCGGTCGAAGCGGGCAAGCCGCTGTGGTGGCGTCACGCGATGGGCGTGCCGTCGGGCGAGGGCATGTTCGACTATTGGACGATATTTGCGGAGGCGAAGCCGGCGGTGGAGCGCTACGTCGGCCCATGGATCACCGAGCATCTCTCCACCTATTCGGGGATGCTCAACTTCGAGACCATTGGCGCGCGCATCATCGAGCTGCATTTGCGTTTCGCCGACCAGTGGCCGGACATCTACGGCGGGCACGCGTGGGTCGAAGCACTCGTCGGTCTCTATGCCGGGAAGCGCTGGGACTTTGCGGATCAACACCGGCGCACGGGCTATTCGGTCGCGCTATTCGGCCCGATGAGCGGACGCTACCGGCATCCTCTGGCCGCTGTGCAGGAGGAGATCCGCAACCGGCCCGGCATCTCGAGCCTGCAGATCACCTTCCATGAGAGCCAAGCCAACGACTGGCACTCGAATCCACCGGGCGGCTTCCGGCTCGCCGTCATCAACTGCTGGGACCTCGAGGCAGGCAAGAAGGCGCGCCGCGATTTGGCGAAGGTGTTCGGTCTCGACAGGATCATCAATGCGACGGAGGCCTGACAGGCCTCAATGATCAGTATCGATAGGTGCAGTCCTTGCCGACTCACCACGCGTCTCGGCATCGCGCCGGAACAGCTCCTCGAGCTCCTCGGTGGCTTTGAGGGCGCGGACCTTGAGCTTGGCGACGTCGCCGGCATCCGCTTGGCTCTCGTTCAGCCATTTGATGTCGTGCGCCTCAAACGTCTGGACAAGGCGCTTGACGTCAGCCTCGCGCACGCCGAGCCCTTTGAGGAGCGACTTCCCGAGCGCGGTTGCCGAGCGAAACGTCTCGCGCTCGATGACCTCGATCCCTAAGTCCATCAGCTTATAGACGTGCTGGCGGTTGCGGGCACGGGCGTAGATCGGGAGGTCCGGAAACTCGCGCCGCACCGTCGCCGCCGTTCGCAGCGAGGCCTCGACGTCGTCGATCGCGAGCACGAATGCGCGCGCTTTGTCGGCCTGGGCGGCGTGCAGGATATCGGGCCGCGAGGCGTCGCCGTAGTAGATCTTCGAGCCGAACTGGCGCACGAAATCGACCTGCTCGGAGGAGATGTCGAGCGCCGTGAAGGGAATGCCTTTCGCCCGCAGCAGGCGCGCCGCGATCTGGCCGAAGCGCCCGAAGCCCGCGATAATGACGTGGCCATCCTTATCGGGCATGGCATCGAACGCCGGCGCGAGCTTGGGCGTCCGTGCGATCACCGCATCGTCCAACATGAGCAGGAAGGGCGTCGCCACCATCGTGAGCGTGACGATGACGGCAAAGAGCGCGGCAAGCGATGGCGCGAGCACGCCGGCGGCGAGTGCGGCCGAGAACAGCACGAAGGCGAACTCACCGCCCTGGGAGCTTGCGAGCCCGAGCCGCCGGGCGCCGGCATGGGTTAAGCCGTAGTGCCGGCCGAGACCGTAGAGCACGGCTCCCTTGAGCAGCAGCACGCCCACGACGCCGGCGAGCACCAGCCCCGGCTGCTCGCTGAGGACATTCAAATCGAGCGACATGCCGATGGCGGTGAAGAACAGCCCGAGCAAGAGGCCTTCGAACGGTTGGATGTCGGCCTCGAGTTGGTGACGGTAGGAGCTTTCGGCCAGCAGGGCGCCGGCGAGGAAGCCGCCGAGACCGGCCGACAGCCCCGCCCATTGCATCAACAGCACGACGGAGACGACCGTCAGCAGCGCCATGGCTGTCATCGCCTCGCGTACGCCGGTGCGCGATACGAACCGAAGCAGGGGATCGAGCCCGAAGCGTCCGATGACGATGACACCGCCGATGGCCGCCACCGCCTTGAGCAGACCCTCCATCGAAATGCTCGCCTCGCCCGCCGCTCCGGCCGCGAGCAGGCCGACGCCGGCGATCATCGGGATGGCGGCGAGGTCCTGGGCGAGCAGCACGGAAAAGGCCAGTCGCCCGTGCTTGGTGGAAAGCTCCTTCTTCTCCTCCAGCACCTGCAGCGTGAAGGCTGTCGAGGACAGCGAGAGCGCCGCGCCGGCGATCGCGGCGACGAGCAGCGGCACGCCCGCGAGCGCGAGTCCGCCCGCGAGCAGAAGCGTCGAGAGGGCGATCTGCGCCATGCCGTAGCCGAACACGGCGGTGCGCATCGCCCACAGGCGCTTCGGACGAAGCTCGAGGCCGATGAGGAACAACAGCATGACGACGCCGAGCTCGGCGAAGCCCAGCACGCTCTCCGGCGAATAGAGTGCGTAGCCGAAACCTTCCGGGCCGATCAGCACGCCAGCGCCCAGATAGCCGAGCACCGAGCCGATCTTGAGTGCGCGACCGATCGGCGCCCCGATCGCCGCCGCCGCGAGAAACAGGCCGGCTTGCGCCAGCATGCCACTCGCGAGACTCGCGTGCTCGGCGGCCGCCATCGATCAGATGCTTTCCAAGGCCTGCTCGAGATCGGCGATCAGATCGCTCGCCTTCTCAATGCCGACGGAGATGCGGATGAGGTTGTCCGGCACGGGGCTCTCTGGGCTTTCGACCGACTTGCGGTGCTCGATCAGGCTCTCGACGCCACCGAGCGAGGTCGCCGGGTAGAAGATGCGGCAGCTTCCCGCGACTTTCTTGGCTTCCGCCGCGCCGCCCTTGACGAGGATCGACAGCATGCCACCGTAGCCGTTCGTCATCTGCTTGCGCGCGGTCGCATGGTCGGGATGGCTTTCGAGCCCCGGATAGATGACCCGCTCGATTTTGGAATGCCCCTCGAAGTGCCGGGCGATCGCCAGCGCATTCTCCGATTGCCGCTCGAAGCGCACGAACAGGGTCCGCATCCCGCGTACCAGCAGCCACGCCTCGAAGGCGCCGAGCACCGCGCCACCGCGCTCGCGGGTGAAGATCATGTCGTCGAGGAGCGTACCCTTCTCCTTCACGGTGACGACGCCGCCGGTGATGTCGGAATGGCCGTTGAGGAACTTCGTCGCCGAGTGGAAGACGATGTCGGCGCCATAGGCCAGCGCCTTCGTCGTGCACGGCGGGGCGTTCGTGCCGTCGACGCCGAGCACGGCGCCGGCGTCATGCGCGATGCGCGCAGCCTCCGCGATATCGACGACCTCGAAGGTCGGGTTGGCGGGGCTTTCGACCCAGACGAGCTTGGTCTTGCCGGGCTTGACGGCACTCCGCAGCGTGCCGATGTCGCGCTGATCCCATTTGTCGAGTGCGAACCCCTTGCGCTCGGCGAGCCGCATCAGCCAGGCCAGCGCGCCGAAATACATGATACGCGGCACGACGACATGCGCGCCCGAGGGCACCGTCTCGAAGACCGCCGCCATGCCGGCGAGGCCCGAGCCGAACAAGAGCGAATGCGCGCCACCCTCGAGCTTGCAGACGATGCCCTCGGCGAGCGAGATCGTCGGACTGTCGTAGCGCGAGTAGATGTACTTGCTGATCAGCTCGTAGTCGTCGCGGCGTGCGAAGGTCGAGGTCGGGTGGATCGGTGGAGCGACCGCGCCCGTTTGCGGATCGAGATAGTGATGGGCCTGGGCGACATCCGTCTCGTCGGAGAGCGGCCGGTTCGTGCGTGACATGCGTTCGGTCCTCAATTGCCGTCTATCGGCGATGCGGGATCGTCAGTGCTCGTGAATGCGGGGCCCTGCGCGAGGCGGACGACACCGCGGATGCCCTCGCCGGTCACCGGCTTGCCGTGTCTGAGAACGACGACGCGGCCGGACTCGGCCAGACGGCCGGCGAGGCTGCGCACGCGCTTCAGTTGGCCGCGCCAGGGCCCCGTCTCGCCGAGCAGCTTGCGCGGCACCTCGGAGGGACAGATGGACTTGCCCGGTCCGCGCTCGGCGAGCAGCGCGAGCATCGTCTGCTCGAGGTCATGATCGGTCGGGGCGGTGGTCATGTCCGAGGAGTAGCCGCTTTGGCTCTGAAACCCAACCCTCTCACGGTGCCGCACTCTTCTTGATCGTCTCGAAGGCGGCGAGCGCGCGGTCGCGGGCAGCCCCATGCTCGACGAGGGGATGAGGATACGTCTTGCCGAGCACGACGCCGGCGGCAGCAAGCTCGAGCGGACTGGCCTCGAAGGGCGCATGGATGAGATCGTTCGGCAGCCGGGCGAGCTCAGGGACCCATGTGCGGACGTAAGCGCCGTCGGGGTCGAACTTCCGGCCCTGGCTGATCGGATTGAAGATGCGGAAATAGGGAGCCGCGTCGGCGCCCGAGCCCGCGACCCACTGCCAGTTCTGCGCGTTCTGCGCCTCGTCCGCATCGACGAGCGTGTCCCAGAACCAGCGCTCGCCTCCCTGCCAGGGCAGCAGAAGATGCTTGATCAGGAAGGAGGCGACGGCCATGCGGACGCGATTGTGCATCCAGCCGGTCGCCCACAGCTCGCGAAGTCCCGCGTCGATGTAGGGATAGCCCGTCGATCCGCGCTGCCAGGCTTTCAAGGCGGCGGGATCGGTGCGTTGCGGGAAGGCGTCGAAATCGCGCCTGAGGTTCTTCTCTTGCATCGATGGCCAATGCGTCAGGAGCTGATGCGAGAAATCCCGCCAGACGAGCTCACGCAGATAAGCCGTCGCACCACCAGCGAGCGCCGGATCGGCCTCGGCAGCAAGCGACACGCGATGCCAGATGCGGCGCGGGCTGATTTCGCCGAAGTGCAGGTAGGGCGACATCCGAGAGACACCGTCGATGTCGGGGCGATTGCGCAATTCGGAGTAGTCGCGGAGCGGGCCATCGACAAAGACCTCGAGCCTTTTGGCCGCGCCTTGCTCGCCCGGTCGCCAGGCCGCACCGAAGCCTCTGGCCCAATCCGGTCGTGAGGGTTTGAGGGTCCAATCCTCCAAACGGTCGCTCTTGGGCCATGTCTTGGGCGCCTGGAGGCGTGGCACGGCGAGCAGGCGGTCGAACGACCCCGTCGCGAGCGCCGCGCGATAGAACGGTGTAAAGACGCGAAACGGCTCGCCGCCTTTGGTCCGCAAAGCTTCGGGCTCCAGGAGCAGGCGGCCCGGGTGGACGGCGAGCGCGATGCCCTTCGCCTGAAGCTTCGCCTCGAGGGCCTTCGTCTTGCGGGCGCCGCCGACCTCGTAGGCCCGGCTCATGTGGACGCTCCGGGCGCCGGTCGCCTCGGCAACGGCGAGCGCGGCATCTGCAACGTCGCCGCTCCGGAGCACCAGCCGCGATCCTCGTTCGACCAGCTCCCTGGACAGGGCAGCCAGGCTCTCGGCCAGCCACCACCGGCTCGCTCCTCCGATCGGCCGTTTGCCTCCCGGGCTGCCGTCCCAGACGAAAAGCGGGATCACGGCCCCCTCGGCCGCCGCTGCCGTGAGCGCCGGATGATCCTCGAGCCGCAAATCGAGCGTGAAGAGGAGGATGCTCGTCGTCACCATGCTGAGTTACCTTCTCTAAGCCTTTCACGGGAGTTGCGGCCCGGATACGATGGCTGCACGATGTCTGAAACGCATCAGAGCAGAAAGCGGATGAGGCTTCCGGAGTGAACCGCGACGAGATCCCGCCCGTAGAAGAGCAGGTACACGGGGGAGGCGACATGCTCAACGCGGAGTTTCGGGGTCCCGTGAGGTCGCCCGAGCCCGAGCAGCTTGCGGCATTGATCGGCCAAATTGCCGTGGAGCGCGACGAGTCTGCGTTCCGGGCGCTGTTTGCGGCTTTCGGTCCGCGGGTCAAGGCGATGCTGATGCGACAGGGATGCGAGGCGCCGCTGGCGGAAGATCTCACTCAGGAGGCGATGCTCACCGTTTGGCGGAAGGCAGCGATGTATGAGCCTGGCAAAGGGAGCGTCGCGACCTGGGTTTTCACAATTGCGCGCAATTTGCGCATCGATCGGTTGCGGCGCGAGCGGGTTTTTCAGGAGCTCGGCGATGATCATGCCGAGGAGGCGAGCGACGCGCCGCTCCCCGACGCCTCGCTCGAGAGCCGCCAGATCCAGGAGCGCATGCGCAGCGTCCTCGCGGACTTGCCGGCCGAGCAGGTCGAGGTCGTGATGCTCGCCTATGTCGATGGCCTTTCGCATTCCGAGATTGCGGGCAAGCTCAGCCTTCCGATGGGGACGGTGAAATCGCGTATGCGGCTCGCCTATCAGAAAATCCGGACTGCCTTCGAGGACCGCCAATGACGATCATGCATCATCCGGATCCGTCCACTTTGATGAGCTTTGCGGCGGGCACGCTCGGCGAGGCGCTTTCGGCGGTCGTTGCCAGTCATATCGATCTGTGCCCGGTCTGCCGCCTCGAGACGCGCAAGCTCGAGGTGCTCGGCGGCGTATTATTGGGACAGGTGGCGCCAGCGACAGTAGCGACACCGCATTTGTCGAAGGCAAAGCCGGCCGCGGCCCTTGGGCCGGAGCGTGCCGGGCATGGTCGTCTGCCGACGACGGTCGACCGACTCGTCGGGGGCGATCTCGAGCGCGTTGCCTGGTCCTTCGTGTCGCCGGGTGTGCATGTCTGCAAGTTGCCGCTGTCGGCCGGCGGCGAGGGCTTGCTGGTGCTGATCAAGATTGCGGCGGGGCGCGGCATTCCCGAGCACGGCCATGGCGGGTCGGAGCTGACCCTGGTCCTCAAAGGCAGCTTCAGCGACAAGTCGGGGCGATACGCCCGCGGCGACGTCTCCGACCTCGACGAGGAGGCCGAGCACGAGCCCGTCGCCGATCTGGAGGGTGAGTGCATCTGCTTGTTCGCGAGTGAGTCCAAGCTCAAGTTCAAGGGTGTGCTCCCCCGCCTCCTGCAGCCGATCATCGGCATCTGATCGAGGCATTCCGGGCCTGCCATGCTCCCCGCGCCGAGCGGAGGGCCCCGCTTTGCTCATGTGATCCCGTCGACACGCGCGTCTGCCTCCGGTCAAATGGCCAGCGAGACGTTTGACGTTTCCATACTCGTCGGTCAGAATTGCTGAGTCATCAGGAGGACATCATGCCGTCCGTCGCCATCGCCACCGGAGCCGCGACCGGGATCGGATTTGCCTGTGCCAAGATCATGGCCGAGAAGGGCCTGACGGTGGTCATGGGCGACATCAACGCTGCGCAACTCGACAAGGCCGTCGCGAAACTGAAGGATGCGGGACACTCGGTTGCCGGTCACGTCTCGGATCTGACGAAGCGCAAGGGGTGCGAGAGCCTGGTCGAGGCGGCCAAGGCGCAGGGCCGGGTGGAGGCGCTGGTGCACGCGGCGGGCGACTACACCGCCGCCAAGATCGCCGATTTGGACGATGCGGCGTGGGACCGGATGCTCGACATCAATCTGCGCAGCACGCTGCATCTCAATCGCGCCGCAGCCGATGCGATGGCGGCAGGCGGGGGTGGCCGCATCGTCAATATCGCCTCCATCGACGCCTACCGGCCGATGGTGAGCATGGCCCACTACGCCGCCGCCAAAGCCGGGGTCGTCAGCCTGACGCGGTCCTTCTCCGAGCAGTATTTTGCAGCCAAGGTGCTCGTCAACGGCATCGGTCCGGGACCGGTCGCGACGGAGCGGGCGCGGGCCTCGGCCTGGTTCGAGAAATACGAGAAACAGCCCGACAAACGCTACGCCGAGCCCGAGGACATCGCCGAGGTGGCCTGGTTCCTCGTGTCGCCGGCCAATCGCTGCATCTCGGGCGAGACGGTGATCGCGAGCAGCGGCAACTTCATGCGCTGAAGGCTGTCGTCGAAGGGACAAAGGGAGCTCGTCCATGAAACGCAAGATCGACTTCATCAATCCCTTCGGCACGACGGTCTACGACGATCTCATCAAGGAGACGCTGACCCACTACGCCGACGAAGGTACCGAGCTCACCATCACGCATCTCGACGCCTGTCCCGCCGACATCGACTACTTCTATTCCAAGCACATCATCGAGGCGGTGCTCTTCGAGCGCATCATGCGGGACGAGGAGGAGGGGTTCGACGCGGTGATCGTCGGCTGCTGCTATGATCCGGGCGTCCGCCTCGCCCGCGAGCTCGTGGACATTCCCGTCATCGGCCCGCTCGAAGCCTCGATGCAGCTCGCCGGCAGCTTCGGCCACAGCTTCACGATCGTCACCGACCATCACAAGGCGGCGCCCTATCTCGAGGACATGGCCCGCACCTACGGCTACAGCATGTGCCGGGGCGTGCGCACCATCGAGTGGTGGGTCAAGGACATGGTCGGCGACACCGATGCGGTGGCGCGCGACATGATCAAGCGCTGCCGGGAGACCATCAAGGAGACCAATGCCGAGACGATCGTCATGGGCTGCACCATCATCGCCGCGTGCTACCAGCGGTACATGATGCGCGGCAACGCGGCGCCGGACGTGACGATCCTCAATCCCAATCTGATGGCGCTGAAGATGGCCGAGCTGCAGGCCGATCTCAAATTGAAAGGCGCCTATCAGATCGCGCGCTCGGGCTACTATGAGAAGCCGTCGGGCCATCATGGCCGCGAGCATGTGAAGGCGCGCCAGCAGTTCCAAAAAGCTATCAAGGCGATGGGGTAAAGGTCTGCGCAGGGGGCCGTTGGCGTGGGGGTCGTGCCGGCTCTGAGTCCAGCACAGGCCCAAAAAAATTCGAGGCCCCAGGCAAAATCTACAAGCGCTTGTGCCGTGTCTACGCGAAACCAGACGGCAGGCTCGTTGATCTTGCCCTGGGGCCCGATACTCTACGCTTACTCGTACGCCACTCGTGCTTGTTGAGCACGATCAGACTGTAGCAGGGTCCAAGCTCTCTGTCATCGCTTTCCACATGCAACTTGCCACCCTGTGGATTATTCCAGAGGGCGCGAGAATTTTGTTGTGCTGGAACGAGGGAATAAACTTCGAATCGCCCGTGGCGGCCGTGTGGATTTTAGGGAGACTACGGAGCGTGCTCTACTTCGCCTACGGCTCGAACATGTCGCCGCGTCAGATGCGAACGCGCTGCCCGGGATCGCGGGCGGCGGGCGTGGCCGAGCTCGCCGGCTGGCGTTTCATCATTACGAAACGGGGCACGGCCAACATCGTCAAAGCGGCCGGCGGACGGGTCTATGGCACGCTCTGGCATTGTCTTCCGTCGCATCTGGAAATGCTCGACCGGTACGAGGCCGTGCGGCTGCGCGTCTACCGGCGGCGAACCGTCGTGGTGCAGTTGGCCGACGGGCGTACACGGCATGCGATCGTCTACGTCTCGAGCCTGCATCAGCGGGGCCGCGCGCGGCGCGAGTACTTGAAGACGGCGGTGCTGCCCGGCGCCCACGCATTCCGTCTGCCGCCGGACTATATCGACGAGATCGCGCGCTGGCTGCCGCCGGGCCGCATCGGCGCCGCCAAGCCGCGCTATCGCGGGCGGCGGCATTAGCGCCACTTGTGGGGGCTTAGCGTCACCTTGTTGAGCGCGATTGATTGACAGCGCACGAAGCAAAAAAGAGAATTGCGCTATGGAAGACGGGGAAAAGGCACCTTCATATGCCTGACGCCTCCGTTGGGATAGAGCAACTCGGAGGTGATGCATGATGAATCTTCTGTTCTCGTTCTCGGGCCGGATAGGCCGCGGGAAATTCTGGCTCGGGTTACTCGCCCAGATCGTGCTCTCCGTGGTGGGCTACGGGCTGATTTTCGCATTGGTGCCGATGGATCAGATGATGATCGTCGGGGCCGATGGACAACCGGTCCTCAACGAGCTCGGGCAACCGCAGATGGATATTTCGAATCCGGCTCTGATGCCGATGTGGATTATCGGCGCCATCCTGATGGTGCTGGGCTTGTGGTGGTCGCTGGCCGTGGCTGTCAAGCGGTGTCATGATCGCGGCAAGAGTGGCTGGTGGTTCCTGCTTGCGTTGGTGCCGATCGTCGGTTTCATCTGGTGGCTGGTCGATCTGGGCATCCTGGAGGGCGAGGAGGGCACGAACCGTTGGGGCCCCAACCCGGTGCCATCGTCGGACTGACGACCGAGATATCCAGAAGCAGAAAAGCGCCGCGGAACGCCGTGGCGCTTTTGTTTTCTGTGACGGAGGAAGTAGACGCGGATCAGCCGGCGCTCGTGTCGCCGTACAGCGCCGTGCGGCCGGAGCCGTTCGTCAGCAGCCCGATGTCGGCGGGCTTGGGCGCCGAGCCGATCGGATCGTCCGAGCGCCGCGACTTGCCCTCGAAAAAGGCGCCCTGCTCGATCGCGAGCGTGCGGTGATACACATCACCCTCGACGTGGGAGGTCGATTGCAGGGCGACGCGGTTGCCGCGCACCGATCCCTCGACCCGGCCACGAATGACGATGTCGTCGGCGACGACGTTGCCCTGGACGCGGGCCTGCTCGCCGACGATCAGCTGACCGCACTGGACGTCGCCCTGAAGCTCGCCCTCGATCGTCACCTCGCCGTTCGATTGCAGACTGCCGGTGATGATCAGATCGGCACCGATGATGGATGCGGACATCTTCTCATATCCCTTCATGGCCGGGGCCGGGGTCCAGGAGGCCGCTGGCGGCGGCGGGCTCGAGGGCAAGGTGTTGGGCCGCTGGTCAATGAGGGGGGCCGCACGGTCGGGGCGATCAGGCTTCCTCGTGAACATCGAACGCATACCTTCCAAAACTCACACGTCTGCAACACCCGAGCGGGCGGCGTCATCAGGCCTAGATGAAAAGTGCCGATGGCCCTCGATGGCAACTGTGCCCACGAAGGTGCACGAGCGCCGGTCTCTTTCTTATGCGCGGCGCCTTAAGACCGGTCAAGACGATGCGCGGCTCGCTTGATCGCGAGCATAAGTGTCATGAGTATGGCCGGCGTGGTTGTCCTCGCTGCGGAGCCTGCGCATACTCGAGCCGCAGCAATCGGAAAAGAGTGTGGACATGCCGACACTTGGCGTCATCGGGACGGGACATCTGGCGACCTATGTCATCACCGCGCTCCGGCGCGGCGGATGCACCGATAAAATTCTGCTGTCGCCGCGCAATGCCGATCGGGCTGCCGCGCTCGCGAAAAGTGCGGGCTGCGACATCGCCCCGTCCAACCAGGCCGTGATGGCGGGCGCCGACATCGTGCTGCTGAGCGTCCGGCCGCAGCACGCCGAAACAACACTCAAAGAGTTGGCCTGGTCGCCCTCGCAAACGGCCCTGTCGGTCATGGCCGGCGTGAGCTTGGCCGACTTGAAGCGCATGATTCCGGGCGTCGGCCACATCCAGCTCATGATGCCGCTGAGCTACATCGAGGTCGTGCCGGGGCCGATCCCCGTCTACCCGACGCCTCCGGCGGATCTCGCCGCTTTCCTCAGCCATGCCGGCGAGCTCGTCTCGAACGCCACCGAGAAGAGCTACGACGCGTCGCTGCTCGCCGCTTGCGCGGCGACCTGGGTGTACGATCTCGCCCATGCGATGGCGGACGCCTTCATCCAGCACGGCCTCGATCCTGAAGCGGCCCGGAAGCTGACCTTGGGCAACATCGCCGGCCAGGCCGGCTATGCGATGGCCCACCCGTGCGAAAGCCTGCTCGACATTTCGGCCGGGATCGCGACCGAAGGCACCTACACGAAGCTCGGTCTCGACCAGATGAAGCGCGACCGCTTCGACAAGCCTTGGCGCGATGCCATCGCGGCCATCGCGGCGAAGCTCGGCTGAGACTCAATGCCCGAGGGCGGCGAGTGGCCGGTAGTAGCCGGGCGTCAACCCAGCCTCGGCGCGCGCCCGATCGTTGAACGGAGGCTTCACGGGGCCCCGAAAGTGTTTCCGCACGAGCGCATGGAATGTCGGCTCGGGCTCGAGGCCTTCGCGCTCGCAGAGGAATCGGAACCACTTCAAGCCGAAAGCGACGTGGCGCTTCTCGTCGCGATAGATGATCTCGAGGATGCGGGCCGTCGCCGTGTCGCCGCCGGCCGTCGCCTTATCGATCATGGCAGGGCCGACGTCGAGGCCGCGCGCTTCCAAGACCATCGGCACGACGGCGACGCGCGCGAGCAGGCTCTCGCCGGTCGCTTGCGCCGCCTGCCACAGGCCGTCGTGCGCGGGCAGCGCGCCGTAGAAGCTGCCGAGACCGATCAGGCGATCAGCGAGCAGCTCGAAGTGCTTGGCCTCCTCGACGCCGACGCGGACCCAGTCGTCGAAGAATGCGAGAGGCACCGGCGCGGCGCAGAAGCGGCCGACGAGATCCCAGGTCATGTCGACGGCCGAGAGCTCGATATGCGTCAGGGCGTGCAGATGCGCGACGCGGCCCTTGTCGCCGCCGAGCGACCGGCGCGGCATCTCGCGCGGCGGCAGCAGCTGCAACTCGGGTGGTCGGCCGGGCTGGTCCGGCATCCGCTCGGGCGAGGAGCGCCGCACCAGCGACAGGGTGCGGCGATGCCAGAGCTGAGCCGCCTCCTTGGCGAGCGCCACCTTCCGGACGAGATCGCTCTCCAGCACGATTTGGCGCGCCCGGTCGGCAAGCGTTGAGCTCATAGGGCTTTGACGGCCTCGAGCACCTTCTCGGCGTGGCCTTCGACCTTGACCTTGCGCCAGACCTTGGCGATCCGTCCCTTGGCATCGACGAGCACGGTCGTGCGCTCGACCCCCATGTAGGTCTTGCCGTAGTTCTTCTTTTCCACCCAGACGCCATAGGCGTTGGCCGCGACCTTATCGACATCGGCGGCTAGGCGAATGCCGAGCTCATATTTGTCGCGGAATTTGCAGTGGGCGGCGACCGAATCGGGCGATATGCCGATGACGGTCGCTCCGGCCTTGGCGAATTCCGCGGCCAAGCGGGTGAAGTCCTTGGCCTCGACCGTGCAACCCGGCGTGTCGTCTTTCGGGTAGAAGTAGACGACGACGGGACGGCCTTTGAGCTTGCCGAGATCGATGGTCGTGCCGTCATCGGCGGGGAGCGAGAAGCCGGGGGCAGGCTTGCCTTCGTCGAGGGGCATGGCGTTCGCCTTTCTTTGGTCGCTTTTGTTGCACTTCGTCGGTCCGTGGATACGGTTGTGAGACCGCTACGAGGGTGACGGGCGAGGGGAGTGCCGGTCAACCCCCAGCGGACCTGCGGGTAGGGATGCGGGGCTTGGCATTGGTGGAAATGCCTAGGCCGGCAGGCGTTTGGCGTGCGGGAGAGAGACGTGCTTTGGCATCCGCCGTATCGGGGGATTGATGCATGACGACCGGGGGAGGTCCACTCACCCGAATCGTGCGCCGTCCTGAGCGGCCGCCGCGACCGCTCGCGCTGCGATTGCCGGAAGCCAAGCCGCTCACCTTGCTGCTCGAGGTGCTGGCGGGTGCCGTGTTGCTCGGGATCGTGCTGCTCGGCGGCCTGCATTTGAAGCTCTCGTATGGCCCGATCGATGCGGGCTTTCTGGTGCAGCCCATCGAGGCGGCGATCAACACCGAGATCGCGCCCCTGCGTGCCGACATATCCGGCGCCGTCATTCGCTACGAGGAGGGCGCACGGGACGTGCGCTTCCGCCTCGAGGGCGTCGTCATTCGCGGCGAGGACGGCAGCGTAGTCGCCCGGGCGCCGGCCGCCGGTATCAGCCTCTCGGCGCACGCCCTGCTCACGGGCCGGATTGCGCCGTCGAGCATCGACCTCATCCGTCCGCGGCTCCAGCTCAACTACACCGACGCGTCGGGTCTGACGCTGAGCACGCCGGGAACCGGCGAGAAGGCCGCCGCCAAGCCGGCGATCTTGAGCGAGCTGCCAGAGGTCGATACGGATACGATCGTCGCGGGCACGGCGCAGGGCGCCCCGGCCAAGACCGAAGGGTTCCGGATCTCGTTGGCGGAGACCATTTCGGCGACCCTCGCCGACGCCCGCAAGCGGACATCGGCGTCGAGCTACTTGACCGGCCTCGGTCTCGTCGATGCCGAGGTGTTGCTCGATACCGAGCAGGGTGTGAGCCGTTGGCGGCTGCCCCGCCTCACGATCGAGCTCGAGCATCGCGAGAAGCGCAGCCTGATCACAGGAGCCGGCCAGATCTCGACGCTGTCGGGGCCCGTCGCCTTCGGCTTCTCGGCGGAAGAGTCGGAGAAGGAGAAGCAGCTTCGCCTGACGACGCGCGTGTCCAATCTCGTCCCCAAGGACATCGCCGAGAGCCTTACTGGTTTCGGCGCGCTGGCCTCTCTGGCCATGCCCGTGAGCGGCGAGAGCACGATGGCGCTCAGCACGTCAGGCGAGCTCAAGGACGTCGAGACCACCCTCGACCTCGGCGCTGGGGCGTTCGCCATCCCGAGCTTGGGCGTCGAGCCGATCAGCCTCGACGACGGCAAGCTCCGACTCCGCTACGTCTCGGATGAGGGACGGATCGAGATTCTCCCATCGCTCCTACGCGCCGGACAGAGCCGGGCGACTGTGTCGGGCATGGCGGTGCCACGCAAGGCAGGGGGATCGGTCAATCTGTGGGAGTTCAACGTCGATCTGACCGACGTCAAGGTCGCCGACGCGACGACGGGGCTCGCCGCCGCGCCCGTCGAGGGATGGACGATCCGCGGTGCCTTCGTGCCGCGTAGCAGCCTGCTCACCGTCGAGCGGATGCATCTCACCGCCGGCGGCGGTACCCTCGACCTTGCCGGCCGCGCCTCCTCGACGATGGGCTTGGGGCTACGTGGGGTCGTGACGGCGATGCCGGTCGATATCTTCAAGCGCCTGTGGCCGCGCGCCGTGGCGCCCCCGGCGCGCGCCTGGGTGATGGAGAACGTCGCCGGCGGAACAATCGCGGAAGGCCATCTCGTCATCAATCTCGACCCGGCCGGCTTGAAGGCGCTGGACGAGTCCGGCGTCGCGCCCGTGGGCAGCATCGAGGCTGGGCTCGCCGCCGAGCAGGTGGCGATCGGCCATGTTCCGGGCCTGCCACCGATCGAGGCGGCGCGTGCGTCGCTGACGCTCAAGGACAACGACTTCGCGGCGGAGTTGCCCGATGGCGTCGTCAAGCTCGCGAGCGGCAAAGAGATCGCCGTGAGCGACGGGACGTTCACCATCGTGGCGACGCATTCGGCGCGGCCGATGGCGACGGCCGAGTTCAAGACGGTGGGCGATGTCGACGGTGCGCTCGAGCTGTTGAGCGAGCCGCGTCTGGCGCTCGCGCAGAAGTCGGGTTTTCACCCCGGCGACATCACGGGCAATCTCAAGGGCAGCTACCGCTTCGAGTTTCCGCTCCTCAATGACCTGGCCTTCGCCGACATCAAGACGACCGGCAACGCCCGCATCGAGGAGATGGGCGCGGGCAAGGCGCTCGGACCGTTCGCGCTGCAAGGCGGCACGCTCGATCTGGTCGTGACGGAAAAGGCCCTGGAAGCGAGCGGAAAGATTCTCGTCGATGGCGTGTCGGCGGAGATCGGCTGGTCGCGTCCCTTCGACGGCGGCGCATCGTCGCCGCTCAAGCTCTCGGCGGTGCTCGATGCCGCCGATCGCGAGCAGCTCGGTCTCTCCGTCAATCACTTCATGATCGGCGATGTGCCGATCACCTTGGCGCTGGGCACCGCAGGCGCCACGCCTGAGCAGATCATCGATGTCACAGCCGACCTGACGCCGGTCGAGCTCGTGCTCGACAACATGGCTTGGCGCAAGCCTCCGGGTCAGGAAGCCAAGCTCACCTTCCGTGTGGTGCCACGCGAGGGGGGTGGGGCCGATCTCAAGGATGTGCGCATCCAGGGCGACGGCATCGATATCGCCGGCCACATCGTGCTCGACAAGGAGCGCAAGCTCGCGGCCTTCGAGTTCCCCGAGTTCTCGATGAACTTTCTCTCGCGATTGGCCATCACCGGGAAAGTCGAGCGCGACGTCTGGAAGGTGAAGGCCTCGGGCACGACCTACGATGGGCGCACGCTGTTCCGCTCGTTCTTCTCCGCCGGCGAGATCACGGACACGGCGGTTCCCGAGTCCAAGAGCCGGACCGGCATCGACCTTACCGCCTCGATCGACACGATCGTCGGCTACGAGGAGACGACCGTCCGCAATGTCGACGTGAAGCTGTCGCGGCGCGACGGCAAGCTGCAGACGCTGACGGCGTCCGGCACGCTGCCGAGCGGCAAGCCCGTCTCGGTGCGTCTCGCCAAAGGCGGCGGCGGCCGCAAGCTGCTCGCCGAGACGAAGGATGCCGGCAATGCCTTCCGGCTGATCGGGTTCTATTCGAACGTGGAAGGCGGCGACGCGGCGCTCGAGGTCAATCTCGACGGGCAAGGGGCCGCCGAGAAAACCGGCACGCTGTGGACGCGCGAGTTCCAGCTGCTCGGCGACACCGTCGTCAAGACCGTACTGTCGCGGGCACCCGAGACGGCCGGAGACGTGGCGAGCAAATCGGTCAAGCCGGAGCGTCAGCGGCTCTACTTCAACAAGCTGCGGGTGCCCTTCTCTGTCGGCTCGGGGCAGCTCATCGTGCACGATTCCTACATCAACGGCCCGGCGATGGGCGCGACCTTGCGCGGCCGGGTCGATTTCAACCGTGACTACGTGCAACTCTCCGGCACTTACGTTCCGCTCTACGGCATCAACTCAGTTCTGGGCGAGGTGCCAATCCTCGGCGACATTCTCACCGGGGGTAACGGCGGCGGCATCCTCGGCATCACCTTCTCGGTGCAGGGCCGCCTCAAGGACCCGCAGGTCGGCGTCAATCCGGTCTCGGCGCTGACACCCGGCATCTTCCGCCAGATCTTCGAGTCGGACCCCTCCGCCGGCGGCATCCAGAAGCGCGCGCCCGTCAAGGATGGGAACGCGGCCGCGCCGACGACGTCGAGCCTGCCGCCTCAGACGGCAGGCTCCGCGGCCTCGGTCGGCGAGGCGATGGAAGCGCAGACGGCGCCGTCCGCCAAGAAGCCCAAAACCGGCAGCGACCCCGCTTGGGAAGCCGAGTCCAACTGACGGTTTCGAGCTACGCCGCGACCTCGAACCAGGTGTCCATGCCGACCGGCTGGTGGTCGAGCATGTGGCAGTGGATCATCCACTGGCCCGGATTGTCGCCAGCGAAGGCGATCGTGATGTCGTCCTGGGGCTCCATCAGGATCGTATCCCACCAATAGGACAGCAGCGGCTTGCCGTCGCCGCGAGCGACGATGCGGAAATGGTGGCCGTGCACGTGGATCGCATGCGGCCAAGCGGTGTCGTTCTTCATCCGCATGGTCACGCTCTCGTTGCGCTTCAGCCTGAAGAGAGGCGTGTCGTCCATGCCGGACTTCCCATTGAACGCCCAGATCTTGTCGCCCTTCGACATGAACGACATGTCCATCTCGTTCTTGGCGCCGCCGGTCATGACGAGATCCACGGGCTGGGCCGCGGCGAGATCCGGCATCATCAGAGGATTGGGCTTGAGCTCGATGGGGCTTGCGAGCGGCTCTTTGCGCACGGGCGTTTCATCGGCAATCCGAAGTGTCGCGATCTCGGTGCGCTTGCCCCTGAGGTCGACGATCGGGAAGACGGAGCCCGGCGCGCCGATGCCGTCGATGATGACGTCGGCGCGATTGGCGGGGGCGAGGGTCAAGCCGTCGCCGTAGCCGGAGGTGGGAGCCACCGGCTGTCCGTCGATGGCGATCAGCCGTGCGTTGAGCCCTTCGAGTCTCAAGCGGAAAATCCGGGCGCTTGCGGCATTGACGATCCGTAGCCGGACACGCTCGTTGGGTTTGAGATCGAGGACCGGATTCGGCTGCCCCGTGACGGTGACGACGTTGCCGAGCCGCCCGGCATGCGCCCGATCGTGCGGCGTGCCGAACCTGTCGTCGAGCGATCCGTCGGCCTTCAGGCGCCAATCGTTGAGGAACAGCAGAAGATCGCGATCGACCTCGGGCGGTGTGGCCTCCTCGACGATCAGGGCGCCGGTCAGGCCGCGCCCCACCTGCTCGTAGGTTTTGACGTGCGGGTGGAACCAGAAGGTTCCAGCATCGGGCACGACGAAGTCGTAGGCGAAGCTGCCGCCCGGGGACACGGGATGCTGCGTCATGTGCGGCACGCCGTCCATTGCATTGACGAGGCGGATGCCATGCCAGTGAATCGTCGTGTCCTCCCCGAGGGCGTTGGAGAAATCGATCGCGAGGCGCTCTCCTTGTCTCACCCGGAGGGCTTGGCCGGGGACCGCGCCATTGTAGCACCACACTTTCGCCGGCCCCTTTGCCTTGGGGTGAAGGTGGGCCTCGCCGATCATGGCCGTCACGGATACGCCGCTACTCGCCCGCAGCGGTGTCCATGGAGCCGCGAGAAAGCTCGCCGCGGTGCCGCCGAGGAGGGCGCGGCGCGAGATGGCCAAAGGCCTTGCAGATACCTGAGCGGGCAAATCTGATCTCCTGATCCTGTCGCGACTCGGGAGGTGGCCGTCGCGGAGCTGTCGCTTCCATGAACGGGCCATTCAGTGGTGGCTCAGATGGGGCGTGCTTTGATCGGCGTCAAGCGAGGCAGAGGGCCGCCCTCGCACCGAGACAAAGCAAAGGAGCTCCCGTCATGAACGCCACCGCGAAACTCGCACTTCTCACCGCGATCGGGGTGTCGGCATTCGCCACGCCCGGACTTGCGGCGCAAACCAGCGCCAGCCGCTACCAGGATAGCGTGAACTATCACGTCGTCGATATCGGCGGCGGCGATCATCTGAACCTGCGTTCACGGCCCACGACCGCGGCCCGCGTCGTCGCCGAGATCCCCTTCGACCAGCGTGGTCTCGCCACCACGGGCGATGAGGAGAACGGCTGGATCGAGCTGCGCTTCTGGGACGAGGACGGCCGGGCGATCACCGGCTGGGCGTCCGCGAGGTTCCTCGAGGAGGATATCGACGGCGAGCCGACGACCTATGCGGTGACCGGCGTCGACCGCTACGACGGCCTGGAGATCCGCCGCGAGGAAGGCGATGGCCGGCTCGTCGGGACGCTCAGATACGACTCGACCGGTGTCGAGGGCCGCGGCGCCTGCAGCGATCTCTATTGCCCGATCCGCTTCAGCGATCGCAGCGGCTCGTTGCGTGGCTGGGTCGCTCGCGAGAATCTCAAGGTCGAGCGCGTCGCCGATCGCCCCGTCGAGGACGAGACCGCCTATGAGAACGATAGCGCCTCGACGAGCTATTGGGAGGATTTGCGTCAGCGCCGCGCGGAGCGCCGCGAGCGCTGGCATGCCTTTTGGCACCGTTTCTGGACCGGCAAGCGGCACGCGAGCTACTGAAGGTTGAAGGCAACCGGTACCGGCGGAGTGAGCTTCGCCGGTGCTTTGCCGCCGCGCCGAAGGCGACTAATATGCGCAAGCTCGGCCGGGGATAGGGCTCGCCGGAGTCCAGCCGAGACGCGCAATCACGATGTGTAGAGGAGCCACGATGACGAGACTTCCGATCACGCTTGCCCTGCTTGCCGCGCTCGGTGCCGGCGCCGCCGTCACACCAGCCGCCGCTGCCGACAATACCTACGGCTGTTTCAAGGTCATCGGGGTGTCCTCGATCAACATCCGCGCCCGGCCATACTCCAACTCCGATGTCATCGGCGTCGCCAAGCGCGGCGAGGTCCTCGTCAAGTGGAAGCGCTGGTGCACGCTGCGGGGATTCTGGTGCCCGGTGCAGAAGGGCTCGATCGCCGGCCATGCGGACAAACGCTATCTCATGAAGGTCGATTGCCCGGAGTGAGGGCAACGCGTATCGGCACCGCCCCGGCGTACTCCTGGGCGGTGCCTCTTATCCCGCAGGCGGCGGTGTCGATGTTCGTCCTGACGCGCTCGCTCTGGTTCCTGGTCCAGCCGTCGATGCTGCTCTGCCTCGCCCTCCTTGCGGGGCTCGCGCTGCTGTCGACGAGCTGGGTTGCGCTCGGCCGCCGGCTCGCCATATCCGCGGCGTTGCTGCTCCTCGTGCTCGGCATATCGCCCATCGGCAACTGGCTGATCCTGCCCCTCGAGATGCGCTTTCCGCGACCGGATCCAGCGACGCCCGCGCCACCCGCCGGGATCATCGTGCTGGGAGGTGGCGTCGATACCTACGTGGCGCGGGCCCGCGGCGTGCCGGCGATGACGGAAGCCGGTGAGCGGGTCGTCGAGGCGGCGATGCTGGCGCGGCGCTTTCCCGATGTTCCGGTCATCTACTCGGGCGGCTCGGCGGCATTCATCTACGACTCGATGAGCGAGGCGGAAGCGGCCCGCGACATTCTCGTCGGCTTGGGCGTCGAGCCCAAACGCATCCTCTACGACAACACCTCGCGGACGACGGGCGAGAATGCGAAGGAGACCGTCAAGCTCATCGCAAGCGTGCCGGCCGCGCCGGGCAAGCGATATCTGCTCGTGACGTCGGCCTACCACATGCCCCGCTCGGTCGGTGTCTTCCGCAAGGCCGGGCTCGACGTCGTGGCCTGGCCGGTCGACTACCGCTCTCGTGGGCCCCAGGACCTCTGGCGCTTCTTCGACAAACCGTCCGAAGGATTGAGGCGCGTCGACATCATCGTCCGTGAATGGCTCGGCCTCTTCACTTATTGGCTCGGAGGGTCTACCAGCGAGCTCTATCCGGGGCCATGATGCCCCACCGCCGGGGGGCAATCGATGTCGAAACTGGAGGACCGGCGCTGGGCCGGCCGCAGCCATCCGCTGTGCGTCTACTCGCGGCTCGCGGCAGCCCTGCTGCTGATCGTGGCGCTGACGACGACGCGCGAGCTCGGCAGCTACGCGCTGGTGCCGATCGGCCTGTGCCTCTTCTTCATCATCGTCAATCCGTTCGTCTTCCCGGCTCCGAAAGACGACAAGAGCTGGGCGACACGCTCGGTGCTCGGCCAGCGGTTGTGGCGCGACCGGCCCAATCCCGGCTGGGATTTGCCCGAGGCGTCGCGCGTGCTGTCCGCGCTCGCCTATTTCCTCGCCCTCGTGCTTGCCGTGGAGAGTCAGCTCGGCGAAGCCGTCATGCTCGGGTTGATCGCCCTGGGGCTCAAGCTCGTGTATCTCAACAAGATGGCGCGTTACTATGAGCGCAGCAAAGCGCAATGAGGTCCCGATGTCCGAGAAGCTGAAGAGAGGCTACAAGACGCTCCTCGACGAGGCGAAGCGCGAGATCGTGGAAATCCCGGCCGCCGACGCTCAGAGGCTTGTCGGCAATCCCGATACCGTCATCGTCGATCTGCGCGATCCCCGCGAGCTCGAGATCGAGGGCCGCATTCCCGGCAGCTTCCACTGTCCGCGCGGCATGCTCGAATTCTGGATCGATCCCGAGAGCCCCTACTTCAAGCCCGTGTTCGGGGAAGGAAAGGCGTACGTCTTCCATTGTGCATCGGGTTGGCGGTCGGCGCTGGCGGCCAAGACGGCGCAGGATATGGGGCTAGCCCGCGTCGCCCACATCGAAGGCGGCTTGAAGGCCTGGAAGGCGGCGGGCGGCCCGATCGAACCTTATGCGATCAAACCTCACGAGCCGAAGAAGAGCTGAGCATCCGTGGACGTCGTCGGAGAAGCCAAGCGCCGGGTGCGCGGCCGAGGCCTCAAGGTCGTGCTCCCCGAGGGGGAGGACGAGCGCATCCTCGCGGCCGCGCGACGTCTTGTCGACGAAGGCTTGGCGTGTCCGGTTGTTTTGGGTGAAGGCGAGGCCGTGCGGGCTCGGCTCTTCGCGCTTGGACTAGCGCACGATGGGATCGAGGTTCGATCGGCCACGAGCGATCCAGGTCTTTCCGGCTTGGCGGCGGCATTGTCGGCGCAACGGCCGAAGCTAACGCCCTCGATGGCCGAGCGACTCCTGCGCAAGCCGCTCTATTTCGGCGGCATGCTCGTCAAGACCGGCGCCGCGCAGGCGATGGTGGCGGGGGCGGCCAATCCGACGCGGCGGGTCATCGAGGCGGGCGAGATGACGATCGGCTTGGCAGATGGCATCCGCACACCGTCGAGCTATTTCGTCATGCTGGTGCCGGGCCGCGATCCGCTCGTCTTCGCCGACTGCGCCGTCAACGCCGATCCGACGGCGCAAGAGCTGGCCGACATCGCACTCGCCTCGGCGGCCAGCGCGAAGGCCGTGCTCGGTGCCGAGCCGCGCGTCGCGATGCTCTCTTTCTCGACCAAGGGGAGTGCGGCGCATCCGAGAATCGAGAAGGTCACAGCCGCGCTGGCGCTCGTGAAGGCGGCGGCGCCGCACCTCCTGATCGACGGCGAGCTGCAGGCGGACGCGGCACTCGCACCGGCGGTCGCGGCCAAGAAGGTGAAGGAGCCGAGCCCGGTCGCGGGGCAGGCAAACGTGCTCGTCTTCCCCGATCTCGATTCAGGCAACATCGCCTACAAGCTGACCCAGTATCTCGCCCATGCCCAGGCCATCGGCCCGATCCTGCAAGGCTTCGCAAAACCCGTTTCCGATCTCTCCCGCGGTGCCAGCATCGACGACATCGTCGGCGTCGTCACGCTGCTGCTCGCGACGTCGGCGGCGTGCCAATGACCACGAGCCCCTTCGAGATCGTGCACGTCGTCGAGGCCGGTGACGCGGAAGCGGTCGACGATGCGCTGGCGGAGATTTTCTTTGAAACGGCCGTCCGCCAAACCTTTGCGACGACGGCCGAGCGCGAGGCCTACCGCCATCGCTGGTACGACCGCTATACGTATCGCTGCCGGGCCTCGATCTTCGTCGCGCGCGACGATGCGGCGAAGCCCATCGGCTACGTGCTTGCGTGCCCCTTCGACGTCCGGCAGGTGCCGTCGTTCTCCGACATCGGGTACTTCTGGGCTTTCGGCGATCTTATCGACCGCTATCCGGCGCATCTGCACGTCAACGTCACGCGAGAGTGGCAAGGACGGGGAGTCGGCAGGGCCCTCGTCGAGCGCGGCATCGCGGCTTGCCGGTCGGCGGGCGCTCCTGGCATTCACGTCGTGACGGCGGCGGATGCGCCCAACATCGGTTTCTACAATCGCTGCGGCCTCGCCGAGGTCGCGCGACGCCCGCATGATGGGCGACCGCTCGTCATGCTCGCGACGACGTGAGGATCACCATGGCCGGCCAAGCCTACGACTACATCATTATCGGCTCGGGCTCGGCCGGCTCCGTGCTCGCGGCGCGTCTGGGAGAAGACCCGTCGGTTCGCATCCTGGTCCTGGAAGCCGGCCCCATGGATCGCAGCCTCTGGATGCTGCGCATGCCGGCGGCGCTGGCCGAGCCGATGAAGTCGGAAAAGTACAACTGGAACTACAAGTCGGAGCCGGAGCCCTATCTCGACAATCGGCGGCTCGTCTATCCGCGCGGCCGCGTCGTCGGCGGCTCGTCGTCGATCAACGGCATGGTGTACCTGCGCGGCAATCCGCAGGACTACAACGGTTGGGCACGCACCAACGGTCTCGAAGAGTGGTCCCATGCCCATTGTCTGCCCTACTTCAAGAAGATGGAGACGAGTGCGCTGGGCCCGAGCCCCTATCGCGGCGGCGACGGTCCCCTCAAGGTGACCATTCCCACGGCCGACAATCCGCTCTTCCAAGCCTACATCGAAGCCGGCAAGCTGGCCGGCCTCGGCTTCACCGAGGACGTCAACGGCTATCGGCAGGAAGGGGTCTGCAAGTTCGAGCGCTCGACCTTCGGCGGCGTCCGCTCGAGCGCGGCGCGGCGCTACCTGCATCCGGCACGCACCCGCGGCAATGTGGATCTGCTCACGCGCGTGCGCGTCTCCCGCATCGTCGTCGAGAAGGGCGAGGCGAAAGGGGTCGCCTTCATCGAGAACGGCGCCGAGCGCATCGTACGTGCCGAACGCGAGGTGATCGTGTCGGCCGGGGCGCTCAACTCACCGCAAATTCTCATGTTGTCGGGCATCGGGCCGGCGGACGAAATCAAGGCGCATGGCATCGCCGTTGCGCAAGACCTCCCGGGTGTCGGGCAAAACCTGCAGGACCATCTCGATCTGCTCGTGCAGCATCATTGCCTGAAGCCAGTCTCGTTCTATCCGGCGACGACGCCGCTCGGCCGCCTCAAGGTCGGCATCGAGTGGCTGCTCTTCAAGCGCGGCATCGGCGCGACCAATGTCTGGGAGGCGGGAAGCTTCTTCAAGACCCGGCCCGACGTCGCCTTTCCCAACCTGCAGCATCACTTCACACCGGTCGCCATCAGCTACGACGGCGAGGAGAAAATCGAGGGGCACGGCTTCCAGATCCACATCAGCCAGATGCGGCCGCGCAGCCGCGGCTGGGTCAAGCTCGGGTCAGCCGATCCGTTCGCAGCCCCGCGCTTCCGCTTCAATCATCTCGAGGATGCGGAGGACCGGCAGGAGCTGCGCGACGGCATCCGCATTACCCGGCACGTCATCGCTCAGAAGGCGTTCGATCCGTATCGCGGGCCGGAGGTGGCCCCCGGCGCCGGCGCCCAGACCGACGCCGATCTCGACCGGTTCGCGCGCGCCAAATGCGAGACCTCGCATCATCCCTCCTGCACCTGCCGCATGGGGTTGGACGAGATGGCCGTCGTCGACGGGGAAGGGCGCGTGCACGGCATCGGCCGCCTGCGCGTGGTCGATGCCTCGATCATGCCCGACGTCGTCACCGCCAATCTCAACGCGACCGTGCTCATGATGGCGGAGAAGATCGCGGATCGGATCAAGGGCCGGACGCCGCTGGCGCCGGAGACTGTCCCCGTTCACCTTTAAGGGTCTCCGGTCAGCCGTTTCGGCGCCGCGCAATTTCCGCGACGAGGAGGGCCAGGTTCCGCTCGTTCGCCCGAAACAGCACGTCGAACACCGATCCGGCGAGCGGTATCGCGCCGATCAGGCCGTCGGCGAGCACGTTTCCGATCATCACGGCTGTCATGGCGCGCGTGGCCCCCAGGCGCCGCGCCAAGGTGATGAGGCGCAGGCTCGCGACCGTGGTGGCCAAATCACCCAGTATCGGCACCAGGCCGACGATGGCGTCCCAGCCAAAGCGGATGGGGGTGCCGGGAATGCGGTACCGGCTGTCGAGCAGCATCGCCCAGCGGTCGAGCTCCTCGAGCAGGGCCGTGTATTCGGGCGGCACGGCCTCTCCGCCCGCCGGCATCTCGAAGCGTTTGCGCGTCATGTGCTCATCCGGATTGCCGATCCGCGTGTGTCGCTCCGCAGGCTATTAACCGACCGAACCGATGGCGCTTCATTCCGGCGAAACCATTCCCACAGGATAGCGGTTGCGGCCATTGCTTCGAGGGTGTCCGTCCCGCATGATGTCATCGTGAACAACCCCTCAACCCCGAGCCCCGATCCCGTGCGACCCTTGTCCGTCGGCCGCTGGCTTCCGATCTTTACGAGCTGTCTCGTAGCCTGGTTGCTCGCCTCGCAGACCACGACGCCGGCCCGCGCCCTGTCCGAGCTCGAGCTCAAGGTCGAGCTCGAGCAGCTGGTGAAGAGCGGGGCGCCGGGCGCGATCGCGTTTCTCAGAAGCAACGGCCGGGCGACGATCGAAACGGCAGGTGTCGCCGATCGCAAATCCGGCCGGGCGCCCGAACGCTCCGATGTCTGGCGCATCGCCTCGGTGACGAAGGTCGTGACGGCGGCGATCGTCCTGAAGCTCGCCCACGACAAGAAGATCAATCTCGATGCGAAGCTCGCCACGTTGCTCCCGGGCGTCATGCCGCGCGCCGACAAGGTGACCGTGCGGCAGCTTCTCACCCACACGAGCGGCATTCCCGACTATGCCGCCGATCCGATCGATCCCCTGCAAGTCTCCGCAAGCGTGCTGCACGACCGGCTGTCGATCTCCCGGACGGTCGAGGGGCAACTGAAGGCGGCAAATGCGGGCGACTGGTCGCCGCAGTATCGCGGTACGCATCGCTATTCGAACACCAACTACGTGCTGCTCGGGCTGATCCTCGAGAAGATCACGGGCCGATCCTACCACGACCTCGTCGATGGCCTCATCATCGGCCCTCTCAAGTTGCACCACACGGGTTTTCCGGACGACGCTGGCCGCCTGCCGGATCCGCATTTGAGCGGCTACGTCGCGGGCGACGGCCCGGACGGCCCGTTCACCGATCAATCGCGGCCGGTCGACGTCACCGAGCACACCTACTTCCTCGGCGCCGACGGCGGGCTCTATTCGAGCGTCGACGATCTGTCGCGGATGTTGGACGCCTTGTGGAACTACGAGATCGTCGACGACCACACCTTCCAGAGCATGTTCGAGAAGCTCGTCCCCGACCATGACGGGTTCTACAACTACGGGGAAGGCATCATGGCGGTGACGCTCGGCTGCGGCGTGAAAATCTTCGGGCACGAGGGCCGCGACCTGGGCGTCGTCACGCAAGTCTTCGTGACGGCCGACAACTCCAAGCAGTTCATCCTGGCCGTCAACACCGCCCTCGACGCGGTGCCTGCGGTGGAAGCGCAGATTTATGAGCTGCAATCCAAGGTGTTCTGCGGGTCTTAGGCGGCTTTGCCGGCCGGGGGCTGGCGTGGTGGTCCCGATGGTCTGTGAAACGGTGCGTTCTCCGGCGGCAACATGCCCTTGCCCCTGATCAGGTCCGACGCGCGCTCGCCGATCATGAGGCACGTCGCGTTGAGGTTCGCCGAAACGACCGAGGGCATGATCGAGGCGTCGGCCACGCGCAATCCCTCGATGCCGCGCACACGCAATTGGGGATCGACGACGGCATCGGGATCGTCGGCCCGCCCCATGCGGCAGGTGCCGCAGAAGTGGTAGCCGCTGCCGGCGGCGCTGCGGGTCAGCGCCTCGATATCGGCACGGCTTCTGGGCATCACGGCTGGTGTGAGAGGTTCCCCGGTGTAGCGCTTCATCGCCTCCTGGCGGACGATCTCCTGGGCGATCTCGTAGCCTCTCACCAATACCTCGAGATCATTGTCGGTGCCGACCAGATTGGGATCGATCAAGGGATCGGCGCTCGGATCGGCGGAGGCGAGCTTGAGGCTGCCCCGGCTTGAGGGTCGCATGATCTGGATGCCGATACGAAAAGCGTCGGTATCTTTCAGCGGCACCCAGCCATCCTTGCCGTCTCCGAAACCGATAGGGAAAAACGTCAGCTGCACGTCGGGATGGGAAACATGCTCCGCCGTGCGCAGGAAGGCGCCAGCGTGGACTTGAGCGCCTGCCGCAAAGCCCTTGCGGAACAGCATCCACTGCAGACCGATGAGGGCCATCCGATGAGGCTTGAGCAAGCGGTTGTAGGTGGCGGGCTCCTTGCAGTGCCACTGCAGGAGAAAGTCGACGTGGTCGTGTAGATTGCGCCCCACACCCGGCAGGTCGTGCACGGGGCTGACGCCGGCAGCTTTCAGCTCGTCGGCCGGGCCGATGCCCGACCGCAACAGGAGCAGCGGCGAGCCGATGGCTCCGGCCGCGACGACGATTTCACGCGCGCCGCGCACCGTTTTGAGCTCTGTCCCCGTCCGCACCTCGATGCCGGCGGCTCGCCCGCGCTCGATGACGAGACGCGTGACGGTCACCCCGGTCATGATCTCGAGATTGGGACGGGGCCCACGCTTCTCGAGATACGCATAGCCCGTGCTCTGCCGCATGCCGCCGCCGGTGCTGGCGTCCCAACGGTTGAAGCCCTCCTGCTGAAAACCGTTAACGTCGTCCGACCACGGATAGCCCGCTTGGCTGCCAGCCTCGATGAAGGCGCGATTGATCGCCGAGAGTTGCTCCTTGCGCTCGACCATCAGCGGCCCATCCCCGCCACGCCATGCATCGCCGCCGCCGGCCCGCCGCTCGAGGCGCTTGAAGTAGGGAAGAACATGAGCGTAGGACCAGCCGCTGGCGCCTTCCTCGGACCAGCGCTCGTAGTCTTGCGGTGCGCCCCGCAGGAACATCATACCATTGACGAGCGACCCGCCGCCAAGGCCGATGCCGCACCCCAGATCGACGACCCGCTGGTTGAGCCCTTTCTGCGGGGTCGAATAGTAGAAGCGGGTATAGCGTGCCCCGCGCTTCATGTTCTCGCGCAATAGCCCCGGCATGCGGACGCGAAGGTCGTTGTTGGGTGGGCCTTGCTCGACGAGGAGGATGCGGGCACCGGGGTCCTCGGCGAGCCTGGAGGCAACGATAGCCCCGGCCGACCCGGCACCGACGACGATGACATCATAGGACATGGCGACCTGGCCCGCGTTGCTCGCCCGCGGAGTTTACCGACACCCGGTCTCCGGTGGCACCTCGCGTTCGCATGGCAGTTCTCAGCCGTTGGACGGTGGCGGGGCGGACCGGCTGCTTGTGAGGGGCGCACGCGCACCTCATAGTGGGCCCCTGACAAACATGGGCCAGGAATGGGTGCCTGATGCAACTCGGCTTGTTCAATCTGATGACGCTGCGGGATCGGACAGTCACGCCGACGCGGATCCTCGAGGATACGCGCCTCATGGTCGAAGGCGCGGAGGAGCTCGGTTTCGATACGGCGTGGTTCGCGGAGCACCATTTTTCGAACTACTCGATCTGTCCCTCGCCGTTGATGATGGCGTCCTATGCGGCCGGCTTCACGAAGCGCATCAAGCTCGGCACTGCGGTGCTCGTCCTGCCGTTCTACAACCCGATGCGGATGATCGAGGAAATCGGACTGCTCGACGTGCAGAGCGGCGGACGCGCTCGTATCGGCATCGGCTATGGCTACCAGATGCACGAGTTCAAGCGCTTCAATCGCATCCCGGCGGAGAAGGTCGAAGTCGCGCTCGAGGCCTGGGACATCATCGACATGGCCTTCCGCGAGCACCATGTCGACTTCCACGGCAAGCACTTCGACATCACCGACTGTCCGCTCGCCATCACGCCGGTGCACAAGCCGGAGATTTTCGTCGCCGGGCTTGAGCCAGTTATTTTACAGCGGGTCGCCAAGGGCGGGCACACGCCCTACATCAACGGCAGTTGGCGCAATCCACAGCTTGTCCGCGACAACCGCCGGCATATCGACAACATGTATCGCGCCGCGGGGGCCGATCCTGAGCAGGCTCCGATCGCCGTGCATCAGTTCGTCTTCGTGACGGACGACAAACAGGAGGCGCTCGATATGGCCGAGCGCACACGCTACATCTCCCGCATCATCACCGCGATGCGGACCGAGAATGTCGACCTCGACGGCCCCTACATCCGAGAGCGACCTGCGCCCGATGAGCTGCCGCTAGAGACAATCCGCGACGGTCTCCTCGCCGGCGATCCGCATTCGATCGCCGAGCGGCTGGTGGCGGAGATCAAGGACCTTCGCACGACGCATTTGTGCATCTCGACGCACGTTGCCTCCAACGAGGGCAAACGCGCGCGGCGTATGCTCGAGCGATTCGTCAAGGAAGTCGTGCCGCTGGTCGAGAAGGCCTTCGGCATGCCGCTCGACCAGGTGCACAAGGATCGTGAGATCGGGCGCGTGTACGCGTGACACACAAAGGATATCTGGCATGACGCAGTCTCTTGACGAGGGCTCCGACACTCTCGCGCACGATCCAGCCGACGGCATCGCCTGGGTCGACGGCCGCTACGTTCCGATCGCAGAGGCGTCCATTCCCATTCTCGACCGGGGCTTCCTGCGCTCGGACGTCACCTACGATGTCGTGCACGTCAAGGATGGACGCTTTTTCCGCCTCGATGCGCACCTCGACCGCTTTTTCCAGAGCATCGAGCGGTTGCGGATGTCGATCCCGCAATCCAAGGCCGACGTTGCTCATATCTTGACGGAGTGCGTGCGGCGCACCGGGCTCCGGGATGCGTTCGTCAGCATGAACTGTACCCGCGGCGTGCCGCCCAAGGGCGTGCGCGATCCGCGATTGTGCAAGAACAAGTTCTACGCCTACGTGCATGGCTTCGTCTGGATCGCCAACGAGGAGCAGCGCAAGGCTGGTCTCAAGCTGATCGTCAGCAGCATCCAGCGCATTCCACCGGAATCGGTCGACCCCCGCATCAAGAACTACCACTGGCTCGATATGACCATGGGCTTGTTCGAGGCCTATGACCGCGGCGCCGAGACAGTCGTTCTCCACGATGGCAAGGGCAATGTGACGGAGGGGCCGGGATTCAACATCTTCTCGGTGAAGGGCGGCCGCATCGCTACGCCCGAGCGCGGCATGCTCGAGGGGATCACGCGCCGCTCCGTCATCGAGCTCGCCCGCGAGAACGGCATCGTGTGCGAAGAGCGGCCGGTTTCCATCAAAGAGCTGATGGCCTCCGACGAGATTTTCCTTTCGAGCACGGCCGGCGGGATCATGCCGGTGACCCAGATCGATGCCCAATTCATCGGCAATGGCCATCCGGGCGTCGTCACCGAGCAGGTCAACGCCATCTATTGGCAGAGTCATGCCTCTGCGCGCTATGCGACCCCGATCGACTACGGCAGGGCTTGACCCCGAAACCATTCGCAAGGTGTGTCGCCGAGGGCCATGACAAGCCCGGCGACGCAGGCTAAAAGCCTCTCACCTTACCTGCTTGGTAGGCAGCGAGTGAGAGGAGCCTGAGCAACATGTCCGACGTCACCATTACGTTTCCCGACGGCAATTCCCGCAAATATCCCGCAGGCACGACCGGGCTGGAGGTCGCGAAATCGATCTCGCCCTCGCTCGCCAAGCGCACCGTCGCCATGGCCGTCGACGGCAAGCTCGCGGATTTGGCCGATCCGATCGGCCGCGACAGCACCCTCAAGTTCTTGAAGCGCGAGGACCCCGAGTGCCTGGAGATGATCCGGCACGACGCGGCGCATGTGCTGGCGGAAGCCGTGCAGGAGCTGTGGCCCGGCACCCAGGTGACGATCGGCCCCGTGATCGAGAACGGTTTCTACTACGACTTTGCCAAGCAATCCCCGTTCACGCCCGAGGATTTGCCCAAGATCGAGGCCCGGATGGCCGAGATCATCAAGCGCAACAAGCCGTTCACGAAGGAGGTCTGGGACCGCGCGACGGCCAAGGCCTATTTTCGCGACAAAGGCGAGCGCTTCAAGGTCGAGCTGGTCGATGCGATCCCCGAGGGCGACGAGATCAAAATCTACCGCCAGGGCGAGTGGACCGATCTCTGCCGCGGTCCGCACATGACCTCGACGGGGGCCGTCGGCAACGCCTTCAAGCTCATGAAGATCGCGGGCGCCTATTGGCGCGGCGACAGCAACAATCCGATGCTGCAGCGGCTCTACGGCACCGCCTGGGCCAACGACGCCGATCTCAAGGCCTACCTGCATCAGCTCGAGGAAGCCGAGAAGCGCGACCATCGCAGGCTCGGCCGCGAGATGGATCTCTTCCATTTCCAGGAGGAGGGGCCGGGTGTCGTGTTCTGGCACGCCAAGGGCTGGGCGACCTTCCAGGAGCTCGTCGCCTATATGCGCCGCCGCTTGAAGGGCGACTACCAGGAGGTGCAGGCGCCGCAGCTGCTCGACAAGTCGCTGTGGGAGACCTCGGGCCACTGGGGCTGGTATTCCGACAACATGTTCGCGGTGAAGTCGGCGACGGCCTTCATCAATCCCAAGGACGAGTCCGCCGATCAGAAAGTCTTCGCGCTCAAGCCCATGAACTGCCCGGGCCATGTGCAGATCTTCAAGCATGGCCTGAAAAGCTATCGCGATCTGCCGATGAGGCTCGCCGAGTTCGGCTATGTGCACCGCTACGAGGCGTCCGGCGCGCTGCACGGCCTCATGCGCGTGCGCGGGTTCACGCAAGACGATGCGCACATCTTCTGCATCGAGGAGCAGCTCGAGTCCGAGGTGTTGAAGATCAACGACCTCATGATGTCGGTCTACGAGGACTTCGGCTTCGAGCAGGTCGTGGTCAAGCTCGCGACCCGGCCGGAGAAGCGCGTCGGCACGGATGCGATGTGGGATCACGCCGAGGATATTCTGCGTAAGTCGCTCGCGCGGATGGAGGCCGAGTCGAACGGCCGCATCAAGACCGGCATCAACGAGGGCGAGGGCACCTTCTACGGCCCGAAGTTCGAGTACACGCTGCGAGACGCGATCGGTCGCGAGTGGCAGTGCGGTACGACGCAGGTCGACTTCAACTTGCCCGAGCGGTTCGGCGCCTTCTACATCGCGGCCGACGGCGAGAAGAAGCAGCCGGTCATGGTGCATCGCGCGATTTGCGGCTCGCTCGAGCGGTTCTTAGGCATTCTGCTCGAGAACACGTCCGGGCATCTGCCGCTGTGGATGTCGCCGGTGCAGGTCACGGTCGCCACCATCGTCTCCGACGCCGATGCCTATGCCGAGGAGGTCGCACGGCGCTGCCGGGCCGCTGGATTGCGCACGGATGTCGATTTGCGCAACGAGAAGATCACCTACAAGGTGCGCGAGCATAGTCATGCGAAAGTGCCGGTGATGCTCGTCATCGGCAAGCGCGAGGCCGAGGAGGGGACCGTATCGGTTCGCCGGCTCGGCTCGCAGGAGCAGGCGTCGGGCAAGCTCGACGACATCATCGCGGCATTGGCCGGCGAGGCGCTGCCGCCGGATGTGAAACGCACTCAAGTCACCAAGGCGGCGTGAGGCACGATATGGCTGTCATCGGCTTCTACTCGGGCTCGTTCGATCCGGTCACCAAGGGGCACACGGACGTCATCCGCCGCTCCCTAAAGCTGGTCGACGAGCTCGTCATCGGCATCGGCGTGCATCACGGCAAGGCCCCGATGTTCTCGCCCGAGGACCGGATCGCGATGCTCGAGGCGGAAGCCGGCCCCATGGCCAAGAAGGCCGGCACCCGCCTCAAGGTCGTGACCTTCTCCGGCCTCGTCGTCGATGCCGCTGCGGATGCCAAGGCCACCGTCATCATCCGGGGCCTGCGCGACGGTACCGATTTTGATTATGAGATGCAGATGGCCGGCATGAACGGCGCCATGGCACCGGACATCGAGACCGTGTATCTCGGCGCCTCGCCCGAGGTTCGCCACATCGCCGCCAATCTCGTTAGGCAGATCGCGGCCATGGGCGGGGACGTCTCCGCCTTCGTCTCGCCGGCGGTCGCAAGGCAGCTCAAGAAGCGGGCCTCGGCCAAGAAGGGCGGCTGACCCCTCAACGAAAGGAACTCTCGAACATGCGGTTCTTACGGAACGCCGCCCTCGCGGCGCTGGTTGTGCTCGGCAGCGGGATTGCGCACGCGGCGGACAAGGCCAACACTGTGATCATGGAGCTCGCCTCCGGCAAGGTCGTCATCGAGCTCTTGCCGGATCTTGCGCCCGGCCACGTCGAGCGTGTGAAGCAGCTCGTCACCGAGCACTTCTACGACGGCGTGCCGTTCCATCGCGTGATCCCGGACTTCATGGCCCAGACCGGCGATCCGACCGGCACCGGCACGGGTGGCTCCAAGTATCCCGATCTCAAGGCCGAGTTCACCGACACGCCCTTCGTCCGCGGCACCATCGGCGCGGCGCGCACCGACAATCCCGACAGCGCCAACAGCCAGTTCTTCATCTGCTTCAACGACACCGGCTGCGCCCACTTGAAGGGGCAGTACACGGTCTGGGGCAAGGTCGTCGAAGGCATGGAGCTGATCGATGCCGTCAAGTCCGGCGGCGATAGCGTCGCCGATCCCGACAAGATCGTCTCCATGACGATGATGCAGTAGACACAACAATCAACGACAAAACACGGAGCCCCTATGGCCATCAAAGACCCCGAGAACACGCTCGTCCTCGACATCACGCACGGGCGTGTCGTCATCGAGCTGAGACCCGACTTGGCCCCCGGCCACGTCGCCCGCATCAAGGAGCTGGCCCGCCAGGGCTTCTATGACGGCGTCGTGTTCCATCGCGTCATCGAGGGCTTCATGGCCCAGGGTGGCGATCCGACCGGCACCGGCACCGGCGGCTCGGGCAAGAAGCTCAAGGCCGAGTTTTCCAAGGAGCCGCACGTGCGCGGCACCGCCTCGATGGCGCGGGCGTCGAGCCCGGATAGCGCCGACAGCCAGTTCTTCATCTGCTTCGACGACGCCCGCTTCCTCGACAACCAGTACACCGTCTGGGGCAAGGTGACCGAGGGCATGGAGAACGTCGACAAGTTGAAGCGCGGCGAGCCCGTGCGCGATCCCGACAAGATCCTCAAAGCGCAGGTCGCGGCCGACATGAAGGCGTGATTGGCGTTTCCTGCTCGCCTTGAACGCACAAAACCCCCGATGCCAGGCTTCGGGGGTTATCTATTTCGTTGGGCGGACTGACCCCGGACTTGATCCGGGGGAAGTCCGCCTCGGCTCGCACCATGCGAATGATGGCGGACTTCGCGACCGCTCAGTCGCCCTACGCAATGCTTCCGATGGCAAAGCAAAACCCCCCGAGGCCGAAGCATCGAGGGGTCCTGTCGCGATCAGGATCGCGAGGCTTTCGCTCAATATCCCGAGTAGCTGCCCGAGTAGGTCGGCGTGTAGGTCGAGGTCGAGTAGCCGCTCGAATACGTGTCGTAGGAGTAGCTGCCGTGGCAGCCGGCGAAGGCGCCCGACGCGGCGACGGTGGAGACGAGGGCGATCGTGGCGGTGAGGATGATCTTTTTCATGGGAGGCTCCTTTGTGTTGCTCGGCTCTGGCTCACTTGGGCGGCGAGGGCCGTTCGGCTCTCTCGCTGCCATGACCAAGATTTAGGGCGAGCCTTCCCGGCCCGCAGTTCCGTGGGGAACACCGGGTGAGAAACTTGCGAGCCGTTGGGTTGGGCGTTGCGGACTAAACCGGCATGCCGCCGGCAAGAGCGACCTCGGTACCGTCGGGACGGGTGACGACGGCCTCGACGAGCGCCTTGCCGGGCGCGGGCGCTTCGATCTGGACGAGGGCCCCCGCTTCGATGGCCGCGAGCGTGGCGGCAAGTGGCGTGCCGGCCGGTGGCCTGACGACGATGCGTTTGAACCGGCAGCCGAGATCGGTCAACCGTGTCGAGATGTGCGGACCGGGCGGCCACTCGATGACGATCGGGTGCAGGCCGCCCATCGGCACGGCGCCGTCGTCGCGGATCGAGATCTGCCAGACGAGCTCCCCGCGGCGCATGGTGTAGACCTGCCCCATGTCGGTCTTGGCGAGACGCACCGTCTCCTTAACGTCATCCGATCGGCAGAGCCAGGCGGAGAGATAGGGCCCCTCGCTGGCGAGCCGCGCCTTGACCTTGGGATCATCGAGCCCGAACCAGCGCGGACGCTCGGCCGGCGGAGCTTCAGGATCGGCCGCGACGATCTCGAAGTAGACGCCGTCGCCTAAGCTCATGACCGCGTTGTGCGTGTTCATGATCGGGTGCTTGCCACCCAACGGGACGCGCACGCCGAGCTGCTTCTCGACCCAGTCGATGCCGTCAGCGAGCGTCGTGCAGTTGATGGCGATGTGGTCGATGAGGATACGGGGAGCCATGTATCCGATCCTTACGATTTCGCCTTCACGTAGCTGCCCGGCGCATCCTCGATGATGTCGAGGTCGCCGTCGCCGGGGAAGCGGGGTTTCGTCATCTCGCCCGAATGCTTGCGCAGCCAGCTGATCCAGTCCGGCCACCAGGAGCCCGGATGCTCCTCGGCGCTCTCAAGCCATTTCTCGAGCGTCGGCGCCAGCCGCTTGTTCGTCCAGTGCTGGTACTTGACCTTGTCCGGCGGGTTGACGACGCCGGCGATGTGGCCCGAGCCTGCGAGCACGTAGCGGACGGGGCCGCCGAACAGCTGGGCTCCGATCAGGACCGAGCGCGCCGGGGCGATGTGGTCCTCGCGGGTGGCGAGCTCGTAGACCGGCAGCTTGACCTTTTTCAGATCGAGCCTGACGCCGCCGAGCTCCATGAGCCCGCGGGAGAATTTGTTCTCGTGGTAGAACTCGCGCAGATAGAATTTGTGATTGGCGGCCGGCATCCGCGTCGAGTCCTGGTTCCAGAACAGGAGATCGAAGGGGAAGGGCTTCCGGCCGAGCATGTAGTTGTTGACGATGTAGGGCCAGACGAGATCGCGGGGCCTCAGCATGTTGAACACGTTGGCCATCGACGAGCCGTCGAGATAGCCGCGCTCGGTCATCATCTCCTCGAGCGTCTTCAACTGCGCGTCGTCGATGAAGATGAGCAGGTCGCCGGCTTTCGAGAAGTCCATCTGCGCGGCGAGGAAGGTTGCCGAGCGATAGCGGTCGATGCCCTTGCCGGCGAGATGCGCGAGCGTGGTGCCGAGCAGCGTGCCGCCGACGCAGTAGCCGAGGATATTGAACTTCTCGACGCCCGTCGCCTCCGTCACCGCGTCGGAGGCCGCGAGGATGCCCTCGCGCATGTAGTCCTCGAAGGTCTTGTGCGACAGCCGCTCGTCCGGGTTCACCCAGGACACGATGAACACCGTGAAGCCCTGGTCGACCGCATATTTCACGAACGACTTCGAGGGCTGGAGATCGAGAATGTAGAACTTGTTGATCCACGGCGGCACGATCAGGAGCGGAATTTCATGCACGCTCGGCGTCGTCGGCGAATACTGGATGAGCTGGAGGATGTCGTTCTGGAAGACGACCTTGCCGGGCGTCGTCGCGACGTTGCGGCCGACCTCGAAGGCGGTCGTGTCGGTCTGGCTGATCTGCAGCGAGCCGTTCGACTTCGACATGTCCTCGGCGAGCAGCTGCATGCCGCGCAACAGGTTCTCGCCGTGCGTCTGATAGGTCTCGCGCAACACCTCGGGATTGCTCATCGCAAAGTTCGAGGGCGAGGTCGCCGTCACGATCTGGCGCACGTAGAATTGCGCCTTGTGCTGGGTCCGCGGATCGAGACCTTCCGTGCGGTCGACGAGCTCCTCGGCCCATTTGGAGGTGATGAGGTAGGCCTGCTTCCAGAAATCGAAGAAGGGATTGGCCGACCAGTCCGGATCCTTGAAGCGGTTGTCGCCGGGCTCTGGCTTGGCGAGCGGCTCGACGGTCTCGCCCATCATGCGCCGCATCGAGCGCGTCCATAGCTCCATGTAATTCTGCACGAGCTCGGTCTGCGCTTGGGCGAGCTTCTGCGGCTCGCGCATCCACTGCTGCATGACCTCGCCGAGCACCCGGCTGGTCTCCTGAGCGTCGCGGACGATAGACGTCGGGTCGTTGCCGTTCGGCTTGGCCATGTAGGTCGCCATGACCTTGTTGCCCGCCTCGAACACCTTGAGCAGGTTCTGGGTCATGAGTGCGGGATCGGCGACACGCCACTGCGTATTCGAGGTCTGATCGGTTGACTTCTGCATGAGGCGTCCCATGTCTCCGTTGGCCCCGGGGGCGGTGGCGCAGCGCGTATGCTGCAACGCACCATAAATGCCACAGTCGGGGCTCATAGGGTAGAAACTTATCGGCTGCCCCGTGACATAGCGCGCTAAGGTGCAGAATCTGGTAACCTGCGTCGAGAAAGCTCCAAAGGGGGAGCTGACAGATGGGCATGAGAAGTCGCATCGGCAACTTGGGCGTCTGCGTGGCGCTGGCCGCCGCGCTCGCCGGATGTGCCGGGGCGCCAAGCTTTCCGGCACTCCCTGCCGGTGACGTCATCGGCCAGAAGACGCTCAGCCCCAAAGAGCAGGAAGCCGAGATTAAGTCCTTGAACGACGCCCAGGCGCAAAACACCAGCGCGGCTGGCGCGCAGACGGACCCCAAATACATTCCCGCCGCCCAGACGACCCCTTGATCTCACGCACCGGCTGCGCCGAAAAGTGCCTCGATCTCGGCTGCGAAACGCGGCATAACGGCCGCGCAGAGAAGCCGTTTTCGGAGCATTTGGCATTATGGCGCAACCGCTAAGACTGGGGATCACGGGGCTCGGCACCGTCGGCGGCGGCGTCGTCATGTTGCTCAGGGAGCATGCCGAGCACATGGCGCGCCGGCTGGGCCGCGAGGTCGAGGTCGTGGCCGTCAGCGCGCGTGATCGGAACAAGCAGCGCGCCGTCGCGCTCCAGGGCGTCCATTGGCACGAGGATCCGATCGCGCTCGCGACCGACGATCGCATCGACGTTCTCGTCGAGCTGATGGGTGGCGCCGAGGGGGTGGCCAAGACGGCGGTCGAGCGGGCCTTGCAGGCGGGCAAGCACGTCGTCACCGCCAACAAGGCGCTGATCGCGGCTCATGGCGTGGCGCTGGCCGAGCTTGCCGAGAGACAAGGCGTCGGCCTCAAGTTCGAAGCGGCGGTCGCCGGTGGCATTCCGGTCATCAAGACGCTGCGCGAGAGTCTGCTCGCCAACCGCATCTCGCGCGTCTACGGAATCCTCAACGGCACCTGCAACTTCATCCTGACGAAGATGCGCTCGGAAAAGCGCGCCTTCGCCGATGTGCTGGCCGAGGCCCAGAAGCTCGGCTACGCGGAGGCCGATCCGACCTTCGATATCGGCGGCTTCGACACCGCCCACAAGCTCGCCATTCTCGCTTCGTTGGCCTTCTCGACGCGGGTTGCGCCCGAGGAGATCGACATCGAGGGCATCGAGAGCATCACGTCCGCCGATATCGAGGCGGCGGAGGATTTGGGCTACCGCATAAAGCTCCTCGGCGTCGCGCAGGCGACCGATAGCGGCATCGAGCAGCGCGTGCATCCGGCCATGGTGCCGGTGCAGTCGGCGATCGCCCAGGTCGGGGGCGTGACGAACTGCGTGGCCATCGACGCCGACTATGTCGGGGCTTTGACGCTCGTCGGCCCCGGCGCCGGCCAGCGCGCAACGGCCTCCTCCGTCGTCAGCGACATCGCTGATCTCGCCAAGGGCGACGTGACACCGGCCTTCATCACGCCGGCCGGCAAGCTGCAGAAGCTCAAGCGCGCGGCGTTACGCGCACATGCCGGCGGCTACTACATCCGCCTCTCCGTCTACGACCGCCATGGCGCGTTCGCCGCCATCGCCACCTCGATGGCCAAGCAGAAGGTTTCGCTCGACAGCATCGTCCAGAAGCGCCCGCAGGCGGTGCGCGAGGGCGAGGTCGCCTCGGGCAAGCCGACGCCGGTGGTGCTCATCACCCACGAGACGACGGAGGCCGCCATCCGCGCGGCCCTCGACGAGATTTCGAAGAGCGGCCATGTCGACGAGAAGCCGCAGATGATCCGAATCGAAAAGCTGTGATAGGGAGCGGGTCAGCGCCAAGCGCCCGTTGGAGAAAGTGATGTCGAAGCGACAGATGGTAGGCGCGCTCGACCGCGCGTTGACGCTCGAGGTGGTTCGCGTGACGGAGCAGGCCGCGATCGCGGCGGCGCGCCTGCGTGGCCGGGGTGACGAGAAGGCCGCCGACCAGGCCGCCGTCGATGCCATGCGGCGCGAGCTCGGCCGCATCGACATCCAGGGCCGCGTCGTGATCGGCGAGGGTGAGCGCGACGAGGCGCCGATGCTCTACATCGGCGAGGAGATCGGCTCCGGCAAAGGGCCCAAGGTCGACATCGCCGTCGATCCGCTCGAATGCACGACGGTGTGCGCCAAGAACCTGCCGAACTCGCTCGCCGTGCTGGCGATGGCCGAGCAAGGGACGCTGCTGCACGCGCCCGACATCTACATGGACAAGATCGCGATCGGTCCGGGCTATCCCGAAGGCGTCGTCGATCTCGACGCCAAGCCCGACGAGAACATCGCGAGCCTCGCCAAAGCCAAGGGCGTCAAGATCACCGATATCACCGCCTGCATCCTCGACCGGCCGCGCCACGAGAAGATCATCGACGCCGTGCGCAAGACCGGCGCTGCCATCCGGTTGATCGGCGACGGCGACATCGCCGGCGTCATCCATACGACCGATCCCGAGGAAACCGGCATCGACATCTATTTCGGTGTCGGCGGAGCGCCGGAGGGGGTGCTCGCAGCGGCGGCGCTCAGATGCGTCGGCGGCCAGATCCAGACGCGGCTCTATCCGATGAAGGACGCCGACTACAAGCGCGCGGAAGCGGTCGGCATCAAGGACATCAAGCGCAAGTATAGGATGATGGACCTGGCCTCGGGCGACGTCTTCTTCTCAGCGACCGGCGTCACCGATGGCAACATGCTGGACGGCGTCAAATTCCGTCGCGACACGATCGAGACCGAGACGGTCGTCATGCGCTCGGCGACGAAGACGGTTCGCTGGATCAGGACGCGGCACGGTTTGTCGGGCCAACAGACACTGAGCTGAAGGAAACTCTATCTGCAGAGGTCTATCAGCGACGGAAGACTCTTCTTCCCCCCGTGAGGGGGAAGGCCAAGCGCCTTGGACTTAGGTGCAAAGCACGTAAGTCCTTAGGCGCTTGGGATGGGGGGAGAGACACGACTACAGACTCATTTGCTTTCGCCCCCCACCCAACCCTGCCCCTCGAAGGGGGGAGGGGAACAATCTCGCAACAGCATCCTTCAACGCGAGGGGCGGGCGAGCAGCGGAACAGGTTCGACCTTCAGGGGGGAGGGCAGGGCGTGCGCGCTCAACAGCGACAGGCTGAGCCGGCATCGGCGCCCGAGCCGTTCCTCGGCGTCGTGCAGTCCGCGCGCGGCTTTCAGTGGACGAGCCGGCTCGGGCCCGGGCAGGCGAACCTCGCCAGCGCCATCAGCGAGCGTCACAACCTGCCCGAGCTCCTCGGCCGGGTGCTCGCCGCGCGCGGCGCGACGCTCGAGAGCGTGCCGGTGCTGCTCGATCCGACGCTCAAAGCGCTGATGCCCGATCCATCGTCGCTCGCCGGCATGGAGAAGGCCGCCGAGAGGCTCGCCGATGCGATCATCGCCGGCGAGCGGACGGCGATCTTCGGCGACTACGATGTCGACGGCGCCTGCTCCTCGGCGCTGATGCGCCGCTTCATCGAGGCGCACGGGCTCAAGACCCGCATCTACATCCCCGATCGCATCTTCGAAGGCTATGGCCCCAACACCGAAGCCATCGAGATGTTGGTGAAAGAGGGCGCGCGCCTCATCATCACCGTCGATTGCGGCACCGTCAGCCACGAGGTGCTCGGCGGTGCGGCCAAGCTCGGCGCCGAGGTCGTCGTCGTCGACCATCACCAGGCGGACGAGCGTCTTCCGAATGTGGCCGCGATCGTCAATCCGAACCGGCAGGACGATGTCTCGGGGCAGGGGCACCTGTGCGCGGCTGGTGTCGTGTATCTTCTGCTCGTTGCCACAACGCGATCATTGCGCCGCCGCGGCTTCTACAAGTCGTCCGGCACCGCCGAGCCGCCGCTGCTCGAGTGGCTCGACATCGTGGCACTCGCGACGGTCTGCGACGTCGTCCCCCTCGAAGGTCTCAACCGCGCCTACGTCGTCAAGGGCCTGCAGGTGATGCGCCAGCGCCGTAACATCGGCTTGCGCGCGCTCGCGGATGCGGCAGGCCTGAACCAGCCGCCGACGCCGTATCACCTGGGCTACGTGCTGGGCCCGCGCATCAATGCCGGCGGGCGCATCGGCAATGCGTCGCTCGGTGCCGAGCTGCTCTCGATTGACGACGAGGCCGAGGCGGCCCGCATCGCCGCGCTGCTCGACAAGCTCAACAAAGAGCGCAAGGCGATGGAGACCGAGATCCTCGAGCAGGCGCTCGCCGCCGCCGAGGTCGAGGTGGCCGAGAACCCGGCGCTGCCGATCATTCTCGCGGGCTCGAAGGATTGGCACAAAGGCCTCGTCGGTCTCGTCGCCAGCCGGCTGACCGAGCGCTTCCAGAGGCCGGCCTGCGTCATCGCCTGGGGCCCGGACGGCACTGGCACCGGCTCTCTCCGCTCGATCGCCGGCGTCGATATCGGTGCGGCGGTCCGTGCGGCCACCGCCAATGGCCTGTTGGTGAAGGGCGGCGGTCACGCCATGGCGGCGGGCTTGACCGTCGCACAGACGAACCTCGATCGCCTGCGCGCGCATTTCGCCTCGACCATCGCAAGCTCCGTCGGGGCGGCGCGTGAGCGGAGCGGTCTTGCCATCGACGGCGCGCTCACGCCCCGCAGCGTCACGGCGGATCTGGTGGCCCTGCTCGAGCGGGCCGGACCCTACGGTCAGGGCAACCCGACTCCGCGTTTCGTATTCCCCGCCCACCGGCTTCGCTCCGTCCGGGTGGTCGGCGAGACGCATGTCCGGGCGACGATCGAGTCCTCCGATGGGGCCAAGCTCGACGCCATCGCCTTCCGCGCTGTCGGCTCGCCGCTCGGCGACGCGATCCTTGGTGCTGCGAACGCTCTGCCCGTGCATGTCGCCGGGCAAATCCGCCGCGACACCTGGGGCGGCCGTGACAAGACCGAGCTGACGATCGACGACATCGCCGACCCGCGCAACCAGGAGTAGGGCCCATGGCCAAACGCCCGGGCAAGCCCAAGGCTGCAAAGGAGAAGCGGAACCCCGTCGCCCGCACGTTGTCGCAAGACCGCTACCGCCCGCGCCACGAGCAGCCTCGCAAGGGCAAGGGCAGCTATCGCCGCCGGAAGACGGACGACGGCGGCCAGCAATAGCGACGAGATACGGTCCGCAGGTGGGTGGGCGTTGCTTGTCAGCGTCAGCGAAGCCCACTATACGAGGCTCGTCCCGCCGCTCCCTTCGTCTATCGGTTAGGACGCGAGATTTTCAATCTTGAAAGACGGGTTCGACTCCCGTAGGGAGCGCCAGGCGGGCCGCCGGGAAGCGATCCGGCTGTGCCGGCAACCGTCGCGGTCCGCGCGCTTACGGTTAAAGCGCGCTGGCGACGTGAACCGCGTTCCCCACCGCAACGACGCGGGCCCGGAACTTCTGCTCAGCTCTCAGCGTTTGGCCACCGGGCCGTAGGGTGTTTGTGTGCGGCCGAGTGCTGCGGGCGGGGGCTCGTTGCCTTGCTGTGGCATGTCATGGGCTTTGGCGCAGCAGAACCATTTTGCACTCGTACAGCAAAAATCTTGATCTGCCCGGCATCTTCGCCGCGCGCACCGGTTGCGCCGCCGCAATGCGCGACCGGAGCTGAGCCGCCATGCCGACAGGAGCCGAAACCCCGTTCGATGTTTCAAGGCTGCTCGCACCCGCATGGGAGCAGGCCGACGACCTCGTGACGATCGTCGATGCCCATACGGGATTGCTCGTCTACGTCAATGCGACGTGCATCAAAGCGCTCGGGTATCCTGTGGAGGAGCTTCTCGGCCACCGCTTCCCGTCCGGGTCGGACACGGCGGACACGGAGCTCGCCAGGCTTCGCGATCTCACGCACCAGCAAGGAGCTCAGGCGTTCGAGATCGAGCTGCGCAACCGAGCGGGCGATCCCATCCTCGTCGAGGTGATCCCGTCCATCGTCGAGCACGAGGGGCGCCGCTACGTGACCTCGGTCCTGAGGGACGTGAAGAGGCGAAAAGAGTTGGAGGCGCGCCTCAAAGAAACCGAGGACCGCATGCGGCGCGCCATGCAGGCCTCGCGGACGATGCTCTACGACATCGATCTCGATCGACCCGGCGAAGCGACCGTGTACGGGGTGTCAGCTCTCCTGGGGTTTCCCGACGACGTCGCACAGAGGGGCCGCAGCCTCTGGCAGGAGCGCGTACATCCCGAGGACGCCGCAACCTTCGACGCCGCCGTCCGCGATCAGCTGACCACCGGCGAGCGCTTGTGGATCGACTATCGTCTGCGGCACGCGGACGGGCACTGGCTCTGGGTGCACGACGAAGGCGAGGTTCAGAGCGAGCGCGGCAGGCCCCGGCGGATCGTCGGCACCATCACCGACATCACCGAGCGGATGGACAGCGAGCAGGCGCTGCGGGCGAGCGAGAGCCGTTTCCGGGCCACGTTCGAGAACGCGGACGTCGGCGTCAGTCACTTGACGATCGACGGGAGATGGATCGCGGTCAACGGCAAGCTCTGCGAGATCACCGGCTATACGCGTGGCGAGCTGCTCGGCAGGTCGTGGCAGGAGCTGACCTTTCCGGCCGACATCGAGGCCGATGTCGAGCGGCAGACGGCGCTGATCGCCGGTGTGATCCCGTCGTATCTGGTCGAGAAGCGCTATCGGCGCAAGGACGGGTCGGTGATCTGGGTCGCGGTCAACGTGTCCTTGGCCCGGCGCGCGGACGGACAACCGGACTACCTCATCTCGGTGGCGCGCGACATCAGCGGCCGCAAGCGCACCGAGGAGGCACTCCAAGCCTCGCACGACACGTTTCGTCACCTGGTCGAGAACTCCCCCTTCGGCCTTTACATTGTCGATGCGGATTTCCGTCTTACGAGCGTCAGCGCCGGTGCGCGCAAGGTCTTCGCCAATGTCTCTCCGCTGATCGGGCGCGACTTCGCCGAGGTGCTGCTGCAGATCTGGCCCGAGCAATTCGCCTCCGAAGCCATCGAGCGCTTTCGTCACACGCTGGCGAGCGGCGAGACTTTTCGATCCGCCTCCACGGTCGAGCGCCGGCGCGATGTCGATGCGGTGGAGGCTTACGACTGGCGCATCGAGCGCATCCGGATGCCGGATGGCCGCTTCGGCGTGGTGTGCCATTTCTACGATCTCTCCGAGCGCCAGCATCACGAGGAGCAGATCCGGCGGCTGCTGCGCGAGGTCAACCACCGCTCGCGCAATCTGCTCGCCATCGTCCAGGCGATCGCGCGCTCGACGTCGGATCACGACCGCGGCGAGTTTCTGCCGCGATTCATCGATCGCTTGCAGTCGCTCTCGGTGAGCCAGGATCTGCTCGTGCGCAACGATTGGCAGGGTGTCGATCTCGGTGACCTCGTCGTCGAGCAGCTTTCGGCCGGTCGCGAGCACACCGATCCACGTATCGAGATTTCCGGCGAGGCGTTGTTCATCAGTCCGGCCGCCGCACAGAATCTCGGCATGGCGCTGCACGAGCTCGCGTCGAATGCCATTCGGCATGGGGCTCTGACGCAAGTGCGGGGCCGCATCGACATCAGGTGGCGGGTCGATCGCTCCGAGCCCATCGCCACGTTCCAGATGTCGTGGATCGAAGAGAGTCCCGTCAAGATCGTGCCGCCCGATCGTGCGGGCTTCGGCTCGCGCATGATCGGACGTCTGACGGAAACCGGCTTGAGCGCCAAAGTGACGATCGAGTATTCGCCTTCGGGTTTCCGCTGGTTTCTGAAGGCGCCGCTCGCCGACATGATCGCCGACCGCGACTGATCCGATGGAACTCCCACCGCAACTTGGCCGTTAGCTGCGGCATGGATTGTCCAACTGCCGGGCAATCGTCAGAACAGGAGATCGCAATGGATTGGGATCGGATCAAAGGCAACTGGAAGCAGTTCCGCGGCAAGGTCAAGGAGACCTGGGGCGATCTGACGGACGACGAGCTCGACAAGATCGCCGGCCAGCGCGATCAGCTCGAGGGCGCGATCCAGAAGCGTTACGGCTACGAGAAGGATCGGGCACGCCAGGAGGTCGACAACTGGCTGAACCGCGTCTGACGCGCCGGTCATAAAAGCTTGTCCGAGGGCTGCCTGCATCGGCGGCCCTCGGCGGGCGATCAAGGGAGAACCCCACATGGGCAACCTGCTGCACTATGCCATCGTGTTTCTCGTCATCGCGCTCGTCGCGGCTCTGTTCGGCTTCGGTGGAGTCGCCGGAACGGCGATGGAAGGCGCCAAGATCCTCTTCTGGATCGCCATCATCTTGTTCCTGATCTCGCTCGTGTTCGGAGTCGTCCGACGACGGTGACGCAAGAGGCTGCGGGCCTTGCCCATCGCGTTTCCACGCCGGATCGAATCACGATCCGGCGTTTTCGCGTATCGTAGTGACTTGAATGCTGCACAACGTGAGCTGCCAACTCTGCCGCACCCCGGGAACGCGACGAGCCTTTGTCGAGTTAGCTTTGCCGATCGGGCCGTGAACGGGTTTCGGCACGGCTGACGACATTGAGATGAAGGAGCTGTCATGAAGACCAAGTCCCTCCTCCTGACGTGTGCGTTGCTGGCCTCGACATCGACCGTGGTTCTCGCGCAGACGACCAACGACTCCACCACTGTCCCCTCGACGACCGCGCCGTCGGCAACCGAGCCGAGCACAACGGCGCCGAGCACGACGACGGAGCCGAGCAACATGCAGTCCGCCCCGGCGACCAACGACTCCGGCGCCGCGACCACGACGACGACCGAGCCTTCGGTCACCGCTCCCTCGACGACCGGCACGACGGCGTTCTATCAGCTGAACCCGGGCGATATGCGCGCCAGCAAGCTCATCGGCTCGACCGTCTACAACGACGCGAACGAGAATATCGGCGACATCAACGAGATCGTCCTCGGCAAGGACGGCAAGATCGCCGCGGTCATCATCGGCGTCGGCGGCTTCCTGGGTCTCGGCGAGCGTGACGTCGCCGTGCCGTTCGATCAGGTGAAGATGTCGGTCGATGCCGACAACAACTCGAAGCTGACGACGGCTCTCAGCCGTGACTCGCTCACGAACGCGCCGGCCTGGAGCTGGAACGTGAAGCAGTAACGCCACGCGGCGTCGTCGAACGAAGATGCGGAGGCCGGCGGTAACGCTGGCCTCTTTTCTTTTTGGCCGTCTCTTGCAACCCGAGAGAGATTGTCGGAAGTCTCGGCGCGTGGCAGCGGCACAGGCGGCGATATGACGGGCGAGCTCAAGAGTAAGAGGCCCGATCGGCGAAGGCAGGGACGCGCCTCGAAGTCTCATCGCGCGGCCCCGCGTGCTGAGGGTGCGTTCAACGCGTCTCGTTTCGAGATCTTTGTCTCGGTGGCGCCGGGCCTCGAATCGGCACTCGTGGCCGAGATGAGCGAGATCGGGTTCGCCAGCGGGCGCGCGGAAACCGGCGGCGTGACCATCGAGGGCAGCTGGCCGGACGTCTGGCGCGCCAATCTCGAGATTCGTGGCGCCGCTCACGTACTGGCCCGCCTCGATTCCTTCCGTGTCGATCACTTGGCCGATCTCGACCGGCTCGCACGGCAGATGCCTTGGTCGAAGGTGTTGCGCCGCGACGTTCCTGTTCGCGTCGAGGCCACGTGCCGGCGCTCGCGCATCTACCATTCGGGTGCGGCGGCCGAGCGTTTCGAGCGCGCGCTGCGCGAGGAGCTCGGTGCGACGGTCTCCAGGGAGGCGGACGTCGTCGTCAAGGTGCGGCTCGACCACGACATCTGCACGGTCGCCATCGATACCTCCGGCGAGCCTCTGCATCGGCGCGGTCACAAAGAGGCCGTTGCGAAAGCGCCGATGCGCGAGACATTGGCCGCCCTCTTCCTACGGCAGTGCGGCTATCGCGGCACGGAGGCGGTCGTCGATCCGATGTGCGGATCGGGCACGTTCGTCATCGAGGCGGCCGAGATCGCCATGGGGCTCGCGCCGGGACGCTCGCGGCACTTCGCCTTCGAGGATTTGGCAACGTTCGACGGCGCGGCCTGGGAACGTCTGAAGGCCGAGCGCAAGCCCCGCGATGTGTCCTCGCTCCGCTTCTACGGCAGCGACCGCGATCCAGGCGCGATCCGAATGAGCCGCACCAATGCCGAGCGGGCCGGGGTCGCATCGCTCACGGCATTCGCACCGACGCCCGTCGATGCGCTGACGGCTCCGGACGGACCTCCCGGCCTTGTCATCGTCAATCCGCCCTATGGCGCGCGCATCGGCGAGGCGCGGCATCTCGCGGCCGTCTACGAGGCGCTCGGGCGGACGCTGAGGTCACGCTTCCGAGGTTGGCGGGTCGGGCTGGTTACGACCGACGATCATCTCGCCCGCGCCACCCGGCTGCCCTTCCGGCCACTGGGCCCGCCGGTTTTGCACGGCGGGCTCAGGATCAAGCTCTATCAGACCGGCCCTCTCGCGGGCGGCTGATCGGCGGTAACGAATTGGTATAGTCTCAGGAGGAAATGAATCGGCGGAAGCGAGGGAGCCATCATGACCGAAGCCGCCCATGAGATCGATAAAGCTGCCGGCGGGGAGAGCCCCGTCCTCATCCGCGAGCGCAAGGGCCCCGTCGCCATCCTCCGCCTCAATCGGCCGGAGAAGCGCAACTGTCTCGACGAGGCGCTCTTGTCGGCCCTGCAGCTGGCGCTCGTGCGGCTGACGGCACATCGCGACGTGCATGCGATCGTCATTGCCGCCAGCGGTCCGGTGTTCTGCGCGGGGCACGACCTCAAGGAGCTCACCAGCCATCGCAAGGACAGCGACGGTGGGCGCGCCTATTTCGAGAAGATCATGGGCCAGTGCTCGACGCTGATGCAGGCGATCATGAAGTGCCCGAAGCCGGTCATCGCGGCCGTGCAGGGGATGGCGACGGCCGCCGGCTGCCAGCTCGTCGCCACCTGCGATCTCGCCATCGCCGCCGATACCGCGAGCTTCTGCACACCGGGCGTCAACATCGGCTTGTTCTGCTCGACGCCCATGGTGGCGCTTTCGCGCAATCTGCCGCGCAAGGTCGCCATGGAGATGCTGCTGCTCGGCGAAACCATCGCCGCCGCCGAAGCCGCCGCCTACGGCCTCGTCAATCGCGTCGTGCCAGCCGGCAAAGTGATGGAGGAAGCGATGGCGATGGCCAACCGCATCGCCTCGCGCTCGCCCATCGCCGTCGAGATCGGCAAAGAGGCGTTCTATGCCCAGACCGAGCTCGGCGTCGCACAGGCCTACAGCTACGCCAGCGAGGTCATGGTGCACAATATGCTGATGTCGGAAGCGCAAGAGGGCATTGCGGCGTTCATCGAGAAGCGTCAACCGCAATGGCCGAGCATCGCCTCATGATGGAGCCCCGCCTCACCCTCGTGACCTTGGGCGTCGCCGACGTCGCCCGTGCCAAAGCGTTTTATACGGCGCTCGGGTTCAAGGCCTCGGGCTTCGAAAATCCACACGTTGCCTTCTTCGAGGCGGGCGGCGTCGCGCTCGGATTGTTCGGCAGGGAGGCGCTCGCCGATGACGCGAGAGTCAGTGCGGCCGGCTCCGGCTTCCGCGCCATCTCCCTCGCTCACAACACCCGTACCGAGGCGGAGGTCGACGCGGTTCTGGCCCATGCGGTTGCGTGCGGCGCAACCCTGATCAAGCCCGCCGAGAAGGTGTTCTGGGGCGGCTACTCGGGCTATTTTGCCGATCTGGACGGCCATCTCTGGGAGGTCGCCTACAATCCGGGTTTTCCTCTCGACGCAGCGGGGCATCTGACGCTGCCGAAAGCGTGACGCATGAACCACGACAGCTATTCCGAGGACTACATCCGCGGCGTGCTCAACAAGGTGCGCACGATCGCCCTCGTCGGCGCCTCCAATAATGCCGTCCGGCCCTCCTACTTCGTGCTGAAGTACATGCTGGCGAAGGGCTATCATGTGATCCCCGTCAATCCGGGGCTCGCCGGTCAGGAGATCCTCGGGCAGCGCGTCTACGCGAGCTTGAAAGACATCCCCGAGCCGGTCGACATGGTGGATGTTTTTCGCAACTCGGAAGCAGCCCTCGAGATCACGAAGGACGCCATCGCCATCGGGGCGAAGGTCGTGTGGATGCAACTGTCCGTCCGCAACGACGAGGCGGCGAAGCTTGCCGAAGCGGCCGGCCTCGATGTCGTGATGGATCGCTGCCCGAAGATCGAGTACGGCCGTCTCTCCGGCGAAATCGGCTGGGCAGGTGTGAATTCTGGAACGCTCTCGAGCCGGCGCACGGTGCTAGGACCGACGGGCCAGAGTCTCGCGCTCGGCGATAAACACTAAGAGCCCACGGGGAGGATCATGTCACAGGCATTGACGTTCGATGTTGCCGGCAAGGGTCGGGTGGCTGTTGCCGCCGATACGCTCGTGTTCGCAGGCTTCGCGAGCCGCGATCCGGCGGTGGCCGAGCACCACCGCCAGGAGCTGAAGGAGAAGGGCGTCGTGGTGCCGGACAAGATTCCGGTTTGCTATGTCGGCGTGCCGGAAACGCTGACGCAGGCCGCGTCGATCGAGACCAAGGGCCGGCCGCTCATGGGTGAGGTCGAGTTCGTCGTCGTTCAATCGCCGTCGGGTCTTCTCGTGACGACGGGCGTCGACCTCTTCGACGAGGTGCTCGAGCTCACCGACATCGAGGGCTCCAAGAACCTGTCGGCGACGCCGATCGCGGCGCGCGCACTACTGCTCTCCGATGTTGCGAAGGACTGGGACAGTTTCAAGCTCTGGATGCGCTGCGACGGCCGCCTCGTGCAGGAGGGGAGCGTCTCCAAGATGGTGGAGCCGCAGACGTTGATCGAATTGGCGGCACCGGCCCGCACGGCCTCGACGAAGGGGCTCACGGTCTATTCCGGCTCGATGCCCTACATCGAGGCGCCGGCGCCCAAGTTCCGCGACGTCGAGATCGGCCTCGAGGGACCGGGCCACAAGATCACGCACCGCTTCCGGCTCGCGCGCTGAACGCCGTCCCGCAATGAAAAAGGGGCGCCTTTCGGCGCCCCTTCCCGGCGTGTCGAGAAGAGGGAGCGCTTCTCAGGACAGACCGAGCAATTTCTTGAGCTCGCCGATCGGAGCGGCGGCCTCGTCGGCCTTGCCGGCCGTGCAGGAGTCGGTTGCCGCCTTCTTCCAATCCTCGGCTTGCGTCTTCTGCTCGTCGCTCAGCGTGGCTTTCGCCATCGCGTCGTCGACCGCCTTGAGATCCTCGGTGCAATCGGCGAGGGCCGGCAGGGCGGCGGCGACGCTCAACGCGGAGGCGACGACGATGGTGCGGATAAAGCTCATGATAGTCTCCTTGCTTGCATGATCCCCCCGTCCGCCGATCGCCGATGCGCGTCCATCGCGTGGAGGCTGTCCATCGGAGCAATTCGCCGGAGCGGAAGCTTAAGAGAGCGGCGGGGTAGCGGGGAACCCCGCCGCTCGGAGGATCAGGCGTTGGCTGCGGGACGCCTCATCCCCACGTCTCGTTTTGAGGAGTGCGGCCGACCGGCTGCAGGCTCCCTGATGTTTCGTGTTGCGGCTCTGGCGCTCCGTCCCTAGGGTCCGTTTTGCCCGTTAGGCCGGCGCCGCGAAGCACCGCTGACGTGGTTAAGGAAGCCGTCGGATCGTGTCCTGATCGGTGCCGTGATAAGGAGAATTTGCGGCAAAGCGGTAACAACAGCGACATCTGGCGAAACAATCTTCAAATCATTCGAACGCTTGCGATCTCATTGTGCCGACATGAAAATCTGGCTTCTGAGCATATTGTCGAGCAACGCTCCGGCGTCCGTTCTCGCGTTCGATCCACAATGATTGCACTCGGCCGCCATGAAAGCGTCGAGCTCGCTTTGGAGCGGAGGCCCTGGACCTACGCCCTCGCTCAGCAGTCGGGGATCGTCCGGCATTGGCAGCTCGCCAAAGCGCTGAGCCCCGCCTACTTCAATGGCACCGTGCACATGCTGACGAGTGGCCGGGCGGGCGGCGATGCCTATCGCGGCGAGCTGGTCAGGACCGACTTCGCGAGCTTCCTGCATTGGCGGGCGCTGGGGCAACCGGATCGCAGCGTGCGCTGTGTCGGCGTCGGCGCCGTGCTGTGGTCGGCCGATGGGGCGATCCTTCTCGGCACGGCGTCGCGGGGCATGGCGAACGCCGGGCGAACCTATTTCTTCAGCGGCGTGCTGGATGAGCGCGACGTCGGCGAGCGTCATGGCGCCGATGTCGTCGCGGGAGCGCTGCGGGAGGTGGTCGAGGAGACGGGCTTTGCGCTCACCGAGCTGAGGCCGGCATCGCCCTGGCTGTGGTCGATCGAGGACGGCGTGTGGGTGAACTTCGCCTGCGAGGTGCGGGTCGACCTGCCAGCTGCAGCGATCCGCGAGCGCATTCTCGCGCACAATGCGGGGCTCGCCGACCCTGAGCTATCGGACGCCGTCATCGTTCGGGAGCCCGCCGATCTCGACCGGCCCGACATTTTCGACAATAGCCGAGCGATCGTCGCCCGCCTCCTCGCCCAGCATCCCTAGGCCAGCTTGCTGGACTTGGGTCCCGCGCCATGTCATGCGGTTCCGCAACGGGGACGATGGGAGCATGGCTCCCGGGAGGGGCCGATGGACTATCGCTTTCATACGCTCGATGTCTTTACCTCCGAGCGCTTCGGCGGCAATCCGCTCGCCGTCGTGCATGACGCCGACGCGCTCTCCAGCGCCGACATGCAACTCATCGCCCGCGAGTTCGGCTTGTCCGAGACCGTGTTCGTGCTGAAGCCGACGCTGCCCGCCCACACCGCGAAGGTGCGCATCTTCACGCCCGCCTCCGAGCTTCCGTTCGCCGGCCATCCGACTGTCGGCACGGCCGTCCTGATCGCCGAGCAGGCGGCGGTGCGCAACGGCATGGGCGACAAGGATCTCGATTCCATCGTCGTGCTCGAGGAGACCATCGGCACCGTCCGGGTGGGCGTTCGCCGGCGCGGCGGAACGCCCGCTTTCGCCGAGTTCGACGCGCCAAAGCTCCCCGAGGAGACGGGCGAGGCGCCGCCCGCCGACATGATCGCGATGGCGCTCGGGCTGATGCCGGGCGAGGTCGCCTTCGAGAACCACCGGGCGGCCGTGTTCTCGGCCGGCTTGGCCTACACGTTCGTTCCTGTCCGGGGACTGAACGAGATCGCGCGCATCCGCACGCAGCCGCAGCACTGGGCGGACGCCTTCGGCGAAAAGGGGGCCGTCTATGCCTACTGCCGGGAGACGCTGCATACGCACTCCTCGTTCCACGCCCGGATGTTCTGGCCCAGTGCGGGAGTGAGCGAGGATCCGGCGACCGGCTCGGCCGCGGCCGCCTTCGCGGCCGTCGTCCACCGCTTCGACGGCGCCCCCGATGGCCAGACCCGGCTCGAGATCGAGCAGGGCTTCGAGATGGGCCGGCCGAGCCACATCACGCTCGAGCTGCAAGTGCAAGGCGGGGCCTTGAAGGGCGTGCGGATCGGCGGCCACGCCGTGACCGTGCAGAGCGGTACGTTTACGGTCTAGCCAGCGCCGTCTGGTATACGGGCTTTTGCTTGCAATCGGGCGCGGCTTGCGTTTAAGTCGTGGCCTCAAGCGATCGGCGCCCGGCGAGACCGGGCCGCCTCGACGGATCTGATGGCATGATGACGCCGGCGACAGCACGGAACGATTTGGGCGGCTCGGCTGCTCCCGCACGGCTGCGCGCGTCCTCGCTCATCCTTGGCCTGCTGCTCCTTACTAGCCCCTAGGTGTGCTGGTCCGGTAACGGACCCGCCTAGGGGATCGAGCCAAGCGGGCAACGGCTGAGCCCCATGAGCCAGCCGGCGCCGGACCAGACAGATCACATCGAGGACGACCCGAGCTATGACCGCCAAGACCTCCACACCTGCCAACCCGGCCCGTGACCACGTCTTGATTTTCGACACCACCTTGCGCGACGGCGAGCAATGCCCCGGCGCCACCATGACCCACGACGAGAAGCTTGAGATCGCCGATCTGCTCGACGAGATGGGCGTCGATATCATCGAGGCGGGCTTCCCGATCGCCTCCGATGGCGACTTCGAGGCCGTCACCGCCATCGCCAAGCGCATCAAAAGAGCGACCGTCGCCGGCCTCGCACGCGCCATCGACAAGGACATCGACCGCGCCGGCGAAGCGGTCCGCCACGCGCAGCGCGGCCGCATCCACACCTTCGTCTCGACCTCGCCGATCCATCTCGCCCATCAGATGCGGAAGAGCGAGAGCGAGGTGCTCGACATCATCCGCGCCACCGTTTCCCGCGCCCGCAATCTCGTCGAGGACGTCGAGTGGTCGGCGATGGATGCGACGCGCACGCCCATCGACTACCTCTGCCAATGCGTCGACGCGGCGATCAAATCGGGCGCCACGACCATCAACCTGCCAGACACCGTCGGCTACGCGACGCCCGACGAGTACCGCGCCATGTTCAAGGCGATCCGCGAGCGCGTGGTGAACAGCGACAAGGCGGTCTTCTCGGTCCATTGCCACGACGATTTGGGCCTCGCGGTCGCGAACTCGCTCGCCGGTATCGACGGCGGCGCGCGGCAGATCGAGTGCACGATCAACGGACTCGGCGAGCGGGCCGGCAATGCGGCGCTGGAGGAGGTCGTCATGGCGGTCAAGACGCGTCGCGACGTGCTGCCCTACGAGACCGGCATCGAGACGACGCTGCTCAACCGCGCCTCGCGTCTGGTCTCGGCGGTGACGTCCTTCCCGGTGCAATACAACAAGGCGATCGTCGGCCGGAACGCCTTCGCGCACGAGAGCGGCATCCATCAAGACGGCATGCTCAAGAATTCGAGCACCTACGAGATCATGACGCCCGACAGCGTCGGCGTCGGCAAGACCTCGCTCGTCATGGGTAAGCACTCCGGCCGCAACGCCTTCCGCACGAAGCTGAAGGAGCTCGGCTACGAGCTCTCCGACAACCAGTTCGAGGACGCCTTCAACCGCTTCAAGGCGCTCGCCGATCGCAAGAAGCACGTCTACGACGAGGACATCGAGGCGCTGGTCGACGAGGAGATCTCGACCTCCGACGACCGGGTGAAGGTCGTGATGCTCATGGTCGTCGCCGGCACCGTCGGACCGCAGTCGGCGACGCTGACGCTCGACATCGAGGGTGTGCATCACACCATCCAATCGGGCGGCAACGGCCCGGTGGACGCCACCTTCAACGCGATCAAGAAGCTGATCCCGCACGAGGCCAAGCTCGCGCTCTACCAGGTCCACGCGGTGACCGAGGGCACCGATGCGCAGGCCGAGGTCTCGGTGAGGCTCGAGGAGGACGGCCGCAGCGTCACCTCCAAGGCTGCGGACCCCGACACTCTGGTGGCCTCGGCCAAGGCCTATATCAGCGGCTTGAACAAGCTCGTCACGATGCGCAAGCGGGCCTCGCGCATGGCGGCGATCTGACCGACTTCCCAAGATGGGCCTTCGGGCCCATCTTGTTCGTGGCCGGACCGGACGAGGCGGTCCGAGGGGGCGCCTTTAATCTTCGTAACCAGCGGGCGGCGCGGCCTTGCGCCGGCGCGGACGCATGGCCATTCACCATGGCCCTCGTCTGACGCTGACGCGGGCCAGCATTGCCTTTACCTGTGTGCGGACGATCGAGGGTGCGGGTCTCATGTTGAACAGCTTTCTGGGCGCGATGGGCGAGGACATCGCCATCGACCTCGGCACGGCCAATACGCTCATCTTCGTGCCGGGCCGCGGCGTCGTGCTCGAGGAGCCCTCGGTCATCGCCATCAAGGGCGCCAACGGCGAGCGCTCGGTGATCGCCGTCGGCACCAAGGCCAAGCAGATGATCGGCCGCACGCCCGAAGGCGTCGAGGCGATCCGCCCGATGCGCGACGGCGTCATCTCCGATTTCGTCGCGGCCGAGGAAATGGTCCGCCACTTCATCCAGAGAGCGAAGCGCCGGCTCGGCGTGCTCCGGCCCCGCGTCATCGTTTGCGTGCCGGCGAGCTCGACACCGGTCGAGCGGCGCGCGATCTATGAATCGACCCTCGCCGCCGGCGCCCGGCGCGTCATCATGATCGAGGAGCCGGTGGCGGCCGCCATCGGCGCCAAGCTCCCGATCGGCGAGCCGCTGGGCTCGATGGTCGTCGACATCGGCGGCGGCACGACCGACATCGCGGTGCTGGCGTCGGGCGGTATCGTCAAGGCGCTTTCGGTGCGCTGCGCGGGCAATGCGATGGACGAGGCGATCATGCGCCACATCCGCCGCGCCCACAGCCTGGTCATCGGCGAGGCCAATGCCGAGCGGATGAAGATCGAGGCCGGCACGGCGTCCCGCATCAACGGCAAGGCGGTCGATGTCGTCATCCGCGGGCGCGACTTGAAGAACGGCTTTCCGACCGAGGTGGTGCTGCGCCCGTCCGATATCGCCGAGGCGCTGTCGACGCCGATCGACACGATCGCGGACGCCATCCAGCGCATGCTCGAGCAGATCCCGCCCGAGCTCGCCGCCGACATCTCGGATCGTGGCGTCTGTCTCACAGGTGGCGGCGCACTCTTGCACAATCTCGATATCGAGCTTGCACTACGTACCGGTGTCGAGTTTTTCATGGCCGAGGCGCCGCAACATTCCGTCATCAACGGGTGCGGCATCGTACTCGCCAACCATCAGAGCTATGAGAGTTTTCTCATCCGGCCCTGAGGGGTCGTGCTAGTGTTGTCGCGGGGGAGCATCGACGTGAGTAGCGGGCCGATTCAGTCTCAGACGCGCATGCGTCGGCGGGCGTGAGCATCGATGCGTCATGGGTGAGTTGCGTCACGACAGTTTTTCGCGAGGCCCCGGCCGCGCCAGCGAGCCGAAGGTGGCAAGCCGCAGCCGCCCTGCCTCGCTCTCCCTCGCGCTTTCGATCCTGGCGGCGCTCGTCCTGCTCGCTCTCGGACGCGTGGACCATCGCTGGCTCGCCGCAGTGCGGGGCGAGCTGACGGCAGCGCTCGAGCCGGCCTTGAAGGTCGCACGGCTGCCGATAGAGGGCGCGCGCGCGATCGCCGATCGTCCCGAAAGTGATAGCGGCCTCCTCAAGGAGCTCGCCGATTTGAGGCGCGAGAACCGCGAGGTCGGCCGGCTGCAAGCTCGCGCGGATGCGCTCGAAGCCGAGGTCAAGGAGCTGAGGCGGCTCGTCGGCCGGGTGGATGATCGGCAGGTCGCGGCTGTGACGGCGAGGGTCTATCTCGAGGGCGTCAACGCCTTCGCCTCGAGCGCTGTCATCGATGTGGGCTCCCGCGACGGGATCAAGACGGGCTTTGCCGTCGTCGATGGCGATGGGCTCGTCGGGACGGTCGTCGAGGCGAGTGAGCGCTCCGCTCGCCTCTTGCTCCTTCGCGATCGGCGCAGCCGCATTCCGGTGTTCGTCGGCAAGCGGCGGGTCAGGGGCATTCTCCTCGGCCGCGGCGAGGCTCCGCCCGAGCTCGAGCTTGCGCGATCGAGCGAGGCGGTCGAAGCCGGGGCACCCGTCACGACATCGGGCGAGGACGGCATTCTGCCACGCGGGCTCGCCATCGGCACGGCCGAGCCCGGAGGCGGGACTTGGGCCGTGCGCACGAACGCCGCGCTCGACCGGCTCGACTACGTGACCGTGCTCATCTTCGAGGCGCCCGGCAGCGATTTGGCGTCCGAATTGTCGGGCGGAGCGCCGCCATGACGAGGCTCGCGCTCGGACTGATCGGCTTGCTAAGTCCAGCTTTCGCGGTCCTCGTGCTTGCCGTCGCCTTGAACCTGCCCTGGCCGATCGATCCGGCGGCGCGCGCCGCACTGCCGTATCTGCTGCTGCCTCTGATCCAGGTCACCGCCGATCGCGCGCCCGAGCGGCTACCGGCCCCGATTTTGCTTGTGGCTGGTCTCCTCGCGGATGTCTGCGCCGGCACGCCGCTCGGCTACTCGGCGCTACTCTATCTCGGTGTCCTTAGCGCAACCCGCGCCGTGCGCACGCTCGCCGGCGCGCACGGGCCCGCAAGCGCGCTCTCCATGCCGGCCGCCGCAGTCGTGGCGATCGGCATCGCGACCCTCGTGCCTCTCGCCTTCACGCTCCAACCGCCGGATATGGCCCCCATCCTTGCCGGCGTCGGGCTCGGCTTCACCGTCGAGGCGATTGCGCGGCTGGCAATCGGCGCCGTACGGCTCCTATGGCGGACTGCGGCTCGGGGAGCGGCCTGATGTTCGAGAAAGAGACAGCGGACAACCGCATCGGCCGGCGTGTCACGCGGCGGGCGCTGCTCGTCGGCGCCGCACAGGGCGGCGTCGCCGGTCTCCTGCTCCTGAAGCTCTACGATCTGCAGGTCACCTACGGCCGTCGCTATGCGCTCGTCGCCGACGAGAACCGCATCGATACGCGCCTCGTGCCCGCCCGCCGCGGCGAGATCCGCGATCTGACGGGCGTCGTGCTGGCCGAGTCGCGACAGGACTTGCGCGTCACGCTGGTGCCGGCGCTGGCCGGCGACCTCGAGGCGACCATCGACCGCCTCAGGCGCCTGATCGACATGAGCGACGAGGAGCGCGCGGAGCTGCTCGCCGTCGCCCGGAGCGGTGGCGCGCTCGATCCCGTTCTCGTCCGCAGCGGTCTCAACTGGGAGACCTATGCGCATGTCGGCATGATGCTGCCGCAGCTGCCGGGCGTCGAAACGACGATCGGCTGGAGTCGCGCCTACTGGCGGGGTGCGGATGTCGGGCATGTCGTCGGCTACGTCGGCCGGGCGGGCTTGCGCGAGATCGCCGATGCCCCGGTCCGCCGCCTCAAGGATCAGCGGGTCGGCAAGAGCGGTCTCGAGCTCGGCATGGAGAGCGAGCTTGCCGGCACGCCCGGCATCATCCGGCGCGAGATCGACGCCCGTGGCCGCGTCGTGCGCGAGCTCGAGCGCACGGAGCCGCGCTCGGGCCGCGATCTGACGCTCACCATCGATGCCGCGCTCCAGGGACGCATCATCGAGCGGCTGCGGCGAGACGGCGAGGGCGGGGTCGCGGCGCTCGATTGCCGGACGGGTGAGGTGCTGGCGCTGGCCTCGACGCCGACCTACGACAACCAGGCGATGGCGGAGGGCATGACGGAGGAGGCCTGGCGCGCGCTCGTCGAGGCGCCTGGCCATCCGCTCGCCTCGAAGGCGACGCGGGGCGAGTATCCGCCGGCCTCGACGTTCAAGCTGGTGACAGCGCTCGCCGGCCTCGAGCACAAGGTCGTCGACGAGACGACGGTCGTCACCTGCACCGGCAGTCTCGCCCATGCCGGGCACCGCTTCGGCTGCTGGTCGAGCTCGGGTCACGGGCCCGTCGCCCTGCACGAGGCGCTCAAGCGCTCGTGCGATGTCTACTTTTACACGGTCGCCCGCAAGCTCGGCATCGAGCGGCTCGCCGAGATGGCGCGACGGCTCGGCCTCGGCGTGACCTACCCCTGCGGCATCGCCGATCAGCGGCCGGGGCTCATTCCAGATCCGCTCTGGAAGCTCGCGGTCAAGGGCTCGATCTGGTACGGCGGCGAGACGCTGCTCGCGGGCATCGGCCAGGGCTTCGTGCTGACGACGCCGCTGCAACTCGCCGTCATGACGGCACGGGTCGCGACGGGTCGCGAGGTGGTGCCGCGGATCGTGGCGCTCGAGCGTGGCGAGGAGGCGGAGCCGCCGCCGCTTCTGCCGGTCGCCGCCCACGCGCTGCAAGCGGTGCGCAAGGGCCTCGTCGGCGTCGTCAACGAGCCGGGGGGAACGGCGACAGGCGCGGCACTCGACGGCATCGCCGCCAAGCTCGCGGGCAAGACCGGCACGGCGCAAGTCGCGCGGCTCGGCAATTACGCGGGCGCCGACGAGCCTGCGGGCGATCTGCGCGACCATTCCCTGTTCGTGGGCTTCGCGCCGGCCGAGGCGCCGCGCTTTGCCGTCGCTGCCGTGGTCGAGCATGGCGGAGCCGGATCGAAGACCGCCGCCCCCCTCGTGCGCGACATCATGCGGGAGCTGTTCCTGCGCTTTGCGCCGGAGACCGTGATTGCCGGCACGGGCGCCGAGACCCAGGGAGGCTGAGGCATGTGGGGCGGTCGCTCGGCGCACATGCCCGGTCCCACCCCCCGGCCGATGGCAGGCCGGCTCGTTTCGGCAGGGTTCGCCGTGCCCCTGCTCGCAGCGGCGCTCGGGTGTGTGGGCGTGCTCGCCCTCTATTCGGCCGGCGGCGGCAGCTTCGAACCCTACGCGATGAGCCATCTGATGCGGCTGCTGGCGGGCCTCGCGTTGATGCTGGCCGCTTCCGCCCTGCCGGCGCGTTTCTGGCTGTTTGCCGCAGGCCCGCTCTACGTGCTGGCGCTGGTGGCGCTCGCCGTCGTGCCGTGGATCGGCGCTGCGGCCTCGGGCTCCAGACGCTGGCTGGATCTTGGGCCGGTCATGTTGCAGCCGGCAGAGGTGATGAAGGTCGCGAGCGTGCTCGCCATCGCCGCCTACTACCAGTGGCTGCCCCGCCATCTGGTGTCAAAACCACTCTATGTCCTTGTCCCCCTTCTGCTTTTCGCGCTGCCGTCGGCTCTCATCCTGAAGCAGCCCGATCTCGGCACGGCCCTGCTGATCATCGGCACGGGGCTCGTTCTCGTTTATCTGGCGGGTGTGAGCGGTCTCTATGCGATCGGCGGAGCGATCGCGCTCGCGGTGCTCGCGCCGGTGCTGTGGAGCCATCTCCACGACTACCAGAGGGAGCGGATCCTCGTGTTCCTCGATCCCGAGCGCGATCTGCTCGGGCGCGGCTATCAGGTTTATCAGGCGCGGATCGCGCTCGCCGCCGGCGGGCTGTTCGGCAAGGGCTTCCTGCACGGGACGCAAAACCAATTGGCCTTCGTGCCCGAGCACCATACGGACTTCATCCTGGCGCTCATCGGCGAGGAACTGGGCTTTGCCGGCGCCGCTGCCGTGCTGCTGGCGTTTGCCGCCCTCGTCGCGCTTCTCATGATCCAAGGCTTGCGATTGCGCGGGCGCTTTCAACGGCTTGTAATTCTGGGCGCGTGCGTATCGCTGTTCTTGCACGTGGCGGTCAACACCGGGATGGTGATCGGGCTACTGCCGGTCGTCGGCGTGCCCCTCCCGCTGGTCTCCTTCGGTGGCTCGGCGATGCTGGCGATGCTGGGCCTGCTCGGCATCGCCATGAGCATGCGCGGCGATGGCGACAGGGACCTCGGGGCAGCGCAGCGGCCAGTTTGGCGACTCACGCGTCAATGAGCATAAGAAACACTGTTGCAGAATTGACATGATTCGCCCGGCGGAGGCGGTGGCGCACACGCGCACAGCTCTGTTTTTCGCAAGTGCGAGAGAACTTTCCAACAGGCCCGGGCCCCCTGCCTTGACCGCCAAAAAAACCAGCCAGCGGCAATAGTTGGGCGCGCTGGTCAAGATGCGTTCGAGCGTGAAAAAACGCTTGCAGTGTGGAGAATCATCGAGCGCCATTCGATTGCAGTTTTCGTGCTGGTCGACGGTGCTATCTTCCGCGCCGTCACAAAGGTGATGGCCGCTGAGTCGAGGGCTAAGAGGGCTTCAGGCCCGGCGGCGAAAGTGAAAGTTGCAACGGTAAATGCGGGAGACGGATATGGCGAAGTTTCCGCCAGACCTCACGGATCAAGGCACGGTCACCAACCTCGATTTGACGTCGAGCGAGGGCATGCCCGTCGATGTCTTTGAGGTGGTCGGCTCAATCAAGTGGTTCGATGCATCCAAGGGGTATGGGTTCATCGTAGCCGACGGCGGCGGTGAGGACATCCTCCTGCATGTGACCTGCCTCAGGGCGGGTGGCTTCCAGACGGCCTATGAAGGCGCGCGGGTGATCTGCCAGGTGCTCCGGCGCCCGAAAGGTCTGCAGGCGTTCCGGATCGTCGAGATGGACGAGAGCACGGCTCTGCATCCTTCTTCGATGGCGCAGCGCACGCATGTGACCGTCGAGCCCGAGAGCGACTACGAGCGCGCGATGGTGAAGTGGTTCAACCGCCTCCGCGGTTTCGGCTTCTTGACCCGTGGCGATGGCACCCCAGACATCTTCGTGCACATGGAGACGCTGCGCCGCTACGGCTTTACGGAGCTGCGCCCCGGCCAATATGTTATGGTCCGTTATGGCAATGGTCCCAAAGGTCTCATGGCAGCCGATCTCAGGCCGGAAGGCGCTCCGCCCCGGCTGCCGCCGCAGCATTGATCTGACGCTCGCGCAGGCAATGCGCAGGGTGCTTCAGCGATATCTTCCGGGAAGGGCTGCCTTGGCGGCCCTTTTCGTCTTTTGGGCGGGCGTCGCCAGCCTCCATCATCCGTTGAGGGCAGAGGAGATGCGACGCGACACGCTCGTGCTCGCGACGGCTGGGGGCGAGCATCCGATCACGGTCGAGGTGGCCGAAAGCCCGTCCGACAAGGCCAAGGGTCTGATGTTCCGCCGGACCCTCGGTGATCAGGAAGGCATGCTGTTCCTCTATACCGAGCCGCAGGACGTCGCGATGTGGATGCGCAACACGTACCTGCCGCTCGACATGGTGTTCATCGACAAGGCCGGCATCGTCACGGAGATCGCCGAGCGGACCGTGCCGTTCTCGGAGGAGCGGATCGAATCGGGCGGGGCGGTTCTCGCCGTGCTCGAGATCAACGGCGGGCTATCGGAGCGGCTGGGGCTGAAACCCGGCGATCACGTTGTCTACAAGGCCTTCACCCCGCCTTGACCAGCCGCGCCGCTTGACGCTGCCAGGCCGGCACGGCACAAGGTTTGACGGCCTGCATCGGGGTATAGCTCAGCCTGGTAGAGCACCTGCTTTGGGAGCAGGGGGTCGCGTGTTCGAATCACGCTGCCCCGACCATCGGCCGACGCAAACATCCCGGAGCCTTGATCCATGGTCGCCCGCATCTACAAGCCGGCCAAGACGGCGATGCAGTCAGGCGTCGCCCGTACGCTCGATTGGGTGCTCGAGAATGAGCCCGAGACCCGCCGCGAGATCGATCCGCTGATGGGCTGGACGTCCGCGGCCGAGACCAACACGCAGGTCATCTTGCGCTTTGCGACGAAAGAGGAGGCCATCGCCTATGCCGAGCGCGAAGGGATCGCGTATACGGTCGTCGAGCCGGCGGTGAAGCGGGCGCAGAAGAAATCCTACGCCGAGAACTTCAAATTCGGCCGTATCGGCCAATGGACTCATTAGTCGAGTTTCGTCCTCGTCCTGGCTTTGCGCACACTCACGGCGTGAACGGGTTTCCGGCCAGGCGGAAAATGCGCTAGACGGGAAACTATCGATTTACGGAACGATCCCGTAGCTCAGTCGGATAGAGCATCTGCCTTCTAAGCAGAGGGTCGCAGGTTCGAATCCTGCCGGGATCGCCAATACTCCTCCTCGCCAACTCGGATGTCCTGTCGATCGGTTGTGGCCGCGCAAATTGTCACGGCCTCGATCGAAGATCGATGTCTTCGGCTCGAGCATCTCCCGCCGTTTGTGCGACGGTACGCAATGCTTCCATAGATCGAGCGCCGATGTTTCATGATCGAAACGGCAATGAGCACTTTCCGGCCGAGCGGTTTCCCGTTGGTCGGAAGAAAGGGCTCGAAATCAACGGCGTATAGCGCTGATCTCATTCAATCAGATCGAACAGAACTCTAGGCCGGGTTCAGCTGAAAAGGAATCGAGGACCCGATCCCGGCTATAGGTTTTGAGCGCGTTCTCGAGGCGAGCCGGAGCCTATTTCGCCTGAACGTGCACTGGTTTTGCCCGAAACTGCGATCTCGCGGCAATCGCAATCAGAAGTATCGAGGCGCGGCCATCTCGTTAATGCTGTATTGATAAATGCGGTGTCCCGGCTTCGATTGCTGCGGGCTCCGATTCGCTTCAGCACAGATTTCTTCAGCATGACTCATCTTTTGCTGGTGTTTATTCGATAAGTCTCGTATTGAGCCACATCGATGATGTCGGCCGATGCGTGATTGAGTAGAAAAGCCGCCCCCAAGAATTGGCGCGCTAAGTAACGTATCGAATTCCTATTCCCGGCCTTCCTCGACCTTGAACTATGCAAAAGCAAACAATGTAATGACTGGAGACAAATCATGACCGTTGCCAAGAAGAGCAGCGCGGAAGGCGCAATTGCCCGCGTGAAGCAGTTGCAAGAGCAGATGGCGGAAGCCTCCAAGGAGGCGGCGGCCGAGGCGCTCGAGCAGGCTGAGGCGGCGATTGCGACGCTGAATGCGCTCGGGCAACGCTACAAAATTGTGCGCGTCGGCGCCGCGGGCCGCAGCACCCGCCAGACCAATCCCGATCGCGACTGCCCCGTCTGCCAGTTCCGCACCGACCCGCCGCACGATGCCCGCCGCCACCGCGGCCAAGGGAAGAACAAGAAGGCCTTCACCGCCGCCCAGCTCGCCGAGCTCGGTCTGCGCAAGGCCTGAGGCGGAAGGCGAGACCGAGAATGTGCCCGGCCTCGCGGCCGGGCCATTCGTTTGCGCAAAGCGATTCTCCCGCTTGCGTCCGCGGGCGGCTCCATCGGCCCCCGCGCACGGTCATTGACCGCAATCCGCGGGTCGACGCTAAGCTATTCAAAAAACAGCTCTAATTGCGTCTCCGTCCCAGCTGTCAACACCGCCTTCAGGCCGGGTCTCCGGCCACGGAGGACGGGGCCGAAAAGTGTGATACATGGATGGCTTGCCGGCTGACCTGGGTGGGCGTCCGATCCGGCTGGAGGCAGGCCAGGTGAGGAGCGAGCGCTCAGCGCGCGTCAGACGGAGCGAGGCCGGTCCGGTCAGGGCCGAGGCCGCCGCTGCGCTCATCTTCGATCCCGAGGCCTCCGCGTTCGTCTGGGCCAACGCGGCGGGATTGGCGCTCTTCGGCGTCAAGACCCTCACCCGGCTGTCGCAGGATCGTCTGGATCGGGCCTTGCCCGCGGCAAGCCGCCTGATCGCCTTCGCTGCCAACGAGGAAGAAGCGCTCGCCGAGATGGCGCTCGACTTCTGGACGCCGCGCGGACCGGTTCACGTTGCGGCCGTCGTCGAGCGGCTGGTGCTCAGCCGGGATCGTATCGGTGTGCTCATGCGGTCGGGCGGCGTCGCGATCGACAAGCAGCGCGCCGAAGCGATCCTCAAGAGCGTGCCGCCGGCGCCGCCGGAGCTCAGGGCGGTCGAGACTGTAGACCCGGCGCCGCCTCTGACCGGCTTCCCCGAGATCGAGGCGCAGTGCCGTCACAGCCTCGAGATCAGCCAGGAGGAAGCCGAGACGCTGCGCGAGATCGCGCGGATGATCCGGCAAGGCGAGGGGGCTCAAGTGCCCGACGCACCATCGACCGAACCCGATCCGGCAGACGAGCCGATGCCAGCGCAGGCGGAGCAGCCGCTCAGCGTTCCGGTCGAGCGGGCGATGCCGGAGGATGGCCAGGGCACGGTGCCCGTGACGGTCGCGAGCGCTGCAATGCCCCCGGCCCAAGAGATCGCGCGCCTCGACTTCGAGAGCGACGCGATGCGGCTCATCGCCGAGGTTGCGCACGAGCTGCGCACGCCGCTGACGGCCGTGCGCGGCTATGGCGAGCTCATCGCCGAGCGCCCCCAGGACGCGCAGGTGGGCGTGCGCGCCGGTCACATCGTTCGGGCCGCTGACCACGCGCTGGCGCTGATCACCGATATTCTCGATGCCCGACTCCTGAGCACGGGCAAGGCGGGTCTCGTCTTCACCGATGTCGATCTGGGGCACGAGCTCGTCGAGGTGGCGGCGATGCTGGCGCCACAAGCGCGTGCCGCCGAGGTGGCGATCGAGGTCGTGCCGGCCGGTGCCGTGCCGAAGGTCGTCGCCGACGTGCGGCGCGTGCGCCAAGTGCTGCTCAACGTCACCGGCAATGCGATCAAGTTCACATCGGCGCGCGGTGCGGTTCGCCTTATGACGCGCTACACAGTCGAAGGGGCGGTCGAGGTTCTCGTCAGCGATACGGGACGAGGCATGGCCGCCGGCGAGGTCGAGGCCCATCTCGATGCGTCGCCGTCGCGGCGCACCCGGGGCATCGGCCTGCCGCTGTCGCGTGCGTTGGCCGAAGCCAATGGCGCCCGGCTGTTGATCGACAGCCATCCCGGAGCCGGTACGACGGTGCGTCTCGTCTTTCCGTCGTCCTGCGTCGTGCCGCCCTGATCGCTTCAGCCGCTCGTTACGCCGGTGCGTGCCGGGTCTATACACGAAGATGCTGTCGATCGACTCGCTGTTGGCAGTTTTATCGCGACGTTCTTCTGATCAACGACAGTCATTGCCGATTTAGAATCGTTCGATGTTTCTGATTGGAAGTATTCCAGTCTAGCAAACATTGTTGACATTCGTTTTGGAGTTGGACGAAGGTCCGCCCGTGCCCGAAAAATCTCCGGCACATGTAGCAACCGATATCAGGGCCTTGAACCCTGACGATTGGAGAAATCACTCGATGCCGTCATCCTTTTACAAAGGCGTCGCGCTCGCCGCGGTCGCCGCAGTCTCGCTCACCCTCGCCGCAGCTGCCTCTGCCGCCGAGGTGCATGTCTACTCGTTCCGCGAGCCCAAGCTCATGCAGCCGCTGTTCGACGCCTTCACGGCCAAGACCGGCATCGCGGTGAAAGTCGTCTTCGCCAAGGACGGGCTCATCGAGCGCGTCGTCGCCGAAGGAGCAAACAGCCCGGCCGACGTGCTGCTGACGAACGAGCTCGGGCTCCTCGTGCAGGCGCGCGAGGCCGGCATTACGCAGAAGGTCTCGACGCCCGAGATCGAGGCGAACGTGCCGGCCGCCTACCGCGATCCGGCGGGCGAGTGGATCGGCCTGACGCGGCGCGCCCGCATCGTCTATGCTTCCAAGGACCGCGTCGCCGACACCGCGATCACCTATGAGGATCTTGCCGACCCCAAGTGGAAGGGCAAGATCTGCTCGCGCTCGGGCCAGCACACCTACAACATCGCCCTCGTCGCCTCGATGATCGCCCATCACGGGGCCGAGAAGGCGGAAGCCTGGCTCAAGGGCCTCAAGGAGAATCTCGCTCGCAAGCCCGCTGGCGGCGATCGCGATCAGGTGAAGGCGATCTTCGCGGGCGAGTGCGATCTTGCCATCGGCAACACCTACTACATGGGCCTGATGACGACGAACGAGAAGGAGCCCGAGCAGAAGGAGTGGGCCGCCGCCGTCAAAGTGCTGTTCCCCAACGCCGCCGACCGCGGCACGCATGTCAACCTCTCCGGTGCGGCCTTGATGAAGTCGGCGCCCGACAAGGAGCAGGGGCTGGCGCTCATCGCCTTCCTGAGCTCGGCCGAGGCGCAGAGCGAGTATGCCGCGCTCAATCACGAGTACCCGGTGAAGGAGGGCGTGGCGCCGTCCGAGCTCGTCCAAAGCTGGGGTGAGCTCAAAGCCGACCCGATCGCTCTCGAGGATATCGCGAAGTTGCGGCGTCAGGCCTCCGAGCTCGTCGACAAGGTCGGGTTCGACAACGGGCCCGGCACGTAAGGCCAAGATAGCGCGGGCATGAAGCGGGGGACGCGAGCGCAGGCGAACGACGGCGGCATCCTCGGACTGCCGCCGTTTCGACGCCTGAGCGCCTGGCAACGGCGCCAGCGGGCGTCGCCGCGCTGTGGACGGCCGCCGTCGCCCGTCATTCTCGCCGTCACGCTTCTGCCGGTTCTGTCGATCGCGTGGCTGAGCCTGCACGGCCGCGACGGCAACTTTGGCCACCTCGTCAGTGCCGTGCTTCCCGATGCGGTGCTGTCGACGATCGCGTTGTTGACGGCGACCGGGGCCGTTACGGCCGTCGTTGGCACGGCCTGTGCGTGGATCGTCACGCAGTACCGCTTCCCCGGCCGCGATCTCGTCTCCTGGCTGCTGCTGCTGCCACTCGCGATCCCGACCTATATCGTCGCCTACAGCTACGCCGATCTGCTCGACTACGCGGGGCCGTTGCAATCGGGACTGCGGTCGCTCTTCGGCTTCGCCGATGCGCGCGCCTACTGGTTCCCCGAGGTGCGGTCGCTCTCTGGCGCGGCCTTCGTGCTCGCGGCCGTGCTCTACCCTTACGTCTACCTCGCCATGCGCGCGAGCTTCCTGCAGCAATCCGTCGGCACGCTCGAGGTCGCGCGCACGCTCGGCCAGTCGCTGACCGGGGCGTTCTTCCGCGTGGCGCTGCCACTCGCCAGGCCCGCGCTCGCCGGCGGCATCGCGCTCGTTCTGATGGAGGCGCTGAACGATCTGGGCGCCACCGAGTATCTAGGCGTGCGCACGCTCACCGTCGCGGCCTACCAGACGTGGGTGCAGCGGAGCAGCCTCTCGGGCGCGGCGGATATCGCCTCCATCACCTTGCTCTTCGTGGTGGCCGCTTTCGCGCTCGAGCGCGTGTCCCGCGGCGGCGCCTCCTATCACGATCCGGTCGCCCGATTTCGCGCCGTGCCGGAGATCGAGGTGAGCGGCGCGGCGGGTTGGGGCCTGCTCGCCCTGTTGCTCATGCCATTCGTCATCGGCTTCGTGCTGCCGATGGCGATGCTGACGGGGAGCGCCTGGGCCTATGTGGGCGAGGTCGCCAGCGCCGATTTCTGGCGGGCGGCCTTTCATAGTTTGCTGCTTGCGAGCCTTGCGGCGCTACTGACGACGATGCTGGCCCTCGTGCTCGCCTATGCGCGCCGCGTCGCCCCGAACGGCTTCACGCGGCCCGCCGTGCGCCTGACCGGCTTCGGCTATGCCTTGCCGGGCACGATCCTGGCGCTGGGGCTGTTGTTTCCGCTGGCTGGCTTCGACAACTGGCTCGACGCATGGATGCGCGCGACGCTCGGCGTCTCGACCGGTCTCATGCTGTCGGGCACGATCCTCGCCGTGCTCGCGGCCTATGCCATTCGCTTCATGGCGGTGTCCTTGTCGGCGACGGAGGCGGGTCTGTCGCGCGTCTCACCACACCTGGACGCCGCCGCCCGCACGCTCGGCGAGACGGCGCTGACGACCTTGCGCCGTGTGCACTTCCCGCTGCTCCGCCCGGCGATCGGCACGGCGCTTTTGCTCGTCTTCGTCGATGTGATGAAGGAGCTGCCGGCGACGCTGCTCCTGCGCCCCTTCGACTTCGAGACGCTCGCCACCCGCGTCTACAGCTTTGCCGCCATCGAGGCCTTCGAGGAGGCGGCCTTCGGGGCGCTGACCATCGTCCTCATCGGCCTCGTACCCGTCATCCTGCTCAATTGGACGATCGTCGGCGGCCGCCGCACACCCAATCGTGAAGGACCTCGACCGGCCGAGGCCCTTGCAACCTGAGCCATTGCCGCCACGTTCGTTCAAGAGCAACGCACGGAGGCCGCCATGCCCGAGACAGTCGACGCCATCGTCATCGGCACGGGCCAAGCCGGTCCGCCGCTCGCCGACCGGCTCGCGAGCGAGGGGCTCAAGGTCGCCGTCATCGAGCGGCACCGCTTCGGCGGCACCTGCGTCAACACCGGCTGTGTGCCGACGAAGACGATCGTCGCCAGCGCCTATGTCGCGCACATGGCGCGGCGCGCGGCCGAGTACGGCGTCACGACCGGCCCGGTCGGCGTCGACATGGCGAAGGTCAAGGCCCGCAAGGACGCCATTGTCGCGCGCGGGCAGAACGGCATCCGCAGCTGGATGACGGAGCTTGAGGGCGCGACCGTCATCGAAGGTCAGGCGCGTTTCGAGGATGCCCATACGGTGCGCGTGGGGGATCGCCTGCTGACGGCGGACAGGATTTTCATCAACACCGGTGGGCGGGCGCTCGTGCCGCGCATGCCGGGCCTCGATCACGTGCCCTATCTCACGAACTCGTCCATCCTCGATCTCGACACGGCGCCCGAGCACCTGATCGTCGTCGGCGGCAGCTACATCGGCCTCGAATTCGCGCAAGCGTTTCGACGGTTCGGATCCCATGTCACGATCGTCGAAATGGCCGATCGCCTGATTGCGCGCGAGGACGAAGAGACGTCGGAGGCGATCGCGACATTCCTTGCCGAGGAAGGGATCGACGTGCGTTTGGGCGCCAAGTGCCTCGCGGTGGAGGGGGCGGCGGGCGACATCCGGATGCACCTCGATTGCACGTCGGGTGACCAGAGCGTATCGGGCACGCATCTGCTGCTGGCCGTCGGACGGCGGCCGAACACCGACGACTTGGGGCTCGACAAGGCGGGTGTCGCCATCGATGCGAAGGGTTACATCACCGTCGATGATCAGTGCCGCACGAGCGTGCCGCACATCTGGGCGATGGGCGACGTCAATGGGCGTGCGGCCTTCACGCACACGGCCTACAACGACTACGAGATCGTCGCTGCCAACCTGTTCGACAACGATCCGCGCAGGTTGAGCGATCGCATTCCGATCTACGGTCTCTTCGTCGATCCGCCGCTCGGCCGCGTCGGCATGACGATGGCGGAGGTGCGCAAGCAGGGATTGAACGCGCTGACCGCGCGGCTGGAGATGAAATCGATCGGGCGGGCGCGTGAGCGCGGCGAGACGAAAGGGTTCATGCGCGTCATCATCGAGGCCGAGACGAAGAAGATTCTCGGCGCAGCCGTGCTCGGCATCGGCGGCGACGAGGTCGTGCACACGTTTCTCGAGATCATGGCAGCCGGCACGCCCTACACGACCATGGCGCGCGCGGTTCATCTGCATCCGACGGTTAGTGAGTATCTGCCGACGTTGCTGGGGAATCTCGACCCGCTCGCGTAGTTGCTGGCAACTCACTGTCGCAATTGTTTTTCCGCGTTCCCTGCGCCTTTCGCAAGCGTACATCCGCGTGGCGGCATGGGTCCCGGGCCTTGTGCCACGGCTGTCCGGTTCAGTTTTTGTGGACTGTGCGCATGACGCTGATTCAACTGTGATTCGAGAGCTTCCCGGCTTCATCGAACACGGATTGGGATCAACGCCATGCGGCATCACAATAGCCTGTTTCATCAACTATTGAGTCGTGCCTTGGGATCGGTTCGGCGAGATCGTCGCGTATCACGGAGCTGATCGGCGCGTGCGCCGTTTGACGACCAAAAGCCAGCTCCGTCGCGCTGATGTACGGTCGGCAGGGGCTCAGAGCCTGCGTGAGATCGAACAGGGGTTGGGCAGCCATGCGCCGAGGCTCTATCATCTCGGCGTGACGCAGCCGGCGCGGTCCACGCTTGCCGATGCCAACGCCAAGCGGCCGGCGAAGGTGTTCGCCGACCTCTTCGCGGTGATGACCATGTCTGCGGGGCGAGGCCTCGAGGCGCCACATGCGCGAGGCCGTCCATCTCGTCGATGCGACCAGCATCCGCCTGACCGACGTGTCTCTCGCCTGGGCCGACTACGAGGCGCACGGCGCGCTCGTGAAAGTCCATGTCGACTTCGACGCCGGCTGCGCGATACCAGCCAACATCGCGATCACGCCCGCACGCATCAACGACATCGTCATGGCTCACCCTGCCGGTAGAGCCTGGTGCAACATACGTCTTCGACCTTGGATATTATGACTTTTCCTGGTGGTCTCGGCTCGGAGGCAGGCTGCCGGATCGTCACGCGGCTCAAGACCAATACGCGTCCGCGCGTCGTCGAGAAGCGTTGCGTTTCGGCGATGCTCCAGACCTACGTCCGACCAGATCGTTACCATCGACCAGCGATTGAAAGGCAACCGGCGCAACCCACTCGCCGACGTCAGCCTGCGCGAGATTACCGTCACGATCGACAAGGAGCGAGGACCTTGCGCCTGCTGACCAACGATCTCGACGCGACGGCCGAGCATTGCGGCGCTCTACAAAGCGCGCTGGCAGGTCAGTATTCTTCCGCTGGGTCGAGCAGCATCTCCAGATCAAGCACTTCCTCGGAACGTCCGAGAACGCCATTCGTGCTCAGATCGCGGTCGCTTTGATCGTGTTCGTGATGCTACGCCTTGCAGCCGAGGCGTCACGTGCCACCTCCGACGCTCCTCAGCTTCGTCAGGCTCGTAAGGGCTAACCTCATGCGCCGGAGCCCCTCCAAGATCTCGACCAGCCACCCCCTCGACGGATCAGTGACATCCGCCAGCAGGAGCTCGACCTATGCTGAACCGGACAGCCGTGGCCTTGTGCCCGGGACCCATTCAGCAGCTTGCCATGAGCTCAAGAAGGACGCGCTCGTGGCGATGCGCCGGTTCAAGTGTCGTCCGCCTTGCGTCCACCAAACCCCATCTTCTCGCTGGCCTTGCGCTTGACGAGATCGACGGCGCTGCCGCCGACCTCGCGGGTGATGAGGGCGATGACGGAGACGGGATTGGGGCGCTTCATCTCGATGAAGGGGATCGGACGGCAGATTTCGATCGCCGCCGTGCCGAGACGCGCCGACATGGCGCCGTTGAACAAGCCTTCGCCGAGCTTCTTGCCGAACATGCCGGCGAGCCCTCGTGCGACGCCCGCCGGCACCAGATCGCCGGTGATGTCGATGCCGGTCGTGACGATCAGATGCTCGACGGAGAGGCGTCCGAGCCTCAACGCGCCCCAGGTGCCGGGCCTGCCGCCGTAGAGCGTCGCGATCCGCCGGAGCATGCGCATGTTCTCGACTGCCACGGTGCCGACGTCGAGCAGGATGAAGGGGCTCAGCGCGGTGATTGTGGCGATGCGCTTGGCGGATGCGGTGACGATCGCCATCGCATCCGTGTCGAGCGGCGCCACGAGATGCCGCTCGGCGAGTGCCAATCGCTCGCGGGCGGCCAGCACATCGCGGCGATGCTCGGCGACCTCGCGGCGACCGAGCGCCAGATCCTTGCGATCGCGGTAGAGGGCGCCGAGCTCGGCGACGGCGGACGCCGCCTCCGCCTCGTCGTTGTCGAGGACCGCGCGCTCCGACGAGCGCCGCAGCGATTGCAGCTTCGACAGGCCGACGATCGCCGCGATCTCTTTCACGATCAGCACGACGGCGGCGAGGGCGGCAACGCTGGCGATGCCGAGCGCGAGCCAGCCGAACCAATCCTTGCGCTCGATGAGGTGCATCGTCAGGTCGTAGAGACGCAACCCCAGCGACATGACGATCAGGGCCGCGATCGCCTGCAACAGCAACTTGAACCAGCGCCAGCTGCCTGCCGAGGACGACAAGGGGCGGCGCGCGGCCGACACCGCGAGGTCGACGTCGCTGAAGTCCTCGGTCGCAACGCGCGTCTCCACATCGGTCTCACCGAGGTCGAACACCTGCGGCTTGCGCCGCTCCTCGCCGTTCGTCATGGCAGCCGGTCTCCGATCAGGAAGTCGAGCACGCGGTCGAGGCGGATGTGGGGGAACGGCCCCGGCGTGCCGGTTGCCGTGCGGATCGCGACCGGGGGCCGAAAGCGCAGGAAGCGCACGTCGGACCAAGCGCCGTCCAGCCCCTCGAGCCCGCGCCGCATCGCAAGCTCCGGGTCGGCGGGAAGATCCCCCGGATAGACCGCGATCTCGGTCGCGCCGTCGAACACGCGGTCGCCCAATTGCTCGCCGGGCAGTGGCGTGCCGGCGATGACGTGCACGCGCTCGAGGCCCGAGGTCGCTTCCGCCTCGCGCGTCGCGCGCACGGCAGCGAGCGCTTCCGTGCGGATTGCAGCACCCTCGAAGCTCGCGCGCTCGGCCGCCGCTCTCACCATCCGATCGAGGATCGCCTGCAGGCGATCGTGACTCGTCTGGTGCAGGTGATCCGCCTTCGTCGCGGCGAAGACGATGCGGTCGATGCGCGGGCTGAACCAGCGCGAGAGCAGCGTGTTGGCGCCGGGGCGGAAGCTGACGAGCAGGCTTTCCAACGCCGCCGACAATTCCGCGACCGACTTCGGCCCATGATTCAACGCCGACAGCACGTCGACGAGGACGATCTGCCGATCGAGACGCGAGAAATGCTCGCGGTAGAAGGGACGCACGACATGCGTGATGTAGGCGCGATAGCGGCGCTCGAGCTCGGCGGCGAGCGAGCCGGACGCGATCGGGGCGTCGCCCAAGTCGATCGGCCAGAAGGAGAGCGCGGGCGAGCCGTCGAGATCGGTCGGCAAAAGCAGGCGGCCCGGCGATAGGCCGGCGAAGGGCGTGAAGCGCTTGCGGGCCGATTGCAGGTAATCGCGATAGAGCGCGGTGCCGTCGAGGATCAGCGGCTCGTCGATCCGGTCGCCGGGCGAGCGGCGCGCGAGGAACGACAGGAACGGACCGGCCTCGAGCGCGCGCTCGGGCTCGCGCGCGGCGGTGAGCGTCCACTGGCACCACGTCCTAAAGTCCATGTCGATAAGGGCCAGATCGAGCAGCCACTCGCCCGGATAGTCGACGATGTCCAAATGCATCCGCCGGATGCCGAGGAGGCGGCGCATCAAGCCCTCCGGCGCGACCTCGAGCGTCAACCGAAGCTCGGAGATGTTACGCGTGCCCTCGGGCCAGATCGGCGGCGTGGCGGTGAGCTTCGCCAGATGCTCCTCGAAGGGAAACCGCGGCACGTCATCGTCGGGCTGGGGCGCGAGATAGGCGCGCTCGAGGCGACGTCCGGCGGTCGCGCGGAAATTCGGCAGCCGCGCGCCGGACGCCAAAGCATGCACGAGCGCCGTGATGAACACGGTCTTGCCCGCGCCCGACAGTCCGGTGACACCGAGCCGCACCACCGGCTCGACCAGCGACTGGGCCCGGTGATTGGCATTGCGGAATGCATCGGCCGCGCTGGCGGTGAGGTCGTCGAGGCGCAAATCCTGATCCTCAAGGGGCGACTGGAGCGGCGTGCGCAAAAGTGTGCAGCGGTTTTGCGCCAGACGCCGCGACAAACCAACAATGTAGTGCATCGTGCCGGATGAGGCTCAATGCACGATGCTCTCGCCGCCCCGCTTTACAGGGAGCGCGACCGGCCGCCAAACTCGGCCGAAGCGGCCGCTCCAAATATAGGCATCGCCGGCCGCAGGAGAAGTCTATGCAACCCGACGCCAGCTACCCGAGCACATGGTACCGCGCGACGGCCGAGGTTCCGGCCGTCCGGCCGGCGCTCAAGGGCGAGCGCCGCGCCGAGGTCGCCGTCATCGGAGCGGGCATGGCGGGGCTGACCGCCGCGCTCGAGCTTGCCCGAGAGCGCAAGGACGTGGTGCTCATCGAGGCCGAGCGGATTGGCTGGGGCGCCTCGGGGCGCAACGGCGGGTTCGTCTCTTCGGGGTTCGCGCGCTCCATCGACGAGGTCGCCGCCATCGCGGGCCGCGACAAGGCGCGGCAGCTCTACGCGTTGTCGCGCGAGGGCGCGGCTTATGTGCGCAAGGAGGTTCAAGGGCTTTGCCCCGAGGCGCTGATGGGCGAGGGGTGGCTGCTGGTGCATCGCTATCCCAACCGCGACGGCGCCGAGCAGGCGATCGAGGCGATGCGGGACATTACAGATGCGCCGCGCGAGCTGTGGCCCGCTGAGAAGACGCGCGCGGTGCTCAAGTCCGAGCGCTACTTCGAGGGTGTCTACGACCCTGAGGCGTTCCACATTCAACCGCTCAAGTATTGCCTGGCGCTCGCCGCGGCGGCGGAGGCGAAGGGGGCTGTGATCCACGAAGGGAGCCGGGTGCGCGCGATCCGCTCGGATGGGCGCACGCGGCGCATCGAGACGGCGGGCGGTACCGTGGTGGCGGATAGCGTGGTGCTCGCCACATCCTCCTACGACCGGCACCTCGTCCGCGCGATCGGCCGGGCCGTGCTGCCGGTCGCAACCTACGTCGCGGTGACGGCGCCGATCCCAGCGCTCGGCGAGGTGATCGGCACGCCGGCCGCCATCAGCGACGACCGGCGGGCGGGCGACTACTACCGCCGCGTCGACGGCAACCGGCTGCTCTGGGGTGGCCGCATCACGACGCGACGCTCGGAGCCGGCGCGCTTGGCCGAAAAAATGCGCGGCGACATCACGGCGGTCTATCCGCAACTCGGCACCCCGCCGATCGACTATGCTTGGCCGGGGCAGATGGCCTATGCGCTGCACAAAATGCCGATCCTCATGCGGCTCGACCGGGGCCTATGGGCGATGACGGCCTTCGGCGGCCACGGCCTCAACACGACGGCGATGGCGGGGCGTTTGATTGCGCGCGCGATCACACGCCGCGACGACCGGTTCCGGTTGTTCTCGGACTTCGGCCCGCGCTGGGTGGGTGGCCCGTTGGGGCAGGCGGGCGTCCAGATGAGCTACTGGGGGATGCAGATCCGCGACCGGATGGAGGAGCGGCGCGGCAGCTCTTGATGTAGCGCAATTCCGATCCTGGCCGAAGGGCTTAGCAGTATTTCAATCACTGTAGCCCGCGCGGTTGCTGTCGCCGGCGATGCCACCGCGCCAAGACCGGACCAAGCCCATGCGCGTCTCAGCCCGTCTGCTCGCTCTCCTCGCGCTCGCAACCCTGTCGAGCCTCGGCACCGTATCCTCTGCGACAGCTCAAACGCTCTCCGGCCAGAGCCCGCTCGGCTCCTGGTGGGCGTCACCCGACGAGCCGCCGATGACGGCGACAGAAGGTACGCTCGAGGAGCCCGAGGGCGTGCGGCTCGAGTTCGCCGACGGCCGGGTGATCCGCGGCTGGGAGGCGATCGTGTTTCTGCTGGCGCGGCACTACATCGAGCCGACCCAAATGGATGGCGTTCCCATCCTTCGCACGACGCAAAAATACAAGGATTGGAAGAAGACGCGGCTGGAGGTCAGCGGCACCGGATCGGGAGCGGCGGGCTCGACGACGTCCGGCTCGGGGAGCACGTCCACCGGGTCAGCGGCAGGCACGGTGCTGCACACCTTCGCGGGCGGTATCGACCCCGATTTCCAGGCGGCCTCCGTGGCCAAGGCCGAGGCCGGCGGCGCCGAGCTGACGCTACGCACGACACCGTTCACGATCGAGTTCATCTCACCAGATCGCATTCGCGTGAAGCCGGAGGTCATCCGTCACGTGTGGGAATTCACCTACAGCACAGGAATGGTCGATCGGGTCGAAGCGATCTGTCGACAGAGCGGTGGCGGCTACACGGTTCTGGATCCGAGTGATCCGATCAAAATGGTCGGCGGTTGGGGTTTCGGCCTGGAATGCCAAGTGATCTCTTCGCGGGACGGGACCGTCACCAGCGATGTCACGTCGGCGGTACCGGTCATGATCCACTACGACCAGCAGAGCGGCAATTGGATTCTCAATCCGGTGGGCGTGATGTCGGGCCAATGGGCGGCGAGATAGCTTGGTCTCAGTGGATCGCGACGAACATGGCGGCGGCGAGCACGGTCGCCGACATGGCGATGAACGCGGCACCCCGGAAGAACTCAGCCATCACACGACCCCACGGCTCTCAAGTTTCATTGTGAGGAAATATAGCGACGAGTGCTGAAGGCACCCTTAACCGGGCATTCACCTGGGGTTCATGTGGCAGCCACATTGCCGTCATCGGTGGCGCCAGCGCGGGCCTTCCTGGCCGGATGGATCGGCTCGAACGGTAGGGCGCAATAGGCCCACCCGGGGCCGTATTGCGCCGTTACAGATACGGCAATCGCTGTCGGAGGCGCAGGTCGATCCGCGCTGTGCCCGCGGCCGGCGCACCACGGCCTGAAGGTGCCTATTAGGCCGGGTCGCCGAGGACGAAGATGGCCAGGGTAGGCGCCGCGTTTTCGGGCGAGATTGATCGCCGTCTCGACGAGCGTGCTGCCGATTCCGAGCCGCTGATGGCTCGGCAATACGGCGAGCGGGGCGAGGGCGAGTGCGCCCAAAGGCGAGTCGAGGCGGCTCAACAGAACATGTCCGACGATCGCCACGCCAAGGTCAGCGACGAGCGACAGCGTGACATGGCCGCCCGCGGTGAGCATGTCGACGAGGCGGCTTTCGGCGGGCTGACCGAACGCGGCCTCGTGGACAGCCCTGATCCCGCCTGCGTCGTCGTCTCGGGCTGGCCGGATCGCGATCATGGCGTCAGTCGGTGCCACCGCCGTCGCCATCACCACCCGCTTCGCTGCTCGACGTGCCACTGCCACTGCCACTGACGCTGCCACGGAGCATGCCGCTGCCGCCTAGAGGATCATTGTCATCGGGGCGAAGACTCCGCCGGATCGGCTTCTTGCCCGTCGAGCGGAACACGCCCCAGAGCAGCGCTGCGACCATGGCTAAGAGCGCCAGCAGCGCCAATCCTCCCCAGAGGTCGGATGTGGCCGCAACCACCGCCACCTACTCCCCCCGCCGCGTCATGAATGCTAGCCGCTCTAGCAGGTGCACGTCCTGCTCGCTTTTGAGCAGCGCGCCGGCGAGCGGCGGGATGAGCTTGCGGGGATCGGTCTCTTTGAGCGTCTCGGGCGAGATGTCCTCGGCGAGCAGCAGCTTGATCCAGTCGAGCAGCTCGGAGGTGGAGGGCTTCTTCTTCAAGCCCGGCACCTCGCGCAGCTCGTAGAACAGCGCCAGAGCTTCCTTGACGAGGCGCCCCTTCAACCCCGGGAAATGCACCTCGACGATGGCGCGCATCGTGTCGGGATCGGGGAACTTGATGTAGTGGAAGAAGCAGCGGCGCAGGAACGCGTCGGGGAGCTCCTTCTCGTTGTTGGACGTGATGAGCACCACGGGCCGCGCGGTCGCCTTGATCGTCTCGCCCGTCTCGTAGACGTAGAATTCCATGCGGTCGAGCTCCTGCAACAGGTCGTTGGGAAACTCGATGTCGGCCTTGTCGATCTCGTCGATGAGGAGCACGGGGCGCTTCTCGGCCTCGAAGGCATCCCAGAGCTTGCCCTTGCGGATGTAGTTCTTGATGTCCTTGACCTTGGGATCGCCGAGCTGGCTGTCGCGTAAGCGCGCCACGGCGTCGTACTCGTAGAGTCCTTGAGCCGCTTTCGTCGTCGACTTGATGTGCCATTCGAGCAGCGGCGCACCCAGCGCTCGCGCGACCTCGGCGGCGAGCACCGTCTTGCCGGTGCCGGGCTCACCCTTGATGAGCAACGGCCGCTCGAGGGTCACCGCGGCATTGACGGCGATCTTCAGATCGTCGGTCGCGACGTAGGTTTTCGTGCCTTGGAACTTCATGAGTGGGGACGCTTCCTCAATAGGCGATCGGTTGGCCGAGATAATTCTCGAAACAGCCGGACCTGTCGAGGGTGAGGGCGTCGATGCGGTTGAGGATGCCGCTCGCGCTCACGTCCACCGTGATGTCGGCGCTCATGCCGCCCATGTCCGTCTTGACCCAGCCGGGATCGAGCGCCATCACCGAAATCCCCTCGGGCTTGAGCTCGACGGCCAAGTTGGCGGCAAGGTTGCTTACCGCCGCCTTCGAGCAGCGATAGGGATAGGCGGTGCCGCGGGCGCGCTCCGAGGATGCCATCGAGGACGAAATGAGCACGAGCCTGCCCCGGCTCTTTGCCAAATGCGGCCGGAAGGCGCGCGCGGTGAAATAGGCGCCGGCGACGTTCGTCATCAGCACGTCCGCCCAGGCCTTGGCGTCGTGGCTCTTGTCGTCGATAGCGCCATAGGAGTTGAGCACGGCGGCATTGGCGATGACCGTATCGATGGGGACGTCTGCGAGAGTGGCGGTGAGCGCATCGGCGGCTTTGTCGTCGGTGACGTCGAGGGTGTGGACCGCCACGCCCAGCGCCGCGAGCGCGCCACCGGCCTCTCTCCGCCGCACGGTCGCGATGACCTCATCGCCACGCTTTCGATAGGCGGTGGCGACGGCGAGGCCGATGCCCCGATTGGCGCCGGTGATGAGGACGGTCGGCATGTGATGGGCTCCTTGGCAACACGGATGCTGCCATTTGCCCCCACGAGCCCCAAAAAAGCAAAGCGCCGTCCCGGGAGGCAATCGGGACGGCGCTTGGACGCAACGCGTCGGCGATGTCAAACGCCAGGGCCGTCTGGTGGTGGGAGTGAAGGGGCCGTGGCGCTGGGGTGGAGTGTCCCGAACCCGCTTTCAGGTGGCGAACCGCAGCGGGTCTGGCATCGGTTTCGTCAGGAGCGGATCAGGATATGTCCGCTCGCGAGTGCTTCATCATGAGCTCCTTTTCGGTCCGTTGCGGGGCTTGGTGTGGGTCCTTGGGTGGTGTGTTTGGGCGATCGGCGCGCTTGGCTGCGTGTCATCGGTGCGACGGGGCGGGGAGGGCCATGGAGACGTTCGACATCCGGTCCTCCAACACGGGGAAGTTGCGGGCCGGCCGGATGTCTAGGTTGCGCATGAGCCTCAAGTCCTCTGCTGCATCGATCACCGCTCCTCGAGCTCGCGTGATCGAGGCGTATACTGCCGGATAAAGATTTCGGCATCCTTAAGTAGACATGTGCGGATAGAGCCAATTTTGGATAGACGTTTCGCGGAGGGCAACTCGAGCCGGGGCCCCGGTTGTCAACCGATCCCAGCGATCCGTCTTGACAGTCCTGGGGCCTCGCATAATACAGGGCCCGCCTTGGCCGGGGCGTTTCGCGGCCCGTGCAGGGGGGACTGTGGGTCTGCACGCGACGTCCGCCCGGGAAGAGGGTCATCACGGATGAGCCGAAAGCCACAGAAGCCTGCGAAGGCGAAAAAAAATACCGGCAAGAAGATCAACGGCCATGCCGCGCCGGCCAAGGCTGCGAAGAAGGCGCCGGCCCGCGCGGCCAAGTCCGCACCGGCCAAGAAGCCGGTCGCGAAGGCAGCTCCGAAACAGGCCTCCGCAAAGAAGCCGCCGGCCACCAAGCCCGCTCGCAAAATTTCCGAGCCGGCCGCAAAATTGCCTGTGAGCGGTGCCAGGAAACCGGCCGTCAAACCGGCTGAGCGCGTCTCGGCTGCACCGGCAAAGGCATCCAGCGTGAAATCGATCGAGACCAAGAACGGATCGAAGAACGGAAACGGTCATCCCCGGCCCTTGGCTCAGGCCGCCAAGACCGAGATCGAGCTTCCGGCGGGCTATAAGCCCTCCGAGAAGGAGCCGTTCATGAACGACTTCCAGCGCACCTACTTCCGGCACAAGCTGATCGCCTGGAAAGAGGAGATCCTGCGCGAGGGCCGCAGCACGCTGCACAACCTCCACGAGGATTCGAGCCAGCACGCCGATCTGACGGATCGCGCCACCTCCGAGACGGACCGGGCCATCGAGCTCAGGGCCCGCGACCGGCAGCGCAAGCTGATCTCCAAGATCGATTCGGCGCTCGTGCGGATCGACGACGGCACCTACGGCTATTGCGAGGAGACCGGCGAGCCGATCGGCTTGAAGCGTCTCGATGCGCGTCCGATCGCGACGCTGTCGCTGGAGGCGCAGGAGCGCCACGAGCGGCGCGAGCGCGTCTACCGCGACGACCGCGCGGAATAGTATCCCCTCGTCTTTTTGCCGCCGTGTCCACTCGATTGCGCCAGGACGGTGCCTCGAGCAACGCCTCGTTTACCATCTCCTGGCAACATCCGCTCCGGTGCGTATGTGTGGAGTGGAGTAGAGCATGGCGACGATCCGGGGAAATAACGGCCGCAATACCCTGTCCGGCACGGCAGCCGCCGATCTCATGTACGGCGCCAACGGAAATGATGTCCTTTCCGGTGGACTTGGCAACGATATCCTCTGGGGCGGAACCGGCAACGACCGGCTTTCCGGCGGGGCTGGCAACGACAAGCTCTACGGCGAGGACGGCAACGACCTCCTGATCGGCGGTCTCGGTGCCGATCTGCTCAGTGGTGGCGTTGGCTTCGACACCGTGAGCTACGCCAGCTCGGCCGCGGGCGTCGCCGTCAATCTGACGGCCAAGACCGCCTCGGGTGGCGAGGCGAGCGGCGACACGCTCGCGTCCATCGAGGCCGTGATCGGCACGAGCCGCGGCGACTTCCTCACGGGCAGCGCCGTAGGCAACGTGCTCGGCGGATTGGACGGCGCCGATAGCCTGTCGGGACTTGGGGGCAACGACTATCTCGACGGCGGCGCGGGCAACGACGACCTGTCCGGCGGCGACGACGACGATCTCCTGATCGGCGGCGCGGGCAACGACACGCTGGCCGGCGGTGCGGGCAACGACACCCTGCGGCCGGGCGCGGGCATCGACAGCATCGACGGTGGCGCCGGCGTCAACACGCTCGACTACTCGGATGCTTCGGGCGGCATCTTCCTCCTGCTCGAGTCGGGCACGACCGGGGGCGCGGCCTTCGGCGATACCTTCACGAATATTCAGAACCTGATCGGCTCCGCCCACAACGACGTCATCACGGCGCGGTCTTCGGGATCGGGCGGGATCATCGACGGCGGCGCTGGCGACGACACGCTGATGGCGGGCCAGGCCGACGGCGAGCGGCTGATCGGCGGCTACGGCAACGACCAGCTGATTGCGGCCGCCGACAGTGCCGACGAGATCGAGCTGCAACGCGACCACGGTGCCGACTACATCCTGAGCTTCGACGCGAGCAACGCTGTTCCCGGTCTGCGCGATACGCTGGTCGTCAGCGGCGATGCCTTCGGTTTCGGCAGTGCGCTCGACCCATCCGAGCTCGTCAGCGTGCTCGATGGCGCAGGGCCCCAATTCCTGCAGCAGGCCGTAGGCGGCGATCTCATGCTGTATTTCGACGCCGATGGCGAGGCCGGCCTCTACGGGCTGGCGCTGGTGGCGCGCTTGAGCGGACTCTCGAGCCTCACCGTCGACAGCTTCCGCATCATCTGAGCGGCAAAAGAGCCTGCCAATCGGCCAGCCGGCTTCTGTCGGGAGCTCAGCTCTCGGCGGGGGCCGGTGTGCGTTGGCGGGCGCGGCCGAAGCTCGCCTGGCCGGACGCGTCGCCATTCTCGGCCGCGCTCACGGACCGCGCCTCGTAGGCCGAGCGGCGCGGCGGCTGGATGTTCTGCTCGAGCACCATGTCGATCGGGCCGCCCGTCATGATGAGATGCTCGACGCCGTCGCGATAGATGAGCATGAGCTTGCGACGGCCATCCACATTGACGGTCTCGCTGACTCCGATGCGCCGCTCGGGCCGCTGGCCGAAGATCGCCTCGCTCACCGCTCCGCTCGGCAGATAGCCGCGCAACAGCCAAGCCCCCATGCCGAGCAGCGCCACGACGATCAAGATCCCAGCAATCCATTCCAGCATGGCCTACCCCGAGAAAGTTTCGAGCCCTCGCCTGAAGGCGATTCGCTCGGTTTTGAGGAAGCTTAGACGAGCGGCGGCATCCTCACCACTGCATTGATTTCCCATCCACCGCGGGGATTTCACTCCACCTTAACCCTAAGACCGCATTCTTCTCCGCAGCGGAACGGGACGGTGGCCCCGGACCGTGGCCCGATGAAGGCGGTACCGGCAGCCGGTACATCCGATCGGGATCGAATCGGTTTAGTTGTGTTGCATGAGTGGGATAGAGGCGCATTTGTCCAGTCCGGTACCGGTCGACCGGCAAGCTGCTCGCGAGGGCTTGTCGAGTTTCGTCGTCGTCATCACGGTCGCCCTGTCGATCGCGCTCGCAGCCGTCGCGATGTTGTCGCGAGACGCCGGGGAGCCGGCGATCCTGCTGATCCTCGCAGGTCTCGCTGCGACGGGCGTCTTCTTCCTCTTTGCCGTCTCCGCGGGACTCTTCCGCCTCGACATGGGCCGGCCCGTCGCCCCCGTCCTCAACGCCTTCGCCGACCAGCTCGCCGACGGTATCGCCATCCGCACGGCAGATGGACGGCCCGTCTATGCCAACCAGGCGTTCGCTCGTCTGCTCGGTCTCGGCGCCGGCGACAGCCATCGCGGCGTCGAGGAGGTGCTCGCCGAGGCGCCCGGTGCCGCCGAATCCCTGTTCCGCCTCATGCGTGCCGCCGAGCGCGGCTACGAGTGGGACGAGGGCGTGCTCGTTCCCTCCCCGGATTCCCGTCAGCCGCCGCAAGCGTTGCGCATCGCCGTCTCGCACATCAAGGCGCCGGGCGCCGCGCGTCACGTCGTCTGGCGCGTGAGCGACCCGGCCGTGCCCGAGGCGCATGCTGAAAAGGCCGACACCGCTTCACCTGCGGATGCGCTCACCATCCTCGACGATCTTCCCGCCGGCGTCTTCACGATGCAGGACGGCGAGGTCGTTCACATGAATGCCCTGCTCGCCGATTGGACCGGCCTCGATCGCAATCAGCTGTTGCCGCGCGGCGCCGGCCTTGCCGCCATCGGCCTCGAGCCGCGGCCCGAGCGCACGACCGCCCCGTCGCGCGGCCTGCGCCAAGGCGATACGGTCGGCGTCCCCTACGATCTGACCCGCCGCGACGGCTCCAAGATCGCGGTACGTCTGCTCGAGCGGCGGATGGGCGGCAGCGAGACCGTGACTGTCGGCCTCGTCACGCCCGACGCCCTCGACCGTCCGGCGGTCGTGGCCGCGGTCGACGCCGAGCCCGTCGAAAAGCTGTTCGCGCGCTTCTTCCATGCGGCGCCGATCGCCATCGCAACCGTCGAGCGGGACGGCATCATCGGCAACTCGAACGCGGCCTATGGGCGGATGTTCCTCGGCCGTGGCGAGCAAACGCGCGGCGGCAACATCCTCGATTGCGTCAAGCCGGAAAGCCGCGACAGCGTCCGGCAGGCGCTGCAGGCGCTGTTCGCCGGCGGCGAGGCGATGCTGCCGATCGAAATTCTTCTCGGCAACGACGGTCAGAAGACCGGCCGTCTCTATCTGAGCCCGCTCGGCAATCGCACCGGCGACCGCGACGCAGCCGTGCTCTATGCCATCGACACGACGAAGGAGCGCGAGCTCGAGCTGCAGTTCGCCCAGAGCCAGAAGATGCAGGCGGTCGGCCAGCTCGCCGGCGGCATCGCCCACGACTTCAACAACGTGCTCACCGTCATCATCGGCTTCTCCGACCTGCTGCTCGCCAATCACCGGCCGACCGATCCGGCCTTCCGCGACATCATCGCCATCAAGCAGAATGCCAACCGTGCGGCGAGCCTCGTCCGCCAGCTGCTCGCCTTCTCGCGCCGCCAGACGTTGCGTCCCGAGGTGCTGTCGCTGTCGGACGTCATCTCCGACCTCTCGATCTTCCTCTCCCGCCTGCTCGGCGAGAAGGTGAAGCTCAAGGTCAGCCACGGCCGCGATCTGTGGGAGGTGAAGGCCGACGTCACGCAATTCGAGCAGGTCATCATCAACCTCGCGGTCAACGCCCGCGACGCCATGCCGGACGGCGGCAAGCTCACGATCCGTACGAGCAATCTCGCCGCCGCCGAGGTCGCGAAGCTCAAGGGCGATGCGATCGAGCCCGGCGACTACGTCGTCTGCGAGGTGACCGACACCGGCACCGGCATGACGCGCGAGGTCATGGAGAAGATGTTCGAGCCCTTCTTCTCGACCAAGGAGGTCGGCAAGGGCACGGGCCTCGGCCTCTCGACGGTCTACGGCATCGTCAAGCAGACGGGCGGCACCATCTTCTGCGACTCCGTCATCGGCAAGGGCACGACCTTCCGCATCTACCTGCCGCGCCATCAGGCGCAGGTGGCAGCCCCCCAGGCGGTCGCCAAGATCGAGAAGAAGGAGCGGTCCAAGGATCTGACGGGGACGGGCACCGTCCTGCTCGTCGAGGACGAGGAGGCGGTGCGTCGCTTCGCGGTTCGCGCCCTGACGCGCCAGGGCTACAACGTGCTCGAGGCCGGCAGCGGCGCCGAAGCGCTCGACGTCATCGCAGCCCACGACGGCACCATCGATCTCGTGCTCTCCGACGTCGTCATGCCGGAGATGGACGGCCCGGCGCTGTTGAAAGAGCTGCGCAAGACGCATCCCGACCTGAAGATCATCTTCATCTCGGGCTATGCCGAAGAAGCCTTGAAGTCGCTCGAGGGCGGCGAGGAGTTCGCCTTCCTGCCCAAGCCCTTCCAGATGGCCGAGCTCGTCGCCGCCGTCAAAGAGGTCATGCAAAGATAGCGCACGCTCAGGCGAAGTGGGCTCCGGTTCGCCGTAAGAGCGTGCGCCAAGCCAAAGGCGGCACGCTCAGGCGAAGTGGGCACCGGTTCGCCGTCCGAGCGTGCGCCAAGCCAAAGCGCGGCACGCTCATGCGAAGTGGGCACCGGTTCGCCGTCCGAGCGTGCGCCGGCCAAAGCTCGGCACGCTCAGGCGAAGTGGGTACCGGATGTGAACGGCCGTTCAGGGCACTGGAGATGAACAAACGCGTGGCTTGAGGAGGCCGCGTTCCGCCCACATATCCTGGCTATCGAAACAACAAGAACGCGATGACGGGAGGAACGGCCATGACAACCAAGATCAGAACAGCGCTCGCAGCAGCCCTGACGGCGGCGGCGCTCGTGTCTGGAGCAGGCGCGGCGCTGGCAGGTGATCCCGTGGGCGACGCCCACGTCGCCTACCTGAACAAGGCGGTCTTCAAGCACGACTCCTGCGACAGCCTCTGGTACTTCCGCAATCAGATCTTCTCGGAGGCCGGCTACTGCTTCAAGACCGATCGCGCCATCCAGGCCTTCGGCAACGACGGCTGCGTGTCGGGGAGCTACTCGATCCTCAACAAATACGAGCGGGCCAACGTCACCATGCTCAAGTCGATCGAGCAGGCGAAGGGTTGCGACTACTGACGCTTTTCCGGCCGTCTCGTCCCCCCAAGGACGGCCTAACCGAAGAAGCCCGCCGATCCCCCCGGCGGGCTTTTTTGCATTTAATCTCCCTTTCCGATCCCGGTTTGTTCTTTTTCATTGCGAACGAGAACAAAATGTGTACATTGAGGCTAGGGCTGGGGGATAGTTAATCCCCCCGATTCGTGGAATAAGGGAGCAATTCCGATGCAGAAGGCCGATCTCAGGGTCGTCGAAGGGGGTGGCATGGACAAGCAGAAGGCGCTCGATGCGGCCTTGGCCCAGATCGAGAAGCACTTCGGCAAGGGCTCGATCATGCGCTTGGGCCAGAGCGAGTCGATCGAGATCGAGGCTATTCCAACGGGCTCGCTCAGCCTCGACATCGCCCTTGGCATCGGCGGTCTCCCCAAGGGCCGCATCGTCGAGATCTATGGCCCGGAGAGCTCCGGCAAGACGACGCTTGCGCTCTCGGTTATCGCCGAGGCCCAGAAGGCCGGCGGCATCTGCGCCTTCGTCGATGCCGAGCATGCGCTCGATCCCGTCTATGCGAGGAAGCTCGGCGTCAAGGTCGAGGAGTTGCTCATTTCCCAGCCCGACACGGGCGAGCAGGCGCTCGAGATCACCGATACGCTGGTGCGCTCGGGCGCGGTCGATGTGCTGGTGGTCGATTCGGTCGCCGCCTTGACGCCGAAGGCCGAGCTCGAGGGCGAGATGGGCGACAGTCTGCCCGGCTTGCAGGCTCGCCTCATGAGCCAGGCGCTGAGGAAGCTCACCGGTTCGATCTCCAAGTCGAATACCATGGTGATCTTCATCAACCAGATCCGCATGAAGATCGGCATCATGTTCGGCAATCCCGAGACGACGACGGGCGGCAACGCGTTGAAGTTCTACGCCTCCGTGCGTTTGGACATCCGCCGCATCGGCCAGATCAAGGATCGCGAGGAGCCGGTCGGCAACCAGACCCGCGTCAAGGTCGTCAAGAACAAGGTGGCGCCGCCCTTCAAGCAGGTCGAGTTCGACATCATGTACGGCGAGGGCATCTCCAAAACGGGAGAGCTCATCGATTTGGGCGCCAAGGCCGGCATCGTCGAGAAGTCGGGATCGTGGATTTCCTTCAACGGCGAGCGCATCGGCCAGGGTCGCGACAACGCCAAGGCTTTCTTGAAGGAGCATCCCAAGGTCGCCGCCGATATCGAGCGGGCGATCCGCCACAATGCCGGCCTCTTGACCGACAAGCTGCTGGCCAACCCGGAGCCCGATGCCGACGGCGTGGAGCCGGACGACGAGGAGATCGACGCCGAGACCGGTGAGGTCACGGCGAAGAAGGGCGGCAAGAAGGGGCGGGGTTGATCGCCTCACCTGTCGCGGCTCGCTCCTGGACAGGACCGATGCCCTTTGCTTAAGAGAAGGCGCCTTGGCCGAAAGGTCGGGGCGCCGTCGGTTTTTCTGGGGCAGGGCTCCGGCTGAGGCGCAATCGCCTCGGCGTCCGATGGTCGGCTGCGCCGGCGAGAGCCGAAGCAAGCCCGAAGTCCGAATGAGCGAGGCGAGCATTCCCATGACCGGCGTCAACGAGATCCGTACTGCCTTCCTGTCGTTCTTTCAGAAGAACGGCCACGAGATCGTCGCCTCGAGCCCGCTCGTGCCGCGCAACGATCCGACGCTGATGTTCGCCAACTCCGGAATGGTGCAGTTCAAGAACGTCTTCACCGGCATCGAGACGCGCCCCTACAAGCGCGCGACGACCGCGCAGAAATGCGTGCGCGCGGGCGGCAAGCACAACGATCTCGACAATGTCGGCTATACGGCGCGCCACCACACGTTCTTCGAGATGCTCGGCAACTTCTCCTTCGGCGACTACTTCAAGGAGAACGCGATCCCCTTCGCCTGGAACCTCCTTACGAAGGATTTCGGCCTGGACCCCAAGCGTCTCCTCGTCACCGTCTATTCCGATGACGATCAGGCTGCCCAAATCTGGAAGAAAGTTGCGGGTTTCTCGGACGATCGGATCATCCGCATCTCGACCTCCGACAACTTCTGGCGCATGGGCGACGTCGGCCCCTGCGGACCGTGCTCGGAAATCTTCTTCGACCACGGCGACAAGATCCCGGGCGGTCCTCCCGGCAGCGCGGAGGCCGACGGCGATCGCTTCATCGAGATCTGGAACCTCGTGTTCATGCAGTTCGAGGAGCGGGGCCCCGGCGATCGCGTCGATCTGCCCCGGCCCTCGATCGACACCGGCATGGGTCTCGAGCGCATCGCGGCCGTCCTCCAGGGCGTGCACGACAACTACGACATCGATCTGTTCCGCGCGCTGATCGCGGCTTCCGTCGAGGCGACCGGCGTCGAGGCCCAAGGCAAGAACCGGGCGAGCCACCGCGTCATCGCCGACCACTTGCGCGCGTCGAGCTTCCTCATCGCCGACGGCGTGCTGCCGTCGAACGAGGGCCGCGGCTACGTGCTGCGCCGGATCATGCGCCGTGCCATGCGGCACGCGCATCTGCTCGGCGCCAAGGAGCCGCTGCTCTGGCGGCTCGTGCCGGTGCTCCAGCGCGAGATGGCGCAGGCCTACCCCGAGCTCACGCGTGCCGGCGCCCTCATTACCGAGACGCTGAAGCTGGAAGAGACGCGCTTCCGCAAGACGCTCGATCGCGGCTTGTCCCTCCTCGACGAGGCGACGGGCAAGCTCGGCACAGGTGACAAGCTTGGCGGCGACGTCGCCTTCAAGCTCTACGACACCTATGGCTTTCCGTATGACCTGACCGAGGATGCGCTGCGTCCGCGCGGCATCGGCGTCGATCGCCAAGGCTTTGAGACGGCGATGGAGAAGCAGCGGGCGGATGCGCGCAAGGCCTGGGCGGGGTCGGGCGAGGCCGCGACCGAGACGATCTGGTTCGGCCTGCGCGAGAAAGTCGGCGCGACCGAGTTCCTGGGCTACGACACCGAGACGGCGGAAGGCGAGATCCGCGCCCTCGTCAAGGACGGCAAGGAGGTCACGAGCCTTGCCCAGGGAGACGAAGGCGCCATCGTCGTCAATCAGACACCGTTCTACGGCGAGAGCGGCGGCCAGGTCGGCGATCAGGGCGTCATACGCGCCGGCAAGGCGGGCGTGTTCCGCGTCACCGACGTCGAGAAGAAGGCGGGCGATCTCTGGGTGCACCGCGGCACCGTCGAGCAGGGCCCGATCGCGATCGGCGATCAGGCGATCCTCGAGGTCGATGCTGCGCGCCGCACGGCGACGCGGGCCAATCATTCGGCGACGCATCTTCTTCACGAGGCGCTGAGGGAGATACTCGGCGCGCACGTCGCGCAGAAGGGCTCGCTCGTCGCACCCGATCGGCTGCGCTTCGACTTCTCGCATCCCAAACCCATCTCGGCCGAGGAGCTCGCAGAGGTCGAGGCGATGGCGAACGCCATTATCCGGCAGAACGCTCCCGTCGAGACGCATCTCATGGATCGCGAGGAGGCGATGAAGTCCGGCGCCATGGCGCTGTTCGGCGAGAAGTACGGCGAGGAGGTGCGCGTCGTTCGCATGGGCACCGCGAAGGCAGGTCCGAAAGCCGGCAAGGCCTACTCGGTCGAGCTGTGCGGCGGCACGCATGTCAGGCGCACGGGCGATATCGGCGTCGTGCGCGTCGTCGGCGAAAGTGCGGTTGCGGCCGGCGTCCGGCGACTCGAGGCGCTGACGGCGGACGGCGCGCGCAAGCATTTGGCCGAGCAGGACGAGCGCGTCCGGGCCATAGCGAGCCTGTTGCGCGCACGCCCCGACGAGCTCGTCGGCCGCATCGAGAGTTTGCTGGACGAGCGTAAACAGCTCGAGCGCCAGCTCGCTGACGCGCGCCGTCAGGCGGCGATGGGCGGCGGTGGTGGTGCCGGCCCGAGCACGGCCGGCGTCTCCGAGATCAACGGCACGAAGGTGATGGCGCGCGCCATCAAGGGCATTCCCTCCAAGGATCTGCGCAGCCTCGTCGACGACGGCAAGACGCAGCTCGGCTCCGGCATCGTCGCCATCGTCGGCGTGTCGGAGGACGGCCGCGCCGGTGTCGCCGTCGGCGTCACCGACGACCTCAAGGGTAAATTCAACGCCGTCGATCTCGTCCGCGTCGCCGCCGAGGCGATGGGCGGCAAAGGCGGCGGCGGCCGCCCCGACATGGCGCAAGCCGGTGGTCCGGACGGATCGAAAGCGGATGCGGCCGTCGAAGCCGTGCTCGCGGCGGTGAGGGCCAAAGCCTAGAGCAACGCCGCCGTCGCCAGCATGGCGGCCGGAAGAGCCCACTTAAGCACGGCGGCCGTGCCATCGATCGTACGCAGCGTGACGTGGCGCGCGCGACCGAAGCGGCGATAGGGCTGGGAAAGAACGCGGGTGAGAAGGCTCGCCCGCCGATCGCCGAGCGACGCATACGCCTGACCCAGGCGCGCGGGATCACCGAGCCCGGCCGGATCGCGAGCGTCGAGAATGATGCCGTAGTCGGCGTCGAGCAGCTGCGCGCGGCCCTCGAGCTCGGTATGCACGACCACATGGCCGTCGTAGCCAGCAACCCAAGACGCGACGCCGTGGGTGGAGAGCAGCCGATGCAGGCACCACGCATGCTGCGAGCACAGCCCTGTGCCGCGCCGCAGAATCTCGCGTGGCCGCTGAAACTCGTAGAGCTTGAAGACGCCGATGCCGGCGGTGCCGAGCAGCCAGAGCACCCAGTTGTGGCAGAAGCGGACCGTCGGTCCCGTGGGTACGGTGTAGTGAATGAGATATGCGTGGATGCCCTGCGTCAGGCGGTGCGCGAAAGCGAGTGGGCTCTCGTCCGCACGGCGCGCGATGGCGGTCGGCAGGATGTCGGTGTGGCGGCCATAGACCGGATCGGCACGGCGCTGTTCGGGCACGGCGGTCGCGACGAGGTCGTCACGAAACACCCCGGCGACATTCGCTGCCAACAGCATCAAGGCGACGGCGCCGAGGGCGATGGCGTAGGGATTATCCGGCATCGGCGGATGCTCTACCGGCGATCGATGCCCGATTTCGACATGAGAACGGCATACGGCACCTCGACCGCTCCACATTTGGCAAACAAGGCCGCGACGCGGGCCCGCTTCATCGCATGCTGCGGACGGTCGTTGAGGCCGATGAGCACGCGTCCGTCCGGCTCGAGATGACGCCCGGACAATTCCCCGAGGAGCCAATCCCATTCAGCCTCCCCCCAGACATCGCCGGGGGTGTGATCGAACATGACCTGCAACGCGGTGACGGCCGAGAACCGCCGGCCGAGGTCGGGCAGGGGCTTGCCGGCCTCGATCCGGTGTACGGTGCGATCGACGCCGAGCACGCCGATGAGCGCGTCATAGAGGGGCTGTCCGGCCAAGTCGATCGCCTTTGCCTCGTGCCCGAGGTACCCGCACACGAAGGGGAGGAACCCGGCCCCCGTGCCCAGATCGAGCGTCCGCTTGCCGCGACTGCGATCGAGACCGAGACTGATGGCATGTGCGGCAGCTCTGGCGAGCGGCGCGCCGATCGACAAGTACTTCTGCTTGCCGACCTTACGGTCGGCCGCCGCGATGCGTGCCGCCGCCTCTCTGAGCGCCGCCATGTCGATGGTCTTCATGGCTTTCGCAGCCAGCTGCATCGCCGGCCGGCCGCCATACGAGTTCGACACGATCTCCCGGATGTCGCGGCGTGGCCCGGCGTGCCAAAGCGTGTACACGAGGTCGGCGTTCGCTGCCGTCCGGAACGCTGTCGTCAGCCTGTGCGACATGGAGCGAGCCCACCTGTTGTCCCGAGTATGAAGCCGCCCGCGCGGCTAACATCCCGAGGCGAACGCTCGCCGCAACATGCGACATCGGACAAGTGGCGGCAAGCGGAAGGGAGAACGGCCGTGAACGCCGCACAGACGTCTTACCTTCCCCTCGACCGGCGCGTCAGCGAGGGTGCAACGGCAACTTGATCCGCGTTCGTGGTTAACGACTTGTGAGCAATCATGCTAGCATAGTCGCGCCCGAAGAACCGGCGGCGGCCAACCCGCCGGTCAGCCTCTCGGCGTGAGAAGCGAACAGCGGCGCTCGCCTGTCCGAGCGACGGTCCTGAAGGAAACGTCGAATGAAGACGCCGCTCGAGTCCGCCTATGCGCACTATGTCCCGGCGCTGAGGGCCACCATCGTCTTCTCGGTCTTTGCGAACCTGCTGCAGTTCGTCGGCCCGCTCTACATGTTGCAGATCTACGATCGCGTGCTGGTCGGCCGCAACGAGATGACGCTCGTGTTCGTGACCGCGCTCGCCGCCTTCTGGATGGGCGTCTACTCCCTGCTCGACTGGGTTCGCGCGCGCGCGCTCGTCAGAGCCGGCGTGCGCTTCGACGAGGCGCTGAGCGCGCCGCTCTTCCGCTCGACCTTGAAGCACGCCTTCAAGCATCGCGGCACGGACGCGCCGCAGATGCTGCGCGACATGGACACCATTCGCGAGTTCTGGACCGGCGCCGGCTTGCTGACGCTGTGCGACGCCCCGTTCTCGCCGGTCTTCGTCGCCGTCTGCTTCATGCTGCACCCGGACGTCGGCCTGGTGGCGCTGACGGGCGTCGTCGTTCTGTTCTTGTGCGCGCTGTTGAACGAGCTGTTGACGCGCAACAGCCAGAAGACCGCGCAGCGCGTCGGCGAGACAGCGACGGCCTATGCGCTCTCGACCTTCCGCAATGCGGAGGCCGTGCAGGCGCTCGGCATGCAGCAGGCGATCTTCGACCGCTGGTCCGGCATGCATCAAGGCAAGCTCGGCTGGTTGCTGCGGGGCGGCGATCGTGCCGGCATCGTCATGGCCTTCACGAAGTTCTTCCGCCAGCTCCTGCAGGTGGCGATCCTCGGCGTCGGCGCCTATCTCGTCATCCAGCGCGAGATGTCGCCTGGTCTCATGATCGCCTGCTCCATCATGATGGGGCGTGGGCTCGCACCGATCGAGCAGGCGGTCGGGCAATGGAAGAGCTTCGTCGGCGCGCGAACGGCGTGGAAGCGATTGAACGGGCTGTTCAAGGAGCTCCCCGATGCCGCGAGCGGCACGCAGCCGCCGGAGCTTCTCGGGGCCGTCAGCGTCGAGGGGCTGACCCTGACGGCAGCCGGGCGCGAGGCGCCGATCATCGACAACGTGACGTTTGAGCTGTTGCCCGGCGACTGTCTGGCGATCGTCGGACCCAATGCGGCGGGCAAGTCGACACTCGCCCGCTCCATCGTCGGCGTTTGGCCGGTCAAGGGTGGGCGCGTTCTGATCGATGGGCTCGACCTGGCCACGCTCGACCGCCACTGGCTCGGCCAGCGCATCGGCTACCTGCCGCAGTCGGTCGAGCTGTTCGCCGGCTCGATCACCGAGAATATCGGCCGCTTCACGAAGGCCGATCCCGCCGCCGTCGTCGAGGCGGCCGAGATGGCCGGCGCCCACACCATGGTGCAGATGCTGCCGAACGGCTACGACACGCAGATCGGCGAGTCGGGAGCGGTGCTTTCAGGTGGCCAGCGCCAACGCGTCGGCCTCGCTCGAGCCCTCTATGGCAAGCCCAAGCTCGTCATCCTCGATGAGCCAAACGCCAATCTCGACAGCGCCGGAGAGGAGGCGCTGGCGGGCGCGCTCAAGCGCCTGAAAGAGCAGGGCGCGACCGTCATCATCGTCACGCACAAGCCGGCGCTGCTGCCGATGACCGACAAGCTGCTCGTGCTCGAGGCCGGCCGGATCAAGAAGTTCGGACCGACGGAAGCGGTCGTCAACGAGCTCAAGGCCGAGCGGATGGCCGAGCTGCAGCGCCAGGGCATCGCGCCTCCGGTCTCGCCGATCCCGACCGAGGAGCCGGCCGTCAATCCGGTGGCGGCAGCCGAGCAATCGGGTCTCGATCAGGAGCATGCCGCCCGCCAGGCGGAGGCGGAGCTGCGTCAGCATTCAGCGCCAGGGGCACCCCAATCCGGTGTCGTCGCCGCAATCCAGAAACGTGAGGCCGGACGATGAGTGACGCGAGTGGCAATGTGCCCAAATTCTCGAGCAACCCCCGGCCCTTCATCCTGCTCGGCTATCTGCTGATCTTTTCCACCTTCGGACTGCTCGGCGCGTGGGCCGCCTTCGCCAAGCTCGACAGCGCCGTCATCGCCGGCGGTTCGGTCGCCGTCGAAAGCAACCGCAAGGCCGTGCAGCACTACGAGGGCGGCATCGTCGACGAGATCCTCGTCAAGGAGAGCCAGGTCGTCAACAAGGGCGACCTCCTCGTCCGTCTGCGCTCTACGCAGGCGACGGCCTCGGCCGAGACGCTCGGGAGCCAGCTCGACGGCGCGAGCGCGCTCGAAGCCCGCCTCATGGCCGAAAGCGAGCGCGCCACCGCCATCACCTTCCCCGATCGGTTGCTCGAGCGCGCCGCGCTGCCGACGACCCGCAAGATCATCCAGGACCAGCAGAACCAGTTCGCCGAGCGTCGCAAGGCGCTCGAGGGCGAAGGCAATATTCTGCGCGCCCAGATCGAGCAGCTGAAAGGCCAGATGCAGGGCCTCGAGGCCGTCGTCGCGTCGAGCGTGCAGCAGCAAGAGAATATGAAAGAGGAGTACATCAAGGTCCGCGACCTGAACGCCAAGGGCCTCTACCCCACCAACCGGCTCCGGGCGATGGAGCGTGACCTCCTCCAGATCGAAGGGCGCATCGGCCAGTCGCGCGCCGACATCGCGAGAAGCCAGCAGGCGATCAGCGAGACCGAGCTCAACATCGTGCAGACGGAGAAGAAGTTCCAAGAGGACGTGCTTCAGCAGCTGCGCGAGGTGCGGGTGCAGATCGCCGAGTACAGCGAGAAGCTCGGCGTCGCCGAGGACATCCTGAAGCGAGTCGAGATCACGGCGCCGCAGTCGGGCATGGTGCAGAATTTGAAGGTGCATACGATCGGTGGCGTCATCCGGCAGGGTGACGTGATCATGGAGATCGTGCCTTTGAACGAGCCCTTGAACGTGCAGGCGCGCGTGTCGCCGATCGACATCAACCACGTGCTGCCGTCGCTCGATGCGGAGGTCCGCTTTCCAGGTTTCAAGAGCCGCACGACGCCGTCGATCTTAGGGCGCGTGCGCACCGTCTCGGCGGATAGCCTGTTCGACGAAATCGCGCGCCAACCGTATTATCTCGCCGTCGTCGAGGTGCCGGACTCGGCCATTCCGGCAGAGCTCCGCGGCAAGCTCACGCCCGGCATGCCGGCCGAGGTGATGATCGCCACCGGCGAGCGGACCGTGCTCGATTATCTGACCGCGCCGCTGTTCGACGCCGTGCACAAGTCGTTTCGCGAGCAGTAGGCGGGCAGGCGGCTCAGAGAATTCGTAGGGGCGACCGGCGGTCGCCCGCTGGCGGTTCCGCCGTCGCCCCTGTTGCAGCAGTCGCATTCGGGGTCAGACCCGCCGGGTCTGACCCCATCCTCGCTCAGCACGAATAATACATGTCGAACTCGACCGGGTGCGGGGTCATCTCGAAGCGCTCGACCTCGCTCATCTTCAGCTCGATGTAGCTGTCGATGAAGTCGTCGGCGATGACGCCGCCCTTCTTGAGGAAGTCGCGATCCTTGTCGAGATGCTCCATGGCTTCGCGCAGCGACCGGCAGACGTGCGGGATCTGCCTGAGCTCGGCCGGCGGCAAGTCATACAGGTTCTTGTCCATCGCCTCGCCGGGATGGATCTTCTTCTCGATGCCGTCGAGGCCCGCCATCAGCATCGCCGCAAAGGCGAGGTAGGGGTTCGCCGCGGGATCCGGGAAGCGGATCTCGATGCGCTTGCCCTTGGGGTTGGCCGTGTGCGGAATGCGGCAGGAGGCCGAGCGGTTCCTCGCCGAGTAGGCGAGCAGCACGGGCGCCTCGTAGCCCGGCACCAGACGCTTATAGGAGTTCGTCGTCGGGTTCGAGAAGGCGTTGATGGCGCGGGCGTGCTTCAGGATGCCGCCGATATAGTAGAGAGCGATGTCGGAGAGGTCGGCGTATTTCGTGCCGGCGAACTTGTTCTCCGAGCCCTTCCAGATCGACTGGTGGACGTGCATGCCCGAGCCGTTGTCGCCGAAGACGGGCTTGGGCATGAAGGTCACCGACTTGCCGTAGGCCTGGGCGACGTTGTGGCAGACGTATTTGTAGATCTGCATGTGGTCGGCCATGCGCGTCATCGGACCGTACTTGACGCCGAGCTCGTGCTGGGCGCTGGCCACCTCGTGGTGGTGCTTCTCGACGACCACACCCATCTCGCCCATCACCGAGAGCATCTCGGAGCGGATGTCCTGACAGCTATCGACCGGTGGCACCGGGAAGTAGCCGCCCTTCATGCGCGGACGGTGGCCGAGGTTGCCCATCTCGTACTCGGTGCCGGTGTTGGTCGGCAGCTCCGACGAGTCGAGCTTGAAGCTCGTGTGATAGGGGTCGGAGGTGAAGCGCACGTCGTCGAAGATGAAGAACTCGGCCTCGGGGCCGAAGAACACGCGGTCGCCGATGCCAGTGTGCTGCAGATAGGCTTCCGCCTTCTTGGCGATGGCGCGCGGATCGCGGTCGTAGAGCTCGCCCGTCGTCGGCTCGACGACGTCGCAGAAGATCGCCATCGTCGACTGGGCGAAGAACGGGTCCATGTGCGTCGATGTCGGATCGAGCACGAGGGTCATGTCGGAGGAGGAGATGTCCTTCCAGCCGGCGATCGAGGAACCGTCGAACATGATGCCGTCGGCGAAGGCCTCCTCGTCGATCGTCGTCACGTCCTGGGTGACGTGGTGCATCTTGCCGCGCGGATCGGTGAAGCGGAGATCGACGTATTTCACGTCCTTGTCCTTGATCTCCTTCAAAACCGCTTTCGCATCCTTCTCGGCCATTGGGGTCCCCATTTGCTGGCTGGTTGACTGGTTGAATTGACGTTGAAAGCTTCAGAGCGCGTCGTTTCCGCTCTCGCCGGTGCGGATGCGGATCGCATCCTCGACGTTGGTGACGAAGATCTTGCCGTCGCCGATCTTGCCGGTGCGGGCGGCGGCCTGGATCGCCTCGACCGCCTTCTCGACCATGTCGTCGGGCAGCACCACCTCGATCTTCACCTTGGGCAGGAAGTCGACGACGTACTCGGCGCCGCGATAGAGCTCGGTGTGGCCCTTCTGGCGGCCGAAGCCCTTGGCCTCGGTGACCGTGATGCCCATGAGGCCGACCTCCTGGAGCGCTTCCTTGACGTCATCGAGCTTGAACGGCTTGATGATGGCCTCGATCTTTTTCATGTGCGGCTCGCCCTCTCTCGAGATCGCAAGTCTCTTGTGTCGACGTGCCCTTAGCACGGTGCGTGCCAATCCACAGGCTGCGAAAACGGATGATATATCAATCTGTTGCAAGCGAGACGCAGACGGGTCGGTGCGTTTGGCCGGTTTCGCTGCCTATTTGCTGTGCAGGCTGCCCAAGCGATAGGCAGCTCCATGCATGAGCTTTTGACCGCCGCCGAGATGCAGGCCTGCGACCGGGCGGCGATCGCGGCGGGCGTGCCGGGCTTAGCGCTCATGGAGCGGGCGGGCACGGCCGTCGCCGATGCGGTGGGCGCCCTCGCCAACCCGCCGGCGCGCGTCGCCATCCTGTGCGGTCCCGGCAACAACGGTGGCGATGGCTTCGTCGCGGCCCGCAGGCTGCTGCGGCAAGGCTATGCCGTGCGCCTCGGTCTCATGGGGCGCGCCGGAGAACTCAATGGCGACGCCGCTGAGATGGCGCGGCGCTGGACGGGCCGCGTCGAGCCCGCCACCCCGGCGCTGCTGAAGGACGCCGGCATCATCGTCGATGCGCTCTTCGGCGCGGGGCTCGCCCGCCCGCTCGATAAGGACACGTGCCGTCTGGTCGCGGCCATCGATGCCTCCGGGGCCAAGGTCGTCGCCGTCGATGTGCCGAGTGGCGTCGACGGCACGACGGGGGAGATCAGGGGCGCCGCGGCCCGGGCCGATGCGACCGTGACCTTCGTCCGCGGCAAGCCCGGTCACTATCTGATGCCGGCACGCGCGCTGATGGGCCGGCTGATCGTCGCTGATATCGGCATGCCCGAGGAGATCGTCGCGGCCGCCGGTAGCCGTGTGGTTTTGAACGGGCCGGCCGTGTGGCGAGACCGCTATCCCTTGCCGGATATCGGCACGCACAAATACCGGCGCGGCCACGCGCTCGTGCTCTCGGGGCCGGCGCACCGGACGGGGGCAGCGCGGCTCGCCGCGCGAGCGGCCTTGCGGATCGGCGCCGGGCTCGTCACCGTCGTCAGTCCGGTGGACGCCGTCGCCATCAACGCGGCTGAGCTCACCGCCGTCATGGTGGAGCCGCTCGATCCTGCCGGCGGCCTCAAAGCGAGCCTCCGCGACCGGCGGCGCAATGCCGTGCTCGTCGGCCCGGGCGCCGGCGTCACGGCCGAGACGAAGCAGCATGTCGCCGACGCCCTCGGGAGCCCCGCCGCCGTCGTTCTCGACGCGGATGCCCTGACCGTCTTCGCCGGTGAGGCCCTCGACCTGTTCGAGCACATCAAAGGCCGCGCCGCGCCCGTCATCCTCACGCCCCACGAAGGCGAGCTCGGCCGTCTGATGCCGGATCTTTCCGGTGACAAGCTGTCGCGGACCCGCTTGGCGGCCGCTCGCTCCGGCGCCGTCGTGATCCTCAAAGGCCCCGATACGGTCATCGCCCACCCGGACGGCCGTGCCGCCATCAACGCCAACGCGCCCCCTTGGCTCGCGACGGCCGGCTCGGGCGACGTGCTCGCCGGCTTCGTCACCGGCCTGTTGGCCCAGGGCATGCCGGCATTCGAGGCGGCCTGTGCCGCTGTCCATGTCCACGCGGAGGCGGCCGCAACTGTAGGCATGGGTCTAATCGCCGAGGATCTCGCGGATGCCCTGCCGGCGGCGTTGCGCAGACTGAGGATCGCGCCTGCCATCCTGCCCACCGGATGACATTTCACGTCATTGCCGCCTGCCTCGGAACCGCCTAGACCGTATCCGGACCTCTCAGAATCGAGCATCGGCGCGCCGTAAGGCATCGGACGGCTTTCTTTCGGCGAACCGGCTCCCGCCCGAACGTAAAGTGCTCTAGGGTCGGATTACGCGGGGATGGGATCGCGCATGGGGCAGGCTGGCATCTTGACCGGTGAGACCGAGCACTATTGGCAGCCGCCCAAGCAGCTCTCCGTGCTCGGCATGGAGGTTTCGGAGCGCCTGTTCGGCCGCGCGGTCGGTACGGCGCTCATTGCTATGGTCGTGGCCTTGTGCGCCGCACCCCGGACGGCGCCGTTCCAGCTCGGCCTCGTTCTCATTCTCGCCATTTCCCTCATCGTGCGCGACGGGCGGCCGTGGGCGCCCGTCGTCCGCGCGACGCCGGCCCTTTTGCCGCTGATCGCCTTCTCGGGTTTCGCGCTCCTCAGCGCCATCTGGGCCCGAGATCCCTCACGCGCCTTCCAGCTCTCGCTCATGTTCACGGCGAACATGCTCGGCGGTGTTCTCGTCATCCGGTGGGTCGAGGGCGAGAAGGGTGAGCGGCTCGCGCGCCTTGGCCTCGGCTTGCTCATGGGGTTCACGCTCGCGCTGGCTTTTCTCGGCATCGAGATGGCCTCGGGGCAGCTCATCAAGCGGATCGTGTTCAATACGTCGGACCTGCTCAAGCCGGATACCGACAAGCACTTCGGCATCCGCAACGGCGAGATCATCCGCATCGCGCTCTATTATCTGAACCGCGGCGTTGCGGTGATGACGCTGATGCTGTGGCCGATCGTGCTGATCGCGGCGATGTGGCCGGTGCGTCTCAGGCGGCGGCTGATGGCCTACGGCTTCACGATCACGGCGCTCGCCATCGTCGCGTTCTCGGCCCACGAGACGTCAAAGCTCGCGCTTCTCTTGAGCTTCATCGGCTTCGCCCTGGCGCAGGCTTCACCCAAATGGGCCTGGCGTACACTGTATGCGGTCTGGGTCGTGGTGATCGTCGGGGCGGTGCCGATGGCGCTGATGGCGACGCGGGCGGGACTGCAGGAAGCCTCCTGGATCCAGGATAGCGGCCGGGCCCGCTTCATCCTCTGGGGGGTGACGGCGGAGCGCACGCTCGACAATCCGATCCTCGGCATCGGCGCCGATTCCACCCGCGAGATCGATGCCGAGCTCGAGCGGACGGCGGTGAAGAAGAAGGACGCGCCCTATGCGCTCCGGACCGGGCGCCACGCTCACAACGTATACTTGCAGACCTGGTTCGAGCTCGGGGCGGTGGGGGCAGCGCTGATGCTGGTGTCGGGACTCGTCCTGTTCCGCCGGCTCTACGATGTGCCGGAACGCGCGCGCCCGTATGTCTTTGCGAGCCTTGTCGCGGGGCTCGTCATGGCGGGCTTGTCGTGGGGACTTTGGCAGCCCTGGCTTGCCGCCGCCTACAGCCTCATGGCGTTGGCGCTGAGCGTTGCCGTCCGCTACGCCGAGACCGGGGCCGCCGAGTTCTGGCGGCCCGCAGCCAACGATCGATGACGGCTACCACTTGCCCGTGTTGGGCATCGACTTCCACGGCTCGGCGGGCTCCTTGGCCTTGCCCTTCTGCAACAGCTCGATCGAGATGTTGTCGGGCGAGCGGATGAACGCCATGTGACCGTCGCGTGGGGGGCGGTTGATCGTGACGCCTGCCTTCTGCAGCTTGTCGCAGAGCCCGTAGATATCGTCGACCTCGTAGGCGAGGTGGCCGAAGTTGCGGTCGCCGGGGCCGTAGGTTTCCTTGTCCCAATTGTAGGTGAGCTCCAGGGCCGGCGCCGAGCCGGCCTTGAAGGCCGCGAGATCCTCGGGCGCCACGAGGAAGATCAGCGTGAAGCGTCCTTGCTGACTCTCGTAGCGCCGTGCCTCGACCAAGCCGAGCTTGCTGCAATAGAAGTCGAGCGACTGGTCGACGTCGGCGACGCGGACCATGGTGTGCAGATACTTCATGGGAGTCCTTTTCGAACGCGGGAGGCGTGTCTCGGCGCCAGTCTGACCTCTGAGGTCGTCCGAGGCAACCGGACCGCCGAGCCCCCCGGGCCGCGACGGGCTGCGTCCACGCAGAGGCCACTCCCCTAGCCTGCGTTCGCGGCGTAATGTGGCGCCGGGATTTCATCAGCTGCGGGGCTGCGTATGCCGGCATCGATCACGACTGTTCAACGCCGCCCGGCCGCGCCCGATCCCGAGGCCTTGGCGCGCTTTCCCTCGATCCCGTCGTTCCGGGCCGCCGCCCGCCGCCGCCTGCCGCGCTTCGCTTTCGACTATCTCGACGGGGCCTGCGGCGAGGAGGCGGCCGCCCATCGCAACGTCGAAGCTTTCCAGCGCATACAACTCAGTCCCCGCTTCGGCGTCGACGTCAGCGACGTCTCGACCGAGGTCGAGCTGTTCGGCCGCCGCTGGTCGAGCCCGATCGGCATCTGTCCGGTCGGCTACGGCAACATGTACTGGCCGGGCGCGGAAGAATCGCTCGCTGCCGCCGCGCAAGCCGCCAACGTGCCCTTCGGCGTCTCGACGGTCACGATCAAGTCGCTCGAGACCCTCGCGGCGCTCGCCCCCGATGTGCTGTGGTTTCAGCTCTACCACCTGGCGGACATGCGGCTCACCGAGGACTTGGTGCGCCGCGCCCAGGCGGTCGGCGTGAAGGTTCTGCTCTTCACGATCGACCTGCCGACGACCTCCAAGCGCAACCGCGACCACGTCAATCGCTTTACGATGCCATTCAAGCCGGGCTTGCGGTTCTATTGGGAGCTCATGCGCTCGCCGCTTTGGTCGCTCGCGACGCTCAGGGCGGGGATGCCCTATCCGGCGACTCTCGTGCCTTATGGTCCGCCGGGCCTGTCGCCCTCGCAAGCGGCGGCTATCGTCGACCCGATGCTCTCGACGGTGACGACTTGGGAGCATTTGGAACGCATCCGTGCGCTCTGGCCGGGCAAGTTCGTCGTCAAAGGCATCCTGCGGCCCGACGATGCGGAGAAAGCAGTCGCGGCCGGTGCCGACGGCATAATCGTCTCCAACCACGGCGGCCGGCAGTTCGACGCCGCGCCCGCCTCGATCGACGTGCTGCCCGAAATCGCGCAAGCCGTCGGTGCCAAGGTGCCGCTGTTGCTCGACAGCGGCGTCAGGAGCGGCCTCGACGTGCTGCGCGGCCTCGTGCGTGGCGCGAGCCTCGTGCTTTCCGGCCGCTCGTTCTACTACGGCGCCGCGGCGATGGGCCCCGAGGGCGGTCCGCACGCGCTCTCGATCCTGCATGCCGAGCTTGAAAGCAACATGCGCCAGATGGGGGTCAAGTCACTCGAGGAAATCCGCAGCGACGGACCCTGGGAGCGGGCCGTGCGATAACGGCCGTTGTCTGCTGGTCGGGCGCCGGCCTTCCGGGCATCGTCGTGGGCGGACACTCACATGAAAGGAGCCGTCGCATGAAACGCACGATCATCCATACCGACGCAGCCGCCACTCCGCATGCGAGCTATAGCCAGGCCGTGATGGCTGCGGGGCTCGTCTTCGTCTCGGGCACGTTGCCGATCGACCCCAAGACGGGCGCTGTTGTGGGCACCACGATCCAAGAGCAAGTGGCCCAAAGTTTCCGAAACATCTCCGCTATTCTGACGGCAGCGGGCACCTCGCTCGACAACATCGTGAGCGCGACCGTCATTCTGGTCGACGGAGCGGACTTTGCCGGCATGAATGAGGAGTGGTCGAGGTGGTTCCCGAAGGATCCGCCCGCGCGCCAGGCGGCGCAACTTCCCGTCAAGCCGCCGGGCGTGAAGGTGTCCATCGCGGCGATTGCCGCCTGCTGATGCGGCGCGGGCCTGAGCCGGAGAGGAGCCGGTCGATATGACGATGCCGGCCTGTCTCGCTGGACAGCCTGCCCGAACCGGCGCTATCTCCTGAGCCCTCGTCAACCCCAGCCTATGCTCCCATGCGCCCCGAATGGACGAAAGCCCGCCGTATCGTCGTGAAGATCGGCTCGGCGCTGCTCGTCGACCGGGCCACCGGCCGCCTCAAGACGACATGGCTCAACTCGCTCGCCGATGACGTCGCGGCCCTGACGGCCGAGGGCCGGGAGATCGTGCTCGTGTCCTCGGGCGCCATCGCGCTCGGGCGGGGCACGTTGAAGCTTCCCAAAGGGCCGCTGAAGCTCGAGGAGAGCCAGGCGGCGGCGTCCGTCGGCCAAATCTCGCTCGCCGCCGCCTATCAGGACGTGTTCCGCGCACGGGGACTGGAGACCGCACAGGTGCTGCTGACGCTCGGCGACACCGAGGAGCGGCGGCGCTATCTCAATGCCCGCTCGACGATCGCGACGCTCTTGAAGCTCAAGGCGATCCCGGTCGTCAACGAGAACGACACGGTGGCAACCAGCGAGATCCGCTACGGCGACAACGACCGCTTGGCGGCCCGCGTCGCCTCGATGGCGAGCGCCGATTGCCTCGTGCTCCTATCCGACATCGATGGCCTCTATACCGCGCCACCGGCGAGCGATCCGAACGCAAAGCTCGTCGAGGAGGTCGGCGATCTGACGCCCGAGATCATCGGCATGGCGGGCGACGCCGGCACCGAGCTCTCGCGCGGCGGCATGGTGACGAAGCTGCAGGCGGCACGGATCGCCATGGGCGCGGGCACGCACATGGTGATCACGTCGGGCAAGGTCATGAACCCGCTCGGCGCACTGGCAGCGGGTGGCCGGGCGACCTGGTTCATCGCCGCCTCTGATCCCGTCGCCTCGCGCAAGCGCTGGATCGCGGGCACTCTGGAGCCCAAAGGCGCGGTCCTCATCGACGACGGCGCGGCGCGGGCGTTGGAGGCGGGAAAGAGCCTGCTGCCGGCGGGCGTCCGGGGAATCGAGGGCGCTTTCGAGCGCGGCGATGCTGTCGTGATCCGCACGCTGTCGGGCCGCGACCTCGGCCGCGGTCTCATCGCCTACGGCTCGGAGGAGGCGGCGCGTGTCATCGGCAAGAAGTCGAAGGAGATCGCGGAGATCTTGGGCTTCGAAGGCCGCGCCGAGCTGATCCACCGGGACGACATGGCGCTGGAGCGCTGAAAGTGTCGCGGACGTCGGGGCGGGCGGCTCGTCACGTTCTGTGGCAACGATCACCTTTGTGGCTGCCCCTCACCCTTCCCTCTCCCCGTACGCTTGCGCTACGGGGAGAGGAGGATAGAGCGGTGCTCTCCTCACGTCAGGGACGCACCGTGTATCCCCCTCTCCCCGTCGCAGCCATTGCTGCGAACGGGGAGAGGGTAGGGTGAGGGGCAGCGACACCCACAAGCATATCGTTGCCATAGATAGTTGGCCACATCGGGAAACGGATACCTCGACCGTTGGGGGCGAGCGCCGCTCGCTCCTACAAGATCCGCAACACATCGTTCACCATATCCGAAACAATCAACCGCAAACTTATCCCCGCCCCCTCGCACGGCCTCATACTCCTCGCAGCCCTGCCGCCAAGGGACCGGAACGCGCGCTGGTGGATCGGTAGCAGGGAGCGTCGTGGGTGCCGGACATAAGCTATCCGGCGCCGACCTGCCACTTGCGATAGGGAGAACCTGACGCAAGCTACTCTCGCGGCGGATGTCCGCGAGCGGGTTCCGGAAACGGAGCCCACGGCGGCAAGCGAAGCTCACGATGACGGCGGAGTGGTTCCGGCCACATCCGAACGAATCTTCCACGGGCCGGCCACTCCGTCCCCTTGGACTTAGCCGCATGCTCTCGGGTCGCTCGCGACCGCGGAGAGGGCGGAGCGTTCGACGAGCGAATAGCGAGTTGCGGATAGCGAGTAGAAGAGGTCTCTCTGGCTACTCGCTCCTCCCTCGCTCAGGGAAACAGCGCCAGCTGCTCGATGCCGGTCGCTTCGGGGAGGCCATGCATGAGGTTGAAGTTCTGCAGCGCCTGACCGGCCGAGCCTTTGACGAGGTTGTCCAGCGTCGAGATGACGATGGCGCGACCCTTGATGCGGTCGGCGAAGACGGCGATGTGGGTGTAGTTGGAGCCGCGCACGAATTGCGTCCCCGGGATCTGCCCCTTCGCCAGCACGCGCACGAACGGCGCGTCGCGATAGGCATCCACGAGAGCCGCGCGCAGATCATCGGCGCTCGTGCCCTTAGCCATCCGCACGTAGCAGGTGACGAGCTCGCCGCGGCTCATTGGAATGAGATGCGGCGTGAAGTTGATCGTCACGGCCTCGCCCGCCGCCAAGCCGAGCTCCTGCTCGATCTCGGGCGCATGGCGGTGTTTGGCGACGGAGTAGGGGGTCAGACCTTCGCCGGCTTCCGAGAACAGCGTGTTCTGCTTCAAGGAGCGCCCGGCGCCCGAGATGCCGGACTTGGCATCGACAATGAGATCCGAGGCATCGATGAGCTTGGCGGAAACCAGTGGCAAGAGCCCCAGCAGCGTCGCGGTCGGATAGCAGCCCGGGCACGCGACGAGACGGGCCTTGGCGATCGCGTCGCGGTTGCGCTCGGTGAGGCCGTAGACCGCCTCCTTGATAAGCTCGGGCGCCTTGTGCTCGAGCCCGTACCACTCGGCGTAGACTTTGGGATCCTTCAGCCGGAAGTCGGCCGACATGTCGACGACTTTCGTGCCCTTGGGCAGCTTGGCGATGATCTCGTGCGCGGTGCCGTGCGGAAGCCCGCAGACGACGGCATCGCACTTCGACCAGTCCGCGTCCTCCTCGGCGATGAGGTTGGGCAAGCCCAGCCCGCCCAGGTGCGGGAACACGTCGTCCATCGACTTGCCCGCATGGCTTTTCGCCAGCAGCTGCGTCAACGCGATGTTGGGATGGCGGTAGGCCAGGCGGATCAGATCGGCGCCCGTGTAGCCCGACGCCCCGATGACGGCGACCCTGATCTTGTCCTTGTGCTTGGCCATGCTGATCTCCTGACGCTGCAGGGGGCGTGTAGCGGAAAATGGCAGGTCTGGAAAGCGCGGGAAGGCTTCGATTCCGCCGGGTCACGTGGTAGTCGAGGTCGCATGTCCCGCCCCGTCAACATCCTTTTCGAAGCCGCCGGCCGCCGCGTGTCACTGGTCAGGGCGTTCAGGCGCGCGCTTGACGATACCGGGCTCGCCGGCAAGACGATCGCCGTCAACAGCGATCGTCGGGCGGCGGCGCTGTATGTGGCGGACGTGGCCGAGATCGGACGGCGGATCAGCGCACCAGATTACATCGAGACGCTGATCGGGCTGTGCGTCAGGCACCAGGCAAGTCTGGTGGTGCCGCTGATCGATCCGGCGCTGCCCATGCTCGCGGCACAGCAAGCGGCCTTCGCCGCAGTCGGTACACGCCTCATGGTGTCGTCGCCGGAGGCGATCGCGATCGGCACGAACAAGGTCGCGACGGGCGCTTTTTTCCAGGCGAGCGGCTTCCGAACGCCGCATGTGCTCTCGGACCGCGAGATCGAGACGCTGACGCCGGGCGACTTCCCGCTGTTCGCCAAGCCCGCCGAGGGATCGTCCTCGATCGGCGCGGGCATTCTCAAGTCCGCCGAGGAGCTACGCGTCCGCCGTGCCGCCGACCCGAGCCTCGTCGTCATGGAATTGATCCGGGGCGAGGAGTACACCATCGACGTCTACGTCGATTTCCACGGCGTGCCGCAGTGTGCCGTGCCGCGCCTGAGGCTCGAAACGCGGGCGGGCGAAATCTCCAAGGGCATCACGGTTCGCGACGAGGCGCTGATTGCGCTGTCGCTGGACGTGGCGCGCATGCTCCCCGGCGCCATCGGCTGCCTGACATTGCAAGCCTTCAAAGCGGCCGACGGCGGCTACGTCTTCATCGAGATCAACCCGCGCTTCGGCGGCGGCTATCCACTCGCCTGGCGCGCGGGCGCGAACTATCCGCGCTGGATGATCGAGGAGGCGGCGGGCCGAGCGCCCGATTTCGCCGCCGGCCGCGCCTTCAAGGCCAATCTCGGCATGCTGCGCTATGACGACGAGATCATCGTCGACGGAGACCTCTTGCGATGAAGCGCTACACGGTGGTCTTCGATCTCGACGACACGCTGTACCCCGAGCGGCAATGGGCGCTGTCGGGCTTTCGCGCGTCCGAGCGGTGGGCGAAGGAAGCGCTCGGCCTCGACAACCTCGCCGCCGACATGACGCGATTGCTGGACGAGGGGCATCGCGGGCGCATCTTCGACATGGTGCTCGCCGAGCGCTTGGGCAAGGCCGATCCCGAGACGGTGAAAGCGCTGGTGGATGCCTATCGCGCGAACGAGCCGGAGCTTCAGTTGTTCGATGACGCCCAATGGGTGCTCGACCACTTGGAGCCGCACATGTCGCTCGGCCTCGTCACCGATGGCGAGACGGATCTGCAGTCGAAGAAGATTGCGGCCCTCGGGATCGCGCCGCGGTTTCGCAGCCTTGTCATCACGGGATCGCTCGGTGCAAACCGCGAGTTCTGGAAACCGCATCCCAAGCCCTTCGAGACCGTCGCGGCGGGCCTGCCCAAGGACGAGCGGCGCCTCGTCTACGTCGGCGACAATCCGTCGAAAGATTTCGTGTCGCCGAATGCGATGGGCTGGCTGACGGTGCAGATCGTGCGCCCCGGCGGCATCCACGACGGCGTGCCGACGGCGGAGGGCGGCGCGCCGCATTACCAGATCAAAAGCCTGCGCGAGCTGCCCGAGTTGCTCAAGAAATGACCGTCTGACGAGGACCGCGATGATCGATGTCTATGTTCGCCCGACGACGCTGACGCAGCGCGCAACCGTCATGTTGGAGGAGGCGGGGCTCGCCTACCGGCCGATCCCTGTCGCGTGGGGCGCGACCGATCCGGACTATGTGGCGACCGGGGCGCGCGGGCGCACGCCGGCGATCGTCGATCATGCGGCGCCCGGCGGATCGCTGGCGCTGACGCAATCCGTCGCCATTCTGCTCTACCTCGCGGAGAAGTCCGGCACGCTGATCCCGGCCGATCCGGTGGCGCGCGCCAAGTGCCTCGAATGGACGATGATGCTCGCGACCGACGTGTATCCGCCCTATGCGGCGGTCTACTTCATGACCTGGATGGACGAGCCCGACATGAAGGCCGCCGCGTACTTCGAGGACCAGACGATCAAGGAGTATGCGGCCTTCGACGCCTGGCTCGCGGACGTGCCTTACGCCGGAGGAGATGAATTCAGCATCGCGGATGTGGCGGGCTATCCGTCGGCCGTTCTGGGTGTGGAGGATCTGCCGGCGCTCCGCCGCTTCAAGAACCTCCGCCGCTGGATGGACCTCGTCGGCGCGCGCCCGAAGGTTCAAGCCGGCATGGCTGCGGTGGGCCAGGGCCGGCCGCGGGGGTTGATCGCGTCGCGGGGGGAGTAGGGGCTTACAGTTGCGCCCGGCTACTGAAGTGACGGCGCGTGGCAACAATCAAAAACGTGTTGATCATGAGAAAGACGGTCACTGGGATGTAGGCGATGACATTGCTGAGCGTATCTGGATAGGGAAGAAGAGGGCTGTCGCTGGCCAGAAACTGAAACCCAACCCATGCGACGTCAACAGCGACGAGAAGATACACCAACTTGCCGGCCCATGGTCGATCCAACAGCAGCCCGATGGCGGTTGCCCAGGAGGCAAGACAGATGGACGTGATGAGCCAAGCATTGTCGTGGGAGTCAGATGAGCCCATCGAAGTCCACAACGTGAGGTAAGCTGCCCATGCCCCGATGACCAATGCCGCAAGCCACATCGATTTCGATCTCGTGAGCATTGTTTATGTGTAGCAGAATCGTCCCGGCAAGACATTGACGTCCCGCACCCCCCACGTGTGATATAAACAAAGATTGGAACGAGGAGCACACGACCCCCATGTCCCGCCTGACCGACGCCGGCATTCGCAAGATCGCAACCTTCATTGAGGACTCCCACATCGAGGGCGGCAAGGTCGCTCAGCCGCCGCTCCGGATGGTGGCGGTGGCCGCCGTGCTCGCCAATCCGTGGGCTGGGAAGGGGTTCGTCGAGGACTTGAAGCCGGAGATCCACGCAATCGCGCCCGTGCTCGGCGACGTGCTGACGGACGAGATCCTCAAGCACACCGGCGGCGGCGACGCGGTCGAGGGCTACGGCAAGGCCGCCGTCGTTGGCGCTGATGGCGAGGTCGAGCATGCCTCCGCCCTCATCCATACGCTGCGCTTCGGCAATCGCTACCGCAAAGCCGTCGGCGCCAAGAGCTATCTCTCTTTCACGAATGTGCGCGGCGGGCCGGGCGTCGCCATCGCGCTGCCGATGATGCACAAGCTCGACGAGGGCAAGCGCTCGCACTACCTGACCATCCAATTCTCGATCCCCGACGCACCGGCCGCCGGCGAGATCGTGGTCGCGCTCGGCGCCTCGATCGGCGGACGTCCGCATCACCGCATCGGCGACCGCTACCAGGATCTGAAAGACCTCGGCAGCACCGATGCGGTCTGATGTGCCGACGCTGACCGCCGCCGAGATCGATCGCGCGGCGGCCATCCTCGAACAGGCGCGCCGCACCAACACCGTGATCGACGGCCTGCCGGCCGACGTGAGCCCCCGCAACCTCGCCGACGCCTATGCGGTGCAGGACCGGCTGATCGCGCGGCTCGGCTGGGAGACGCGCGGCTGGTTCTGCGCCTGCACGAATTCCGACATTCAGCGCATGTTGAGCCTCGCCGAGCCGTATTGCGCGCGCCTGTTCGTGAGCGCGCTCAAGGCGAGCCCAGCGACGCTGCGCCAGGCCGACTATCCGCCGATCATCGTCGAGAGCGAGTTCGCGTTCCGCTTGAGCCGTGATCTGCCGCCGCGGGCCGAGCCCTATACGCGGGCCGAGGTCGAGGCGGCCGTCGAAAGCGTGCACCCCTCCATCGAGGTTGTCGCGGGCTATCTCAAGGATTGGCCGAAGCAGAACGTGTTCGCTGTGATCGCCGACAACGGCACCGATGGTGCGCTTGTGTACGGCGAGGGCGTGCGCGACTGGCGCGGGCTCGATCTGCCATCCGTCGAGGTGCGTGTTTCCGTCAACGGCGTCGCGCAGCGGCGCGGCACCGGCGCCAACATCCTCGGTGATCCGATGACCGCCTTCGTTTGGCTCGCTAACGCCCGCCGCAAGGCCGGCGATGGCCTCAAGGCCGGCCACATCCACAACACCGGCACCGCGACCTCGATCCTGCCGGTCGCCGCCGGCGACACGGTCGTCGCGGATTTCGGACCCATCGGGCAGGCTATCCTCAAGCTCGTTTGAGCTACGGCCAAGGCAACTTTTCTCCCACGTTCGGCATTTTGCTCTTCAGCCGTCACGCGAGGAGGAGCGTCCATGCCGAAGAAAGAGACTGCCGGAACCGGGATCGAGGCCAAGGCTCGTAACGAGATCGCGGGTTTGCTCGGCGCGGCGCTGGGCGACACCTACGCGCTGCTCGTCAAGACACATGTCTACCATTGGAACGTGACGGGGCGGACGTTCTTCGATCTGCACGAGCTCCTCGAATTGCAGTACAAGGACCTCTTCGAGGCGACCGACGTGATTGCCGAGCGCATCCGCCAGCTCGGGCAGAAGACGCCGACATCGTTCTCCGAGATGCTCGCCGCCGCCGCGATCAAGGAGGAGACGGCCGACCGTCGTGCCGAGGAGATGGTCGCGAACCTGCTCGCCGATCACGAGACGATCAGCCGGTCGCTGCGCGAGATGTGCGAGAGAAGCGACGACGCCAAGGATGTCGTGACGACGGACATGCTGACGGAGCGGCTCGCCGCTCACGAGAAGGCGGCCTGGATGCTCCGCGCCACGCTCGCGTAGAGGTCAGCGCTTGGCTGACCCGTGCGCGGCTTCCTGCTCGCGCATGAGCTTGCGCAACAGTGTGAACTCGTCCTCGCTGATGTCGACGAAGGTGCCGATGCGCTGCAGCGCCGCGATGAAATCGGCGTGCGACAGCTCCTGGTCGGGGGAGGGTTTGCGTTTCGCCGAGGCTGGCGCGAGAGCTGCCGGATAGCGCCGCCAGGCGAACGCCATGTTGATCACCACCGCCGCGACGACCATCAGCAGGGCGTTGATCAGCACCGGGGTCAGCACGAACGTGTAGCCGAGGTCGTGGACTTGGGCGCCACCGATGACGGCCGTTAGCGCCGTCGCGCCTCCGGGCGGATGGATGGCGCGCAGGTAGTGCATAAGTCCGATGGCGATACCGACGGCGAACGCGGCGGCGAGCATCGGATTGGGTACGAGCTTGGCGACCGTGACGCCGACGAAGGCCGACGCCACGTGACCGATGACGACGGCCCACGGCTGCGACAGCGCACCGTGGGGGACGGCGAACAGCAGCACCGCACTCGCCCCCATCGAGGCGATGAGCATGCCCGCGCCGGTCTCGCCCAGGAGATGTTGCTCGGTCATGATGAGCAGCAGGATGGCCGCAAAGCCGCCCGTCATCGAGACGAGACGCTCGGTGTGGGTGACGGGGGAAAGCTCGATGCCGGCGAGCCGGCCCACGGGCGTCGCCGCGATCCATTCCCGCAACCGATTGTCGATGGCCATGGACGCCTTCCCTGCCGGATCCCTGCCGGAGTTTCGTCGCAGAAACCCGCCGGGATGACAACCGGATAGCCGTGGCATTGAGCAAAGCACGCTTTCCCAATTGCTCGAACGGCTAATTCGTGAGCAAAGCTTGCGTGCCGTTGTCCGGTTTGGAGAATGTGAGAGAGATCGTGCCGCCGCGAATGCACAAAGTTTCCGTCGCGCCCATGATGGATTGGACGGACCGGCATGCGCGCGTTCTGCACCGGCTGCTGTCGGCCCGGGCGCTCTTGTACACCGAAATGGTGACGACGGGCGCCGTCATTCATGGGGACCGGGAAAAGTTGCTTGGGTTCGATCCCATCGAGCATCCCGTGGCGCTGCAACTCGGCGGCTCCGATGCGAACGACCTCGCCCAAGCGGCGGCGATCGGGGCGGCCGCCGGCTACGACGAGATCAATCTCAACTGCGGCTGCCCGTCCGATCGCGTCCAAAACGGCCGCTTCGGCGCGTGCTTGATGGCGGAGCCCGCGCTCGTGGCCCGGCTGTTCGCTGCTATGCAAGTGCGCGTCGACGTTCCCGTAACCGTCAAATGCCGGATCGGCATCGACGACCAGGATGCCGAGGCCGACTTCCGCCGCTTCATCGATGCCGTCGCAGCGGCCGGCTGCCGGACCTTCATCGTGCATGCGCGCAAGGCCTGGCTGCAGGGGCTCTCGCCCAAGGAAAATCGCGAGGTTCCGCCGCTCGACTACGATCGCGTCTATCGCCTGAAGGCCGAGCGACCCGACCTGACGATCGTCATCAATGGCGGCATCGTCGGCATCGACGAGGCCCTCGCGCATCTGAGCCAAGTCGATGGCGTGATGCTCGGCCGCGCGGCCTACCAAACCCCCTACATCCTCGCCGATGTCGACCGGCGCGTCTTCGACGAGGACACCTCCGTGCCCGATCGCTTCGAGGTTGTGCAGCGCTATCGCCCCTACGTGGCCGCACAACTCGCTCGCGGCATCCGATTGACGACGCTGGTCAAGCCGCTGATGGGACTGTTCCATGCCGAGCCGGGCGGACGGCTGTTCCGGCGGATCCTCTCGGAGGAGGGTGCGCGGCGTGGCGCCGGCGTCGAGGTGATCGACCGGGCGCTCGACGCTGTCTTCGAGGCGATGGCCCGTCGAGCGGCTTGAGGAGCATGCATGCTGAGCGGCCTGACACCCTCGGAGATCGTTTTCGTTGCCGGAGCACTCGTCGCTGCTGGCCTCGTCGTCGGCTACCTCGCCGGCTTGCTCGGCATCGGCGGTGGCGGCATCGCGGTGCCAATTCTGTATGAGGTGTTCCGCATCGTCGGCGTCGACGACGAGATTCGCATGCATCTGGCGGTCGGGACCTCGCTCGCGGTCATCCTGCCGACGTCGATCCGCTCGTTCCTCCTGCATCGCAAGCGCGGCGCGGTCGACATCGAGGTGCTGAGGACCGTCGGGCCGGGTGTGCTCGTCGGCGTGCTCGCCGGCATTCTCGTGGCCGGCGTCGTCGATGGGTCGTTCCTCAAAGCGGTGTTCGTCGTCGTCGCGTACGTGATGGCGGCAAAGCAGCTGACCGGCGCCGATCGGTGGCGGCTGGGCGACGAGCTTCCCGGCATGGGCGTGCGCTGGGGCGTCGGCCTCGTGACGGGATTTGCCTCCGCGCTCAACGGCATCGGCGGCGGCGCCTTCATCACCGGCTTCATGACCTTCTACGGCCGCGACATGCTGAAGGCGCTGGCGACCGCTTCAGGGATCGGACCGCTCATCGCGCTGCCGGGCGTCATCGGCTATGCGCTGACGGGCTGGGGACACCCGGGACTGCCGTTCGGGTCGGTCGGCTATGTCAGCCTCATCGGCGCAGCGCTCGTCGTGCCCTCGAGTCTGCTTGCGGCCGGCTACGGCGTCGCCAGCGCCCACAGATTCTCGAAGCGCACGCTCGGCATGGCCTTTGCCGCCTTCATGCTGTTCGTCGGCACGCGGTTCCTCTGGAGCCTCATCGGCTGATGCGCGCGGGCCAATGGCTTTGCAGCCTGCGGCCGATATGATTGTATCGCGCCGAACTGCATTTCTGGAACAGGACGAGCGAGCACCCGATGGCCGTCGAGATCGAGACCTACCGCAACACGATTTACCCGTGGCAGTGCGACAACATGGGGCACATGAACACGCAGTTCTATTGCGCCATCTTCGATGCGTCGAGCTTCCACATCTTGGGCAGGCTGCGCCGTTTCTCGGAGATCCAGGCCGCCCAGTGCGGTTGGGCCGACGTCAAGATCACTATGGAGTACAAGCACGAGACGCACTCCGGCGCGCTCGTCTACGTGAAGAGCCGGCTGACGCGAGTCGGATCGAAGGCGATCGAGTATCACCACGATCTCTACAACACCGAGACGGGCGATCTGCACGCCACCGCCGACGTGGTTTCCGTCCTGTTCGATCTGAAGGCCCGCAAAGCACTGGCGGTCGACGATCAGATGCGAGCCGCTGCCAAGGAGCTCGGGATCGGTTGAGGGGAGAACGAAACCGGCCGGCGTGTGCGGCGCCGGCCGGTCCCTCGTGGTCACGTGCGGGACGGGAAGCGGCCTAGCTGCCGCCTCCACCGCCGCTGCTGCCGTGACCTCCCCCCGAGCCGGATGAGCCCCCTCCGCCAGATCCCTTGCCGGAATTCCCCGAGCCGTGTCCCGAGTTTGCTGAGCCATGACCGGAGCTGCCGCCCCGGCCTTTACCGCTCGATCCGCTGCGGCCGCGTCCTACGCCTTTGCCGGGCTTCTTGCTTTGCAAGGCCGCGCTCACTTTGGGCGCGGGATGCCGCTTGGCGGCAAGCTGCGTTGGAGTGCGCGTGCTGGTCGCCGTGACCTTTGCGGATGCCGGCGCACGCCTCGCAGGTCGACGGGGTTCCTGAGCCCGCGCTACGGATTTGGAGGTTTTTCTCGACGCGCTGGAGCGGCTGGTCGTTGGAGCAGCGTCGGACCTGGCCTTGTGCGATGTCATTCGGCGTGACGTGGAGGAACGCGGTTCCTTCGCTGCGGTGGCCGCGACATCGGGCGTGAGCATCGCGGCCTCGAAGGCCGGTCGCGGTTGCGCCCCTGACGCGATTTCACCCAACGTGTGCTGGGTCATGGCCGCAAGCGCCGGGCCGGGATTGGCTTGTACGGGCGTGTCGGGGAGTGCGGCGGCCGGGGAAACGCTGGTCTCTACGGCAAGAGCAAGCTCCCCATCCCCAACGGGCGTGAGCGAGGCCCGCGGTGTCAGCGCCTTCGCCTTGGCCGAAGGTGTTCCAGCGGCAGCTGGCGCCGAAGCCGTTGCCGTCGCCGCGGTGGTCTCGACCGCGCTCACCGTGGCTTCGAGCACCGGCTTGGTCTGCGTTTTCTTGGTGGCCGCCTCGGCAACTTCGCGCCGTTTCTCGAGCACGTCGAGTTGCGCCCGGACCTGCGGCCAACCGACCACCACCAGCATCGCGAAAATTGCCGCCAGCGTCAGTCCGTTCGTCGCGCGCAATCGCGTATCGAGCTCGCGCCGGAGCGCTTCGTCCTCGCCGGCGGTGCCTTGGATCGGCTTGCGACCGGTGACCATGGAGAGAGCGAGGTTCTCGCGATGTGAGCGGCTGGCGTGGATGACACCCAGCACGTGCAGCGGGATCAGAACGAACAGGCTGTAGACGAGGGACTTGTGCACGGTCTCGACCCAGTCTGAGCCGAAGAAGCGGGTGCTCTCCATCATCAGGCCGGTGGTGCCGATCCCGGCGACGACCGCAAGGAGGGCCAGAATCATCGCGCCGCCAGCCGGGTTGTGGCCGAGGCTGCGAGGGGCGTCACCGCGCAGGATATCGCGGATGTAGCCGAGAACGGTTGCCGGAGCGCGGACGAAATCGGCGAAGCGGGCATGCTTGGTGCCGGCAAATCCCCAGACGATGCGGAACACGAGCAGGCCCACAGCGGTATAGCCGGCGAGCCGATGCACTTTGCCCAGGCCATCCGATGTCAGATAAGCGGCCAGGATGCTCGCGGCCAGCGCCCAATGAAAGACGCGGACCGCGAGATCCCAGACGAGCACCGTCTCCGGGGTGCGGGAACCGCCGGAGACAGCGCCGATGTCGCTCGAGCTCAAGAGCCCTTCTCTTCGGAGAGCATGACCTCGGCGGTGACCGGGTTCAGGAACATCTCGAAGGTCTTGCCGTCCTTCACGCCGTAGATCTCGTAGCAGGTGCCGGTTTCCTCGACCTTCTTGACCTCGTAGCCGAGCTCCACAGCCTTGGCCGAGATCTGCTCTTGCGTCATCCATTTGTCCTTGGCCTCGTCCGTGCACTTGTCGAGGCCGTCGGCGAAAGCCGTGCCGGAGGCGAGGAGGCCGAGCGAGAGTGCGGCAGTGGCGAAAGCGAGCTTCATGATCTTCTCCATGTGTGTTTGTCGCGGGAGGAGCGACGGGATGTGATCCGTACACAGGAGGTCGTGACACGTGGCTGACAGCTGGCGTCAGCGTTTTGTCAGGAGAGGAATTTGTCTCGCGAGCAGGGCCGTCAGTCGATCTTAAGATCGTCGACGAAGCGGGTCTCTGGGGTGAGCTTCTCAGGCCTCACGACCATCTGACGGGCGATGATCCGGACCAGGAGCTCGTAGACGTCGCCCGCGTTCTGAGGCGTGCCTTTTGCGGCCAGCAGTGACAGGATCGCACGATGCGCATCGCCGACCGTGCGCAGGCTTTCCGCCATTTCATCCGTGATGACGATGTCGAAGGCCTCCTCGAAGGCCTCGAGCAACTCGACCGAATCCATGCCCATCCCAAGGCCCAGCCCGTCGCAATTTGCATTTCCAACAGCGCGATAAGTCTAGCGGGCGGGTGCTGGGCCGACTAGCTTTGTGCCGAGCCAGAGGAACAGGAACCACGCCTATGATGAACTGGAACGTCTTCATCACCTGCCCCGTCACGGGCGCCGGTGCCACGACCGACAAGAGCGACAAAGTCCCGGTCACGCCGAAGCAGATCGCCGACTCGGCGATCGAGGCGGCCAAGGCCGGTGCCGCGATCGTGCATCTGCACGTGCGCGAGCCCAAGACCGGCGCCGGCTCGCGGTCGGTCGCCTACTACAAGGAGGCCGTTGACCGCATCCGCTCGTCGGGTGTCGATGTCATCATCAACCTCACCGCCGGCATGGGCGGCGATCTCGTGCTCGGGCCGCCCGAGAAGCCGCTGCCGCAGGACAAGAGCACCGACCTCGTCGGCGCCACCGAGCGTCTGCTGCACGTCAAGGAGCTGCTGCCCGAGATCTGCACGCTCGACTGCGGCACGATGAATTTCTTGGGCGGCACCGACAACATCATGGTGAACGGCCCGGCGACGCTGAAGGTCATGGCGAAGCTGATGCAGGACTACGGCGTGAAGCCCGAGTGCGAGGTGTTCGACACGGGCCAGCTCTGGCAGGTCAAGGATTTGATGAAGGACGGCCTGCTGGATGATCCCGTGCTGATCCAGCTCTGCATGGGCATCCCCTACGGTGCGCCCTCCGACGTCAACTCGTTCATGGCGATGGTCAACAACATGCCGCAAGGCGCCATCTGGTCGAGCTTCGCCATCAGCCGCATGCAGATGCCGTGGGTGGCGCAGGCGGTGCTCGCCGGTGGCAACGTGCGCGTCGGTCTCGAGGACAATATCTATCTGTCCAAGGGCGTGCTTGCGACGAACGGCCAACTCGTTGAGCGGGCAAGCAGCATCCTCGCCAACATGGGCTGCTCGATCATGAGCGCCGAGGAGACCCGCAAGAAGCTGAAGCTCAAGAAGAGGGGCTAGCGAAGGGGCGAATGGTGAGTGGCGAATGGCGAATGGGGTAGCGGACTGTTCGGGTCACGCCCTGTCTCCCTAATTGCCATTCGCCATTCGCCACTCGCCCATTCCACATGACCCACGCCAATCAACGCGTCATCATCACGGCGGCCGGCTCCGGCATCGGCCGCGTCACCGCGCTCGCTTACGTCAAGGCCGGCGCCAAGGTCTTCATCTGCGATGTCGACAAGCCGGCGCTGGAGGCGACGCTCGCCGAGGAGCCGAAGCTCAAGGGGATGGTCGCCGACGTCGCCGACGAGGCGCAGGTGGCAACCTTCTTCCAGGCCGCGCTGAAGCACCTCGGCGGCCTCGACGTGCTTGTCAGCATGGCCGGAATCGCCGGCCCGACCCTGCCCGTCGAGGAGCTCTCGTTCGAGGACTGGCGGAGGTGCCTCGCCGTCAATCTCGATGCGGCGTTTCTCTGCGCCAAGGCGGCCATTCCACATCTGAAGGCTCAGCGCAGCGGCTCGATCATCAACCTGTCGTCGACGGCGGGCCTGTTCGGCTTTGCCCGCCGCTCGCCTTACTGCTCGGCCAAGTGGGCAATCCGCGGCCTAACGAAGACGCTCGCCACCGAGCTCGGCCCCTTCGGTATCCGCTCGAACTGCATCTGCCCCGGTGCCGTCGAGGGCGACCGGATCGATCGCGTGATTGCGGCGGAAGCGGCCAAGACCGGCCGCAGCGTCAACGAGGTGCGGGCCCAGTACGCCGACCAAGCCTCGTTGAAGACCTTCATCTCGCCGCAGGACATCGCCAATGCGATCCTGTTCCTGACGTCCGAGGCCGGTGCCCGTATCTCTGGCCAAGAGGTCGCGGTGGATGGGCATACGGAAGTGACGTGAACAGGCGCGAATAGGCAGTGGCGAATGGCGAGTGGGGCGCGATTGCCGGTCTGACGTACGGCAGCTCGAGTGCTGATCGCCATTTGCGGTGACGCTTCGCGACTATTGCAGTACCCCATTCGCCATTCGCAACTCGCCCCTTTTGAGGACATCCACATGACCACCGTCACCAAAGCCGCCTGCATCGGCGCCGGCGTCATCGGCTCGGCTTGGGCCGCGCGGCTCGCCTGGAACGGGATCGACGTGAAAATTCTCGATCCGCATCCGGAGGCCGAAACGCGGCTCGCCGAGGTCATGGCGAACGCCGATCGCGCGCAGGCGAAGCTCACGATGGCGCCGCGCGGACGCAAGGGTACCGTCAAGGTCGTGCGTGATCTCGCCGAAGCCGTGCACGACGCCGACTTCATCCAGGAGAGCGCGCCCGAGCGCGAAGATCTCAAGATGAAGTTGCTCGCCGACGTCGACGCGCACTGCCGCCCGGACATCCTGATCGGCTCCTCGACCTCTGGCCTGCTCCCCTCGAAGCTGCAATCCAAGATGAAGCACCCCGAGCGCTTCCTCGTCGGGCATCCGTTCAACCCGGTCTATCTGATGCCGCTGGTCGAGGTCGTCGGCGGCGAGAAGACCACCAAGCCCTTCATCGACAAGGCGATGGCCTTCTATCGCGAGATCGGCATGCAGCCGCTGCACGTGAAGAAGGAGGTCGATGCCTTCATCGCCGATCGCCTGATGGAGGCGCTGTGGCGCGAGGCCCTCTGGCTCGTCAACGACGGGGTCGCCACCGCCGAGGAAATCGACGACGCCATGCGCTATGGCCCGGGCCTGCGCTGGAGCTTCATGGGCACGTTCCAAATCTATCGTATCGCCGGCGGGCCCGATGGCATGCGCCACTTCATGAGCCAGTTCGGACCGGCGCTCAAATGGCCGTGGACGAAGCTGATGGACGTGCCCGAGCTCACCGACGCGCTGATCGACAAGGTCGCCGCCCAGTCGGACGACCAGGCCAAGGGCCTATCGATCCGCGAGCTCGAGAGGAAGCGCGACGACTGCCTCATCGCCGTCTTCCAGGCGCTGAAAGGGCAGGGCTGGGGCGCCGGCCAGACGCTCGCCGACTATGAGCGCTTGCTCATCGACAAGTCGGTCTCGGTCAGGCCCGACCTCAAGCATGACCTCACCAAGCCGCTGCGTCTGCTCGACATGGCGATCCCGGCCGAGTGGACCGACTACAACGGCCATCTCAATGACAGCCGCTATCACGAGGTGTTCACGCGCGGCTCGGACGGCATCATGGTGCTGATCGGTGCGGGGCAGGAGTACATCAAGGCCGGACGCAGCCTCTATACGGCCGAGACGCATACGATCTACCGCAAGGAGGTCGCAGCCCACGCGCCGATCTATGTGACGACGCAACTGCTCGGCCACGACCGGAAGAAGATCCACTTCTTCATGAGCATGCATCACGCCCAGACGAACGAGGTGCTGGCGACCTGCGAGCAGGTGATGCTCAACGTCGACACGAAGGCCAAGGCGGTCGTGGAGTTCACTCCGGATGTGATGGCCAAGCTCGCCGAGGTGCAGAAGGGGCAGGATACCATTCCGCATCCCAAGGAGGTCGGAAGGTCGGTGGGGTTGAAGAAGGGGTGATGTAAGGCTTTGGTTGACATGCGTAAGGCGATGCCTTACATCTGACGGGCGTCGTCGATGATCGTCAGCTTCCGCAGCAAAGCCCTCGAGCCTTTCTGGTGGAAAGGCGAGGTCCGGCGGGTCGATGCGCGGCATGTCGAGCGCCTACGACGCTTGCTTGCCGACCTGGAGGACGCGAAGGCTCCGGAAGACATGAATCTTCCCGGCAGCTACTTCCATCCCCTCGTGGGCGATCAGTCCGGCCGGTACGCCGTGCGTGTCAACAAGAACTGGCGATTGACGTTCGGTTGGTCGGACCATGGACCCGATGCCCTCGACGTCGACTACGAGGACTATCATTGAGGAGAGGTCACCGATGAGGACATCCCGACGCCACCCTAGCCATCCCGTACCGCATCCGGCGGAGGGCTTGCGCGAGGATGTCCTCCCCGCCCTCAAGATCAGCAAGGCAGCCTTTGCCAAAGCCCTCGGTGTATCACGTCAGACCCTTTACGACCTTCTAGCCGAGCGTCAGGGCATCACCGCCGAGATGGCCATTCGACTGGAGAAGGTCATTGGCGGTTCTGCGGAGTTCTGGCTCGCCCGCCAGGCCTCTTATGATCTCTGGAAAGCGCGAAAGAGTTCAATGAAGGCCGGACTGAAGAAACTTCGGGCAGCAACCTCTCTCCGCGAAGCCGCCGAATAGTCAGGACGCACACATGGATTTCTCCCTCACCGACGAGCAGCGGCTCATCGTCGACACCACCCGCGCCTTCGTCGAGACCGAGCTTTACCCGCACGAGGCAGAGATCGAGGCGACGGGGAAGCTCCGTCCCGAGGTGCGCGACGCGCTGAAAGCGAAGGCCATCGCGGCCGGCCTCTATGCCGCCAACATGCCGGCCGAGGTCGGGGGAGCCGGGCTCGATACGCTGACTTGGGTGCTGTACGAGCGCGAGCTCGGACGGACGAGCTATGTGCTCCACTACACCTGCGTGGCGCGGCCATCGAACATCCTGATGGCCTGCAACAAAGAGCAGCGCGAGCGCTATCTCTTTCCCTCGATCCGCGGCGAGACGTCGGACTGTCTTGCCCTCACCGAGCCTGGCGCTGGCTCGGATCTCCGCGGCATGAAGACTTTTGCCCGCGCCGACGGCGACGACTTCGTCATCAACGGCACGAAGCACTTCATCAGCCACGCCGACGAGGCGAGCTTCGTCATCCTGTTCGCGGCGACCGGCGAGGAGGAGACGTCGCGCGGCACGAAGAAGCTCATCACGGCGTTCCTGATCGACAAGGGGCATCCGGGCTTCACGGTGCGCGAGGGCTACAAGAACGTCTCGCATCGCGGTTACAACAATTGCATTCTCGAGTTCACCGATTGCCGGGTGCCGAAATCTCAGGTTCTGGGCGAGGTTCACAAGGGCTTCGAGGTGGCGAACGAATGGCTCGGCGCCACGCGTCTGCAAGTCGCCTCGACCTGCTTGGGTCGCGCCGACCGCGCGCTCGGGCTCGCCAAGCAATGGGCCGTCGATCGCCAGCAGTTCGGCCAGCAGATCGGTAAATTCCAGGGCGTGTCCTTCAAGCTCGCGGACATGGCGATGGAGCTTCGCGCCGCCGAGCTGCTGACGATGGAAGCGGCCTGGAAGTTCGACCAGAAAACCGTGACCGACATGGACATGGCGATGGCCAAGCTCAAGGCCACGGAGGTCTTGGCCTTCATCGCCGACGAAGCCATCCAGATCCACGGCGGCATGGGATTGATGAGCGATCTTCCGCTCGAGCGCATCTGGCGGGACTCTCGCGTGGAACGCATCTGGGAAGGGACCAGCGAGATCCAGCGCCACATTATTTCGCGCGGGATGCTGAGGCCGCTCGGCGGATGACGAGCGTCACCGCAGTCAAGGAGCGCGTGCCCCTCAAGGGCATCCTGATCATGCTCGCCGCCATGATCGTGCTGCCGTATGTCGATACGACCGCGAAGCTGCTCGGCGATACGATCCATGTCCTCCAGATTGCCTGGGGGCGCTATGTCTGCCAGACGATCGTCGCGCTGCCGATCTCGCTCTGGCTCTACGGGCCGCGTGGGCTCTGGCCGACGCGACCGGGCACGCAGGTGCTGCGCGCCTTCCTGCTGCCCGCCTCCAACATCACCTACTTCGCCGGCTTGCTGTTCCTGCCACTCGCCGAGACGCTGGCGATCTTCTTCGTGTTTCCATTCTTCGTGACGGCTGCGGCACCGGTCTTTCTCAAAGAGCGGGTCGGCATCTGGCGCTGGAGCGCGGTGGTGCTCGGTTTCATCGGCGTGCTCTTCATCGTGCGTCCCGGTTTCCAGGTGATCTCGCCCGGCGTGTTCTGGGCCGTCGCTTCCGCCCTGTGCTTTGCCTGCTATGCGCTGGCGACCCGGCGGCTCGCCGGCACCGACCCGCCGATCCTGACGCAAACCATCACCTGCATCCTGGCGGGGCTCGTGCTCTCCGCCGTCATGCCCTTCGTTTGGGTTCAGCCGACGCTCGAGGACTGGCTGCTGTTCGCCGCGCTTGGAGCCTCGGGCGGCATCGGTCATTTGCTGCTCACGATGGCCTACGAGCACGTCGACGCCTCGGTCATCGCCCCGTTGAGCTATCTCGAGATGGTCTCGACCGTCATCCTCGGCTACCTCGTCTTCAACGAGTTCCCGGTGACGGCGACCTGGATCGGCATCTCGCTCATCTGCGGCAGCGGCATGCTCATCGCCTGGCGGGAGACGGTGCGGCGCAGGCGATAGTCCGAGGCAGCGTTGCAGCCCCGGCAGTTGACAACCGGGGCCCTGGCGGCCATCGAAGGCGAGCCCCATTGCAGGCCTGGAAAGCCCCCCGAACCATGTCCCAAGACCTCTCTCGCCTGCTTGCGCCCCGCTCCGTTGCCGTCTTCGGCGGTGCCTGGGGCGAGCGTGTCGTCGAGCAGTGCCAGAAGATGGGGTTTTCGGGAGAGGTTTGGCCCGTCCATCCGACGAAACCCGAGGTGCGGGGTCTCAAATGCTACCGCTCTGTTGCCGAGCTGCCGGCGGCGCCTGACGCGAGCTTCGTCGCGGTTAACCGCAATCTGGCCGTCGACACGATGCGCGACCTCGCCGCGCGCAGAGCCGGCGGCGCCGTCTGCTTTGCGGCAGGCTTCAAGGAGTCGGGGCCAGAAGGCGCCAAGCTCCAGGAGGATCTCGTCGCCGCCGCAGGCGAGATGCCGTTCCTCGGGCCCAACTGCTACGGCCTGATCAACTACATCGACGGGGCGTTGCTCTGGCCCGACCAGCACGGCGGCGAGCGCACCGAGCGCGGCGTCGCCATCCTCATGCAGTCGGGCAACATCGCCCTCAACATGACGATGGTGCAGCGGGGCATGCCGATCGCCTATCTGGCAGCGCTGGGCAATCAGGCGAAGGTCGGCCTCTCCGACATGATCGCGGCGCTCGCCAAGACGGGCCGCGTCACCGCGATCGGTCTGCTCGTCGAGGGCATCGACGACATCGGCAAGTTCGCGACCGCCGTCGCGGAGGCGCGGGCGCTCGGCGTACCGGTGGTCGCACTGAAGGCCGGCCGCACGGAGAGCGGCGCCGCGCTTGCCATGAGCCATACGGGATCGCTCGCCGGCTCCGACAAAGTGATGGACGCCTATCTGAAGAAGCTCGGCGTCGCGCGAGTCGCCTCGCTCACCGTGCTGATCGAGACGCTGAAGCTTCTTCATGTGCACGGGCCGCTGCCGGGTCGCGATATCGTTTCGCTCTCCTGCTCGGGTGGCGAGGCGCTGATGATGTCGGATGCGGGCGAGGGCTATCGCGTCACCTTCCGCGGCTTCACGCCGGAGGATGTCGCACGCATCCGCCCGACCACCAACCCGATCGTCACGATCTCGAACCCGTTCGACTATCACACCTTCGACTGGGGCAAGTTCGACCGGCTCGAGACGACGTTCACGGAAGTGCTGAAATCGCGCTTCGACTTGGGCTTCATCGTCATGGACGTACCACGCGGTGACCGCTGCGTCGGCGACGAATGGAAGGCCGGCATCGACGCCTTTACCGCCGCGGGGAAGACCGTCGGCGCGCGTACCGCCGTGCTCTCGACGCTCGTCGAGTGCATGCCCGAGGCCTATGCGAAGGAGCTCATTGCACGCGGCGTCGCGCCGATGATGGGGATGGACGAAAGCCTCGCCGCGATCGAGGCGGCAAGCTTTTTGGGAGAAGCGCGCCCGGTCTGGCAGCCGCTGGCCGCAGACGCGCTCGATGCCACACAGGCGCGTGCGCTCGACGAGTGGGACGGCAAGCGACGGCTTGCAGAGTTCGGGCTTCAGACGCCGAAGTCGCAACTCGTGCGAACGGCGGACGAGGGTATCCGCGCCGCGGAGGCCATCGGCTATCCGGTCGTCGCCAAAATCGTTTCCGAGACGATCCTGCACAAGACGGAGGCCGGCGGCGTCAAACTGAACCTCAAGTCCGCTGAGGATGTTCGTGCCGCCATCGGCAGTATGTCGAAACTCTCCGACCGCTTCCTCATCGAAGCCATGGTGACGGATGCCGTCGCCGAGCTCATCGTCGGCGTGATACGCGATCCCCAGCTCGGGCCTGTCCTGGTGGTCGGGGCGGGCGGCATCCTCGTCGAGCTGCTCGCCGAGACGCGCACGCTTCTGTTGCCCACGACTGACGCTGAGATCGAAACGGCGATCCGCTCGCTTAGAGCTTTCAAGCTGCTTGACGGTTTCCGCGGCCGTCCGCGCGGCGACCTCGCTGCCGCCGTCAAAGCCGTCGCCGCCGTCGCCCGCTACGCCGAGGCCAACACGGCGAGCCTCGTCGAGCTCGACGTCAACCCGCTGATGATCCGCCCCGAAGGCCACGGCGCCGTCGCCGCCGATGCCCTGATCCGCCTCGCCGTCTGAAGGAGCTCCGCATGTCCGAGTTCGTCAAAGTTACGCGCAACGGTCACATCTTCGAGCTGATGCTCGATCGCCCCAAAGCCAACGCCATGGATGTGCCGACCAGCCGGGCGATGGGCGACGCCTTCATGAGCTTTCGCGACGACCCGGAGATGCGCGTCGCCATCGTCACCGGCGGCGGCGACAAGTTCTTCTCGGCCGGTTGGGACCTGAAGAGCGCCACCGAGACCGGCGAGCCACCCGATGTCTATTACGGAGTCGGCGGTTTCGGCGGCTTGCAGGAGCTGCTCGGGCTGAACAAGCCCGTTATCGCGGCGTTGAACGGCATGGCCGTCGGCGGCGGCTTCGAGCTCGCCTTGTCGGCCGACATCATCGTCGCGGCCGAGCATGTCAAATTCTCGCTGCCGGAGATCAGGGCTGGCACGCTGGCCGATGCGGCGACCATCAAGCTGCCGAAGCGCATTCCTCATCATGTCGCCATGGACATGCTGTTCACCGGACGCTTCATGGAGTCGGCCGAGGCCAAGCACCACGGCCTCGTGAGCGAGGTCGTGCCGACCGGCAAGCACATGGAGCGGGCGCGCGAGATCGCGCAACTGCTCGCCGAGGGCCCGCCCCTCGTGTTCGCCGCCATCAAGGAGGTCGTGCGCGAGGCCGAGGACCGCAGCTTCCAGGATACGATGGCGCTGATCACCCGCCGCAAGCTCAAAACCGTCGAAATGCTCTATGGCAGCGAGGACCAGATCGAAGGCCCGCGCGCTTTCGCCGAGAAGCGTAAACCCGTATGGAAGGGTCGCTAGATGTCCGCCACGCCGCGTCCGGTCTCGCCCGAGCAGATCGTCAGGGCCGCCTCCGTCATCGATCCCATGTTCCTCGACACGCCGGTGGTGACGAGCGCGGCCCTCGACAAGCGCGCTGGGCGCCCGATCCTCATCAAGGACGAGAGCGCCAACCCGATCGGCTCGTTCAAGGGGCGGGGCGCCGACAACTACTGCCAGACCTATACGAAGCCTGGCTTCCGGTTCGTCTGCGCCTCGGCGGGCAATTTCGGACAAGGCCTCGCGGTCGGCGCGCGGCGTTCCGGCGCCACCGTCATCGTCTTTGCGGCGACGACGGCAAGCCCGATCAAGATTGACCGTATGCGCGAGCTCGGCGCCGACGTGCGCCTCGAGGGCAGCGATTTCGACGGGGCGAATGCGGCGGCCAAGCGCTTTGCCGCCGACAACGGCATCGACTACGTCGAGGACGCGGCGTTCCCCGAGGTCGCCGAAGGCGCCGGCACGATCGCGCGCGAGCTGACCGAGGCCGGCCACGAGTTTGCGACCGCCGTCGTCCCCGTAGGTGGCGGTGCGCTCATCAACGGCATCGGCATCTGGCTGAAGCACGCCCGTCCGAATGTCGAGGTGATCGGCGTCTGCGCCGAAGGGGCACCCTCCTATAAGCTCTCCTTCGACGCCGGCCGGGTCATCGAGACAGAGACGACGGACACGATCGCCGACGGCATCGCGGTCCGTCAGCCCGTGGCGACCTCTCTTGCCACCATGAAGCGGGCGGTCGACCGCGTCGTGACGGTGCCGGACGATGAGATTCTCGCCGCCATGCGCTTGATCTACGAAACCACGGGCCTCATCGCCGAGGGGACGGGCGGAGCTGCGCTCGCGGCCGTGCTTCGGATGCCCGGCGGCGGCCCGGTCGTCATTCCGAATTGTGGCGGCAACCTCACGGCGGAGCAGAAGCGGGACTGGCTCGGGATCGTTTGACGCGGCGTCCTGTCCCACGGCACGACGGGCGCCGGCCTTGACCCTCGGGGCCGCGGCGTCATATGTCATCATACAACTGCGAGGCAAAGCGCTGGCCCGACATCGGGAGCCGGACCGCTTCAGGGGAGAACGAGCGCGATGGCGCACAAGGGTAAGCAGGTCAGGATCGGTGCGGACATCGGCGGCACCTTCACCGACATCGTCATCGACGTCGGCGGCAAGCTCCATTCGACGAAGCTTCTGACGACCTATGACGCGCCCGAGCGCGCCATTGTCGAGGGCATCGCCGACGTCGCCAAGCTCGCCGGGGTCACGACGGCCGAGATCGACTCCGTCATCCACGGCACGACGCTCGCGACGAACTCGCTCATCGAGCGGCGTGGCGCCAAGACGGCCTTCATCACGACTAAGGGCTTCCGCGACGTCGTCGAGATGCGGACCGAGAACCGCTTCGAGCTGTACGACCTCAACATCGTGCTGCCGCCGCCGCTGATCTCGCGCGATCACCGCTACGTCGTCGACGAGCGGATGGATGCGAACGGCAAGGTCCTGAAGGCGCTCGATCGTGCCGAGGTCGAGAGGCTCGTCGATCAGATCCTTGCCGCCGGCTACGAAAGCGTCGCCGTGGGTCTCATCCACGCCTATGCGAACGACGCCCACGAGCGCCTCGTCCGCGACGTGCTGGCGAAAAAGCGTCCCGGACTGCCGGTCTCGATCTCGTCGGAAGTCTCGCCCCAGATGCGCGAGTTCCAGCGCTTCAACACGGTCTGCGCCAACGCCTATGTGCAGCCGGTGATGGCGTCCTACTTGAAGCGGCTCACCGGCGGCCTGGAAAGCGTCGGCGTCAAATGCCCGGTCTACATCATGCATTCGGGCGGCGGCATCATTACCGTCGACAGCGCCATCGCCTTCCCGGTGCGCCTGCTCGAGTCGGGGCCCGCCGGTGGCGCGATCTTCGCCGCCGACATCGCCGCCCGCTACGGTCTCGACCGCGTGCTGTCCTACGACATGGGCGGCACGACCGCGAAGATCTGCTTGATCGAGGACAAGACGCCCAAGACCGCCAAGACCTTCGAGGTCGCCCGCACCTATCGCTTCAAGAAGGGCAGCGGCATGCCGATCTCGATCCCGGTCATCGAGATGGTGGAGATCGGCGCTGGCGGCGGATCGATCGCCCGCGTCGACAGCATGCGCCAGATCCGCGTCGGCCCGGAAAGCGCCGGCTCCGAGCCCGGTCCCGCCTGCTACGGGCGCGGCGGCAAGGAGCCGACCGTCACCGACGCCGACCTCGTGCTCGGCAAGATCGATCCCGCGGCCTTCGCCGGTGGCTCGATCAAGCTCGACACCAAGGCCTCGCAGACGGCGCTCGAGACGGGCCTCGGCCAAAAGCTCGGCATCGATCAGACGGCATCCGCCTTCGGCCTCGCCGAGGTGGTCGACGAAAACATGTCGAATGCGGCGCGCATGCACGCGGTCGAGAACGGCAAGGAGCTGTCGACGTTTCTCATGATCGCCTTCGGTGGCGCGGCGCCGCTGCATGCGGCGCGCCTCGGCGAGAAGCTCGGCATCGACGAGATCATCATTCCGCCCGGTGCCGGCGTCGGCTCGGCCATCGGCTTCCTCAAGGCGCCGTTCGGCTTCGAGTCGGTGAAGAGCGCCTATGTGCGTCTGAGTCTGTTCGACGCCAAGCTCGTGAACTCCGTCATCGATGCCTTGTCGGAGGAGGCGACGTCCTTCGTGCGCGCTGGTGCACCGGACGTGAAACCCGTGCGCGAGCTCACCGCCTACATGCGCTACATCGGCCAGGGCTGGGAAATCCCGGTCGCCGTCGACATCAAGACCTATGGCGCGGAGGGCCGCGCCGAGTTCGAGCGCCGCTTCACCGAGAACTATGCCGCTCTGTTCGGCCGCGCCATCGACGGCCTCGACGTCGAGATCGTGAGCTGGTCGCTCCGGGCAAGCTCGCCGCCGATCCCGGTCGAGAAGACGAAGATGGTCGATGCGGCCAAGGACGCGACGCCATCGGGCAAACGGCAGATTTTCGAGCCGCGCAAGTCGGCCTTCGCGGAGGCGCGCATCGTCGAGCGGAAATCGCTCAAGGCGGGCGACCGCGTGCCGGGACCGGCGGCCATCGTCGAGGCCGAGACCACCACCATCGTCACCGGCGCCTACGAGGCGATCATGCAGTCGGACGGCTGCTTGCGCCTCAAGGCCGTTCGGCAGCAGGCTTGAGGAGATAGACCTATGACACAGGCTCTTGCCGACGTTCGCTCGCAGGTGATGTGGAACCGTCTGATCGCGGTGGTCGAGGAGCAAGCCGTGGCGCTCGTGCGCACCGCCTTCTCGACCAGCGTGCGCGAGGCAGGCGACCTCTCCGCCGGTGTGTTCGACCGCCAGGGACGCATGATCGCGCAAGCCGTGACCGGCACGCCCGGCCACGTCAATGCGATGGCCGCCGCTGTCGGACACTTCATCCGGGAGCTCGGTGAGGACAACATCTTCGAGGGCGATGCCTACATCACCAACGACCCTTGGCTCGGCACCGGCCACTTGCATGACCTGACGGTGGTTAGCCCGTCCTTCTACAAGGGCAAGCTCATCGGCTACTTCGCTTGCACGGCGCACGTGGTCGACGTCGGCGGTCGCGGTTTCGGGCCGGACGCCAACGAGGTCTACGAGGAAGGCATCTGCATCCCGATCATGAAGTTCGCCGAGCGTGGCAAGGTGAACAAGGATCTCGTGAAGATCCTGCACAATAACGTGCGCGAGTCGAAGCAGGTCGTCGGCGACGTCTATTCGCTCGCCGCCTGCAACGAGACGGGACATCGCCGCCTCATCGAGATGCTGAAGGAGTTCGATCTCGAGAACATCGACGCGCTCGCCGAGTTCGTATTCGCGCGCTCGCTCGAGGCGACGATCGAGAAGATCAAGGCGCTGCCCAAGGGAACCTACCGCAACTCGATGCGCGTCGACGGCTACGGCGCGGCCATCGACATGGTCGTGGCCATGACCGTCCGCGATGAGGACATCGTCGTCGACTTCGACGGCACCTCGAGCCAAAGCCCGCGCGGCATCAACGTGCCGCTGATCTACACGACCGCCTATTCGGCCTACGGCCTCAAGGTCGCGCTCGCGCCCGAGATCCCGAACAACTGGGCGTCGCTGGAACCTTTCAAGGTCGAGGCGCCGGCCGGCTGCATCCTCAACGCACAGCGTCCGGCTGCCGTCGCTGTCCGCCACGTGCTCGGCCACTTCGTTCCCGATGTCATCCTCGGCGCCATCCATCAGATGCGGCCCGGAACGGTCCCGGCGGAAGGCGCGGGCGCACTCTGGAACATTCACATCTCGGCCCGGCCGGTGGCAGGCAACATGCCCCCCGATATGCGTCCGCAGCGCGCCGAGGTGCTGATGTTCAACTCGGGCGGCTCGGGCGCCCGGCCGACGCAGGACGGCATGGGCGCGACCGCCTTCCCGTCGGGCGTGCACACCATGTCGATCGAGGCGACCGAGCATGTCGGCCCCGTGATCTTCTGGCGCAAGGAGCTTCGCGACGGCTCGGGCGGCGCCGGCAAGTATCGTGGCGGTCTCGGCCAGTCGATCGAGATCGCACCGGCCGCCGGCCACGAGTTCTATTTCAACGCCATGTTCGACCGCTGCGAGAACGCCGCCCGCGGCCGGGCGGGTGGCGAGGCCGGCAAGCCGGGCAACGTCTCCCTCGACGACGGCACGAAGCTCAACGGCAAGGGCCGCCAATACGTGCCGGCGGGGAAGCGGCTGCGTCTCGAGGCTCCCGGCGGCGGCGGCTACGGCCCCCCGGCCGAGCGCAGTGCCGAGGACCAGGCGAGGGATAAGGCGCGCAACTACGTTAAGTAGCGTCGCGCATCACAGTTATGGTTGACGCCCGAGAGTTCGGGCACCGGCCTTGTGCCGTTCAGGTGAAGCCGCTAAGCAGCGAATCAACCGAACGGGGACAGACCTTATGCGCTTCGACGGAAGAACCGCGATCGTCACGGGGGCGGGGGCCGGTATCGGCCGCGCCATCGCGCAATCGCTCGCGGCCGAAGGCGCCTATGTTTTCGTGACCGATGTCGACGGTGAGGCGGCCCGTGCCGTCGTCGACGAGATCGCGGCGATGGCCGGGGAGGCCGAAGCCCTCACCGTCGACGTGACGTCGAAGTCGGAGGTCGCGCTCCTCATCCAGCGCGTGAAAACGGTCCGCGGCAAGCTCCACGTGCTCGTCAACAATGCGGGCCTCAACGTCCGCGAGGACTTCCGGCACCTGAAGGACGAGGACTGGGAGACGATCCGCGGGGCCAATCTCGATGGCGTCGTGCGGCTCTCGCGCGATTGCTTCGACCTGCTGCGTGCGTCGGGTAACGGCGCGATCGTCAATCTCTCTTCGATCATGGCCTCGCGCGGGCTTCGCCAGCTCGCCGCGTATTCGGCGACCAAGGGCGCAGTCTCGGCGCTGACGCGCAGCCTCGCGGTCGAGTATGCCCCCTTCGGCATCCGCGTGAATTTCCTGGCGCCGGGCTTCATCGAGACGGCTTTGACCGAGCGGGTGCTCAAGAATCCGCGCTTCAGCCAGGTGCTGCTCGACCAGACGCCGTTGAAGCGCTTCGGCTCGCCGGACGACGTGGCGCGCGCCGCGCTGTTCCTCGCCTCCGACGACTCGGCCTTCATCACCGGCGCTGGCCTCGCCGTCGACGGCGGCATGGCGGCGGCGCTGTAGATAGCCTGCGCGCAGGCGGTGGCCCGCACGCCCGGTCCGTGCCATACCGGCCGGTAATGAGAACCACTCCACCATCCCGCATTCCGGCAACCAAGCGCGCCTTCGATCTGGCGATCGTGCTTCTCAGCCTGCCGGTGACGCTGCCGGTGCTCGGACTGTTGTTCCTGCTCGTACGCCGCAAGCTCGGAACCCCGGCGCTCTTTCGCCAGGTCAGGCCGGGTCTTGGCGGCAAGCCGTTCACGCTCGTGAAATTCCGCTCGATGACCGACGCGCGGGACGCCTCGGGCGCGCTGCTCTCCGATGCCGAGCGCCTGACGCGTTTCGGGCGGCTGCTCCGGGCCTCCAGCCTCGACGAGCTCCCCGAGCTCTGGAATGTGCTCAGAGGCGAGATGAGCCTCGTCGGACCCCGGCCGCTGCTGATGAGCTACCTGCCACTTTATTCCCCCGAGCAGGCGCGCCGGCACGACGTGCTGCCGGGGATCACAGGCTGGACGCAAATCAAAGGACGCAATGCGCTCTCCTGGGAGCAGAAGTTCGCGCTCGACATCTGGTACGTCGATCACTGGAGCCTATGGCTTGATCTCAAGATCCTTCTGCTGACGATCGCCAAAGTGCTGCGCCGCCACGGCGTTTCTGCCGATGGCCATGCAACCATGCCGCCGTTTACAGGAACCAGCGGGCCCCCCTGATCTGGCCATCCCAGGGGCGATGGCCTATATAGCGGCCAAGCATCGTCAATACCGTCGTTGGGGAGTTTATGACCATGGCGCCGCAGTGGACGCCGGACAGCTGGCGCAAGAAGCCTGTCGTGCAGGTTCCGGACTATCCGGACAAGGCCGCACTCGCGCAGGTCGAGGGACAGCTCAAATCCTTCCCGCCCCTGTTTTTTGCAGGTGAGGCGCGCGAGCTTACCGCCGAGCTCGCCCAGGTCGCCCAAGGCAAGGCCTTCCTGCTGCAGGGCGGCGATTGCGCCGAGAGCTTCGCCGAGCACGGCGCCGACAACATCCGCGACTTCTTCCGCGCCTTCCTGCAGATGGCCGTGGTGCTGACGTTCGCCGGCGGCTGCCCGGTCGTGAAGGTCGGGCGCAT